>CAWJIL010000013.1:0-218874 GCA_963842925.1 uncultured delta proteobacterium
CTCGATTTACCTTCCGGTTTTAGTCATCAGACATATCGCCGATTTTCAAGGTGGATGAGGCCGTTGATTCTGCTAAAAAAGCCTTAGATAAATAGCAGATGATTGGACTGCTACATCAACGTTTAAAAAACGAAAACAGCAACAGCAATTGTATGAAAGAGAATGGCTGGGAAGATGCTTTGACTTCTTTCCCTGGCAACGCCATTGGCAAGCCCGAATGCGAAGGCAGCAAGTGCCGTTTCAGGAAAGGATTCCATTTGAAGAGCGCCATTGAAAAATTTTGGAAGGAATACGAGGCAAAGGATAAAGGATGTGTACAAAATTGCCGAAGCAACTGCTGGATAGGAGAAGAGCCATCGGCTGTTATAGCCTTTGGATGGGGTGCTTTCTGCTAAAATGCCGTAGGCCAGACCACGGAAGAGTAACTCTGATGCCAGAGGAATGGCAATAAAAACATATAAGATGGTTTCATTGAAATTTAACAAATAAAAGGCTGGTTTCGGAAAATAAACACCGTTTCCCATAGCAGACAGAACAATGACTGGTAAAAGAATCCACCAGTCTTTACCCGTGGGGACCCTAATGCCAAATTGCCACAAGCGCATTCGTGATATCAAAAAGAGACATGCCGCCGTAAAAATTATCAATGCGACGAAAAAGGAGATGTAGGTTTTGGAGATCAGGCCAAATGCGACCGTATTGCTGAACCAGGGACTGGAAGAAATAAATAAATTGCTTATAAAAGCCGCACCTGTGATTGCGCATACCACGGTCATGGCATAGAAGAAATGGAACGAATAAACGGCTACACTTGGATTCTGAAAGGCATCACGGCAGGCGTGTGCAATTTCGACAGGGCTAAGTTTGGTAGAAATTCCTCGCGGAGAACCTCCAATGTCACCGGAACCACCCCACTGACTGCTATTTTTTCGGCTCCTGACGGCAGGGTCCATGTAGTTTAATATAGGATAAACATCGCTTAGATCACCTGGCATGAAAGGGTCTAAACGGCGCAAGGTATAGAGATCTTCTCCTTTTTTAAGAATCGCCAGTCCAAGCCTTTCACCATAGACCCTTTGCAAAGAGGCCTCAAGCTCGTATATCCCCTGGTCGGCTTCGATAACGATGGCAATTCGGTTGCATGCCAGTTCAACCCGTGCCAATTCCTTTAATTCTTTAAAATCGAGAAAATCTTCGGACCTGTAAATGATGCTGTCAATTTTTTGCAAAATTAACGCAGTGTATTCAAGACTGTCTTTTCTTTCCCACGTAGCGTTCTTTTTTAAATCAATTTCCTCTATTCGCAAATAATCAATCACTTCCATCACTTTTTTGTGCAGTCTTGGTGGGAATCCGCTAAACTCGGTCATCTCTAAGCCATGCGAATCAATGATTCCCTCTAATCGAACCACCGCATATAAAAACCGCAGACGGTTGGAGTCTTTATTGCGAATACGTAAATGATTTAAAATAAGCCAGATTGCCAGAATTGTGTCCAAATCAGGTTCGTTTGCAAATACGCTCCATTTTCGGTCGCGCAAATCCATGCCCTTTAATATCATTACTAAAACCTGTTCACAGGTTGAAAGTGTAAAAGGCCGTATACATCCTTCATGGTGATCAAAATTATAGATCTGTTTTTCATTGTCCATGAAGGGCTCAGATTGTGCGGCACCGTCAAGATATATTGTGCCCGAAGAAGATCTGCGGGTCGCTGAGGCGGAGATTGTCAGTCCGGCCTCAACACGTACTGAAATATTAGGCGCTTCGAGGCAGATTAAAACCCTGCCGGCGCTTGAATCGTTAATGACGTAGCGATTCGGCAGATGTGTGATGCTGGACTCTCTACCCATGCGTTTCATCTCTGTCGAGGCGCCCGAGAGCAGATCATCCTCTATTCCTGCGTGAGCACCTGTTTTATTTTTCTTAAAAGACATGGACATTTTTTTACGGACCTATATCCCTAAAGAAGCTTATTCTATATAAAGAGACTTAAATCCCATGTATTTTTGGCGTATTGGAGCACTGGCGTGATGGGTAATGTTTAACAATATGCCAATACGCCCTCATGGTTTTATAGCATTAATATTGTGAATGATAAAGTCAAGCAGGTTCTTGCAAATGGGATCAATTTTGTTTGAAGACCTGCCTCGGATAGCATTTTGGATCGAAGCAGCACTCGCTAACACATCGATAAGCCATGGAAATATGCTCATTTTTGCGAATCCATTTGACTCTTTCCAAGAATAATACTATCCGTCCAGTTTGTATTCGGCTATATCCCGAATATTCTATGAAACTTGACGATAAATTTCAATATACCTTAATACAACAGTCAATTATTATGATATTGGCAGCCAATGTGCCAGAGCCGATCAGGTTTGTGAAATTTCCAGGAAAAGTACACTCTGGCTTTGCTGGTAAATAGAGGACGCTATGTTTCAACGATATGGCATCATAGCCCAAAATGAATCAACCCACAATCCTCTTTCGCTATTGGCGTCTGCGATGGCAATATTTCTGTGCGTCCTTTTTGGGGCCAATGCGGTGGCCATAAAATTCACACTGGCGGGTCTGGGTACGTTTACAGCTGCTGCTGTACGTTTCAGCGTTGCCGTTGTCGCCATTTTTCTGTGGACGCATTTTACTCACCAGTCCATTCGTGTCAAAAAAGGTCAGGCCCATCAACTTTTGATTATATCAATTCTGTTTGCAGCCCAAATTGGTCTGTTCTATGTGGGTCTCAGCAAAACATTTGCTTCACGGGGCGCCCTTATCGTTAATCTGGTTCCGTTTCTGGTGCTGCTGTTGAGCCATTTTTTTACACGAGATGATCGAATTACCCCTGGAAAATTGTTGGGTATTCTGATGGGTTTTTCGGGAATACTTTTCTTGTTTTTACAGAAACGCGATATTTCGGATGAGCTAGAAACCGGTGATATGCTCATTTTATGCGCCACCTTTCTCTGGGCTTGCAGCGGGGTGTATACAAAAAAAATTATTCAAAATTATAGCCCTTTTCAGATTGCTTTTTATCCTATATTATTCGCCGTCCCATTTCTGTATCTATGTGCTATTTTATTTGACAAGCCCATGGTGAATGCGCCGGGTGGAAGTGTTCTGGCGGCTATCTTGTATCAGGGATTGATCACCGGCAGTTTTGGTTTTGTAGCCTGGAATGTACTTTTGCAACGCTACGGGGCCGTATCCCTGCATACGTTTATTTTTATCATACCGGTGGTCGGTGTCCTGCTGGGTGGACTGATGTTAAAAGAGCCGATAACAGGAAATATCCTTATTGCCCTTGCGTTGATCGGAACAGGGATTTTTATTTCCCAGTTTGACAAAAAGGCTGATCATGCGTCAGGGGCAGGTGGGAAGTAGTCGCATCAAAATTTTGTTTCTGAACATTGGGGAAAAGATAAATTTCACTCTTGACTCACATGGGTGCTTCTCTATATTCTTTGTCTGGAAAAGCAGGTTCTTATCAACTTTTTTTATTTGGTGGAAATCAAAGACACTGTTTCGGAGAGATTCAGTCGGCACTTTTATTTTTGGTATAAATCATAAAATGGAGATTGGAAAATGACGACAGACAACACAACAGAAAAGAAACCTCTCTGGTTATCAATTGAAGAGCATATCCTTGGGCTGGGTTCCCAGGGTCTCTCAGGGGAAAACTATGAAGCATCGATCCAACGAATTGCGGGTGAACTTGACAATGCTGGTTTCAATGTTTCCCATCATGGGGGCAATCTGCTTCAATTGAGATGGGCGATGAACGAAACAAACAAAGTCGGAAGGCCTCTTATGAAAGACATCAATACTGCCATGGAGGCACTTACATTGGAGGATGTGACGGACCCTTATTTGGCAACAAATCAAATCATAAACGACATCGGAAAGGAATGGCCGGAACTCAAAAAATCCGCACGCAGATCAGATGTGATACGGATGGTCGAGAAAACAAAACTCGATTTGTTCATTGCCAAAGCAAAAGCGATGCCGGGTGATGAAGGTATCCGATTTCTCATTGAGGATAACGTGGCTCCCGAAGTGATCACCCGTGCAATGGACATTACCGGGGAAAAGTTGCAACAGGTGAACACCGAGATGGAAAAGGAACGCGCAGAGAGGGCAAGAGTCACAACACTGCTCGGGGCGGTAGATGGCAAGTCCAATGACGAAAAGGTAAAGCATCTCATTGATAATAACGTTTCCGAAGCGTTGATCATCGAAATGGCGGAAGTTGACCAGGGTGTGATCGATGCTGTTAAGCAGGCCATGGAAGAAGAACTGAAGGAAAAACAAAGACTGGCAGAAGAAGAGGCCGCAAAGAAAAAGGAAGCGGCTGCAGGGCCTGCGGTGGAAGATATACCCTCGGATGAACTGCTTGATTACATTGAGTCGATTCGCGAAATCATGGAATTCAGTGATCAGGAGAAAGAAATCAGGGTTATGTGCGAGCAGAGTTCCATCCCCAAGGGTCTTGTGGATATTGCTGTTTCGGACCCTCAAAAACTGGATGAGCTTGAAAAGAAGGCCGAGGGTTAGACCCTCCTGGTTCTATTATCTGTCAAAATAACATTCTGCTGTCATGTATGCATTGCATCATGCCCCACCATAAGCGTACGCATGCGGTTGATGGCGGCGGCCAATTCGAATTTCCTGAAGCAGCCGATATCTCCGGTCACATAGGGTGTGAGAATGTCGAGGCTCCTGTCGTTGATATCAGCTGCCACCCGGTCCACGACATCCTTCAAGGTTCGCTTTCCATCCATATATTGAATGGCATAGTTTAGGGCATGAGCGATGCCCCGGGTTTGGGAGATGTGGACGACCTGCTCCACATCCCCTATGTCAATGAGGGTTTTCCCGAAAAGGATTTCATCTATTCTGGGGGCTGAAATTTTTTTCCGATGTTTTCCCTGATAGGGATTGAAGCTTTCAGGGATGGGTATGCGCTTTTTAAGCCCCCCAAACGCATCCCCCCCTTCTGTTCTGCGTCCGCTTGCATGTGTTTTTGCGATATGGTGAGCCTTTTGGGTGGCATTTTCGGGGACATAAGCCGTCATTTGAATCACCTGGTGGGCCACAGAAAAATAATCACCGGAGCCGCCCATCACCAGCACCGTGGAAACACCTTTTTCATCATACAATTGTCGAACCTTATCGATGAATGGCGTTATGGGTTCATTGTCTTTGGTAACCAGTATCTGCATACGATGATCACGAATCATGAAATTTGTGGCAGAGGTGTCCTCATCCAACAAAAGGACCCGGGCGCCGGCTTCCAGAGCTTCGGAGATGTTTGCGGCCTGGGAGGTGCTGCCACTGGCGTTTTTTGTTGAAAAGGAAGTCGTGTCTCTTTCAAAGGGCAGGTTGTTGATAAAAGGCGATATGTCCGTCTTAACGACATTCCGACCGTCGGCTGCCCGGATTTTAACAGCATTGGGTGACGCTACCACCATTTCCCTGCCGTCTTTGGGGATATGATTATAAACGCCCAGTTCCAACGCATTGAGCAGGGTGGATTTTCCGTGATACCCGCCTCCCACGATCAGAGTCACCCCTTTGGGAATGCCCATTCCCGTGATACAGCCCCTGTTTGGAAGCATGATGTCTGTATGCAGGGTGTCGGGTGATTTAAATCGAACGGCCTGGTCTTCTGCCAAAGGAGCCGGATCGATACCACTGTTGCGCGGAAGAAGGGCGCCGTTGGCCACGAAACCCACCAGGCCAAGATCGTCGAGTCCATCTCTCAGCGTATCTGCATCCTCTGCCATTTCGATATGTGTCTTGAGATCAGAGGGATTCAAACGGTTAAAGAAAAGGGACGCCTGTACGATCTCAGGCAGTTCTTTCAAGAACATGATCGCCGCATCTCTGCCCGCAATCCGGCGCCCTTTTGCTGGCAGACCCATGAAAAAGCGTACTTCAACCCATTGATCGGTAATCACCATGGCGGTGGATTCTATAATTTCCTGACCTGGCCGGTCCGCGACGATCAGACCACTTTTACCGGTTCCGCGATTGCCCTGAGAATATTTAAGGCAGTTCTTGTAAAAGATGCGGGTTAAATAATCGCACAGGGCGACCTTTCTACTCTGGCTTGCCGAAAATGCCTGGGGGAAACCGGATATTTTTCTGTCGACCCGGACCCGAATCCTGGATGGGTTGGCAAATGGGTCGCCCTGCACATGATCGATGAGGAGTGTGAAGCCGGAGAATTGGTATCCACCCGTGATTTTCTTGTAAGCTTTATAACCGCTCCCGTCGATGCGGTGGCATTTTTCATCTAATGTCTGTTCTGTATTCATATGGGTAAAATAGAAGGGTGAACCTGCTATTTCATGTTCTGAATTTCCTGTCCCATTCAAACTCGCGGGCTGTTACCATGTCTTCCATGCGCTGTATACGTTGATCCAGGTTGTGAAAGCGACGTTTCAGTCGGCTGGCCGCTCTTTGTCTGGAGCTTGTATAACTGTCGTAGAATTCCTGCTCCCCTTCAGACTCAATGGGTCTCACAGGCGCTGGTTTCATCAGCAAAGATGCAACAAAGTAGAGGACCAGTACCGGCCACACGCCGCTGGCGAAAAAAAATACCAGAGCAATGACCCGTATCCAGAAGGCTTTTAAATCGAAATAATTTGCCAGGCCCTGGCACACGCCGAGAATGATTCCATTTCGGGATCGGTAAAGGCCTCGACCATGGGGGTATCTGAATCTGTTCATGAAGATGTTTCCTTTCCCTGGCTTTCCATGAGAATGGTTTCCAGGCTTTCTACCCGCTTTTCCATTTGTGTCAAGCCATGATAGATTTCCTGTATCATGCGGGTTTCTTCTTCGTAATCCTGCCGGCTTTTTCGTGACACACCACCATGTCTCATTTTGATGGTCATCAGAATGGTGCCTGCTATCATACCGATAACAATGACAATGCCGCTGAAAACAATGGCCACGATGATGATTGCATTCATATTTGCTTACTCCAAAATACAGGTTGTCACGTCTGAATCCATAGGACCTTTCGAATAATGCCAACCCATCAGGACACATTCAGGTCTGCTGGCGGTTTTTTTCGTGAAGATTTGAGTGCTGTAAGTTCTTTTTCTATATCATCATCCAGGACGATATTGTCAAATTCTTCTTCAACAGTAGGCTTTTTCCCGAAGTTTACCAAATCCGCCTCTGCTTCCATACGTTCGATGCGGTTTTCTAGGTCATCAAATCTGGAAATGGCTTCGAAATTGTCCACCGAGCGAATGCCTTCCTGGGCGCGTCGTTTTCGCCTGGCATGAATATGGCGCTGAACAAGTATACGCTGCTTTTCTCTGGCTGTGTGCAGCTTGTTCTCAAGCAGAGAAATGTCTTCCTGGTACCTATGGATCATGTCATCATGTTCGATCAGTTCCTGTTTCAGTGTGTCTGCCATTTCCGCAAAACGGCGATATTCATTGAGCGCCTCCCGTGCAAGATCGTCCCGACCTCTGTCAACCGCCAGGCCTGCCCGGGCATGCCACTGTTCCTGGCGTGCCACGATACCGTCGCTTTGGCGCTCAAGTTTTTTTCGGCCCGCAATGACACCGGCACAGGACGCTTTCATTTCGATCAGGGTGTCTTCCATTTCCCGTATCATGAGTTTTATCAGTTTTTCGGGGTCTTCGGCCTTGTCCAGCATGGCATTGATATTGGAACTGACAATATCTCGGAATCGTGTAAAAATACCCATGGTGCAACCTCCGTTTTGGTAAAAATCGTTAGCCATACACTGTGGTGGTGTAAAGACAAGTGCTGGACACCATCAGCAGCAAGAGTTGGATGCTTTCCAATATCTTTTAGCATATATTATGCCAATCCATATAACATGCATAACGACTTGATAATATGGAGAAAAATAAAATTGACAACGCAGGGGCTGTGTGGTAGTTATTCCTAATAAATGGTAAAAAAACTAATAAAAGGTTATAATAACCAATATGAATGCTTCGTCATTGAAATTTACAACACCAACCCCAAAGGGAGAGGCCATCGGGCAATCTGAAACATTTCTGATGTTCCAGGAATCGCTTTCAAAAGTGGCCACCGTCAATCGGCCGGTGCTTCTTATGGGTGAAAGAGGAACCGGCAAAGAACTTGCGGCCATGCGTCTGCATTATCTGTCACAACGCTGGCAGGAACCGCTGGTTGCACTCAATTGCGCTGCCTTGAGCCCCTCTTTAATTGAAACGGAATTGTTTGGACACGAAAAAGGGGCTTTTACAGGTGCTTTTCAATCGCGCAAGGGCCGATTCGAGGCCGCCGAAAGCGGCACCCTTTTCCTGGATGAAATCGGCAACATCCCTTTGGAGGTTCAGGAAAAAATATTGCGGATTGTGGAATACGGTTCCTTTGAAAGGGTGGGCGGGTCATTACCGGTCGAAGTAGACGTACGTCTTGTGGGGGCCACCAACGCAGATCTGCTGGATTTGACAGCCAGGGATCTGTTCAAACGGGATCTATTGGATCGTCTTTCCTTTGAAGTCCTGTTCTTACCGCCCTTGAGGGCGCGGGAGGGGGATATTCTGTTGCTGGCAGACCATTTTGCCCGTAGAATGGCTTTCGAACTCGGGCGCGAGGAGACCCCTGTTTTCAGCAGAGAGGCCATTACAATGATCGAGCAATATGTCTGGCCGGGTAATGTTCGCGAGTTGAAAAACGTAGTTGAGCGGGCGGTTTACCGAGCCAATTCTGCACATATAACGGCAATCGACTTCAATCCCTTCAATTCACCCTATAAAATGCCCTTGGATGGTGCACCCTTAAGGGAAATAACCCCGACGATCCAAGAACAGCCGGACCTGACATCAATGCATCTAAAAGATGCAGTGAAAAGCCTGGAACTTCAGATGCTGAAGGTGGCTCTGGAGGCATCCAAATACAAGCAGAAAAAAGCGGCCGAAAAACTGGGTTTGACTTATGATCAGTTGCGGGGGCTGCTGAAAAAGCATGCAAAGGCATTGCGGGATTCATCAAGTTGATGCGGCAACTATTTTTTTGGCGGCGTCTCCAAAGATCATCGTGTCTATGTTGATAGCGATCAGAGTGAAACCAGCTTCAATATAGGGTCTAACCGCTTCAGGGCTCATCCCGAAAATGCCGGTCGGAAGATCAGCCGTATCTGCACATTTCTTTACCTTTGCTATGGCAGCTCTAATTTCCGGATCGTTCACATGACCCATCTTGCCCATACTGGCTGAAAGATCGTAAGGTCCGATGAACAGGCAGTCAATGCCTGGAATCTCGACGATGGATTCAATATTTTGGATGGCATTTATATGCTCAATCTGTAAGATTACCGCTGTTTCTGTATTTGCGGAATTAACAGAGGCCTTAAAATTGGCGCCATATCCCTGTGCCCTGGCAATACCGACACTACGTGAACCCACAGGGGGATATTTGCACCACCGAACCGCCTGGGCCGCCTCTTCTGCAGACAGAATCTGGGGTACAATGATTCCTGATGCGCCGATATCGAGACTTTTTTTAATCCAGGTTTCGTCATTAACCGGTACGCGAATGACGCATGGAACCTGCGGGCTGGCCGCTTGAAGAATGGCCTGGGCATCCTTGATACTCATGGCGCTGTGTTCAAGATCGATAAAAAGCCAGTCAAATCCGGCAGAACACAGGATTTCGGTTAGTTCTGGCGATGGCAGCGTCACCATTGTCCCCACAAGCGGCAACCCTTGCAAACGTTTTTTTTTGAGAGGATATTTCACTGGATCTTCTTTTTGGTGATGGCTTTTTTTAATGCTGCATCATGGATATGCCCGGCAAAATGAACCGGACTTTTTCCGTAAATCGGATCCCATCCGGCAGGGTCTGCACTGCAAAAAAACTGAACTTCCAACCCGAAGCGTGTTGGCGCCTCGGTTATGTCATGTCCGACAATTCGCGATGCTGCTTCCCATGTGGCACCACAGGGCGCACCTCTTTTGACGGAAACCTTTTGGATTTTACCCTCTGCAATCTCCACATCCAGTTCCGGCGCACCGAATTGGTCTCCATATAAGCCCAGGCAGTCCTGCCGGGAAAGACCGCATCAGGTGGGGGGGGTGATGACATGGGCGGGGTGATGCTTCTTCCCGGAAGCTACCAGGGGAATTTCCATTTCGGAGCAGATTTGGGCCAGGTCATAAGACAGGTCGGGGTGCTGCAGAAAATCAAGCACCAGGTCCGCTTCAATTTTCTCCGGCAGATATTGCCTGGCGTCGTCGATGACCAGCGGAAGATCATCGTTAATGGAGATAACGTCTATCTTGAATCGATCACCACCATATTTTCGGATACCGGCAATCTTGGTTTCACTTTTTCGGTTTTGTTGGAAAACGAGAATATTCATAGATAATTTATCCATTTCCAGCGGTAACACCCCTCTTGTATCTCCTTGGTCAAATAGCCTTTTTCAGTGGCAAACTGGAGTGTCTTATGGATCTGCTCCGGTGTGTGGGGGATGGTTCCGTTCACGAGATCTGTCAGATGCGCCAGTTCACTTTTATCCGAAGCGTCTGTATTATCAAAAGGAATCCAATCGATTGTTTCAAACACCTGTTTCATCATTAGATCGTAAATCAGGACGATATGTTCCAGGTTGGTGAGAGGCCAGGCTTCTTCTTTGGTGGTCTCACCCTTGTCACGGCGCTGTTTTATGTCATCGAGCCAGGTGTCGAAATTTTTCTGCCAGTCTTTGACAATGCCGTCCAGGGTCTGTTGATCAACGGCCTCTGTCCTGACAATGGCCTGGTTGGCATGGTAGTCATCCCAGTTATTGCTCATGATCTGGATGTCGTAACTCTGGCTGTTTTCCCTGACATCCGTGCCCGGAAAGGGCGCCAGGAGGTGATAGCCGTGTAGGACGCCCATGCTTTTGAGCTGTTCGGCAAAGGCAACCGTCTGCTGCAGTGTATGTAATGTTTCGCCAGGCAGGCCCAGGATAAAAGAAGCCTGCGGGGTGACACCCACTTCATTACACATGCTTACGGCATGGATAACCTGGTCCAGGGTGATTCCTTTTTTGATGGTGGTAAGGATTTCAGGGCTTCCTGTCTCGACACCGAAGCTTACGGCGCTGCACCCGGCCTGTTTCATGCGTTCCAATACCGGACGTGAAACCGTGTCGACTCTGGCAAAGGAGGTCCATTGAATTTTGAGTTGACGCCGGATAATTTCATCACAGACGGCCAGGCAATGCTTCTTGGATGCAGTAAAGAGATCATCGGCAATATTGATTTGGTGAAAATCAAGGGTGCTCAGATAAGCCAGTTCATCCACGACTTTCTGGGGGTTTCTGTATCGGACCTTGGCGCCGACCATTTTTCTGCCCACGCAGAAAATACATTGAAAAGGGCATCCCCGGCTGGTGGTCATGCTGATGGGCAGGCCGAGCGCCCGATATCTACCCAGTGGGATCAGGTGTCTGGCCGGTTCGGGGAGGCTGTCGATATCCTGGATGGGATCCTTTGACGCGGTTTGAACCGGCCGGCCCTGGTCTTGATAAGCGAGTCCCTTGATGTTGTTCCAGGGGCTGTTGTTTTGGTAGGCCGTGACCAGTTCGACGAGGGTTTCTTCTCCCTCTCCGAGGACAATGAAATCGATTTCCGGGCAGACTTCCAGGGTTTCACGAGCACAAAACGTGACATGCGGTCCACCCATCACCGTAAGAATGTCGGGTGCGAGCGCCTTGACATCTCTGATGACACCGGCGGCATGATTGAAATTCATGGTCACGGCCGTTGAACCTACGAACTGGGGGTCGAAAGTTTTCAAGGTTTTGGCAAGATGTTCTTTGGTGTAGGGGTATACCACCAGGTCAAGCATTTGAACTTCGTGGCCGGCGTTTTCTAGTGCTGCGGCCAGAAATGCTAGCCCTAAAGGAGGCGATGGGGTTTCTGAAATGGGATAATACGGATTGATCAGCAGTACACGCATGTTATTAAAGATACCTCTATTGAAAGGTAGCAAAATGCACAAAAGAAAAATAGGGTCCGGAAAAATTCCCGGACCCTATGGTTTTGCATGATATGGTTATAGGATTAAAACAGTCCGCTAACCTGTCCCGTGTTAACATCCACATCCACACGTCTGAAGGCGGGGTTGGAACCGGTTCCCGGCATCAGGCTGATGGTGCCGGCGCAGGGACACAGAAACTTCGCACCGGAATAAATCAGTACGTCGCGCACGGGCAGCGTCCAGCCTTTGGGTGCGCCTTTGAGCGTCGGGTCGGCACTCAAGCTGAGATGGGTTTTGACCATCATGGTAGCAAAGTCGGCGTACTTGGGATCATTTTCGAGCATCTTGGCCTTGGCTTCGGCTTCCGGCGTCCAGGTTGCACCATCGGCGCCGTAGACTTCCTTGGCGATAATGTCGACGCGGTCACGCAGTTTCATCTCCAGGGGATAGAGGAATTTGAATTCGTTTTCCTCTTCACAAGCTTCGACAACGGCATCAGCAAATTCCAGGGCGCCGTCACCGCCCAATTCCCAATGCTTGGATTCGGCGCAGCGGGCACCGGCTGCTTCGGCTGCCTTGCGGACAACGTTACACTCCTCATCCGTATCTGTGTAGAACCGGTTGATACAGACCACTGGATTGATGCCGGCTTTGCGGATGGTGTTGATGTGATGCACCATGTTTACGCAGCCTTTTTCAACCATGCCTACATTTTCTTGGGTGTACTCATCCGGCATGGCAATACCCGGAGTCACTTTGGGTCCGCCGCCATGGCTTTTCAGTGCGCGGATGGTGGTGGTCAGAACTGATACGTGGGGTTTCAATCCGCTGAAGCGGGATTTGACGTTCCAGAATTTTTCAAAGCCGATATCGGCGCCAAAGCCCGACTCGGTGACATGATAGTCAAACAGTTTCAAACCAACCCGGTCGGCAATAATGGAGGACTGGCCAACCGCGATGTTGGCAAACGGTCCTGCATGCACCATACAGGGGTTGTATTCGGCGGTGCACATCATGGTGGGGTTGATGGTGTTACGCATAAAAGCGGTCATGGCGTTGCCGACTTCGAGATCGCCGGTGGTCACTGGCTTGCCGCTCTTGTCGAATGCCACGGTGATGTTGTTCAGCCGCTCTTTCAGATCGGCCAGATCACGGATAACCGACAGGATGGCCATACACTCTGAGCCCACGGCAATTCCAAATTTGGATTGCATGGTGAAGCCGTCGAAACGTCCGCCAATACCGATAATGATGTTACGCAAAGCCTGGGCGCAAAAGTCGATGATCCAGCCCATCTCTATACGGGTAGGATCGATGTCCAAGCGTGGCATACCGGTCAGACGTTGAAGCTGCTCATCGCTGTAATTACGTTCGTGCTGCATACGCGATGTCATGGCAACCATGGCCAGGTTGTGGGCGTTCATGATGTCGTTGATATCACCGGTCAGACCCAGGGAAAACTCCGTCATGGGGATTAGCAGCGAGTTTCCGCCACCTGCGGCCGTTCCTTTCACGTTCATGGTCGGGCCACCCGAAGGCTGTCTCAGGGCGCCGCCCACATTTTTACCCCGTTTGCCAAGACCTTCCATAAGACCACAGGAGGTGGTGCTCTTGCCCTCACCCAGCGGCGTGGGTGTGATGGCTGTTACTTCGATGTACTTTCCATCAGGTTTGTCTTCCAGACGATCAATAATTTTCAGAAAATCGAGTTTTGCCAGTCGGCCCATGGGCAGAACTTCATCCGATTTAAGACCGAGTTTGTCACGCCATTCGTCCGGTGAGGGCATGTTTTTCTCTGCTGCCTCGGAAATCTGCCAATCAGCCATTTCTACTGCGTTGTATGCCATTTGCTCAACCTCCTTTATATTAATGAGTTTAAAGGGATACGCTAAAACAAAGAAGTTTTTTCCCTAGGTGCCGTGGTTTTTTTGAACAAATCGAATAACCCTGACTGGGTATCATCGGGGATTGAAAGCCGGTCAGAATTGGTTGGCCTAATGGCCTATCATGGGAAGATGGATTTGGCAAGTAATAACTGTCATTTCAGTGCCTGGAAAACAGGGGCATCAGCTAAACCGAATATTTCGCGAATCTGAAAGGCAACGAATGCATTTTTTTGTCAAGTTTCATTAAATGTTCGGGCTAACAGGACTCTCCCAGGCAGTGTTGCAGATGATTCATTCGGAAATAAGAGCCCTGTTGTTCCATGAGGGTGTCATGGTTGCCCATTTCCAGGATGCTGCCTTTGTCGATGACGACGATTTTATGGGCATGTCTCACCGTGGAAAGTCTGTGAGCGATCACCAAACCTGTTCTGCCCGCCATCAGTTTTGAAAGCGCATCCTGAATGACATCTTCCGTCAATGAATCGATGTAGGATGTGGCCTCGTCCAGAATAATCAGCTCCGGGCTCCGAGCAAATGCCCGGGCAATTGATATCAGTTGTCGTTCGCCACTCGATAAAGAAGCGCCCCCCCTGGTTAAAACAGTCTGGATACCCTGCGATTGTTCCGCAATCAATTCCCTGCAGTTTGCCGCTGTTAGGACATGGGTGATTTCTTTTTTGGAAACATTCTGTCGGTCTCGCCAGATATTGGAAAAAATAGTGTCAGTGAACAAAAAGGGATCCTGAGTAACCAGTGCAATTTTGGATCGGTATCGTGAGGCAGGGATATTTTTGATATTGTGTCCGTTTAAAAGAATGTTTCCGGAACTAGGATCGTAAAACTTCATGATGAGGTTGGCAATGGATGTTTTACCGGAACCTGTCGCACCAATGATTGCTGTGGTTTCACCTGCCCGGAGACTTAATGATATATTTTTTAAAACCGGTTCCGACGGCATATAGGAAAATGATACGTTTTCCAGGTCAAGGGTTTTTATCTTTTCTGAATCTTTCAGTTTGGCAGAAGGCTGTATGCTGTCCGATTTATTTTCAAACCCGTCAATGGGATTGTTTGTATCGAAAATCAGAAAGATTCGTTCGGCCGACGCCAGAGCATTCTGGAGAATGTTGTATTTTTCTGCCAGATCCCGGATAGGTCTGAAAAACATGCGCATGTAGGAAATAAAGGCCACCAGAACACCGAGACTGATCTCCCCTGCGAGGACATTTTTGCCGCCATAAAAAATGATAACCGAAACAGTGGCAATCCCGAACATTTCTATAAGAGGCATAAACACGGCCAGGACATTGATCTGACGCATGCCGGCCAGATAATTTTCATGATTCAACCGGGAAAAATTATCAGCGGACACGTCCTCCTTGCCAAAGGACTGGATGACGCTGATGCCGTCAATCATCTCTGAAAACGTGGTATTGATTTCGGCAACTTTTATTCTCAGAACCCTGAAGGCATCCCGGATGTGGCCCGAAAAAGCGAAACTTGTATAGCCAACCAGGGGCAGGACCAGAAAAGACACCAGGGCCAGTTTCCAGTTCATCACAACCAAGACAATGGCGATACCCGCCAGCAGGAATAGATCTTTAAACACAAGGGATATTACCGAGGTGAACAGTTCATGCATATTCTGGATATCATTGGTAACACGGGTGACCAGGCGACCCACCGGGTTTTGTGTAAAAAAAGACATGGACAGGTGCTGGATATGGTCGAAAAGATTCAGTCTGAGGTCGTTCATCATCCTGTAACCTGTGTATTCCATGATGATTTTCTGCAGGAAATTGAGGCCGAAACTGAGGATGATGATCAATAGGAAGACACCGGCGATCCGGCCGACACCGGCTATATCGTCTTTTCTCAAAACAGCAATATCCTCGGATTCGAGTCTGGATAGATGCTGATATGAAATGATGAAGAAACGACCGTCTTTCTCAAATAGCCCGGGATGGCGGTCAATGACGGATTGGATGCCGGGGTCTCCGGGTGTTACTTTCAAGTAGCGGGTAGGCGGTCCAGCTGCCCCGGTGTCTGATTTAAAGACCTCGGAATTTATTTTGGGGACGATGTATTGATCGATGGCGATCTTGGTAATATAAGGGATCGCCAGATCGAGGAGTGTAATCAGCATCACCAGAAAAATAGATGCCAGGATCGTCAAATGGTAGGCTTTCAAAAAGGGGAAAAGCCGTTTGAGAAGTCTGATATCATATGATTTTCCCAGTTTCTTTTCTTCAAAGTATCCCGTGTCATGTCGCATAATGGATCTCCTGGAGCCGGAACGTACGGGCATAATACTTGTCGTTGGCCATCAGTTCTTCATGGGTGCCGTATTCGATGATGTGACCTTTGCTCATGGACATTATGCGGTCAGCAAATCCTAGTGCCGAAATACGATGAGAGATGATCATAATCGTTTTTTGGCCTGCCAGGGACCGGATGGTATTGATAATTCCGCTTCCGGTCTCTGTGTCGACCTGGCTTATGGGGTCGTCCAGAAGCAAAAACGGCCGTTGACTCAGCAGTGCACGTGCCAGGGCAATGCGCTGCTTTTGTCCACCAGAGAGAATAATGCCTCTTTCACCCACAACGGTCTCGAAACCAAGGGGAAATGATTGGATGGTGGTATATACAGAGGCCAGTTCGGCCGCATGTTCCACCTTGTCTCGGGCATAAGCCCTGTCACCTAAGGTAAGATTTTCCAGAATGGTGCCGGCAAACATGAAGGGTTCCTGGGGCACATAGGCGATCTGGGATCTCAGGTCGGAAAGACGGATGGAACGGATATCCACACCGTCCATGAGAATGTGGCCTTCGGTTGCATCATAAAAGCGCAGAACCAGATTCAACAGAGATGTTTTGCCGCTTCCGGGCGGCCCAATAATACCCAATGTTTTTCCGGGATCAAGATCCACCTGAATATCGGAGAGAACTGGCGGTTCGGCTTTGTTAAAAGACAAGCCCACATGATCGAGTCGAAGCCGACCAATGGCATGTTGAACATGGACGGCATTTTTTGCATCGGCGATATCAGGGGTTGTCTGCAGCACGGTATGGATCCGGTCCAGTGAAGCCCGCCCGCGCTGGATGAGGTTGGTCACCCATCCCAGGGCCATCATGGGCCATGTCAGAAGACCTAGGTAGCTGATAAAGGCTACAAAATCACCCGTTGTAATCTCCTGAAGAATGGTTTGTCTGCCCCCCAGATATAACACAATGGCCATACTGGTGTTGGAAAAAAGAAGCATCAAGGGGAAAAAAGAACCGGTAATGGTCACAAGATTTAAATTTTTCTGAATATACGTTCCGGACAATTGCTCGATCTGTTGCTGTTCTGTTGTTTGTGTGCCGTAGGCTTTGACAATCCGAATACCGGTCAACCGTTCCCGGACCCCTTCGGTCAGGTCTGCGAAAGATCCCTGGACGTCCTGGTATCGGCGATGCATCTGCCTGCCAAAAAATCGGGTTCCGAGGACGATGAAGGGCATCGGTATGAGGACAAAAAGTGTCAGGCGAACATTGATATAGGCCATGAAACCAATGGCGGCAGCACCCAGGACAATGGCATCGTTCAACGCGACCATGCCCATCCCGGTTGCCATGCGTACTTGTTGGATATCATTGGTTGCTCGTGCCATAAGATCACCGGTCTGGGTTTTGTCAAAATAGCTCGCCGAAAGTGTCTCTATATGGGTAAACAGCCGGTTGCGAAGACCTTCCTCGATTCGCCGGGATGTTCCCAGAAGACAGCGCCGCCAGAGGTAGCGAAAAAAACCGATGGTGATACCGATACCACAAATATAAACGGCATAAATTGCCAGACCGTTTATATCGATTTGGAATGCTGTCAGGTCGTCGACGGCCCACTTGATGATGCGTGGCACAAAGAGTTGCAACAGATCAACCAGGATCAGGCATAAAAAACCGATTACAATAAGACGACGGTTTTCTGCAAAATAGGGTTTTATCAATTGCATGGGTGTCATGAGTTGTATATCCAAATCTAATAGTATGTAGAAAACGATGATCTGCAGCGGATCACCGCTTTTATTACACGATTCTTTAAAAAGGTGCAATCACACTTGTTTTGAGGCATGAAATACAATTTGCCAGGCACGTGAGGACGTTGACTTATGAACCGTTGCTTGTTAATGTGCTATGTTATGGAATTAGGAAATATCGTGGAATTTATTGACCGCCAAAAGATAGTGTGCGCGGTCATTTTAGAGATAAAAAAACTGAGGTTGCGTCTTTTGACAGAAGCCAATTGTGAAGTCAAACTTTCGGCTGATCGCTTGTCACACCGATGCGACCAGCATCTGGATCTTGATCTGAGCAGGGAGAGGTTGGTGGCTATTCTCAGAGAAGTCTCCAGCCGCCGAAAAGCATTGATTGATCATGTGGATGTCAAGGAATTGTGGGAAGTTTTGAACTCTGAGCAGGAATGGATTGACCTTGAGACCATGACTGAATTCTGTTTTCCCGAAAACCCTTCTGCAGATCATGAATCCGCAGTGGTAAGGGCATTTTTTAACAACCGGCTTTATTTTAAATTTAACGGCAGTCGTTTTTTCCCCCACTCCGAGGAAAAAGTCATCCAACTGGACAACCAGCAAAAAGAAAATGCACGTATCGAGCGGGTTGTTACAGACGGCAGCCGCTGGATAAAGCATCTTATCCAAAATGAGCCCCCCCCCCCATTGAGTCTTTCAGCGGAAGAGCAGAAAGATATTATAAAAATACTGAAGTCGGTTTACCTGAATCAAAAGGAAAGTCGATACTACTCCTTGGGAAAAAGGATTCTCAGGGGGGCGGGAGTCGGCGTAGACGACAGCAGACTCCTGCAGGTTTTTATCAACTTTGGTGCATGGGACAAGGACGAAAATCTAGACATCATTCGATTTGGTATATTGGTAGATTTTCCTGAGGAGGTCAAGGAAAGCGCGGAGAAGCTGGTAAAAGACGCTTATTACTCCAATGCTGAGACCACGTACGGAACCAAACGGGTCAATTTGACGGATCTGCCCCTGATAACCATAGATGGACAGGCAACCCTGGATTATGACGATGCCCTGAGCATCGAGAAATCGAATGACCATTATCGACTGGGTATCCATATATCTGATGTGGGACATTTTATAAAAAAAGAAAGTCCGGTGGACCAGGAGGCTATCCACAGGGCCAGCTCCATATATATGCCAGATAGAAAAATACCCATGATTCCTCCCGGGCTTGCGGAAGGTCTCTGCAGTTTGAAGGCAGGTGAGCTTCGACCGGCCATCAGCACCTTTGTACAGATCGGCAGTTATGGCAATATTGTCGATGTCGAGGTGGTACCGAGTCTGATTACCGTACAACGGCAGCTGTCCTATTATGATGTCAATACCGTCACCGAGGAAGACGAAGAGATTCGGATGCTCTATGATATCGCTAAACAATTCAGACAGAAACGGCTCACACAAGGAGCGCTCCAAATCACCCTTCCTGAAATCAATATATGGGTTGATCAGGAGGGAAATCCCGCTGTCAGCAAAATCAACCGGGAAAGCCCCGGCAGAATGCTGGTTGCGGAATTGATGATAATGGCCAACTGGCTTATGGCCAGATTTTTAACCGATCGCCAGGTACCGGCCATTTTCAGATCTCAGCCGGAACCGCGGGGCCGTCTTTTTAAAAACAATGAGGGCACACTGTATCAGAATTGGGCCCAGAGAAAATTGCTCAATCGATTTTCCCTGGGTCATGGGGCCAAGCATCATGCGGGCCTGGGCTTGGAAGCCTATGTGACGGCAACGTCCCCCATCAGGAAATATTTCGACCTGGTGACGCAAAGACAGATAAGAGCTGTTCTGGGTCTTGACAAACCATACACAAAAGAGGAAATAAATCATTTGATCCAGACGCTTGGCGTGACCATGGGCGTTGTTTCGCGGATTCAGTACAACCGCAACCGGTACTGGCTTCTCAAGCATCTTGAGAAGCTGATAGGCGAAAGAACGGAAGCAATTGTCATCAGCAAAAAACGAAACGCCTATTCAATTCTTCTCAAGGATTTTATGCTGGAGTGCGATCTGCCGCTATCCGGTGGCATTGATTTAAAACCCGAAGACTTGGTGCGGGTAAAAATTCAGCAGGTCAATGCCAGAAATGATATCATCTCGGTTTTTATCGGTTAAAGGATAGAGATTGCCCCGGCACAGCCAAAGAGGAGTCCAACGAATGAAAAAAAATGCGTATCTTTGCTGCTTGCTGATCGGGTTGTTTTTTCTTCATCCGGCACCCGTGGTTATTGCTAAAGCATCTGCGCTGGGCCAGGTTAAAGAGGTGACAGGCCTTATGAAAATTCAAAGGGCTAAACAGACAACCTGGCTGGCTGCACAAGCTGATACAGACGTGTTTTTCGGAGATACCATCACCACGGGAGATGAAAGTGGGGGCACGATTAAGCTTGCAGATGACAGCATCATTCGTGTCCACGCCAACAGTAAGATAGTTTTGAACACCATGATATCACCAATGGAAAAGAAGCATTCGGTGCTGCTTTTCTTTGGTAAGTTGTGGAACAGGATCAGCAAGAAAGCGCTGCGAAAAAAAGTGTTTGAGGTTCAGACACCCACAGCCGTTTGTGGTGTCAGGGGAACGGATTTCGAAACAGCATCTTATGAAGACGGGACCATGCTGGTGCGGGTAAATTCAGGCGAGGTCGAAGTGGACAATGAGGTGGCCCAGGAAACACTCACCGCCAGCCAGGGAACGCAGGTTTCTTTTGAACAAAAAAAGATTCAAATTGAAACTGACTTCCAGCCTGACTGGGAACGGGATCAGGCAAGATCGAGAGAAAACCTTTTGGGAAATGGTGAGAAGTACGGCGGTTACGTGCATGATGAAATATACAAGAGACGGGACCACTTGAAGACGCTTGTGGATCTTGCATCAGACTTGAAGGCCACCAAGGAACAGCTTAAGCAAAAAGCTGCCGAATCAAAAGAAAAAGGGGATACGGCAGCATATGAGTCCTATCTGACAGAAATTGAAAAAATCAACCATGAGCAGAGAGAACTGAACCGGAAGATCGCCTATCATGGACGAAGACTGGAATGTCATTTTGGACTTTTTTCACGTTACGGTGATCTTGCAAAAGACCCGGAAATCTCAAAGCATTTCAAGGGACGTGAGTACATCTTGAGCCAACTGGATGATGTTGAAATGATTTATGATGAGTTCAACGTCATGATCGAAGAAGGAATGAAAATGTCTATGGGAGACATGGAGGATCTCATGGATGAGATGCGGGACAAAATGAAAACCTTCAAGGAAAAGAAAAATTCGGGCAGTCTATTCGAAGAAATGAACTAGCGCCGCCAAAGGCTGTTTTCCATAAAATGAAGAGCATTTTACGGATGTGAGAGGTTAAAATCAGAATATGGGTATACAGGAGAGAAAAGAAAGAGAAAAAGAAAGAAGACGTCAGCAGATTATTGTTGCTGCAAAGCGCGTATTTTCTAAAAAGGGCTTGAGCAAAACAACCATGGAAGATATCGCCAAAGAATCCGAGTTAAGCCCCGGCACGCTTTATCTTTATTTCAAAAACAAAGAAGAACTCTATGCATCCCTTTCTTTGAGGATTCTGCAATTTCTGAGCATCCGCGTTGCACAGGTAATTCAGGATCAAGGAGAGGGCCCGTCTGAAAAGCTGGACACACTTATCGAGGCAATGTACGAGGTCTACGAATTCGATCCCATGGTTATTATCAATATGTTTCATCTTCAATCCAGTGAAACCCTGAAAAATCTTTCGCCGGAACTGTTGACGGAGATAAAGAACTTATCCCAAAAGGCGCTGGCTCACATGGCCGGTATTTTTGAGGAGGGCATCCAGCAGGGTGTTTTTATCGATCGCCATCCAACAGCGCTGGCCGATATTTTCTGGTCTCTGTTTTCGGGGGTTATTTTGTGGGAAGCCAGTAAAAATGTTATCAACCAGGACAAGGATTACCTGAAAGCGACACTTTCAGTTGCTTTTGATCTGTTTTGCCGGGGAATCAAGACATGAAGTGATTTCCTCAATCGTTTATGCTTGACTCAATCCATGAAATTTCTATTAAAAATTGCCAAAGCAATCGATGCCCTCAATGAATGGGTTGGCCGGGGTGTGGCCTGGGTTACCTTAGGTCTGGTACTGGTCATTTTTGTCGATGTGGTCATGCGTTACGCGTTCCGCACCAGTTTTGTCTTTACCCAGGAACTGGAGTGGCACTTGTTTGCGTTTATTTTTCTCATTGGGGCGGGTTACACGCTTCTCCACGACGGACACGTCCGGGTGGATATCATCTACCAGCGTCTTGGCACCCGGGGCAGGGCCTGGATCAATCTTGTGGGTGTCATCTTCTTTCTTTTTCCCGGCTGCATCATGATTATCATTACATCTGCTAAGTTTGTATACACCTCCTGGGCAATCATGGAAGGCTCGCCTGACCCGGGGGGCATTCCCTTCCGTTTCATCGTAAAGGGAACCATTCCGGCAGGGTTCTGCCTGCTGTTGTTGCAAGGGACATCACTCGGCATTCACAGTCTTTTGCAGTTGCTTGGGATCGAAAAGACAGAGGAGGGCCAACCCTGATGGAATATCTTCCTGCCTGGATGTTTCTGGCGTTGACCATCCTGCTCATGGCCGGGTTCCCCGTAACCTTTACACTTTTGGGAACCTCCCTCTGCTTTGGGTTGATTGGGTTTGGCTGGGATTTTTTCAATCTGTTGCCTTTGAGAATCTGGGGTAGGATGACCAATGTGACCCTGATCGCCGTGCCCCTGTTCGTGTTTATGGGGGTTATGCTGGAACGTTCAGGTCTGGCCGAAGACCTCCTAAATACCATGGGTCTCCTTTTCGGACGTATTCGCGGGGGCTTGGCCATGTCCGTTGTTGTTGTGGGTGCACTACTTGGCGCATCAACCGGCATTGTTGGTGCCACGGTTGTCACCATGGGGCTGCTGGCGGTTCCGACCATGTTAAGACGCGGATACCAGAAAGAGATCGCCACCGGGACAGTTGCCGCTTCCGGCACACTTGGCCAGATTATTCCACCCAGTATCGTTCTGGTTCTTATCGGTGATATCGTGGGTGTATCCGTCGGTGATCTGTTTATGGGTGCCATCCTCCCGGGGCTTATATTGGTGGGACTCTTCATCCTCTATATTGCCATTGTCGCTTTTTTTCGCCCCGAGATCGCACCGGCCATCCCACGGGAAGAGCTTCAGGCAATTTCCAGCAGGCAGTTGCTGGTTAAGGTTGGCAAAGCCATGTTTCCGCCGCTTTTTCTAATGGTCGCTGTCCTGGGATCGATTTTTGCCGGTATCGCATCTCCCACAGAAGCAGCTGCGGTGGGCGCGGTGGGTGCTACTCTACTGACATTGACCAATAGGAAATTTTCTCTCAAAATCTTAAGAGACGTCATGCGCACCACCGTGCAGCTCACCTGCATGGTTTTTATTATCTTGTGTGGAGCGGCGGCTTTTGGACTGGTTTTTCGCGGTCTGGGCGGTGATGGACTCGTTCGGGAATTTTTGGGCGGTCTGGCAGAGCAGTACTCCCGGGGTATGGTATTGGCCATTGTCATGGGGCTAATCTTTGTCATCGGCTTTTTTCTGGATTTTATCGAAATAACCTTCATTCATGTTCCAGTGCTGGCACCGATTATGATCGAGTTCGGATTCGACCCCATCTGGTTCTGTGTCTTGCTGGCAGTAAACCTGCAGACATCGTTCATGACGCCGCCGTTCGGGTTTTCCCTGTTCTACCTGAAAGCGGTAACACCGCCCGAGGTTTCAACGGGTCATATATACCGGGGAATTATCCCTTTTGTCATTTTTCAACTCATCGGTCTGGCGATCGTTGTATTGTTTCCACAGCTTGCCACCTGGCTTCCCAAGCTGGTATACGGTCCTTGACGCTTGAAGCGAAAATGCATTGAATTTTATTCATGGTTTAGCAAAGAACTATGTTTTTATATAGCGCTTGTTGTCTTTGGCACCTTTTTTTATGAGGTGCCGATTAAACGTCATCTTAACTGGGTTAAGGAGGAATTATGAAAAGACGTGATTTTCTGAAGAAAGCGGGTGTCGGTACGGCCGCGGTAGTTGGAGCTGGAGCTGCATTGTCAACGGCCATAGTGGGCTGTGGTAAAGACGATCAAGCAGCACTTGAAAAGCTGAAAAATGAAGTCGAAGAATATAAGGGGAAACTGGCTACCTTAACCAAAAAGAAATTCAAATGGAAAATGGTCACCACATGGCCTCCCAAGCTGGATGTCCTTCAGGAGGGTTGTGAACGCCTGGCAAAAAGAATCGGCGAACTTTCCGGTGGGCAACTGGAGATCGAGGTGTATGCAGCCGGCGAACTGGTGCCGGCCATGGAGAGCTTTCAGGCGGTATCGGACGGTACGGTTGAAGTGGGAAGCGGGGCCTCTTATTACTGGGCGGGAAAGGAGCCGGCAACCCAGTGGTTCGCAGCAGTACCCTTTGGATTGAATGCCCAGGGGATGTCGGCCTGGTTTCATGGCGCCGACGGTTTGAAGTTATGGGAAGAAGTCTATGCACCCTTTAATCTCATCCCCAGACCAGGCGGGTCCACCGGGGTACAGATGGGTGGCTGGTTCAACAAAAAAATCAATTCCATCGACGACTTTAAGGGTCTTAAAATGAGAATTCCCGGACTGGGTGGAAAGGTTATTGCCAAGGCCGGCGGAACTGTTGTCCTGCTGCCGGGGGGCGAAATTTTCACGTCCCTGGAGCGTGGCGTTCTGGATGCCACCGAGTGGGTAGGACCGCTGCACGGCCTGCGATTCGGTTTTTATAAGGCTGCCAAATATTACTATTATCCAGGGTGGCATGAGCCCGGAACCTATCTGGAGTATTTTTTCAATAAAAAGGCCTACGAGTCGCTTCCTAAGGAACTGCAGCAGATCGTCGATGCCGCCTGTGTAGAAAACGAGCACTGGGTGCTTGCTCAGTTCGATGCCCGAAACGGGGCTGCTCTGCAGACCTTGATCAATGTGCACAAGGTGCCGGTGGTTCCCTTTCCCGATGCCGTGCTCAGCGCATTGATGCCGATGGCTGAAGCGGTTGTCGAAGAAGAGGCAGCCAAGAGCCCCATGGCCACAAAGGTCAACGAGTCCTTTAAAAAGTTTTCCAAGGAGATCGGGACCTGGGGTAGTATCTCTGAAAAAGCCTACTATAATGGTATCATGAAGAAATATTCGTTGAAGGGCTAAGTACCAGAATACACTTGGATGAATTAAAGACCGGCGGGATCATGGATTCCTCCGGTCTTTTTTATTCTTTGGGATGACACTCGGAACAAGCCGTGGGACCGCTGCTCTGGATGGATGCCCCAGTAGAACGGTATGAATTTTCAATGGCTTTGTTCTGTTGTTTGATTTTTTTGTGGCACCCGATACAGGCGCTGTGATAAGCGGTCTTGTAATATCGGCTGGACAGCTCGGGATCTGTTTTGGTTCCCTCTGCATTTTTGGGGATCACCGCGACATCGTGACAGCCTGCGGCTCTGCAGGAAGGTACAGGTGCTTCTCTGTCCCATTTGTGATGGCATGTATTACAGGTGTAGCTGAAATGCGTTGCGTGGGGAAATGTCACAGCAGCCCTTTTTGGCTCAATCTGATCGGGTGGCTCAATAACAATGTCGCCCATGGGAATACACATGCTTTCTTCGGATTCCCCGGCCATGACCAGACTGAAACTGAATATCGCAAGTATCGCAACCCCTACCACCAACAGATAACATTTATGCATCCATATCCCCCTTGAGCTTCCAGAAAAATCTTGTTTGCTATAATACGTCTTTAAAGAACTTTCAATGAAAAAATAAAAATGAAACACATTTGTTACGGTCGACTTGGGCTTGTCTTTCGTTTCCATAACGCCTTTCTATTGACATCGGCAGCAGATTGGCATAAAAATCCAGATCTTTGATAGGAAAACCTTGGATGGGCGAAATGGCGCTAAACGCCGACAAAAAGATTCGTCCGGCAAGGATCTGTTTGTTCAGTATCCTGTGTCTGTTCTTGTGGACAGGCTGCGAGGATCCTGCCGGCCAAAAAACGGTAACACATGAAAGTCAGGCGCATTCTGAAAAATCGCCGGACCGCATCATTGTCCATCTCTATTTTTCAGACAGCGACAATGCTTTCCTGGTTTCAGAGGAAAGATCTCTTTCATCCCGTATCCGCCCTGAAGATCTGGGTTTTCAAATAATGAACGCCTTGCTGGAGGGGCCCAAGCAGAGCCTGGAACCGACGATCCCAGAAGGAACGCTTCTGAGAGGCTTTTATATTTTAAAAAATCGCACCGCATACGTGGACCTGTCTCGTGAGCTTCGGGAGGGTCACCCAGGGGGTGCCAAATCAGAACTGCTGACAATTTATTCCGTGGTGAATTCATTGATTTTAAATATTCCTGAAATTGAAACCGTAAAAATATTGGTGGAAGGAAAGGAGGAGGCAACACTCGCGGGACATGTGGACCTCCGCTTTCCCTTTCGAGCCAACATGCTGTTTATAAGATGAAAAAAACGAATAAAATAGATAAGATACGAAATATCGGTATTATTGCCCATATTGATGCCGGCAAGACTACGGTTACCGAAAGGATTTTGTACTATACAGGCAGTTCACATAAAATGGGTGAAGTTCACGATGGTGAAGCCACTATGGACTGGATGCCTGATGAGCAGGAAAGAGGCATAACCATTACGTCAGCCGTGACAACCTGCCAATGGAGAGGCTTTGAAATCGGTATTATCGACACGCCCGGGCATGTCGATTTCACTATCGAGGTCGAACGCTCTTTGCGGGTGTTGGATGGTGCGGTGGGTGTTTTCTGTGCCGTGGGTGGTGTCGAACCACAATCCGAAACCGTATGGCGCCAGGCAGACAAATATGTTGTTCCCAAGATAGCCTTTGTCAATAAACTTGACAGAATCGGAGCCGACTATTTTGGTACCATTGATATGATGAGAGAAAGACTCGGGGCGAACCCGCTGATCATGCAGATTCCCATGGGAAGTGAGGACAAGTTCAGAGGTGTTATCGATCTGATTCAGATGAAACAGCTTGTGTGGGATGACGAAACTTTGGGAGAGACCTTCAATTCTGGACCCATTTCACCCGAGTGGATGGAAGCGGCACAAAAGCATCGTGAAAAGATGATGGAGACACTCGCGGAAGTCGATGATGATATCATGGAGGCTTACCTTTCGGAAGAAGTCATCGATGAAGCCATGTTGAAGGGCGCTATTCGGAGCGCGACAATCGATTTGAAGATTGTGCCGGTATTATGCGGTGCAGCGCTCAAGAACAAAGGCATTCAACCGCTTATTGATGCGATTGTCGAATTTTTGCCCAGCCCGGCGGACATTCCACCCATGAAGGGGATGGATCCGGAAACCGGTGAGTACAGGGAATGTCCTGCTCTGGACTCCAAACCGCTGGCGGCAATCATTTTCAAGGTTTCCATGATTGAGGGCCGTAAGCTTTCGTTTGTCCGGGTCTACAGTGGAAAGTTGACTGCCGGGGGGGAAGTCTACAATCCCAGCCGGAAGATAACTGAAAAACTGAGCAGGATTCTGCACATGCATGCCAATAAGCGGGAGCGGGTCAATGAAGTCGGAGCCGGCAGTATCGTCGGTATCGTTGGTTTGAAAGATTCCTCTACAGGGGAAACTCTTTGTACGAAAGAAAATCCCATTCTGTTAGAAAATATCGAATTTTATGAACCGGTTATTTCGGTCGCGGTGGAGCCCAAGACCCATGCGGACCAGGAAAAAATAGATGCGGTCCTTAAAAAATTCGTGGCAGAGGATCCAACGCTAATTGTCAAAGAAGACCAGGATACCGGCCAGACCATTCTATCGGGCATGGGTGAACTGCATCTGGAAATCATTATCAGTCGGATGCTACGGGAATTTAAAACCAGCGTAAGTGTTGGAAAACCCCAGGTTGTCTACAGGGAAACCATTGAAAAGACGGCAGAAGGGTTGGCTGTTTTTGACAAGGAAGTGGCTGGGCAGCGACACTTCGGTGAGGTCAAATTAAAGATAAGCCCCCTATCTCGTGGGAACGGAAACAGTTTTGCCTCCAAACTCCGGAATGAGGAAATCCCGGAACATTTTATTCCGGCCATTGAAGCGGGCGTCATGGAGTCCTTGGAAAGCGGTGTTCTCATGGGGTATCCCGTTGTCGATGTGGAAGTGGTTCTCATCGGCGGTTCCTTTAAAGAGTCTGTTGGATCGGAACTGGCGTTCCGGGTGAGCGCATCTATGGCCTGTAAGACAGCACTGTCCAGTGGTGGTTCCTTTCTTCTCGATCCGATCATGGGGGTGGAACTGTTTGTTCCCGAAGCTTTTATGGGGGATGTCATTGGTGATTTGAACGCGCGTGGGGGAAAGATCGAATCGATCGCTTCCAAAACCGGTTTTCAGGTGATCAGAGCCATTGTCCCACTGGCTCAGATGTTCGGCTATTCAACATCATTAAGATCGGCCACGCAGGGCAGGGGGACCTTTTCCATGCAATTTTCTCATTTTGATCGCAGTGACTCCAGGCAATAGCCCGGGTTTATTCCACTTCTTTTTCCAATGACTCACGCCGGGCTGTTTTTGTAGCCCGCTTGAGCATGGTTTCGATCTCTTCTTTTTGTTTCGGATCGGTTATGAGGGGCAGGGCTTTTTCCAGATGCACCACAGCCGTCTTCCAGGATCCCTTCGATTGGTAGTATTTGCCAAGATAATAATGGGCTTCACCCATCTTTCCCTGCATGCCGTATATGTTGCCGAGAAAAAGGTATGTTTCTGTTTCCGTTGGATTTCTTTCCAGGATTGTGTTGAAACCATCGGCGGCTTTGTCCAGCTCTCCGAGCTCCATGTAAGTCCTGGAAAGGTAGAAAAGGCTTTCACTGTCTTCGGGTGCCAGCCCCACAGACCCCTCAAGTGCCAGAAGCGCTTTGGGGTATTGGCCGTCTAAAAAATAAATACGCCCCAATTCTTTCAGCATGACGGGATTGAGGGCATCTTTTTCCAAGGCTTTCTTCAAATAAATTACGGAATTTGAATAATCACCACTCTGTCCCAATGCCAGCGCTTTGCCATAGAGTGCGATGGTATCCCCGGGATGGATTTTCAATTGGGAATCAAACGATGACAGTGCGGTCTCCGCATCGCTGTATTTTCCTGAGAGCGTTGTCTGTACAAACCGAAATACATCTTTATCGATATGTCTACGGGTTGTTTCCGGAAGCTGATTGTTCGCTATATGGGTGTCAATATTTCCCATACGTTCTTCAGAAGCAGGGTGGGTCATGAGATATGCTGGAATCTGATTTGTTCCAAACCACTGTTTACTCCGCAATTTTTGCAGCGATGTAAGGAGACCCATGCTGCCATAGCCGGCCTCGTCGAGATAATTAAAAGCAAGCTGATCCGCCTGTAGTTCATCTTCACGACTGAAGGCAAGGGACGCCGACTGCCCGGCTGCCATTGATCCAACCATCACAGCGTTTCCAAGTGCAGCAGAACCGCCACTACCGATAAGTATGCCCGCGGCGATACCCGCAAGCGTTGCCAGGTTTATTTTAGGTGCACGGTCAATATTCTGGGAGATGTGCCGGCTGACCACATGGGCGATTTCATGGGCCAGGATTCCAGCAAGTTCTTCTTCGTTCTCGAGCGCTACCAGGAGACCGCTGTTGATAAAAATATGGCCTGCCGGAGTAGCAAAGGCATTGTAAACATGCTGTTTTACGATGTAAAAGTGATATTTAAACGGCTGGGGCGGCATGTTTGAAAGGATGTTTCTGCCGATTTTGTTCACGTATCCGACCACAAAGGGATCCTGGATGAGGTCAAACTGTTTTCTGACAACACGTAGAAACTCTCTGGATAGTTCCTCTTCTTCCTGTATGGTAATGGAATAAGCAGCCGGTGACACGGTCAGATGAACGAGCATAAGAACCATGACCCATCGCGCTATTGTTTTGCAGTATTTTCTCATAGTTGAATTATATCAAAGATTGAAACAGCTATCAACCTTTCCCTTGATCCGGACGATTGAAGAACCTAATAGCAAGCTGTGCCACAATGTTTTGCCGTAGGACAAAATTCACAGGTATAGCGCTCGCTTTTTCGGTTCAAATGGCTCTTCCCTTTTCAAAGCCGTATTTTTGTGATAGACGCACTGTCATGACTCAAACCTTATGTATAGTAAACCAGAAAGGCGGGGTTGGCAAGACGACCACGGCTGTAAACCTGGCAGCCTCATTGGCGGTAGCCAATAAAAAGACGCTTCTGGTGGACTGTGATCCCCAGGCAAATGCTACCACCGGACTGGGTATCGATAAAAACAGTCTGGAACAAACACTATACCACGGCTTGATCGGACAGGCATCGGCTGACAGTATTGTCATGGACAGCGAAATTGCGCTGCTCAAGATCATACCTTCGCGTGTTGAGTTGATCGGCTTTGACATTGAGATGCTGAACACGAAAGAGCGGGAAATGACCTTGAAAAAACTGCTGTCTCAGTTGGACGGCGGTTTCGAATATGTCATCATTGACTGTCCACCTTCTTTGAGTCTGTTGACGGTGAATGCCATGGCAGCTGCGGATGCCTTGCTGATCCCCCTGCAATGTGAGTTCTATGCCCTGGAAGGATTGAGCCAGCTCCTGCAGACCATCAAGCATATTAAGCACAGTTTAAATCCCAGCCTGAACATTGCAGGTATCTTGCTAACCATGTTTGACCAGCGAACCAACCTGTCCCATCAGGTGGCGGAAAATGCGAGGAAATACTTCAAACATCTTGTGTTCAAGACCATTGTACCCAGAAATGTACGGCTCGGAGAAGCTCCCAGCTTTGGCAAACCGATTCTTCTTTACGATGGAACCTCGAATGGAGCTAAAAGCTATCGCCTGCTGGCCAAGGAAGTTATGGGAATTAAGCCCGCCAAAAAACCAGCGGTTAAATCGTTTGCCAGGGGGCGATAAGATCGCGTACAATAGAATTGTTTCCATGATTTTATTAAAGAATATGAAATATGCCGAAAAAACAGATAAAAAAGAGAAAAAAATTGGCTCTCGGTAAGGGATTGGGCGCGCTTATCCCGGATATCGATGAGACAGGGGATATGGAAGAGGATTATTTTTTCTGTCAGATCAGTCGCATTCGTCCCAATCGCTATCAACCGAGAAAAAAGTTTAAAGAGGAAGAACTGGCATCACTCAGTGCTTCCATAAAAGAGCAGGGAATTATTCAGCCATTGCTGGTAAGGAAACTTGAGGATGGCTATGAACTCGTTGCCGGCGAAAGACGGCTCCGGGCTGCAAAACTGGCAGGATATCGAGATGTTCCCTGTGTGGTAAAAGAGCTTACTGAAAAGCAACTACTTGAAATGTCTCTTGTGGAGAATATTCAACGGGAAAATCTGAACCCCATGGAAGAGGCAGATGCCTACCATCGTTTGATGAACGAGTTTGAACTAACCCAGGAGGAGACGGCGATACAGGTCGGGAAAAGCAGATCGGCGGTGGCCAACTTTTTGCGATTAAGACAATTGTCTAAACCGATTCAGGCGAGCATTGTCGATGGTGTTTTAAGTATGGGACATGCACGAGCCTTACTTGGTATTTCCAACAATGCACAACAGTCTGCTATATGGCAGACGGTGGTTTCAAAGGGGCTGTCCGTGCGTGAGACGGAAGCGCTGGTTAATCGTATCAGGAAAGAATCCGGTAATGTCAGAAAACGCAAAGAGGGATCTGACGAGATTTATTTTACCAATATTTCTGAAGAACTTTCCCGAAATTTTGGTACCAAAGTACAAATTCGACGCCGGGGTCAAAAAGGAAAAGTCGAAATAGAATTTTACAGCAATGAAGATCTTGACAGGTTATTGCACCTGTTTAACCGGTAATAGCGAACGCGTTCCACCTAATTTTCTGCGGGATAGGCTTCAACCAAACACCGATAATCTTCACAGCCATGTCAATTCATATCATCGTAGATGGCTATAATGTCATTCGTCAGTCAGAACAATTGCGTATATTAGATTTGCGGGATATGCAGGAGGGAAGAGAAACCCTTCAGGATATGCTGGTTGAATACCGAAAAAGAAAAGGTCACCATATCACCCTTGTTTTCGACGGCACCAATGCCATATCTCCTGACACACAACGTCGGCGGTTTCGTGGAATCAACATTCTGTTTTCGCGCCATGGTGAGACGGCTGACACGGTTATCAAGCGTATGGCAGCCAGTGAAAAGGAAAGAGCTCTGGTGGTCAGTTCAGACAGAGATATTGTTTCGTTTGCAGGGTCCGTGGGTTCGGCAACCATCGGGTCCAGGGCCTTTGAAAATAAAATATTCCAGGCACTTTATTCTGGTGAAAATGGTGGGACGGAAGATTCCCCTGACACAGGATGGATTCCAACGACACGCAAGAAGGGACCCAGCCGGCGACTGCCGAAGAAAAAGCGTCGAAACAGGGATAAGACGTTTAAGCTGTAAGCGGCTAACAGCTTATAGTTTAATTTTCGGGGTTTAGCGAACGCGAAATGAATAATCCCCTGGCGCTTTGCGAACTCGCCGCAAGGGCTCCTAACATCAGCGCTGGCCATATGGTTAAACAGGAATGGCTGATAAATGACCATGTTTTCATATTGAGTTGTTCATTGTTATGCGCTGACGCAAGGTGCCCTAGGCGGCTCAAACAGCGCAAATCGCTATTGGATCACCCATTTCGCTCTATCTTTGGTGAAACCCATAGGTTGATAAGCTGTAAGCAAGAAGCCTTAAGCGGCTATCAGCTTAAAGCTTACGGCTTATCGCTTACATTTTGGTAAAATAGAGGCCACAGTATGAAAACCATTGTTGTTATCGATGGGCAGGGAGGGGGCATCGGCAGCATTATCATCAAGAAGCTCAAGGAAGGTTATGCGGAGCTGATCGAGATCATAGCACTGGGAACCAATGCCGTTGCCACCGCCAATATGTTAAAAGCGGGGGCGAATCGGGGTGCTTCCGGTCAGAATGCCATTGTTCAAACGTCACAGCATGCGGATATAATTATCGGCCCCATCAGTATCGTGATAGCCAATGCCATGCTGGGTGAATTGACACCCGGTATGGCCGAAGCAGTTGCTTCGAGCAAGGCCAGAAAAATTTTAATACCCCTGTCCCAGGAGAATATTGCCGTTGTGGGTGTCTCTTCCGACAGACTTCCCAAGCTGATAGAAAACATGTTGGCGGAGGATCTACTGGAATTGGCAACCGGCAAGGAATAAGAAAAAAATATCATCACTGTAGAAAAAGGAATCCTATAATGTGTGAAGCAAATGCCTATCTTATCGAAGGCCAGGAAACCAGGTTGATCATGGAAGCCGTGGACACGGTGGAACCGGAAGGCGATAGGATCAAACTTATCAGCATTTTCGGAGACCAGAAAATTATCGAGGCCCGAATCCATTCATTGTCGCTTGTGGACAACAAGATTTATCTCGAGGGATAACACAACACGATTGAAACTCCCTTCCGCAAGCAGCGGGAAATGTTCTGTCTTGCGGCAGTGCTATGCGTCGACTGTAAGGGATTCTGTCTAATTCAAATTCGCTCGCTAATCCCGCGGCATGAAAAGCATTGCCGCAAGGCAGAACCCACGGGTTAGCGCTCACTTTTTCGGTTCAACGATTTTCGTGAAAGTAATCATTGCCAAAACTGCTGGATTTTGCATGGGTGTTCGCAGGGCGGTGGAGATCGTCCTCGATACGGCCCATCAGCAGGATGCCCCCGTCCGAACCTATGGTCCTTTGATTCATAACCCGCAAGTTCTCAATACTTTTGAAGAAAAAGGGATAAAAATTGAGAATTCCGTTCCGGAAAATGGAACAGGAATCATTCTCATCAGGGCTCATGGGGTGCCGCCGGACATCAAGACATCCCTGGCATCCGCGGGGTTTGCCGTGATAGATGCCACGTGTCCAAGGGTCATTAAGGTTCAAACCATTATTCGAAAGCACGCCCGGAAAGGTTACGCATCCATCATTATCGGAGACAAGGATCACCCGGAGGTTGTGGGACTGTTAGGCTATGCCGGAGACCGGGGATACATAGCAGATAATCTCCAGGCCTTGAACGAACTACCAGAATTTGAAAAAGCCATCATTGTTGCCCAGACCACACAGAATGTTCGCCTTTTAGATGACGTCAGAAAATGGGCGTCTGAGCAATATCCCCACTATAAGATTTTTAATACCATCTGTGATTCCACAGAAAGACGGCAGGCGGAAGTTCTCCGCATCGCCAAACTGGTGGATGCCATTATCGTTGTTGGCGGGCACAACAGCGGCAATACCCGGCGATTGTCCGAAATTGCCGAACAGGCCGGAAAACAGGTATTCCAAATCGAAACCGAATCCGAACTTGATCTGGATGCCCTGTCTTCCATTGCATGTGTCGGCATTACCGCCGGTGCCAGTACACCTAACTGGATCATTAAACGGGTTTATCGAAAACTTGAAACACTGCCGGCCAAAGGCGCTTTTACCTGGCGAAAACCGATCTATCTTCTCCAGCGATCTTTATTATTGACAAATATGATGGTTGCTATGGGAGCCGGATCTCTTTGTTTTGCCTGTGCCAGGCTACAGGGAATCGAATTTTTTTATCCGCAGATGCTCATTGCCGCACTTTACGTTCAATCCATGCACATCCTGAACCATCTGATGGGAAGGCAATCGGATCGCTTCAATGATCCGGAGCGTTCTGCGTTTTATATCCGCTACCGCTTGCTGTTGTCGATTCTGGCCATAGCTGCCGGTACTGCCGGCTTGTTAACGGCATACGGTATGGGACGGATACCCTTTATTATTCTTCTGGTCATGAGTATGCTTGGCTTTTCCTATAACTTGAAATTGATACCTGATTGGTTTCTAAAACAGGCAAAATACAGACGGACAAAGGATATTCCCGGCTCAAAAACCATTTTGATTGCGGTGGCATGGGGTGTTGTCAGTGCCATATTTCCATCATTTGAAAAAATGGGCGGTCTTGATCTATCGGTTCTGTTGACGTTTTTCTGGGCAACGCTTTTTGTGTTTGTGAGAACGGCGTTTTTCGATGTTCTGGACATGCAGGGGGACAGAATTGTCGGTAAGGAAACACTCCCCATACTCATGGGCGAAAAACGAACATTACGGGTCTTGAAACGTTTTCTTGTGATTTCGGCGGCGATCCTGGTTCTGGCGAGCGCATCCGGTATTTTCAACTCTCTTGGTTTTGCCCTGGCTATCTGCCCCGTCCTGATGCTGTGTGTTCTTTTGGCCAATGAAAAAGAACTGATGCTGCCCGGTATTCATCTGGAATTCTTGATTGAATCTCATTTCATTTTGGCGGGCATTGTCACGCTTGTGTGGTCGATACTGGCATAGCCGGCAGCCATAAGCCCTAACGCAACTTTCGGTATTCAGAGAACGCAAAATGAATAATCCCCTGTTGCTTTGCAAACTCGCCGTAAGGTTCCCTAAGCGGCTCAAACAGTGCAAATCGCCATTGGATTGCCCATTTCGCTCTATTTAGTGTCCATCCACAAATGGTCTTTTCACGCCCTGCCGGTGTTGGGCGCCATGATTTAACTCCTCAAAATAGCTCGCTATTCCTCCGGATTAAATCTGACGCCCGCCTTGTCAGAACGCAAAAATCCCTATTTCTGGACGGACACTATTTATGGTGAAACCCGAAAGTTGTGCCCTAATCTGTATGCTGCTGATAGCTTAACGCTTAGGGCTAATTCCCCCAAATGGTGGGCTCGGTTCCATGTGCCAATCGCAGGATATTATCCTTGTGCCGATAAACAATCAGAGTGGTGACGATAGCTGCGCAAAGGGTAAACAAGACCGAATGGCTGTTGTACCAAATTACTATTGGTAGAACAGCCGCCCCCGACAAGGATGCAATGGAAGCCCTGTTTGAGACACAGATCATCAGAACAAAGACCAACAGTGAAATGAGAGCGGAAGTGGGGGAGATAATAAGGAAGCACCCCCATGCTGTTGCCACGCCTTTTCCGCCACCTTGCAGGCCAAGGAAGAGGGGATAAAGATGCCCTATAAATGCGGATATCGTTATGATGGATAGATATGCCTGACCCCATGGATTTTCAGGGCTGTCCATAAGACAAACGGCAATGAATACCGGTAGAGCACCCTTGAACACATCCAGGAAAAGTGTCAGCAGACCCAGCCTGGTCCCGGCAACACGCAGGACATTGGTTGCTCCGATATTCCCGCTTCCTTTAGAACGGATATCCTGATTGCCGAAAAGAGATGATAAAATAAGACCAAATGGGATAGAACCGAGAAGATAAGCTAGGAAAGCCAACCCGACATATTTAAACGCTTCGATCATTGCACAAGAAAAAGAATGCTTTCTACGGCATTACCATCTGCTGTCAGAATTTCCACCATCCAGTCTCCTGTATCGTTGGGTGTGATCTTCTTTGAGCTCCAGGTGCGCCACGATGCTGACTTGACCGGGAGTGTCACCGAGGCTTTCAGTTTGCCGTTCATGTACCAGTGATGGGTGATTGTCGTATCTATTTTGGCACCGACAACTTTTGTAAAGCAATAGAGGTATTCGGTGTCTGTATGGAAAACAGACCCCCTGCCAATTGGCGCTCTATCCACAACATTTCGACAAATAACTGCTTCTTCCAGCTCAAGTTCCGTGCCTGAAGTCTCCTGTGCCTGAAGAGTGACCGAAAAAAGGAACGGGAGCAGGGTCATGCCTATGCACATCAAAATAAAATAAAAACAGTTGATCCGTCGCATATTTGCCTCCAACAGTTTTTTTATCCCCAATCCGACTGGACCAGGATCGTCAGTTCAGGCTTCTCAGTACAGCGGAAGCCGTCTTTTTATCCATTCTTACCAGAACGTAATAATAACGGGGTGGGCCATAGTCTCCGCACAGATCGTACCAGCGTTCGATAACTTCCGTATAGTTGAGTTCCGTGTCGGACAGAATATCGATAAGCTGGCTAGAATACTGACCTCGGGTCGTGTTCACAATCGTGTCCTGGCTCGATACATGTGAAAAGATGGTACGACCGAGTTCGGCCCGCCCCCGGTTTCCTGCTTGAATCCAGGCATCATTGACATTCCTGGTTTGCCCCGAAATACCAACGGCATAAAAGTAGGTATCGTCATGGGGGGTGGAGCTTAACCAGACAGGCACCTCCCTGGAGTCACACCTTTGTGTTGATGCACAAGCAAATACTAGCAGGCATATGATAATGCAACAGCCAATTTGAAGTATCCACCTGTACTGTCCAGTCATCTGTTCCTCGCGGGTTTAAACGGTCAAGATTCGTTGACAAAAGTAGATTTTCTGTGAAGATTAGGTGTTGAAAACCATAGTATAAATGATCTGGTTTATCAAGACCCCTTTCTTCACATAATTAACCTTGAATGTTGCCGGATTAAAGACCTGTTTTGACATTCATCGCAATCGTTCTTAGGGTAATATTCATTGCTTCAATGTATGTGAGGAGGATATCAGATGCCTTTCATTTCCCTTCCAGCTTTCAAAGGCAAGATTTATGTGCCGGAGCAGGATGTCTTGTTTTTCAAAAAGCACCCCTGTGGCAGTTGTTTTTCTTGCCAGGTTTGCAGTGATGATCGCTGTAGCATTTGTCTTTCCAAAACGACCGGTGAAAAATCGGATTCAGAATATTGCTCCGACGGATAAATACCCGCAGCTTGTCATTCCCGCGAAGACCGGGATCCAGAAGAACACTGCCTGCCCCGGCTAATAACTTGCCGGGGCAGACTTATCAAGCTTGCCCTCGACCTGATCGGGGGCCCGGCAGGATAGCGTTGGCTATATAGTCCCCAAGTTAGAACAACCCGGTTAGGATCATTTTATTTTGCTTGACATGTGTTTTCTTAATCGTATATCGTCGTTTTACGATTAAAGGACTTGGTTCGAATCAAGGGAGCATGGCGAAATTCATGGAAACAGTACGATTTTCAAAAATATGCAAGGCGCTAGGCCATCCGGCCCGAGTTCGAATCGTGGAATATCTACAAGCGTCAGACAAGTGCATCTGTGGAGAGATCGTTGAGATTTTACCACTGGCCCAGTCAACAGTGAGCCAGCACCTGAAGGTTTTAAAGGAATCCGGACTGGTGAAAGGCGAAATCGAAGGTCCCCGAACTTGTTACTGTCTGGACAGGACCGTGATGGATCTATTCAAGAACAAGGCGAAGGATTTATGATGTTAAGCAAAACCCAGATCAACAATGGATGCTGTGCTCCTGTCAAGCCCCCCTTGGCTAGTGAAGCGCTCACAAAGATGTTACCCATTTACAGGGAATCATTGGTAGACGAGCCCTGCTGCGGCCCACCACAAGGACCTGCCAGTAGTCCATTTGAAAAGCCGGGATATCGTATGTGTGATTTTGTTGAGGGCTTTACAGACACTCCGGCCGGATCTGTTCCAAGAATCAAAACAAAACTTGAGATAGCGGATTTTCTCGGAACCATCAAGGTTCGCCTGGGATTTAACAGAAGCCAGTATAAGGTGGCTCCAGGGCTTTACAGCATCGGTGATGTTACACCCATGTCACCTGTCCTGGTAACGGCCAACTATAAGCTCACCTTTGACGGACTTCGCAGGGACCTCCAGGGGATACAGGCCTGGGTTTTGGTTCTGGATACCAGAGGCGTGAATGTCTGGTGTGCGGCAGGAAAAAAGACGTTTTCCACCGCTGAAGTGATTCACAGGGTCAAACAGACCCGTCTGCAGGAGATCGTGAGCCACCGAAGACTGATTTTACCTCAGCTGTCCGCAACGGGTGTTTCAGGTAAACAGCTTAAAAAAGGCTGCGGTTTCAAGGTGACCTGGGGCCCGGTTCGGACCGGTGATATCAAGTCCTTCTTAAAGGCAGGGATAAAGGCCGATAAAGCCATGCACCGGGTGACATTTTCCTTTCTGGAGCGGCTGGTACTCGTGCCGATTGAACTGTCGATTCTGCGCAAATACCTGCTATGGGTTTTCTTGACGAGTTTTATCCTTTCAGGTATCGGACCCGGCATTTTTTCCATGGGTCAGGCCTGGAGCCGCGGACTCACCATGATCGCAGCATGTGCTGTCGGGATATTTTCGGGTACCGTGGGAGTGCCGGTGTTGCTGCCCTGGATACCCGGGAGAGCCTTTGCGGTCAAAGGTGTTATTGCCGGACTCTTGATGAGTGCTGGTATGGTACTGGCATTGGGGAAAGCAATCAGTGTCATGGAAACTGTGGCCCTGATTCTTTTCATAACTGTCATCAGCTCATATCTGTCCATGAATTTTACCGGGTCGACGCCTTATACCTCCCCTTCGGGGGTGGAAAAGGAGATGCGGAAAGCCATACCCTTTCAGGTCTTGGCGATAATTCTGTCGATTTCAGCCTGGATTGGCGCCATGTTTGTTTAGGAGTAGAGATGGAAAAATTTAGATATCTTTCAAATGTGACCACCCTGAATCTCAATCAAGAAGACTGCACCGGATGCGGAACCTGTGAAATCGTCTGCCCGCACGGTGTCTTTGAAATAAAAGCACATAAGGCCGGGATTGTGGACAGGGACGGATGTATGGAATGCGGGGCCTGCGCTACCAATTGCCCAGAGACGGCCATCACCGTCGATCCGGGTGTCGGATGTGCTGCCTATATTATCCAGACATGGATTAAAGGCAAGGGCGCGGCTTCTTGCGGAGGCGCCGATTGCTGTTAGATCACACCCACCTCACGTTAAACAGTGAAGTTGCCGCCATCGGCGGGGAGTATGCCTTTTTAAAGGAAGGGATTGTCCGGTTCCAGGAAAAGGCCATCCTCTATTATGTTGGTTGTGCCGTGCTGAACAGTACATGCTGCGGAACCGGTGGTGTCTGTTTTGCCCGGGTGCCCGGTGTTGTTTATGCGTTGAAATACAAGACAGATAACGCCGGTGCTCCCGTCTCCCGCGTAGAGCCCATCACAGACAAGACTTTTCAAAAAGAAATCTGCAAAATTCTTCAAGACAAGGAAATGGTTCATCAGGTGGAATTCTAAGGAACCATAACACCAAACCGGCTCAATCAGCGCAAATCGCCATGGGATCTCCCATTTACCTCTACCTATTGAATTTCATGCAAAACTCAGGTATCAAACAAGGATGGAAATTAAACGACGTCTCATCTACATCCTGTTAGCGATTTTCTGCGTCATCGGGGCGGGGAGCTTCGGGTATTACGTTATTTTTAAAGCACAATACGGATTCATGACCTATCTGTACATGACCGTTATTTCCCTGACAACAGTGGGCTACGGTGAAGTCATCCAAGTTACGGGAAATGTTCCAGCCGAGATTTTTACCATGATCCTCATTACCTTTGGCATGGGGATAATTTTATACGGAATCAGTACATTGACCGCTATTATCATCGAAGGTGAGCTTTCCGGAATATTGAGGAAAAAAAGAATGGAGAAAAAAATTCAGAAGTTGAAAGATCATTACATTGTCTGTGGGGGCGGGCAAACCGGTCGGCCGGTATTAGCTGAACTGATTATCAGCGGGGAAGCCGTGGTTCTCATCGAACAAAGCCAGGAGATCATCGAGCGTTGTAAGGCCCTCTGGGACGATCTGCTCTATGTTCTGGGAGACGCCGCAGATGATGCGAATTTAAAAGCCGCCGGGATTGAAAATGCCAAGGGCATCATCGTCAGCCTGGCATCGGACAAGGATAATCTGTTTACCACCATGAGCGCCCGGATGCTTAACAGCAGAATCCGGATTATCAGTCGGACCACCGATACCGCACTCGAAGCCAAGATGCGGCGAGCCGGTGCCAACGGTATTGTTTCACCCAATTATATCGGGGCTCTGAGAATGGCATCCGAAATGATTCGGCCTGCCGCCGTCGATTTTCTGGACAGCATGCTGCGCAGCAGCCGGGGAAATTTACGGATTCACGAGATCAGTATTGCCGAGAATTCCCCCCTGCTGGAAAAGAATATTGTTGATGCCGGGTTCAAACAGAAATTTGATCTTCTGGTGCTGGGTGTTAGAAGCATTAACAAGGAAATCGAGTTTAATCCAGACCCGTCAAGGATACTGGCATCCGGGGAAACACTCATCGTGATGGGAGAGGTGGAGAACATTACCCGTGTCAGGCACAAATATTAGAACCCATCTCAAAAATGTCTTTTGTCCCAATCTCTGTGTTGCTCTCTCGTTTCAACTCCTCAAAATACAATAGTATTCCTGCGGGTTGAAAATCGAGATCTCCTTGACCTTGGAACAAAATCCTATTTTTTAGAAGGCCTCTACAAACCGACCTGAAATGGAAATCTAAGGTATGTCCGGAAAAGACTTGATACTGGCCATCGACAACGGCACACAGAGCCTGAAGGCGATTGTTTTCGATGGCGCCGGTACTCTGCTGGCCAAGGAGCAGGTGGGATTTGAGCCTTATTTTTCAAAACAGCCCGGCTGGGCAGAACAGGATCCCGAGGTGTTCTGGAATGCGCTCTGCCAGGCATGCCAGGCCCTTTGGAAACAGAAGGGTCAGTTCAAGGAACGGATAGCAGGTGTAACCCTTACCACCCAGAGGGGCACGGTCGTCAATGTCGATCAAAAGGGCAATCCCCTGCGACCGGCCATTTTATGGCTCGATCAGCGAAAGACGCATGGCTTGCCGTTCATGGGCGGTCCCTGGGGGCTTTTGTTCAGGCTGGCCCGGCTCAACGATACGATTGCCTATTTTCAGGCAGAGGCGGAAGCCAACTGGATCCATGCCTACCAACCGGATCTTTGGGGAAACACCCATAAATACTTGCTCCTCTCCGGATTTCTCACCCACAGGCTTACTGGAAAATTTGTTGATTCCATTGGATGCCAGGTCGGGTATGTGCCCTTTGATTACCGGCATATGCGCTGGGCACCTTCCTGGGACTGGAAATGGCGTTGTCTTCCCATCAAAAGGGAAATGCTGCCGGATCTGGTGCCACCGGGCCAGGTGCTGGGCACCATCACCAGCGCAGCCTCATTGGGATCCGGAATTCCCAAAGATCTCCCCCTGATTGCCGCCGCCGCCGACAAGGCCTGTGAAGTGATCGGGTCAGGGAGTCTTGACTCTTCCATAGGATGTCTCAGCTATGGTACCACTGCCACCATCAACGTCACCCATAAAAAATATATCGAGCCCATACCGCTTTTACCGGCATATCCATCGGCCGTTCCTGGGTATTTCACGGTGGAAGTCCAGGTTTTCAGGGGCTATTGGATGGTCAACTGGTTCAAGGAGGAATTCGGCCATCCCGAGCGACGAGAAGCCAGGAAAAAAGGCCTGATGCCGGAGACATTGTTTGAGAACCTGCTGGAGGATATTCCGCCCTGCTCCATGGGGCTGGTTCTTCAACCATACTGGACACCAGGGCTGAAATCTCCGGGACCGGAAGCCAAGGGGGCTATTATCGGGTTTGGGGACATTCACACCCGAGCTCATCTCTATCGTGCCATCATCGAGGGGCTGGCCTATGCCATGCGGGAGGGGAAGGAACGGATCGAGAAACGCAGCCGGACATCCGTCAACAGCCTGCGTGTATCCGGTGGCGGTTCCCAGAGCCATAACGCCCTGCAACTCACAGCAGATATCTTTGGCCTGCCTACAGGGAAACCGCATGTCTACGAAACCTCCGGTCTTGGCGCTGCCATCGATGCGGCCGTGGGTCTTGGTTTTCATGATAACTTTGTATCTGCCGTCAAAGCCATGACACGCGTGGGGGAAGTGTTTGAGCCCGATCCAAAAACGCATCAGATGTACGACGCACTTTACCACGAAGTCTATAAAAAGATGTACAAACACCTGAAGCCGCTTTACCAACGCATTCGCAAGATTACCGGTTATCCAAGATAAATCTGACATTTTTGTGTGGCCGATACCTTATATGGCAATGCGTAAAGTGCGGACAGTCTGCAGAATAAAAATCATTTGATTTGTTATATTTCTTTTTACTCTTTCCGGGGAAAGGGGATGAACCAAAACCGTGAGCCTTAACCCCTTGGCTTGCTGAGAGTAATCTTCAATTCCTGCTTTACAAAGCTATCCGCATACCTTAAAATCCTGTCATGCTTCAGGAACTTTCTATTCGCCAGTTTGCCATCATCGATGACATTCGTATCTTCTTTGAAGAGGGTCTCACTGTGTTGAGCGGTGAAACCGGTGCCGGCAAATCCATCATCATCAACGCCGTCAATCTCCTTTTGGGGAGCCGGGCATCCGAAAAAATGATCCGGGCCGGTGCCGAAACCGCGGAGGTGGAGGCGCTCTTCCGGGTGGAGCCGGGCAGTCCTGTGGCCCGGTCCATGGAAACCCATGGATTTTCGGTGTCGGAGGGTCTGCTGATACGACGTATTGTTTCCAGGAACGACCGTCATCGGGTCTACATCAATGACCGTCTCTCCACCATGCAGGTACTCAAGTCCTTGACGCAGCACATGGCCAGTATTTCGGGCCAGCATGCGCATCAGGGTTTGTTGAGGGAGGATCAGCAGCTTCTGATTCTGGATCAAATCGGTGGGCTTCTGCCCCTTAGAAAAAAAGTTCACGAGGCATTCCATCGTCTGCTGCCATCGATTCAGGAATACTACAAATTGATTCAACAAAAAGAGCGGCAGCAGGACCAGCTGGAATTGCTGCGGTTCCAGCAACAGGAGATTCAAACAGCACAAATTACCGTTGGCGAGGATGTGGAACTGGAACAGGAAATCGCGCGGCTGAAAAATGCCGAGATGCTATTGGAGGTCATTCACAACAGTATCGACTTACTCTACAGCACTTCGGGTGCTGTGGTGGAGCGCATCATGGAAGTGGTCAAACGTCTGGCCCAGGCCTCCCGGATTGATGCGGAGCTGGAACCGCCATCTGAAGCATTGTCGGAAAGCGCCTACAAGATCGAGGACGTGGTGACATCCCTCAGGGCTCATATGGAAGGAATTCAGGTGGATGAGGGCCGACTGGAAGCAGCTGAAGAGCGCATGGATTACCTCATCAGGTTGAAGCGCAAATATGGCAAGACCCTTCAGGACGTCGTCGAGAAACATGTCGCCATAGAACAGGCCTTGGCACAGGTTGAAAACCTCTCCGGGAAAATATCAGAAAGCCATAAGACCCTTGTGGATCTCCAGGCGCATACCGGCGCCCTTTGCCAGCAGTTATCTAAAAAGAGGCAGGTCGCAGCCCAGAAATTGTCACGGGGCACAGAGGTGGAACTTGGCACCTTGAAGATGAATCAGACCCGTTTTCAGGTTTCACTGATACCGGTAGTTTCAAATTCGGAGCCGGACCCATTTCTCCTCTTTGGTGACAGGCTCATGACGGAAACCGGCTTTGAAACAGCCCGCTTTCTGATTGCACCCAATATCGGAGAGGACCTGAAACCCATGTCCGATATTGCCTCCGGGGGTGAGCTTTCCAGGATCGTACTGGCTTTAAAGGCCATCCTGGCTCAGACCGATGCCGTGGAAACCATTATCTTTGACGAGGTGGATGCGGGTATCGGCGGGACAGTTGCAGAAATGGTGGGCAACAAGCTTGCCAAACTCTCCCGGTTTCATCAGGTGATCTGCATCACCCATCTGCCCCAGATCGCCCGCTTTGGTGATCATCAGTTCAGAATTTCCAAACAGATCGTGAACCAGAGGACCACCACCACCATCCATAGCTTAAGTCATGACGAACGCATCAAGGAAATTGCCAGAATGATGGCCGGCAAAAACGTGACCGCCAAAACCCTGGCGCATGCGTCTGAAATGATGACGGGAACTGCCGACAATTAGTTTTCTGCTCGGGGATGGTTGGAACTCCTTGCATTTAGGTGAAGAAAAAGTTCTCCACTATTTCTAACCCATACCTAAATTATATCAGTAATTAATCCATTCTTTGTCCGGATTGACCCCTTCTGAAATTCACCTATACAATAAATCTAAAAACGATTAAATTTATAGGTGCAAGCATGACCCTTTACAGTATCCCCCCTCTGTTGTCGCTTATCTGTTTTGCATTTCTGGCCATTGTTGTGCTAGCCCGCAAGAAAATGACGCTCGTCAACACCCTCTTTTTCCTGGTGTGTGTAAGCGGCCTGTTTCTACACACGGACATCCTGATCCTGTTTACCGTCGATAACCGTGAGCTTGCTCTTTGGTCAAGTCGCATCGACCATGTCTTTGCCGTATACGCCATTCCGCTTTATATTCACTTTTTTCACGCCTATCTTAACGTCAACCGCCGAAGGTGGTTGATCTACACAGCCTATACCGGGGCATTTGTGCTCATGTGGTTTTCCTTGACCCCCCTGTGCATCGAGAAAATGAATTTATATGAATTCGGGTATTTCGGAATCGGCGGCCGATTGTACCCTGTCATTGGTGTGGGTGCGGCGGTGGCTTCCCTTTACAGTCTTGCCATTATCTGCCTGGCCATCAGGCGGGAGCAAAACAGCGTTCAGAAAAATAAGTTGAAGTATATCCTGACCGGATTTGGTGTCATGGGATTTTTAAATGGGCTCAATGTGCTGCCGTTGCTGGGATACCCCTTCTATCCACCGGGTACCTTCAGTTTTATTCCCTTGTCCATTTTTGCCATAGGTCTGTTTAGATACGATTTGCTGGATATGGGTATCATTATTGAAAAAAGCCTTTTGTATTCAATTCTGGCCCTGTTCTTGACCTGTCTCTATGCAACGGTCGTAACATTTTCCAATATATTTTTTTATAGAAATGTTTTTGTGGACACCCTTTATTTCCAGGTGATCTTTTTTCTGGTGGTGGTCATTATTTTTGGTCCGATTCAGACACGGGTACAGAAATTCATCCTACCCTATTTCCAACGGGAAACAGCAGCGCTTAAAAAAGCCGTGAGTCATGTCGGCCGTCAACTGTCAGCTGCGTTGGATGACAGCACCATTGCCCAAATTTTGTTGACAGCGGTGATAGACAATCTCCAGGTGTGTCATTGCACGATTTATCTGGAGGAAGCCCCCCAAAGTGGGTTCAGACGGTTTGCATCAAAAAGTCTTGTAGCTCAGACCTTTCCCCAGGCATATGTGCCGGGGACCGACGCTTTGGTGCGATGTCTAAAACGTCAGCCTGGCCCCGTGAACCGAAACCTGTTGATGGAAAGGGTGCATGAGCAGGATCATGGACAATGTCTCTATGATATGGACAAGCTATGGGCGGAAATTGTGTTTCCCATGAAAATCAAGGAGCACCTCAAGGGTTTCATTGTTCTGGGGCAGAAAAATTCGAGAAATCTCTTTGGCCGGGAAGAATGCGGTCTTGTGATGATGCTTGCTATCCAGACTTCCCTGGCCATTGAAAACGCCCGGGCTTACAAGCACATGGACTGGATGAACAAAAACCTCGAGGCAAAGGTTCATGAGAGAACCATTGCGCTGGAAAATGCCCTGTCAGAAGTGAAAAAATCCCAGGAACTTCTGATTCGCTCTGAAAGTCTGGCAGCCATTGGTCAACTGGTGGCAGGTGTGGCCCATGAGCTTAACAATCCCATTTCAGCGGCCATGAGCCTGATACAATCGATTCAGGCCGATTTTGAAGCATGTGGCATCCCTGACGAGGAGATCATCAAAAATGATATCGCTTACAGTTTGAAAGCCCTCGGACGGACAAAAGAAATCATCTCAAGTCTTTTATGTCTATCACGTCAAACCGATTCTTATTCTGAATTCGTCGATGTCAACGAGGTTGCCCAGGACGCACTGCATGTTTTGGATGGCCAGATCAGAAGCAGTCACATTCAAATCGAGAAAGATTTTCAATGTCCGATTCCTTCCATTCAGGGAAATTTTGCCCATTTAGGACAGGTCGCCATCAATATTATTCAGAATGCCTGTCAATCCATGGGGGGAAAGCACGGCAGCATTGTATTGTCAACGCGATATCAAACAGAGATGAATCAGGTCATTTTTTCATGTCGGGACCGTGGCCCCGGTATCAATCCTTCCATTCAACAGGATATTTTCAAGCCTTTCTTCACGACCAAGCCGGTGGGGCAGGGAACAGGTCTGGGGCTCTATATCAGCCATGAGATCGTTCGAAAACATCAGGGTAGAATTTTTCAGAAAAATCCTGCCCAAGGTGGTGCCCTGTTCGAGGTATATCTTCCGGTAAATTAACCCTACCGTTGCATAAACAACATGGTAAAGTATGTATAATTGACTCATCCCTTGACAATCTTTACCCGATAGTATTAAAAATATCATTTCATCTATGGTGGCACTTGTAGTGAATGGTTGCTGAGCGACCCGGGTTGTCCGGCTGCGAAAATTTTAAGGGGCCAATATCGTTAGGTGAGATATTTAAAATTAATAATATAAATAATTATGGGATGTTGTAATGCCGATATATGAATTTAAATGCCTCAAGTGTGAAACGTTTTTTGAAATTCTTGTCATGAATAAAAGTGATTCAGTGGAGATGGTATGCCCGGAATGTGATGCTGAAGAAATCGAGCGCGTGATCAGCACCACCAGTCACACGATCAACGCAAGCCCCGGCGGGAAGCAGGGTGCCACGAGTCAGACACGAAACTGCTCGAGCGGGTCATGTACGACTTACACGATTCCAGGTCCCAACGGCTGATACATAAATGTGAGCCGAAACAGCGAGCGCAAACCCCGTAGCTTGCTGCGGGGTTCGGGAATCTTAATTCCATGGTCAGGGTCATGTGATGCATTCTATCCATCTTCAGGAAAAAGAACAATTCAAGAAACTCTTTGAGCAGGAAGGTATTGACTGTCTGGAAGACCGCATGAAGGTTTTGGAGGCTTTTTTTCAGACAGAGCAGCATCTTTCAGAAACTGAACTGTTCGAAATTATTAAAAAAAATAATCTTGGCCTGACACCCGCCTTTATTTCTGATACCCTGGACCTCATGTGCCGGTATGGTTTTGCCCACAAGCACCGGTTTAACAACGGTGTCATTCGATATGAACACCGGCATATCGGCCAACATCATGACCACATGATCTGCACCAAATGTAACAATATCATCGAGTTTAAAAACAGTCAGCTTGAAAATCTTCAAGTGCAGGTTGCTGCAACGCATGGGTTCCATATGCTGCAGCATAAAATGGAAATTTACGGCATCTGTACCCATTGTCTCAAACGGCGATTGTCTCTGATGCCGTTGATGGTGGCCAAACAGGGTGAGATCTTGATCGTCAAGAGTTTTAGGGGCGGAACCCGATCCCGGATGCGTTTAATGAGCATGGGCTTGCGGGTGGGGGATCGAATCGATGTCATTTCAAACTTGAACCAGGGGCAGATGGTTATCGCACTGGACTATAAACGACTGGTTTTAGGGCGAGGGCTTGCGGAAAAAATAATGGTTCAACCACTGGATTTGGAAAAAGGTGTGGCATGAGATATATTTCATTTTTGACTTTTGTTATTATTCTTTTCACCGGCGGCTTTGCCATGGCGGAACGACTCTCGGTGTCATCGAAAATTGCCAATATCCGATCAGGGCCTGGAACCGACTATGAAATTCTCTGGAAGGTCGAAAGCTACTATCCCATAGCGGTTCTTAAAAAATCGGGTTCATGGGTCAATTTTCGTGATTTCGAAGGTGATGAGGGCTGGGTACATACATCCCTAGTGCATAAGAAACCGACTGTCATTACGATTAAAAATACCTGCAATGTCCGCAATGGGCCAGGTACAAACCATGATGTTATTTTTACGGTGGAAAAGGGAATTCCTTTTTTGATTTTGGATCGACAAAAAAACTGGATTCACATCAAGCATGCGGACGGGGACAGGGGTTGGATACACAAGTCCCTGGTCTGGTGACATCATGGTGATGCCCGTACACTTTGATAAGACAAAGGATGTCATTGTGGGTATTGGCAATGCCCTTGTGGATATTTTGGCGCATGAAGACGATGCCTTTGTCGAGAAGACCGGTTTTGGAAAAGGCGGGATGAATTATGTAGACAGTGACTTCATCGACAAGATGATTTCCATGACGTCCGTTACGCCTGTTGTCGTTCCAGGTGGTTCGGCTTGCAATACAATCATCGGCGTGGGAAAGCTTGGTGGCAAAGCCCGCTTCATAGGAAAATGCGCTCAAGATGCCATGGGAGATCTGTTTAAAAAAGATCTGCAAAACAGTCATGTAGATCCTTTGCTGATAACTTCCGCATCACCCACGGGCAGGGTTTTTTCCATTGTGACACCCGATGCGCAGCGTTCCATGTTTACATATCTAGGTGCGGCATCTGAATTGGTGCCAGGCGAAATCGCCGGGTGCAGTTTCCTGGATGCAGCTGTGGTTCATATCGAAGGATATCTTCTTTTCAACAATGAGCTGATTGTAAAGGCTTTGCATCGGGCAAAAGAGGATGGCGCCATGATTTCTCTGGACCTGGCGAGTTATACGGTGGTTGAATCGGCAAAGACGCTCCTGGAGACCCTCGTTAGTGAGTATGTCGACATTCTTATGGCCAACGAAGATGAGGCTGCGGCATTTACCGGGCACGTTGATGAACGAAAAGCGATTGAAGCATTGGCTGAAAAAGCCAGGATTGCGGTGTTGAAAATCGGAGAACGTGGAAGCTATATTGCATATGACGGCAACATCGTGAAAATTGATCCCGTGAAAAAAGGTCCCGCCAGGGATACCACCGGTGCCGGCGATTTGTGGGCCTCCGGGTTTTTGTTTGGTCTCACGCGAGGCTATGGGGTCGCAAAGAGCGGCAGACTCGCATCAGCTTGTGGATGCGAGGTGTGTCAGGTTGTCGGAGCGGCCATTCCTGAAGAGGGCTGGGCAAGGATAAAACGGATAATGGAGGAATAATGGCAAAACAAAAACGGGTTACACGGAAGCAGCTGCTCAAGGAACCGGATGAGTTTATCACCACCACCGGCAGGATAATTCGCTGGGGACGGCAGTATACCAGACAGGTGGCATATGCCGCAGTTGCTTTTTTGCTTTTCTTGGTGGTCATTACCGGTTATCGGTATTATTCAAACAATGCTGAAAACAGGGCTTTTTCGTTGCTGGATCAAGCTGTGAGCAACTATGAAGGTAAGAAGGCGGACATGGATGCCCTTGCTGCCTATGAAGATGTCAAAGAAGATTTTGAATACATCATCAGAAAATATGACAATACCGAAGGCGGGAAACTGGCGACGGTGGTATTCGCCGGGGTAAACTATGATGCAAACAATGTGGAAAGGGCTATTCAACTTTATGAAGCTGCCCTGGCTTATTTTGAAAACGACCCGACCTATCAAAATTTTTTATGGAGTGGTCTCGGGTATGCCTATGAGAAAAAGCAGGATGTTCCCATGGCGATATCCTATTTTGAAAAAATCGCCGGCGGAAAGGACCCGGTTATCAAAGATGTGGCCTTGTTCAATATGGGCCGACTTTATCATGAACAGGGGGATACAACCAAAAGCATGCAGGCGTATGAACGTTTGATAACAGAACATACAGACTCCATCTATTATCAGCTGGCCATGGAAAAAGTCGCCGGATGAAAATAAAAATGGCTAATCTTTTTATATCAGATTAGCCATTAAGGAGGAGGATAGATGAAATATTTGTTGGTAAACTGATATAGTATCGATGCAATTCTTTTGCCAAGACGAAGGTTTTTTTAACAAAAAAGAAAATAAATTTTTTATCCTTTGTTTACAGGCTGTTATAATATTAATATCTGTCGTCCGAATGTAAGAATCAGTGACAAGACAACGGGCATGTTTCCATCTGGAAACATGCCCGTTTCCATCTGGAAATAATTCAGGGTTTGCAGATGGATTTTTTAGCGATAAGCTGTAAGCAACAGATAGCTTATCGCTTACAGCTACATTACTTTTTTTTCCCACGGAAAGAAAATGCTCACATTTTTTAATCAGCATCAGCGAGCAAATCATTCACTATCAATACCGTATTTCTTCAATTTCTTATTCAATCCGCTCCTCCCGATACCCAGCAGTTGTGCGGCTTCGGATTGAACATTGTTGCAGTTTGCCAGGGCCCGTAAAAGCATTTCTTTTTCGATATCGGCAAGTGTTTCGAATAATTTTGCATCCATGGGGATATTTTCGAGCCGGGGCTCTCCCACAAGGTTTTTTCTGAAATATTTGGGTAAGTCGGAAACCCGGATCGTATCATCCGGGCAGAGCACCATGGCGCGCTCAATCGTATTTTCAAGCTCTCTCACATTACCGGGCCAGTCATATTGATAGAAAATCTGCTCCACTTCCCTTTCAATACCCTTGACAGGCACACCCATTCTTCTTTCGGTGGCATACTTGCCGATAAAATGGTCCACAAGAAGTCTCAGGTCTTCCGTTCGCTGGCGCAAGGCCGGTAGATCGATGTAGACAACATTCAATCGATAATAGAGATCCTCCCTGAAGCGTCCCTTCTGAACCTCTTCCCTCAGACGTTTGTTCGTGGCCGCAATCAACCGGAAATTAACCTTAACCTGTCGCAGCCCCCCGACCCTTTCAAAAATTTTATCCTGTAGTACCCGCAACAATTTCACCTGAAGAGAAGGGGACAATTCGCCAATTTCATCCAGAAAAAGTGTTCCGCCTTCGGCCAGTTCGAAGCGCCCTTTTTTTGTTGTGACGGCACCGGTGAACGCACCTTTTTCATGCCCGAAAAGCTCGCTTTCTAGAAGACTTTCTGCAAGGGCCGAGCAGTTGACCGCTATAAAGGGATGATCGTGACGAGGACTGTTGTAGTGAATTGATTTGGCAACCAGATCTTTTCCTGTGCCGCTTTCGCCTTCGATCAGGATGGAAGCTGTGGCCGGGGCAACTTTATAGATGAGGTCGAAAATATTCTGCATTTTTGAGCTCTTGCCGATAATATTTCCAAAGCTGTACTGGGATTCGACGGTTTCACGCAAGCGGCGGTTTTCCTTAATGACCCGATACATCTGAATGGCCTTGTTGACATATATGACCAGACGCTCGTTCTCAAAGGGCTTTAAAATATAATTGTAGGCACCTTTTTGCATGGCTTCCACGGCTTTTTCAACCGTTCCATGTGCCGTCATCATGATGACCGGAAGTCCCGGGTCTTTTTCCTTAATCCTCTCGAGAAGCTCGATACCATCTATGGAGGGCATTTTCATGTCTGTCAGTACCAGGTCAACATCTGAATTTTTCAATACAGACAAGGCTTCCTCGCCGCTGTAGGCCGTGAGTGCTTCAAACCCTTCTTCTTCAAGAATCGCACTGAGTATTGGCGGGTAATTTTTTTCATCATCAACAATGAGTATCGTTTCCATAGAATTATCCTTATTTAGCCGGTAGTTCCACTGTTACCGTGACGCCGCGGATGAAACGATTTTCTATATGCACAACGCCATTATGGGCCTGAATGATGTTTTTAACAATACCCAGGCCAAGACCGGTTCCCTTTTCTTTGGTGGTAAAAAACGGTTCCCATATTTTTGCGTTGATCTCTTCGCCGATACCCTGCCCTTCATCCAGAAATTGAATTTTCACCATGTCGTCCTCCGTGGTGATACCGATCTGGATGTCGCCGCCCTCCGGCATGGATTGCATGGCATTGATCAATATGTTCAAAAAAGCTTGGTAAAGCATGTCTTTATCTGCCATGATCTCAGGAAGCTCAGGCGCATAATCTGTGTCTATTCTAGACCCTTTGTTCTTGGCTTCCGCTTCAATAAATTTAAGGTTTTTTTCCAGGATTTCCTCTATTCGGCAGGCTACAAAATCTGGTTGCCGCGGCCGCGCAAAATTTAGAAAGTCGGTAATAATATTGTTCAGACGTCCACCTTCCTCAATAATGATATCGGGAATCGTGCTGGCCGCATCGTATGATATCATTTTCTTTTTCAAGAGTTCAGCGGAGCTTCTGATAATGCCCAGGGGATTGCGTATCTCATGGGAAACCCCGGCTACCATTTCACCGATGGATGACAAATGCTCTGCACGGTTGAGTTGTTCCTTGAGTCTGAGCTGCTCTTTTGCCCGCTGCTCCATGATGGCCTCTCCTCTTTTGACAACAAAAATGAGAATGAGAAAAAGAAGGATCATGACGGCCATTATGGTGATGATAACCAGAATCTGGAAACTGAAGATGGTCCGGTAACTATCGGTGATGTCCTGTGTGATTTCAATGACGCCGATGATGGGGCCGGTAATGGAGGCAAGGGATTTTTCCGCTCGAAGCGGGGCAAATGTGGTCACTTTGATGGTTTTCGGGATTCCAAGAGTGATTTCCCAGAAACCACCGTTTTGTTCAATTTCCGATGTTGAAGCACCCATAAGTGCTGTCTGATAGGAATGCCCGCCGATACCTTCGATTCCCATAAGTTCCTGATCAAAGCTATAGGCAATAATGTCACTCAAATCGTACAAGTTGACCATTTCGACATTATAGCCATGAAGGGTTCCTCTTACGAGGGTATCCATGCGTTCATATTGATTTTTATTGCTGAGTTGAATTTTACCGTATCGCAGGGACGTGGGGATGATGAACTGTCTGAAAATCTGGTGATTCAAGTTGGATATCAGTAATTGAGCATATTCATCATTTTTCTTGAGCTGTAATTGGCGTGCCCAATGGGTGTTCAGATAACCCAAGACAATGGTGCCGATAAATATGAAAATAAAACTGGTAATGGAGAAGTATTTGTAGAGCTTGAAGGCTTTTGTTTTCTTGTGTGGGTTTGTTACCATATGCACATCATATTATTTAAATTTTCCTGCTGCTGCTATCGTGGAAAAAACCGAATCGATTTACTCAGGGCAGGGGAACACTGGAAAGAATCGTTTTGATGTCATTATCCGAAAAATTCAAACCCGCACCGAAAAAAAACGATTCATTGTTGTCTTCGCTGATAAAATCGTCATATCCTGCGGTGATATAGAGGTGTGGGAAGGGGAAAAAGTCAACCCTAGTCTTTAGATGCGGGTTTTCTTCCAGATCAAAATCAAAGGATTCGAATGTAAAAATCATCTGGTCATCGAACAGATAGTAGTCGAGCGCAAGGCCACCGGTCGACTCGAAAAGGCCACCCCTCAGTCCGAGGTCATAATACCGTTTTGCAACCTGTGCTGAAAATTTTAATGAGTCATATTCTGTTTTTTCTTTGTGTTTTTTGGTGGTGTTGCCATCAACAGTCTTCTTGGTCTTGGTATTGGTCTTGGTTCCGGTTGGATCGTCCACCACCTGAAACAGGTAATATTTGTCTTCTTTGGGTTGTATGCGAAGGGATAGATAGGATTTTAAGGCTTCTTCCTCGGTCAGGTATTCCCCCCTGTAATCCAGATAGGTTTGAAAGGTTTCCTGCTTTTCCATATACGTGTTCAGATGGGTCAGCGTCTCGTTAAGGGTCTCCACGGTTTCTTCCTCGTGGACGAGTCTGCCGATAGTGCCTTCACCACGATTGATGGTGTCTGTTATATCGCTAAGAGATGCCAGGGTCTTGTTGAGATTCTGAATCGAATCATCTTTGGTGATGAGTTGGCCCAGCGTGCCTTCTCCGTTTTTGATCCTATCGGTAATTTCCTTAAGGGACGCCAGGGTTTGGTTCAGATTCTCTACGGCCTCATCATCATTGATAAGCCGGCCGATACTTCCCTGGCCTTGATTGATTTTATTTGTAATCTCAGTCAGGTTTGCAACAAGGGGCTCCACGGTTTCTATTACGTTCTTGGTGCTCCTGACGATGGTACTAATATCCTCCTTGTTGCTGTCGCCGATTTCTTTTAATGTTCCGGTAAAGGTGATCAGATTGTCGACGATTTTATCAATATCATCCTTGTTGCTCTGGATTGTCTGGTTCAATGCGGTCACCACCTCTTTGATATTGTCAATAATCGCATTGAGTGAGGCTTCTCCTTTCTTGGTGCCGAGAACATTCGAGAGTGAATTGGTGAGGGCCTTGATGTCCTCGGCAACCTCACCCAGGGTGTTCATGAGCACATCCATGTCGGTGACGGGGGCTGTGAGAGTAATGCGTTCACCCGGCGAGAGGGGCAGTGCCGTCATTGAACCGGGCATAATCTCCACGTATTTATCTCCCAGGATGCCACGGGTTCGAATGATTGCCTTGTCATTTTTGCGGATGACAAGACCCGGATTCATTCTCAAAACAACCAACGCTTTCCCATGTTGCAGGGATATTTTCTTGACCTTTCCCACCTCAACACCGGCGATCTCTACGGTGACGTCTTTGGCAAGTCCTGTGGCGGAATCGAACAGCACTTCGACATCATACCCTTTTTCTGTGGAAAGGGTCAGGTTTCCCACCTTCATGGACATATAGCCAAAAATGATGAGCCCGATGATGACGAATATACCCACTTTTGCTTCAGCACTGAAATTCGACATGATTTCCTAACCGTTCATAGGGATATATCTACATTCGACAAACTGTCTGAGTACTGGATTATCCGAGGACCGTATGTCTTCCGGAGATCCATAGGCAATGATCTTGCCATGATACAACATTGCGACCTTGTGAGCAATTTTAAAGGTCGAGTCGATGTCGTGACTGATAACCACACAGGTGGCACCGGTATTTTTCTGGGTCTCGACGATGAGCTGATCGATGGCATCACACATGATGGGATCGAGACCGGTTGTGGGCTCATCGAATAAAATAATTTTAGGGTCGAGCGCCAGGGCTCTGGCGAGTCCGACCCGCTTGCGCATGCCTCCGGACAATTCCGAAGGCATTTTTTGCGTTACACCTGTCAGTCCCACCTGTAGTAGCTTTTCCACGACAATCCGTTGCACTTCATTTTTTGGAAGTCGTCGATGTTCATTGAGAGGAAAGGCCACGTTTTCTCCAACAGTCATGGAATCAAAAAGGGCTGCATCCTGAAATAGCATACCGAAATTTTTACGAATTTCATTCAATCCGGCTTCATTCAAACTGGAAATATCGATGTCGTCCACAAGGACCCGGCCTGAATCCGGTTTGACGAGACCAATTATATGTTTTAACAGAACACTCTTACCGCCGCCGCTCTGACCGATGATAAAGGTAATTTTTTTTGATTCAAGGGTCAGATTGAGCCCATCCAGAACCCTCTGCTCGCCAAAGGTTTTTGAAATATTCTCGAGTGTAATTTTCAAAACATTACCGTGGTCAGAAAGTAATCGCTGATTAATATGGATACGGATGCGTAGACAACTGCCTGGGTGGTAGCTCTTCCTACGCCGGCTGCACCGCCTGTCGTGTTTAAGCCTTTGTAGCAGCCGATCAGTGTCAAAATCAAACCAAAAACAGTCGCTTTTACCAATCCACTGAAAATATCATAAATATTGACGAATTCAATGATTCTGGCGACAAAAATACCGGAGTTGATATTCAGCAGGTGAACACCCACAAAATATCCGCCCAGGATACCGATGAAGTCAGAGGCGACCGTCAATATGGGCAGCATGACGATTCCAGCTACCACGCGGGGCATGATGAGGTATTGAACCGGGTTTACAGACATGGTGTAGAGCGCATCGATCTGTTCTGTAACACGCATGGTTCCGATTTCGGCAGCCATGGAAGAACCCGTCCGTCCGGTAACCATCAAAGCGGTGATTGCGGGGCCCAATTCCCTGGTCATGGACAGCGCCACCGTTGCACCCACAAGACTTTCTCCCCCAAACATTTTAAACCCATAGTACGTCTGTACAGCAAGAACCATTCCGGTGAAAGTGCCTGTTATTAGAACCACGGGTAAGGAGCCGACCCCCACAAATGCCATTTGTTTGAAGATTTCATGAAATCGGAAAGGCGGTCGAAAAAACCATGAAACCGTTGATAAAAACAGGAATAATATTTTGCCGAATTCTTCTGTAATAAAAATAAGCGGTCTTCCGGTAAACTCGAGAAATTTTATCATAAAGACCTGTCGCGAACGTCCTGATCCGTTCGATGAAAATTGCCGATCACATAGCCGATGGTTCGTTATCAGAACATATAAGGAAGGAAGCGATTAAAGTCAAGAACATGCGGTATCCAGTGAAATATCTCAATCAATTTATAGCCAAGGGGATTGAATTGTCGTCTTGAGGCAACACCATATATAGTAATTTCACCTAACAAGACACAATATCTGGCAATTGAGTAAAATTATATATAATTTATATATAATTTTACTTGACATTGCTCAACTTTCATTCAATTATAGAGCCCAAATGTAATACCTGGAAAGCTATTTGTTTTTGAAAGGGCGCATTCTTACCAATAATTATTAAGCCAATGTAGCTATTATGACAAAAAATTCATTGAAAAAAATTAGAGAATCGCTTTTAATGAGTAAATCTGAGCTTGCTCGTGAGGCTAATGTTTCCCCCATTACAATTACGCGCATCGAGCAAGGCATGCCGTGCCGGATGGAAACCAAGCGAAAGATATTGCTGGCGCTTGGATTTAAGCTTTCTGACAAAAATAAAATATTCGGTGATTAAGAGCTTATTATGGTTTTCAGAAGAAAAGACCATCTCGTGGGTTTGGATATTGGGTCTCGAACCATCAAAGCATGCGAGATAATCGAAACAAAAAAAGGCCGAACCCTTGAGAAATTCGGAATGATCGACATCGAATCGGGGCTCATTGAAGATGGTTCCATAAAGAACCCCGATGTCGTTGCCGGCGCCATTCGACAGCTCTACCAGACCCATCACATCCGGGAACATAACGTTGCCATATCCATTGGCGGCTATTCCGTTATTGTGAAGAAGATCAATGTTCAGACCATGTCGGAGGACCAGCTTCAGGAAAGCATTCAGTTCGAGGCAGAGCAATATATTCCTTTTGACATCAGCGATGTGAATCTTGATTTTCAGATCCTGGGTGAAAATGAGCAGAATCCCAACCAGATGAGCGTCCTCCTGGTTGCGGCCAAGAAAGACATGGTGAGCGATTATGTAAATCTTGCCCAGCTGGCCGGTCTGAATCCTTGTATTATCGATGTGGATGCATTTGCTCTCCAAAATATATTTGAGGTCAACTACGAATCAAAAGATACAAATATTGCGTTGATCGATATCGGTGCCAGTAAGACATCTTTGAACATTCTTAAAGATGATGCATCCGTATTCATGCGGGATGTTTCTCTTGGATGCGGACAGATCAATCAGAGAATTGCCTCCATCACCGATTCGAGTCTGGAGGAGGCAGAAAAACTAAAATTTGGCGATCAGAGCGACAAGCTTTCCAATGAAGACCTGGCCGATATCGTATCTGCTGTTGTAACGGACTGGTGTACGGAAATTCGCCGAGCACTCGATTTTTTCTATTCAACCTATCCGGACGAACAGATCAAGAAGATCGTACTTAGCGGCGGTGGTGGCGGTATCAAGGAATTCCGGCAATTGTTGGCAGTGGAAACATCGGCAGAAGTTCAGACGATCAATCCCTTTGAAAATATTACCACAGACGAAAGCCGTTTTGATCCATCTTATATCGAAAGCATCGCGCCCCAGGCCGCTATTTGTATGGGGCTTGCAATCAGAAGAGTGGATGACAAATGATACGAATCAATTTACTGCCTTTCAGGGCTGCCCGTAAAAAAGAGAATGTCAGGAGACAAGTGTCGGTCTTTCTACTTTCTTTTGCACTTATTATCATTGCCGTGGTTTACTACAATATATGGCTGGGCAACAGAATAGATAAATTGAAGGCGCGAAACAAGGATACCGTCGCTCAAATTGCTAAATATGAAAAAATCAATCAGGAAATTGCTCAGATCAAAAAGACGCTCAGTAATTTAGAACAAAAAATCAAAGTGATAGAGACCCTTGAAGGTGGCCGCAAGGATACAGTAAATCTTCTGGAATCCATGACTGAATTGATTGTCAAGGAGCGGATGTGGCTTACCAGTCTAAATGTTCAGGGGGGTACCATTGCGATCCATGGGATCGCATTGGATGAAAGAACCATTGCTGATTTCATGAGAAATCTGGAGGGTAACGGAACCGGGCCCTACGCCAACGTCACATTGAAATCGATTCAACAGGAGCAAATCACTGGTAAGGACTTGAATTTAAAAAGTTTTAACGTTACTATGACCAAGGCTGCCCCGAAAAAGACGACAAAACCAGATAACGCAGGAAAAACGAAAAAATCATGAAAAAACCAAGCCTTTCCATGCAAATATTTGCACCTGCTATCGAATGGGTGGAAGCCAGAACCAAGTTGCAGCGTATACTGATTTATGCTTCGGCTATTATTCTTCTTGTGGGGGGGTTTGCATATTTTGCTTATCTGCCGAAACACAAGGAAATAGGCAGGCTGGAATCAAAATACAAAGAACTTTCACAAAAACTTGACAAAGCAAGAAAGACGGCAAAACAGCTCAATTATTACCGCTCCAAGATGAAGGCGGCCGAGGCCCAGTTCAAAATTGTCATGAAAGCACTACCGGAGAAAGAAGAAATTCCAGCTTTGCTGAACGGAATTTCACAGGCTGCCAGAGATGCAGGTCTTGATATTACAAAGTTTCAGCCCAACCAGGAAATCGCGAAAGAGTTTTATGCAGAAGTACCCATAACCATCAATGTATCGGGGAATTATCATAATGTGGCGGTGTTTTTTGACAGGATATCCAAATTGCCCAGGATTGTAACAATTGGAGCCGTCAAGCTGTTACCCGACAAGGAGGGGCTTAAACTTTCCACATCCTGTACGGCCGTCACATATAAGTTTATTGAACCTGTTCCCAAAAAACCATCAGGCAAAAAAAAGACAAAGACAAAGAAAAAATAATTGCAGGGAATGATAGCTAACATTATGTCTAAGCATACCTTTTTCATACGTATCGCCATCTGTTTACTGGGTCTTCTGTTTCTGTTCGCCGGGTGTCAGGATAAGGCCGGTGAGCTTGAAAAGACATCAGCGGTTGTCAGCCAGAAAATATCAACTGAGGTGCAGAAGGTAGCGCCACCGGAACCCGAAGTAAAAGAGGCTTCCCCGGTAGCGGTGCCTTCCAAAACACTTTCAGCACAAACCCAGAAGGGTCTGGTAGAGACAAAAACCATGACCAAGCCTCTTGCTGAAAGCTTTGACACCCAAAAACTGATTCCTGACCTGGCGCTTGGGTATGATTCCAGGGGAAAAGTCGACCCATTTGTTCCCTTGGTCAAGGAAGAGCCGGTCAAGGTCGAAAAAACAGAATTGATTGATGCAAAGGGTGACGTTCGTGAAAAGCGCACCAAGACCCCCTTGGAAAAGATCGAACTCAGCCAGCTTGAACTAAAGGCGATTATCATGGCCCCAAGTGGCAACAAAGCACTTGTGGAAGAGGCAAATGGAAAGGGTTATATTATAAGGAAAGGCACTTATATCGGAAGGAACGATGGCAAGGTTTTGAAAATATTGAAAGATAAGATTGTTGTTGAGGAACTGACAGAAAATCATGAAGGCAAAATGATAACAAGGGAAAAAGAAATCAAACTTCCGAAACATCCCGGAGAAGAATAACATGGCAGACTCAAGGAAAAACTTATTTACCAAAACAGCGATCATCTTGACTCTGATTGCATGGATGATGGTATTTGCGGCTTGTTCGGCAACACAGCCGTCGGTTTCACCGGATGTTGTCAAGCCACCTGAGCTCAAGGCAATCCAATCCATTTCTACGGTGCAGGAAACCGATCAATTCAAAGTTGCAGTCGGAAGCAATCGGCTGTTGACCTACACCTCTGTCAAAAAACCATCTCCCCTGAGTGTTGTGCTCTATTTTCCCGAAACAGTGATAGACGATGCTGTGACAAATATGGTCGTTGATAGTGACGTGGTGAGCTTTATATCGGCTTCGGCCATTTCCACTGAAGGACAGGCCTCCAGAATTGAGATCGGTCTCAAGCAGGATGCTCCCTATGAGGTCATTCGTGGAGAAAGCGGCCTGAGCATTGTGTTCAATACGACTGTAGATCAAAAAGCACTTGAAACCGCAGTGAGTACAGACGCCGAGACGATGCCACCGGCATTGGTGGCAAGCCAACCGGTCATCGTCGCCGCCGGCGAGACCACCACTGAGGAGATGCCGGCTGTTGAGGAAGCAAGTCAGGAATCATCCGGAACCGAGCTTGCTCAGAACGCCATGACGACTGCAGCAGACAGCCCTTCGACGGAGAAAGCGTCTTCAGACCTGGCCTGGGTCAACAGAATAGATTTCGCCAGTGAAGAAGCCGGAAAATCGACGGTTATCATTGGAACGACACATCCGGTAAACTACAGCATCAAGAAAAAATCCGACAAATGGATTCAACTGCAATTGAGCAACACCAATCTGCCCGATTATCGAAAGCATCCTTTGGTAACGACTCGCTTTGAAAGCGCAGTCGATCGGGTTCTGCCGGTTCAAAAACCTGAAATGAAAACCAACACGATCTTTTCTTTCGAACTGCGCGAATCCGTACCTTTCTTTGTGGAACAGAACGAAAATTTCATCATGGTTCACTTTGAGGCCTCATCTATTCCACCGAAACCTTTGGCGGAAGCAGATCTGCCTCCATGGAAAACCATTATGGCTGAACTGGCCTTGGAGGATCAGACTGAAGCAACGAGTACCGGCGCTCAGGGGATGACGCCGACCGCTGGAGATAAGCCTGTTGAGGCTGCTGCAGAAATGGGTGATGTTGCCATGACAACATTGTCCTCCCAGAAGCCAAGAAAATACAGTGGCGAAAAGATCGCTCTCGATTTTTTTGAAACAGATATCAAGAATGTATTTCGCATCTTGAGAGAAATCAGCGGCCAAAACTTTGCCATCGACAAAGACGTCTCAGGTCAGGTGACCTTGACCCTTGACAAACCAGTCCCATGGGATCAGGTCCTGGATCTGGTTTTGCGGATGAACCAGCTGGGGAAGGTCTATGAGGATAACATCATCCGTATTGCCACATTGAGCACGCTTAAAGACGAAGAAGAACTCAGGGCCGCTAAAATTGCCGCAGCCCAGGAATCAATACAACAGGAAAAGGCGCTGGAAGCGTTGGTTACCGAATATATCGCCGTCAATTACAGCAATGCCACGACCGAAATCCTGCCCCACGTCAAAAATATCCTTACACCGGAGAGAGGGACGGTTAGTGTCGATACCCGCAACAACCAGATCATCCTGACCGATACCGCCGATAAGGTATGGCAAATAAAGGAAATCGTCAACCGCATCGACAAGGTAACCCCTCAGGTTGTCATCGAGGCACGTATTGCAGAAGTAAATTCCGACGTTTCAAGCGAATTCGGTTTTGACTGGGATTTGGCCGTTGGGCCCGGCAACAATGACTTTCTCAATGGGGATCTGGCCGGCGACATGGCCATGAATTTTCCGGCGGCGGCAGCTTCGTCCAGCATCGGTTTTAACTTCGCTAAACTTACTGGAACACCTGTTATCTTGAACGCACGTCTCAATGCCTTGGAAATCAATAATGAGGGCAAGATTATTTCATCTCCCAAGATCGTGACCCTTGACAACAAGAAGGCCAGAATAAAGCAGGGTATTGAATATCCCTATCTCGAAAGAGACGATACGGGTGGGTCTTCCGTTTCTTTTAAGGACATTGATCTGCTTCTGGAAGTCACGCCGCATGTCACTCCGGACAATCGTGTGTCCATGGAAATCATGATAACCAAAAACGACATCGACAGCATCACCAATGGCGTGCCGGCCATATCCACCAACGAAGCAGAGACGGAACTTCTGGTAAACGATGGCGATACCATCGTTATCGGCGGCATCATGAAGACCCGCAAGATCGATGCCACCCGGGGATTTCCCTGGCTGTCAAAAGTTCCGGTTTTGGGCTGGTTTTTTAAAACAGATTTAACTTCAAAAGAGAGCTCCGAACTCCTGATATTCCTTACACCCAAGATTGTAAAACTGGAACAGCGCCAGATGTTGAAATAACACTGGCATTCTCCCCTCCCTGAAAAAGCCCGCCATCGCAATGGTGCGATGCGCGGGCTTTTTTATTGACGGCTTTCGATTTTTAAAATCTCTATTTGTGCAGTTTCTGCAGCAGGTGTGTTGGGTGACAGGGAAATGACTTTCTGATAGGCGAGAAAAGCCATCTGGGTGTCACCTGACATGTGATAGGCGTTGCCCAGGTCCAGATAGGTGTTTGCCGACTCGGGCGCGATTGTGACCGCTTTTTCAAGTGTTGCCACGGCCTGGGGGACCTTGTTCATGGCAATATAAGTTCTGCCCAGGTTGCGGAGGGCTAAAACAAATTTAGGCTCCAGCTCGAGTGCTTCAAGATAGTATTTTTCCGCATTAATATAATCCTGCTTGTTGTAGTAGGCAATGCCCATATTCGTGAGGGGAAAGTGGGGCGTTCCGTACAGAAGGTCACCGGCGACGGTTTTGAATTGTTCAATGGCGGCATCCCACGCCTTCTTTGCCATGTATACCGTGCCGAGGTTATTTTTTGCCGGCGCATACTCAGGACGGATGCTGATAGCCTTTTTAAAGTGGAATTCGGCTTCGTCATAGTGCTGCTTTGCCATATAAGCCAGACCCAGATCATTTTGCAGTAGATGATCGTTGGAATAGAGCTTTTCAGCCTTTAAAAACTCTTTGAGCGCCTCCGTATAATCCCCCTGCTGTAGATAGGCCTCTCCAAGTGTCCGTGTCACGCGGGACTGATTTTTTCGTTTCTCAAACCCTCCGGCACAGGCGATCAGACTGACCAGCCACAGGATCGTAAGCAAGTATACCTGGATTTTATTTCGTGTCATTGTATCTCCCAATGCTGTTTTACTTTCAGTAGCAAATCTCGTTTGTGAACCCGTCGTGCCGCATGATCACTTTATTTGATCGAGCCGGCTAATACCACTTTGACCTTATCTTCATTGAAAAACTGGAGCACCCGATTGTGCAAAGGAATTACAGAGATCAGCACTCTTGAACCTTCTGCTTTTGTGACCAGAAATCCTTTTACTATAAGTTTCGTATTGAAGTCAGCCGGTCTTTTAGCGGCATAGAATAAAGGGTCGCTGACATAGGGATCGCCAATAGCATCGAGGATACGTGTAGCCATGGTATGCATACCATCATTTTGCTTTAACTGGACGACTTTGAGACCTGTTTTTTCTATTTCTGTGATGGCATCGCCATAAAGATCACCAAAGTCGATTAAAAATTCCCTGCCGCTGTCGGTGGAAACAAGATTCGATACTGCCTGCACCTGAATTCCGGCATAGGGGAAAGTAACTGCAATATCCTTGGTATACTGATTTCCCATGGCTTCGATCAGATCTCTTACAAAGGCCTTCCGTGATATGGGTGTCAGTGTGACCACATCCGGCAGGACAAAAGGCGTCGTCGAGGCGGTACTGCTTTCAGTCGCAGGGGTCCCGGTCTCATTTTCAAGGATGTCTTTTATGATAATATGGTGCTGATCCAGATAGCGCACAATGGCATCAGAGGTTTTTTGCGTTGTATTTTCTATCAATGAAATGCAGGTTTGACGGCTTGTACCATCTTCCCCGGGCGGACCGGGTTTAATCCATTTTGCCGTCACAACAACGTCCATGCCATTGTCTGAAAATGATAGCTTGCCCTGAGTGTTTTTTGGAATGGTGTCTTTAAATACGGCGCCTAAAATGGTGTCAACGGGGGTGTCTTTTTCGACTTCGATGATATTGACATTTTCCCATAAGGAGCGGAGCAGGCTCAGGTCAGCATTTGAAGCATCTGTTTTGTTGACAAAAACGATTCGGGAACCGTCTTTCATTTCGATGATCGGAAATTGTGACAGGTCCAGGGCAAAGTCTTCTTTGCCTTTGCTGGGGAAAAAATAAGTGCCCTTGTTAAGCAGTTTACCGTTCAGTGCGGCAGCGGTTTCAGATATTGGATCAACGGGTGCTTTTTCGATACTGCCTGTTTCGGCCGGTGTTAAGGCAGGTGCTTTCAGGGATGTTCCCGTCAGCTCTTTTTTAATCTGTCCGGCTTTATCAAATAACGACTGATACCAGGCCTGATTTCGGAGGGTGACATCCGGAAGTTTTATCTCCTGACCGACATAGATAAAGTTGATATTATCCACCTGAGGGTTGATGGTCTTAAAGAGCTGGACTCCCTCCTGGTAGGCTTTGGTACCATAGGGTCCAAACCGGTCAGCTATCAGTTCGGAAATGGTATTCCCTCGCTTAACTTTATAGGGATTGGCATAGGAGCCGAGAAGCTCGGAGAGCTTGGATATGGTGACAAAGGGAATGGATACAACCCCTGAGGATTGATTTGGAAAGGTGCCGGGTTCAATTTTCTTTAAGGGGATGATGATGTTCTGCCGGGGTCTTATTTGGTCGATATTATGAATGTGTGGATTGAGTCGTTTGAAAATATTGATAAATTCACGAAAATCCTCGGCAGAAAGCTCTCCTTTCTGTCGAAATATTTTATAAACCCAGTCATTATTTTGAACCATGTAGGGATCACAAAGGATATCCCAGCCTTGATCGTATTTGACCAGATAACTTTTGTACAGTACGGCACTGTTGGCGGGTGTCACGGTGATGCAAAGCATCCATATCAACAGGATAGCAAAAAGGGGGACAACATGTTTAAAATAGGAACCTTCATGTAGTTTCATCTATTTTCCTAAGTGCCAATAACGATGCAATTTCTTCTGAAATTCGTTTGACAAACTGTTTCAACGCTTTTTGATTCAAGGGTTGACCCGGGACAGGAACATCTTTAAGGTCCTGCGGGTGTACATAAACCGGAGCATTGACAAGCTCCGGGACTGGCTTTACCTTGAATTCCGCTGGAAAACCATCATTGAAATACATCTCCTGAAAACCGGAAAATTTCAATGCATGGGCTGTCGAATCAACAATAGCCACTTCATCCGGGTCGACGTAATGATTGTCGATCGCCTTGGCAAGACCGGCAAGAGATTCGCCACCATGGGTGCAAGCGATATGACCATTTCTGTTTGCCAGCAGTTCCCAGTCCATGATGGATTGCTCATCCACCTCCACAAAAAAAACATTTTGCCGATCACTCAGGGCGTTGTATTGATCGACCAGGTGGATGACGCGTGGCATGGAAACCGGATTGCCGATCATGGCCGCCTGGGCGACGCTGGGAGTGACGTGGACGGGCTCGAATTTACGTTTATTTACATCCGGTTCCAGGTAATACCGGAATACCGGGTTGGCGTGTTCGGACTGAACCCCCACAATTTTAGGAAGGTTTGTGATGATGCCTGTCTGGTAAAATTTGATGAATCCGTTTAAGACGGCCGTTATGTTACCGGCGTTGCCTATGGGCAGAACGATGACCTTTTGTCGCATATCATATTCAAAATCCTGTGAGATTTCATATGAATACGATTCCTGTCCCAGAATTCTCCAGGCATTTTTCGAATTTAACAAGGCCACATGATACTGCTCTGACAAGGCCTCGACCACTTTCATGCAATCGTCAAACACGCCGGGGATCTCAAAAACAGCCGCACCACTTCCCAGGGGTTGCGATAGCTGCTGAGGGGTCACTTTTTTATGCGGTAAAAGGACCGCTGATTTGATATGCGGCTGGAGGTAGGCTGCATAAAGCGCGGCAGCCGCGGATGTATCACCGGTTGAGGCACAGATAGCCAGCACATCGGAAACAAATCCTTGCTGAACCAGAAAATGGATATAGCTCAAAGCGCTTGCCATACCGCGATCCTTAAAGGATGCACTGGGGTTCTGCCCATCGTTTTTGAAATAGAACTTGAGTCCCACCCGTTGCGATAAGGCGGAATTGGCCTCTACCAGGGGCGTATGCCCTTCGCCGAGATAAACAATCGAATCAAGGGGTATGGCCGGCCCCAGAAATTCATGGTAGCGGTAGATGCCTTTAAGGGCAGGGATGTTCAACATCCGGCGGTAATCAAAGATCTTATGCCACATCTCGCCTGGGATGGATTTTAAACGATTAAAAGCCTTGTCAAAGAGCAGGAGGACATGGCCGCAGTCGGGACAGGTATAGAGCAGTGTTTCTATGGGGTGTTCGCGGTCGCATCCCAAGCATCGATATTGAAGGGCACCTGCCAATTTCGGAATCAAAAACGGTTGAATATCGTTGGGAAAATCCTTGATTTTCATGGTTCAATCATTTTCATGTTGCCCATATACGGTTGAAGCGCTTTTGGAATGAGAATCGTGCCATTGGCCTGTTGGCAGTTTTCCAGAATGGCTGCGACGGTTCGACCGACTGCCAATCCCGAACCATTGAGGGTGTGAACCAGTTCGGTGCCTTTTTTTCCTTTTCTGCGAAATCGAATGTTGGCGCGCCTGGCCTGAAAATTTTCAAAATTACTGCAGGATGAAATTTCCCGATATACATTCTGAGACGGCAACCAGACTTCGATATCATATGTTTTTGCAGAGGAAAAACCGAGATCACCGGTACAGAGGGTAATAACCTGATAAGGTAATTCTAGAACACTTAAAATTTTTTCTGCATTTTGCAATAGTTTCTCAAGTTCGGTATAGGAACTTTCGGGTGTCGTAAATTTTACCAGTTCAACCTTGTTGAACTGGTGCTGACGTATGAGTCCGCGTGTATCTTTGCCATAGGACCCTGCTTCCGAACGGAAACAGGGTGTATGGGCTGTGTACAAGAGGGGCAGGTCTGACTCGTCCAGGACTTCTCCCTGGTGGATATTGGTCACCGGGACTTCGGCGGTGGGCACCAGGTAATACGGCCATCCGTCGATCTTAAACAGGTCTTCCTTGAATTTAGGTAACTGGCCGGTATTCGTCAAGCTTTTGACGTTTACCATGAACGGAGGCAAGACTTCCTTGTATCCGTGTTCATGGGTGTGGAGATCGAGCATCAAATTGATCAGTGCCCGTTCAAGTCTTGCTCCGGCCCCATAGCAGAGGGGAAACCGGGCCCCGGCTATCTTGGCTGCTCGCTCAAAGTCGAGGATTCCCAGTTGTTCACCAAGTGTCCAGTGGGGTTTGGGTTCGAATTGAAACGCTGGAATGTCGCCAACAGTTTTGATGATCGGGTTATCTGTCTCATCGTTTCCCACCGGCACAGATGGATGTGGCCGGTTGGGTATCTGCATCAATATTTCCCGTGTTTGCTCCTCATTTTCTGATAATGGTATTTCCAAGGCCTTTATTTTTCTGGCAACATCCCGCATGTCAGCCACCAGGGCATCGGTATTTTCACCTTTTTTTTTCATTGTGGCAATCTGGTCTGACACAACGTTTCGACGATGCCTTAACTCTTCAATTTCAAACAGAATCTCTCTTCTTTTCTCATCGGCTGCTTTGAACTGTGATAAGTCTGCAATGCTGCCTCGATTTAACAACATCTCTTCGATATCATCCAGGTGATCTCTTATGAATTTGATTTCCAGCATAGCAATCTCATCTTGGGTCGTGTTGAGCCATATCGGGTTGTTTCATCTTGACGATTTTTCGTGAGTTGAAACGAATCAGGAAGATATTTTCTTGGTTATTTCGGGCTTTCGAGTTACCCGTCCGTCTAACATGCCTGCCCAATTTAGTCAATGATTATTGAAAGTTGACTTTTTGCCAATTATTTATTATATTGCTATGTTCATATAAATAAAGTGTACATGTTTTAACTCTGATTTCCGGAGAATACCATGGAAGAAGTTCAAGAATCAAAAAGTGATATCCGCAATCGTGTTGTAGCGGCCATTCAGGCTCTTTCTGTAGAAGAATTGGCAGTCAAAACCTCTCAAATTGAAAAACGGCTCTTTGAATTTGCAAATTTTTTGGAGGCAAACATATCCCTGCTTTACATGCCGCAAAAATTTGTGGTTGATACGAAAAAAATCATACAGCGTTGCTTTGATTACCGTAAGATTGTTGCCCTTCCAGCGTTTAATACGGAAAAACACGGGATGCAACCCTTCAAGGTTGATACGTTTGAGGCAGACATGACACTTGGGCCACGCAACATTCTGGAGCCTGACCCGGAACGATGTAAAATCATACCAATAGAACGGATTGACATTGCTATTATCCCTGGCGTGGCACTGGATGAAAAGGGGGGCAGGATCGGCTCTGGCGAGGGCTATTACGACAGATTTATCGGGAAATTGCCCATTACCACCCGAAAAGTTGCCTTGTCTTTAGAATGTCAGATTGTCCAGCAGGTTCCCATGGAGTCGCATGACAGGTTCATGGATATCATTATCACGGAAAAACGGGTTATCTATAAAATATAACCCGGCAAGTTTCATGAAATACCCAGGATAAATCAATTCTCAGGAAGGATTCAATATCTTCCCGAGATTCTGAAGGTTTTTACTTTCCCCCACCGCAATGACCGTATCACCTGACATGATTCTGGCCTCAAAAGAAGGATTGAACATCATGCTGCCATCAGGTTTTTTGATGGCAATGATGATCAGGTTGAAGTTCTGACGTATTCCCGAATCTTTGAGTATGACGTCATTCAAAGACGAACCGGGAGTGATGGGTATTTCTTCCATTTGAATATCGCTTGTTCTGGACTCAAGTGCAAGATCCAGAAACGTCGTGACTGTTGGGCGTATAATGCGCTGCGCCATTCGCATGGCCCCCTTCTCGTAGGGGGATTCGACGATGTCGGCGCCGGCTGCTCGAAGCTTGTTTTTTACGTCCGTATCGGAAGCTCTTGCTGTAATGAAAAGATTTGGTGCGAGTTGTCTGGCCGTCAATACCAGGAAGACATTTTCCGCATCCGTTCCCAATGCTGCCACCAGACCTTTGGCGCGTTGAATACCGGCTTTTAGCAGCAGGGCTTCATCGGATGCATCTCCCCATAAATAGAGTGTCTTGTCTGTGTTAATTTCCGGGACAAGCTTTTCGTTGTTTTCTATTACCACCAGATCGATGGGTGATCTTTTTAATGATTCACAGATGACCCTACCGATCCGCCCATATCCGCAAACAATATAGTGGTTTTTCAAGTGATGGATTTGTCTATCCAATTTTCTCCTCCCAAGCACGGTCCGAATTTTTCCTTCAACCATGAACTGTATGACGGCACCTGCTACATATAGAAAAAACCCGACGCCCAGAAAAATTAAAAATACAGTGTAGAGACGTCCGATTTCGCTGATGGTGTGCACTTCGCTGTAACCAACGGTGGAATAGGTGATAACCGTCATGTAGAGGGCGTCCAAAAGGCTCCACCCTTCGATCAGCATATAGCCGGCAGTACCGATTACCACAATGACGATGGAAAAAAAAATCGCCATAAAAAGATGTTTTGTGCTATTCATAGACCCTCTTGGTCAAGGATTACCTTGGTTTATTCTGGACAAATATTACATAAAATTCAAGTAGTTTTTCTATGCCCATGGTTTTTGAAGAATCTCGCAGCAAGCCGCACGACAGAAGCCCCGGGGTTGGCGCTGGCTGTCGCGGTTTAACATCGCTATGTTTCAGCAATAAAAAACGAATTTATAAGACAAGAACCTGTAATATCCGGTGTTGGTATGTTGACGGGAAATCATTGTTCTGATAGAAATCTGCCCATGAAAAAGGAACCGAGAAAATTCGAACGCCAGCGGATGGAGATGGTGGAGAAACAGGTCGAAGCACGTGGTATTCACGATCCGAATGTACTGCTTGCCATGGGCAGGGTTCCCAGACACCTCTTTGTCAGTGAAGCCTTGATGGACCAGGCCTATGGTGATTTCCCGTTGCCCATCGGAGACCAGCAGACCATCTCGCAACCCTATATGGTTGCTGAAATGACCCAGGCACTTGAACTGAAGCACGAAGACAGGGTGTTGGAAATCGGCACCGGTTCCGGTTACCAGGCGGCGGTTTTAGCCGAAATTGTATTTCGGGTCTATACCATCGAAAGACTCCACTCGCTATTTATCAAAACCCGTCGTCTTTTTGATTCATTGCGCTATTACAATATTGTCACACGATATACCGATGGAACAACAGGGTGGAAGGATGAAAGCCCTTTTGATGCGATTATCGTGACGGCCGGAGCGCCAAGTGTACCGAAAATACTGATAGAGCAGCTTGCCTCTGGGGGTCGGATGGTGGTTCCGGTGGGGGACCGTTATTCACAGGATTTAATTAAGATAAGCAAAGACGAGAAGGGTGTGCGGGAGACAAACCTTGGTGGATGCAGATTCGTCAAGCTTGTGGGGGAGCACGGATGGAAAGCATAGCCCTATGTTAAAAAACCTCTACGAGTGGGTGCTGAAATGGGCAGATACACCTTATGGAGGTTGGGCTCTGTTCATACTTGCCTTCAGTGAATCATCGTTTTTTCCGATACCGCCGGATGTGCTTTTGATTGCTCTGGCGGTGGGCAAACCGAAAAAAGCTTTGAAGTTTGCCCTGATCTGTTCTACCGGGTCGGTGCTGGGCGGCATCCTGGGTTATTTGATCGGTTGGCAGTTTATGACGGTGGTGGGCCATAAGATCATCGCTTTTTATGGGCTTACGGAAAAAGTTGCCACCATAGCGTCCTTGTACAATCAATATAATGCCTGGGCTGTCGGGATTGCTGGTTTCACACCGATTCCCTATAAGGTTTTCACCATAACAGCCGGTGCATTCAGAATCAATTTTCTCATATTTCTGCTCGCATCAACGGTTTCGCGATCAGCCAGATTTTTTCTGGTGGGTGGGCTTATCTATATGTTTGGACCCCGAATCCAGGTTTTTATCGATAAGTATTTTAATCTACTGGCCATCGCCTTTACTGTGCTGCTGATTGCCAGTTTCTTCCTAATAAAGGTGATTGTTTAGCTGCATTTGGAGAATCCGCAGGCATGACAATTAAGACATCCCTCTTCGTGTGACAGCACACTGCCACACTCCGGGCATCCACCCATGAGTACGGTGTTTTCGGTTACTTCGGAATTGGTCAAATTTTTCAGGACCCTGGCCATGGCGTCCGGGCAGGATAAAACCATTTTTCCATTCTGCCATGCCGGGGACGGGCAGCGGATACCGGTGAGTTGTCTGATGATGGCATCCACATTCACACCGGAGCGCAGTGCCAACGATGCCAGACGACCAGCTGCTTCAATCTGAGATGAGGCACAGCCACCTGTTTTTCCCATCTGGGCAAATACTTCACACATCCCTTTGGCGTCTGAGTTGATGGTTACATAGAGTTTTCCACATCCGGTCTGGATCCGCTCGGTCATGCCATGTGTTCGCAGCGGTCTCGGTCTCGGTGCAATGGTGGACTTGTCCTTGGTATCCTTCGAGTCGGCTCCCACCGTCAGAACCTGCTTGTCCCGGCTACCGTCCCGGTAAATAGTGACCCCTTTGCATCCGAGTCTGTAGGCTGCAAGATAAATTTCTTCCACTTCTTTTTCAGTCGCTTCGGTGGGAAGATTGACGGTTTTTGAAACAGCATTGTCCGTGTACTTCTGAAAGGCGGCCTGAATTCTGACATGCCACTCCGGTGAAATATCGTGGGACGTTTTAAACAGGTTTTTAATATGCTCCGGAATCTCGTCAATTTGCGAGAGAGTGCTGCCGTCGGCAATTTTATCGATCAGACCCTTGGTGAAAAATTTTTCTGCTTTGGCCATCTTTACAAACAGGGGATGCACGTCATACAGCGCCTCACCATCCAGTACACGACGTGTTTGAACAATCGAAAAAACAGGCTCTATGCCGCTCGAGACGCCGGCGATGATGCTGATGGTGCCGGTGGGTGCGATGGTGGTTGTGGCGGCGTTACGCATATAAGGTGTTTCAGGGGTATCATAGATACTACCGGGATAGTTTTTGAAATTACCCCGTTTTTCAGCCAGCAAAGCAGAGGCCTTTTTCGATTCGTGAGAAATAAATTCCATAAGGGACTCACCTTGTGAGACAGCCTCCTCGGAATCATAGGAAATTCCCAGTTTCAATAATAAGTCGGCAAAACCCATGACGCCCAGTCCGATTTTTCGGTTGGCTTTGCTCATGGTTTCGATTTGAGGCAGGGGGTACCTGTTCATCTCAATGACATTGTCCAGAAAGTGTACGGCATCATGGACCGCGCTTTTCAGCCGTTTCATGTTGAGGCTGTTTTTCGTTACCATTTGGGAAAGATTGACAGACCCCAGTGTACAGGATTCATAGGGCAGAAGCGGTTGCTCACCGCAGGGATTTGTTGCTTCGATGTCCCCAATCTGTTTTGTTGGGTTGTCATCGTTGATTTTATCGATAAAAATTATGCCCGGTTCACCGGTTTTCCAGGCAGAGCGAACAATCATGTCAAAGATTTTTCTTGCGGAAACACGATGAGCCGTCTTGTTGGTACGTGGATTGATCAGGTTGAAATCTGATTTGGTTTCCAGGGCTTCCATGAATTGTTTTGTCAGACCCACCGAGATATTGAAATTGTTCAAGCGGGTCAAGTCATTCTTGGTTTCAATAAAGGCTTCAATATCCGGATGATCGACCCGTAGGACGCCCATATTGGCACCCCGTCGGGTACCACCCTGCTTGACGGTTTCTGTGGCGATGTCGAACACGGTCATAAAAGAAAGGGGACCGCTCGAAATACCTGCCGTGGAGAGAACGACATCTTTGGCAGGTCTGATTTTTGAAAAGGAGAAACCAGTACCTCCGCCACTTTTATGAATCATGGCTGTGTGTTTGACGGTTTCAAAAATAGATTCCATAGAGTCTTCTATGGGAAGTACGAAACATGCCGCCAGTTGTCCCAGACGCCTGCCTGCATTCATCATGGTGGGCGAATTGGGTAAAAACCACAGATTTGCAAGGAGCTTTTGAAATTTTATTTGCGTTTTCTTGACATCAGCATCAGGGTCAAACAGTCGGTCTGCCTCGGCTACGCTCCTGGCAACCCGTTGAAACATGTTTTCCGGTGATTCAATGGCATTACCGCTATCGTCTTTTTTCAAATAGCGCTTTTCCAGAACCACCCGTGCATTTTTTGATATAGATATTTTCACATTATTTCCCTTAGACAGTTTTTTTGCTGTATTTAATTTTTAGTTTTTTATTGACAATGGGCGGTACCATGTCGTTGATGTCACCGCCGAATTGAGCCGCCTCCTTGATAATCGACGAACTTGTGAATATCCAGCGCAGGCCAGTCATCAGGAATACGGTTTGAATTTCGCGCCTCAACCGCCGGTTCATCAAGGCCATCTGGAACTCGTATTCAAAGTCAGAAACAGCCCGCATGCCCCGTAAAATGGCATGGGCTTTTCGATGGTGGGCATAGTCCACCAGAAGTCCGTCAAACACATCAAATTCGACATTGGTAAATTTTTTCATACTGGTCTGCAGCATTTCCATACGTTCTTCTACGGAAAAAAAAGATTTCTTGGATGGATTCAACAAAATAGCCACAATAATTTTATCGAAAATGGAAAGCCCTCTTTCAACGATATCGAGATGACCGTTGGTAATTGGATCGAAAGAACCCGGATAGATTGCAATTTTTTCCATTCTTTTTCAGTCTCCACGTAAAAAAGTTATAATAACAGTCTGTTAGACAATGTGTTCTTTTTGTCGGTGAAAATTTTCATACCATATAACTTAAAAAAGAGACAAGGGTTTTTCCATACCTTCTCTGATCCAATCGCCTAAAATCGGCAATGGCCAGGGGCAGCTCATCCACATCACCATGCTCCAAGACAAGGCAGGCGCCCGGTGCCAGAGCCTTACATCTTTTAAGGTGCGTTAAAGCCGGCAAGAGAAGGTTTTTGTGGTAGGGGGGATCCAGGAAAATGAGCGTGTACGGGTGACCATGGGATTGCAGACAGTCCAGATTTCGTTCAATATCCCATGTGATAATACGGGCCCGATCTTCCAGACAGCAGGCGTGCAGATTTTTATCAAGCAGCGAAACAGCGGCAGGGACCATGTCGATAAAGGTGGCCATGTCGGCTCCCCTGCTGAGGGCTTCTATTCCCAGAGCACCGCTGCCGGCAAACAGATCCAGAACAATTGCACCGGGCACACGATCAGACAGAATATTGAAGATGGCTTCTCTTGTTCGATCGGAGGTGGGGCGAATACCTTTCCCCTGAAAGGGGTGGAGTTTTTTTCCTCTTAGGGTACCACTGATGATTCTCAAATGTTTCCTACCGTGATTGAAGAACCTCGCAGCATGCAAAGCACTGCCGAACGGCAGGCCTGCGGGGAATGCGCTCGCTGTTTTGGCTCAGTAAATAAAGTCGATGGTGTACCAGTCGGTGTCAAAATCCCATAGCGCGACAAAGAACAGAACATAGTGTAGATAAAATGGAAGCGTAAATTTTCTCAATTTTGCCTTGGTTCGAATTTGATATTGGCTGCCTTTTTCAAGACGATTGAGTTCCACCACCTTTAAACTGTCGATTTCGACCATCAATTTTTTGGCTTCATCAATCGATTTCATCACCCTTTGCGTATTCGCATCCCAGGAACGTTCAACAATATATTCGGTTTTCAGGTTATCGTATTTGATTGTGTGCAAGATTTCCAATTCAGAGATATTTTTATCAAACCAGAAACTGCGTGTTTGATAAAGATTCACAAAGAAGGAGAATGTGGTGGGGACACCGCTTAAAATCACGGTTTCCATATTCTCGGGAAAGGCGTCTTCAACCGCCAGATAGATTAATAGGTCATCTCTGGTGTTCGTGACGATAATATTTTTAAGTGTTGCGTTCTGGGCGACCACCATCGCCGGTTGAACCATGATGACAACACACAGCAGAATGCACATATTTTTTTTTGTGAGTGATTTCATATTGCAGAATTTAATGCAGCGATTAACAGGTGTCGGGTGTGTCGTCAAGATGATGTCTATGTCGGATTGTACACCGATTCCGGATCAGTTTACTGACATTTGTAATGTTCTTTGATGTCTGTTCGTATTGAAAAAAAGGGACGATGATCCATGTTGTCGTTTATACGATTATATATCAACATATTATATTTTCAAGTTATTTTGTAATAACCCACAAGCTGCCGGACAAGCGGCACATAAACTTTTTGCAAAGGAGCAGTAACAACGCATCGCATGAAATGGTCCTACGATTTCATTGATAAGTTAACCCATATGAGATACAATACCCACTATTGAGCGATTGTTTAAGTTTCCATAGCCAATCAAGTAGATATGTCCGGATTGAGGAGGTCGGGTGCTTGCCAGAGTATTAAGTAGCGCTGTCATCGGAATCGATGCATACCTGGTAGAAGTCGAGGTTGACATTACCAGAGGATTGCCAACCTTTACTACCGTTGGCTTGCCTGAAGCCGCGGTAAAGGAAAGCAAAGAACGCGTCAAGTCTGCCATCAACAACTCGGGTTATACCTTTTCCGATGATAGAATAACTGTCAATTTAGCCCCTGCAAACATCAAGAAAGAAGGTACGGGTTTTGATCTGCCCATTGCTCTGGGTATTTTGGCCGCTGAAAAGCTAATTCCCCAAGAGCGTGTCAGTGACTATACCATCATGGGCGAACTTTCCCTGGATGGGCGCATCAAACCTGTAAATGGGACGCTTCCCATGGCAATTGCCGCCAGGAAGGCGGGATGCCGGGGTATTATTGTTCCTTACGACAACAGGCGGGAGGCATCTGTTGTCAATGCGATTGATGTCTATCCGGTCAAAACACTTTCACAGGTGGTGGGTTTTTTGCGCGGTTTTGATCGGATTGAGAAGGTAAGGGCAAATCTGAAGGAATTGTTTGGCGCCCAAAACCATCATGATACAGATTTTGCCGATGTTATGGGACAGGAACATGTAAAAAGAGCCATGGAAGTCGCTGCGGCTGGCGGACACAATCTCATCATGATCGGTGCCCCTGGTTCGGGAAAAACCATGATAGCCAAACGTCTTCCGACGATTTTACCTCCTTTGACATTTGAGGAAGCCATCGAGACAACCAAAATTTTCAGTGTCATTGGGCATCTTGAAAAAGGCCAGGCATTGATAACCAAAAGACCTTTTCGATCTCCTCACCACACGATTTCAGATGCCGGTCTGATAGGCGGTGGTCACATTCCAAGACCCGGTGAAGTTAGCCTGGCGCATAACGGCGTTCTTTTTCTGGATGAACTGTCTGAATATAAAAAACATGTTCTGGAAGTTCTCAGACAGCCGCTTGAGGATTTAAAAGTTACTATTTCCCGCGCGGCTTCCACCATCACCTATCCATCCAGCTTTATGTTGGTAGCGGCAATGAACCCTTGTCCCTGCGGCTATTTTTCCGACCCAAAGCATGAATGCCGCTGCACCTTGCATCAGATTCATCGATACCGCTCCAAAATTTCAGGGCCTTTGCTGGACCGGATCGATATTCATATCGAGGTGCCTGCTGTTCCTTATAATGCCCTGAAGGGAAACGGAAAATCAGAATCTTCAGAGCATATCAGAGCGCGGGTGGCCACCGCCCGGAAAGTTCAATCACAACGATTCAGCCGCACGAAAATCCATTGTAACGCGCAAATGAACAGCCGACAGATTAAACGTTATTGCAACATCGACGAGGCGAGTCACCGTTTGCTTGAAACCGCTGTTGACAAACTAGGGCTTTCAGCGCGGGCCCATAACCGGATTTTAAAGATTGCCCGAACCATTGCAGATATCGAGGCCAGACCGGAACTGTCGGAGCGTCATATCGCAGAAGCGGTGCAATACCGAAATCTGGATCGGGGGAACTATGGTCGCTGATTCGGAATTTTTATAGAAGCTATCTCAAAAATATCTTTTGGCCCAAATCCTATTTTTGAGATGGCTTCTAGTACTTAAAGGAATTCGTCGAATGAATTTTACCCCCATGACCCCATCCCATATCAAGGATCTTGCCCAGATCGTCTCTTCCGACCGCATCTCCACCGGTTCATCCGTTCTGGATCTGCATGCCAAAGACCAGTCCCAGCACAAGCCCATCCGTCCCGAAGTGGTTATCTGGCCGGAGAGCCGGGATGAGGTGGCGACCGTCGTGACATATGCCGAGAACCAGCGTATTCCCGTCGTTGGCTGGGGGTCTGGTTCAAGCCTCGAGGGGAACCCGATCCCGGTTCAGAAAGGCATTGTACTCGATTTTTCTCATATGAATAAGATTTTGGCTATAAAAACAGAAGATTTTCAAGTGGATGTAGAACCGGGTCTTATTTATCAGGACCTGAATGAGCGTCTAAGGTATTCAGGACTTTTTTTCCCACCAGATCCCGGAGCCAGAGCCACTGTAGGTGGTATGATTGCCAACAACGCCAGTGGTACACGGACGGTTCACTATGGGTCAACCAAGGATTATGTCCTCAAACTAACCGTGGTATTGGCCAATGGTGAAATCATCGAGATCGGTTCACGGTCTGCAAAATCCTCATCGGGGTATGATCTTTTACATTTGTTTGTCGGTTCGGAGGGAACGCTCGGTCTTGTGGTTGAGGCGACCCTTCGCCTGGTTGGTTTGCCCGAAGAATATGCGGCTGCAATTGTTACGTTTCCTACGATACAGGCGGCCAGCGAGGCGGTGGTGGAAATTATGCGCTCCGGGCTTGACCCGGCATCGCTGGAGCTTCTGGACGCTGCCTGCATCAGGCTCTTCAACCAGGAAAAGAATCTTGGATTAGAGGAAATCCCCACACTGTTTACCGAGTTTCACGGGCCTTCCATGACGTATCTTGTGGAGATTCTGGAAATGGTGGAAGAGATTTGCAGAGATGCAGGTCATCTTGGCTTTCAAAGGGGTTTGGGCAGAGAAGAACGCAATCGGTTTTTCGAGGCTCGGCATGAACTGGGAGAAATGGTGATCAGGGCGCATCCGGACTGTGGTACCCAGGTCATCGATGTTGCGGTTCCTATGACAGCATATTCGGATATCATTAGCAGTGCCAGTCGGGCTGCTGAAAAGGCGGGTATCCCAGGGTATGCTTTCAGCCATGCTGGCGATGGCAACCTGCATCTAAACCTGGCTGGCAGAAAAAACAATCCAAATGACTGGAAACTGATCGAAGAAATCAGTCAGGAACTGGTTTTAAAAGCACTTTCCTATGGCGGTACCGCTACCGGTGAACATGGTGTTGGCATGGGCAAGAAAGGCTATATGGCGGCGGAACATGGGAAAAGCCTCCATTGGATGAAACAGGTCAAGGCACTATTTGACCCCAAGGGTATTCTCAATCCAGCTAAAATCTTCCCTGAATCTTAAATTTGTCGCGTTTTCAGCGCGACAAATTTAAGATTGGTTAAGATCATTCACCGGAATGAAAATATCCGTTCTGGTAAAGTAAGATCATCACGCTATTCTAAAACTGACCCACCGATGCCGCAGGATTTCCACAGACCTCGCCTGTGTTGACATTTTCGAAAAGACCCTTAATTTACGAGGGATTGTGAAAGCAACGGCAAGACGTCATTGTCTGGTAAAACGATTGGAACAGAAGTGTCTGGCCATCAAATACTACCGGCCAGGAAATTAGCCTGAGGCCGGTAAACTTTTTAACATAGAGCGACAACGTCGCATCATATAAATTCGTGTAACGAATTTATTTGGAGATGAAGATGAACATTGAAACCAAAGAGCAGGTGCTGGAAAAAATAATGGCACAAGACAAACCAAGATGCCCAAAATGTAGAGAAACCATGAATTTGTGGGAAGTGCCGTCCATTAATTTCAGTGACGGTCTTGGTTGGGGCACGCCGTATCTTTATATTTGTTTTAATGATGATTGCCCCATCTATTGCCAAGGATGGGATGATCTGAAAGAGAACTACAACCAGTCCGCATCGTACCGGCAAATAAATTATCCAGGGACCGACCAGTTTGAGTTCATGCCGGTTTTCAGCCCCATGGGAGGACAGGGGCAGATCATTGACGACCAGGTATTGCTACAGGAAGAAATGCTCAAAGAGGCCATGAAAAAGGGGTTTTCAATCCTGGCACAGTGTTATGTGGACAAAGATACACCTTCGGTGTTGCGTATACTTCTCGATCCCACAGAACCGGCACGGGTACGATTAAAGGCAGCTGAAATGATTGGAGATATTGGAGATCTGGAGGCCATAGACCCTTTACGGAACCTGAAGGTGGGCAACGATCTGGTGGAAAAACAATTGGAGGAATCGCTGAAAAAGATCCATGAGCGATTTTTTACACGCGAGTGTCCTTTCTGCGCCGAGATCATCAAAAATAAGGCCAAGATTTGTAAGCATTGTGGGAAAGATGTGGCGGGGGTATAAGAAAGGGTTTAAGGGTCCGAGGGTGATACAAGGGTTCGAGGGTAGCTGACAGCTATGAGTGGGCAGCATCCTCCAAGCATCCAAACATCCCAGCCTCCAAGCATTCCAGCGTCCCAGCATACAAGAATTTAAGGGTGATACAAGGGTTCAAGGGGTTGGAATCCGATAATCAGTCATCACCCATCAATAAGGAATGTCCCGTCATTTCTGCCGGCTGTGTCAGGCCCATGATCTCTAAAATGGTGGGGGCGATATCACACAGGGATCCGTCCTTAAGTATCTGGCTGGTTCGTGTATTATCTACCAGAACACACCTTACCCGACCTGCGGTATGTGCGGTGTAAGGGTTGCCTTCTTCATCCTCCATTTTCTCTGCATTACCGTGATCCGCTGTTACAATGGCGGCCCAATCTTTTTCTATCAGTTTCTTCACAATTATTTCAACACAGCGGTCGATCGTTTCACAAGCCTTTACAGCAGCCGACATAATGCCGGAGTGACCCACCATGTCCATATTGGCAAAATTGAGTACGATCAAATCGTAGGCGTCGGAGTCAATTCGAGGGATGACCTCCTGCGTCACTTCAAGAGCACTCATTTCGGGTTTTTGATCATAGGTCGAAACATCACGAGGTGAGGGTATGAGACAGCGGTCTTCCCCTTCAAAGGGCTCTTCCCGGCCACCATTGAAAAAGTACGTGACATGGGCGTATTTTTCTGTTTCTGCAATTCTGAGCTGTCGCAGGTTATTTTTACTGATGATTTCGCCCAGGATGTTTGTCATCTGAACGGGTTCAAATGCGATGGGTAGTGAAAAATCCTCATCAAAGCGGGTCATACACATGTAACCGCAGAGATCCGGTCGGGGATTACGCTCAAACGCATTGAAATCCTTATTTGTAAATGCACGGGTAATTTCTCTGGCACGATCTGCACGGAAATTGAAAAAGAGGATGCCATCGCCATCTTCTACCACTCCCCGGGGCGTACCGTCCTCTTTGACCATCACGATGGGATTGATAAATTCATCGGTTTCATTTTTTTTGTAGGCCTTGTTGATGGCGGCGATGGGGTCGGTTTCCGGCACACCCTGACCACGGGTATAAAGTTGAAAGGCCTTTTCAATGCGGTCCCAGCGCTTGTCTCTGTCCATGGCATAAAACCGGCCGCAGATGGATGCAATGGCGCCGGAACCGGATGTTTCCATATGGGACTGCAGTGTGGAAAGGTATTTGACACCGTTGGTGGGTGGGGTATCTCTTCCATCAAGGATGGCGTGAACGACTATCTGTTCCAATTGTCTGTGCCCGGCCATGTCCAGAAGAGCCAGAAGATGGGTCAATTGGCTGTGCACTCCTCCGTCGGAGACCAGGCCCATGAGATGAAGTTTCGAATGATTTTTTTTGACCTGTTCCATGAGCCGGACGATGGTATTGTTCTCAAAAAAACTGCCGTCTTCGATGCTCTTGTCAATTCGCAGAAGATCCTGATGGACAACCCGGCCGGCACCGATGTTCAAATGGCCTACTTCAGAATTTCCCATGATCTTGTCGGGCAGCCCCACAGCAGTTCCAAATGTTACCAGTTGCGAACAGGGGTATTGTTTCTGGATTTTATCCAAGAAGGGTGTATTCGCTTGTGCGACGGCATTTCCCCGTCTGTCTTCCCGCACACCCCATCCATCTAAAATAATCAGCATGCAACGCTTGTGATCTTTCATCATGTTGCCTCTCAATGAAGTTGTTACACCTTATTACTCAACTTTCGCGTTTCCTGAACGCCGAAAGTTGAGTTATTATTTTCTGTTTCCGGTAAAGACGCTATCGAAAGTCGCCCGGCATCGATCCAAAGACCTTCCAGGTCATAAAAGTTTCGTAAGGACTCATAAAAGATATGGATAATAACGTCACCATAATCCATTAAAACCCAGTGCCCCTCCTTCTTCCCTTCGACATTTATTGGCTTTTTACCTTTTTTTTTCAAATCCCGTTGAACAAAGTCGGCGATGGCGGTCACCTGGCGATTGGACCTTCCCGAACAGATAATAAAGGCATCCGCAACGGACGTCAGCCTCCGGACGTCCAGAATGACGACCTGGATGGCCTTTCTACCCAAGACTGCATTGACAAAGGGTTTGATGGTTGGATTCAAGGACATGCTATCCATGTCTTTCATGCGTAGATCCCTCGTTCATAGATATAATTTTCAACGCTTTCGGGAACCAGAAACCGAATCGATCGGCCTTGTTGAACTTGCTTCCGAATCTTTGTGCCGGAAATTTCCAGCATGCTGATGTTGAACCGATATACGGGGTGCTGTCGATCGTGGTGATAACAGCCATCCTTGACCGATAATTGATAGGACCTTGAAATCTTTTCTTGAATAAACGCGGTCATGTTTTCCCACTCGAGGCTGCGGGATCGGCCATCCGGATGCGGCCGCGTCATGATGATCATAGGCAGACTCTGGAACAATTGTTTAAACGATTTCCATGTATCGATTTCGATAAATGCATCGACCCCCATCACGAGAAAAAGATCCACGTTAGGGTTCAGGCTCTTTTTGAAGTGTTTTACGGTATCGATGGTATAAGAAAGACCGGGCCGTTTTAGCTCGACATCGGATAGAACGAATTCCGGGTTACCTGTTATGGCAAGCCGTGTCATTTCAAGGCGGTCTACAACTGAGACCACCTCCTGGATGTCTTTGTGAGGCGGAAGCGCTGATGGTATGAAGTACAGTTTTTCCAGATCAAATCCTTCACACACCTCTTTTGCAGCACGCAGGTGGCCATAGTGTATGGGATTAAATGTTCCGCCAAACAACCCGATACGCATGGCTCAGTTCCTTTCCAGTCGACTCAAGATGCGTGATAGCAGGGTGTCAATATCCGTGCCTTTCAGTGCAGATATTGATAAGACTTCCATGTCCCCAATGGCTTCCATGAAAAGCCTGGCCTTTTCTTCGGACCCCTGCGTGTCCATTTTGTTCAGCACCAGCAACTGTTTCCTGGTGGTTAGTTCCTGGTTATGCTTTTCGAGCTCATGATTGACCGTGGCGTATGATGACAGGATATTTTCCGGATCTAGTGTCGCAACATCGATCATGTGTACCAGTATCCGGGTTCGTTCGATATGACGTAAAAACTGGGTTCCCAGACCGGCTCCTTCGTGGGCTCCTTCTATGAGGCCGGGGATATCCGCCACCACAAAAGGCTCACCCCAATCCGTGTACACGACACCGAGATTTGGTACCAGGGTCGTGAAGGGATAGGCTCCAATTTTTGGTTTTGCTGCTGAGATCTTGCTGATAAGGGTGGATTTTCCGGCATTGGGGAGGCCGATGAGACCGACATCGGCGATAAGCTTGAGCTCCAGTTTTAATTGAATTGTCTGGCCGGGTTCGCCGGGCTGGGCAAAACGAGGGATCCGACGGGTGGCTGATTTGAAGTGATAGTTTCCCTGTCCCCCTCGCCCGCCGATTGCGGCAACAAACGTTTCTCCGGGGGTAACAAAATCTTTCAGGGTTGCCCCTGTTTCGCTGTCAATGATTACGGTTCCGGCGGGAACTTCTATGACAATGTCGTCCCCTTTTTTCCCGGCTTTTCTTTTTCCCTGACCGCCGGCGCCATTTTTCGCTTTCAGGTGACGTTTGTAGCGGAAATCGTAAAGTGTTCGCTTTCTGGGCGATGATTTCAGGATGACATCACCGCCTTTACCACCATCTCCACCGTCGGGTCCGCCGCGGGGGATGAATTTTTCCCGTCTAAAACTAACGCATCCGCTGCCGCCGTCTCCGGACTGGATGGTTATCTTGGCTTCATCGATGAATTTCACACGGCATAAACACTAACTTTTTTTCGTGATCGGCCCAATCGTTCATACGAAACAATACCGTCTATTTTGGCGAATAGCGTGTAGTCTCTACCCAAACCGACATTTTCGCCGGGATGTATCTTGGTGCCCACCTGGCGAACGAGAATGTTTCCCGCGCTGACAATCTGTCCGCCATAACGCTTGACACCTCGTCGCTGGCCATTACTGTCGCGACCGTTTTTTGAGCTTCCGCCCGCTTTTTTATGTGCCATTGTTACAACTCCCTTTTCAACAACCCCAAGGGCTGCTGTTTCTTTTTATTTCAATGTATCCAGGCCGGTATCAGGCTGATATGTCATCGATTTTAACGGCTGTAAATTGTTGGCGGTGCCCTTGTTTTCTGCGATAGCGTTTGCGTCTCTTATACTTGAACACCAGAATTTTTTTATGTTTTCCCTGCTCCACGATACGACCGTGAACAACCGCATTCTCCACCAGCGGCTGGCCGATTTCAACACGATCACCATCGGAAACCATCAGGATCTGATCGAAATCGACCTGGGATCCAATGTCCCCGGAGATCTTCTCGATCTTCAGTGTTTCCCCTTTTTGTACTCTATATTGCTTCCCGCCCGTAGTTACGACAGCGTACATGCTCGATGCCTCCTGTTTGGTGCCTGACTATTTGCGCCTTGAATGAATTGTATCAATTCGGAAAATAATTAATATGATAATTTATTTAAAAAATGTCAAGAAAAATATTGTATGAGACCGGAGGTACGCTTGAAACAAAGAGAAGGATATACGCATCAATACACTTTTTTGCTGACAGCCGCAAGCATCTTTTGACCTGTAAGTAACATCCTAGGCTACCATGACCCCGAACATTTCCGGGGATGGGTTTGACCTTTTAAAGCCCTGAAAAATTGATATTCGCTTTAAAAGATGATACGGGATATTATTAAGTAATGACGTGCTTCAATGATAGGGTATTCCCGGAACGAACCGGGTCTGGACAACGCTTGTCAGGAAGGAATTTATTTATGAAATCGAGAAGGTCGGTTCTGTCTGTGCCGGGCCACATGGAAAAAATGCACCCAAAAGCCAGGGACAGCGCGGTGGACATCGTGATGTTTGATCTTGAAGACAGCGTGCCCGTGGATCAGAAGGAGACTGCCAGGACTCAGGTGATTCAATCTCTTCTTTCCCTGGATTGGCGTGATAAAACAGTAAGCGTCCGCTGCAATGCGCTTGACACCCCGTTTGCCTACAGGGACCTTATTGATATCGTCGAGAACGCCGGAAAGGAACTGGATGCCGTGGTAGTTCCAAAGGTGAACCATCCGGGGGACATTCATTTTGTACACCGGCTGCTGGAAGGTATCGAGATGAACAGGCAGCACTCGAACCGGATCGGGATCGAGGCTTCCATCGAAAGTGCCGCGGGTCTGGAAAATGTGTCTCTAACTGCCAAGGCAAGTGATCGCATGATTTCACTGGTATTCGGGATTGCCGACTATTCAGCTTCCATTGGCGCGAGACTGGTATCGATTTCAGGGCATGGTGAAGCAGAGGCGGAGGTCTATCCCGGCCATCGCTGGCACTTTCCTTTGAGCCGGATCATTATGGCAGCCAAGGCCAATGGCTTGCTGGTGATGGATGCACCGTATGGTAATTTTAAAGATCTTGATGGGCTGCGCCGATCCGCTGCCATGGCAAATGCGCTCGGTTGTGATGGTAAATGGGTGATTCATCCGGGCCAGATAGAAATTGTCAACGCGGTTTTCTCACCGTCTCCGGAAGAGATCGAACGTGCGCGGATGGTCATCGAGGCATATGATGCGGCTGCCAAATCGGGACGCGGTGCCGTATCTTTGGGTGGCAGTGTGGTGGACAGCGCGACAATTCGCATGGCCCGACAGCTTTGGGAGCAGGCTAAACAACTGAAGCTGTTAAGCAGTAAGCTTTAAGCCGCTTATCGCAACCAGCTTAACTTTCGGGATTGAAGACTCCTCGCAGCAAGCTGCGAGAAATGCTCCGCCGTTCGGCAGTGCTTCGCAGTGACCGTAAGGAATGTTGTCTAAATTAGATTCTCTTGTTGTTGCGGTTCAGAGAACGCGAAATGAATAATCCCCTGTCGCTTTGCAAACTCGCCGTAAGGGCTCCTAAAATCAGCGCTGGCCATATGATTAAACAGGCATGGCTGCCAAATGACCGTATTTCATATTGGATTGTTCATTAACTTGCGCTGATGTTAGGAGCCCTAAGCGGCTCAAACAGTGCAAATCGCCATTGGATCACCCATTTCGCTCTATCGATGGTGAAACCCGAAAGTTGAGTTAAAGGTTATAGCTTATCGCTTACAGCTTAGAGCTAAACTGTTTGCGAAGCACCTTTTTATCCAGTTTACCCACACTGGTTTTGGCGATACTTTCGACAAATTCGTATCGATCCGGAACACCATATTTGGGTAATTTGCCCTGTTTTGCAGATTCCAGCATGTAGGCCTTGAAATCTGCCGCAGTTATTTTACCCTTGTATTCAGGTGTCAAGGTGACAATCATCATGGGTCGCTCCCCCCACTTTTTGTCAGGGACACCGATGGCTGCAGATTCCAGAACAGCCTCGTGCTGGCTCATGATATTTTCCAGGTCAAGGGACGAGACCCATTCTCCACCGCTTTTAATGACATCTTTTATCCTGTCCGTTATCTGAAGGTATCCATTTTCATCCATGTGTCCGACGTCACCGCTATGGAGCCAACCCTTTCGCCATAATTCCTTTGTTTTGTCCGGTGCTTTGAAATAGCTCTGGGTAAGCCAGGGAGACCGCATAACCACCTCTCCCGTTGTTTCACCGTCATGCGGAAGCCCCTGAACGTTTGCATCCACCACATCCACTTCTGCCAGGGGCAAAGGTTTTCCGGTTTTGGTGATGATATTCAAGTACCTGTCACCTTCCCAGTTCAGCATGGATTCGTTGGGTGTTGCCGTGGTCATGACGGGCCCGGTCTCTGACATCCCGTAGCCGGCATGAATTTCAATACCGAGTTGCATGGCTTGTCTGGCGAGGCCTTTTGGGAGCTGCGAACCCCCCATGACGACTTTCCAGTTTGAAAGATCAAGCTCTTTTGCCAAAGGATTTGTGATGATCATCTGCAGAATCGTGGGGACACAGTGAGAAAAGGTGACTTTTTCGGTTTCGATCAGCCTGAGTATTTTTTCCGGTTCATAAGGACCGGGATAAACCTGCTTGGCGCCCAGCAGTGTTGCGACAAAGGGAAAACCCCAGGCGTGGACATGGAACATGGGGGTCAGGGGCATGTAAACATCGTTTGAGCGGAAACGGGAAATGGTATGGTAAGCACTGGAAACAATGCTGACGGACAGTGTGTGTAGAACCAGTTGCCGGTGCGAATAATAAACACCTTTAGGGTCACCTGTGGTTCCGGTGGTATAAAACGTGGTGGCCTTGGTGTTTTCATCCAGATCCGGAAATTCATAGGGTGGTGTAGCCGAGGCAAGCAAGTCTTCGTAGTCGGCATCGACCAAAAGGTTTGTGTCGATGGCAGCGGCATCTTCTTTTATGATGATAAGGGTTTTTAAATGATGCAGTTGCTTGTGTACAGCTTCGATAAGAGGCAGAAAATCAACATGGGTGATAATGGTTCTGGCTCCGGCATGATTGATGGTATAAACGATCTGTTCGGAGGACAGCCGCCAGTTGACGGTCTGTAGAACTGCCCCCATCATGGGGATGGCAAAAAAGCATTCCAGGTACCGCGGGCAGTCATAATCGAGTACGGCAACCACGTCACCGTTTTCAACGCCCAGTCTGTCGAGACCACCGGCAAGACACTGTATTCGATGGTTTAGATCCCTGTATGTATAACGTGATTTGTCACTGTAAACGATCTCTGCTTCAGGCGCATAGATGAGAGGGGTATTGATCAGCTTCTTGAGGATCAGAGGATAGGCGTAACTTTCACCGGGTGCGTAGATTCTTTCATTCATGAGGGTTCTCCCGTCTTTGACAGTGCTATGTTCGCATGGTATTCTAAAAGTGCTCTCAAAAATGTCTTTTGGCCCAATATCTGTGTTGGAATCGTGTTTCAATTCCTCAAAATACTACAGTATTCCTGTAGATTGAAACACGATTCCGCCTTGATCTTGAAACAAAATCCTAATTTTTGAGAGCACTTTCATCGAAATAATGTTGCACGATTATTAGAACATATCACATTGAAGAACCTCGCGGCAAGACTCCGGACGGTTTCGTGCTCGCTGTTGCGGTTCAAATTACTTTGTAAAAGGCGGATACACCATGCGAGACCCATTTCAGGATATTGTGATGCAGATCAGTGCCATTGTTCTTGGGAAAGAGGATCAGATCCGTCTGGCGCTGGCATGTCTTTTTGCCAGGGGGCATCTGTTGATAGAAGATATTCCGGGCATCGGGAAAACAACCCTGGCAAAGGCGCTTTCAAAATGTCTTGGTCTCCAGTTTCGCCGGGTCCAATTTACGAGCGATATGCTGCCGGGTGATATCCTGGGAACGTCCATCTTCGATCAAAAACAAAGTGTGTTTCTTTTTCATCCCGGCCCCATTTTTACGCAGGTGCTTCTTGCAGACGAAATAAACCGAGCCACACCGAAAACCCAGAGCGCTTTGCTGGAGGCAATGGAAGAACAGCAGGTTACCATCGAAGGGGAGACGCGTGGGCTCGAGAGCCCTTTTTTTGTCATCGCCACCCAGAATCCCCTGGAACAGTATGGCACGTTCCCTCTGCCTGAATCCCAGTTGGATCGTTTTCTGATGCGCATCGAGCTGGGATATCCAGACAGGACGGCCGAGAAAAAGCTGCTTAAGAGCGAGAATGTCAGGGATCTTCTGACAGATATGTCGGCCTGCATTGTGCCTGAGAATGTTCTGGAAATTCAGCAACGAATTGGTGATGTGCACATTTCCGACGCCTTACTGAATTATATTCAGGACATATTGGCATTTACCCGGACATCAGCCAATTTTCACATGGGTCTTTCACCGCGAGCCGGCATGGCGATAACGCAGGCTGCGCGATCCTGGTCATACATCAGCGGCCGCGACTATGTTCTCCCCGAGGATGTTCAAAAAATTATGCCCTGGGTGGTGGGGCACCGTCTGAGGTCTAAAGAAGATCTCGAGGAAATACCGCGGCAAAGGCTCACAACGATTCTTTCAGAAGTCCCTATACCTTAATTTGAATTGAAGAACCCCGCAGCAAGCTGTGGGGAATGTGCTCGCTATTTCGGTTCATTTCGCACTGCGGCGCAGGCTGAATTTAAAGATGAAAAAACGATTTTATTCTATTAGAAATGCCAAGCAATTCTGTCGTTAAAACAAAAAGTTATTTCAGAAGCCCCAATAAAAATGGTCGGATCCGTTGGTTCCCTACGCGTTACGGCTGGCTTTTTGTCCTTGTTCTTCTAAGCATGCTTTTGGGGTCCATCAATTACAACAACAACCTGGGATTTCTTTTTACTTTCCTGCTTGGAAGTATGCTTCTGGTATCTCTCGTCCACAGTTATGGAAACATTCGGGGAATAGGGGTCGATAAAATTGATGCCTTGCCTGTGTTCGAGGGTCAAGACGCCATTTTTGAACTGAATCTGCATGTGCTGCCAAGGCAGCGTATGGCCGTTCGTTTTAGACTGGATAACAGCCAGGAGACCCTGGTCGATACTGCGCCGGGTTCTTGTGTGCGGGTTGCAGTTGTCCTGCCGGCCGGGAAAAGAGGGCGCATCTCTCCACGGGAATTGCACATTACTTCGGAATACCCATTCGGGCTGTTTTGTTTCCACGCAAGCTATCAACTTTTTGCCGATTGTCTGGTATATCCCAAACCCGTGCCGGTACAAAAACTATCTCTGCAGGATCTTTTGCAGGCCCATTCCGCCGAAGGTGTTGCGCAGGAAAGCGTCGAGGACTTCAAGGGCCTGCGAACCTTTCAAAATGGGGATGCCACCCAGCATATCTTCTGGAAGGCCTTTTCAAAAGGGCAGGGCCTGATGGTCAAGGAGTTTATGGGCAGCGCGTCTCCCTGCTTATGCGTCAGCTGGGAAAAAATCAGAGTTGAAAACGTGGAGAAGAAGCTATCCGTGTTGTGCGGAATGGTGCTCAAGGCTAACGGGATGAAGCTGGAATACGGCATCCGTCTTCCAGGCCATCTGATTGCGCCGGGAAAGGGTGCACAACACAAACACGCATGTCTGCGCGCACTGGCCTTATTCTGATGAAAACGGAAGACCACCAACCCTTGTTGATCGTGGCTGTTTTGGGCATTGCCATTGGACCGCTTCTCTTGAACCTGCCGGTGTGGGTGTCCGGATGGTGTCTGACTTTCTGGGGCTACGCGCTTCTGGCTTATAAAAAGAGATGGCCATGGCCGAACCGAACCGTTCGTTTAACCCTGGCATGTATTGGATTTATGACCGTTTTCATTTTCCTGGGAAGGGGGTCCCTGGGTGGTCAGATGTTTATCGGTTTGTTGAGTGTCATGGCCGGTTTGAAACCCCTGGAAACAAAGAGCCATCGGGACAGGGTTGTGACGCTGTTTATGACTTATTTTTTTATCATCAGCAGTCTTTTTATCATAGAGAACCTCCTTATAACCCTATACATGTTTGTGTCTGTGCTGGCGACAACGGCATGTCTCATTCACTTCAATTATCCAGAAAGACACCTGAAGACCAACTTGCGGCTGGCAGCCCTTATCATGGTTCAGGCAATTCCTTTGATGATTCTGTTCTTCATTCTGTTTCCCAGAGCAGAAGGAACCTTTTTTACCCTGCCGGGAAGATATCAAGGTCGCACCGGGTTTTCAGAATCGATGCAGCCGGGTTCTATATCGGGACTCGTCCGGGAAGACAGGACTGCGTTCAGGGTTCAGTTCCAGGGGAAGTTTCCAGATACAGCATCTCTTTACTGGCGGGGACTGGTCCTGTGGCACTTCGATGGAAAATCCTGGACCCGGGGGGATGTTCCTGAGGGGTATCAACCACGTGTTCGGGGACAAAAAGTATTTCAATACGATATTATTCTCGAACCCCATGGCAAGAAGTACCTCTTTACTCTGGACTTGCCCCTTACAACACCACCCCTCACACGTCTCACTGAGGATTTTACATTGATGACGCGGTGGCCCCTGAGAAAAACCCATCGATACCAGGTTCAGTCGTCCCCGGACGCCAGGATACACATCCTGGGCCGTCAGGGGCAAATTGCTCGCCAGCTTCCCGAGAATGGGAACCCCAAAGCGAAGTGGCTGGTAAAGGCGTGGCTTTCGCGCCTGGGTTCATCGGAAGCGGTTCTGGATCAGGCAATGGCGTATTTCAGGCAAAACGGATTTTCCTACACCCTCAGTCCACCCCTGCTGGGTGAGAATCCTGTGGATGACTTCATGTTTGGTTCTAAAAGCGGGTATTGTGAACACTTTGCATCGGCTTTTGCGTATTTAATGCGTGCGGCGGGTATCCCGGCACGAATTGTGGTGGGGTATCTAGGTGGTGAACACAATTCTTATGGAAACTATCTGATCGTGAAACAATACCATGCCCATGCCTGGGTCGAAGTGTTTATGGAGAAACAGGGTTGGATACGTGTGGACCCGACGGCGATAGTGGCCCCGGAAAGGGTGTCTATGGGACTGGCTGATTCCCTGTTGTCAGAGAGCCTGCCGGATTTTCTGGTACAGACCGGACTAGGACGCATGCGGAACTTCTTTAGAAAAGCAGACTACATGTGGGATGCCATCAATCTGCAATGGGATACCTGGTTTATGGAGTATTCCCGTCTTGAACAATTGCATTTAGTGACGGGATTTTTCTCGAAGCTTGCCTGGCGTCGGGTGCTATGGATGGTGGGGTTGGGGGGTGTTCTGGCGGGCATGGCCGTGATGGGCTGGGTGCGGTTTAAAGGTGCTAAAAAAGCCAGGGAGAAGGATCCTGTCAAAGAAGCCTATGATCTGTTCTGTGCTAAATTGGAAGGTGTTGGTATTGGCAGAGAACCTTCCCAGGGGCCTGTTGATTTCGCCAGGATGGCCTCTTTGAACCGCGGCGATTTGAAAGAAGCGATCGAAGCCATCTCTAATAGATACATTGCCTTGCGATACATGGAACACCGGGACAAGGCATCTCAACAATCCTTTTTCAAAAAGGTAAAAATGTTCGATCCAAAATAACATCGCCGAGATATTCAGGGCAGGGGGTCAGACAACCTTGGACGAAAGTTTCTGGGACACGGCAAGGGCTTCGTTGAAGTCCGGTACGGCATTACGGCCGCCATATGCACGGCAGGAAAGAGATGCCACGGCCACCGAAAATCGGACAGCCATGTGAAGATCGAACCCCCGGCTGATGGCCAGGGCAAATGCACCGTGAAAATTGTCTCCGGCACCGGTTGTGTCAAGTACGGGTACGGTTGGTGCGGGAACATGATACAGTCGGTTATCCAAAGGATAGTAGGCGCCTGCATCACCATGGGTCACGATCAGTTGTCCCTGGATCATTTTTTTGAGTTTGAAAATGTTTTCAAATAATTGCCGCGTCTCAAATTTGTCCGAGCTGGAATCAAAAAATGCAGATGACGGGATAAAATAATCTGCGGCAGCCATCATCTCTTCCATGTGGTCCTTCCAGCGTTCACAGTCATAGATGAGCTTTGTATCTGGCCGGGTGCGCTGTTTGAGCGTTTTGCCGAGGGTCGTTGTCTGCGGATCAAGGGACAGGGTTTTTGCGCTATGTAACAGGTGATCCAGGTCTTCTGGAATGTCGATGTCCGGCAAACTGCTGGGTTCGTAAATAATGGTCCGTTTGCCGCTGGATTGGTTGACAAAAAGATAGGCGACCGGTGTTTGGGCATTTTTCATTATCTTAAGATAGCGGGTATCAACCTTGAAATCACGCAGGCGGCCAAGACAGAATTCACCTTCCTTGTCATCTCCAATATTTCCGATCACGGCGGTTTTCCCACCCAGTCGCGAAACACAACAGGCAGAGGTTCCCCCCTGACCGCCGCCTTCCACCAAGCGCGTATTCAAGGACACCTTTTCATCTTCCAGGGGGAATCGGTCGACAACCGAGATATAGTCGATGCAGTTCCGTCCTATAACCAATACATCCAAGTCTTTCATAATTGCCTGCCAATAGCACAATTCCAATCAAATGAAAATAACCCAATATTATAGCGTTTGCCAGAATAATGTTCTGAAGCGCCAGTCAAAAGTTAAACGGAACATACGTATGACAATGGCCAAAAAGAGATCTGATTGTCAAGATACCGCTGAGATGTTATTGAAACACACGTGATGTTATGAACGGTATGAGCACAAATTACAAACAGGCGGATAAACCATTCGCCAGAATAGCGACAAAGTCGCGTTTCATAAAATCGTGCAACGATTTTATTTTAGGAGACAAAAGTATGAAAGGAAAACCTGTTGTACCGCCGGTGTACCAGACTGCAACCTACTATTTTGACACGTCGGACGATATGATCGATGTGGTTCAGAACCGGCGTGGATACATCTATTCTCGCTGGGACAATCCTTCTGTAAGACAGGTGGAGGATATGCTGGCCGAGCTCGAGGCATACGACCATGCTCTGGGTTTCAGCTCCGGTATGGCAGCCATCACAACGGCCATCATGTCTCACGTGAAAACGGGGGACCGCATCGTTTCCATACGTGAATCGTACGGTGGAACCTTTGAATTGCTGAACAAACTGCTGCCGGGCTATGGTGTTCAGACGGTCTTTGTGAACTGTTGGGACCTGGAAGGACTCTTCAGGGAAATCGATCAGGGTCTGTCGCTTCTTTATCTGGAAACGCCCACCAACCCGCTACTGCGTGTGATTGATATAAAATCGCTGGCCGAGGCAGCACATGCCAAAGGGGCCCTTGTTCTGCTCGATTCCACCTTTGCAACCCCTGTCAATCAGCATCCGGTTGACTGGGGTGTCGACATTGTCATTCACAGCGCAACCAAGTATCTGGGGGGCCACCATGATATCACGGCCGGGTTTGCATGCTGCAATAAACCCTGTTTTGAAAAAATTTGGGATTATCGTAAAATCCTGGGCGGTGTCATGGACCCCATGACGGCCTTTCTGATCGTCAGGGGGCTTCGGACGCTGGTGCTGCGGGTGCGCCAGCACAATGAAAATGCCATGCGGGTTGCTGAATTTCTGGAGGGTGAGGAAAAGATCCGCCGGGTGCATTATCCGGGTTTACCCTCTCATCCCGACCACGATATTGCCCGAAAGCAGATGCAAGGGTTTGGGGGCATGCTCAGCTTTGAGTTGGATGCAGATTTTGACAGAACCAAGCAGTTCATGGATCAGTTGCAATGCATTAAGCTGGCCACCAGTCTGGGCGGTGTCACCAGTCTGGCAAACCAACCTGTTACAAACACCCACGTGGGACTAAATCCGGATGAAAGAAAAAAGGCAGGTGTCATGGAGAGTCTTGTCCGTCTTTCCGTCGGGATCGAGGATACCGGGGTGTTGATTGAGGATCTGCGGCAGGCGCTGGCAACGATATAATACGCCATCTCTAATATAGATGGCATCTTGAACACCTTATTAACGCAACTTTCGGGATTAAGGAAACGCGAAAGTTGCGTTATTAAGTTATTTCAGGTTAAAACGGCCAGAAACTGTTGTCGTTCCAAAGCGCCTCGGTCACCTCTTTGTCAATGGCTGCCAGATACTCAAGGTGTTGGGTTTCCCATTCGGCAAGCCATTTATAGAGTGCTTTTTCTTGGGGGTCTGTGGATGCTTCCGCCCGTTGTGAGTAGAGTTTGATGGCGCGTTCTTCCATGCCCATGGCTGCAGAAATGGCGGCGGATTCAAATCCGGCACCCGCGATACGCTGTTTCAGCGCATCAGTCAATACAGCGTTGGCAACGCTTTCATTTGAGGAATTCCGGTCCGTTTCAACAAATGTGCCGTTCTTTTTATAGGACTTGTACTGTTCCGACAATATCTGGACATGGCTGATTTCATCTTCAGCCAATTTGACAAAAAATTCCTTTACGGTTTGATCTTCAGCGCTGTCGGCGGCCTTTTCATAAAACGACTTTCCGCGCAGTTCCAGCAGAAGGGCGCTTTTCAATATTTCGAGTGCTGTGGGTGCTGACATGATGCCTCCTCATTTTTCGTATAATTAATGACATCATTCTACAACGGTGTTATAGAATGCGCAAGCCTGATTTTGGAACAATTATCTGCAAGAGTGAAGAACCACACAGCCGGCGGGGGATGTTCTGCCGTTCGGCAGTGCTTTGCCGCAACCGTTGAAATTTTGGCTGATTTGCTCGTTAACCCTGTGGCAGGCCATGAGGCTATCGAGCGCGGTTGCAGTTCTGGAAAACCGGGGTTCAAACCACTTACCTGCCTAGTTCGGGGAAGATGCCATGACATTTGAACCACACGACAAAACCACTCCCACAGAAAGACCCAGTTATGTCCTGGCCATTGATCTGGGGAGTGGGAGCCACAAAATAGCCCTCGTTTCCGATACGGGTGAGGTGATTGCCAGCACAGACGAACAGATCACCACCATGATGCTGCCAGGCGGTGGGGCAGAGCAGGACCCGGAGGAGTGGTGGCAAAAAACCATGAGCGGATCCAAGAGAGTTCTTAAGGCTGCCGGTATACCGTCTGAGGACATTGTTGCCATTGCATGTGATTCCCAGTGGTCTTTGGCGGTACCTGTGGACGAGAACGGGCAGCACCTCATGAATGCGATTCATTGGCTCGATACGCGGGGAGGGCCATACAATCGAAAAATTGTGGCAGGGTTCCCCAGTATTAAAGGGTATGGTCTTTTAAAACTGATAAAATGGGTCAGGCTGACCGGCTTGGTTCCCACACGTTCGGGGATCGATTCTCTTGGCCATGTCTTGTTTATCAAGAATAAGCGACCCGGAATTTATGACAAAACATTCAAATTTCTGGAGCCCATGGACTATCTGACGTCCCGGCTGACCGGGAAGATTACGGCCACCCAGAAAACAATGGTACCTTTTGCCATCATGGACAATCGTCAATGGGGTGGACAGGCATATCAGGATGCACTTCTTGACTTGGCAGGACTCGAAAAAGATAAGTTTCCCGAACTCATCCCAAATGACGGTGTGGTTGGATCACTCAAACCCGACGTGGCAGCGGAACTGGGATTGACCCCTTCGACCCCGGTGATCGCCGGGGTTGGCGATTCCAATGCCTCTTTGATCGGATCAGGCGCCCTGGCGGATTTTGAAACCATCATTTATATCGGCACTTCCATGTATCTGACCTGCCATATCCCCTTCAAGAAAACAGATGTGAACCATACCATGACATCCCTTCCAAGCCCCTTTCAAGATCGCTATTATCTGCTGGGAGAACAGGGGGTCGGTGGGAGATGTGTCGAGTATTTCCTGAAAAACATGATCTATGCTGACGATGCATTTGGCAGCCTTGAGATGCCTATAGATGTCTTTGAACGTTTTGATCACATGGCATCCCAGGCACCTGCCGGCAGCGGAGGTCTTATGTTTCTGCCATGGTTGAACGGTTCCGTGGTGCCCGACGAAAACCCTTATGCTCGAGGTGGTTTTGTGAACATGTCACTCAATACAAACCGGTGCCATATGTCACGCGCCATTATGGAATCCCTGGCATACAACAATCGCTGGACCATGGCACCGGCTGAAAAGTTCATGGGACAAAACATATCCCATGTCCGCTTTTCAGGAGGCGGGGCCCTTTCAGACTTGTGGGCGCAGATCCACGCCGATGTTCTGGGAATACCAATCCACCAGGTTGCCGATCCCCTTACCACTACTGTCAAAGGGACTGCCCTGCTGGCATTTTACTCACTGGGCCACCTCTCCCTGGAAGAGATGGCAAATTGTGTAAGTATAAAAAAGGTGTTTCAACCGGAGGCTGCGAACAAACATCTATATGATCGGATGTTTGCCGGCTACCGATCGTTTTATCAAAGAAACAAATCTGTTTTCAGGGAATTAAACTGTTAGCGATAAGCTGTAAGCAGTAAGCCGCTTATAGCTTACAGCTTACGGCTCACAAAAGGAGGCAATATGTCTAACCAGCCAAGTGAAACTCAGTCAGCCGATCCTTTCAAACCCTACACGGGACGCTTTCAGATTCATGATCAGATACCTGTAAAAGGGCGGGACAAGGCGGACCTCCTGAAGGAGCTTTCAACCATTGCAATGGAAGAGAATCAGCGCTGGCAGGACGGTCGGGTTTCGGGAACCTTTTACCATGCAGGTGAAGAGCACCTCGCTTTTCTCAACCAGGTTTTTGCCCGGTTTTCACATATGAACACCATACAGTTCGACCTGTGCCCCAGCATGTTCAAGATGGAGAGTGAAATTATATCCATGACGGCCAAAATGCTGCATGGCGATGTTGTCAGTGCGCTCAACCCCCAGGACATGGTTTGCGGAACCCTCACATCCGGTGGTACGGAAAGCATCATCATGGCCATGAAGGTATACAGGGACTGGGCAAAGGCAGAAAAAGGCATCCAGAACCCAGAGATCATCATGCCGCATACAGCCCATCCGGCATTTGATAAATCCGGGGAGTATTTTGGGATCCGCATGGTGCATGTACCTGTTTCCGAACCTGATTTCAGGGTCGACCCAGGGATGGTGGCGGATAGAATCAATGAAAACACGGCCGCTATTGTGGGAAGTGCCGGGAACTACCCCTACGGTCTCATTGATCCCCTGGAAGCCCTGTCTGAAATTGCATTGCAGCATGATATTGGTTTCCATGTGGATGGCTGTCTGGGCGGATTCCTGCTGCCGTGGGTTGAACGGCTGGGATACCCGGTTCCGCCATTTGATTTTCGTCTGCCGGGTGTCACCTCCATGTCTGCCGATACGCACAAGTACGGTTTTGCCCTTAAGGGCACTTCCGTTATTCTGTATCGCCACAACAAGCTCCGCCGGTATCAGTATTTCAATATTCCGGATTGGCCCGGCGGTCTGTATGCTTCGCCTACTTCTGCGGGGAGTCGTTCCGGTGGCCTGACAGCCGCCACCTGGGCTTCCATGGTCTACCTGGGTGAAACCGGTTACCTTGAGGCGGCCAGAGCAATCATGGATGTGGCCGATGAGATGAAAGCGGGTGTCGAGAAAATACCGGAGCTGAGCCTCATTGGTGAGCCTACCTTTGTTGTCAGCTTTCGTTCTGAAGTTGTGGATGTGTATCATGTCAATGATTTCATGAAGACCAGGGGATGGCGATTCAATTGCCTCCAACTGCCACCGGCCCTGCATTTTTGTGTCACCATGCCCCAGACATCCACTCCAGGTGTGGCAAAGAAATGGGTTCAGGATCTGCAGAAGGGTGTGGTATATGCCAAAGAAAAAACAGGAACACCTGCCGATACAGCTGCGATCTATGGCCTGGCAGGCAGCAGGGAAGGTAATCAACAGGTAACGGAGATGGTGCTTGGGGTGTTTGATTATCTTTACTCTGTTTAACCCGGAGAATACATGAAACAAGGATTATTATGATGAAAGCAGCTATGTATAGAGTCGGTAAAGGACTTGTTGTCGAAGAAGTTCCCATACCCCGTATCGAAGCGGACCAGGTGTTGGTGAAGATTTCCCATACCGGGTTTTGCGGATCGGATCATTCCATGATATCCAGTGGCGGATTAGCGGACAACACAATTCTGGGGCATGAGACCTGTGGCGTTGTTGTTGAAACGGGAATGCTTGCAAAGGGGTTGTCCGAGGGGACCCGTGTCATTGTTCGCCCGACTTCCTGTGGTGACTGCCCGGAGTGCAAATCCGGCAAGCCGTATTTTTGCCAGATCAAGCGTCGGTCCATCGGTATCGGCGACTTGCCGGGTGCATTTGCAGAGTATATCGTGGTCTATCCGGAAATGCTCATACCGGTACCAACAGGGGTTGACCCGCAGAATGCAGCCCTGGCCGAGGCTTTTGCCGCCTCCCTGCATGCCATTTCATGCATCTCTAAACAGGGGTGCTCAGCTCTGGTTGTCGGCGGCGGTCCCATCGGTCTGGCCTTGGTGAGACTCTTGAAGATTCTCGAATTTTATCCGATCCTGCTTTCAGAGCCTGTTGCTGAAAAGCGAGAGATTGGACTGGCTTTTGGTGCTGATCATGTGATGGATCCCTTAAGTGAGGACCTGAATCAGAAGATTTTTTTGAGCACCGAAGGCAGGGGCTGCGAAGTCGTTTTCGAGTGCTCGGGTATTCCCGCCCTGATTCAATCCTGTATGGATGCTGCTTCCCGGGGTGGTACGGTCTGTGTGGTGAGTGTCATGGTTGCAGCGGCACAGATCACCCCCATTACATTGAACTTCAAAGAAATTTGGCTCACGGGTTCATATTCCAATACACATGCGGAGAATATCCAATGCCTGGACTGGATGGCCGGGGGCAAGCTCGATGGTAAACCCTTGATTAGCGATCTGATCTCGCTGGAGGCGCTTCCCGGGATTTATGAGAAACGGATCGATACAGGTCTGGCTGTGAAGGTGATGGTGGATATGCAACTTTGAGCTATAAGCTGAAAGCATTAAGCAGTTTATAGCTTATGGCTTACGGCTTTTAGCTGAATTTAACCAATCCTCGAGTTCGAATAATCGTTTGGTCATCTGATAACGACCGTCGGCAAAGACACCATAATCACCACCACCACCCATGGCTGAGGAAAAACGAACCGTATTGGCGTAAAAGAGCCATTGGTCACTCCAGAGTCTTTCCGGGTATTCATCAAAGGGGTTTTCTGCATCTGCCAGCCCGGCTGCCCAGACATCCGACATGATTTGGGTGGCGGTGAGGGTGATGGCATTGGTTTCCTGAATCGTGTTTTCAAAACGTTGCCAGAACCCGTTGACCCAGCTTGACCCGTGGCAGTTAAGGCAGATTTGTTTCAATTGTACAGTACGCTCTTTCTGTTCTGCTTTCGTAATAAGATATTTTTCGGCTGGATCGCCGTTCATGTCCGTCGGCAAGGGCTGCCCGGCAGCGTTCCGGATGATGGAAGTGTCCGGACTCCGGGGATATGGATGGGCGTAGATGAGTCCGAACAGACGCCAGGGAAGCCGGTCATTAAACCGGTGCGAGCGCTGGGAAACGACGTCACCTTCGGTGTTTACCAGCAGGCTGATATGGCAGCCTGCACAGGTGGGGGCGGTGAAATCTTTTCCGATGGTCCAGGGTACTGGTTTGAAATTCCATTCGTCCTTATGGGTCTCGAATAGATTGCCGTGTTTGCTGGAGGAATAGACTTTATATACCGGCACGTCCGGTCCCACATGACATTCCTTGCAGGTATAGGGCTTTCTGGCCATCTCAATGGAAAATGTGTGACGGGTGTGACACGGGGTACAGGCCCCCAGGCTGCCGTCGAGGTTGATGCGGCCCACACCCTGGTTGGGCCAGCCTTTGATGATGGGAAAGTCCAATTCGCCGGCGGCGTCCGTATCGCGTGTTTCCATACCCGTAACCTCGAGAACAGTGCCGTGACAGTAGTAACAGCCCTCAGCTTTTGTCATATCGCTTTCAGGCTCAAAGTGTACCCTGCCATGGCTCCAGGTGGCCTTTCCAAGGATGCTGCGCTGAAGTTTCGCATAGAGAGTGTTACCGGCCAGATTCTGGTAAGCATGCGCCATGAGGTTTCCGGAATACTGGTCTGCCTCGACATTATGGCAGGTACCGCAATCTTTGGGGCTCACAACGATATGAATGTCATATCCATTGTGCTCGAAAGTATCGGCATGCTCAGTGGGCCGCAACATGTGGCATTCGGCACATCCCACCACCGTACCTTTGAGATTTTCGGGCACGTTCTTGCTTGAAACCTTGAGGGCCAGGGCATCTGCCTGCATGGCCCGGCCCGGTGTCATCATGGCATGCCGGCTTTTCTGCCAGTCAGCTACGATACCGGGCTGAAACGTGGCGTGGCAGTCGATGCATTCGCTGGTGGCTTCACTCATTGGAATTTCCGCAGCAGATGAAAAACAGGGAATCAGAAAGCAGATCCATAACGCACAGACAAAGGATTTCATGCGGGCTTCCTCCTCCTTCAAGATCTTGGTATATCTCTTCGGGAAAAATGGCTCAGTTCAGGTAAGAATTTCAGAATACGTTAGACCACTCACGCGGGGGAAGTCAAGAAGTGGATAAATTGAGGCCAAATTATTTCTGAAATAACCTTGCAACCAGGAAATATCTGCTTTTTGTAATCGTAAATATCGGTTGACACCGGAACATGTTCAGGGCACAAATATCGCGTTTATTAAACCAAAATTTAGCTTAGGGTAAATCAAAGAGCGACAATGTTGTGCATCACAACAATCGTTTCACAATTCAAATTGAAAGGAGTGATACCATGAAACAGATTCTTTTGGCTGTTTTGTTACTTGCGATGATGGCGGGGATATCCATAGGGCAGGAGAACCAGGTTTCCAGCCCACAGATCGTTTTGGAAACATCCAAGGGGGAGATCGTTCTGGCGCTTTACCCCGACAAAGCACCCCTGACCGTGAAAAACTTTTTGAATTATGTTGATGCCGGGTTTTACAATGGAACTATTTTTCACCGGGTGATTCCGGGCTTCATGCTTCAGGGGGGTGGCTTTTCACAGGACATGCAGAAAAAACCGACCTTGAAGCCCGTAAAAAATGAAGCGGACAACGGTCTCAAGAATGATCGAGGCACCATTGCCATGGCGCGTACACAGGATCCGCACAGCGCATCGTCTCAATTTTTTATCAATACAGTGGACAACACCTTTTTGAATTACAAGGGGCAAACAATGGCCGGCTGGGGTTATGCCGTCTTTGGTAAAGTCATCAATGGCATGGAGGTGGTGGATGCCATTTCAAAGGTAGAGACCGGCACTCAGGGGAGATTCCGCGATGTACCCAAAACACCCGTCGTGATCATCAAGGTGCACCAAACAACACCCTGATGACCCTGGGATTGCACAATAGAGGCTATCTCAAAAATGTCTTTTAGTCCAATCCTGTGCTGGGCCTGCCTTGACTTTGAACAAAAATCCTATTTTTGAGATGGCTTATAGTGCTCCGGAACTGCTTCGGCAAATAAGGTCAAACAACCGCTCGAAATTGTATTTAAGCGTTTATAAAGAAACTCAGAGCCGTGGCAATAATTTCAGCTGTTTTGACGGCATTTGCCTCTGTATCGCGAAACCCTTTTTCTCTGATTTCAAGATGCATGGATTCGACCCTGTCAAACCCGAAACCCAGCTGGTTGAACCATTGGTTTAGCCGCTTGGTATCGCGACCGCGGTAATTGGACCCGGCCGGATGGGTTAGAATGGTGGTCAGCCCTCCGGCACACAGCCGGTCCCGGAATGTTTCCACTGTCTCGTGGCGGGCTGAATAACGGCTCCGGGTTTCACCGGTTTTTGGGTCCCCGCCCTGTCCATAACCTATCAGGGCGTGCAGATTTTCAGGTGCTTCATGGAACAGCCCGAGAGATGTATGCTCCTGTGCCTGGGCCATGGCGACATCATCGGTGATCCCATGAATCCAGACCACCGTTGTTTTGGCCTCTTTTTTAATAATCGTTTGGATGAGGCTGAGGTAAACGGAGACTTTTTTTGAGTGATCGATCCGGTAAAGGTCCAGAAAGTAGTTATCGAGACTTTTGGTGATCGGCCCCTTTGGTTTGAAAAAAAGGTCATTAATAATGGCATGACAGTCAAGTGCCTGCTGCATATTTTCGGCAATGATGCCGGTGCGTATATCGTTTTCAAAGACACCCTTGATGACCGGGCTGTGGGGAGAAACAATCAGAAGGTCGCGTTTTCCGGGGATGTATCGGATACCGCTGGATTTCCGGGTCAATTTTCGCTCCTTGTGCTTAAGAGAAACTGTATTTATTGCGCTTGTAGGGTTTTTATTCTTTTCGAAGCATCGCCTGTAAGTCTTTTTTGATACATGCTTTCCAAAGGTCTAACAACAACTTTCTGTTGAGATTCCAGCGGAGCATTGTTCAAAAGGACAGGTCACAATTCAATTTACTATTTTCACGTATTTGTGGTACCAAGAAAGATCGTATGTTTTTCACCATCTGTATAGATATGAACCCCTTTATCACAAGGAGGCTTTTATGAAACGAATCACATTGATACTGTTTGTCTTGTTTGTACCGTCCCTTCTTTTTGCAGCTTCATCCGATCTGATTAACGCTGCCAAAAAAGAGGGCAACGTGGTTGTTTACTCCATTACCAGCAGAATCGCCAATGCTGCCAAAAGCTTTGAAGCAAAATATGGCATTACGGTCAGCGCCCACAACTTGAAAGACTTTGAGCTTATTGAAAAGGTTACCAGTGAAGGGGCCAATAAAGTATATGGTGCAGATTTCATTATTGCCCAGGATTCGGGCCGGGTGTTTGGGGAAATCATAAAGCCGGGGTATGCCTACAGCTATGTCCCCCCGGACATGAAAAATATTATACCAAAGATGTATCAGGAGCCACTCTACTTCAGCTTTATCACCAAAGCGTTTATATACAATTCAGAGACCTATACATATCCAACCATCACAAATGTCTGGGAATTGACCGAGAAAAAGTGGGAAAAGAAATTCTGGTTCAAAGACCCTCTCAAAGAAGGTGTCAATGCCAATTTTCTTACCATGGTCACGTCCCCTGAAGTATCCAAGCAACTGGAATCAGCGTATGAAAGACATTTTGGCAAGAAAATCACATTAACAACACCGAATGCCGGATATGAGTGGATCAAAGGAATTATCAACAATCAACTGGTCATGTTCACAAGTGACACCAAAATGGCCAATTCTTTGGGTGTCAAAGGACAAAATATAGATGCAGTCGCATTGGGTACATATTCCAAACTGCGCTATAGAGAAAAGAAAAACCTTGCGTTGATGCCCATAATGGGTATGGAACCTTTTGCCGGATTTTTCTATCCAAGCTTCCTTTTGATCCGAGAAAACGCAAAAAATCCAAATGCAGCCAAGCTTTTTATTGAATATCTTCTTACAGAAGAAGGCTTTAAACCTTGGTCAGGATCCCTGGGGACCTACTCTTCCAACCCCAATATAAGGCCCTATCCAGGCGATAATACTCTGGATGTCTGGTCTCGGATTCTTGTTCTTGAATCTCCTGAATTTATTTACCAAAACAGGACGGATGTGGAAGAATTTTGGAACAGCATGATATACTGATTCCAAGCTCTCCGAATAGAAAGCAGATCCGTTTGCCTGCCTCCCTTTTGCACGCGATTTCGAAGGGGAGGCAGACGTTTAATTGTTGTGGCTGAAAGATTGACGAAATGCTCATTGCACACCGCACCAAAAGCTTTCTTCGAAAACCTGAAAATGTCATATTGCTCTGTCTGCTCATCATTCTCACCTACCTCATCCTTCTACCGCTTTTTTCAATCGTCGGCGACACATTCAAGGTCCATTCATCGGAATTGATGAGAATTAAAGGCGCTGAAACCGGGGACTTTACAAGCTACCATTGGAAAAGCATTTTTATAGGTAAGTACAGCAAAAACATTTTCTATAAACCACTTGTCAATACGGTTCTGGTGGCTTTCACGACCTGCTTTATCGCCATTTTATTGGGCGGGATTTTCGCCTGGCTGGTCACTCGAACTGACATTCAATTCAAAAAAACAATCTCCAGTCTGCTGATTCTCCCTTATATCATGCCTTCATGGACACTGGCCATGGCATGGCTCAATTTTTTTAAAAATAAGCATGTGGGTGCACCAGGTTTGTTTACAGCGTTTACAGGTATTCAGACGCCAGATTGGTTTGCCTATGGATTTTTCCCCATAACCATTGTTTTGGGGCTTCATTATGCACCCTTCGCATTTATTCTGATAGGCGGTATTTTAAGAAACATGGATGCGAATCTCGAAGAGGCGGCGCAGATACTAAAAGCCGGGCGATGGCGCATCATTCGAAAAATTACGATTCCCATCGTACTCCCTGCAATGCTTTCCACCTTTCTGCTGGTCTTTTCAAGTGCCATGAGTGCCTTTGCCGTGCCGGCATTTTTAGGATCGCCGGTCAGGTTCCAGGTTCTGACCACCCAACTTTTCAGAACATTGAATGGCATGAGCCCCGGTTATGGCTTCCTGATTGCGCTGGTTATGATCGTTATCGGTGCCTTGATTCTTACCGTCAATCAGATGCTGGTGGGAAAACGGAAATCCTTTGCAACCGTAACCGGTAAAAGCTCGAATATTTCTCTGGTAAACTTAAAAAAAGTACGCATTCCGCTATCCATCATTCTGCTGGTACTATTGCTGCTGATTACCATTGTTCCCCTGATCACTTTTGCCGTGCAATCCTTCATGGTGTCATCAGGAAACCTGGCGGCCGAAAATTTTACAGCCCTGTTCTGGGTCGGCGAAGGTCGGCCGGATGTTTTGAGCGGGGAGCCGGGTATATTGAGAAACAAGTATATCTATATCGGCCTGTGGAATAGTATTCGATTGTCAATTTTAGTCTCGCTGCTGGCTGGAACCGTTGGATTGCTGGTGGGATACGCGGTTGTAAAAAGGCGCGGCACGCTTGCCGCGAATACCCTGGACCGGCTTTCATTTTTTCCCTATCTTCTGCCCAGCATGGCTTTTGGTGCCATCTATCTTTCCATGTTTGCAGTCAGAAGAGGTTTTATTCCCTCCTTGTACGGAACTTTCGCCATTCTCGTGTTGATTGGCACGGTTAAATATTTACCATTTGCCTCACGCGCGGGTATCAATGCTATTTTTCAACTGGGTCGGGAAATAGAAGAAGCTGCTATGATATTCGGTGTGAGCTGGTGGAAAAGAATGGTGAAGATAATTGTTCCCATACAGAAAGCGAGTGTGTTGTCAGGGTTTCTGCTTCCATTTATTTCAAGTATGCGGGAATTATCTCTTTATATTCTATTGGTTACTCCGAACACTAAAATTTTAACCACTATGCTTTTTCAATACAATGAGAAGGGATGGGATCAATACGCAAACGCCATCATACTGTTTATCGTGATCGTCGTAATCTCTTTAAATTTAATCGTCAACAAGGTTACGGGTGCATCCATAGACAAAGGGATTGGAGGCTGACGGATGCCGGAAATCATCATCAAGGGCGCCACGAAGCGGTTTGGCAGCTTTGTGGCTGTGGAGACCCTCGACATAACCATCGAAGACAAGGGTTTTATAACATTACTGGGGCCATCGGGCTGTGGAAAAACAACCACACTTAGAATGATTTCAGGGCTGGAAAGCCCCACCGAAGGAGAAATTTATATCGATGATACGCTGGTTTTTTCTTCTGAAAAAGGCGTTGATTTGCCGCCGGCAAAAAGAGATGTGGGATTTCTGTTTCAGAACTATGCTTTATGGCCCCATATGACGGTCAACCAAAATATTGCCTTTGGCCTTGAAAATTTAAAGTGGAGCAATGCGGACATTAAGCATCGCGTTCATGAACTCACGGAGCTGTTAAAGATCGATGAATTCCTGGGGCGCTATCCAGCAGAGTTGTCAGGAGGGCAGCAGCAGCGTGTTGCCATTGCCAGGACATTGGCACCCCGTCCTAAAGTGCTATTCATGGATGAACCCCTTTCCAACCTGGATGCAAAACTCAGGATAGAGATGCGGACAGAACTCAAACGGCTCCACTTGGAAACCAACTCTACTTTTGTGTATGTAACCCATGATCAGTTAGAAGCCATGACGCTTTCAAGTCGTATTTGCTTGATGGAGGAAGGTAAGGTTCAACAATATGCCGCCCCCCTGGAAATCTATAACCATCCGATCAATTTGTTTTGTGCCGAGTTTGTGGGTAATCCGACCATGAACATGATTGATGTGGAATGTTACCAAGATGATCCAGGAGACATCCAACTTGTCTCCGGGGATCTTCATTTTAAATTTAAACCGAGCTCCGGTATGCCCAGGCTAAAAAAGGGCGCTGATTTTTTGCTGGGATTAAGGCCTGAACATATTAGTCTTACTGATAATGGTGCTGTTAAATGTAAGGTGTATTCAACATTGCCATCGGGTATGGAAACCACGGTGATACTGAAAATTGGAAACACCTTGCTCACGGCGGTTGTCTTTGGCGGGACGGACTTCCCAGTTGACAGCGGGATTGGTCTCGAACTGAACCACGACAATTACATTCTTTTTGACAAAAGCAGCCAGAAAAATATTGCCACAGGATCCTTGGGTGTTTCAATGAGAACTGCTGGCTGAGACATACGGATCAACTTGTCTCAATTGCGTCGACAACACCTTCCAGTTCTTTCAGGTGGGATATCGTATAGTCGGGAATCATCAGGCTACGCACGTGCTCCGGGGAGTGTTCTTTTGAAAAAAAAGGATGTCTTGCTATAAGAAGTTGATAGGCCTCGAAAGCTTCATCGAGGGCTTCATCGGCATGGCCACCCTGGTTCACTTTTACCGTGGTCATGCCGAGTCGTTTTGCGCCGAAAATATCCTGCAGATATCGATCGCCCACCATTATCGCCTGGGAAAAGTCAAACCCCATATCTTTTTGTGCCTGCAGCCAGAGGTAGGGGTAGGGTTTCCGCTTCTCGCTTTCATCCGAAGCATAAAAATAATGCTTGCGGAGGTTCCTCTTGTCATCATAGCGGGAAAAAAAATGGTTTAAACTCAAGCGGATGATTTTACCTGCCTGTTTGATGGGAGGGCCGTTGGTAATAATTGTCAAAGGATATTTTGAATACAAAAAGTTGAGAATCGGGTTTGTTTCCGGCGCACTGGTCATCAGACTGATTTTGCAGTCCCAGTATTTCTCGACACCTGCGGCAATGATCATGGGATCGTAGGTGTTGTTAAAATGAAAGCAGAGTTGATTAAAATGATCCTTGGCATTGGAATCCAGGCTACGAATCTTCAACAATCTGCTCAAGGCCGTCTTTTGATCAGCTTTCAAACCAGCCTGGATCATGGCGTTTAGCGACATTTGAAGTGCTGTTTCAAGGAAATCCGCTGGAACATACAGGACGGAATCCAGGTCAAAATGAATACACGCAATCTTGCTTTTCATAAGATTTTTAGGGACGTTCCTTGGTTTGTTGGTTACGATAAGCTCGGAAGTTTATTCCAAGGTTTCCTGTGATGCATGGGTTTGACCAGGGGGGACGAACAAAAGATCCCCCTGGCCGGTTGCGCTCGCCTGTTACCGGAAACTGTATCTTTTCTATAAGCACTAAGTCAATTATTTCCTGAAAATTATCTCAGTTTAAATAGAACACGCGTACATGCAATAAATATTGACATACCCACAATCTTCGGAGGATTATACCTAAATCCACAGGAGGTATATGATGCAATCTTTTGATCCTGAACAGGCTTTATTGAACGCACGCAGAGAGTTTGGAGAGCATGGTGGCGTGACGCCCTCTGTATCACGTTCGGCGACCTTTACCGTAATGCATCCAGAAACCATGCCAGATATATTTGAGGGTCGGAAAGGACGGGAAGAGGGGGGGTGCTTTCTATACAGCCGTCATTTCAACCCGACGGTAGATGTCCTCTCCCGCTACCTGGCAGCCATGGAAGGAACGCAAGCAGCCGTTTGCACAGCCAGCGGCATGTCAGCCATCTCGTGTGCGCTGCTACAGGTCTGCCAGGGTGGTGACCATATTGTTGCCAGCGAAACCATCTATGGGGGTACGCATGCGCTGCTTGAATCTCTTTTTCCTCAGATGAACATTACGACAACCTTTGTGGACATCACAGATCTTGAGGCGGTCAAAAGTGCTATTACCCGGGACACGCGTGCTATTTTTACAGAGACCATGGGAAATCCCACCCTGAACATAGCCGATATCCCTGCCCTTTCCACTACAGCGCATGACAGGGATATAACACTTATTGTCGACAACACATTTTCCCCGATGATTTTTTCACCCAAGTTGTTGGGTGCTGATGTGGTTGTTTACTCGCTGACAAAATATATTAACGGTGCCAGCGATTTGATTGGTGGTGCTATTTGCGCAGAGAGTCAATTTATCGAGAAATTGATGAATCTGCATACTGGCCGTGTCATGCTCTTGGGACCCACAATGGATCCCCGTGTGGCTTTTGACGTCATCCAACGTCTGCCTCACCTGGCAATTCGCATACGTGAACATGGTCTCAGGGCCATTGCCATGGCTGAGATGTTAAAAAAAATGGCTGTAAAAGTGATATATCCAGGTCTGCAGGACCATCCCCAGCATGAACTGGCTGAGCAGTTAGGTAACATGGGTTACGGGCTGGGCGGTATTTTGGCCATTGACTGCGGCAGTCGTGAAAGGGCGGAGGCGTTGATGGAGGTACTGCAAAATGAAGAAAAATTCGGGTTTATTGCGGTGTCTCTGGGATATTTTGATACCTTGATAAGCTGTTCCGGCTCTTCCACCTCATCTGAAATCGATATCAAAGACCAGCGAAGAATAGGATTGTCTCCCGGCTTGTTGCGTATCGCTTTGGGGTACACTGGCAGGCTCGGTATTCGTCTGGAACAAATGAAAAGGGCTGTAGAAAAAGTGTTGTTTTCCGGTAAAGACCTGCATTCTTCTGGTTGACTTCATGGTATTTCCGGAGCAAAAGGCCCTGATTCAAAGAGCCACTGGTGGGCTTCATACCCTGTCGAAAAATGCAAATTTTGGGAGATTACATTCTGATATCGAAATCATCTCGAATGATTTTATCGATTCTTTTGTCTATCTTAGGATATGGGTCATGTTGCAATATCTTTCGGGCCATCCCCCGCGCCCGCTCACGGGTATCCAAGCTGCCATCTGCCGCCCATATGTCACGGAAATGGCCGTCGGTGATGCCGTTTCCGGTAAAAAACTCGCTGCGCATATGATCAAGTGTATGAGGAGACATGAGATAATTGCCACCGGGCCCCACGTCGGCAATGGCTTCTATTGCTAGATGCTCATCGTCAACAATGATCCCTTCCAGGACTCTGGTGCACATGCCAATGATTTCATCATCGATGATGTATTGTTCGTAAGCTACAGCCAGCATCGACTCCAGCATTCCCGCTGCGTGATGAATATAATTGGACCCACCCATGGCAGCCAAGAGAGAAGAAAAAGCCTTTTCCCAACCCGCCTGGGCATCGGGAATCTTGGCATCGGTGAGTCCAGAGGAATTATAATTGGGTACGTTAATGTGGGCTGCAAGCTGGTGGATGGCCGCGTTCATCATCCCAAACTCCACGGCGCCACCCTGGTATCCCATGGTACGCATGTTGGCTGAGCCTGGAATTCCGCCGTATAACATAGGGGCACCAGGATGGGTCAGTTGCCCGATCGTTAAACCGACAAGCTCCTCGGCATGCAGTTGCGCAAGGGTTCCGGCCATGGTCATGGGCGAAGTGGACCCGGCCATGGGGGCGGAAGAGAGTGCCACAGGTATTCGATGTCTGCAAGCTTCCTGCATGTTGAGGGTCGACTGGGTGCAAAGCTTCAAGGGGCTGATGGCAAAACATGTGATCAGTGAGAAAATGGGTTTTTCAGCCAGTCTCTTTTTGTTACCGGCCACAATGGATGCCAATCCCAAAATATCTTTGAACGATTGTTGGTCAATGGCCCCTGTCATATAGTGTTTGGTGGTGGCCTGCATAGCGGCATACATGCCATTGATATCAAAAATCGACGTGGGAACATCATGCGCCGTGCATGGACGAAGATAAAAATGAATATTGTCGAGTTGATCCACGATTCGACCGATATTGTAGATGTCCTGTAGACAACTCTCCCGGGCCTGTCCTGTTTCGATGTCGACAACCGTCACCGCCATTCCCCCGGTGCCCATATAAACTCGATCACCCCAAAGGTCGATGTCATTTTGCCCATCACGACTGTAGAGTATGACTTGCGGGGGTGTTTTTGAAATCTGCGACAGAATCAGATCCGAAGGGAAATAGATTCGTGAATGTTCCGGCTCTATTTTTGCTCCGGCATCTTTGAGCATGGTTAATGTATCATCTAAACCCTGCTCATAGGTGAAACCGATATTTTCGAGAATATAGAGTGCCGTCTGATGAATCCGCTCTACCTGTTCTGGGGTTAAGGGCCGGTACTGTCCTCCGGTATTTCCGCCGCTATGCTTGTTCCCCATTTTATCCCCTGTGTTTTCTCGATCAAAAATTTTGAGAATTCAACGGATCCCATGTGAAGGTATTTCCGGGGTATTTTTCCCCATACGAACATGGTCCCTCTGGGTGGGTTGATTTCCCATCCAACACGGCTCAATCCACTGATGAGCGTATCCCGACGCTCCGGGTATGTTTCACAGATTTCCCATTCCCAGATCGATAATATCCTTCCCGGAGCGCCTGGCATCCATTTTGAACTGATTGACCGTGGCAAAAACATAGGGGGGAAGACGTTCAAGTCTTAAAAATTTCGTCATAATTACAAACCTTTGCTACAAATGGTCAGATGATTTTTTCTAAGTTATCACCGCCTGGATGAGTGGGGGGCACCAGCAGAAAAAATTAATATTAAATAAGAGGGTGCTTTTTGTCAAAATTTTTTTGCCATTTAAAGACCCTGTCTTATTTTTATTGACAGCTGAATTGGTATCCATGCGATACTCATTTTGCTGTTCTTCACAACATTCACTGAAAAACTCGGGCAGTTTCACAGTCGCTCAGGAATCAACCTTCAGTCTCAGGTAGTTACCCTTTGTATGGCTTACAGGTCCGAAAAAGAAAGGATGTTCCCATGAGAATAAAATATTGCCTGCTCTTGTTGCTTCTTTGGCTGACCATGCTCTCCGTGGCCCAGGCCCAGGTGGACGCCCAGGTGGTCCGTACCCTCCAGCTCAAAGCAAACCCCGTTGACCTGGTCATTCCAGAGAGGGGGCGCTATATCTATGTGCTCACATCGGATGCAACGCTGCAGGTTTACAAGAACAACGGACAACTGCGGGACACCGTGGCGGTGGATCCCGGTGTGGACCGCATTCAAGCGGGTCCGGGAGAGGACCGTCTTTATCTGATTAACTCCGCCAGCAACCAAATCCAGGAGCTCAACCTGGCTTTTATCCATAAGATCCCCGTTGACGGGTCTCCCACCAAGGGCTCTATCGATGCGGCCGTGGCGGTGGTGGTTTTTACCGATTTTCAATGACCCTACTGCGCCCGGCTTGCGCCGGTACTCGAGCAGTTGCTTGAGAAATACCCTCAACAGGTCAAACTCGTTTTTAAAAACTATCCTCTGAAAAGTCATAAATATGCCAGAAAGGCTGCCGCCGCAGCCCTGGCTGCACATGCCCAGGGTCGCTTCTGGGACTTTCATGACGCCCTTTTTGCCAGCTACAATAAGCTCAATGACGTCAGTGTCGAAGAAATCCGGGCCCGTCTCGATCTGGACAAGAGCGCTTTCGATACCCAGCGCGAAGCCCCCCAGGTAATGGATCAGATAAAAAGAGACATTCAGTGGGCCAGAGAAGCCGGTGTTAGGGGTACTCCCTCGGTTTTTATCAACGGACGGTCGCAGCGCAGCCGCAGTCTGGAGGGTTTTTCGGCTGCTGTGAAAGCGGAGCTGCGACGGCTTGGCAAGTGATGGCTGACCGTTATGCCTGAACTGCCTGAAGTACAGACCGTGGTGGACAACCTGAACAAGCTGGAGATTGTGGGGGACATCATTTGCGGCGCAAGCGTGTTCTGGCCCAGAACCATTTCCGGTCTGACGCCTGCCGTGTTCTGTAAAAAAATAAAGGGGCGCACCATCCGGCAGATTACACGTCGGGGTAAATATATTGTCGTGGCCTTGTCCCAAAATCTGACCCTGCTGGTTCATCTGCGTATGACCGGACACCTGAACTGGGAACACAGGGGCAAACCGCGCGACAAGCACGAACATGTGATCCTGGAACTGGGTGGAAACATGGACCTGCGTTTCCAAGATACCCGCAAGTTCGGGCGCTTCTTCCTGACCTTGAATCCCCAGGCTATTTTGGGAAAATTAGGGCCCGAACCCCTGGCAAATGATTTTACCATGGCACGTTTCCACAAGATGCTGCACACCTGCAGACGCCAGATCAAGCCCTTGCTGCTGGATCAGACATTTATTGCCGGGCTGGGCAACATTTATGTGGACGAAGCTCTCTGGAAAGCCGGAATTCACCCCCTGCGTATCAGTTGTTCCCTTTCAAAAAAAGAAATGTCAGCCCTGCACCGGGCCATACCTTCTGTGCTGCGTACAGGGCTGCGAAACATGGGTACGACCCTGGGTGGTGGCGCGGGTAACTTCTACTCGGTTGCCGGTCGTCGGGGGCGCAATGCCGACCAACTCAAGGTATTTCGTCGGGACGGGCAGGCCTGCCCGCGTTGTGGTACCAGCATCGAACGCATCGTGGTGGGCCAGCGTGGCAGCCACATCTGTCCCAAATGTCAGAGAAAACCTTTATCACGTGCCTGAAGCGCTTTCTCTGCCAGCGCTTTTGCGGTTCGGGTAAAAAACCAGCTGTCTATCTTTTTGGACAGAAAGGCGTGTCTCTCTGCATGGGTGGTGGCTTGTCTCTGCAACTCATAATGATACCCGATTTTTGAAAACCGCCAGAGTTTATCCGCATCTTTAACCAGCTTCTCTTCAATGGTATCGGGGTTTTTTCCGGAATCGTGGCGTTCAATGATATTTACAATTGGGTGGATGGTTGCCGTGTCATAACCCAGATTCGCCAGAATCTCCTGGGCAATCCTGGCTCCTTGGACTTCATGTATACGATTCAGTTTCCGTGCATTGGCACCCGTGGCCGTCAAGCCATAGGCGTGGGTGATGTCTTCGGGCTTGAGGGCTGACCACCCGACATCGTGAAGGATGATGGCCGGTTCGACAATTTTCCGGTTCCCTCCTTCCTTTTCCAGCAGCAGCATTGCATAGCCATGGGCAACCCGGGTGTGGATAAAATCATTCCTCATTTTCAGATAAGGTTCGGCCTGTTTCAAGAGATCTTTCATTAAGAGATTTTGTTTCGTGTTCATGCTTGTGATGGTCCATCAAGGGCTTGTTGCAGTTCTTTTGTGGCGCTAAGGGTCGCGGTTACTATTTGCGGTATGACGTTATCGTTCATGGACTCTGCAAAGCCAACGACCCAGATTGCCAATGGAAGCCCTCGGTGATTGTCAAGACCGACGGCAACGGCTCGCACACCCGGCAGATATTCCTCGTTGTCCAGGGCATATCCCTGCTCTCGAACCCGGGAAAGTTCATTTAAATAGGCTTTTTTGGATACAATCGAACAGGCTGTAAATTTCGGCAGTTCTTTTTTCTTTAGGAGTTGGATGACATGGGTGTCATCATATTGAGCCAGAAAGACCTTGCCAACCGCACCGGCCAGGAGTGGTATGGTTGTTCCCGGAGGCGACGTGATCTTTAAAGGTTTTAAGGCCTCTGCCGTGGCCATGATCAGGCCCCGATAATGGCTGAGGGCCCCCAAGAAGATGGTTTCATTGATCCTGTCCCGCAAGCCATTCAATATCGGTTGAGACTGTTCCACAACCCTGAAGTGATTCCAGTTTCTGAAAGCTAATTCTACTACGGCTGGGCCCAGAAAGAACTTTCTTCCCTGCCGGCCCCGATCAAGGGCCCCCACTCCCAAAAGGGCCTGGACAAGACCATGGGTCGTGCTCTTGCTGAGGTCGAGATGTCTGGCAAGATCACTGATCCCCATTTCACTTTGCGATTCCGCGACAACTCTCAAAATGTCAAAGGCTCTATGGACTGCAGGTGCGTGGTAACCGGCAGTGTTTGGATTATTTGTCATGAATGTGGTCTCTGCTGGATTGTATTTTGTTCATTATAATGAACGTTTCTGCAACTATATATAAAGCAGGTGAGATCTTGTCAAGACGAATTGTTTTTTGTAATAAATATATAATATTTAAATCTATAAAGTAGTTGTTAGGATTAAAAAATCTCTGACCATTAAATTTATTGACATATACGGTTAAAATGATAGCATAAAAAAAAATCATTCGTTCATTTAAATGAACATCATGGTTAAACAGGAAAATCAACACGGTCATTGAAAAAACATTCATCATAAACCCTTGCGCAAACGATCAGGAGAGAAAAAATGTTATTGCCAAAATTCAAATTTCACGAGCCAAAGACCGAACAGGAAGCGTGCCAGATCCTAGCGGAATATGGTGACAAGGCCAGAACCATCGCCGGTGGAACAGATCTCGTGGTCAACATGAAAAAAAAGCTGATGTCTCCGGAGCATGTGGTATCTCTTTCAAAGATTGCCTCACTGAAAAGCCTTCAAAAAGAAAACGGATTCGTAAAGGTCGGCGCTTGTTTTACTGTGGCTGACATGATTGAAGCAAAAGACATCAAGGAAAATGTCAATGCCTTGAGTGCCGGTGCTGCCGCTTTGGGATCTCCCCTGGTTAGAAACCTGGCAACCATCGGCGGCAACCTCGGTTCTGCGCGCCCGGCAGCCGACCTGCCGCCGTCGCTCATGGCCTATGGTGCCACACTGATTCTGAACAGCGGAAACGGGAAAAGAAACGTTGCCATCGATGATTTTTTTAAAAGCCCCGGCACCACCGAATGTCGACCCGACGAATTTATTGTTGAGATCCAGGTGCAAATACCCCCTGCCGGTGCAGGCGCCGGGTACCTCAATCTGGGGGCTCGTAAGGCACAGGACTGCAACATTGTGAATGTGGCTTCTTTTATCTGCCTGAATAAAAGCGGTGTGATCAAAACGGCCCGGGTCATATTGGGTTGTGTGGGGCCGATCCATCTAAGGGCTCCGGCTGCTGAAAAAATACTTATGGGAGAAAAACCGGATAAGGCGCTGTTTAAAAAAGCTGCTGATGCCGCCAAAACAGACTGTCTGCCCATCACCGATTTTAGAGGCACCGGCGAGTATAAAAGGGCTATGGTGGGCGTCCTGACCCAAAGAACCCTCGAGATCGCTTTGGATGAAGCAAAAAAGAACAATTGAGAGGAGACGACGTATGAAGGAACTGATTAATCTGACGATTAACGATCAAGTATATGAGGTGGCGGTGGCGCCGAACCAGACCCTGCTGGATGTGCTTCGATACCAGCTCGAATTGACCGGCACCAAAAAGGGATGCGAACTGGGAGACTGTGGTTCCTGTACCGTGATCATGGACGACAAACCGGTTAATTCCTGCCTGGTACTGGCCATGCAGGCTGTGGGCAAAGATATTAAAACCATCGAAGGCCTTGAAACAGAACAAGGGCTTCATCCGGTTCAAAAAGCGTTTGTGGAAAAACAGGGCGTTCAGTGTGGATTTTGCACTTCCGGTATGATTCTTTCGGCAAAGAGTCTGCTGGATAAAAATACAAACCCCACGGAACATGAAATCAGAAAAGCCCTTTCCGGCAACCTCTGCAGGTGCACCGGCTATCAAAAGATCATCGAATCGGTTCAAGCGGCCAGCAAAGAGGTTTCCAAATGAGCCTGTTGTTTAACAACTTGATTTATCATTCTATAATAATACATAAAACAGGTATTGGAGAAATAAAATGAGTGAATATGATGTCATCAACTCCCGAGCGGCAAGACTCGATGCACCGGATAAGGTGACCGGCCGGGCCGTCTTTGTCGACGACATGAGTATGCCGGGCATGTTGTACGGCGCCATGCTGCAAAGTCCTGTGGCGCATGCCAAGATACTGAATATTGATATTTCCGAAGCACTCAAACTGCCGGGTGTCAAGTCGGTTGTCACCGCTAAAGAGGCTGGTCTGATCAATTATGGCGTTAGCCCGGCCAGGTATGATGAGACCCTTTTTTGCAGTGACAAAGTGCGTTACGTGGGTGATGAAATTGCCGCTGTGGCGGCTGTTGACCTGGAAACCGCCATGGAGGCGGTCTCTTTGATCAAGGTGGCGTATGAAGAGCTTCCGTTATTGCTGACCGTTGAAGATGCCATGGCCGAAGGCGCACCGCAGTTGCATGATAAGTATCCCGGTAACATCTGCGCCGAAGTGCATCAGGAATTCGGCGACGTGGCAACCGCATTTAAGGAATGTGACATCATTAAAACCACCACATTTAAAAATAAGCGTCAGGATGCCGCTTTTATCGAACCCCAGGGGGTTCTGGCAAACTATGACTTGTCCGGTCATCTGACCCTTTACTCTTCCACCCAGGTACCCCACTACGTGCAGCGCATCGTTTCCATGGTGCTGGGCCTGCCCATGGGCAAAGTCCGGGTGGTAAAGCCCTATGTGGGTGGGGGGTTTGGCATCAAGGCGGCCACCAACCCCATGGAACTGGCAGCATGCCTGCTGTCCATGAAAACACGAAAACCAGTAAAAATGAATTATAGCCGTGAACAGGTGTTTCTGTTCAGCCGGGCCCGGCATCAATTTGTGCATAAAATGACCACCGGTGTGAAAAAAGACGGTACCATCGTGGCCCTTGAACACGAATGCTATCTGGATGGGGGCGCTTATTCCAGTTTTGGCATTGCCACGGTTTATTATGCTGGCTCTCTATTGGGGGGGCCTTACAAGCTGCAGAACATGAAATATGACGGATACCGGGCTTATACCAACAAGCCGGCCTGTGGAGCTCATCGGGGCCATGGTGGTGTGGCCGCAAGGGCCTGCTGGGAGCAACAGCTCGATATGATTGCTGAAGAACTGAATATGGATCCCCTTGATTTTCGCTTGATGAATATGATGGAAACCGGCGATGTGTCCTGCAACGATCTGAGTATGAGCAGTTTCGGCATGCGAGAATGTATCGAGGCCATCAAAGAAGGCTCGGATTGGAAATCCAAAAAAGGCAAGCTTCCCAAAGGAAAAGGCATTGGTATGGCATGCGGATTTTTTGTGTCCGGTGCCGGGTATCCCATCTACCGCTCCGACACCCCACACAGTACCATGGTCATCAAATTGACCGAAGACGGCGGTTCTGCAATTCTTTACTCGGGTTCCGCCGAAATCGGCCAGGGCTCAGATACCGCCTTTGCCATGATTGCCGCCGAAACCATAGGCATTCCACTTGAGAATGTCCGTATCGAGTCGGGGGATACCGACTTCGGGGTTGATTTGGGAGCCTACAGCAGTCGCCAGACATTAATGACAGGGCATGCCACCAAGGAAGCTGCTGAAGATGTGAAACAACAGGTTTTGGACGTGTTGTCAAAAGAGCTCAATGTTGCCGTTGAAGAGATGGACATCAAACGGGGCCGCATTATATTTAAAAATGAAGTGCCCGATTACAGCGCATTGAAAACCAGCTATATAAAGGAGCACCGGGGCTGGACAGAGCAACCCGAAGGGGAGTCTCTCACATTTAACGAGGCCGCCCGCATTGCCTTTCTTGTGAAAGGACCCATTGTGGGTACGGGTAAATACAGTCCACCCATTCTGGGAGGTAGATTCAAAGGTGCCGCCGTGGGCACCTCTCCTGCCTATGGTTGCTCAGCCATGATCGCCGAGGTTTCCGTGGATATGGACACGGGTCATATCACGGTGGACAAAGTCACCGATGCCCATGATTGTGGAAAAGCCATCAACCGAACGTCTGTGGAAGCCCAGATGGAGGGCTCCATCTCCATGGGGCTTGGTGAAGCCCTTTTTGAAGAAGTGAAGTTCGATGATAAAGGAAACATTATCAACAGCGATTTAGCCGAGTATAAAATTCCGACCATTCTGGACATGCCGCCCGTGGATGCCATTGTGGTCGAAACCAACGAACCCAACGGCCCGTTCGGCGCCAAGGAAGTCGGTGAGGGTGGCATCATGCCGGTCATACCGGCAATTCTGAACGCTGTTTACGATGCCATTGGTGAACGGATTTATGAGCTTCCCATGTCATCCGAAAGAATTTATATGGCGCTAAATAAAAAAGACAAGCAATAGTCATTGCGTGAAGGCCGGCAGACCCGGTCCAATGTCACTGTATTCTGCGAACCGCATTTATGGAAATAGATCAACTATCTTCCCAGGAGCTTACCCGTTACAAGCGCCAGATTGTGATACCGGCGTTTGGCGAAAAAGGCCAAAAACAACTTAGGCGTGCCAGTATTTTTATTGCCGGTCTTGGCGGACTGGGTGCCGTATCAGCCTATTATCTGGCAGCAGCAGGTGTGGGCCGGCTTAAAATTGTGGACAAAGATCATGTTGAACTTGAAAACCTGAACCGGCAGATTCTTTACAGCACCCGGGATGTCGGGCGGTCCAAGACCGAATCCGCGTTTGAAAAGCTGCATGCTTTAAATCCCTTATGCCGTATAGATGCGCTAAAAGCGGAAATTCGAAAAGACAATGCCTTGGCGTTGATTGGTGACTGCCATATCATTGTGGATGCCACCGACAATTTGGAAACCCGCAAATGCCTGAATTCAGTGTCCGTTGCCAAGCAGATCCCCTTTATATACGGCGGGATAGACGGCTTTACCGGTATGGTCACCACCCTTGTCCCCGGTGATACGCCATGCCTGGAATGCTTTTTTCCCGAAATCTCCGCCACCACAAAGAAAGTGGGTGCCATGGGCCCGATCCCCGGTATGATCGGCGCCATTCAGAGTCTGGAGGCCATAAAAATCTGTTTGGGCTTGAACGGTCTATTGAAGAATACCTTGTTGTGCATTAACGGGATGGACATGGGTGTCAAAAAACTGAATCTAAGAAAAGATCCTGATTGCCACTGCTGTGGCAATCAGGATCAATGTGGAAAATACTAATGGATAAAACAATCCAGGTGATTGTAAACGGCATCGAAGAAACGGTAACGGAAAATACGACCATCTCCCAACTCATCATTCGCTACAAGGAGGGAGATGCTGATCTTATTGTTGAACACAATGGTCGTTTTGTGTATCCCAGAAAATATGAAGAAATTATCCTTTTGCAAGAGGACCGAATCGAATTTATCAATCCCAATTTCGGTGGATAATCGTTTTGCCCTTTAAAAAAGTGCCAACGCGGTCTTAACAACCGTCTGGGCAAACGTCAACTCTTCCATATTCGCCTGGACTTCCACGATGTCGATGTCCGGGCGCAGGTTTTTTTGCAGTACCTCAACGAACATGCGATCTTCCTGTGGGTCGTGGGTCGCATTGCCGGGTTGGTCCACAGAAGACCACCCGTTCTGCGGTATCAGGACCTTTACCGGGCCGACGGCTTTGTTCAATTTTACGGCAAAAACCTGGGCAACTTCTTGCAGTTCCTCCGGCGACAATCGTATCCAGGTGCGAAATTTATCCAGGTCATATTTGCGGCGTTGGTGGTATTCGGGCAGGTATCTGGATTTTGAGGGTGTCATGTGGTTGACGCTGCAGGTGGAAACGATCAGTGGGATACCTAGTCTGCCGGCATTTTCCAATCGAAAAGGACCTGCATCCCTCATAAAACCGAAAAGATGTTCTCCAACCCCACCCGGCGCCAGGTCGATAACACCCTGGAAAAACCCTTCGGCAATCATCTGTTCCATGGCACGATCCCCGACACCGGCTGCGGAGAAGCCGATGACCTGGTATCCTTCTTTTTCAAGCGCATTGCGGACAAAACTGGCACATTTTTCACAGGGGCCCAGCATGGTAAGGGCAAGGGCTTTTCCCTCTTTCGTAACCAGGGGTGTGATTGTTTCATGAACCATGGCGGTGATGGCATGTGCTGCTCTGTCCATCACGTTTTTAAGCAAATTAGAAAGACCGGATATTTCGACCACCGAATGAAACAGTGTAATATCCCCTGTTCCGATGTACCGGGTGGAAAGACCGGGAAGTGCTGCCGTAGAAGATATAACCGTCTTGGGAACCCCAAAAGGGAGGGATCGCATTACCTCGGATGCCATCAGGGTGCCGGTGGATCCGCCCATTGCAATGACCCCGTCAATTCTGCCCTGGTCATAATACTGTTTTGCCAGCCTGGAAGCCCCGGAGGTCATGATCCGTGTGATCTTTGATCGTTCACGGGATTGCCCAATTTCTTCGATGCTGCTTCCACCTGCTTTGGCCACCTGGGCATTGGTGATTTCAGCCGGCAGCTTAACTTCGGCGCGCATGGATAGATCCATGAGGGTGGCCGAGAATCCCAGGGCCTCGATTTTTTCCTTCAGGTAAAACGTCTCCACCCCTTTGGTGTCCAGGGTGGATATGATCAGGATCTGCTTTGGCATACTATTTCTTCTTCCGTTGGAGAATAGGGTTGAAGGGTTTGAAGATGATACAAGGGTTTATGGTGTCGCTGTAAGCAATAAGCAGTAAGCCGTAAGCTGCTTATCGCTTACGGCTTACTGCTCAACTTTCGGGTTTCACCACAGATAGAGCGAAATGGGTGATCTAAGGGCGATTTGCGCTGTTTGAGCCCTTGCGGCGAGTTCGTAAAGCGCCAGGGGATTATTCATTTCGCGTTTGCTATACCCAGAAAGTTGAGCCATATGCTGCTTATCGCTTACAGCTTACTGCTCTTTCTCAACCAAGGCCTTGATCTGTTTCTTCAGGGTTTCTTTGTTCACTTTGCCCGAGTCACCCACGGCCGGGAATTCCGCTACCACCTCCAGTCTTTCCGGAAGCTTGAACATGGCTATCTTTTTTTCTTTGAGAAAAGTAACCATCTCCTCAAAGGAAAAATCCTCGCCGGGTCTGGGGATGACGTAGGCACAGCACCGCTCACCCATCTCCCGGTCCGGATACCCCACAACCGCCACGGAGGAGACTTTTGGATGGTCATTGAGCAGTCCCTCGACTTCTGCAGGGTAGATGTTCTGTCCGCCCCGGATGATCATATCCTTGGCGCGACCCAGAATCCACAGACAGCCCTGATCGAATTTGACGATGTCTTCCGTAGTGGTCCATCCGTCTTTGTCGAATACCGTGGCAGTCAGTTCCTCGTCCCTAAAGTATCCTGCCGGGGCGTGAGGACCCCTGAACCAGAGCACACCGGGTTCGCCTTCGGGCACTTCCTCGCCAGTATCTTTATCCAGGAGTCTTACCTTGTTGCCCGGGAGCATGCGACCAACGGTTCTGCGGCGAAGATCCTTTGAATCTTCTACGCTGCATCCGGACACAGACCCTTTGTCCTGGGTTCCCAGGTCGCTGGTGATGGAGGCACCGAATACTGTTTCGGCCTCTTCGGCCACCTGGGGTGACAAATACCCGCCGGCCGAACGGATAAACCGCAGAGAGCTCAGATCGTATTTGGAGGCGTCGGCCTCCAGCATTCGTATAAGGTGGGTAGGAACCACACCGATGGCCGTGGCTTTCTCCTTTTCGATGAGCGCCAGCGCACCATCACCGGAGAACTCCTCTAACATCACCGTTTTGGCGCCTGCTATGGGGGCGGCAAAATAGGTCAGGGTTCCAGCCGCTCCTCCGGCATGGGGGGCGATCGCCATGGTGATGTCATCGCTCTTGAGGTTCCAGATGTCACATCTGCCTTTGGAGGTGCAGACACGGGGTGCGGTGGGCCATTCCACCAGTTTGGGAATACCGGTGGTGCCGGATGTCGTGGTAAGCAGGGCAATATTCCAGAACGGATCCAATTTGCGGTCTGCCAGAACCGATTCGTCCACCGGCTTTTCAGCCCGGGCCTGGGTTATCCGGGGCAGCGAATAGGTACCTGGGGGTGCGTTGTCCGGTACATCATCGTCGAAAAGAAAAAAGTGCTCCAGGTGGGAAAACTGTTTTTGAAGCTCCGTGTACATCTCCAGATAATTGAATTTGTTGTAGATGTTCAGAATAACAACCGCCTTGGCCTCTGTTTTCTCCAGCATATACTCCAACTCCCTCTGGCGAAGGTATGGATAGACAGTAAGAGAAATGAGTCCGGCCCTTTCGCAGGCGATTCGTGCAAGAAATCCGTACACGCTGTTGGGTGATTGAATGATAACCCGGGAATGCTTGGGGATTCCCATTTCAACCCACGAAATGGCCATGGCGTTCACCAGTTTTTTGGCTTCTGCCCACGTCAAACGATATTTCGAGTCCACCAGCGCTTCCTGGTTGCCTATTTCCCGGGCGTTCCTATCCCAGAAATCGTAGAAAAGTTCATGGGTCCAGTAATCGTCATTCAAAAACTCATTGACCATATCTTCTTTGTAGCGAATCGGTTTCAATTCAATCCTCCTCTTTCTTTTTCATACTTATATACACAGCCCAAATGATACCGCGCGCTGTAAAATTAGCAAATTCTGGGACAAAAAAAATAAAAACAATCACGAAAACACGAAATCTAAAAAACACGAAAAGTCTCATGGTCTTTTTCGCGTTTTCGTACTTTCGTGTTTTCGTGATAAAAGATCTTATCTTTTCCGCTTAACTCTATTTGGTATAACCGCGTTATTTTTTCCCATTTCGTGTTTTGATGCTTTCCCTGAATTTGTTCCAGAAATCTCTGTCCGAATTTTTCCAGGCCGCCCCCCATTTTTTTTCAAAATAGGATGAAGGCAGTCTTTCTTCCCATACCTGCCAGGGATTTTCCCCCTTCTTCTTGGCGGTCAACGCATCTGAAAGAAACTCGGTGATGCGGCTGATCTCTTCCTTGGGAATATATGCATAAGCACCCTCCTTGATGGTTTTCACCAGGTTGTCGGCAGAGAATGCATGCGCTGTAAGCATAATTGCGGGTATCTTTTTTTTGTTGGCAATTTCCAGCAGGCTATATCCGTCTACCCCCATGATATCGAGAATCGTGATGTCAAAGATCTGGGTTTCCAACAGGGTTTTAGCCTGATCAAAGGTCGACGCTGTTGTTACATGACACATATCCAGCAGCTCTTCTAAAACTTCCAGAATGTCCTGTTCATCATCAACCACCAGAACCTTTTTGCCTTTGATCATGTTGGTATCGGACATAGCCTGTTTCCTCTCAATCGTTTTATATATACTTCTTCTCCCAATTAGTTATAAGCCCAACTCAGTCCATCGTGATTTGACTCTTTTCACCACTTCCGGGTCCAGTTCGATGGGTATGGGTTTGTCCTTCCAGTCATAGGGTATGGTGGCATCCAACAAAAGTCTCCCGGTAATCTCCCGTGCATTGATGGGCAGAGACGGATCCAGCGGTGTAGACCGGCCTCTCTTAATTACCTGGCTGCGGTTAGGTTGGAATCTGAAACTCAGCGCATACATGACTCTGGGAATATCCCAGGGATCGATATCTTCATCCACGACGATGACTGTTTTCAGACCGTAGGCACCCATCTCCGTTGAAATGGCAGCCGTGAGCACCTGATCCGCATGGCCGGGATACATCTGTTTTATGGAAATGATGGCCAAAAACCGTCCGGATCCTTCCGGTGGGCAGTAAACTGCTTTCAAGCCTGGAATCTTCATGGCCAAAAGCTGTTGCCAAAGGGTGGCTCCATAGGACAGTGCCATGGTCATGTGCGTGTCTGTCACGGCGCGACCGACGGTGGTTCCCCAGAGAATCGGATTGTTACGATGGGTGACACATTGGACATCCATAAAATTGCGTGGATCCGTACCGACGCCGGAATAATACCCGGTATATTCACCGAACGGTCCTTCTTCCATGAATTTGTCGGCATCCACCTCTCCTTCGAGTACGATCTCTGCATGTGCCGGAATGGGTAGATCGACGATTTCTCCTTTGACGACTTCTACAGGCTCACCGCGCAGGGCGCCTGCCACATCGTATTCCGAAGTAAACGCTGAAACGCGTGCTGCGCCGAGGATAAAAAGCAGAGGATCACACCCGATCACTGAAGCCACCGGCATGGGTTTTCCCATGGCTTGATATTTCTTCAGCATGATGTCGGCATGTTTGCCCTTGATAAACTGGGTGCCTATCTTATCCTTTCCCAAAAGCTGAGCCCTGTACGTCCCCAGGTTTACCCAGCCGGTTTCAGGATCCTTGCTGATAAAGAAATGAGCGGTTCCGATATAACGGCCTCCGTCCAGTGGATACCACTGCGGTACGGGAAACTTGAAAAGATCGATATCATCCCCGGTCAAAATATTTTCTTTACAGGGCGCATCCGCTTTTTCCACATATTTGGGCTCCAGCAGGTTGTCCCCCAGCTTAGCCCAGTGCTCGTAGAGATCCACAAGCGTGGAATCCAGTGGCTGGCCTAGAATAAATGCCAGTCTTTCAGGGGTGGTACAGACACTGGTAATTACCGGTGTGTCATAGTCCTTCACATTTTCAAACAGCAGCGCAGGGCCTTTTGCCTCTTCATTGAGTTTGGCGATATGTGACAATTCCAGATTCCAATCGACTTCAGCTGTAATTCGTTTACACAAGCCCTTTTTTTCACCCTCTGTAACAAAATCTCTCATGTTTTTCATAGATCAATTACCCTCCTTTGATTGGTTAGAATTGAATGTTTATAGTGATAAGCTGTAGGCGGTAAGCTTTAAGCCGCTTGCAGCTTATCGCTAACTGCTTGTCGCTTATGGCTAACTGGGTATCTTGATTCTTTTCATGGCTTGTTCCATCAAAAGTTGATAGCCGCTTTTACCACCAATTACTGGCTGGGTTTTGCGCTGGCTCCATACCGTTTCCGGCCGCGCCTGCACGATAAAAATATTCTCAGGAAAATCAAGGTCTTTATCGATGGCCCATTCGATGTCCATGGGGCGCTTGTAGTGTTTTTCAATCAACTTGCCCATACTCACCAGTGCCTTGACTTCCATCTCTTCCAGACAGCACTTGCACTGCATTTCTTCGGCGACATCTGCGTCGACAACTTTTCCTGCTTCAGGGTCATAAACACATTCAATATGCTTGGCGGAAACCTTTTTGTCAGTGGTTTCCATAACCACCTTGTCCACCACAAACTTGTCCGGGTTTACGGAGCCGGAGACAACGGTTTCTCCGAGTCCCCAGCTTCCTTCAATGACAACTTTTGATATATCACCATCCGTTGGGTTCAATGTAAACATGACACCGGCCGCTTTGGCGTTCACCATTTTCTGAACACCCACGCTTATCAGAACTTTCTCATGCGGAAATTTGTTTTTGATGCGGTAATCGATGGCCCGTGCCGTCCAGAGGCTGGCCCAGCACTGCTGGACCTTTTCCACCACCGGATCGGTTTCCTGAATCCAGAGATAGGTGTCCTGCTGTCCTGCGAAACTGGCCGTGGGAAGATCTTCCGCCGTGGCACTGGAGCGAACCGCCACAGGGAGCGCATCCACATGGCACATGGCACAAAGCTCCCCATAAGCACTGTCGATGGCGGTGCGTATCTCCGCGGGTAGTTTGACACTCCGAATCAGTTGCCGAATTTTGTCACTGGTGTCATTGAGCGAGTTCATGTCCCCGCTTATCAATTCCGACACGATGTGCAATATTTCCTCCTTGATTCCCGTATCGGTAATGAAACGGAGGTAACTCTCCGTGGTTACTGCAAACCCTGGAGGCACTGGAATACCGGCGTTGATCAGTTCACCCAGACTGGAATTCTTGCCTCCAACCAGTGGCAGGGAGCTTTTATCGAGGTCTTTGAAATTTAAGATATACGCCATTTGACTCCCCCTTGGGGTAAACCATCCCCAAATCCTTTTCCAAGGGTCTATGAGAAAGGGATAAAAGGCTTCCAATTTGTTTTGGGCCCCCTGAAACGAGGTATCGTTTCGAGACCGGTTTTCGCATCCATTCCGGTGGCGGAATGGATGCACGGAAATGAGGCAGGCTGGAGCGATTGTTTGTTAACGGTTCAGCGATGCTGCAGCCGGATTTTTTACATCCGGCTGCCAGCCTACATGAGTACAGATGATTAGCCCGCTTTTTCTACGATGGTAACCACACCGGTCTCACCATCCACCTTGATGATGTCACCTGTCTTGATGACCTGGGTGGCAAGACCCGTTCCGGTAACCGACGGGATGCCGTATTCCCTGCACACGATGGCTGCATGGCTTGTGAGCCCACCGATATCTGTTACGGCAGCTTTGATGTTGGTAAACACCGGTGCCCAGGATGGGTTGGTGGTGGGGCAGACAAGAATTTCGCCCGGCTGAAGGTCAACTATTTCCTTGAGCATTTTAAGTACCCGTGCGGGTCCTTCCGCCACACCTGCGGAGGAGGCGAATCCTTTGATCTCGGAGACATCTCCCGCCGACGAGGCGTCTACGCCCTTGAGCCATTCTTTGACCCTGTCCGTGGTGACGCCCCACAGCATGATGGTAAATGGCTCGGCCACTTCTTCGGGCGGTATACCCAAAGCCGGTGTCGGATTCCACTCTCTTGCAGCCTCAAGGATTTTTTTGCGCTTGGTGGCCTTGGCTTTATAATAGGAGCCTCTCACGGGAATATCCACACCCAGGGCCCAGGCGGTGGACACTTCTGTGAGAAGTTCTGGAATTTCGTAGCGATTGAACATAAAGATGTCATCCACCTCATCGATCATTCCGGCATCCATCGTAACTTTGCCGATCTCTCTGATTTTGCTGAACCAGATTGTGTGTAACCAGTGCTCAACCCAGAAAAGATGGTCTTCGGCATAACGGTAAATGGTGCGGATGGTTTTATACGCACCATCGAAAGCTTCTCGGTCCTCGTCTGTCTGAATCAGCGCCTTGTATTTGGCAATGATTTCATCCCGCTCTTTTTCGATGTCAGCGAGGCTGCGCTCGATAGTTTCGCCCCTGTCAAGACGTTCCAGGTAGCTTTTGATGTAACCGTAGGGTATCTCCGGTACCGTCAACCAGCTGCCTTCATGATGGTACCAACCGCTGCCGCATGAAACGTAGAACCAAGGATCTTTAGCCTTTTCGTACTCAGCCAGCCAGGCTTTTCCTTCGGGCGTGTTTTCCAGTGCGATAATCTTTTCCTCGGCTGATGCACTACCTTTCAGGGTCTCAGACACCCCAGGATTGGCGTGAGCCAGCCTTGAAAGCCGGCAGAGTTCCTCCTCGGGTTTGAACATGGAAACATAGGCCCCGGCCACCATCTTTCCTATGGAACTTTCGCTGATACCCGGAAAGAGCTTTCTGGCCACATCGGCAAACATCAGGTAAGCCAGATAGGTCAGGTTCAGCATTTCAAAATGGTATTGCCAGCCCTTGATCATTTTGCTGGCCAGCTTGTCGAAGGATTCCATTAGGTAATATGAATCATACACACCGGTGGGTGCCGGCAGAACCTGGTCATCAGGTACATATTTGGGCAACCCGGCGGGGACTCTAATGGCTTTCATTTCTTCACCTAAGGCCTTGAATTTGGTTAGCCATTTGTCCCACAGTTCATCATAGTGTTCAAATACGTAAAACACCCGTTTTTCAAAATGGGCCGCTTTTTCTCCGATGATTTCATCCGGCGGCGGGGCGATGGCACAGATGTACATGTAGGGTCCTACCATCCGTTGGGCGATGCCCTGAGCAGGCGGAATACAGAAGACGCGGGTCGTATACTGGGAAAGTGATATCTGCCAAGCTTCCTGAAAGATCTGATCCAAAGGTGGCATGGGTTCCGGGGCATGGATTTTGTCCAGGTACCAGAATTGGTTTTTTTCCCAATCAGATCTATCCTGTGAGAACAAGTAGTGAGACGGGTACATTTCCTCCCATCCTTCAAGTTCCGGGGGAACCTGATACTCGTGTGGATCTGGGAATCTTCCTTTTTCGTCCGGCATGTGTATCCTCCTTTTGTTGTGGGGTTAATCGGAATAGTGCCGAACCCTGAAAGTTCCAGGGTAAATTAAGACATAGATGGCGGAAGATTAGCGTTCAGATTCAGATGACAGGCCACAATTAGCTGAAAGCTTTACAAGGAGCTTAATGAATACCTTTATGCATTGGGGCAATTAAAGTGTCAATTCAATTAAATTTATGCTATGCATAAATATTTCTTATGTATTAATGTTAATCATAAATAAATTTATGATATGGGCCAGCGACGATGTTGAACTTTAATCAGCTCAGAACCTTTCATTATGCTTCAAAACACCTCAGTTTTACCGAGGCTGCGCACCGCTTGTTTGTGACTCAGCCAGCGGTGACTGCTCAGATAAAGGCTTTGGAAGAGGGATGCAACCTGAAGTTGTTTCGAAAAAAAGGACGCCAGGTACATCTGACAGAAGAAGGTAAAACATTGTTTAACTATACTCAGAAAATTTTCCGCTATGAAAAAGAAATCGAGAATGCCATCGATGATATGAAGGAACTGAAGCGCGGTGTTCTGCGTATTGGTTCTACAAAAACCTATGCACGTTATTTCATGCCCTCACTTCTTACCAGTTTTCATAAAGACCATCCCCATATTAAAATCCATTTGCATGAAGGCAGCTCTTTGGATATGACCAACAGCCTTCTGGAATTTAAAAATGATGTCGCTGTCATTGCCAAGGCAGAGGAAAATCAGGATATTTCATTTATTCCTTTTAGTCAGGAAGAACTGGTCATTGTCGTTCCACCCGATCATCCACTGACCGCCAAAAAAAGAATCTCGCCGCAAGACCTCGCCAAAGAACCGTTGATAATGAAGGAAAGGGGTTCAGGAACCCAAACGCGTGTGAACAAGCTTTTTGAACAGCACCAGTGTACACCCAATACTCTTATGGAAACCAGTAACAATGAATTTATCAAACAACTGATTCAAAGGGGGGAGGGCGTTTCCATTCTCGTGAGGGCATGTGTGGCCGCAGAAATAAAAGAAGGGAAATTGGCATTGCTCCGACTGTATGGGCAGCGGATATACCTTGATGTCAGTTTTGCATATTTAAAAAATCAACCCTTGTCTGTGCCGGCCAGAGCCTTTGAAAAAATATTGAAAAAACTGCGCTCTGAAGATATGCGGCCCCAGGACATCGGGGCTTTGATGTTGAAAATACTGGCCCAGCAGCGCTGAGGACTTCGTAAAAAGTCCAACTTCGGTGTTGTGCTTTATTTTGAGTCACTGCGGCGTACGCAAAGTACGCCTCGTTCCTCAAAACGCACACGCCTTGAATTTGGAGCTTTTTACCTTGCCCTCAACAATAAGGGTTTGAGGGTACGAGGGGTGGAAGGAATAAGCCATAAGCGATAAGCTTCAAGCGATAAGCTGCTTATGGCTTAAAGCTTATCGCTTGGCAGATCTTTTGGCTCTCAGCTGAACCTAAAACGTAACACCTAACACCTAAAACGGCCGAATGACGCACGAAGTGCCAATGACATCCAAAGGATAAATGACGCCTGAAAAGGCAGATGTATACTAAAATAGGGGGTTGTCAGAATGATCCGACACTGGGAAATATTAAACCGGAAAACCCTGCATGATTATAAACTCATGCAGATTGAAGGAAAAGAAGTGCGTTCTCCCAGAACCGGGAAGTCAATGGATGTGATGGCCATTCACTTTCCCGCCTGGGTTGTGGTGCTGGCTCTTACCGCAGAGCAGGAAGTCGTCATGGTAAACCAGTACCGCCATGGCTCCGAGGATGTTCACCTGGAGCTGCCGGGGGGCTTGGTGGACCCGGATGATTTATCTCCGCTGCAGGCCGCTCAAAGAGAGCTTCTGGAGGAGACCGGCTATGGATCCAGGAATTTTCGCCTGATTGGTGAGTGTTTCCCCCAACCGGCCATATTGAGCAACAAGTGCTTTTTCTGTCTGGCCATGGATGCTGAATTTCAACAGGCACAGGCACTGGATGAAGGGGAGGATCTGGAGGTGGTCAAAATTCCCATCGCTGATATCCCTTTAAAGATTCATAGTAATAGCATTGACAACGGCATGAGTTTGTTGGCTTTTTGCTATTTTTGGATGCAAAAGAAGAAAGAGGAGGATACCTGATTGAGCAAAACGAAAATAAAAGTGGATGCTGTCATGTTTGATCTTGATGGGACGATTTTGGACTCCATTCACATATACTACCAGATCATTGAAACGGTGTTCAAACGACTCGACCTTACACTGCCATCCAGGGATAAACTTCGGGACGCGGCTAAAAATGGTGATTTTGAATGGGGCAGGGTCTTTCCCAAAAAGACGCCAGAAAAGCGCGACCGTCTGATCGAGAAAACCCGGGAGATCATTGCCGAGATATACCCGAATCTTTTCAGAACCCAGGCAAAGCTGATTCCAGATGTAAAAAAGATCGTGGAGATTATTTTGAAAAAAGGGATCAAGGTGGGCATAGTCACATCCACGCCCCGACAAAGCATGGCTGTCAAATTGCACCCGCTGGTGGAATCAGGGGTAAACGATTTAATGGAAATCATCATCACCGCCGATGATGCGCCACGTAAAAAGCCCGCAGCAGATCCCTTGATTGAGGGCAGCAAGAGACTTGGCATTCCACCGGAAAACTGTATGTATGTGGGGGATGCGCGTACAGATATTCAAGCGGGTAAGGCAGCCGGGATGAAGACGGTTGGGGTGCTCACTGGATTTGACGACCACAAAACATTACGCAGGGAAACGCCCGATGCCGTCATTGACAGCATAGCAGATTTGGCGGATATACTCGTGTAGAAAAGGATGTCATGTGGTGCTGACCGGCTGGGGTGGAGCGCCAGCCGGTCAGCACCACATGGTTGAATCGTTCGGCTACAATTCTGTTTGCCAATGCTCCGATGATAACAGCCACATTGTTTTTTAGCAGACCGATTGCCACAACAATCGTTGAAAGTATGGTCAATAGAACGAAAATATTAGAGAGTTTTGTGCTATCCGCTATATCTGAATAAAGCTCTTCGCGGCTGATTCTAATGGATACTTTTTGTTCCGTTTTGGTTTTAACCTGGATTGAAGCTGATAGATTGTCATCTGGGATATCCGTACGGGGGAGGGATGCTTCAACGGGTAATAGAACGAGTCGGAAACCACTTACGGAAGCGTATTTTCTTTCGAAAAGATCCATGATCTTCTCACTACTCCCTGAATCAGTAAGGGCACTTATTACAAAGTTGCCATCTGCTGATTCTTCCTGCCAGAAACTGAGGGACTCCTGGATTCTCAACAGCTCTTGGGCGTTTTTCCCGTGCTCCTCCGGAAGGATAATTTTAACAAGTCTTTGAGCCATAGAAGTAAATACCCGCAAAACCTTTTGATATGAATCAGGATAACAGTTCTTGAAGCCTTTCAATCACAGCTTCTGGAAAACCGGCATCCATGACCTGGACCCCGCAGCCCGCTTCTTTAAGGCAGGACCCAATAAAGCCGGCCTCCCTGAACTTGGTATCCATTGTGGCCACAAGAAGTGCGCTCGGTTTCAGCATGAGTCCCTCCGTTCATGCACCTTAAGGATTAATACCCGGTGTCATTTGTGCTGCGCACGACATTTCGCCTTCGGCTGTCATTAATAGTCATTTGCCCTTCGGGCGTCATTTATTGTTGCCCATAGCTGATAGCGCGCAGTCACAATGAATGACACGAAGTAAATGACCACCAATGACGCGAAGCAAATGACAGTTATTTCCCTCGAACCCTTAAATTCTACCCGTTATATAGTATCGACCGCTGCAGTTCCACGCCAAAAAATGTTGCATAGGGCTGACATTTTGACAGCAGCAGATACGATATCTTGCTTTTGCGCTTCTCGGGCAGCTCATCCAGGGTGTCAAAATTGCCACCGCCTTTGGATATGATCAGATCCGCCTTTTGAAAAAGGTCCTTCACATCCCTTGAGCATCGATCTAACAGAGTGCCGGGGACAGGGCCATCAGTACCGTTCTCTATCACACGCACCAGGTTGACCATTCCTGTTTGTTCGGTATCTTTCAGAGTTGCATCGTTTAGGGTCGGCATACTTCTGACCACAAAGATAATATCTGTTTCATGCTGCTCTTTGATCGTTTCGATGAACAACCTGTCCAGAACGATTTCCCCGGCATTGTCGCCAAAGTAGAGAATGGCGTTACTGTTACTTATCCGTTGTTCAAACATCTCAAATGCATTTTTCTGCAGAGGATAAGCGAGCTGTTCTTCGATGATTTTCTGAATGTCCGCAGCACCGCCCTTCATCATGACATCGATGGCGTTTCCGAGACCGGCGAGATGTGCTGCCATTTTTAATGGATGCTCAGCTACCTTTACCATTCCTTGCAGCTTCGGATACAGCGACAGCATCTTTTGGTTCTGTTTTTCCTTTTCAGCAGCAAAGGGATCGTCGTTGTCCACAGCCGCCATAATTTTCTTCATGATCGGCTCGATAACTTCAGGGCTGGTAATATCCCACATTTCTCCCCTGAGTGGTCTCAAGGACAGAATGTCTGAATAGATCTTGTTAACCTGTTCCTCAGAGATAGACAGCTTCCGAAGGTAATTCAAAGACATGTTTAATATACATGGGATGCAATCGGGTTTGAGAAACATTGTTGAAAAATTCTCCACTTATTAAATCAGAAACGCAAAATGATCGGAGATAGTGGGCAGATAAAATCCTTATTCGGATTTATTGGTGCCAGGCCCTACGGGTCTGGGTATTTATTCCCGGTCTTTGACCATCCGATCCATTACGTTGGCCGCTATTTGAGCAAAGGCGGGATCGTTGATATGCATGTCGATCTCCTCGAGTTGAATGCGCTTGTCCAGTTTAGCTTTGAAGATTTTAACGAGATATGCATTTGTCTCAGGGTCATATAAAGACCCGCCTTGCTTGTCTGCCTCAGACCAGCCCCGGGTGGGAACAAGGACACGCACATTGGAGATGTCCTTGTTCAGCTTGTCAGAGAGCTGCTCAGCCAGTACCCGGCTTTCTCCAGGTGTGAGGCGGATGGCGGATCTGAAGTCATAAAAGAAAACCTTGCGGTCTCTGTATTCTTCCGGAATATGCTGGCGCGTAAATTCGAGTACAGCACAGTCAAGACCTCCTGGTGTGACCAGCCGGGGAATGTGTTTTCCCGGGGAGGGCTCGAAACGACCCGGCCCGATGCCGCCGCAGTAGCCATCCATTAAGGCATCGGCCAGTTCGTGGGTTGCCAGGTCGAGAATACCATGAAAATATCCTTCCGAGGCCAGTTCCTCCATGGCCATTCCACCGGTGCCGTTGGCATGAAACGGAATCACCTCGTAGCCCAACTGCTCCAAGGCCTTTTTAACCGCTTCTGCCGACTTTGTGATGAAGCCGAAAAATGAAAGTGCAATGCATTTTTTGTCTGTATCGGGTTGCCATTGACCCAGGGCCATGCCGCAAACGGCTGCTGCGGCATTGTCCAGAACAATTCCGGAAATGCTGTTCACCCCCAGAAGATCCACCACGCTGTGCATCATGGTGATGTCTTTGGTGCCGACCGTATGCTTCATGTCACGAGAGGCAACGGTTGAAACCATTACCTTTGGAACCCCCAAAGGAAGTTCGCGCATGATGCTGGAACAGAGGTGTGTCCCACTCCCACCGCCGGCGGATATCATGGCGTGAATTTTACCCTCACGATACAGCTGTTTTATCAACTGCGTGCTTTCATGGATCATGCTCTGAATGGCTTTGTCTCTGTTGCTGTCATCCAGATTTCCACTTTTCTTCATCAACGCGTACTGGTCATGGGATACTTCAAAGGGAATGGGTTTTTGGGTTCCAACGTTGACGGTCAGTGTCTTGAGCCCCAGGTTTTCAATGCGATTTTTTAGAAACAGATGTTCTTCTCCTTTTGAATCAAATGTTCCGACGATGGCGACTACTGGTATATTTTTCATTGAAACCCCTAACCTGCGCGCTAATCTTACCCGATTTTATATCATCATTTGGTGGTAGCTACTTAAATCCGAAGCACGAAATTCAAAATTCTAAACAATTATGGTGTCATTTTTTCAATAGGTCAGCCAGACCGGCAAAAGGCTTGTGGTCGAATGCCGTAGATTGCTCGTCACCCGGGTCGGTCTGTTCGTACCACTCCGCCACCTGGTCCCGGGAGTGCTCGTTGTCATGGCAGTAGATGCAGAGCAACTCCCAATTGCTTCCATCTGGCGGATTGTTGTCGTGATCGTGATCCTTGTGATGTACGGTCAATTCTCGAACGCGCTGCCCGGTGAATTCACGGCTGCAACGACCGCAGATCCAGGGAAACATCTTGAGGGCCCTTTCCCGGTAGCCCTTTTCTCGGCGCGCCTGCTCGCGACGGGCCTCCGCGACAATTTGATCCCGTTTGTCGGATGCCGTAGGTGTTTTTTTCAATGACATGGGGGTGCTCCCATTTTGAAGCGAGAAGCCAACAGCGACGAAAATCCCAGTAATAACATCGCGCAGCCAGATTGTTATTTGTACTCTTTTCTCTGGCGGTCCAGATCCCTTTTTTCATCACGGCGCCGGATGGTTTCCCGTTTGTCGAACTTGCGTTTGCCTTTTGCAAGGGCCAGGGTCATCTTGGCCTTACCGCCCTTGAAATAGATGCTCAGGGGTATTAGAGAATAGCCCTTCTCGTTGACCTTTGCATAGAGCCGTTTGATTTCATGGTTTTTCAAAAGGAGTTTTCTTACCCGCAGCGGGTCGTGGTTGTCGTAATAGGCAAATGGATAAGCGCCGATATGAATCTGGTGTGCGAACACTTCTCCATTGGTAACCTTGGCGTAAGAATCTTTCAGGTTGGCACGACCGGTTCGGAGCGATTTGACTTCGGTGCCAAGCAGTACAATTCCAGCCTCATAGGTGTCTACGATTTGGTAATCGTGTCGCGCTTTTCGGTTTTCTGCGACCTTTTTTATATGGTCTTGATTCATTATTAGCCTTCGGCTGTCATTTGCCTTTCAGGCGTCATTAGCCCTTCGGGCGTAATTAGCGCTATGCGCGTACTTGATTGTTGCAATTAGCTGATAGCTAATCCTGAAACCTAACACTTAATACTTAAAACGGTCTGTTTCTCCTCGGCCCCTCGAACCCTTTTATTTGCTATTCCGGTGATGTTGCCTGGGTTATAATATCTCCGTATGCGTCACGGACAAGGCTCTCAACATCTCCTGCGGTGGTCTGCTTGAGAGCGGTTTCTAAAAACGGCCGGGTTTCAGCGGCGGAGAGGGATCGTATAACATTCTTGACCATGGGAATACTCTGGGGATTCATACTCAACTCATCCATTCCCAGACCCATCAGAATGGGGAGGTTGAATGGATCTCCTGCCATCTCACCACACATGAAAAGCTGGATGTTATACGCTTTGGCGGTATCGGATACGAATTTCAGCATCCGCAAAATGGCAGGGTGGAGCGGGTTGTAGAGATGTGCCACCTCCTTGTTGGCCCTGTCCACCGCCATGGAATATTGAATGAGATCGTTGGTGCCGATGCTGAAAAAATCGACTTCAGGAGCGATAATGTCCGCCATGATCGCCAGAGATGGCACTTCGATCATCACACCTATCGAAATGTCACGGTTGAATTCAATACCCGACTTTTCAAGGGTCTCCATGGCCTGCTCCAACATTTTTTTGGATGCCATGAGCTCGTCATAGGTCGATATCATGGGAAATAGAAGCCTGACATCTCCAAAGGCTGCAGCCCGCAAAATGGCTCTCAACTGGGTTTGGAAAACCTCTGGTCGTTGCAGGCAGTACCGGATGGCACGTAGCCCCAGTACAGGATTGGACTCCACCAGGGTTGCGTTGCTGACGGCCTTGTCGCCGTTAATGTCAAGGGTCCGGATGGTCACAGGTGCCGAGGGCATGACCTCTACGACACTCCGGTACTTTTCAAAAAGAGCCTCTTCGTTGGGAAACTGTGCGCGTGAGAGATATTGAAATTCGGTTCGGTATAAACCAATACCCTCACCACCGTTATCCAATACCGAAACAACCTGCTCGGGCTGTTCGATGTTGCCCATTACCCGGATTCGAAGCCCGTCTATGGTTTCAGCCGGTCGATCGCTGATTCTGGCAATGCTGGCCCGAAAAGATTCAAATCGTTCCTGGCGTTCTTCGTAGGCAAACAGTGTCTGCTCGGAAGGGTTGATAACGATACGCCCCGCAGAGCCGTCCACGATGATGATATCATCCGTATGTATCTGGATCGTTGCGTTTGCAACTCCCTGGACGGCAGGAATTCCCAGTGTTCTGGCAATGATGCTTGTGTGGGAAGTGATACCACCCCGAACCGTTACAAACCCCTTGATACGCTCGAGATTGATCTGGCTGGTCTGGGCAGGGGAAAGATCATGCGCCACAAGGATAACACGTTTGTCTATATCGGCGATGTTGACCGAGTTAACCCCTGCCAGGTGCAACATGATCCTTTCCGAGACATGCACGACATCGATGGCCCTGTCTTTCAGATATGGGTCGGAAATATTCTGGAACATGGACATGACCTTGGATACGGCCTTCTTGAGGGCCCATTCCGCGTTCACCTGTTCCTGATCGATGGTATCGAGGGTCCGGTCAAAAAGCATCTTGTCTTGCAGGAGCAGCATATGGGATTTGAGAATATCGGAATGCTGACGCAGGCCTTCGGGTGTATTGGCGATGATATCATTTAATTCGGACTTGGCTTGTTTAACCGCTTTTTTAAAACGGTTCTTTTCATTTTGAAGTCCGGATTTCGGGATTAGATAGCGTTTGATGACGTCCACGCCTTCCCGATCCACCAGGTATGCCTTACCGATACAAATCCCGGGGGAGGCGCTGATTCCGGTTAATACGATCTCTATAGGTTCTTTGTTGTCCAACATCTGGCCCTATTCTCCAAATCCATTTATTACGAGGTCGACAATGCGGTTAAGGGTCTCCATATCTGATCTGTCATCAATTACAATGGTCAGTGTTGATCCCTTTTCGCATGCCAGTGTCAGGATGTCCAGAATACTCCTGGCATCGGCTCTCTCCTCGTTTTTTTGCACCCAGACTTTTGAGGTCGCCTCTCTGGCAAGTTCGGCTATTTTTGCAGCAGACCTTGCATGTAGCCCCAGTTCATTGACCACGATGACATCTTTTGAAAATGCCTGTCCGGTATTGCGCATGAGTTCCTAATGGCTATTAGCCTTTTAGGCTTTAGGTAATCAGGCTGTAGGCCGTTGATAGCTTACATCCCAACCCGGATAAACCGGAAAAGAAAAAGATCTTTTATCACGAAATCACGAAAGTACGAAATCACGAAAAAGACCATGAATATTTTCGTGTTTTCATGATTGTTTTTATTTTCTTGTCACAAAACACACAAATTTTAGAGCTATTAGCCTAACATCCTACACGCTAAAAGGCTACTCAATTGGCGCCCGATTTAAACAATTCATCACGCAATTGTCAATCCGCAATCGTTGACATTCGCCGGATTTGCTGCTAATAAAATCACCTATATGATAATTATCTGAGTTTACAGGAAATTCATGCCTATATTGCGTGCTTACTTAATCTTATATTAAATTTTATCCAGGAAGGAGGCCCCATGTCAGAGAAGGTCATTATTTTCGGAAAAAATACCTGACCTTACACCACTGCGGCTCGGGAAGCTTTTGAAAATGAGGGTCGAAATGTTGTGTATCATGACGTATTGTCGGACAAGACACAGATGAAAAGCATGCTGGTGTATTCAAAGGGAAACCGAAAGGTTCCGGTGATCGTTGATCAGGGAAGGGTTGCCATTGGTTTCAACGGGAAGGGGTGAAAGATTTAGACCACCTGGCGGTCTGTCGGGAAAAGAGAGGGTTCAAGGGTTGGAGGGTGATACAAGGGTCCGAGGGTGGCTAATGGCTATCGGTTGACAGCAGCATCCCAGCCTCACAGCATCACCGCTTCCCAGCATGCAGGAGGGTGGCTGACTATTAGCGGCATACACCTAACAGCCTAAAGCCTAACCCCCTAAAAAACTGAAGAAAGTTAGAGGAAATAGATAATGGAAAAACAATTTGTTATTGATGATTTTAAACTGGGGGAATCGTGGCGTCTTTTCAAAATTATGGGAGAATTTGTGGATGGCGTTGAAGCTCTCCATGACCTGGGGCCGGCGGTGAGTATCTTTGGGTCGGCCAGGATGAGCCCCGAGGATCCAATTTATCAAAAAACAGAAAAAATAGCCGGTCTTTTTGCGGAAAACAAGTTTGCCGTCATAACGGGCGGCGGCGGCGGGGTTATGGAGGCGGCCAACAAAGGTGCGGCGGAAGCCGGTGGTACATCGGCAGGTCTCAACATTCATCTCCCCTTTGAGCAGAAACCGAATAGCTATGCGAATATATGTCTTGAATTCAAATATTTTTTCATTCGAAAGGTCATGTTCATTAAATATGCTACCGCCTTTATTGCCATGCCCGGAGGGTTTGGGACCCTCGATGAATTGTTTGAAGTCGTGACACTGGTTCAGACGCATCGAATTCGTCCGCTGCCCATTATCCTTGTGGACAGCCACTACTGGGGTGGCATGAAGGAATGGATCGAAAATCGTCTCCTGGCGGACGAACGGGTGTCACCCCAGGACATGAATATTCTACACTTTATGGACGACCCTGAAGAGATCGTCAATTATGTCAAAAAAGTGGTTATATTTTAAAATCGTGTAACGATTTCAATTTTGTTTGACAAAACTTGAATCATAGCTATAAAGTAGTCACAATTGTTGTGTGGATCAACTGTGCAGCAGATTGAACCGTTCATAGCCCCTTTTTGGGTGAGTCATAAAAAATAGTAAAAGTAATTTAATTCCTTGACCTTATACGCGGTATCGACTATATTTCCAAGCTACGAAATGAATTTTATTCATATTATAAATTCGACAACAACATAAGGTCACAGAAGAAGATCTGAAACAGATCACACCTCTTATGCCTGATTCGGATCTTTTTTTATTCCAATACCAACCCCTTACCTGTTTAAAAACATTGAACTATGGCCAAATTAAAAATTGAGGACGTTACACTCACTTTTGGTGGATTGGCAGCGCTTTCCAATGTAAGCATGGATATCGAACCCGGCCTAATCACATCCATTATCGGACCCAATGGTGCCGGAAAAACCAGTCTGCTCAATTGCATTTCAGGGTTTTATCACCCCACCTCAGGCGACATTCATTACCGGGAGAAAAGTTTATCAAAGGCCAGTCCTCATCAGGTCTCAAGCATGGGCATTGCCCGCGCTTTTCAAAACCTGGAATTGTTCAGCGGTATGACGGTGCTGGACAATCTGATGCTGGCAAGGCATCAAAACCTGAAATACAACCTTTTACAGGCCATGGTCTTTTATGGAAAAGCTTCCAGGGAAGAGTCCAAAAACCGGGCCTACGTGGAAGAGGTTATCGATTTTATGGAACTGGAGCCCTATCGCAAGCACACGGTGGGGAACCTCAGTTACGGGATTCAAAAGCGGGTCGAAGTCGCCCGGGCCCTCACCCTGGCTCCGAAACTGCTTCTGCTTGACGAACCCATGGCAGGCATGAATATCGAAGAAAAAGAGGATATGGTACGTTTTATCATCGACATTCAGAAGGAGCGTGACGCTACCGTGGTCTTAGTGGAACACGATCTAGGGGTGGTCATGGATATATCAGACCGCATCTATGTGCTCGATTTTGGTGAGTTGATCGGTTTTGGAACACCTGTCGAGGTGGTAAAAATACCCCAGGTTATCGAAGCCTATATTGGAGAAGATTAGACCGGCATGAAAGACAATAAACAGTTACTAGAACTCACTATTCCCCAGCTGCTACGCTGGCGGGTCAAAGAGACCGGGACAAAAGTCGCCTTACGCGAAAAGGATTTCGGATACTGGAATAACTACACCTGGAATGACTATTACGAATACGTAAGAAAGATTGCTCTGGGGCTGGAAAAAGTGGGTGTCAAGAAAGGCGACAAAATAGCCCTGATAGGGGACAACATCCCGGAGATGTTGTTCATGGCCATCGGTGCCCAGTCCCTGGGCGCGGTCTCGGCCGGAATATATCAAACCACCCTGCCCGATGAAATAGCCGATCTGATCAACTATATGGAAGTCACGGCCGTTTTTTGCGACGACCAGGAGCAGGTAGATAAGCTGGTTGATATCCGCGAGCGTATCCCCGAAGTACGGAAGGTCATATACGAAGATCCGCGCGGCATGCGCAGTTACCGGTCCGATGACTGGTTTCTTTTCATAGAAGATCTCTACGAAATGGGTGCAGAAATTCACGCTCAAGAGCCCGAGAAATATGACGCCATGATCGAGCAGGGAAACCCGGAAGACGTGTGTCACTTCTGCTTGACATCGGGTACCACCGGGCTGCCCAAGGCGTCTATGATGACCCACAGAAACTACATCAATATGGGAATTCAGATTGCCAAGGTCGACAAACTTGAAGACACCGACGAATACCTCTCTTTTTTACCGTTCGCCTGGATCGGTGAACAGATGAACTCTTTCGGCGTGGCTATGGCCACCGGTATCACCATCAACTTTCCGGAGTCGGTGGAAACCAGCATGGAGGATCTCAAGGAGGTCGGGCCCCATTTCATGTTTGGCGCACCCAGGATATACGAAACCATCCGCTCCCAGATCTGGCTGAAAATCGACGAATCCTATTGGCTCAACCGACTATTTTACAACAAATTCATCAAAATAGGAGAAAAAGCCGCCCGATACCGGATGAGCGGGGAAAAAATGCCCGGTTCTCTGCGTTTCATGTCATGGTTGGGCAAGGCCTTGGTGATGGACCCCTTGATCAACCAGATCGGTCTGCGCAGGCTGCGGCGAGCCTACACCGGCGGGGCGGCCCTGGGGCCGGAGCTTTTCACGTTTTACCAGGCCATCGGTGTCAATTTGAAACAGATATACGGCCAGACCGAAATTGTCGGTATTGCCTACATGCACCGGGATGGCGATGTACGGCCGGACACGGTGGGCAAGCCCCTGCCGGAGACCGAGTGCAAAATCAGTGAAGACGGGGAGATTCTGTCGCGCTCGCCCTCGGTGTGTGCGGGCTATTTCAAACGGGACGAACAGACGGAGGAACTGTTGGCGGAGGGCTGGATGCACTCCGGAGATGCCGGCTATTTGGATGAAAACGGACATCTGGTGGTGATTGACCGCGTATCCGACGTGATGCATAACATTAAAAGTGAGATGTTCAGTCCCATGTTTCTGGAGAACAAGCTCAAATTCAGCCCTTATATCAAAGAGGCGGTCATTTTCGGTGACAAACGTGAGTTCGTATCCGCCCTGATCAATATCGATCCCATCGTGGTGGGAAAATGGGCAGAAGACCGGGGGATATCCTTTACCACTTACATGGACCTTTCCGGCAACCATGAGGTCGCGGAACTGCTCAAGGAGGCGGTAGCCGACGTCAACGCGCGTGCAGAAAAAGAACATTTTAAAATCATTCGCTTTGCCGTGTTGTACAAGCTGCTGGACATGGATGACGGTGAACTGACCAAGACGGGCAAACTTCGCAGAAAATTTGTCATGGAAAAATACAAGGATCTTTACGACACACTTTACGATTTAAGCATCAGTAAGAAAAAGGTCGAGGCATTTATCCAGTACCAGGATGGCCAGACCACAACCGTGGAAGCCGAAATGGCATTTTATACGATGGAAGGGGTGGCATGAGCTATTTTCTCCAACTAGTGATCAGCGGCGTGGTGGTGGGTTCCATCTATGCCCTGTCGGCACTGGGGTTTGTGCTGATCTACAAGTCCAGCCGCGTGCTGAACATCGCCCACGGGCAGATCATTGCCTCGGGCGCGTTCATCGCCTATGCCCTTACCGTGTTTATGGGCATCCACATCGTTATCTCCTTTATTCTGAGCATGGTCATCACATTTTTCCTGGCCATGAGCGTGGAGCGGATTTTCTTGCGCCGGTTGATCGGCGAACCCATCATATCGGTGATCATGGTGACCATCGGATTGATGTCCATTATTGACGGGCTTATTTACTTGACGCCCTTTGGTTCGGAAAACTTTTCGTTTCCGAAATTTCTGCCTACAACCCCTATCGCCTTTTTAGGGGCTTCCATTTCCTGGACCCAGCTGGTGGGGGTGACCATCACCTTTATCATGATCGGTGGCTTTACCTGGTTTTTCAAGGCCTCCACCGTGGGCATATCCATGCGGGCAGTCTCTGATGACCAGTTTGCTTCCATGTCCATCGGCATTTCCGTTCCCAAGGTATTCGGTCTTGCCTGGGCGGCTGCCGGTTTGAGCGCAGCTGCGGCCGGCGGCATTCTCGGAAATATCACAGGGTTGAATTTCGATGTCCTGCACTCCTTCGGCATTATCGTCTTTCCCGTGGTGATTGTGGGCGGGCTGGATTCCATTTTCGGGGCCATCGTGGCCGGTATCATCATGGGGTTGATCCAGCAGTTCGCCTCCGGCTACCTGGACGGCCACTGGGGATTGACCGGGACGGCGGATGTGCTGCCCTACATAATCCTTTTGGTCATTCTGTTGTTCAAGCCCCATGGTCTTTTTGGTGTACACGAAATAGAGCGAGTATAAGTTATGTCTGAAAATAGATGGTTAGCCACGGGTAATTTCTTTACCTCATACAAGGCGGAACAGCGCATATTTCTAACGCATATCGATCGCCTGGTTTTTATCTGCTTCCTGGTGATACTATTTGCCTGGCCTCTTTTCTTCAAGGTAAGCAACAAAGACATGCTAGTCATCGACAGCATCCTCATCGCCATCGTGGCGGTCTATGGATTGAACCTTTTGACCGGGTTTGCCGGCCTGATTTCCATCGGCCATGCTGCCTTCGTAGGGGTGGGCGCCTACACCCTGGCATCCTTTGCCCACGTGCTGGGCACCAACCATGTATTGATCACTCATTGGTGGCCACTTATGATCCTGGTGTCCGGTCTTGTCGGTGCGGTTATGGGCGGGATTGTGGGGCTACCTTCGCTCAGGCTCAAGCATCTGTACCTGGTGATTGCCACGCTTTCTTTTCAGATGATCTTCCAGTGGACGATCAACTTTATGCAGTTCTTCAACCAGGGTCAAACTATTGCTATCGGCCGTGTGTTCTGGTTTGCAGGCAAGGTGGGCCGCAGGGACCACTATTTTTTCTGGTATTATGCCATTCTGGTTGTTGTCGTTGTTTTGGGATTTGCCATGCGCAACCTTTTGCGCACCCGTTACGGCAGATGTCTTGTGGCGGTACGCGACAACGACCGGGCTGCCGACGCAATGGGCATGCATCCGGGATTCACCAAGGTGTACGCCTTTGCTCTGGCAGGATTCTTTGCCGGCGTGGCCGGAGCACTGCATGCCTATCTGTGGCGCGGTGTGGGTTTCGAGTCTTTTACCCTGCACCACTCCATCTCCTATTTAGCCATGGCCATTGTGGGGGGATTGGGCACCCTGGTGGGTTCCATCGTCGGACCGGCCGCCATCCTGATGTTGGAGCTGCAGGTTGAGCACTTCGCCGAGTGGGCTGGATACTTCTTCAAAGCTATCGGCGACGTAGCCACAGCGTTCCGGCCGCTCTCCTTCGGTCTGGTTATTGTATTATTTTTGATGTTCGAACCCCGCGGCATTGCCAACTGGTGGCGTATCGTGCGATCATATTTTAAGTTGTGGCCGTTTCGTTATTGATTTGCCATGTATACTTCTGGGGAGGTTTTTTTGTTTCCATTGATCTTGTGTACGTTAGTTAACCAAAACAAAAGGGAGGAAGAAATGAAGAACAAACAACTCACAATCATGTTGGTTACATTGTCTTTTCTGCTGTTAGTAGGATTTTCTGTTCAGGCCGTGGCTGGTAATACTTACAACATAGGGCTTTCTCTGGCCATCACCGGCCCCACCTCCGACGCTGGTAACCCCTATTCCAAAGGCGTCGAGGATTACATAAAGTATGCAAATGAGACCAAGATTCTGGGAGATGATAAGATCAACTGCCCGATCAAGGACGACCAGTATCAAACCGCCAATGCCAAACGGAACTTCGAGGAGTTTCTGGATCAGGATATCGTGCTTTTTCTAAGTTATGCCACCGGTTCCAACCAGGCCCTGGCCAAGGATTATACCGAGGAGCAGATTCCCGTTATACCCGCATCCTTTGATAAATCACTGATATCCGAAGGTACTGGTTCCGAGTATATCTTTCTCTCTATTCCGTCCTACTCCCACCAGTTCGTCGGGTTGGGTGAGTATGTGGCTAACCATCATCAGGGCGGGGGCACCCCTAAAGTGGCTCTGTTCATACATCCCTCGGCCTTCGGACGTGCTCCGGTGGCCGATTTAAAATCGGCATTGACCGCCGGGCTAAAACTGGATGTTGTCGAAGTTGTGGAACACGGCAAGGATCTGGACAACAGCGCTCTTCTGCAACGGCTACAAAGCAAGGGTATCCAGTACGTGATATGCCAGACAGTCCAATCTCCTGTGGCCACTCTTATCAAGGATGCCGAGCGGCTGGGTATTACGGCTAAAAGTTTTGGCGAGAAGGGTAAAATTACCTTCATGGGAGCCCATTACACAGGCGGTGCGGATCTGATTGCTCTGGCCGGTTCGGCGGCGGAAGGTTTTTACTGGGACACCGGTTATCGGTTGACCTCGGATGAGGGTCCCTGGGTGAAGTGGCAGCTTGATTTTGCAAAAAAATATGGCCGTGACGATAAAACCGCCAATTCCCACAATTATGCCAATGGCATCATGGCGGCTCAGGTAGCGGTTGAGGCAATGCGGCGAGTCAAGGAAAGCGGTAAGGAGGTAACGCGCGAATCATTAGTGACAGCGCTCAACAACATGAACGGGACCAATGTCTATGAAACGCTTACCACGGTGGGGCCGGTTTCATATTCTGAAACCGATCGAATGGGAGTCGACTATCTGCAGCTCTATGTTGTGAAAGGTGGCGTCTTCAAGTCGGTTGGAAAGCCATTTCAACCGGAATTTTTAAAATAGACTGCCTTCTGTAATAGAGGGGGCAACTCAAGGGTTGCCCCCCTTTATAAACCTTAGATTTGTGTTCATTTAAAATTGTCCCATTTGTACTGATTTTTTGATACCTGAAATATTAATTCTTCGAATATTAGCTTTTACCTGTGGTAAACTTTTCCGGCGCCTATATTCAACCAAATGAGATACATCTGGCCGGAGACTATTTATTGCGATGCGGGAAGATATGAATCAGAAAACAACAATGCCCCCCTTGCTCGAAGTCAACAACATCGAAGTTGTTTACAATGACATTATTCAGGTTCTTCGAGGTGTCAGTCTGGACGTCGAAGAAGGCAGCATCGTATCCCTTTTGGGCACCAACGGTGCGGGCAAAACGACCACGCTGCGGGCCATCAGCGGCTTACTCAAGCCAGAGAACGGCTATATCAAGGACGGTTTTGTTAAATTCGAGGGAAAGGACATCACCAATGTTCTGGGAACGCAGGTTGTGAAACTTGGTGCGGTCATGGTGCCGGAAGGACGTCGTGTGTTCAAGCATCTGACGGTGGACGAGAACATCCGGGTGGGGTCCATTACCCGCAAGGACGGTTCTCAGAGTATCCGCAAGGACCAGGAGCTTATGTACAAGCATTTCCCGCGCCTGTCCAGAGTCACCAACCGTCTGGCAGGCTACTGCTCAGGTGGCGAGCAGCAGATGATTGCCATTGCCCGGGCATTGATGTCTTCTCCTAAAATGCTCATGCTGGATGAACCCTCTCTGGGGCTGGCCCCCTTGCTTGTAAAGGAAATTTTCGAAAATATCGAAAAGATCAACCGGGAAATGGACACGACGCTTTTGATCGTGGAACAGAACGCCAAGATTGCACTGGATATTTCGACCTATGCCTATATCATGGAATCCGGCAAAATCGTTCTCGAAGGGCCTTCAGATGAATTGAAAAACAACCCGGATGTCAAGGAATTTTATATGGGTGTCACCCAGGGTGGTGGACGGAAATCATTCAAGGATGTTAAATCCTACAAGCGGCGTAAACGCTGGATGTAAGAAGCTGGGTTAAAGGAGGTCTTGATGAAAATACTGGTGGCGTATAAAGATACCAAAGAGTCGCAGCTTGCACTGGAGCTTGCCAAGACGCATTCACGGTATTTCGATGCCGAGATTCTGCTTGTATCTTCCAGCGAAGGGGGTAAGGGAGAAGATCCAGAAGAGATCAGCAAGATGACCATCCGGCTGGAGGAGATCAAGACAGCGCTGGATCAGGAAGGCATTTCATGCGAGGTAAACCAGTTGGCCCGCGGTCTCTCACCCGGAGAGGATATTGTCTATTTTGCCGATGAGAACAATGTTGACATGATATACGTGGGTATCCAGAAAAAATCACGTACCAGCAAATTGCTGCTGGGATCCACAGCGCAATTCATTATCCTGAAAGCGTCTTGCCCCGTTATTTCGGTTAAATAATAACTTCGCTGCGCGATGTTATGAGACGCGGCTGCGCCGCTATTTAGATGGATTTATACACACGCCTTAAAACCACCGATATAATCTAGCCACCGATTCACACCTGACGATGATAAAGGAGCTTTCCGATTATGGGATTGTACGATGTTACGTTTTATGACCTGATTTCACAGAATGCCGTCGTGTTTGGCGGTTGCCCGGCCTGGTACGAGGCTGATGACGACAGGGCTGTCACATTCAACCAGTTCAAGGATACGGTGGATTGCCTGGCTGCAGGCTTGCAGAAGAAGGGCCTTAAAAAGGGTGACAGGATCGCTGTGCTGGGACAGAACAGCCTGGAATATTTTACCCTCTATGGTGCGGCGGCGGCACTCGGTGCTGTGATGCTGCCCGTCAACTGGCGGTTGTCTGCCGAGGAAGTGGTTTTCAATCTCAATGACTGTGAACCGGCGATGCTCTTTGTGGATCCGGAATTTCAGGAGATGATTTCCGGGGTCATGGATCAACTGCCTTCTATCCAGAGTGTTTACAGTCTTGGTGTTGACAAGGGGTGTTTTGAGGATATGGCATCCCTGTTCGAGAATGAGGGCCTGTTCGAACCGGTGGATGTGGCCGGGACCGACGGTTTTGTCATTATTCATACCGCAGCCGTGGCTGGTAGACCCCGGGGAGCGCTGCTGAGTCACGGTAATCTGCTGTGTGCAAACCTGGTGCTGAATTACGGTTTCAATCTGGGGTCAGACGATGTCCATCTCAATCTGTTACCGCTGTTTCATGTGGGGGGCCTGTTCATGGCTACCAACAGTTTCCAGGCCGGTGTCCAAAATATCAACATGCGTAAGTTCGATGCCACAAAGGCCGTTGACCTGATCGAAAAATTCAAGGTTTCCATTCTGTTTGACTTTTCACCGATCCTGTCTTCCATCCTGGACGCCGGGGAAAAGACCGGTAAGAATATCGGATCTTTAAGGGCGGTTATGGGTCTTGATACACCAGATATCATCGAAGCCTATCAGAAGCGCACTGGCGGTACGTTTTACAGTCTGTTCGGGCAGACAGAGACATCCTGTGTTGTGACCATGGGTCCCTACAGCGACAAACCCGGCTCTGCCGGAAGACCGGTGTCTCTTGCCAGGGTACAGCTTCTGAATGATAACGATGTGCCCGTACCCCAGGGAGAGGTCGGTGAAATTGCCGTTAAAGGGCCCATGGTGTTCCAGGGATACTGGAACCTGCCCCAAGATACAAAAGCGGCATTTCGCAATGGCTGGCACCACACCGGTGATCTGGGTCGTCTTGACGTGGATGGATATCTTTGGTATTCCGGGCGTAAACCCGAGAAGGAACTGATCAAACCGGGGGGTGAAAACGTTTATCCAGCCGAAGTCGAGAAAGTGATTCTGGAGCATCCGGTTGTGGAAAGGACAGCCGTGATCGGTATCCCGGATCCCAAATGGAAAGAAGCCATCAAGGCAGTTTGCCAGCTCAAATCCGGTCAGGATCTCACCCCCGAGGCCTTGATCCAGTTCGTGGGAGAACGGATTGCCCGGTTTAAAAAGCCGCAATATGTGGAATTTGTTATTGAGATGCCTGTGACTGCCACGGGTGAAATCGATCGGCAGAAGGTTAAGGAATTATACGGATAGCACTAAGCCGTAAGCGGTAAGCAGCTTAGTGCTTAAAGCTTATCGCTTAAAAAAAGGAGTCATCCATGGTACGAACAGAGATATCCTTATTCATGAAAAACGAACCCGGTGAGCTGGGTAAGCTGGCAACCGCATTTGGGGAAGAAAATATCAATATCGATGCCATGACAATTCAGGATGCGTCGAGCTATGTTCAGTCGCTTTTCAAAGCCAGGGGTAAATCATTGAAACGGATTGCTTCTGCAGCCAGCTACAATTCCATGCGCAAGGATTCGGCCGAATACGCGTTGCTGCGTCTCCTGGTGGATAAAACAGACAAGGCCATGGACCTGCTGACCGAAAAAGCGTATGTTTACGATATCATGCCGGTGGTCGCTCTGGAATTGGAGAACCGCCCGGGTGAGCTTGCCAGCATCACCAGAAAATTCGGCGAAGAAGGGGTCAATATCAATTATGTCTATGGATCCGTGTCTTCACCGGACGCAAAATGCCTTTTTGTCTTTTGCCCCGAGGATATAGACTTAGCCCGTAAAATCTTCACATAGGCCTCGTTTTAGGTGTTAGGTTTTATGTTTTAAGTTCAGCAAAGAGCCAAGTGTTCCTACAGGCGATAGGGGCCGTAATCTATAAGCAGCTTATAGCTTACAGCTGTTAGCTACCCTCCAACCCTCTTTCTAAAACCATTGGAGAACGATTTAAAGACCTCGGTATAAACTACTTGAGAATAATTTGGTTACAAAGTGAGTAGATTCTCCCCTTTGCCTGTCAGGGGTTCCTTTCCTGCAACCTTGGCCAAAAGACGGCCGGGTCTGGCAAAGCGATCGACATTTACCGATATGAGAATACCATCGATATTGCTTTCTGCGTGAGTGATACGGTTGTTCCGGCCGTCTGCCAGGGGATTTACGATCTCAGCAATGATATCTCCCTTTTTGATCTTGTCACCGGGTTTCTTGAGATAGACCACCACACCCGGTGTTGCTGCCTTGATATGCGCAACGCCCCGCAGCGGTGTTGCAGGGTTTGGCAAGGGCGGCAGTTCTGTTGCTTTGCCGGAAAGCAGACCCCGTCTCTGTAAAAACCGATATATATTTTTAGCATCCCTGGCAGCCAGTTCATGCGAGACATCTGAAATACCGCGCAGTTCAACCGTCGCCGCCAGACAGGCGCAGGGTATCGGGTAAGCGGGGAACTTTTCGGCTAGTTCCCACCAGATCCTACTACAGGCTTCATCGAAGGGATTATCACCTGAAACCTTGGCAAGTAGGGTAGCCTGGGATCCCATTTGGGCAGAAAGATCGGCTGCATTTGGCCATAAGGGACTGCCTACGTAAACATGTGTTATAGCTTGGTAATCGCAGTGAAGATCCAGGACGATATCGGCGTCAAACGATAGAGACAGTAAAAGATGCTTGAGCTGAGCTGACTCGTTGTTGGGTGTCATACCTGCGAGGACTTCTGCCATGGCTTGACGGATAAGCATTTTGTTATTTTCCTCGGAATCGGTCAGACGCCCCTCTATTTTGTCGGCCACTTCGGCAGTCAGATCCATGTGATTTCGATTGAAATTAGTGTTGGCAAAATCATCGAAACGACCCCTCATGACTTCATCGTGCCACTGAGCGGCACCAATGGGGTTTGCCACTGGAACCAGTATAATCTGTCCCAGGATCTCTTCCCCGACGTCTGCTTTATCTAGTAAACCCATGAGATGATGCATGACGAGATAGCCGGGTGCTTCGTCGGCGTGAAGACCGGACTGGATATAGGCTTTGGGATATTGGGATTCCCTGCCGTACCTGATGATTGTCACGGAGCGCTCGGACCCCATGGCAGATGCCGGCAAGTTCCGCTTTTCTATATTTTCAGGACTCACGGATTTGGCCTTTTCTTTTAGCTATAAGGATTAAGACGTATACAGTAAGCTGTGGGTAGTAATTCACCCACCGCCATTGAGAACTAAATTCTTGTGGGCTATTTATCAAAGGGGCCATTAAGGCAACCAGAAGACCATAAGCTGTAAACAGCTACCTGCTTACAGCTTATGGCTTATAGCTTATGAATTTATTCGCCGTAAACATTGAAGTCGAAATATTTGTCCTGGATTTTTTTATAGGTGCCATCCTGACGAATTTTTTGGATGGCTTTGTTGAACATCTCCACCAAATCCGTGTCTTGCTTGCGGATGGCAATTCCGGCACCTTCGCCGAAATATTTTACCTCGGACAGGTCCGGTCCGATGAACTGGAAATCCTGTCCTTCGGGTTTCTTTAAAAAGCCGTCATCGATGGCGACACTGTCTGCCAGGAGCATGTCCACGCGTCCAGCCACCAGGTCCAGATAGGCGTCGTCCTGAGTACCGTAGCGTTTGACTTTAACACCTTCGCCGCCCTGTTCCGTGACAAAGCGATCATGGATGGTGGCGCGCTGAACCGCAATACTCTTGCCCGCGGTGGCCTGGGCAACTTCTGCCCGGGTAAAATCCTTCATGGTGCCCTTCTTGCACACGAACTTGCCAGGCGTGTTATAATATTTGTCACTGAAAGCGACTTTTTTCTTACGCTCCTCGGTAATGGACATGGAGGCAATAATGGCATCGTACTTTCTTGCCAGCAGGGCCGGAATGATGCCATCCCAGTCCTGGGGTACCAACTTGACCTCGGCGCCCATGGCGGCCCCGAGAGCCTTGGCGATATCGATGTCAAACCCTTTCAATTCCCCATCGGGTGTCACCCAGCTGAATGGGGGATAGGCACCCTCCACACCGATACGTACAACTTTCCAGTCTTTAGCCTGAACAGTTCCTGCGGCTATCGCCAGTGCCAAAACAATCAAAAAAATTCCTACTTTTTTCATGGTCTCTCCTCCTGTTAGTGTTGGTGAACAAATTTTTTATTAGACGCAATAAAAAACCATGATATATAAAAATTGCTCCATATGTCAATAATATAGGAATTTCGAAAAGGGCTAATCAACAGACTGTTTTATTTTGACACAAAAACTTGGTTTTTCTATATTCAATTTAAATACATTCAGTGCTATTTCCAGCACGGAATGTATTTAAAATTGGAGAAAGGAATGTGATATGCCAAAACGGATTACAATTCTGGGCGCCGGACCCGGTGGGTATGTGGCCGCCTTGAGAGGGGCGGAACTGGGTGCCCGGGTAACGGTCATCGAGAATGACAACCTCGGGGGAACCTGCCTGAACTGGGGTTGCATCCCAACCAAAACGTTGAAAAGTTCGGCGGAAGCGGCCAGGAAAGCGGAGGGTCTCAAGAGCTATGGCATCGATTTTAACGGCGAGATCCGGCCGGATTTTCCGGCCATCATGGCCCGTAAAGATAAGGTGGTGTCTACCCTGGTAAGTGGTATCGATAAGGCCTTTAAGACCGGGGAGGTAACCCTGATCAAGGGAAGCGGTGAGGTGGTAAACGCGAACCTAGTCCGGGTTGTCGATCAGGAAGGAGCTTTGCACGAAGTAGCCGGGGACAAGCTCATCCTGGCAACAGGTTCCCGTCCCCAGGCTCTGCCGAGTCTTTCTTTTGACGGGAAACACATTCTTTGTTCGGACGATGTTTTGAAGCTGGAAACCATCCCAGGAAAAATAATTATTCTGGGCGGGGGTGTTATCGGTGCCGAGTTCGCATTTATCTTCAAGCAATTCGGCTCAGAAGTTACCGTTGTGGAAGCCATGGACCGCTTGATTCCCTTGCCGAGTGTAGATGTGGATATGAGCAAGACCCTGCTTCGGGAAATGAAAAAAAACAAGATTGCCGTTCATGTGAAGACGACCATCACCGGTATTCAGACCACAGCAGCCGGACAGGTAATCGCCAGCCTTGGTCCATCGCCATTTTTTGACAAGACATCTCATGCACCTGCTCAAGATCGTCAAGTCCAGGCAGATGCGATTTTTCTGACGGTTGGTCGCGCACCCAATTCCAAGGGCATTGGATTCGCAAAGATGGGGCTTGAAATGGACAACAAGGGCTGGGTTCTTGCCAACGAGAAGATGGAAACCCAAGTTGCGGATGTTTATGCCGTTGGGGATATCCTGGGACCCAAGAAAATCATGCTGGCACATGTGGCATCCATGGAAGGCCTCGTGGCTGTGGAAAACTGTCTGGGCGGTCAACGACGGATGGACTATGGGGCTGTGCCATCAGGCATTTATACGTTTCCGGAGGTGGCCGATGTGGGTTTCACCGAGAGTGAAACAAAAGCCGCGGGAATCGATTACACTGCAGACACCTTTCTCTTCAGGGAACTGGGAATGTCCCAGGCCAAAGGTGAACTGTCCGGTCAGATCAAGATACTAACAGAGAAACCCTCCGGGCGTGTTTTGGGTGTACATATCATCGGAGAACATGCAACAGAATTGATTGCGGAGGCAGTTCTGGCAATCAAAATGGGTGCCACCGCCCGGGATCTGGCAGAGACGATCCATGCGCATCCAACGCTGGCCGAAGGACTTTGGGAAGTTGCCCGCAAGAACTTGTTGCATTTGGAAGCAGACAATCATCCATAAAGGAGACAGCATGGAGTTCAAGCAGATACGCTATGAAAAAGATCCTGAAACCGGTATCGTTCAGGTGACCTTGAACAGACCGGAAATCAAGAACGCCCTGGGTATCTTGCTGCTTCTGGATCTCTATCGAGCCGCAGAGGCTGTTGAAAACGACGAGACAGCTTCCGCCATGATATTGACAGGTGCGGTATCGCCTGACAAAACTGATCCGGACCGGGAAGCTTTCAGCAGTGGTATGTACCTGGATTTTTCCGAACTGGAATCTCTGGATGAGGAGACCAAGCAGGAGGTGGATCTGGCCGATCTTGCCCAGAAACGTCTCTGTCTCAAACTCTGGAAAATAAACAAACCAATCGTGGCGGCCATTAATGGCCTGGCCATTGGGGGTGGGTTCACCATACCCCTGGCGTGTGCCGATTTGATTTATATATCCGAGCATGCCTGGGTAAAGTTTCCTTTTGTACGTCTGGGCCTGGTGCCGGAACTGGCTTCGAGTTATCTGCTGCCACGGATGATCGGTCTTCAGCGGACAAAGGAAATCATGTTTTTTGGAGAGAAACTGAGCGCTGAAAGATTGTATGACCTGGGTCTGGTTAATCGGGTGTTGCCCCATGGTGAGCTTCTACAGTTTGCCAGAGAGCAGACTTGCAAGCTGATTCCACCGCAGGGGGCGGGTTTGGCCGTACGTCTTTCCAAAGAAATTCTTCACAAACCCATGATCGAAGCGGTGTCACGGGCCCTTGATCTGGAAAACGAGGGTTTGAACCGTGGTTTTGCCACCTCTGATTTTATGGAAGCCCTGAATGCGCGTTTGGAAAAGCGGGATCCGCAATTCAGCGGTGCCTGAACCAAAACAGCGAGGGCATTCCCCATTAAGCAAAATTTTGTCTGGATTGATTTTTTTAACTATGTTTCTGGGACACAACACTATATTATCCGCACAAAAATATCGGTGTTTTAAGGTTTTCCATTATTGGGCGCCAGCTATCTACAGCCATAATTTGTAATGGGGAATAAAATCAATCAGGGGAGTTAAGCCATGATGCATGCTGTTAAAATCGTTCGGGCAGACTACGCGAATCCAGGGCATCGGTCGGCCATTCCCTATTTATTAAATACCTATGCAAAAGGCTTGTTGGGCTTTCGAAAGAACATAAATGATCATGTTCTGGATGCATTGGTGCCTGGTTTGGAACGGACGCAAAATGACCTTGTCCTGCTGGCGAGGACCGATGGGGAATATGTGGGCATGGCCATCTGTTTTCTCGGCTTTTCCACCTTTCATGCCAGGTCATTGATAAACATCCATGATTTTATGGTGCTGGAAGATTTCAGGGGTCAGGGGATTGGCCGGGCACTCCTGGAGGAAATCGAAATCATTGCCCATGACATGGATTGCTGTAAAATAACCCTTGAGGTCCAGGAGAACAATACCCCCGCGCGCAGACTCTACCGCAGCGGTGGCTTCAAAGATTCGTTCCTGGATCAAGAGGCCGGGAGTCAATTGTCCATGACCAAAAATTTCACCTGAGTTGCGTGTCTCATCGTCTTCACAGTTTCCTTTTCAATGGGTGGAACGCATCAAGTTCGCTACAACAAGCCCATGGATACGCTTCAATAAGCTGTTGACGCATAAGTATGGTTTTGGCATACTCGATTTGTAAAAAAAGCAAGTTCATATCTATTGAACCGAAACAGCGAGCGTATTCCCCGTAGCTTGCTGCGGGGTTAGCGAGCGAATCAAACTTAGGCAGAATTCTTTACGGTCGATGCGAAGCACTGCCGTACGGCAGAACATTCCCTGCAGCTTGCTGCAGGGTACTCTTCAATCATCTCTCAACCGGGAGAAAATCGGTGGCTTGTGACCGCAGGGTGCGGTAATTTTTGGAACGATTTTTTCACTATTTTCTACCTGAAACACACTGCTGTAAACAGTCCCTCTCTTAGAGGGGGGATAAATTATTTGATAACGAGTGATTTGTTGTCCCTGTGGCTTGGCCTATTTGCGGGATATAAGCGTCGGTCGAAATTAGCGTCATTGGGACACAACGCTTGTTTTTAGGTGCTCCTCAGACATTGGGGGGCTTATTATTATTTTATATAAAAGGAGATGCTAAATGAAAAAACTATTTTTTGTGGGTTTTCTGATGGTCAGTTTTGTCTTTGTTGGTGCCGGCAGCGCTTTTGCCGGATCGGTTCTGGATGAGATCATGGCGGCAGGGGTAATAAAAGTCTCCACAGATGCCAATTATGCCCCCCAGAGCTTTCTCAACGACAAGGGCGAATTGGAAGGTTTTGATATCAGTGTGGCCACGGAAGTTGCCAAACGCCTGGGTGTGAAAGTTGAATTCGTAACACCGGACTGGGATCTTATCACTTCCGGCAGCTGGGGTAAACGATGGGATATCTCCATCGGCTCCATGACCCCCACAAAGGAGCGCACCCAAGCACTTCATTTCACCATGCCTTACTACAGCACCCCCGCCCAGTTTGCCGTACACAAGGACAACACCAGCATCAAAAGCGTCAAGGATCTGGCCGGCAAGCGCATCGGTGTAGGAACGGAAACCACCTATGACCGATATCTTAATAAAGACCTTGAGCTTGTGGGTGTCAAAATTAAATTTCAGGATTGGAAGGCGAGTAAAGTCACTACCTATCCCACAGATGCCAACGCCATAGAAGATATAGCCCTGGGCGATGGTGTCCGGCTTGACGCAGTGCTTACTGCCAAGCCGACCATTTTCGAAGCCTCAAAAAGCGGCTGTGGCGGCGGTTGCCCCATTAAGATGCTGGGTGAGCCTGTCTTTTATGAGCACCTGAGCGTTGCCCTGGACAAGAGCCGGGCCAATAGTGAGTCTTTGCTGAACAAACTGAACGATATTCTCTCTTCCATGTACAAAGACGGAACACTGGTGGCTCTTTCCATGCAGTTTTACGGTACTGACCTCATTCCCAAGCTGTAGTAAATTTATATCTCCGGTTTCCCTCTTTGGCTTTTTTCATTGAGGGAAATCGGATAGTTACTAACAGTATACCGTGTGGAGACGAAATGAACCAGCCTGACAGTATTGCGAGGAGAGGAATTCCCCCGGAAGCGCTCGACGTGATGAAGCGCATTGATGCCAGACGCAGGAACTTCAGTCGAAATATAAAAATTTCCCTTGCGGTTATGGTGGCACTAATGGTTTTGGGCCTGGTTGTGCTGGGTCTCGACTTTAAATTTATGGGTAAATGGCTCGGCTTTATTTTAACGGGTCTCGGATTTACCCTGATGGTCTCTGTCCTGGCAATCAGTCTGGCATGTGTTTTATCCGTTATCGGTGCCCTGGGCAGACTTTCCCGTAATCCAATCTTCAACGCCATGGCCACCCTATATGTGTCGTTGATCCGGGGTACGCCTCTTCTGGTGCAGGTTTACATGTGGTACCTGGCCCTTCCCCAGATCGGTGGCGCCCTTCAGGAGCTCGGCTTTACGGGAATTCAGAAATATTTAACCCTGCCCGCCATACCAGCCGGTATCATGGCCTTAGCTGTTTGCTACGGTGCTTATATGACCGAAACCGTCCGGGCCGGAATTCAATCCATAAAGATCGGCCAGAACGAAGCGGCCAAAGCATTGGGTATGACCCCCGCCCAGACCATGCGCAGGGTCATCTTCCCCCAGGCCCTGCGGGTCATTATTCCTCCGGTCTCCAATGAATTTATCGCCATGGTCAAGGACTCTTCACTGGTTTCTCTGATGGGTGTCTGGGAGCTCAGCTTCCGGGCCATAAAGATAGGGCGGCGATATTTCCAATCCCTTGAAATGCTGATCATGGTGGCGGTGATCTACTGGGTGATGTGTATCATTCTGCAGACCGTACAGGAGAAAATCGAAAAACATATGGCCCGGGGAGAGAGAGGGGAAAACGGATGAACGACAGCAAAGTAATGGTTAAGATTCGAAATCTTCACAAGGTCTTTGGCCGGGATCTGCATGTACTGGACGGCATCGACCTGGATGTGAGCGTGGGTGAGGTGGTATCCATCCTGGGTCCTTCCGGATCGGGTAAAAGCACCCTGCTGCGGTGTATCAATTTTCTGGAAGAACCGACTGCCGGGACCATTGAAGTGGACGGCGTGGTCATTAAGGCCGGTGAAAAGTCAAAGGATCATGCCGCAAAAATTCTGGATATCCGTAAAAAGACCGGGATGTGCTTTCAGGCCTTTAACCTGTTCCCCCACATGACCGCCATCGGGAATGTCATCGAAGGACCCGTGACGGTATTGGGCCAGTCCAAAAAAGAGGCCACCCCCTATGCCGAGGAATTGCTTGATTGGGTGGGTCTTTCGGATAAACGGGATGAATTCCCGGCGCGTCTTTCAGGTGGTCAGCAGCAGCGTGTTGCCATTGCACGGAGTCTGGCGATGAAGCCCAAAATAATGCTTTTTGATGAACCGACATCGGCCCTTGATCCTGAATTGGTGGGTGAGGTTGTGGATGTAATGGAGCGTCTGGCCGATGAGGGCATGACCATTATTGCCGTGACCCATGAGATGCATTTTGCCCGTGATGTTTCCACCCGTGTGTTTATCATGGACGGCGGTAACTGGATAGAAGAAGGGCTGCCTGAAGAGATGTTTACCAATCCCAAAGAAGAGCGCAGCAAACAGTTCCTGGCCCATATTCTTTAAAACAAAAGAGTTGCTTGTAGAAAAATTGATAACAATTTTACAGAAGGAAAAAGAATATGGCCTTAGATTTGGAATTTATTCGCTCCCAGTATCCTGTTTTCAACAACCCCGAAACGGCACGTTGGGCCATGTTCGAAAACGCAGGCGGCTCCTATGTCCCGCAACAGGTCATCGACCATTTGCACACCTTTGTCCAATTTACCACAGTCCAGCCTTATGGCCCCTTCCAGTCTTCTATTGCCGCCGGCGAGAGCATGGATGCTGGTTACCAGGCTATAGCCGGCCTGCTTAACTGTCATCCGGACGAGCTGACCCTGGGCCCTTCAACTTCCATGAATACTTACGTGCTGGCCCAGGCTATTCGGCCAACACTAAAGCCGGGGGACGAGATCATTGTCACCAACCAGGACCACGAGGCCAATATCGGTTGCTGGCGCAGATTGGAAGAATTCGGGGCGCTTGTGAAAGAGTGGCGCATGGATCCGCAGACCGGTGAGCTTTCCCTGGAAAATCTCGAGCGTCTGATCAGCAGCAACACCCGCCTGGTTTGTTTTTCCCTCTGCTCCAACATCGTGGGAACCATGAATGATTTTGAAACCATATGCAACATGGCCCATGATGCAGGTGCGATGGCCATTGGTGACGGGGTGTCGTTTGCCCCTCACCGCGTGCTGGACGTAAATACCAGCGGACTGGATTTCTACCTGTTCAGCACATACAAGACTTTCGGAACGCATTTGGGGGCCATGTGGGGGCGCCCAGGGGTTCTGGATACTCTTGAGCCTCAGGGGCACTATTTCAACAGGGATATCCCCCACTACAATTTTAATCCCGCCGGCCCCCTGTTTGCTCAGATCGGCGCTCTGGCCGGTCTCCGGGAGTACATCGAGACCTTGTACGGGCACCATTTCGATGAAGCTCAACCGAGCTTTCACGCAAGAGCCGCAAGGGTATTCGAGCTTTTCGCCGAACATGAGACCACTCAGGCCAATCGGATTTTAGAGGCCGTCAAGGCCATCCGCGGTTCGAGAATCATCGGACAGAATCAGGCCCTGGCAGGATCGCGCGCGGCAACCATTTCCATTACCCTAGAAGGCATGTCTTCAGGTGATGCAGTCAAAAAGCTTGTAAAAAGAGATATCGCGGTCCGCAACGGGAACTTTTATGCACGTCGCTGTCTTGAGGGTCTGGGCATCAAAGACCCAGAGGATGGGGTCATCAGGATAAGTCTCGTACATTACAACACTGAGGACGATGTCAGCAGGCTAATTGAAGCTTTGGGGGAGTTCGCTTGAACCCTCCACAGCACAAAACCACACAGCAGTTTCTGACGCATATCCGCTAAGCTATATTTCTTATGAAAATATATTTTCGTAAGAAATCTGGATTTATGTTTCCCTTGTCATGCGATCGTAGGCATCGAGGATTTCCTGGACCTGATCGGCATTGTCCAGGGGGGTGGGGACGTGTTTCTTTAATATTTTCCGGGCCTCTTCTGCAGCCCTGGCGTCAGAATCAGAGATACCCGGGTATGTGTTTGCGTCATTAGCATGGCGTCCCTTGACCGTGGGCTGCCAGATTTCATGCATGTGCTTCAGGGTGTGATCGCTGAGCATGTAGTGGTTCTGTGGTCCCATGTGGTGGATGTCGTCAAGGGCTAGCGTCTCGGGGGTAACGGTCATACCTTGACTGACAAGCCTGAGCATGTCGTAAATTTCGCAGTCTTTGATCAACTGTTCAAAAGAGAAAAGAGTCGCCCCATCCAAGAGACCCGCCCCACAAAGCATATCTCCTCTGGCAAACAGATTTATGGCCCCGGATATGGCATTTTCTACGCCACTGCGCCAGCCATCCCTCTGGGCACCTGTCCCAAAGGTCCCGATGGTGATGGGCAGTCTATAATGCTGTGCCAATTGAATCGCCGCCGCTTGTAAAAGAAAATCTTCGGGATTGCCACTGGTCATGCCACCGGTCTTGAGATCCATCATGGTGGCATATGATCCATAGAAACAGGGCGCGCCCGGATAAAACAATTGAACAAAGGTGATAGCGGCAAGGGTTTCCGCATTCCCCAGGGCAATATTCCCGGCAATGGTAGCGGGTGCTGTGGCGCAACCAATTTGCATGGTGACGAATCCAACAGGAACACCGGCCTCTGCAAAAACAAGGGCGGCCTCCATACCCTTGGCACTGCAGGTAAGCGGGCTGATGGTGGATTGAAAATTGGAAATAATGGGTCTTTTCTTCAAAGCGGCTTTGCCACCAACCACCGCAGCCGCCATTTCCACCGTTCCTTTGGCCGTTAAGGGATTTACTGCAGTCATGGTCTGGATATGCTTGCTGGAGTTGTTCAACATGGCCTGCAGCTCATAAAGGGCTTGGATTGAGGTTGGACGATCCTGGGCGGCGACACAGGGCCATAAAAAGGAGATTTGTGGCAGAAAATCAGCGACCCGTGTTGCATCGGCCAGATCTTGGTAGGTGGAATTGCGAACACATCCAGAATCCAAGTCCTTTACCTTGAGACCGGTGCCATCCAGACAGAGATATCCATGTTTGCCATCCAGAGCAAGGCTGTTTTCCGGATTTCTGGCATGCAAGATATAAGAATCAGGTGTTTGTCGGATAGCCTTTTCAACGATATCTCGTGGGAAGCGAACGATATGGGTGTTATGGTCCACCTGCAATCCAAAAGCCAAAAGATCATTCAGGCGGTTTTTCCCCAACGGCATGAGCATGCCGGTATGTTCCAAAATATGCAGGCTGGCTTCATGAAGGTTGATGAGGTCTTCCTGGGGCAATAATTGGAGACGTGTTTTCCATTCGACAGGTCGTATCATAATGCATTCCTTTCAATACCGGATTACCAGCAGGTCTGAACCGGAGTTCCACCAAGCTTATACTTTAAATAAAAATCAATCGTGGCTGACCGCCACATAAGGGTTAGCTGGCTCAGGAGAACCCGCTGGAAGTGTTAGGGGAACAGGATCCGTCGATACCACTGGAACCACGCATAAAGCTGGTGGCACTTAAAACTTTCTTTGTTTTTTTGCTGCAGCAACAGGGGCAGACGATATCCTCGGCATCGCCCTTGAAGGTCAACTTTTCGAACACGCTCTCACAGGATTTGCATTGATATTCATAAATTGGCATGTCTTTATCTCCTTAAGTCGAAAACCAAAAATTATTCTGAAGTCACACCCTTTGTCAAGTGCTTCTCAATCTAAAATCAAGTATCGGTTTTTGATTAAGGTTCTTTTGGTTGGCATGGGCAGGTGTTTGGCTTGCATGTTATTTCCCTCCCAGGGGTGGTGTGGTATCCAATAATGCCCAACCTTCATGCAGATATCACAGGAAAGAGTCTTGTCGAAAAAGCAAACAGTTATGAATATAACCATTTGATATTATATCACAAGAATGAATACAGCATTTAAGTAAGCATTATGAGTAATGATTTGACAAATAGATTGTTTGATTTTATGTTGTTGGTGTAACGTTGGGTAACGTTACGTAGCGTTTTTGTACCTATTCCCTCTTGCTGGTGGACATGACAAACCCAAAACAGGACCCACTCGACCCCCGCTTTGCCAGGTATCTCCTGAAATCCATGGCTGATGGTGTTTTTACGCTTAACCGGGCAGGTGAAATTACCTCCTGGAATGCGTCCATGGAAAAAATCAGCGGCTACAGTGCCCGGGAAGCCATGGGTCGAACCTGCACCATGCTCAAGTTCAACCTCTGTCTCAGAAAGAGCTGCCCCAGCGGCATCCAGGAATGTGGTATCTATGAGAGAGGTGCCGTAGATGCCAAAGAGTGTGCTCTGCGCCACAAGGACGGTCACGATGTGCCGGTCCTTAAGAGTGCGCGGTTGGTAAAAAATGGCCATGACAGTGTGGTCGGGATTGTCGAAACGGTTACAGACCTGACAGAGTTGAAAAAGGCACGCCAGCAGATCGAAGAAATATCACGCAAACTAGGGGAGGTTCACAGACTCGACAACATCATTGGCAAAAGCCGGGCCATGCAGGACGTGTTTTCTGCTATCCGGGCGGCCTCGGCCAGCGAGGCCACGGTTTTGATTCAAGGCGAGAGCGGTACGGGCAAGGAACTGGTGGCCGGGGCGATTCATTACAACAGTGACAGGGCCGGGAAGCCCCTGGTTACAGTCAACTGCAGCGCATTGACCGAGTCCTTACTGGAGAGCGAACTGTTCGGACATGCAAAAGGTGCTTTTACAGGTGCTATCCGGGATCGCAAGGGCCGTTTTGAGGAAGCCGAAGGAGGCGCTGTTTTTCTGGACGAGATCGGGGAGATCAGTCCCTTTATCCAGGTCAAACTTCTGCGGGTGCTCCAGGAGAGAGAAATCGAGCGTGTGGGAGAATCCAGAAGACGAAAAATCGACCTCCGAGTTATGGCCGCCACCAACAGAGATCTATTCCAGCTCGTACGAACCGGGGAGTTCCGGCAGGATCTGTATTACCGTTTGAAGGTTTTTCCCATTGACGTACCACCACTCAGACATAGAAAAGAGGACATTCCACTCCTGGCAAGTCATTTTATCACCCAGCAGAACAAGAAAACAGACAAACAGATTCAGGGGCTCTCCCAGACCGCCCTGCGGCTCTTCATGGATCACGCCTGGCCTGGAAATGTGCGCGAACTGGAGAATGCCATCGAACATGCCTTTGTGTTGTGTGACGAAAAAGAAATCGACATTTTCGATCTGCCTGTTGAACTGCGAAAAGCGAAATATCAATCAGAGTCGACGGCCCGCTCTTGTGAATTCCACGATCAACCCGCGTATCGCGAGCGCCTTACCAAAGAAAACCTCGAATCCCTTCTTTTGGCATGTAACTGGAACAAGGCCGAGGTCGCCAGACGCGTGGGGCTGAGTCGAACAGCCATATGGAAGTATATGAAAAAGTGGAATATTCCTCTGAAACCAGGACCTTAAGGAGAAAAACATGTCAGAAATCTACGGTGGCCACCTGGTGGCAAAATACTTGAAGGAGGTGGAGGGAATTTCCACCGTGTTTTCACTTTCGGGCGGGCATATAAACCGAATTTATGACGGCTTTCTGGAGTACCAGGTCCGTTTGATCGATGTCCGTCATGAGCAGGCAGCCGCCATGATGGGGCACGCTTATTCCATTTTTACGGATCAACCCGGTGTCTGTCTCGTTACCGCCGGGCCGGGTTTTACGAACGTCATCACCGGGATTGTCAATGCATATTTGGACAACGCTCCTCTGGTGGTTCTGTGTGGAACCGCGCCCATCAAAGATTGGGAAAAGGGTGCGCTACAGGATCTGCAGCAGGCTGACATGATTAAAAATTCAGTCAAGTGGCACAGCTGCTGTTACGAAACCCGGCGAATACCGGAGTATCTGGCCATGGCATTTCGCTATGCCGTTACAGGTCGTCCGGGTCCTGTCTTTCTTGAATTGCCTCCGGATGTCCTGAATACCAGTATTGCAAAAGACCAGGTTCCCGTGATGCAAAAAGGGGGTCTTCGGCATCGCTCGGAACCGGATCGAATGCTGATCAATCAGGCCGCCGACATGATCGCATCGGCCGAAAAACCATTGATTATCGGTGGGAACGGAATCTCTTCGGATGCCTGTGTCCAGGCATTTCAAAAATTTATCAAAAAAACCGGAATCCCCTTTTTGCTTTCCAACAACGGCAGAGGGGCGCTTCCCGATAATCATCCCCTGTCTTTGTGGGATGGTGGACTCATGGCGATCATGACCGCCCTTGGTCAGGCAGACCTGGTAATTGCCCTGGGTGTGCGCTTCAACTGGGTCTTGATGTATGGTGAAATTCTGCCCCAGGCCAAGGTGATCCGTGTGGATATCGATCCGGCGGAAATTGATCGGAACCGACGCTCCGACATTGGGCTTGTGGGGGATATGGAATTGGCCCTCAAAGCGCTGAACAAGCGTGTTAAAAGAGGGGAGCACATGGCCTGGCGCCAGTCTCTGAAAGAGGCTTATCTGCCTTTGGTACAGGAAGAAATTGATGCCAGGATGTCACCCTCTGAACCGCTGCATCCAGCCAGGATGGTGGAACTGGTACGGCAGGCTGTGGGGGATGAGGCGATATATATCATCGATGGCGGCGATACATCCTACTATGGACTTACGGGATTGTGTGCCCGTGAGCGGTCGGCTGTGATCGGATCGGCTGGCGGTTTATTTGGATGTCTAGGAACCGGTATCCCTTTTGCCATAGGGGCTAAGACTGCCAGGCCGGATAAAACAGTGGTGCTCATCAATGGTGATGGATCGTTCGGTTTCAATGCCATGGAATTCAATACGGCGATTCGGCACAATCTGCCCTTTGTTTGTGTCATCAACAACGACCAGGCCTGGGGCATGATCAAGCATGGTCAGGAAATGTGCTATGGGGATGAACGTATTACCGGTTCGGAACTGGGTGTTGTCCACTATGAAGAAATGGTGGTGGCACTGGGCGGGTACGGCGAGTTCGTCGAAACAGATGATGAGGTGATCCCAGCTGTAAAACGGGCTTTGGCATCGGGAAAACCTGCCTGTGTGAATGTGATGACCGACCCCTGTGCTGTAAGCCCGGCATCACTCATGCTGTCAGACAGCTTAAAGATGGCGTAATTTGAACAAGTCTCACTACCGGGCTGTCAAAACTGCGGTTGATTTTTAGTTTTGGCACCTAATTTGCATTGTGGATTCTCCGTGTTTTCAAAAAAACGACCCAAACAAGGAGGTCCATCATGAATATTGATAAAATTATATTTGCATTTGCAGGTTCAATGATTCTTTTGAGTGTGGCGCTGGCATGGCTGCAAAGTACCTATTGGCTGTTTCTGGCGGCTTTTGTGGGTGCCAATTTACTGCAATCCTCTTTAACCGGATTCTGTCCCGCTGCCACCATTTTAAAGAAACTGGGTGTTCGCCAGGGGAATGCGTTTTGATAGAGCTATAAGCATGAGCCATAAGCTTTAAGCAGCTTACCGCTTACCGCTTAGAGCTTATCGCTTAGAACTAAAAAAGGAGACACACATGCGGGAAGGGGTGCTTCAACGAGCTTGTTTCTATTTTCCGGTCAACGCACTGATTCTGGTGGCGGTTCTCAGTCTGCCGATATCGAGTCAGGCTGTGACACTTGAGACATGTATCAAAACTGCTCTTGAGAACAACCCGGGTATTCAGGCGGGCATCACCCGGATAAGCGAGGCAAAATACATGATCAAGCAGGCGGAGTCAGTTTATTACCCACGTCTGTACCTGTCGGGTGCCTATTCCGTGACCGATAATCCTCCCCAGGCATTCATGATGTCCCTCAACCAGAAAGATCTTGATATGGCGAATCCGCGATTTGATCCAAATGATCCGGACCATACCGATAATATGCGGCTTTCCCTTGGCTTGAAATACCGGATTTATGATGGCGGCATCAAAAGCATCCATGTCCAGATGGCAAAAGAAAGCAAACAACTGCAGGAGCTGGGTCTACGGGCCGTCCAAAACGAACTGATCCACCAGGTGATCCGGGGGTATTACGGTGTATTGCAGGCCCAGTCCTTTGTGGCCGTACAGGAGGAGTCGCTGATAAGCCTGGAGGAAAGTCTCAGGGTCGCGACGGCACGTTTCAACGCGGGCTCTGCGGTCAAGACCGATGTGTTGAACCTGGATGTGAAGCTGGCCCAGGCGCGGGAGGACACCATCCGGGCAAAGAATGGGGTCCGGTTTGCAATCGCATCCTTGAACACGGCCATTGGATTGGATTTGATAGTGTCTGATAGTCTTCCGATTCCGGACCGGGAAGAAATCCGGGAAAAGCCCGAAAATCTAGATTTCAGTGTCATTGAGAATCGTGCCGAGTTGAAAGCGACGCATACCCTGTCCAATATTAAAGAACAGTCTTACGAAAAAGTTTCCCGTGAGCATCGTCCCACCATGAGTGCTTTTGGGTCTTATGATTTTGACAGTGGTGATTTTTCCGAGTTTGAAAACAGCTATCTCATGGGTGTCATGGCGGAATGGGAATTTTTTGATGGACACCAGCGACTGAACAAAGCAAGGGTTGCCAAGGCCGAGTGGCAGACCGCTAAAAAGGAAACCCTTAAAGCCCGTAACGATCTTCGGTTGGATCTCCACCACGCATATCTTAAAGCCATGGATGCCTGGGAACGTTTGGAGGTGAGTGAAAAGAGTATCGAGAGTGCTAGCGAAGCACTTCGCATTACCTCTGAATTGTACAAGCAGGGCGTGGCTGAGATTTCGGTCTTGCTGACCGCCCAGGTGGGGTTGACAACACAGAAAACCAGGAGTGTTGCTGCCTATTATGATTACCTGACAGCGCTGTCAAATTATGACAGGGCCAGGGGGCTGGGGGTTGAGAAGTATATGAAATAGGGTTTCAGGGTCCGAGGGTGATGCAAGGGTTTGAGGGTGGCTGACGGCGATGGGCTCCTAACAGCCGGCAGTCTATTTGCCAAAAAGGCTGCAGAAGGTCCGGGGGAAATAATGCCATTTTCTTCGTGTCATTAATCCTATCTTCTAGCTGTCAGCCATGAGCAACAATAAATGTCGCGCGCAGCGCTAATGTCGCCCGAAGGGCTAATGACAGCCGAAGGCGAAATGACGCACGCAGTGCACGTGATAGCCAAAGGCTTGAATAGGGGGAGAGCATGTCTGGAAAGAAAAAGGGGAAGGGAAGCAGGATCATAGGCTTTTTGAAATGGCCGGTCTCTATCGTGGGTCTGGTGCTGATGATTGCCTGGACCGGGGGAGTGTTTCATGCAAAAATGGCAGCAGGAAAGCTTGAAGTTGAGGTCGGGAAACCCTTGCCCGAAAATGCCGAGACTTACACCGTCAAAATGGAGCCTGTCGCGGCGAAAATCGATGTGGTGGGAACGGTGGCCTCGGAAGAAAGCGTTCACCTGAGCGCACGGATCAACGCCTATGTCAGCGGTATTTTCGCATCGGCCGGCCAATCGATCAAGAAGGGGCAGGTGCTTATCGATCTGGACAGTCGCGAAATGCAGGAAAAGCTGGCGGCAGCCAACATCCAACTCAAACAATCCCGAACAGAATACAACAGAACCCTGTCTCTCTATAAGCAGAAGGCCGCCACGGAACAGTCCCTGACCGCTGCGGAGTCCATGTACAACGCTGCCCAGAGCCAGGTGGCGGAAATCGACGTCATGCTCACCTATACCCGGATTAAATCCCCCATCGACGGTATCGTCACGGATAGGCAGGTGGAGAAGGGCGATCTGGCCAACCCGGGCCAGACGCTATTGAGCGTCTATGATCCGCTTAACATGCGCATGGAGGTGCCCGTCCCGATTCGCCTGATCGACAAGCTGTCCCTGGGACAATCGGTGGATATCAGTCTTGACCGGCCGACTCGGCCTTTCAGGGGCCGGGTCTCTGAAATCGTGAGTGCAGTGGACCCATTAAGCCGTACCCAGGAGGTCAAAGTTCATATCAATAACAAAAAGGGGGATATCCTTCCGGGTACCTTCGGCCGTGTATGGGTGTTCGAAGATGCCTACCCGGCTGTTCTGGTGCCGGCGAGTGCCGTTGTCCTTTCGGGGCAGCTGGAAATGGTCCATCTCGTCCAGGATAACCGGGTTGTCCGACGCATGGTGAAGTCAGGCCCCTCTTTCGGGAAAAAGATCGAAATCCTGTCCGGGCTGGCACAGGGAGACGTCATTCTGATGTTCCCCTTGAAGGAGAATTCGTAAATGGAAAGCAAACCATCTGTCATCTCCAGTATCATCGAGTCTTTTCTGAAGGGAAACCTTGCCATTCTGCTGATTATCATCAGTCTTCTGGCCGGTGTGGTGGCCCTGGCCATTACGTCCCGTGAAGAAGAACCGCAGATTGTCGTGCCCCTAGCCGATGTGATGATTGCCTATCCGGGAGGCAGTGCCGAAGAGGTTGAAAAACTGGTCTCCGCACGGCTCGAACGGCTTCTCTATCAAATCGACGGTGTCGAATATGTTTATTCCATGTCGCATCCGGGCATGGCTGTGGTTACCGTCCGGTTTCATGTGGGGCAGAATCGTGAAGAGAGTCTCATCAAACTCTACAACAAGATCAGCCAGAACATGGATCAGGTGACGCCCGGGATTGCCGGCTGGATTATCAAGCCCATTGAAATCGACGATGTTCCCATTGTCAACGTAACCCTTTACAGCAATGAAGTGGATGATCACAGTCTGTATCGTGTTGCCGAAGAGGTCGTTGGTAAACTGCAGCACATTCCCAACAGTGCCAGAATCAGTGTACACGGTGGCAGAAAACGCGTGGCTTACGTGTATCTGGATCCGGAACGCCTGGCCGCATACGGTCTTTCCGCCATGGAAGTTGCCGGGGCTGTTCAGGTGTCCAATGCCCAGATGCAGAGTGGTGAATATGAAAAAGCCAATCAAGTGATTCGGGTCGAAGCCGGTCCCTTTGTCAAGGATATCCGGGAGATCAAAAATCTGCTCATTACCCTCTACCAGGGCAGACCTGTCTACCTGCGGGATGTGGCGGAGGTGCAGGACGGTCCCGAGGAGGTTCTTTCCTACAGCCGTATCGGTTTTGGACCGGCCCACACAGAAGATGGGCTGAAAGTGTCGGGCAACAGCACCTTTCCAGCGGTTACCATTGCTGTGGCCAAGAAAAAGGGAAGCAATGCGGTCTGGGTTGCCAGGGAGGTCGAAAAAAGCATGCAGGACCTGAAACAGGCCGTGCTGCCCCACAATGTAAACTACCAGATCACGAGAAATTACGGAGAAACCGCCAATGACAAGGTCAACAACCTGGTCAAAAGCCTTGGTGAAGCGATTATCACCGTGATTGCCTTGATTACCTTTTACATGGGATGGCGTACCGGCACCATTGTGGCTATTGCCGTACCCATTACCTATTCTCTGACTCTTATATTCAATTACCTGTTCGGTTACACCATCAACCGGGTGACGCTTTTTGCTCTCATTCTGGCCCTGGGGCTCGTGGTGGACGATCCCATCGTGAGCGTGGAAAATATCTACCGGCATCTGACCATGGGCGGCCGCAAAAAACTGGAAGCCATCTCCGTTGCCATCAACGAGGTCATGCCGCCGGTTATTCTGGCTACCCTGGCCATTATTGTTTCTTTTCTGCCCCTGTTTTTTATCACCGGTATGATGGGACCCTATATGCGTCCCATGGCCTTGAATGTGCCCCTGGCCATGCTCATGTCCATGATCGTTTCCTTTGCCATCACCCCCTGGGTTTCCGCCAGACTGTTGAAAGAGGAGACCGCCGACCAGGGGCCCTATGACCTCACCAAGACCACCACTTACCGAATATATCGCCGGATTATTCTTCCCTTTATCAACTCAAAGGCCAAAAGCTTCCTGCTCCTTTTCACGGTTGCCATCCTGTTTATCATATCCATCGCGCTGACACTCACGGGACATGTGCCGCTGAAGATGTTGCCCTTTGACAACAAGAACGAATTTCAGGTGCTCATCGATTCACCGGAGGGTACCACCCTGGAAACCACCGAGGCCGTGGCCCGGAAGGTGGAAAATGTTCTCATGGCCATGCCGGAAGTCACCAACTATACCACCACAGTCGGCACGGCTTCTCCCATGGACTTCAACGGCTTGGTGCGTCATTACTACCTTCGGGAGGGCGCCAACGTGGCTGATATCCGGGTAAACCTTTTGCACCGGAGTGAACGCGAGATGTCGAGCCATGCCATGGTCCTGCGGATCCGCAAAGACATACAGGCCATTGCCCAGACGACCGGCGTGAGCATCAAACTGGTGGAGGCGCCTCCCGGTCCGCCGGTTCTTTCCACCCTCGTGGCTGAGATATACGGCCAGCCCCATCACACCTATGATGATCTGATCCAGGCCGCCCAAAAGGTCAAGGGTCGCATGGCACAGACAGACGGGGTTGTGGACATCGACGACATGGTGGAAACAGACCAGCGCAAATTTTTCTTTCGGGTGGATCGCGAAAAGGCCGGTCTCAATGGTATTTCCACCGAGGATATCGTGAAAACGCTTAAGATCGCCCTGGATGGAATGCCGGCCGGAATCGTGCATTTGGAGACGGAACAGAATGAACTGCCCATTGTTCTGCGTCTTTCCAGGGCGGCCAGATCGGACATCACACGTTTAAAGACCATTGCCGTGATGGGTCGCACGGGGAACAGGGTTCAACTGGGCGAGTTGGGTCGCTTCGAAGAAACACTTCAGGACAAATCGATTTACCACAAAAATCAGAAACGCGTTGTTTATGTGACAGCAGAAATGGCCGGCAGGGGTCCTGCTTATGCCGTGCTTGAACTCCAGAGGCACTTCAAGGAAAACCCGCTTCCGCCAGGTATGCGATTGGATTGGAGTGGAGAGGGCGAATGGAAGATTACCCTGGATGTTTTCCGGGACCTGGGTCTTGCTTTCTCGGCCGCTCTGGTGGGTATTTATGTACTGCTGGTCTATGAAACCGCATCCTACCTGATACCGGTGGTGATCATGCTTTCGATTCCTTTGACCATGATCGGGATCATGCCGGGGTTTGCGCTTCTCAACATTATTGTAAACCGTCCGGTGGGCGGTTTTGCAAACCCGGTTTTCTTTACCGCCACAGCCATGATCGGCATGATTGCCCTGAGTGGCATCGTGGTTCGGAATGCCATCATCCTCATAGACTTTATCCGGGCTCAGGTCAGGCGGGGAAGCCCTCTCGTGGATGCCATTGTGGAGTCCGGAGCCGTTCGTTTCCGGCCCATCTTTCTGACTGCCGGTACTACGACACTGGGTGCCTGGCCCATTACCCTGGATCCCATTTTCAGCGGGCTGGCATGGTCCATCATTTTCGGCATGATCGTTTCCACGGCCTTTACCCTGCTGCTGATACCGGTTGTTTATTATCTACTCTACAATAAAAAACAGACGGCAGTGAAAGCGGGGGGTGAATAAGGGTTCGAGGCTCCGAGGGTGATACAAGGGTTCGAGGGTGGCTGACAGGTATCTGCGGATAGCGGCATCCCAGCATCCCAGCATACATGGGTTCAAGGTTCCGAGGGGGATGCAAGGGATTGAGGGGGGCTGACGGCGGGGAATGTTTGAGCTCTAAGCAATAAGCTGTAAGCGGCTTAATGCTTATTGCTTAATGCTTATCGCTTTACCGAAATACTCACAAAATGACATCTGACACGCCTCTAATCGACAATGTTTTTCAAGACCGGTGGAAACGCTCTGGTGATCTCGCTTGAGATGGAAATTCAACCAGGAGGATGTCTGGTTGAGCTCCCACATTCTCGGGGATACACATCCTGAAAGCAGGTCATGACAGGATCCGCTGTAAACCATGCGCCGGTACGTTTTCACCCAGACACAGTTTCGGTCCGGATTCACCTCGCACATGCCGTTGCGGCTGCCGCCGCAGGCACCGTTCCTGGTATGTTTGGGGCACTGGGATTCGGGGCATAAAAAGGCCAGATGTTGGATGCCGCAGTCTCCGCAATGCTGGCAGTTCAACAGAATTTTTTTGGCTGCATTTTCAAAAAAAACCAGAAATTTTTCAGCTGTGGGAGTGCCTGTGATCCATCGGCTAACTTTTTCCATGGTTCGGGCATGCTTGGATTCGAAGTTGAAAAACTGGTCATGCATGGACTTCATCAGCGTATGGTGAATTTTCTCAAACAATGGAATGGATTTCGACTGTCCCCCAAAACCGTTCAATGAGTTGTTTCCAGCAGGTTTCTCTGGAAATACATAAAAACCTTCCGGGATTGAAAAATCGAATTCCGGCAGAAAATCCTGCCATTGATCCTGGATGGCTTTCATACGGCTCATAATATCGCCCGCCACGTCAAAGGTTTTATGAACCCCACCCAGGTGCATCCCCTGATAGCCCAGCCCTTTGAGAATAGCACCCAGCTTGGCAGCCCTTTCGATGGCCTTGTTGCGTCCGGCTTTTGGATTTTTCCATTCATCCAGTATTTTTCCCAGGAGTTTGTCTGTGACTACGGCACCGGGTACCAGCCCTTGATTCATGATCCTGGCTGACCGGGGTGTCAGAAGATAGATGGACCCGAATACCGGCAGGTTCACTTCAAGCTGCTTTAACACCGTCATCAGTTCTGCAAACTTTCTTATATCATATCCGAGCTGGGTGATGATGAAGCGGGCGCCGGCCGAAATTTTCCGACAGAGTTTGGCATATTGCGCAAAGCATTCTGCCTCGGTGTACTTGAAAGGGGATACGGCACATCCCGTAAAAAAACCATCCGGATCTCCGGCTTCGTGAAAGCGATGGTTGAGTTGATCGAGCATCATCAGGAGGTTCACGGCGTCGAGATCGAAGACAGGCGCTCCCTGACCGCCAAATCCCTTGCCAGTGTAGTCCCCAGTCAGGGCCAGTAGGTTCTTCATGCCCATCATGGCCAGTTGGAGGGCCCTGCTTTCCATACCGACACGGTTCATATCGCGGCATGTAAAGTGAACGATGACATCCATGCCGACCTTAAAGATATCATGCCCAAGAACATCCGGGCTCAGGGAAGGATTTCCTCCGGGGTTGTCGGTGATGGATACGGCTGAAAGTCTTCCATCGGCAAATGAATCCCGAGCGATGCCCATGACGGTGTCCACGGATCGACCTGAGGAGTCTTTGCCCGGGACCAGTTCCAGGGTGGTGATGAACTCTCCCGGGAGATACAAGTCGTTTTGAAATACGCGCAGCATGGTAGATGAACCTACACTATATTGGGCGAATGATAAAGCACTAAGCGATAAGCCATAAACGGCTTACTGCTTATGGCTTATCGCTCTTTTAGCCTTGACAAAAGAGCCCATATTAAATTAGTTAGCATACGAAGGATTTAAATATGGATAAGTTTAAAGACTGTGTCATATTCTTACTGGCCAAGGCTTACCAGAAAGCGCATGGAACCTTTAAAAAGCGTTTGACCGGGTATGGCCTAACCCCCATACAACACCTTATCCTCGAGGTGCTCTGGGACGAAGACGGCCTGTCGGCCAGAACGATCAGCGAGCGACTGGTACTGGATCCGGCTACGCTGTCAGGTGTTCTGGAAAGAATGGTTTCAGGGGGATGGATTTTCAAGCATCCCGATCCAGAAGACAAACGCACTCTGCGCATTTGCCTGTCCGACAAGGGTGTTTCACTGAAGCCCAAACTTACCACCGAGCGGGATCAGGCCAATCAAGAGTGCCTGGACGGATTAACCATGGAGGAGAAGGTTTTGTTGAAGCGCTTGTTGAGAGATGTTTCGTATACCAAATAAATTCACCATGCGAATTTATATGACGCGGCGTTGCCGCTTTTTAAGGAGGGTGGAAAATCATGAAGGATCCGTTATTTAATCCAATCAAGATCAATGGGCTGGAAGTCAAGAACCGAATTTACTTGCCGGCCATGCATATGAACATGGCCAAAGATTACAAGGTCACGGAGCAGCTTGTTGAATTTTATGCAGAGAGAGCTCGCGGGGGCGTGGGTATGATCAGCGTCGGCTATGCCACCGTGGACGAACTCTCGGGTTCCACAATGAACATCGGTGCACACAAAGATGAATTCATTCCCGGGCTCAAGGATCTGGCCGACGGCATCAAGAACCACGGCGCCCGGAGTGCCGTGCAGTTGAACCATGCTGGTCGCTACAATTTCTCCTTTTTTACCGGCGGGAAAAAGCCCGTGGCACCGTCGCCAATCCCATCCCGCATGACCAAAGAAACCCCGCGTGAACTGAAGATTGAGGAAATCAAGGAAATTGTGGAAAGCTTTGCCCAGGCAGCGCGACGTGTTCAGGAAGCCGGTTTTGACGCCGTGGAGGTTTTGAGTGGTACCGGGTATCTCATTTCTGAATTTTTATCACCTCTCACCAATCTGCGTACGGATGCATATGGTGGATCCTATGAAAACAGGATGCGTTTCGGTCGGGAAGTCATGCAGCAGATAAAGGCGGTTACAGGCAGCGACTACCCTCTGATTGTGCGTATGAATGGCAATGATTTCATGCCCGGTGGCCAGGGTCGTAAAGAACTGGCTGTGTATGCCCAGGCGCTGGTGGATGTTGGTGTGGACGCACTATGTATCAATGTGGGCTGGCACGAAGCACGGGTGCCCCAGATCACTACCTCGGTTCCCAGAGGCGTGTTCGGATATCTGGCAAAAGGGATCAAAGATCTCGTAAACGTGCCTGTCATTGCCAGCCACCGCATCAACGACCCAGCCACGGCCAGGGAAATGATCGCGGACGGTACATGTGATATGGTTGCCATGGGGAGACCCTTGATCGCGGATCCCTATCTCCCGGAGAAGGCTGCTACGGGTCGGGAAAAGGAAATCGTTCATTGCATTGCCTGTGCCCAGGGATGTTTCGACCATTTATTCAAATTGAAACAGGTGGAGTGTCTCTGTAACCCCAAGGCAGGACATGAAAAGGAATGCCGTCTGCAGACTTCCGATTCACCTTCAAAGGTGATGGTGGTGGGGGGTGGGCCTGCGGGTATGAGCGCAGCCCTGGCAGCTGCAGAATGTGGGCACGAGGTAGTGCTCTATGAAAAGGGAAATCGTCTCGGCGGGCAACTCTACCTGGCGTCTGCGCCTCCGGGGAGGGCTGAATTTGAGGAACTGGCTAAAGATCTGGCGACCCAGGTGGCTGTCCAGAAGATCCGGGTGGTTCTCAACTCGGCTGTGGACGAAAACATCCTGGATGATGAAAAGCCGGGTACGGTTATCCTGGCAACCGGTGCAAAACCCATTACACCACCGATACCCGGAGTGGAGCTGGCACACGTGGTTCAATCCTGGGATGTGCTGTTGAACAGGGTAGCCACGGGCCGGCGGGTAGTGGTGATCGGCGGCGGGGCCGTAGGAGTGGAGACCGCCCTGTTTCTGGGTGAAAAGGGAACACTTTCCGGTGAAGCCCTTAAATTTTTAATGGTAAACAAAGCTGAAACACCTGAAGATTTATACGAACTGGCAACCCAGGGAACCAAGGATGTCGTACTCATTGAAATGATTAAAAAGATCGGCAAAGATATCGGTCTGACGACTCGCTGGGGCATGCTTCAGGACATGTCGCGTATCGGGGTGAAGACAAATGTTTCCACCAAAGCCATGGAGATTACGCCCACAGGTGTTATCGTTGAAATGGACGGACAGGCAGAAACCATTCCGGCGGATACCGTGGTTCTGGCGGTGGGGTCCGAGTCCTACAACCCTTTGCAGGAAGTAATGGAAAAAAAGGACATTCCGTATCAGGTTGTGGGGGATGCGCACAAAGTTGCCCTGGCGTTCGATGCCGTACATAATGGGTATGCAGCAGGGAGGAACATCTGACGATGTTCACTGGTAGCTCATTGCCGGTGGCACTTAGCTATTGATCGGCTATCAGCAGCTTATTACTGCACTAGGTACATATGCCATGGTGGATATCCCCGCTTGTGGGGCAGGAATAATAAAATACGATATTCCGGCGAGAATCCGGATGAATTTGTAATAAGCATCTGGGATACGACAACAGAAAAGGGGATCAAAAATGGAAGACGCATCAGCATGCGGTATCTGGGAAAAAACAAAAGGATGCCTGGTGCCGTTAGACAGGCTGGTGATGTTGTCACTGTACCACCGCGAAACCATTCCGGAATCCTATCTGGATGCCATGGGACACATGAATGTCCGCTGGTACATGTCCCTTTTTGATACATCGGTCTGGAATTTTTTCATCTCCCATGGATTGGATGAGAATTACTATGTCCAGAAAAAGATGGGTGTCTTTGCTTTGAAGCATTTCATACAGTATTTTGCTGAAGTTAAGGCGGGTGAAACCGTTGCCATGCGCATCCGCCTGCTGGGACGTACGGATAAACGATTTCATTTTATGAATTTCATGATTAATGAAACCACAGGCAAGCTGTCCGCCATTCTTGAAGTGTTGGGGACCCATGCGGATTTGAATTTGCGTAAAGGTGCGGCCATGCCCAAAGAGGTCGCACAGAAATTCGACGCCCAGATCGCAACAGATCAGAAGCTTGACTGGGTGGCCCCGGTGAGCGGGGTGATTGATATATAAGGTACAGGATTATAGCTATAAGCTTTAAGCGATAAGCAGCTTATGGCTTAAAGCTTGTGGCTTATTGCCAACAACGAGAGGTGAATGATGTTAAAGACCAGAATTACCGACTTTTTCGGTATCGAGCGTCCCATTGTCCAGGGGGGACTCATGTGGATCGCCAGGTCCGAGCTGGCTTCGGCGGTGGGAAATGCGGGTGGTATCGGATTTATGACAGCCTTAACTTTTCCCGAACCCGAGGGGCTGCGGGCAGAAATCCGCAAGTGCCGGGAGATGACAGACAAACCCTTTGGCATAAATTTGACTTTTTTGCCCAGTTTGCGACAGCCGGATTATCCGGCCTACATTGATGTCTGTATTCAGGAGGGCATCCGCTTTATCGAAACGGCCGGTAGAAACCCCGAGCCGTACATGGATCAGCTCAAATCCGCCGGGATCAACGTTATCCACAAGTGCACTTCGGTAAGGCACGCTGTCAAGGCAGAGAAAATTGGTTGTGATGCTGTTAGTATCGATGGGTTTGAAGCTGCAGGACATCCAGGTGAAGATGATGTGACAACCATGATACTGGTACCGCTCACCCGGGATGCCATCGATTTACCCATCATTGCATCCGGGGGGTTGGGAGATGGCCGTGGCTTGGTTGGTGCCCTGGGCCTGGGAGCGGACGGGATAAACATGGGTACGCGTTTTGTGGCAACTCAGGAGGCGCCGGTGCACGTCAACGTGAAGCAGGCCCTGGTGGATCATAGTGAACGCGATACACGCTTGATTATGCGGACCCTGCGAAATACGGAACGGGTCATGCACAATCCCGTGGTGGACAAGGTGCTGGAGATTGAAAGCCGTGGCAACACGCAGATAGAGGATATCGTCCCCTTTGTTTCCGGACTAGTAGGAAAAGATATGCTTGAGCAGGGGCAGATGGAAAAAGGAATTCTGGCCGCCGGCCAGACCATGGGGTTTGTTAAGGACATCCCCACATGCCGGGAGCTACTGGATCGTATTATGACAGAGGCCCAACAAATCATTAAAGAAAAATTTTTCCAGGTGATTTTAAATAAGGAGATATAAGATGACAGATCTTTTTGAGACAAGCAAAATAAATAGTATGACACTGGCAAACCGCTTTGTCCGTTCAGCAACCTGGGAAGGCATGGCTGCCGATGATGGGGCTGTCACACCCGGTCTGATCAACCTCATGACTGACCTTGCCCAAGGGGGTGTTGGCCTCATCATCAGCAGTCACGCCTATGTCAGCAGAGAAGGCCAGGCCGGACCTTGGCAGCTGGGTATTTATGCGGATAACCTTGTGCCCGGGCTGAAGAAAATGGCTGCAGCGGTTCATGAAAAAGGAGGCAAAATCGTTATTCAGCTTGCACATGCCGGTTATCATGCCAATGGAAAATTGAGTGGTTTAACGCCTGTGGCGCCTTCGGCTGTGGAAGGCATGGCCAAAGCACCACGCGAAGCATTGACAGCAGAGGATCTTCAGGTCATTGTAACGGCATTTGCAGAAGCAGCCCGGCGGGCCAAGCAGGCAGGTTTTGACGGTGTGCAGATCCATGCCGCTCACGGATACCTGTTGAGCCAGTTTCTTTCACCGATCTACAATCAGCGAACCGATGCCTATGGCGGTGACATCCAGAACAGGTCAAAGCCGCTGATGCTGGTATTGAAAGCCATACGCGAATCCGTTGGTTCTGATTTCCCCATCTTGATAAAAATGAACTGCGGGGATTTTATTGAAAACGGTCTGGTGCTGGAGGATGCCATACAGCTAGGGAAGATGCTGGCAAAAGAGGGTATCGACGCCATCGAGTTGAGCGGGGGCCTGCTTACCGGGGGCAAAATGAATCCCAGTCGTATGGGTATTCATTCGCCGGAAAAAGAGGCCTATTTTCAAAAAGAAGCCAGGGCATTTAAGACAGACGTTCAGGTGCCGTTGATCCTGGTGGGGGGAAATCGATCTTATGAAACAGCACAACAGATTGTCGATAATGGTATTGCAGACTATATTTCCTTGTGCCGCCCTTTTATCCGGGAACCGGGCCTGATCAATCGATGGCGATCCGGGGACTTTACAAAGTCAGCCTGTCTTTCCGACAACAAGTGCTTCGGACCCATTATGGCGGGCAAAGGCTTGTTTTGTGTTATGGACCGGAAAGAAAAAGAAGCATCCTGAAGGGTTCATACGGCATGCATGAACGTTACCTCTTTTTAAGGGCTTGCCGTGCCGGCATGTTATTTGTTGGAACCAACCAGGAAATCCGTGTCAGATAGCGAAGATATTGCCTATGGAAAAGAACGACCAGGGTATGCTGGAAAATTTGAATGCAGGGGTGTATGCGCTGGATGACAATATTGTCTGTTATGCCAACAGGGCCCTACTGCAGATGCTGGGTTATGACAACCCTTCGGAACTCACGGGCAAAAACATTTTGGATATTGTTCATCCAGATGACAAGCTGTTGTTTGGCAATGGTGTGCTGAAGTCAACCCAGGCAGCCGGAAACAGGGAACCCATGGTTCTCAGGCTGACCAAAAAAGACGGATCTTTTGTGTGGGTCAGCGGTCATCATCCTGGTGGGCAGGTCCAGGTGGGTTCAAAGGGCTTCGGATGTCTGATCGATATCACGGCCCTCAAGAACAGAGAAGCCATCCTGAGTGAAACAGGGGAAAACTATCGCATTGTCCTCAATGACATCGAGGATGGTTACGTGGAAAACGATCTGTCCGGCAACACCATTTTCTGCAATGATGCTGTTTGCAGGATTTTAGGTGTTTCTCGGGAATGGCTTATTGGCAGAAATTATCGCGAGGCCACCGACGAAGAGACAGCCAATGCCTGTTACCAGGCTTTTAACCGCGTCTATCTGACCGGCATTCCCAGCAAGTCTTTCATCTTTGAGACATTTACCCGGGGTGGTCTTCGAAAGATACTCGAGTATTCCATATCACTGAAAAGAGATTCAAAGGGTGACCCCGCAGGATTCCGCAGTATTGTTCGAGACATCACAGATCGAAAGCGGGCCAAAGCCGATGCCATGGAGCACCGCAATCGGCTCAGGGCTATTTTTCGCAGTGTGAAAGATGCCATCATAACCGTGGATACGGATCTCAGGGTGATCGAGGCCAACCAGGCGGCACAAACCATCTGTGGATTGGAGACGAAACAAATCATCGGAAAAATATTTACGGATGTTTCAAGCCGGTGTGACAATGCCTGCCACGAGGTCTTGCTGGAGACACTCAAACGAAAATCGAGTATCAAGGGCTACCAGGTGGAGTGTGGTAATCCACAGCGGCCATCTCAGAAATCGGATCTTTCCTGTTCACCTCTCATGGACAAGAACGGCAAGTTCATGGGCGCTGTTCTTGTTATCAGGGATATTACAAGATTGAACGAACTGGAAAGAGAGCTTGCAGAGCGGAGCCGGTTTCAGAAAATCATCGGCAAGAGCAGACCCATGCGGGAGCTTTACAAGCTGATGGAGGATCTCGCCGATCTGGAGACGACTGTTTTGATTACGGGTGACAGCGGGACCGGCAAAGAATTGGTGGCCAAGGCCCTGCACAATATCGGCAACCGGGCATTCAAGCCTTTTGTGACGGTAAATTGCTCGGCTCTGGCTGAAAACTTGCTTGAAAGCGAACTTTTCGGACACATAAAAGGTGCCTTTACCGGCGCGGTCAAAGATGCCAGGGGCCGATTTGAGACAGCCGAAGGGGGCACCATACACCTGGATGAAATCGGTGATATCTCAGCCAGAATTCAGCTTAAACTACTTAGGGTGTTACAGGAAAAAGAATTCGAACGGGTAGGGGATTCTGCTACCATGAGAGCCGATGTCCGTATCGTGGCCAGTACGAACAAGAATTTGAAGCAGAAGGTCATCGATGGTGAATTCCGGGAAGATCTCTACTACCGGCTAAAGGTCGTCGAAATCCAACTTCCGCCCTTACGCGACCGTCTGGAGGATGTTCCCTTGCTGGTGGATCATTTTATTCAGAAATTTAACAAGGTCTTTGGCAAGCAGGTCAAGAAGCTGGACGATGAGGTTCTGGGTGTTTTTATGGCCTACCCATGGCCTGGGAATATACGGGAGCTGGAACATACCATTGAACACGCTTTTGTGCTCTGTCATGACAACACCATTCACCTACGGCACATCCCGACCGATATCCGGGAACTGCACATGTCCGGGAAAGTTTCAGCCAGAAGAGCGCCTGAAAAGGATCGTGGTGACATCGAGGCGATACTGAAGCAGACCGACTGGAATGTGGCCAAGTCAGCTCGCCTTCTGGGCATCGGCCGCAGAACACTTTACAGAAGAATTTCACAATACCGCCTTGTCCGGCCCTCGCGTTAGCAAATGACTCCCAACTTGATGATTTGTGGAAACTTATCAATAAAGGGGCGTCCCTTATTTTTTTTCCTGTCTTTGGCTTTTTTTTGAGAGGGCGATTGGGTTAGGACCGCTTCAGTGCTGCCAGTTCCTGATACATCTCGATTTCCGGCGGGGCCGCCAGCATGGGCTGAATGGTCGCGAAAAGGGCCTTGAAATGCGGCGTGGCACTGTGTTGTTTCAGGGCATCGGCATTTTTGTATTTTTCGTAAAACATGAACAGCGCTGGATCCTTGCTGGATTTGTGAAGCGTATAAGTCACTGTCCCGTCTTCGGATGCTACTTTTTTTACCATGTCCCGCAATGCTGCTTCCAGTGTTGCTTCTTTTTCTTCCTGAGCTTTCAGTTTAGCGACAACGATCATTTTAGAACCTCCTGTTTGATAGATGTGATTTTACAGTGTGTGCTTTTTGAACCGAAATAAGGAGCGTATTCCCCGTAGGTTCTGCCGTTTGGCAGTGCTTTGCATGCTGCGGGGTGCTTCAAACTCGGATTGAGCGATTAAGTTCTTTACTCAATTTTTGCAAACACTGAACCTAAAAATTTGAGCGATTTAGGTTAGCCTTGTCTTGTGGTGTTGTCAACAAGCCTTGAACCGCAAGCGTGTGCATAATCCCTATGGCGACGCGATAGGTGTTGCGCCGGCAAATTCTGCCGCGAAAAGCTTCAAATCAAAAATAGTGTGCCATGGCACACTTGTGTATTGGCGCAGATATGTGCTATGGCACACAAACCGGGAGTATCAGACCCACGGATAAAAATTCAGAATAAAATAAGATCATTATATCAAATGCTTGTAGATTCCTTGCTTTTAGAATGGATTGGCATGATATTTGAACTGTTAATCCGAACTGAAGCATGAAGCACACATGAGTGAAGACACCCCGCTGCAAGCTGCAGGGTGTCTTTACGGTAAGGATTTATCTATTTGATTTGCTTGCTATTTCCGTTCAAGTCACAGGCCCCATGGTTACCTTTATTAACAATCAAAACTATACCGCAGAGATCGACAACGCTAAAAAGCCTGTTCTGCTGCTATGTATGCCCAATGGCCCTGATTTTTCAAGCCAATCCATTCTATTACACCAAATAGCTGAAAAATATAAAAATACTGTAAAGGTCTGTTTGCTTGAAGAAGAACTGATCAATGGGTTCAAACAGATGCTTAACATCAAGGGCACGCCGGTATACCTGCTGTTTGTGAGGGGCAAGGAACAGGGGCGGATGCTCGGAATGGCGGGTGAGGAACAATTGGCAGCATTTTTATTCCGGTATCTTTCGAGTCCGGGCAAGGATGTGGGAGAAGAGGTATTGTGGGAATGATCTTCCTGAACCATAATAAGAGCGTCTCTAATGAGTGAACTCTACATGATCCGCCACGGCCAGGCATCGTTTGGCGAGAAAAACTATGATCGTCTGTCTCCCATGGGTGTTGTTCAGGCAGAAATTGTCGCCAGACATTGGGTCAGGATCGGCAGAAAGATTGACGCCATTTATGTGGGCACCATGAAGCGGCAGATCGATACGGCAGGCGCGCTGATATCAGCCTATAAAGATAAGCAGACACCTATTCCGGAAATCATTTCGGACGAAGCTTTTGACGAATACGACTCCGCATCTGTTTTCCAGGCCCAGCTTCCCGGAATGATGGATGAAAACCCATCCATTTCCAAAAAACTCGCCGATATCTATACGGATAAAAGAACCTTTCAACTTCTGTTTGAGAAAGCCATGAACCGCTGGATTTCCGGCACATGCGATATGCCGGGGGTTGTCACGTGGCGTGGTTTCAATGACCGGGTGATAAAGGGTGTTCGTCAGATCATGCAAGCCCAGGGGGCCAAAAAGAGACTGGCCCTCTTTACTTCCGGGGGACCCATTTCAGTGGTGGTTCAGGAAGTCCTGAACCTGACGGACAAATCTGCCATGGCGTTGTCATGGCAGATCATGAACGCATCCATCACACGCTTCAAATACAATTCCCGGGGGATGGCATTGGTCGGTTTTAACGATATCACGCACCTTGAACTTGAGAATGACGACAAGCTGCTGACCTATCGTTAGCTTGGGGTTTCGAATTATAATTTAAAAAGCAGTTTTAATTTAATGAAATCGTAAAAAATCAGAATCAGACGGTTTCGAAAAAAGTTCAAATTCAAGGCGTGCAAGTTTTGTAATCATGAGGCGTACGTATCGTACGTTGAATGATTACGAAATGCAGCACAACGCAGAAGTTGGGCTTTTTACGAGACCGTCAAATCTAATTGAAGAATGAGGAGGTACCATGGATTTCAGCATATCGGAAAAAATGCAAACCATACTCGGGATGATGAAGGAGTTTGTTGAAAAAGAGCTCATACCCCTGGAGCCTGAATTTTTAACCAAGGACACCAGCAGTCTGTTGCCCGTCATTGCAGAAAAGCAGAAAATGGTTAAACAGATGGAGTTGTGGGCACCGAATCACCCCAAAGAATTCGGGGGCATGGGTCTTAACCTGGTGGAGCACGGTCTGGTTTCAGAAACCCTTGGCGGAAGCATGTTGGGTTTCCTGGTGTTTGGGTGCCAAGCCCCTGATGCCGGCAATATCGAAATTCTTCACCAGTATGGAACGGATGAACAGAAAGAGACCTGGCTCAGACCCCTGGTGGATGGACAGATCCGGTCCTGTTTTTCCATGACGGAAGTAGACATGCCAGGATCGAACCCGGTCATGCTGGATACCACCGCAGTGAAAGATGGTGACGATTATGTAATCAACGGTCACAAGTGGTACACGTCTTCAGCAGATGGCGCAAAATTTGCCATTGTCATGGCCGTTACCGATCCGGATGCCTCTCCTTATATGCGCGCCAGTATGATCATTGTACCCACAGATACCCCCGGGTTCAATCACGTCCGCAATATCCCGGTGATGGGGCATGCCGGGGATGATTACTTCAGTCATGCCGAAATTCTGTATCAATCCTGCAGGGTGCCCCAGAAAAATCTTTTAGGACCGGAGGGACACGGGTTTATTATTGCTCAGGATAGACTCGGACCGGGTCGGATTCATCACTGCATGCGTTGGATCGGCATCTGCAACCGGGTTTTTGACCTGATGTGCCACAGGGCAATCACCCGTGTGATTGCTCCTGGAAAGACCTTGGCCAGCAAACAAATCATTCAGTCCTGGATTGCAGAATGTGCAGCGGAAATCAGGGCTGCACGCTTGATGGTCCTGCATACAGCCTGGACCATCGAGAACAAGGGCATCAAAGAGGCCCGCCAGGATATTTCCCTGATCAAATTCATGGTGGCCAACACCATGCAGAAAGTGATCGATCGAGCACTTCAGGTGCACGGTGGACTGGGTATGACGGATGATACCATCATCTCTTTTTTCTACCGTCACGAGCGGGCGGCCAGGATTTACGACGGAGCCGACGAGGTACATAAGGTGTCCGTGGCACGCAGAATTTTAAGAGAGTACGAAGGTAAAACCGTAAAATAGACCCCTGGTTTTGATATATGGGGAGAACGCGACGTTTCATCACGAAAACACGACAGCAAAACAAAACTTATGGACGAAGCAACCAAGGTAAGAAAAGGCGAAGAGCTTGATATCCGAAAAGTGGAAGCGTTTCTGCGGGATGTGATTCCCGGGTTAGAAGGAGCAATGGCGATACAACAGTTTCCCAGCGGCGCCTCCAACCTGACCTATCTTGTAACGGTGGGTGAACGGGAAATGGTGCTGCGCCGGCCGCCCTTTGGGACCAAGGCTAAAACCGCTCATGATATGGGCAGGGAGTACAAAGTGTTGAAAGCCCTTGGGCCGGTATATCCTTACTGCCCCCGGCCGCTGGCCTACACTGAAGATCCTGAGGTGATGGGGTGTTCATTTTATGTCATGGAAAGGATCCGCGGTGTGATATTGCGAAAGGATATCCCGGAATCACTGGGACTTGGCCCCGGGGACATGACGCATCTGTGTGAAAACCTGTTCAAGGTTCTTTATGAACTGCACGGTGTGGACTATCGGGAAATAGGTCTGGGAGCATTGGGTAAACCCGAAGGGTATGTCGAACGCCAGGTGACAGGTTGGAGCAGGCGCTACCGGGCGGCCCGCACGCCGGATGTGCCGGATGCCGAAGTGATCATGAACTGGCTCAAGAAAAAAATGCCACCGGATACGGATCGGCCATGCCTGATCCACAACGATTTTAAATTCGACAATGTGGTCCTGGACCCTGAAGAGCCATTGAAAATCATCGGGGTTCTGGATTGGGAAATGACCACGGTGGGTGACCCCTTGATGGACCTGGGCGGTACCCTGGCATATTGGGTCGAAGCCGGGGATTCCCAGGAAATGCAGCTTTTGCGAACGGTTCCCACCAACGCCGAAGGAGCGTTGAAGCGAAGAGAGCTGGTGGCGTTCTATGAGCGTCTGTCCGGTCGGGCTATTGAACACTACGATTTTTATCTCTGTTTCGGACTTTTTAAGCTGGCCGGAATCGTACAGCAGATCTACTACCGTTATTTTCACGGTCAGACACAAGATCCACGATTCCAGAATATGGGCTATGTGGTGGGTATATTGGAAAAAACGGCTATGGATATTATCGAGAGGTCCAAATTATAGTTCACTATGGAAAAAAGCCGGTCCTCTGGGCCGGATGAAAGCGCAGTGGCTTTGCCGTCAAATAAAGTTGTGTCAATGAAATATCGAATATCGATCAAGAAACCGCAGAATATTGAAGTAAATTAACGTGTCAAGTGACCTATAAGAAGGAAAAAATAATGGAGCAGCAAAACGTTTTGGTCATCGGGGCAGGATTTATGGGTGCCGGGATCGCCCAGGTGTGTGCCCAGAGCGGATACAGGGTCCACCTGAACGATGTGAAGCCGGAGGCTTTGGACAAGGCGGAAAAGGGTTTGCATTGGTCGGTCAACAAACTGGCAGAAAAGGGGTTTCTTCAGGAAGATCCCGATAAAATTCTCAATCGCCTTAGCTATGAAACCGATCTGTCGTGTGCGGCAGACGCAGACTGGATCATCGAGGCGGTTCTGGAGGTAGAGGCGCTCAAGATCGACCTTTTTAAAGCACTGGAGGGAAAAATCCCCGCTACAACCCCCCTGGCAACCAACACCTCTTCCATACCCATTACCCGTATTGCCGCCCATCTCAACCGGCCCGAGCGTATGCTGGGTCTTCATTTTTTTGGACCGGTACCCTTTATGGGGCTCGTGGAGGTCGTAAAAGGGGCGCAGACAACCGACAATGTGTTTGAAGCAGGGGTGGACTTTATCACCTCTCTTGGAAAAACGCCGGTGCGTGTGAACCGTGACATCCCCGGTTTTGTGATGAACCGCATTTTTTCGGCGGCTTTCCGGGAAGCCGTGGATCTGGTATCGGACGGCATTGTCAGTCCGGAAGATGTGGATGCCGGCATGCGACTGGGATATGGCTGGAATGTGGGTCCCTTTGAAGTTGCCGACAATGCCGGCCTGGACACCTTTGCCCTGGTGGGTCAGTCCATGGTGGATCTGGGGGAGGAGCATCTGGTAACGAAATCGGACCTCCTGCTGAAAATGATTGCCCAGGGGCGTCTGGGGAAGAAGGCTGGAAAGGGATTTTATCGCTATACCAAAGACGGCAAGCGGATACCCTATGGGGAATAAGTGTCATTTGCTTTGTGTTATTAAAATACGTGTTAGGTTTTAAGTTTTAGGCTCAGCCGGGAGCATAGAGCTGTCAGCGGCAATGAATGACGCGCGCAGCGCTAATGTCGTCCGAAGGACAAATCACGCCCGAAGGGCTAATGACATGGGCAACGCAGACTCTGTTATTTGTTGCTCTCGTTATGATTGTGGGTAGAACGATAGGAGAATCACGGATATGTCTTTTGAAAAAGAACTGCAGGATCTGGAGAAAAGAAGAGCCCGGGCGCTGGAGATGGGTGGCAAAGAAAAGATCGACAAACAGCATGCCAAGGGACGATTCAGCGCCAGGGAACGCATCCAAGGTCTTCTCGACCCCGGTTCTTTTCTTGAGGTGGGCATGTTCAATCATTCCGATGTACCGGGAATGGAGGACAAGACCCCTGCGGACAGCAAAATAGGCGGATACGGCACCATCGATGGTCGTACGGTGGGCATCCTGTCCAATGATTTTTCCGTACTGGCCGCCACCTCGAGTCGTGTTGCAGGCCGCAAGGAAGGAGAATTAAAACAACTGGCGGCCCATTACGGGTATCCAGTGATCTATCTCGGGGAAGCCGGCGGTGCCAGAATGCCGGATATCATGGGTTCCAGAGGTCTTGCATCTTTCGGGGGCGGAGGTTTTGACACCTACCTTCAAATCATGAGTCGGGTCCGGGAGACACCCATGATTACGGCCGTCATGGGGGAATGCTATGGCATGCCCACCTGGATGGCCTGTCTGTCCGATTTTGTGGTGCAGGTCAAGGGGAGCGCCATGGGGGTGTCAGGACCAAGAATCCTGGAGCTGGCTCTGGGCGAGTCCGTTACCGATGAAGAACTGGGGGGTTGCGAGATCCACGGAAAGATAACAGGAATGGCAGACCGGATTGCCGAAACAGAAGATGATTGTTTCAGCATTATCCGGCAATTTATGGGCTATATGCCGCAGCACAACGGGGAAGCACCACCGTGTCGGGAGAATTTCGATGGTTCTGAAGATTCTGACAACATTTTGGAAATCCTGCCTGATAAACGAAACCGGGCTTATGACATGCACCGGATTTTGAATGCTGTTTTTGACCGGGAAAGTCTTTTTCCCATTAAACCCGATTTCGGCAAAAATGTGATCACCGCTCTCGCCAGGATCAAGGGGGATGTGGTGGGTGTTGTTGCCAACCAACCCTTTGTCAATGCCGGTGCCATGGATACGGACGGCATCGACAAGGTCATCAGCTTTTTATGCCTGTGTGATTCGTTTAATATCCCTCTGGTGTTTTTCCACGACACACCCGGATTTCTGGTGGGAAAAGCAGCTGAAAGAAACCGCGTGGCAGCCAGGGTGATGAACTACATGAATGCTCTGGGCCTGATAACGGTTCCCAAGATCTCTGTTATCGTCAGGAAAACATATGGTATGGCTTTCTGGAACATGGCTGGATCGGGTTGTGGCGTCAATTTTATCGTGGCATGGCCCACGGCGGAAATGAGTTTCGTGAGCCCGGAAATAGCTGCCAATGTGGTCTTTGGTGGCAAAATTCCCGCAACTAAGCGGGACAAGAAGGCCTGGGAGAAACTGGTTCAGCAGATGGTGGACGATGCATCTCCCTACGGGGCTGCAGGCATGCATTACATTCACGACGTGATCGATCCCCGTGAGACCCGGAATTATATAAGCCGTGCTCTGAAAATCAGCCGGGGTGATCGGAATAAAGGCATTGGCGAGCATCGACTGGCCAATTGGCCGACGAAGTTTTAAAATACGTGTTAGGTGTTAGGTTTTAAGTTTTAGCTGTAGCCAGGAGCAAACAGCTATCAGCGACAATGAATTACGCCCGCAGGGCAAATGACGTTCGGTAGAACAAATGACGCGCGCAGCGCAAATGACATCCGAAGGATAAATCACGCACGAAGTGCAAATGACCATAAATGACAGCAACAGGTTTAGGTGTTCTCGAACATTGTTTAACCCAATCATATATAAAGAAGAACATTAGAAGTTTTAATTAAGTGAAAGGAGATTAAAGAGAATGGCACAGGTAATTGCAGATCGTCGAGATATGGATTTTGTCCTTTACGAACAGATGAAGGTTGAGGATTTGTTGGTCAATGAAAAATATGAAGGGCTTAACCGGAAAGTTTTTGACATGATTATTTCAGAGGCGCGAACGTTTGCAATCAAGGAGCTCGTGCCCACATATGCAGAGGGGGATCATCTTGGATTGCGTTTTGAAAAGGGCCAGGTAAAGGTTCCCGAGTGTTTTCACAGACCCCACAAACTTCTCATCGAGGGGGAGTGGACCGCGTTGAACGAAGATCCGGAGCTCGGCGGACAGGGGCTGCCGAGCAGTATCGGCATGGCCGTGGCCGAATATATTGTGGGAGGGAACTATCCGCTGGTCAATTATGCGCGGATGGGCCACGGAACCGGCAAGATGGTCGAACTCTTTGGCACGGAAGTTCAGAAGTCCATGTTTCTCAAGAAGCTCTATACCGGTGTATGGGGCGGCACCATGCTGTTGACGGAATCCATGGCAGGCTCCGATGTGGGAGCTCTGACCACATCGGCCGTGAAGAATGCCGACGGCACCTACACCATCAAGGGGGAAAAAATATTTATTACCAACGGTGAACACGATCTCCAGGAAAATATTATTCACCCGGTGCTTGCCCGTATAGAAGGTGCTCCTGCGGGAACCAAGGGGATCTCGATCTTCCTTGTTCCCAAGGTGTGGGTCAACGAAGACGGCAGCATGGGTGAGGCAAACGATGTGGCCTGCACAGGCATCGAAGAAAAAATGGGCATTCATGCTTCCGCTACCTGCAGCATGTCTCTGGGGAGTAAGGGCAATTGTCGGGGTTTGTTGCTGGGAGAGGAAAACCATGGCATGCGTATCATGTTCCACATGATGAATGAGGCACGACTGGGAGTTGGTTTCCAGGCCTTTATACATGCTACCACCGCGTATCTGTATGCCCTGAACTATGCCCGTGAAAGACTTCAGGGACGGGATCTGGAAAAGTTTGCCGATCGGGAAGCACCCCAGGTGCCCATTATCAATCACCCTGACGTGCGGCGCATGCTCCTGTGGATGAAGGCCCATGTGGAGGGTATGCGCAGCTTTGCCTACTATACGGTCCGCTGCTTCGACAAGCTGGCAACCACCGAAAAAGCCGAAGAAAAGGAACACTATCAAGGCTTGGCGGATCTCTTGACGCCCCTGGTAAAAGCCTATTGTGCCCAGAGGGGATATGATGTCTGCATCGAGGCGATCCAAGTGTATGGTGGTTATGGGTATACCCGGGAATACCCGGTTGAACAGATTGCCAGAGACTGTAAAATTGCATCCATCTACGAGGGTACGGATGGCATTCAGGCCATGGATCTCCTGGCCCGCAAGCTGGGTATGAAAAAAGGAAAGGTTTTCCTGACCTTTTTAGAAAAGATTCAAAAAACCATCGCACTTGCCAGACAGCACGAGACGTTGATCCCCATGGCGGACAAGCTGGAAACAGCCATGAACGCCATGGGAGAATCCGCCATGCATCTCGGTCAGAAAGCCATGTCTCCCGAGTTTAAAAAAGCGTTTGCCCATGCATTTCCCTTTCTGGAAGTCATGGGGGACGTAACCATGGGATGGATGCTGCTTTGGCGCGCTGTTGTTGCCACTGAAAAACTTCAGGAAGGTGCCAAGAAAAAGGATGTCAGTTTTTACGAGAGCCAGATCCAGACGGCAAAGTTTTTTATCAATACGGTTCTTCCCGTTACCCATGGTAAAATGGTGTCGATCAAGGATTTTGACGGAGCGGCCGTCGAGATGGAAGATGCGGGGTTTGGGGGGTTATAAGAAAGGGTCCGAGGGTTCAAGGGGGATACAAGGGTTGGAGGGAGATCTCTAAGCTGTAAGCAATAAGCGGCTTATGGCTTACAGCTCAACATTCGGGATTCAGAGAACGCGAAATGAATAATCCCCTGTCGCTTTGCAAACTCGCCGTAAGGGCTCCTAACATCAGCGCTGGCCACATGATTAAACAGGCATGGCTGCCAAATGACTGTATTTTTATATTGGATTGTTCATTAACATGCGCTGATGCAAGGTTCCCTAAGCGGCTCAAACAGTGCAAATCGCCATTGGATCACCCATTTCGCTCTATTTATGGTGAAACCCGAAAGTTGTGTTACAGCTTATCGCTTGGAGGATTGCTGACAGCAATAGGCGCCTAACAGCCGACAGTCTAATTCCCTAAAAGGCTAACCAGGGTTTTAGGTTTAGCCAATAGCAAACAGCAACAATAAATGACGTCCGAAAGGACAAATGACTATAAATTACAGCCGAAGGCTAAATATCGCCCGCAGGGCTAATGACAGCCAAAGGCGAAATGACAATAAATAACGCGCGCAGCGCTAATGTCGCCCGCAGGGCAAATGACCATCAATGACAGCCGAAGGCTACAAAAGGAGTTATGCATGAAAACCGATTTTAATACCATCCAGGCGGAAGTGAAAGAGGATGTGGCAGTGTTCAGTATGAACAACCCGCCCGTGAATCAGCTTTCGAAACATTTTGTGGAGGATCTTGTCCAGGCGCTGAAAGCAGCCTACGAGGATGAAGATATCAAAGCCCTGGTCCTCACCGGCACCGATAGGAATTTTGTTGCCGGTGCGGATATCACCCAGATCCAAGGCATAAAGGATCGTGGGACTGTGGTGGAGCGGACACTGGCATTTACACAATTTATGAGCAGTCTGGAAACAGGACCCAAGCCTATTGTGGCAGCCATTAACGGCAACTGCCTTGGCGGCGGCCTGGAAATTGCCATGGCCTGCCATTACCGTGTGGCTGCCAGAGGTGTCAATCTGGGTCAGCCCGAGGTGCAGATCGGCCTGATTCCAGGTGCAGGCGGTACCCAGCGATTGCCCCGCTTGATCGGACTGCGGTACGCACTGGAGATGATCACCATCGGAAAACCCATCAAATCCGAGATAGCCCACAAAAGAGGGCTGGTGGATGAGGTGGCGGATGCCGAAACTTTGATCGATAAAGCAGTTGCGGCTGCCCGGCGGTTCAGCAGCGGTCAGCTCAACATCAAGGCGCGCATGACCCGCAATCAGCACCACTGGATTCCGAGTGCTGCAGAGAAAAAAGCCATGATGGATTTTACAAAAGCCATGGTGGCGGCGCAATCCAAAGGCTACATAGCACCCATGAATGCAGTGGAAGCCATCGATAAGGGACTGAGCTATGATATGGATAAAGATCTCGAAAGGGAGGTGGCACTGTTCGCTGATTGTGCCGTGTCGGACGTTGCTGAAAATCTTATCGGGATATTTTTAAATACGCGTGCTGCAGGGAGGCTCGAGCGTATCGAAGGAATCGAACCTGCCGGCATCAGGAAGGTTGCCATGCTGGGTGGGGGCGTCATGGGCTCCGGTATCGTCAATCTCCTGCTGAAGAGCGGATGTGAAACCATTCTCTGGGATATCAACGAGGCTGCCCTTGAAAAAGGTGTTGCTTCCGTCCGCAAAACCTTTGCCTTTCCCATCAAAAAGCGCAAGATGAAGCAGGCAGACCTGGAAAACATGCTGGAGAAACAGTTCAAGACCACCACCGAGCTAAAGGACCTGGATGGGGTGGACCTGGTTATCGAAGCCGTGGTGGAAGACATGGATATCAAACAGAAGATATGGAAAGCACTGGAAGGGATCTGCCCCTCCCATACCGTGTTTGCAACCAACACTTCCGCCCTGCCCATAACGGAAATGGCTTCAGCCCTTGCCGAGCCGGGCCGAATGATCGGGCTTCATTTTTTCAACCCGGCCCATCGCATGATGCTTCTGGAGATCATCTGCGCCGGGCAGACATCCAACCAAACCCTCGCCACCAGTGTGGCCTTTGGGCGGCAGATCAAAAAGATTCCCATCGTGGTTAATGACGGTCCTGGTTTTTATGTTTCTCGACAATTGGGTGGGCTGATGGGTGGAGCCGTCTATCTCACGGCGGATGGTGTTGACGGTTTTGCTGTGGAACAGGCCATGATCAATTTTGGCATGCCCATGGGACCGGCGACCCTTTCCGACCTCACGGGAATTGATATCAATTACCATGTCAATAAAACCTTCGAAAAGAGGCTGGGAGAGCGCTACAAGGTTCACCCCTTAACCGAGCTGGTTTACAGGACCGGGTGTTATGGCCGCAAGACCGGGGCCGGTTACATGGATTACAGTGGTGACACACCCGTTCCGAACCCGAAGGTTGCAGATGTTGTGAAAGGGTACCTCGCGGACAACGGTGTCGAGCCCAAGACGGTTGCAGAACAGGAAATCATAGACCTGATGCTGGCAAATGCCATTAACGAGGCGGCTTACATGATGCAGGAAGGGATTTGTGACAGGCCTCAGGATATGGACCTGGCCATGATTTACGGCACAGGCTTCCCACCCTACCGTGGCGGCATACTGCGTTATGCAGACACCTGGGGTCTTTCCAAGGTGCTTGAGAAACTCGTTGAGCTGGAGGCAAAATACGGGGTCCATTTCAAGCCGGCAGCTCTGATCGAGGAGATGGTGGATAAGAAAAAGCGTTTTTATACCGATTAAACGGATTGTACGGATTGTTTAGAACGCATCGGTTTGATTTTTGAAATAAGCGTAGGAGCTTTGAGCAGTAAGCCATAAGCTGCTTAAAGCTTACTGCTTATCGCTTACAGCTTAATACTTAAAGCTTAAATAAGGAGGTATGATCATGAAAGAAGTTGTCATCGCAGGATATTTGAGAACCGCACAAACCAGATCCCGCCCCAACGATCCTGCAAGGGATTGGTTCTGCAAAATGCGTTCGGACGAATTGCTGGCAAAACTCCTGCCGGAGGCCATTAAAAAAACCGGGATTGACCCAAAAGAGATCGATGATTTTATTGTGGGATGCGCCACGGGTGTTTCTGAACAGTTTACTTTTGGCGGACGTTTTCCCCTTTTTCTGGCCAACCTGCCGGAAACCATCCCTGCAAAATTTGTGGACCAGCAGTGCGGTTCGGCCATGGCCGGCATTCAAATCGGTTTCATGGAGATCGCCATGGATTTTGCGGATATCGTCATGGTGGGCGGCATGGAGCACATGACACGCGTACCCATGGGTGGTCCGCTGATCGATCGAGGCGCCATCGTTCCCAACATGGGATTGTTTATGGACCCTTCCTATCAGCACTGGGACATGATGACCAGTATGAACATGGGGTTGACGGCGGAGAAACTTTTCGCACAGTGTGACTTCACCAAGGAAGACATGGACAACTGGGGCGTTCGTTCTCATCAGCTGGCCGCAAAAGCGCAGACAGACGGCTTTTTTGCAGGTGAAATTCTGCCCATCGATGCAGAACAGGCTGATGGCTCCGTCATGACCGTTGACAAGGACCAGGCTGTTCGTGCAGAAACGACCCTGGAAGGTATTTCCCAATTAAGGCCGGCCTTCAAGAAGGACGGTGTGATAACAGCCGGTATTTCTTCGCCTCTGAATGCTGCGGCTACGTCCATGCTCCTCATGTCAAAAGAGACCGCAAAAAAGAAAGGAATCAAACCCCTGGCAACCATCCGTTCCATCGGCTTTGCCGGTGTGGATCCCACCATCATGGGGGATGGCCCGGTTCCCGCTTCCAAAATGGCACTGGAAAAAGCCGGCTTGAAAGCTTCGGACATCGATTTTTGGGAGATCAACGAGGCCTTCTGCATCGTGGCCTTGAACTGCATCAAGAAGCTGGGGCTCGATCCTGACAAGGTCAATGTCATGGGCGGTGCTACCGCTATCGGTCATCCCCTTGGAGCAACCGGTGTGCGTCTGACAGGCACGCTGGCGCGTATCCTCGAGGCAAAAGGCGGGCGCTATGGCTGTGCCAATGCCTGTGTGGGCGGCGGCCAGGGGGTTGCGACGATTATCGAACGCGAAGACTATTAGAAACTATCTAAAAAATGTCTTTTGGCCCAATCTCTGCGTTGGGATCGTGTTTCAATTCCTCAAAATACAATAGTATTCATGCGGATTAAAACGCGATCCCGCCTTGACCTTGTACCAATATCCTATTTTTTAGATAGCTTCTATAGCGGCATTAATATTAGGCTGTAGACTATAGACTGTTAGGCTGTTAGTCGCCTACAGCCTAACAGCCTAACAGTCTAATCAACCTGATCTTAATTATGAAAATACTCGTCTGTGTCAAACAGGTTCCCGAATCAGAAGCCGTCGTCAGCATCGATAAAGACGCCCAGTGGGTAAGGACCTATGATACCTCGGTATTCAGGATGAACCACTTTGACGAATGTGCCGTGGAAGCGGCTGTTCAAATAAAGGAGGCTTTTCCTGGAACAACGATCCATATTCTTTCCCTAGGCCCGGAGAGATCCGAGGAGGTCATTCGGCGGGCCATTGGAATGGGGGCTGACCACGGGACGCACATGCTGACCCCCGGAGATGGTTTTGTGGACCCGTCCATCCTGGCCCGATGGATGGCAAGCTTATCCGAAGCTTCCGACGCCGACTTGATTTTATGCGGCGCCATGTCGGAAGATCTGATGCAGGGACAGGTGGGACCGCTCCTGGCCGAGGTCCTGTCCCTGCCGTGTGCAACGGCTGTTGTGCACATAGAGATCATGCCGGTTGGTGAGGGTGTACACGTGGAACGGGAGATAGAAGGAGGATACAGGGAGACGGTTGCATTGCAGCTACCTGCCCTGTTGACAATTCAGACCGGAATCAACCAACCACGTTACCCATCGCTGTCAAACCTGCTGCGGGCAAACAAACTCAAGCTGAATACATTGTTCGTGGATGCCATGAATGAATCTGCTCCGCTGCAGGGGGTAAGACAGGTGACCCTGCCCAGAAGATTACGGGAAGGTGTTTTTCTGGAAGGTTCCCCATCCCAGAAAGCGGAACAGTTGCTTACTATTTTGTCTGACAGGTCATTTTTGGCGGTCTCGTAAAAAGCCCAACTTCTGCGTTGTGCTGCATTTCGTAATCATTCAACGTACGAAAAGTACGCCTCATGATTACAAAATTTGCACGCCTTGAATTTGAACTTTTTACAAAACCGTCTAACTCGGACTTATTATGAGACCATCATTTTTAACATGAGAAATATCCTTCAATCCGGATCCATCGTAGTCGTCGCCGAGCATTTTGAGGGAAAAATCCGGCCCATCACTTATGAACTGGTGCATTTTGCAGAGGCGCTTCAACAAGTCAGCCCGGCGCCGATTAAGATACTGGTTCTCGGAGAAAAGGTGGAAACGCTTGCGAAAAGCCTGGCCGGAACAACGGGAAAGGATGTCCTGGGAATACACGCACCCCAGCTGGCACAGTACAATGGACAGGTCTACAAATCGATTTTGCATGAGACGCTGCGGGATCATCCCCCTGCATATGTTTGCATTGGCCATTCCTCCCGGGGCTCGGATTTTGCCCCAGGGCTTGCCATGCGCCTAAAAGCGGCCTGTATTACCGGTGTGAGTGCACTCTCTGTTCAGGAGAACATGATCTGTTTTTCCAGGGATGTCTATGGGGGCAAAATCAACGCAGACATGACATCTTTCACCAAAACAACGGTTCTCACCATTCAGCCGGGATCATATGGACCGACACCGGACAAGGATCAGCCAAAGGGAAATGTTTATTTGAAATCCATGGCAGTTGCCCCCCAGGCATCTGCTACGCTTTCCACCACCCCATTCCAGACAAGTGGACTGGACTTGTCAGCAGCCAGGGTCATTGTATCCGCCGGCAGGGGTATTGGTGAAGAAGAGAATCTTCAGCTTATCCGGAATCTGGCTTCTGCGATTCCACAATCGGTTGTGTGTGGATCCCGTCCGGTCATCGATCTGGGATGGTTGACCTATGACCGGCAGGTAGGGGTAACAGGTGCAACCGTAACACCCGACCTTTATCTGGCCTGTGGCATATCCGGGGCAGCCCAGCATACTGGCGGTATGAAAGGGTCCGGATTCATCGTGGCCATCAATGCCGATCCCATGGCTGCTATTTTCAATCTATCCGACATCTGTATTGTAGAAGACCTGGCAACTTTTATTCCGGTGCTGCTGGAAGCAATGAGCGATAAGCGGTAAGCAATAAGCTGTAAGCTGCTTAATGCTTATCGCTTAAAGCTTAATGCTTCGTCAGAAACAGATGTTCGATGTTCATCTGTTTCTCAGAAAAAAGGACATTCCCAGGCAAACAGCAATAACGATGACACAAACGGAAAAAGCATCGGTGAAACCCGACAAAGGGTAAAGGCCATCCATGCGCTCGGTGCGGTTCAAAATAGCGCCGGTGACGACCTGGAAGACGGCCACACCCAAAAAGGGGGCTGGATTGAGAACGCCGGACACCATACCCAGGGTTTTGTCCGGGGTTGTTTCCCGGATAACCCCCCAGAAAACACTGATGAAGCCACCTGCAACGACACCCATGCCCAGGAGCATTATTGATAGACCCACAGCACCGAGCCATGCATGGCAGAAGGTTATTCCGATCCACGATATGAGATAAATGCTTATAATGATCCGCAGGGTTGTTATCTTGGGCCACAAAAGCCGTTCGGAGAGCCAGCCGATCAAGGGTGAGCCGATGATGAAACCCATGGGTATCAGCATATTCAACTTGCTGGCGTAGATTCGTTCGATGCCCAGAGACGACATGAGAAAGGGCGTTGCCCAGAGACCCTGAAGGGTTAGAGCCGTTCCATAAACACCTAAAAAGACGGTAGCAATCAGCCACAAACGACCCGATGCCAGGACCTGTATGACTGAAATCTCTGAGGGTTCGGCTATGGAAGATGTCTTTGCAGGGGATATCGGGTCTTTTTTGGCGGGTTCTTTTTTGTCTTGCGTAAAGAACAGGGCCACAAGAGCCAGTATCAGCGTGATCCCGCCGATGACATAAAATGTGATTCGCCAGCCCCATAAATCCACAGACCAGGCCAGGGGTGTCGTGGCAATGACGGCCCCGAAATTTCCAACAGACATGAGCAGCCCGATCATGAATGAAAATTCTTTTTTTCTGAACCACTGGGAGAACGCCTTGATGGCCGGGACATAGACACCCCCGACCCCGAATCCGATGGCTGCTCTTGCCACGGACGCCCAGAAGATATTCGGGGCCATGCCAAACATGAAACACCCCGCGGCGGCCACCAAAGACCACACACCGACCACCCTTACAGGACCCCACCGGTCTGTCAGGTACCCCACCAGGGGCTGCTCCAGGGCATAGATATAAAAATACATGGATGACATGAGACCCAGTGCCGTGGCATGGGTGTCAAAGGCTTTTAACAGGTCCGGCACGATGACAGAGGTGGAGACCCGGTGAAAATAGACAAAAAAATAGACAACACTGATGACGGAAAAAACAATCCAGCGGTGGGGATCGCGATAGGGTTCATGAGATGATTTAGTCATATGCATACGGGTTTTAAACGGTTTATTGGGTTAAGAAGAAAAAAGCGCCGCAGCAATAGCATGTTGGCACTGCCCCTAGCAATCTGTTTTAATCAAGTGGTGTTGAATATAATATAAAAAATCGAGTTTTTCTTGACTGCTAACAATTTTTTTTGCTTGATCCTTTGTCAAAAAGCAAATAGTTATCGTTGTCATGAAGAAAATAATTCTGACAGCTATTCTTTTACTGGGCGTGTCTTTTTTAGGCTGGCAGATCTATCAACACGTCAGCAGTGATAAAAAAGCCGTCAAGCGCCAGCGAAAAAAAATACCTGTTGCTGTTGAAGTCGCGCCTGTTCAACAAGCAACGGTTCAGGATATGGGCCGTTACAGCGGCTCGCTCTACCCCCACGCAGCATTTGTCATTGCCCCAAAAATTGGAGGGCGGTTAGAGAAGATGTGGGTCAATATCGGCGACGAACTTCAAAGCGGTAAGTTGATCGCTGTTCTGGATGATGCGGAATACAAACAGCAGGTCAGCCAGGCCAAAGCTGAACTCGAAGTTGCACGGGCCAATCTCCTGGAGCAGGAAAATGCCCTGGAAAATGCCAAACGGGAGCATGAGCGGGCTGTTGCCCTGAGAGAAAAAAAGATTGCTTCTGAATCACAGCTGGATGCATCCTTATCCGATTTGAAAGCCCAGGAGGCAAAATTGAAAGTGACCGTCGCCAGGGTTGCCCAGAGTGAGGCTGCCATGAGAGTTGCCAATGTACGTCTCGAATACACACAAATTCATGTACCCGATAATAATCGTGCCGGATACCGGGTGGTGGGAGAGCGATTTGTGGATGAGGGCGCCATGCTGGCAGCCAATACACCGATTGTTTCCATCATAGATATTGGAAAGCTTATCGCCGTCATTCACGTGGTCGAGCAGGACTATCCTAAAATCAGCATTGGCCAGAAGGCTGAAGTTTCAACCGATGCCTTTCCGGATCGTTCTTTTTCAGGAAAGGTGCTTCGTATTGCACCCATCCTGAAAGAAAAATCCAGAGAAGCCAGGATTGAAATAGAAATACCCAATCCACAGAAGATCTTGAAACCGGGCATGTTTGTCCGGGCTCAAATCCAGTTCAAAAAACATGAAAATGCTACCGTGGTTCCCACCGCTGCCGTAATCAAGCGCAACAATTCACAAGGTGTTTTTATTGTCGACCCGGATGGGAAAACCGCAAGTTTTGTCCCGGTTACACTCGGCATTGTCGACAGCAAAAGCGCTGAAATACGCACACCCGTCGTGACGGGTTCTGTGGTTGTTCTGGGGCAACACCTTCTGGAAGACGGTGCTGCCATCATTATACCAGGCAATCGGACGCCGGGGAACCAGCCTGCAGAAAACACAAAAAAAGCCTCTGTAAAAGGATAAACGAGCAACACGGAATCAACTACCATGAATGTTTCGAGTTTTTCCGTTAAACGACCAGTGCTGACCATCATGGTCTCCCTGATCGTTATTATCATCGGTGCCATTTCACTGACGCGACTCGCCGTTGATCTGATGCCGGACATCACCTATCCCACATTGAGCATCTCCACCGGATACGAAGACGCCAGCCCCGAGGAGGTTGAAGAACTTATCACCATCCCAATCGAGGAGGCCATGAGTGCCGTCCCTGGTGTCGATGAAGTCACATCGGTTTCGGCCGAGGGACAAAGCAGCGTGCGGGTCTCCTTTGCCTGGGGAACCGATTTGAACGAAGCTGCCAATGATGTCAGGGATCGTCTTGACCGGGTTTTACCTCGCCTTCCTGAAGACGTGGAGCGTCCCCGGTTGCGGAAATTCGATCTTGCCGCTTTCCCCATACTCATTCTGGGCGTGTCCAGCAATCTGGACCCCATACATGTCAGACAGCTCATTGATGATCAGGTAAAAAACCGTATCGAAAAGATACCCGGTGTTGCATCTCTGGATATCCGCGGCGGCCTGGACCGTGAGATTCATGTGAATCTGGACTCAGAAAAAATGAAGGCCCTGGGACTGCCCATCGACCAGATATTGAAACGTCTCAAAGAAGAGAATGTCAACCTGCCTGCCGGGACCATCGAGCAGGGTTTGCAGGATGTCACCATCCGGACACCCGGTGTCTACAACAACCTGGATGAGCTCAAGAACACGGTGGTTGCCATCAGGGATGGTGTTGCCATTCAGCTAAAAGAGATTGCCGGCGTGGAGGATGCATGGGAAAAAGTGAGCCGGATCGTCCGGGTGAACACCAAACCCGGGATTCGAATGTCCGTCAGCAAGCAATCCGGAAAAAATACCGTAGAAGTTGCCACGGGTGTGCTGCGGGAAATCGAACGGATCAACCGTGATCTTCCCCAGATTCAGATTGTCACGATTATCGACTCATCCGACTATATCAAGCGGTCCATCACCAATGTCGGCACCATCATTCTATATGGCGGCGCCCTGGCTATCTGTGTCCTGCTGTTTTTTCTCAGAAGCATTTCCAGTACGGCCATCATTGCCACAACCATCCCCATATCGATTGTCGCCACCTTTGCCCTGATGTACTTCAACGGTTTTACCCTGAACCTGATGACCCTCGGTGGTTTGGCCCTGGGTGTGGGCATGCTGGTGGACAATGCCATCGTGGTGCTGGAAAATATCTATCGACTCCGTGAAGCGGGTGAAGATCGAATTTCAGCAGCCATAAAAGGCAGTCAGGAAGTGACCGCCGCCGTCATTGCCAGCACATTGACGACCTTGGCCGTGTTTTTGCCGCTCATTTTTATCCGGGGGATGTCGGGGATCATGTTTGAACAGCTGTCGTATGTAATCGGCTTTTCCCTGATCTGCTCTTTGGCGGCGGCACTGACCCTCGTTCCCATGCTGGCAGCCCGTATCCGACTACCCGTATCTTCGGGGAATGGATCAGGAAATACGAGCGGCGGATGGTTTTTTCAAATAACAACAAGATTTTTTCTGCAGCTGGAAGAGGCCTATACACAGATTCTTGGATGGGCCCTCAACCATCGCATTCTGGTCGTTGGCAGCGCTTTTTTATTGCTCGGCGGCAGTCTTTTTCTGATCCCCTATGTAGGTGTTGAACTGATGCCGGCATCCGATGAGGGGGAAGTGAGGGTCAATGCCGAAATGGCCGTGGGGACGCGGCTCGAATTGATGGACCGTACGTTTCAAGAAATTGAAAAGATCGTCTATGAGGCCGTCCCTGAAATTGACAACACCGTATCCTTCCTCGGCGGATCCAGCTGGCGTGCCAGGGGTTCTAATACCGGGTCCATGCGCATCGCCTTGAAACCACTCAAGGAACGCAATCGATCCAGTGATGAAATCGCAGCCGATCTTCGTAAAAAACTCAACTTCATTCCCGGAACCAAAGTCCGTACCCGGGCGGGCGGGGGGCTTTTTATCCTTCGTATGGGCACCGGTGGAACCGAACGGGTTCAGATAGAAGTCCATGGATATGATCTCGAAACATCCAATGAACTGGCATTGCGTGTGGAAGAGGTCATCACGGACATACCCGGTATCACCGATACCAGAATCAGCCGGGAAACCGGAACACCCGAGGAACTGATCATCGTCGATCGTCAAAAGGCGGCCGACATGAAGCTGACCATATCCAGTATTGCCAACATGCTGCAAACCGTTTTATCCGGGTCTTCGGCAGGCAATTACCGGGAAGGCGGGAGTGAATATCGTATACGTGTCAAGCTTGCGGACGAGGATAAAAATGAATTAAGGGACATCCTTGATCTTCCCGTTACCAACGCCGACGGGGAACAGGTGGTTCTTAGAAACGTGGTACAGGTTCGCCCGAGAAGGGGTCCGGTTTTGATTGAGCGCAAAAGCCAGGAGCGTGTGACCTACGTAACGGCCAATACCAGTGGACGGGACATGGGTTCCATTTTGGGGGACATTCGAAAGGGTTTACAGTCCGTACCCATACCAAGAGATTTCAATATCATTTTTGGCGGCGATTACCAGGAACAGCAGAAAGCCTTTCAAGAGTTGTTGATCAGTTTTATACTGGCCATCATTCTGGTCTATATGGTGATGGCATCTCTTTACGAGTCTTTGCGCTATCCTTTTGTTGTGATGTTTTCCGTGCCCATGGCCGCCATCGGTGTCATTCTCATGCTTCTTTTTACCCATACAACTTTCAATATCCAGTCCTACATCGGCTGTATCATGCTGGGGGGGATTGTTGTGAACAATGCCATCTTGCTGGTGGATCACATCAATCTGCTTCGCCGCCGTGATGGATTTCCTCTCAGAGAAGCCATTGAAGAGGCCGGGAGAAGACGTTTGCGGCCCGTTCTCATGACTGCCTCCACAACAATACTGGCCATGACACCACTGGCAATGGGTTTGGGTGAAGGGGGAGACGCCCAGGCACCCATGGCCAGGGCAATTATTGGTGGACTGATCAGCTCGAATCTGATTACACTGATCATACTTCCCGCCATTTATACTTTATTTGAAGGAAAAAAACTGAAAGCAGTGCAGGCGTTGGCATCTAAAGGACCCGAGAATGTGTCCAAAGAAAAACGCCTGGAGGGATCCATGTGAAAAAGATGAACAGGTTTAAGAAAAGAAGTGTCTTTATCCTTGTTTTAGCCGTTGTCACACTCCCCTTGTCCTGTGTATCCACGGGATATGAAAAAAGAGCAGAAGATAGGTATGGCACCGCATACCTTGACGACATGGATGCTTTTGTATCCGGGGAACCTGCCATTGAAAAAGATAAGCAGGCATCGATTCCCCCTAACGGGCCACTTCAGATTTCTTTGAATGACGCCATCCTGAGCACCATGGAAAACAATCCTTCCCTTGTTGTGGAACGCTTCAACCCCCCGATCCAGCATACCTTTACAGATGAGGAACAGGCGGTGTTCGATCCGGTTTTAGACGGGGGAATCGCTTTCGAACGAAATGATGTTGCGAACGCGGGCATCACGGGCCGCGGCACCCTAGATACGACCACGGATGACTACAGGGGCAGTATCTCTCTCAAGGAATACTTTCCCACGGGTACGTTTATGGAACTGGGAATCTCCGGTAGCGTCACAGATTCGGATCAATCTGATGATCCATATGCAAAAGCACGTGTGGGTTTATCGCTTACCCAGTCCCTGCTGCGTGGGTTTGGCACCGAAGTAAATATGGCCAGGATTCAACAATCGAGAATAGAGACAGCCATCAGCCTCTATGAATTGAGGGGATTTAGTGAAAGCCTGGTTGCCCAGGTTGAAAATGCCTATTGGGATTATGCCCTGGCCCAGAGACAAATCGAGATTGTCGAGGAGTCCCTGAAACTTGCCAACCAGCAACTTGTCGAGACCGAGGAAATGATTCGCGTGGGTGCCATGGCCGAGGCCGAGCTCGCTGCTGTTCAGGCTGAGGTGGCTGCCCAGAAACAGGCCTTGATCAATGCAAAAAGTGCCCTGGAGTCGAACCGGATTCTCCTGCTGCGTCTTTTGAATCCACCGGGGGAATCTTTCTGGAACAGAGCGATAACGATTGTACGTCCCCCGGCGCTGCCGGAAGCCAAACTTGGCGATATAGAAGAGCACGTGGCCGTCGCCAAACGCATGCGACCGGAGATAAATCAGGCCAAACTGGACATACAAAGAGATGAGCTGGAAGTTGTTCGTACAAAAAACGGATTGCTCCCTGTAATGGATTTGTTCATCAATCTGGGGAAGACCGGATATGCGGATTCCTTTTCAGGCGCCGTGGACGATTTGCCTGGGGATAATTATGATGTGCTTGTGGGTCTCAACTTCGAACAGCCCATAAGGAACCGCAGCGCCAAGGCACAGCGTAGAAGATCGCTCCTCAAAAAAAACCAGGCGGAAAAAATATTGGAAAACCTGTCCCAACTGGTTGAGTTGGAAGTACGCAACGCGTACATCGAGGTCAATCGAACCAGGGAACAGATAACTGCCAGTGCGGCCACTAGAAAATTTCAGGAAGAAAAAGTACGTATTGAAACCGAAAAATTCCGCGTGGGTCGTTCCACAAATTTACTCGTGGCACAGACCCAAAGGGATCTTCTGCTCAACCGTATCAATGAAGTCAATACGATTGTCGACTACCTCAAGGCACTTACCAGTTTCTACCGACTGGAGGGTTCCCTTCTCGAACGAAGAGGGATTGTGGCTCCCGGAGGGTAACTCGTGGAGGATCCCAGGTAAAACGGTTACCTACAAATGCGCTTATTGAAAATTCCTCGTAGCTTGCTGCGAGGAATTTTCGACCGTAAGGAATGCTGTCTGATCTATATTCGCTCGCATTCTCCGCAGTAACGGGGATGCGCTCGCTATTTCGGTTCAGATTTGGGCAAACTCAAAACAATAGCAAAGAAAAATACTGGCAAAAAGGCGATTGAGGCCAATGAATACCAAATGCCATATAGATCGGCTATTCTTCCTATAATCGGTGCGGTTCCTCCACCAATAGCAACGGCAACCCCGAGTGTAACACCCGAAGAGAACCCAACACGATTCGGAAGGTATTTTTGCCCCAATACGATTGATGGGCTGTAAGTCCCATATAGCAACAACCCGATGGGGATCAACAATAGGGTTGCCACCTGTACATTATCGACAAGAATTAAAATGGGAAGAAAGATTGTTAGACTGAAATAGCCCAGCAACATGACCTTTTTTTGTCCTATCCGATCGGCTAAAAGGCCACCAAGCAGATTTCCAATAATTCCTGAACCTGCAAAAATAGTCAGTGCTATAGCGCCTGCTGATTTCGATTGATTCAGGGCATTGATCCAATAAATGGGTATAAAGGTATTTAAACCGTAAAAAATAATAGACCGACCAATGATCGTAATTGTTAACCGTAAAAATGCACCCCAGTTATCTTTCACCTCATCAGTGCCCGAGGGACGCTGGTCTTGATTTGCATGGGAGGCCAGGTGTTCAAATGTCGAAAATTGACTTGTCATGACCAACGCCATAATGGATACAGGTACAATAAGAACGAGTGTTCCTTTTAATCCCCAGTAAAGTAAAGCGGCCGTCACGATAAGGGGGCCGATGGCAAAGCCTATGGTGCCGCCGACACCAAAAATGCTCATGGCAGTTCCCTTCCTGGTTCCGGCTGCAAAATTGACCAACCGGGCTGCTTCAGGGTGGTATGCTGCAATTCCTATCCCACTAATGACAGCCAAGAACATGATCCAGTGATAACCCTGAAATATGCCTGACAGGGCAAGACCCAACCCCGCCAGTATCAACCCGACAGATAATAACCAGGGCTTTGAAAAACGATCCGCTGCATGCCCGAACAAAGGCTGAACAATACTTGATGTCATGTTGGCGGCGAAAACGATTCCCGCTGCTGCCGCATAAGATAGATCGTATGCGGCGATAAAAAACGGAAGCATGGCGGGCAATGCACCCTGATTGATGTCGGTGACCATATGTCCGACCGCTAAAATTCCGATATGGCGATACTTCATAATGAGATTCCCTGGTTAGCCAGATCCAAGCATTGTAAATGTTCTTACTTCATTTGTCCATGCGCACACTGCATATTGACCCGAGGTACTAATCAGGTCATCTGATGCGTGTTGCGTGATTGCAGTGTCTCCTTTTTCAATTGTCTCAACTGCCTCACCGGCGCTGGTCTTGTCGTATTTAAAAGGGCAAGACACACGATGATGAAAGCAGGTATTTTTTTCGACCGAACGTTCAATTTTTTGCTTGACATACAAAAAAAACCTTATTAGTATGGCCGCATTTCATGCAGTTAAAATAGAGGGAGGTCAAAAATATGAAAAAGATTCGAATGGGTTGTGGCTCTGCTTCATGGGGAGACATGCTTGATCCAGCAGTCGAACTGATGGAAAAGGGTGAATTGGATTATATGGGATTCGATCATTTGGCGGAGTTAACCATGTCTATCCTTCAGCGGATGAAAGACAAAAATCCTAAGCGTGGCTACATACCTGATCTGCTCCCATGGATGCGGGAACTGTTGCCGATAGCAAAGGAAAAGGGTGTCAGGATGCTCACCAATGCCGGCGGTGCCAATCCAGAGCAGGCGGGTAGTGATGTGTTGGCGCTTTCTAAAGAACTGGGCATCGATGGGATGAAAATCGGTGTTGTGAGCGGTGATGACGTTGGTTCACGTCTGGATGACTTCAGGAAACAGGGACTCAAATTTGTAAATCTGGATACGGGCGAGGAAGACATTGACCGTATTGCCGATAAAATTGTTGCTGCACATGTTTATATTGGCTCTGAGTCTCTGGTTGAGGGTCTGGAAAAGGGAGCGGATCTTATTATTACAGGGCGTGCTTCCGACAATGCCATGTATGTCGCACCCATGGTTCACGAACTTGGTTGGAAAATGGATGATTGGCATAAGATGGGAACGGCTGTGACGGTCGGCCATATCATTGAGTGCAGTGCTGGTTGTGCCGGGGGTATGTCTAATTTCTGGAAAGAAATCAAAGAGCCCTGGCGAGTGGCCTTTCCGATTGCCGAGGTTTATGAGGACGGACGCACCATTATCACCAAGGCTAAAGGTGCTGGACGCATGGTCAATGAGTGGACGGTTAAGGAGCATCTTGTTTATGAGGTCCATGATCCTGAGAATTATTTTATGCCGGATGCCATCGGTGATTTTTCAAAAATCAGTGTCAAGGATATCGGAAAAGATGAGGTCGAGGTAACCGGTATCGGTGGTAAGAAACGCCCTGACATGTTGAAAATGACTATTGGATATGAAGATGGGTGGATCGGTGAAAGTGAAATCAGCGTTTGCTGGCCCGATGCTTACGAAAAAGCAAAATTCTGTGAAGCGTTTCTGCGCGGACGTTTCAAGGCACGGAACCTGACCATTGATGACGTCCGGTTTGACTTCATCGGCATGAACTCAATTCACGGGCCTTTGTCCAAAATGACAGAGAATCTGGAAGATATCAATGAAATCCGCGTAAGGGTGGCTGCCAAGACACGGACGCGTGAGGATGCCAATCAGGTACGCCGGGAAGTGACCCATCTTTGGACCCATGGACCGGTGGGGACCACGGCTGTCATTTCTCCACCACCACCGCGTAAAGTGATTGGGCTATGGCCGACGCTGGTTCCCAGGGAATTGATTCCCACTAAAGTTGAGATGATGGAGGGTTAATCACTATGACAACGTTTAAACTCAAAGATCTGGCATATGCCCGTTCCGGTGACAAAGGTGATATCGTTGATATCGGGGTGATGGCCAAGGATGACGAAGCCTACCGAATATTAAAAAAACATCTTACCGCCGAAAAGGTGAAGGCTTTTTTCAGTCCCATTGTCAAGGGCAAGGTTCTCCGATATGATATCGACACCCTGAATTCCCTTGAGTTTGTCATGCACAACGCTCTGGGGGGCGGTGCCACCCGGACCTTGTGTATGGATCAAACCGGCAAGGCATACGGTCCGAACATGCTGCGAATGGAGTTTGAGGCCGACGAATAGGTTTCATCACAATCTACCTAATATGACCAGGATACGATTATGGGCAAAATGATGGATAAGCTCCTTGCAGAAATGGAGCAAAGCAAGGCCAAGATTCTCGAGATGGGCGGTACGGAAAGAGTGGCCAAACAGCATGGTCGCGGCAAAATGACGGCCCGGGAGCGTATAGACTATCTTTTTGATCCAGGTTCTTTTTCAGAGCTGGGAATGTTTGTTCGTTCCCAGATCAAAGACTTCGAGATGAAGGATCGTCAGACACCGGCCGATGGGGTTGTTATCGGCACAGGTAAGATCAAGGGGCGCAAGGTCTGTGTCTATTCCACTGACTTTACCGTGCTGGCAGGCTCAGCCGGTGAAAGTCACTCGAAGAAAATCGCCGATATCATCGGGCTGGCAGGCAAGATGATGGTGCCCATCATTGGTCTGCTGGATTCAGCCGGCGCGCGTCTGCACGAAGGTACTGCGCTGTCAAGACCCTTCAATGAAATATTTCAGAACCAGTCGAAGTTTTCTGGTGTCATTCCCCAGATACAGGTACTGATGGGGCCTTGCGCTGCTGGTCAGGGCTATAGCCCGATGCTGTCCGATTTTTTAATCATGGTTCAAAATACATCCTGGATGTGGCTGGGCGGACCCCGTTTAACCCAGTCAATTGTCAAAGAAGATCTTGATGCCGATATCGGCAGTCCGGATTTTTGCATGCGTCATTCCGGGCAATGTGATTTTATCGCCGATGACGACAAAGATGCCCTGGATATCGCCAGAACGCTATTGAGTTATCTTCCGCAAAACTGGAAAGAGCGGGCACCCCGGCTTCTGTGTGATGATCCTGTCGATAGGCGGGAAGAGTCCTTGTTGGACATTCTACCGGACGACCGACGTTTTACCTATGACATGCATGAGGTGATTGAAAAAATCATCGATAAAGACAGCTTTTTTGAGGTCAAGGATGAATTCGCTCCGAATATCATCACGGGTTTTTGCCGTCTGGATGGCCATCCTGTTGGTCTGATAGCCAACAACCCCGATGAGTTGGGTGGCGTGATGGAGAATAATTCTTCGGACAAGTATTATCGCTTCATGATTTTTTGTGACGCCTTTAACATTCCGATTTTGACCATGATGGACACCCCGGCCTTTGTGGTGGGGCATGAATGGGAAAAAGAGGGCATCCTGCGGCACGGAGCAAAGCTACTGTATGCCTATGCCTGTGCCACGGTGCCCAAAATTTCGCTGATTGTCCGACGTGCCTACGGTGGTGGGAATGTTGTTATGGGTTCAAAGACCCTGGGTGCGGATTTCAGTTTTGCCTGGCCTACGGCTGAAATCAGTATCATGGGACCAGAATCAGCTGCATCGATCATTTGGGCGCAAGATCTGAAGAAGGCCGAACAATCTCCTGAGTATGCCAAGGTGCTGGAAGAAAAACGAAAAGAGTATCACGAACAGTATATCAATCCTTTTCGGTTGGCGGAAAATTACCGCTATGATTTCATCGACGATATTATCGATCCTCGGGATACCAGACAGATTTTGATACGTGCTTTTGAAATGGCTTGGGATAAGAATGTCGAACTACCGGATCGGAAACATGGAAACCCGCCGGTTTAATACGCTGTTACATGAGGTGATCAATGTCTGAAAATTTGATTTCCGTGATGTCGCCCCTATCGGGTGTTTTATATCGAAATCCGACTCCTGATCAACCACCCTTTGTCGAAGAGGGCAGTCAGGTGAAAAAGGGAGCAACACTTTGTCTGTTGGAGACCATGAAAGTTTTTACCAAAGTGAAATCTCCGGTTGATGGTACGGTAACCGAGATTTCCATTGGTGATGAAGAGACCGTTGGAAAAAATCAAGTTATTATGAAGATTCAATCCTAGGGAGTCCACGCATGTCGTTTTCCAAGGTGCTGGTTGCCAACCGTGGTGAAATTGCCTTGCGGATTATTCGTAGCCTAAACGAGTTAGGTATCCGCTCGGCTGCCATATATTCTGAGGCTGACGCTGACTGTCTCCACAAGAAACTGGCGGATGAGGCTCACCTCGTCGGTCCGCCGCCTGCCGCTAAAAGCTATTTGAATGCCGCCCGGATTGTAGAAATAGCCAAAGAAATCAATGCCGATGCCATACACCCGGGCTATGGCTTCCTGGCAGAAAATGGTGCGTTTGCAGAGCTGTGTGAAAAGTCAGGGCTGGCCTTCATCGGCCCGACGCCGGAAAACATGCGGCTTGCCGGAGACAAACTGATGGCCCGGCAGACGGTTGCGGCTGCGGGTGTGCCTGTTGTGCCCGGCAGTGACCAGGGATTTACATCTCTTGAAGAGACCATCGAAACCTGTGCCGCCATAGGTTATCCGCTGATGCTGAAGGCTTCTGCCGGAGGTGGCGGACGTGGCATGCGGATTCTCAACGATGAGCAGGATCTAAAGGAAGACTTTGCCATGGCCGCAGCCGAAGCCCGGGCAGCCTTTGGTGATCCGACGCTGTATGTGGAGAAATATATCCTGCGGCCCCGGCACATCGAAGTTCAAATCCTGGCCGATGGAAAAGGGGGTGCGGTCCACCTTTTCGAACGTAATTGCTCTGTTCAGCGGCGACACCAGAAGTTGATTGAGGAGGCACCATCTCCGAATCTGTTACCCGAGGTAAGACAAGCCATCCACGCAAGTGCTGTAAAGATTGCCAAAGCCATCGGGTATAGAAATGCAGGAACCGTTGAATTTTTGCTCGATGCGGACAATCAATTTTATTTTATGGAGCTCAATGCGCGTATTCAGGTGGAGCATCCCGTAACGGAAATGATTACAGGACGGGATCTCGTCAAGGCTCAGCTATCCATCGCCATGGGCAACGGAATCGGATTCCAGCAGGCAGATATTCAGCAGCAGGGGCATGCCATTGAATGCCGCATCAATGCCGAAGACCCCTCCATGGAGTTTGTCCCGTCTCCGGGAACCATCGAAACGTATCGGTCACCGGGGGGCTTTGGTGTAAGATTGGATACACACCTTTATCCGGGGTATGAAATTCCGATTTACTACGATTCGTTGTTGGGTAAACTGATCGCATGGGGCAGCACGCGGGGAGAAGCCATTCGTATCATGCAGCGGGCACTGCTGGAATTAACCATCGAACCGGTCAAAACAACAAAACCATTCCTGCTGCAGGTTATTCAGCATGATGAATTCGTGAGTGGTAAATACGACCTGGATCTGGTTCAAAAAATCCTGGATCTTTTGGAAAATCAGGAGGACGGGTTCTGAAAAACGACACCCTGCAATCATTGGTTGATTGGTTCGGTCTTGAAAATAAAACAGCTCTGGTGGTGGGTGCCAGCCAGGGTTTGGGGCGAGAAGTCGCTCTCAGTCTTGCCAGAGCAGGTGCAGATGTTGCGTGTGCCGCCAGAAATTCTCTGAAATTGCAAGAAACTGTCGATGCCGTCAAGGATCTGGGCAGACAATCCATCGCGATACCCACCGATGTTACCCAGGAGCGACAGGTGATTGCTCTCATCAACAGAACTGTCGAGATATTTGGCCGTATCGACATTCTTTTTTTTTGTTCCGGGATGATGCATACCGGGTCTTCCCTCGGCATACCCTTAACGGATTGGGAGCTTGTCCTAAAAACCAATCTTACAGGTGCGTATGTGACCTGCCGCGAAGTTGCCAAAAAAATGAAGCAGAATGGCGGTGGTCGTATTATTCTGATCGGTTCTGCGTTTGCTGAACGTGTGCTGCCCTACTGTTTGGCGTATGTTGTCAGTAAAGCGGGTCTTTCACAGATGATCCGAAACCTGGCATTTGAATGGGCCGGATATGGTATTCGTGTCAACGGAATAGCGCCGGGTTATTTTGACACGGACATGCCGGCAGCTGTTTTGGGAAATCCCGATATGCGGAAACGGGTTCTGAAGCGGATACCCATAGGGCGTGTTGGGGATCCACCGGAAATAGGCCCCCTATCTGTTTATCTCGCGAGTGACGCTTGCGATTACATGACCGGTGAAATCATTTGCATCGATGGCGGGCAGGCGAACGTCACATCTTAACCAAAAATTTGTCAACAGGCTATTTTTTTGCAATCATATCCTGTGTTTTTCCCTTTTTATAAGGGACCGGATATGGAAGCCATAGAGGAACTTGGTTTTGCTGAAATAACCCATCAGCCTGGAGAATATCATGATAGAAGTATGTCGACAGGATGCGGTAGCCACCATTACCCTGAACAATCCAGATAAGCGAAATCGCCTGAGTATCCAGGCCATGGCGGACCTGGCAACTTTATTTAAAGAACTCAATGCCAGCACGGAAGTTCGTGTGATTGTTATTACCGGGAGCGGGCAGAAAGCTTTTTGTGCCGGAGCCGATCTTGGAGAATTCGATCGGCCAGGCATCGTAAACCAGCGCAAACAGAACGCTGCTTACCGGGACCTCTGCATGGCCTTGTACGAGACGCAGAAGCCGGTGGTAGCAAAGGTCAATGGCGCTGCCGTGGCAGGTGGTATGGCCCTGGTGACCTTGTCACATTTGGCCGTCGCTTCTACCACGGCTCGTTTCGGGACCCCGGAAATAAATGTAGGTGCTTTTCCCAACATGGTTATGGCCGGTATTTTACGCGCAATCCCCAAAAAGGCGGCCATGAAAATGATTCTCCTGGGAGAGATCCTCGATGCGCAGGAAGCGCTGGAAATGGGTCTGGTCAATACTGTTGTTGCACCGGAGGCTCTGGATGAGAGCGTTGATACTATAACGGCTGCATTGTCTGAGAAAAGTAGTTCCGTTTTTGGTCTGGGTCTTGATTCCATCCGGGTATCCAGTGACTTGCCATACCCCCAGGCCCTGGAGTACCTTTGCGAAATGGCCACGATCATCCGCAATACAGATGACTGTCAGGAAGGTGCCAAGGCCTTTTTGGAAAAACGCAAACCCAATTGGAAAGGACGGTAATTTATGGGCAATCAGAAAAATATGGCTGTGATCGTCGATGGTGTACGCACACCGATTGGCAGAATGGGGGGGAGTCTGGCGACCTTTCGTCCAGAGGAACTGGGTGCCTTTGCCATTAAAGCATTAATCGATAAAACGAAAGTTGACCCAGAGAAGATCGACGACGTGTTGATGGGTCTCTCAAATTCATGGCACACGGCCTACCATCCTGCCCGATGGGCAGCACTCAAGGCGGGTCTGCCTTATAGCGTTCCAGCGGTAACGGTGGAGAGGGCTTGTGCATCCGGACTTCAGGCCCTGAATTTTGCCGCTATTCAAATAATGGCAGGTTTTGGAGAAATATATGTTGTCGGTGGGATGGAATGCTGGAGTCAGACGCCTTGGATGATTGCACGTTCGGATGGTGCCTACTCGTTTAAGCCGCCTCAAATCATTTCCCGTGAAACAGCACCCCCTCCGGATCATGTGGTTATGGGACTCACGGCCGAGTCTCTGGCCGAGATGTATGACATCACGCGTCAGGAACAGGATGCCTTTGGATTTCAAAGCCAGACAAGATATGCTCGGGCTATGCAGGCAGGGGTTTTCGAAGAGGAAATAGTTACGGTCAAAAGCCCTCAACGAAAAGGACCGCCCGTTGACTTTACGGTCGATGAACACCCACGGAATACCACTCTGGAAAAGTTGTCAAATTTAAAACCAGCCTTTAAGAAAGACGGTACGGTAACAGCGGGAACCGCCACGGGTCGAAATGACGGTGCTGCAGCTCTTTTGCTTATGTCTCTTCAAAAGGCTGAAGAACTGGGCTACAAGCCTAAAGCCCGTTTTGTAACCTGTGCAACGGTGGGTGTCGATCCCAAGTTGATGGGCATTGGTCCGGCCTATGCCGTACCAAAAGCACTGGATCAAGCCGGTCTGAAAATGGACGATATGAGTGTGGTTGAAATTAACGAAGCTTTTGCTGCCCAGGTTTTGGCGGATATTCGTGAATTGGACAAACAGAAGCATCATATTGCCCCGGATGATGAACGGCTGAACCCGAATGGCGGAGCGATTGCACTGGGGCATCCCAACGGCATGACCGGGGCCCGGCTGGCGCTTACAATCACCAACCAGCTCGAGCGCTGCAAGGGGACATATGGCCTGGCGACGTTATGCATCGGTGGTGGGCAGGGGCTGGCGACCATTCTTGAGCGGATGACATAATTCTTCCTATGCAGGCTGCCGGCACACAGGGCGTGCCGGCAGTTATGCAAGCCCACAAGCACCCTTCAGATCATACCAGACAATGAAGACCAATCGGTGGCTTATATTTAGTGTGTGTTCGCTATTGTTCGTGATGTCAATGCTATACCGGGCGTCCATTGTTCTCATCGCACCTGAAATCAGCCATGATTTAAATCTCAGCCCCCAGGACCTGGGACTGCTGGGTGCTATCTTCTTTTATGTTTTTGGGTTGGCCCAGCTGCCATTGGGCTTTTTCCTCGACCAGATGCGGCCCAAACGCATCATGTTTTTTCTGAATATGACTGCGGTGCTGGGTGCACTTATTTTTGCGGCGGCACAGGGACGTGGGACAGGTTTGTTGGGTAGGTCCCTGCTGGGCCTGGGAATGTCCGCTAATATCGTAGGATCCTTAACGTTATATGTTGCCTGGTTCAAGCCATCTGAGTTTGCCAGCGTCGCCGGATTGACCTTCGGTATTGGTGCTTTGGGGGGGCTTCTGGCCACAAGCCCACTGCACATACTTGTAGCAGCCCTTGGCTGGCGGATGGTTTTTGTTGTCTTAGCACTGATTACGTTTATTCTTACCGTGGCATTTTACTATATTGTCCAGGACGATCCCAGCCAGGAAACCCGCGCGAGATTGGCACCAGGCAGTCAAAACCGTCTGTCGATTATGGAAACCTGCCGGACCTTGCTCACTGATTTTTCCTATGTGTGCATATCCCTAATGGCTGGTTTGCGATACGGGGTCTATGCTGCGGTTCAATCACTGTGGGCCGGACCATTTTTGATTCTGTATTTAGGGGTCCCGGTTGTATTGGCAGCCCACTTACTGCTGTTGCTCAATATCGGTTTCATTCTGGGCGGCCCGCTGTCGGGTCTTTTAAACGACCGTATTTTTGGGCATCCCAAGCGTATCATGCTGGCCAGTCTGGTTTTTATGGTGTTGTGTCTAGTGGGTCTTGCAATTGAAGAGGGTCCGGACCGAATCATCTTGTTGGCAGGATTTCTATTTCTTTTTGGTCTGTTTGGCGGATTCGGCCATCTTGCCTTCACCCATATCAAGACCTTGATAAAACCGGAGTTGTCCGGTCGGGCTTTTGCCATCACCAATTTTTTTTCCATGATGGGTGGCGGCATTTTTATACATGGAATGGGGGGCTTTATCGGACGGGGAACTGCCGGCAGTCTCTCTGCGGCTAAAAACTATCCACTGGCTTTCTGGTTGTGTGCTGGTACCCTGATCATCGCGGCAGGGGTTTATGCTTTCACTCGCAATAACCTGATTGCTGAGGTTTAGACCGATGCTCCGAGATTGACCGTTAATGACACATGCAGTCCCCGCGGCCTGTTGTGGGGGTTAACGCGTAAATCAAACAGCTAAAATTTTACCTGGGAGATTCCTTTTCATCAAGCATGAATGACATAAGAACGGCAAAAGCAAGTCGCTGGCTAATGGTTGTCAATTGTTCTTTGCTTTTTATGATGGCCATGTTGTTTCGCGCATCCACGGTGATCATCTCTCCGGATTTGATGGGTGATCTCCATCTGAGTATTGAAAACCTGGGCCTCCTGGGGTCCGTTTTTTTTTATGCCTTTGCGGCTGCGCAACTACCCATGGGATTGCTGCTGGATAAATTCGGATCACGGCGGGTGCTGATCTGCATGAATATAGTGGGCACGCTGGGGGCCTTGTTGTTTGCCAGGTCCAATGGGATCAATGACGCGTTGATGGCCAGGGTTCTTTTGGGTCTGGGTATGTCCGTTAATATGATGGGATCCCTGAAGCTTTATACGGTCTGGTTCAAACCGCATCAATTTGCAAGCATAACAGGTGTGACGATTTCTATCGCTTCTCTCGGTGGTCTGTTGGCCACGAGCCCCTTTCGATTGCTGGTGGATGAAATCGGCTGGCGAAGCGGTTTCATGGTTTTGGCCGCAATCAACTTTATACTGGTGATCTGCTTTTTCTTGTGGGTGCATGATACACCAAGGGATGAGATTTCTCCTCCCTGCGTCCCTAGCGAAAAACAAGACACTTTTCAGTGGAAAGGATTGCTAAAGCTTTTCGGGAATTTGAATTTCTGGATCATAGCCATGACAATGGGACTACGGGATGGGGTATTTACCGCAATCCAGGCGCTGTGGGCTGGGCCCTACCTGATATTTCATCTGGGTCTTCCGGTGCTCAAAGCCGGCAATCTGCTGCTTTTTTTGAATATCGGTGCGATTGTTGGCGCACCCATAGGCGGTTTGCTGGCGGATCGCGTTCTGCGGTCTGCCCGGCGAACCGGCCTCATCAGTTTGTGTTTTCTGGCATCCTCCATTCTTCTGCTGGTGCTCTGGCCGGGACCTGTTCATCTGTTGCTGTTGGCCATGGTTCTATTTATTCTGGGCTTTTTTGCCCCGTTTGCCAGTCTTCTTTTCGCCCATATCAAGACCATGATGCCGCCGGAAATGACCGGTGTCTCATTTACCGGTATCAATCTATTTTCAGCTATTGGCGGTGGAGTTTTTCTGCATGCCCTGGGGCATATCCTGGATCATGGCAGACCTGCCGATACCATGTCAGGGGGAGATTACCAGATGGGTTTCAGTGTCTGCTTTTTTGCTATTCTGATTGCCTTGATCCTGTATTGGTTCAGCCGGGAGCCAAAAACTGCCGTTACATCAATTAACGAATCATAAAATAATAGGGGAGGAAGCTATGCGGACGATATCAAAAAATCTATCTAATCTAACACGCTCCGGTATCCGTATGATTCTGGACAAAGCTGTTCTACTGGAGGAATCGTACCACCTGGAAATCGGTGATCCCGGGTTTGATACGCCGGAGCACATCCAGGAGGCAGCTATTTCTGCCATCAGAGAGGGCAATACGCATTACACCACCCACGCTGGTATGCCGTCTTTGCGTGAAGCCATCCTGGAAAAGGTGACCAAAGAAAACAATATTGGTGCTAAGTTTGAACAAATCGGTGTGACCCCCGGTGGTGTTTTTGCCGTGGCAGCTGCCATGATGGCCATCAGTGAAAAAGGGGATGAAATCCTGATTCCTGATCCGGGTTGGCCGAACTACCATACCCAATCGGTGGTCATCGGTCTGAAGCCCGTATATTATCATCTCTCCCTGGATTCAAATTTTCAGCCTGATATTCCCGGTATCGAATCCATGATATCCTCAAGAACACGGGGTATCGTCATTAATTCGCCAGGGAATCCCACGGGGGCTGTTTTTTCCCGTCAGGTCATGCAAGACCTGCTGGAAATGTGTGAGAAACATGATATCTATCTTATTTCCGATGAGGTCTATGAACGCATCCTCTACGAAGGGGAGCACTTTTCACCGGCATCATTGGACCCGGATGATCGGGTTATCTCCATTTTTGCAACATCCAAAACCTACGCCATGACAGGCTGGCGAATTGGTTACTACGTGGCACCGCAGCCTGTTGCCAAGGCCATGGGAAGAGCCATCGAGAGCTACCTGTCCTGTGCGTCTTCGGTTTCACAGATTGCTGCCCAGGCGGCCCTGACAGGGCCTCAAGACTGTATTGCGGAGATGGTGAGGTCTTATGCGGAACGCAAAGACATCTGTGTGGATACCCTGGAAAAGGCTGGTATTGGTTATGCAACACCCCAAGGTGCTTTTTACCTGATGCTTGGTATCGCCGACACCGGTCTTGGCTCCTATGATTTTTCTACCCAATTGCTTGATGCCACGGGGGTTGCCATCGCGCCCGGTCTGACCTTTGGTCCCAAATCTGATCAAATCGTCCGTATTTCATATTGCGCAAACAAGGAGGTTGTCGAGGAAGGAATTCAGCGGATGTGCCGCTTTTATAAGGCGTGTACCGATGTTTGAACGGAGATAGTGAACGCTGACCCCGTAGCTTGCTGCGGGGCTGTTCAATATGGCAGTCTTTAAACGAGCAGATACTGGAATTATCTTGACAGGAATATCGGTTTTGATTATAACTTAGAATATTGGTTCAAAAAAAAACTAAAGGTTTAAAAATATAACAATGCGTCTTTTTCCAGGCGTGGTAAGGTAAAGGAGCTGGTGTTGAATCTAAAGCAAATAAGCGTGGTGGGTGCAGGTACCATGGGCGCCGGTATTGCCCAGGTTTGCGCCGTTGCCCGATACCGTGTAACGCTCGTTGATCTGGACCCGAAACAATTGGATCGGGCCCAAGAAAGTATCCATAATTCACTGGGTCGCTTTGCCCATAAAAAAAAGTTGTCCGAGTCAGTGTCGACCATAATGGCGCGCATAGAATACCGCCAGGAACTGGCGGCTTGCGGTAATGCCGACATGGCCATAGAGGCTGTCTATGAGGATATTGAGGTCAAAACGGGTATTATCCAGAAATTATCTCAGGTCCTTGATCCCGCCGCCATCATTGGAACCAATACCTCGGCCATTTCGATTACGGCGCTTGCCGCTGCAGCCATCAAGCCCGAACGTGTCATCGGGATTCACTTTTTCAATCCTGTACCGATGCTTAAAGCCGTTGAAGTTGTGCGGGGTATGGAAACGAGTGATGATACCATGGATGTGACAACCCAGTTTATCGCGTCTCTTGAGAAACGACCCATCGTGGTCAATCATGACATTCCAGGATTTCTTTTGAACCGCATTAACCTGCCATCCAATCTGGAAGCCATACGGATGGTGGAACAGGGGGTTGCCACCATCGAAGACGTGGATCAGGGCGTCAAAATGGCGTTTGGCCGCCCCATGGGCATTTTTGAACTGGGTGATCTGGTGGGTCTGGATGTGACCTTGAACGCCTGCGACGCCATTTATGCTGAAACCAAAGATCCCAAGTATCTGCCGCCTGTTCTTTTGCGTCGCATGGTCAAAGCGGGCAGGCTGGGAAAAAAGACGGGCAATGGCTGGTATGCGTATAATGCTGATGGATCCAAAGTGGTTCCAGCCCCTTCCGCCGCAAAAAAGGATACATCATGAGTGCTTTATCCGACAGGGTTGCCCTGGTGACCGGAGGCGGTCAAGGTATTGGCGCAGCCATATGCAGACGTCTGGCTAACGATGGCGCACAGGTAATTGTTACCGACATTCAAGCTGAAACAGCCGATGCATGTGCCCAAAGCATTTGTGCTGCCAATGGTATGGCCACTCCCATGACATGCGATATTTCAAAGTCGGGTGATGTTTCGGAACTGGCTGAAGACCTTCGATCCAGATTTGGGGAGATCGATATTCTGGTGAACAATGCCGGTATTCTTTCGGCTGCAAAATGGGCAGATATGGATGAAGCTGATTTTGATCGGAATGTGGCCGTCAACCTAAAAGGTCCTTACCTGATGACCAAAATGTTATTGCCATTGATCCGGCCCACCGGTCAGGGAGCCATTGTAAATATGAGTTCCACCTTCGCTTTCGATCATGTCTCCAGCTTCGGTCTCTACAGCGCCATAAAATCGGCCATTGCTTCTTTTACGGTCTCATTGGCAAAGGAGGAAGCCCGTTACGGCATCAGGGTTAATGCCGTGGCCCCGGGTTCCATCGATACAGAAATGAACCAGTCGCTGAAAGACAACAGCAAAATGATGGATCGTGTGATGGCACTGACCCCTCTCAGGCGACTGGGCCTGCCGGATGA
>CAWJIL010000014.1:0-301691 GCA_963842925.1 uncultured delta proteobacterium
TAGAACCTATCTCAAAATAAAGATTAGGGTCCATGGCAAGGCGCATAACAGCGAAAAAGCGGAGCATACACGTAGTATGTGAGCATTTTGAGCTGTTATGCAACGCCGCAAGGGGCACTTAGATTATTTTGAGATAGGTTCTAATCTCTTGACGGGACTTATCCAATCCCGTATACACCTATAATACACACTTAAATCGCACCTGCTTCTGACCTATCTCTGGTTTCCATTATCCAGCTCTAACTCAAGCTGACCTATCTTTCTTACACTTTGCCACATAAAGTCCCAATACACATGCCCAAGACAACCGAAGAAACATGACACGATTCATTACGAAATGAAACTATTTATAAAGATAGTTAGATTCAAGCTACCATTGTTTAGCCTCCAAAGGGTATACTGATCTGATTGAGAAGATGCGATTAGAAGATGGCATGGGTCTGGGGCAGATAGTGCATACTTTAAATAGAGAATATAACCTCGAAATACACCCTTCTGTGCTGGGATTGGGTCATTCCCCAATATCTTCTGAAGAAGCTGTTCATTCGCCAAAGCATTCAAATATGCAATCGGGAAATAAACAAGGCCAAGGTCTTGCGTTAGGACATAGCAAAGACAAAAGCAGCAATCGTGGTGGTGGTTGTGGTAACGGAGGCGGAAATGGTGGTGGTAAAGGCGGCGGCAAAGGCGGTGGTAAAAAATAGATTACTAATTTAGGTTTTTAACTATCAAAGAAATACAAAATCATTTCAAATTGAAGGCAGGGCCAAACACGGCGCTGCCTTTTTTTGAATTACAGGCATATAGAGGCTTAAGAAACTTGATATCCCTCCAACAAAAACAAAGATATCAGGCCCCTGAAATTTTACCGGTGTGCGAAAATAATCACAACCGACAGAATCTTGCATTCATAGTGCCTGCCATGCTACCTTGATGATGACCAGATGGTATCGGCAATATTTTCGTTGGGTTTGATAACTGGACTTGTCTCCATTTATCACAATTTCCGGATTGAAGATTTATTAGCGAAGTTTCAAACTATTTTCCTCGACCACAAGCTATGGTATCAGTAATTTTTATGGATGGTGATTGTCCCCATTCTGCAATCGGATTGAAGTTGAAAAAAGGTGTCGTTTTTATTGGATTGCGGGACTCAAAAAAAGGATTGAACAACATGATTTGGGAAAAAGATAATTATACTATTTCTTCAGAAAGCAAACATGTAGATATTGATACCCTTCACGATATGCTCAAAAGCTCGTATTGGGCAAAGGATCGTTCGCGGGAAGCTGTTGAGAAATCTGTCGAAACTTCACTATGTTTCAGTCTATTTAAGGATAAAAAACAAATCGGGTTCGTCCGAGTTCTTACAGATACTATGGCTTATGCGATCATCCTTGATATGATCATTATAGAAGAATTTAGGGGTCAAGGACTTGGGAAATGGATGATGCAGTGTGTTTGCGATCATACAGAAATTAAACCCCTCAGACAAGCTCTCTGGACGGGTGATGCAGATGATTTTTATCGGCAAACTGGTTTTAAAGAAGTGTCGAAGCTCAAGGTTATGGGCCGAAATTGGGTAGGGGCTGTAGAATGAGATCATGCCTGATGTAGGGGTATTTATATTCTGAAGTTAGCAGAAACTGATATATGAGTTCTCTTTCTTTGAGCATTATAGTTGTTTATTATTTATACAAAATTTATAATTGGGGGAATTAAACATGGATTATGAAAGCTACTATCTTGATCTCTTGGATATGATGAATTCTTCATTCAAAAAGATTGCTTCTGGTAAATACGACAAAAAAGATGTCGAAAGGTTATTTGAGCTATCGAAGTCCGGCAGATACCCGCATATTTTTTCAGAAATGACCGAGTCATTCAGTATGATGATGATTAAAGTTGAAGCCAGGGATTTTCAACTAAAGCAACTCATTAGTGAATTAAAAGAGAGAAAGATAAAGATGTAACTTAATATCATAAGTTTTCCGAGACAGCGATTCCATATACCAACAAAACGGTAGATATCAGACACCCGAAAAATTGCCGATGTGCGAAAATAATCACAAATTAAAAGGGTGAATCCAAACCTATGGATTTGCCCCTTTTTTATTGGCACAAACCAGCATTTTTAGGGTCTACAGTTTGACACATGATTTAAAGGTGCGATAGACCGCATATATTCAGATCACATCTGCACTGATTACGGGAAAACTGATACTTGGACTTATCTCCATGTATCAACGGTGCTGGCATGGCAGATTTAACCGCAAAATACACCGTTAAAAACGCCTAAAACCTACATTTCTTGACCCATCGCTCCAAATAATGTATGGTCTTTATATTACATTCAAATTAAGCCTGATCTGATGCTGAATCTCCACAATAGAGCCTGATCTGATTTTCCATCTGTTCTTACCTTTTAAAAAGCTATCATCTTCTTTGAATCCCGAGCCAGAAGGTGATCCAATGCCCACAGACCAAGATAAAGCCATTCGCAAACTCAGAGCAATCCTTAGCGCTGATGTTAAAGGTTATTCCCTTCTAATGGCAGACGATGAAGCCTTTACGATCCAAACTATCAAAGAATATCGAAACATCATATCCAGCTGCGTCGAGCAACATGCCGGTCGTGTGGTGGACAGTCCCGGTGATAATATACTGGCTGAATTTGCCAGTGCGGTTGACGCAGTGCAGTGTGCCGTGGAGATACAGAAACAATTAAAGAAAGAGAATGACCGTCTTGTTGAGGACAAGAGATTGGAGTTCCGTATCGGTATCAACATCGGTGATGTGGTGCACGACGGAGATCGGATCTATGGTGATGGTGTGAATATCGCTGCACGGATCGAAGGATTGGCTGATCCTGGTGGTGTTTGTGTCTCTCGCAGTGCATATGATCAGATAAAGAAGAAGGTAGGTTTTGAATATGCGTATCTTGGAGAGCAGCCGGTTAAAAACATAGATGAGCCGGTAAGGATTTACAAAGTTCTGATGGCGCCGGTCGACGCAGGGAAGCCGATTGGTGTAAAAGCAAAACCGTCGACTAAAAGGTGGGTATGGCCATTAACAGCAGCTGTTTTGGTTCTTTTGGGTATAGTTACTTGGCAGTTCTACCAAAAAATAATCACACCTGAATTTGAATCTGCATCTATCGAAAATAAAGCTCACCCTTTACCTGAAAAACCATCAATTTCATTACCTGACAAACCTTCCATCGCCATACTTCCGTTTGACAACATGAGTGATGATCCAAAGCAGGATTTTTTTGCTGATGGCATGACCGATGAGTTAATAACTGATCTTTCTAAAATATCAGGTCTTCTGGTCATTTCCCGCAATTCTTCATTTGCTTATAAAGGAAAAACGGTGAACGTGCAGCAAGTTGCAGATGAGCTTAAGGTAAAATACGTGCTCGAAGGTAGCATTCAAAGGGATGGTGACCGTGTGCGAATTAGGGCTCAGCTAATTGATGGAGCTACCGATCACCATCTTTGGGCTGAAAGCTACGATGCTGTCATGGAAAATATCTTTGATTTGCAGGATGAAATCACCAAGAAAATTGCTGCGGTCCTGGCGATAAAATTAACTGTTAATGAGCAAAATCGTTTAACCAATAAGGAAACGACAAACATTGAAGCCTACGATGCTTTTGTGAAAGGGTGGGAGCTTTTGCATCGAGAAACCCCTGATGATTTAGTTCAAGCGATCTCATTATTTAAGGAAACCATCAATTTAGACCCTATGTACAGCCGAGCGCACGCCGCCTTAGCATGGGCGTATCTTAGTAGTTCCCTTCGCTTCAAATGGCAAGAAGTTATTCACTGGCATAATCAACGCAGGCTCATGGCACGCAAACATTTAGAATTAGCTATGCGCAATCCAACTTCCACCGCTCACCTGGTGGCAAGTAAAATGGCAATGTTTCGGCGTCAATATGAAGATTCAATTACCCAGGCTCAGCTTGCGCTTACCTTTGATGCCAACGACCCCGACGCTAATTTAAATATGGCCTGGATTTTAATGGCCACTGGGAATCCGGAGAAAGGTCTTGAATTTGTAAACAAAACAATACAACTCGACCCTCGTAACATGGCTGCTCCTTTATCTGCGGCGGGAATGGCATATTTTATCATGGGAGATCTACAAAAGGCCGCAACAATGATGGAAAGAGCAATAGCTCATAATCCGACAATCGTTGGTCACTACGAGAGGCTTTCTTCAATTTATGCGCTCCTCGACCGAAATCAAGATGCTCAAGCTGCATACAATAAATGCCTGAAGACATGGAACATCGGAAGATTTCCGGCAAATTTGGTTACTATTATGAGTTCTTTCCTGATTAAAGATCAAGAAGTTGCTGATCGCTACGCTGATGGGCTTGTTAAAGCTGGTTGGCCTGGAAAACCCTCCAAATATTACAAAATTTATGATCAAAATAGATTGGCTGGTGAAGAGATAGGACGCTTAGTTTTAGGTCAGGAGATTACTATGGACGAGTATGGTAAAAAATATTGGTTTGATCATAGCGAAAACGGTAGGTTAAAGGATATATCGAGAGTGAGAGAAGGAAAATGGTGGATTGAGGGTGACATGCTCTGCTATCAACTGGAAAGCGGAATAACAAAAGGCTTAAACGATTGTGGAGAAATATATCAGAACCCAGATTCGTTGCCCGGCTCAGGGAAGCAATATTTTTATGTCAGGGATTACAGCATCGCTGCCCTTACAACTAAAGAATAAATTTAAAAAATGTATTCATGTACCTATTGCATGCAAAAGCTATCCGAGAAAGAAATTGTTCTTCTGGTGGGCAAATGGCGCGATTACCGTAATTATATGTTTCTGTAATAAAAGTACTCTTTCAATATTGCTGATGACTCCAACAAAAACAAGGTTATCAGACCCTTAAAATATTACCGATGTGCGAAAATAATCACAACAGGCGGAATCTTGTATTCATAAGCCTCTCCGTGGTAACGTGGGCATATCCAGATGGTATCTGACAAATTCATTAATTGTCGGATAGTTGGACTTGTCTCCATATATCGGTACTCCAGTAATATTTGGCTTTCTGTAATGATATCTAAAGTTTTGGTTCGGTAAAATTTCATCCGATTTCAGCCCAATCTACAAAATACCAAAATTTCATATTGCGTCAGCACATCCAACAAATTTTTGATTTCTCCAAATTTTATCTTCAGGCACGCTATACGCAATTTCAGTCCTTGCAAAATAGTGAAGATTTGCTTATGCATTATTCAATCCAAGGCTTCGAAATTTTTCTTAACCCCTTTAGACCTTGATAGGAGGCTTTCAATGGAGAAATATTTTAAGCCTACAAGACATGAATTTTCTGTATTTAAACCAATCTTTTTTTTACTTATCATTATTTTATGGCCTGCATGCGCTGAGAAAAAAATGACACTGGAGGAAGCAAAGCAGGTTACCGTTTCTATGAGCGGAGAAGCTTTCGTGCCGCCGCCACGCCGAATTGATGATATTTTAGCAATTCTAAACCAGCCAGGTGAATTTGACTCCGAGATTACCGAAAAGCATCGGGCCATCGCAGATTCACCTCTTCCCAGTACAAATAATGCAAAAACACTTTACCCTTTTTATGTAAAACGAGGGCAAGCTTCAATGCAAATTTCTCGCCTCACTCAAGCTTTGGAGGACTTTCGAAGCGCTTTGAAATTATCTCGGCTAACAAAAATCAGTGATCCATACGTTTTCAACCGATTAGGCATAATCGAACTTTATTGTGGAAATTTTAAGCGGGGTATTGAACTTTTGGAACGCAGTTTAAAAATAGAAGAGAGTTGTTCCGCTTATGATTATTTAGTGGAGGCCTATACCTTGCTTGGCGATTTGCAAACTGCCGAAACTATAAAAAATGAAGGAGTTAACTTCTGCAATCGATCCAACCTGCCATATTATATGAAAAGCATTCATACATCAATTATGATGGCAACGATTTTAGAGGCAAATGGCAATTTAATGGAAGCCGAAAAACATTGGAGGCGCCGATTAAAAAATGCTGCACACGTAAAAACTCGGTTCCCAAAGCATCTCATCATCGGCCGAACTCAATTAGCCTCTAATCTGATGAAACAAAATCGTCTATTAGAAGCCGAACAAGAGCTGCGTATAGCTACAAAGGCCGCCATCGCACTTTTCGGCAAAGATTCAGAAGGAACGGGTTCAAGAATTCAATATCTGGGGCTTGCACTTCAAAAACAAGGACGATTAAAAGATGCCCAAAAACTATTAAAAGCAGGGGTGCGGATATTGAACAACTCAGACCTTTCTCATGACTCATATATAGGAGCCTACAGCAGGATATTATATGGAAACATTTTAGTTGACCAGAAAAATTATTCTGAAGCCATTAACGCCTACGAACTGGCTAAAGAAGCATTAGCAAAGAATCAATATCTGTTTGAGAAAATATTTGCTCGCAACCCTAACTTGATGCTTTGTTTACTGAAAACCAGCCGCATTGACGAAGCCCTGAAACTAATTTCATCGGCCTATGACATCTACAAGAACAATTTCGGAAAAGATTATTACATGACCGCAGAAGTCCTGGGACTTCGCGGCATGGCCTATTTCAGCAAAAATAAATATAAACAAGCAGAAGAAGATTTTTCGAGATCGATCCCGGTCCTTCTTGCCGCCAATGTAGCCACGGCAGTCGATTACTCCACTCGGCAGCGGTTTTGCCACATAATGGAGACGTATATTGATCTGTTATCCCAGATAGATGGAAATCATCTTGAAAAAGAGCTTAAACTCAACGCGTCTGCTGAAGCATTCCGGCTGGCCGAGGCAGTTCGCGGCCAGACTGTGCAAAGCGCTCTGGGAGCCAACGCCGCAAGGGTAGCTATCGAAAACGCTATGCTTGCCGATCTCGTCAGAAGAGAACAGGACACCGGTCATCAAATCAGGGCTCTCCAATCCATCCTCTGCGATACACTTGCAACCAGTGCGGATCAACAAAATCCGGTCGCTATTGAAAACCTGACCGCAAAATTGGACATCTTGAACAAAGCGCACAAAGCCTTGCTCATGGAAATTAAAAATTTATATCCAAAGTATTCAAATTTTACCAATCCACAACCAGCAACAATTTCCATGGTAAAGAAATATTTGCAGCCCACCGAAGCCCTGATTTCAATTTACGCGGCCGATGATCATTGTTACGTGTGGTGCATTCCTTCTGATGGTGAGTTCAAATTCTCCAAATCAAAAATGGGCAAAAAGGAAATAACCCAGATCGTAAACCAGCTGCGTAAAGCACTTTCTCCTGATCCGGAAACATTAGGAGACATCCCCGCATTTGATCTTCAACTGGCTAATAAACTATATAACCATCTGCTCAAACCGGTGGAGGCCGCCTGGAAAAAGGCCAAGCAACTGATTGTTGTTCCTCACGGATCTTTAGGCCAGCTGCCGTTTGCGATCCTGCCAACCGCTGCGGTCAAGCTTAAACAAAATGATATGCTCTTTAGAAATTACCGCAACGTTCCCTGGCTAATAAGGAAGGTATCGATTACCCGCCAGCCATCAGTGTCATCCTTTGTCACCTTACGCAGTTTGCCAGTAGGTAATCATGAACGAAGAGCCTTTGCAGGTTTTGGCGATCCATTTTTTAACAAATTGCAGCAGGCGGAAGCAAAAAAGGTAAAAAACATCAAAAAAACCGAAGTCACGCACCTGCAAAAACCTTTGCAGGTGCGTGGTATCCGCACCACCGATACCGGAAACCTGGACAGCGAAGCCATCATATCCAGCCATCTGGGTATGCTCAACCGCCTGCCGGATACATCGGATGAAATTTTAAGTATTGCCAATGCCCTCGGTGCGAATCCTGAAAGGGATGTTTTTCTGGGAAAACGCGCTACCGAACAAAAGATAAAAACCATGGATTTATCTAACCGACGTGTGATTGTTTTTGCTACCCATGCGCTGGTTCCAGGTGATCTGGATGGACTCAGTCAACCGGCTCTCGCGTTTTGCTCACCTGAAGTAACCGGAGAGAATGAAGATGGTCTGCTGACCCTTGGAGAAATCTTAACGATCAAGCTCAACGCTGATTGGGTAATGCTTTCAGCCTGTAACACAGGGGCTGCCGAAGGCACGGGCGCAGAAGCTGTTTCAGGCCTTGGTCGAGCCTTTTTCTACGCCGGAACCCGGGCCATTCTTGCGAGTATGTGGTCGGTAGAAACAACATCAGCCCAAAAGCTAACTACAGGGATTTTCCGATACCAGAAAGAAGATAAAAACATTTCAAGGGCACGGGCTCATCAAAAATCCATGCTTGCTTTAATTGATTCTAAGGGATTTATTGATATTAATACTGGCAAGATTGTCGCAAGTTATGCTCATCCTTTTTTTTGGGCACCTTTCATTGTGGTAGGCGATGGTAGATAAAATTCTATCGAGACGAGAGTGAACTTATAATGCCCTCATCATTTTTTATTACAGATTGGATATTAGGTATACGCAATCGCAAATTTAGCGAAAGATTCGATTGCGGCTATGAAGGGACAACCGCAAACTATTGCAGATATCATCTGGCAATCTTAAATATTTTCCAATCCCTAAATTGTTGATTTCTCCAACAAAACGGTAGATATCAGGTGCCTGAAAAATTACCGATGTGCTAAAATAATCACAAATTAAAAGGGTAACTCCGAGCCATGGATTTGCCCATTATTTATTGGCACAAAGCAGCGTTATTAGGGCCTCCCGTTTGACACGTGTTTTAAAATTACGATAGACTGCATATATCCAGGTGGCATCGGCAATAATTTGGTTGAGTTTGATAACTGGACATCTCTCCATTAATCGCAACCAGGGTTATATTTGGTTTTCTGGCGGCATTTCAGAACATATCACAGCAGATTCAACACGCTCGAAAAATCCATATCTTGTGGTTTTATTAGCATTATGATATAAGCATATGCTCAATTAATCCTGTCTGTAATTAACCTGATTTGACAGAATAGCATTGCAAACATGGTTCATTTTGACGCTTTTTAAGCTTCACAATAGTATTACTATCCTTGAGCTTGATGTAACTAAACAATGATGTAAGTGTTGTTGGCTTAGGAGTTCGAGAATTTTGCATATTCGGTCCACAATTGGATAGTCTCAATTTACCTTCAACTGTTGAGGTTTTGTGTATTTTGGACTTTTGAACGATTTGAGAGGAGGTTAGTATATGCAAAAGACAGGTAATGAAAACTACTGGAGTCCCTATATTGCCGGTGCCTGCGCCGGGCTTGTGCTGGTATTATCGGTCTGGTTCACCGGTAAATATTTTGGGGCATCGACGTCCTTTGTGAGATCGGCGGGGTTGATCGGAAAAATATTCAGCGCCGAGCGGGTAGATCGGATGGATTACTTTGTCAAGACAGTCCCAAAAATCGAGTGGCAGTGGATGTTTGTTCTCGGTATATTAATCGGCTCCCTGGCTGCTTCCCGTTTGTCCGGAACCTTTAAGCTGCAGGCAGTTCCGGACATGTGGCAGGACCGCTTCGGTTCAGGTATTAGCGGCAGGGCATTCGTTGCATTTCTCGGCGGCACGGTAGCCATGTTCGGTGCACGTCTGGCTGGCGGCTGACCATCCGGCCACGGACTGAGCGGTCTAGCTCAGCTTTCGGTAAGCGGGTTCATCGCGCTGTTTTGCTTTTTCATTGGCGGGATGATAAGCGCCACTCTCTTGTACCGGGGAGGTAGAAAATGATGAGTCAACTTATTTACGGTCTGGTTACCGGGATTCTTTTTGGCTTTTTTCTTCAGCGGGGCAAGGTGCTGCGATACGATAAGCAGATCGGTGCCTTGCGACTGATGGACATGACCATCTTGAAATTCATGCTGACGGCAATCTTTGTCGGCAGTGTGGGGATCTACCTGCTCAAGGATCTGGACCTGGTCCAGCTGTCCATCAAATCGACGGTTCTGGGAGCCACGATTATCGGCGGCCTGATTTTCGGTCTGGGATGGGGTCTTTTAGGATACTGCCCGGGAACATCCATGGGCGCTGTCGGTGAAGGACGCTGGGACGGCTTGTGGGGCCTCCTGGGCATGCTGGTAGGGGCCGCGCTCTATGCAGAGATCTACCCATTAATGAAGCGAACCGTCTTGACTTGGGGGGATCTGGGCAAGATAACCCTGCCGGGAATACTGGGGATAAGCCATTGGATCGTCATCCCCGTTTTTGTGCTTGCCGGAGTCGGGCTCTTTTACTGGTTCGAAAAAAAGAACTTATAAGCACAGGATTACTGTAAGCGTTTCCCTACAATAATGGGCTGGTATTATTAAAAGTGGCATGGGCAGTAGGTGGAGCAAGTCGCTTATGCCAGAGAAAAAAGAAATCAATTTCTCAATGTTCACCAGCAGGGTTTGGCTGAATATTGCCAGGCAAACGCAAAGCTGATCGATGAAGAGGTGAAAGCGATTATCAACCAGCAATATCAAAAGGCAGAAAGTATTATAAATCAGTTGCAAGATATATTGGGTAAGGGTGCCAACAGATTACTTTAAAATGAAAAGATCGAAGGCATAGAACCGAAGAAACTGAGGGCTGAAGCGCGAGATCGATTTTCCAAGAGATATGGCCCTTGAAAGAACATATCTATAAAAAGGTTTTTGCAGGCGACTTGTGTTGGAAAAACCATTTGGAAGGCACCCGGAAATAACGCTACCATGAGATAATGATTTTTTATCCTGCTTGGAATCAAGCGAAGCTATCTGATTATATTTGTCTGTTTGATGATTGCGGCGGGTTCCCATCTGTGGATTCGATTCATCAACGAACAAAAATTGGTTGAAAGCTATACGCGTTATATCACTCCGCACGGAAAGTGTGCTGGCTATGATTGATTATTTGAAAAAATTCGAACACGTCATCATTATCAGTCTGATATCCATGATGGCCCTGGTTCTCCTGCTGGCTACCGTAGAATTGGGCTGGATCATCATCACAGATATCATTACGCCGCCGATAATATTATTGGAAATTTCTGAATTGCTTGAAATATTTGGTTTCTTTCTGTTGGTTCTCATCGGGGTCGAACTTCTTGAGACCATCAAGGCATATCTCCTCAATAAAGTTGTTCATGTTGAAATTGTCCTGGAAGTGGCCTTAATTGCAATCGCACGTAAAGTCATCATCCTTGATTTGGAGAAGTATGAAAGTTTAACTGTACTGGGTATTGCGGGATTGATTCTTGCGGTTGCGGCGGCGTTCTATACGGTAAGACTAAAAAATAAAAAATTAAGTTAGTTGCAATCACTGCTGTCCCGTTAAGATCTTATAATTGGCACTTAACAGTTTGAATTAATAATAAATAATGACAAAATAAAGAGGAATCGATTTGAAATTGCTCTAAGTCCATTTTCGTGGTTCCTTCGCAGGATACACTGCGAAAGGAGGCCCCCTATGAATAGAGGGCAAACTATATTTTCTCAAATAGTCGATTTCCTACCACAAAACAAGTTCAGGCGTTGCGTTAACCGTTACAACGGAAATTATCGAGTTCGCTCTTTTACATGTTACAATCAGTTTTTATGCATGGCATTTGCACAGCTGACCTACCGTGAAAGTCTACGTGATATCGAGTGCTGTCTTCGCGCCATGCGCGAGAAGCTTTACCATATGGGAATAAGAGGTAAAGTCTCTAGAAATACTTTGGCAAAAGCAAACGAAAATCGAGATTGGCGGATATACAGCGACTTTGCCCAAGTGTTGATCCACGAAGCCCGGCAGCTATATGTCGATGAAGATTTCGGTCTGGAACTGAAAGAGACTGTTTATGCATTGGATTCATCAACGATTGATCTCTGTTTATCCGTTTTCCCATGGGCTCGATTCCGTAAAACAAAAGGTGCCGTGAAGCAGCACACACGTTTAGATCTGAGAGGTGACATCCCAACTTTCATCTGAATCACGGACGGCAAGGTTCATGATGTTAACGTTCTTGACCGCCTCGTTCCGGAACCAGGTGCAATTTATGTCATGGACCGGGCCTATTTGGATTTTCAGCGATTGTACCAACGCCATCAGTGTTGGGCTATATTTGTAACTCGTTCAAAAACAAACACAGGGCTGCAGCCGTTTCCATGGATCAAATAAGGTCGCTTTCAAGCCGCATCCCTGCAAAACACATTTTCTATGCCATGGACGCCTGCTATTCTGGGCTGGGACTTAATTGCTCCGGAGGAGTTTCACCAAAAACAAGCGATTATTTGCGAAAAATAGCCTCCATGCGTGCAGTTCAGATCATCACAACCGGGGGCAAGGGCGAACAGGTGCAGGATAAAGAAAGACACGGGCTCTTTACAACCCATTTTCTTGATGCCCTCAACGGAAAGGGAGACTTGAATAAGGATAACATCATCACCGGAACTGAACTTGGCGCCTACCTTAGGCCAACGGTCTCTAATGCCTCCGGGCAGGCCCAGACCCCATTATACGGCAGGCTTGAAGGGGAAGGAGAATTTCTGTTTTTTGTCTGGCAAAAATGAACAACAGCCAAATGAACGGGAGGGAATGAAATGAAAGGCTTTGTGTCTAATTATTTGGCCCTGATCGTCGTTTTCCTGCTATGTTTCCTTTTAGCAGGCCATTTGGAAGCCAAAGGAGAACAAAAGGAGGAAAATGAGGTATGCTTCCGGTGGGCATTTGGGGCTATGGTTGGTCAAAAAGGGGATCGAAGGCTTGTCGCTATCACGCGTGATACGGTTCTGAAAACGGGGGATCGTCTAAAGTTATTGCTACAACTTGAAACCAAGTGCTTTATATATCTTTTTTACAGAACCGCAGAGGATGATATATACCTTCTATTCCCTAAAACACTGCAACAATTTGAGGCAGACTATAAGGCAGGCAAGAAGTATTATATCCCCGAGGGAACAAAATGGTTTGAACTGGATGAAAATGTGGGGCTTGAGCGGTTCTATATGCTCGCTTCTGCCAAAAAGCTGATGAATCTTGAAACGCTTTATAATAAATACCATTCAGTTGACAGCACAAACAAACAGGAGCTTGCCAAAAAACTTATCGCCGAAATCTATCAGACAATAAAGCAGCATCGCAAATTTACAGCCGCTGCTGAACGACCCATCGCAATCGGGGGAAACATCAGGGGTATTGTTAAAGATGAGAATGCAGCCTTCCCTGACATAGACCCCATTGCTTCCGAGGTCTCTACATCTATTTTTTACAGCAAGACATTTACTATTGAGCATAAATAAAAGACACCATTTCCGGATAACGCTCCTTCTGATTTTGGGCTCTTTCCTTGCGGCCAGATTATGTTTCTGGCTCTTCCCGAATCTATTTGAGATGTGGGATGCAAAAGCCATGGATCGGCTTTTCCTCATTAGATCCTCCGTCTCCTTTTTTCAGCCCTCATACGACAGCACCATTGTCCACGTTGATATTACCGATACAAGCCTTAAACGGCTCAAGACCTTTTACCTTGATCGTTCCCACTATGCCCGGGTGATAAGAAACCTGGCTGAGATGAATGTATCAGCCCAGATGTATGACTTCATCTTTGCCGCCCGTGCAGATCGGGTTGAAGACCATTTGCTTATAAAAGCCACTCAAGATGCAGCGAATGTATATTTCGGTATGGCATTTAACCTGGGGAAAATGGACGTTTCTATAGAACAACAGATAAAGGGAGGAACGAAAGATGTCCCATACCTTGAGAAAACAGGATGGAATGTGTTTGTTGATGGGGACCCTAATGGGTTTTATCAGGGGGCAGTTCCGCTCGTTACCTTTCCTGAACTGGCAGCAGTATCTCGAGGGCTGGGCTTTCTGAATCTTAAAACAGATGCCGATGGGGTCAATCGTAGAATACCGCTTTTGGTTATGTATAATGAAGGGTTTTATCCTAGCTTTGCTTTCAGGGGTATCTGTGACTATTTGAATGTTTCCCCGGAAAAGATCATCGTCAAACCCGGAAAGTCGATCACCCTTGAAGATGCCAAAAGACCCGACAGATCATCAGGGCAGAATATCATAATCCCGATAGATCAGCATGGCAATATGTTGGTTAATTTCATAGGCCCGTGGGAGCGTATGAAACACTATAATTTTGCTGATATTTTTTACGCCTCCGACGATAAGATTGAAATGGAGATGTGGGGCGATGAGTTGGCAGGAAAAATCGCATTGGTATCAGAAGTGACCACAGGAACGGCGGAGCTAGGCCCTGTTCCGACTGATCCCCACTTCCTTTCCAGTGGTATACACACCAGCATACTACACACCATTCTTCAGGATTCTTTTCTATCTGATCTGTCTATAACACAAGGGTTTATAATAGAGGGCATATTGCTGATTATTATTTTTGTCTTTTCCCTCAGGTTCTCCTCTCTCAATTTTACACTCGGAACCCTATGTATCGCCACAGCCTATATCGGAATTACAGGTGCAAGTTTTCTTTATGGCAACCGCATTTTCCCGATTGTCCGACCGCTCATGATGATCACCTTGACCGCGATAACTATCGTCATTTATCGCTTTATTAAGGAGGGAAAGGAACGTCATTTTATCCATTCCACTTTCGGACGCTATTTGAGCAAGGAAGTTGTTGATGAATTGCTCAATTCACCACAAGGTCTTGAGATGAGCGGCGAAAGCCGCCAGGTAACATTCCTTGTATCCGATCTACGGGGATTTACCTCAATCTCAGACAGGCATACTCCTCATGATGTCATCCAGATCCTCAATAACTACTTTGAAAAAATGGTGGAAATCATTGCCCGTTACCGGGGAACCGTAGACGAACTTCAAGGGGACGGTATTCTTGTTTTTTTTGGTGCGCCGTTGAGTGCAAAAGACGATCCCGAACGTGCGGTTGCATGCGCTATTGAGATGCAGTCTACAATGCCCGAAATAAACAGGTTTCAGCGGCAGAAGAACCTCCCCCAACTCTCAATGGGCATCGGCATCAACACAGGAGAGGTCATTGTCGGCAATATCGGTTCTGAAAAACGGACTAAATATGGTGCTGTGGGAACACCCATCAACACAACGTATCGCATAGAGTCCCAAACAGTTGGTGGACAGATTCTCATCAGCCCTGGGACCTATGAAAAGATAAGTGCCAAACTCAAGGTGCGGGAGACCTTGCAGGTCCAATTCAAAGGGATAGACCACCCGGTTATGCTATATGATGTCGCTGGGATTCAGGGTAAGTACGCCGCTTTTTTGCCTGAAGAACAGGCAGACGAGCTAACGAATCTCAAGACGTCCCTGATGGTTTCATGCTTCTCCCTTGAAGGAAAGGAAGTATCAGAAAAATTAATTCAAGGTCAAATCACACGCCTCGCTGTTTCCGAAGCTGAGGTTTTGCTGGAAGGAGAAATTCAAGTTCGATCCAACCTCAAATTTCTGTTCCACACCGATACAACTCAAAACCTATCCGAAGTATACGCAAAGGTAGTAATGGTTGAAAGCTCAGCAGGCCAGTCTCACCGAAGCAAAATCCGTCTCAAATTCACTTATCTTCCCCAGGACACCAAGACCTTTATTCGTGAGAAGCTCGAAAACGTAGCGCACTAGGCCTGAGCTTTTATCGGCTCTTTTTCTTTCCCAAGTTTATGTGTTCAATGAATAGAACTGCCCCCCTCCCCAACGATAACAAAGGGTGCCCAAAAAAAAGGATGTGCATAGCTTGCAGCAATCTTCCCAGTTGCGTGATCTTTCATACCGGGATCTTCTATCAGCTTGATAATTGATTTTTGATGGGCCCACGCTCTTGAAAGTGATTTGCTTTCCTGTTGATATCTAAAAAGCTCTGTGGTCAGTTTGTTGGCCGAAGATGTTTCCACCGGCCACAGGGTAACCAGAAGTGCCCTGGCGCCGGAATAGAAAAATGCCCGGCCGAGGCCGCTGATCGCTTCGTTGCCACTGCCGTCCCCAGCCCCTGTGCTGCAGGCACTAAGCACCACCAGGTCGGCATCCAGGTTGAGGGATAAAATTTCTCCCAGGGTCAAAAGACCGTCTTCATCTAATTTGGTTACCTCGGGCGCGGAAAAAGCTAAAGCAGGTTGAGTCAAGCCATCCAGGTCTCCAGGCAAAAGTGCGTGTGTCGCAAAGACTAAGATCTTCTTCCGTGAAAGATCCTGTGATTTGACGTTGGTCTCAGTGGCCGCTTCACCTAGAAACACGTCCTTCGCAGGATTGGCCTTAAGACTTTTAGCGATCTGCCGGATTTCATCGGCGGTATCCGGTAAACGGCAAAGCTGTCCAATGCGAACCGATGATAAGTTGGTTTGGCCCAGTTCCTCGCCGGTTTCAATGATTCTGGCACCCCTGATGGCAATATCGTTCGGGGGCCTACCATGCTGTGACAAAAGAGACTGGGTGACCGGTGTTTCATGCAACTGGGCCAAGCTGAATATGGGATCGCCAAAGCCGGCAAACGATTCTCGCGCCAGGTTGGGTGGGGGCAGTGCCCGCAGGGTTAGCAGTGAGGCAGCCGATGGTAAGCGGGTAATGGCAACCTTGCGGATCAACCAGGGTATGGATTGGTATTCTTCAAACAGCAACGTTCGGTTGGGAACTCTTTTTATCATTTTTGTGGGAAGCACCGCCAGAGGAATCTGGTCCAGGGGGCTGTTGACAACCACCAACAGACTACGGGCATCCCCCCATCCCGATTCCACCGGTTGCAACAAGCGATTGTAAATTTCGTAGGCGGTTTCCAAGTCGAATCTGGGAATGTTGCTCAGCATCCGAACGTTGGGTTGCAAGGCCCGACGCAATCGGGTAACTTTTTTTTGAATAGCGTCTTCACCCAGATCGACGATTGCGAAAGCCGGGGATCTCCCGTGGGAAATGGCCCAGATACAGGTCTTTTTTTCCAGGGTCCAGATGGCGATAAAGGCCTCATCTGGAGACAGCTGCTCCTGTACTTGTTCTATTCCCGGCGGTTTGGGGCGAATGTAATCGTTGTATTTGGGAAAATCATTCTCAATGCGCTCAAGAATGGCGGTATGCGCTTTGGCCAGAGACTGAATGTCACGCCTGAGATTCACCAGGGCTCCACTTTTTGCATCACTCGACGCAGCCGCGGCGTTGTGAAAGACGGCCTCAAGGCTTTTTAACTTTTTACCGGCATCCTGTTCCTGACGAACCAGATCGGCAAGCTCCGGGTTGATAAGGGAGGCGACCCTGGCACTACTCTCACTCAGGGCGCTGCCAACCCGACTGTAGTGTGCATCGGTGAGTTTGAAAATTTCGTTGACCACGTCGATGCCATAAGCCATTTCTTCCTGCTGTGAGTAGATCTCTATCAGCATATCGATATAAAATTGTAGCAGGATGTTAGCACGGCGGCATTTTTGAAAGTTACTTTCCGGGGCTTTGATAATGTCTGCCAGATCGGGAATCGCTTTTGAAAACCGTTCATGGGCCATGCGAAAATTCCGGCCGGAATGTAAAACCATAGCCTCAAGTGCCAGAGTTTCGGCTTCGTCATAGGGATTTTTCAGACGAAAGCGCTGATTAAAGCCTTTGGCTTCATGGATTAATTTTTTGGCTTCCGGAATGCGCCGGTTTTTTATCAGACATAATATCAGGTCGGAATTTCGGCCCGCATAGCGCCGGTATAAATATGGATTTTTCTGCATGCCGGAAAGGGCTCTGTCGTAAGCCTCCATAGCCGCCGAAAATTCATATGCAGCACTTAACACCTCGGCCCTAAAAAGCTGAGTGCTGATCATCATTTCTTCATTTGTGGAAAGCCGCAAGTGTTCCAGGATTTCGATCTGGGTGGTTGAAAGAATATCGGCATTGGTCAGATCGCCCTTTGCCAGTATAACCTCCCCAAGGGCCTGCAGAGCCTCGGCGGTTATGGCGGCATGTTTACCGTAAATTTCCATGGCCTCACTGACGGCTATACGGGCTTCCCTCTCCGCCTCAACCAGCCGTCCCTGTTGCATAAGATTGGTGGCCAGAGCCAGTCGGGCATAAACCGCTCCCAAGGGCATCAACCTGCGGTGGTGGTACTGGTAGTTGAGCACCTGGGTACGCAGACTATAGGCCTGAGTGTATTCGCCCTGGGCTTCGAGCAACTCGGCCTCAGCGACAAAGATGTCGTACACGGTGCCTTCGTCCTGCGTGAGGCCCGGGTGGGCCGAATGCCCGTAGCGAGCCCAATCAGGAATCATCTTGTAATAGCTGTAGGCCAATTTTATAGACCGGCCAGCACGCCAGAAATTTCCCATACGATGCTGCACCCGACTCTGAAAACCCAAGTAAGGCCCTCTTCGCCAGGATGAACCCCCCCGGGGCCTTGAGAGCAGGCCCATGGCGGTTTTGCTAAGATCAATGGCCACGTCGTAACGCCCGGCCCGCATTTCCAGTTCGGCAAGTCGACGATACAAGCTCGAATCCAGAAGGTCGGTCCGCTTACCCAGATCAATGGCCCGGTGCAGATCGGTATCGGAATCGTTAAAACGATTTAGTTTATAGCGAGCATACCCTCTTGATTTATAAAAGAAAAACAGATCACTTTTGCTCATATCGGCTATTTTTAGATTGTCAGCCCGACGCAATAAAGCTTCCATATGATCCTGACCGACTTGTTGCTTTGTGTCCAACAGGGACAGAATGTCATCCATATTCCGAGATGGTGGCTCCATGGGGACGTTCTGCATGCTTAGCACCACGTTGCGCGCTTCCTCATAACTCATTTTGGGTTGCTCGGTGGTTGCGCAGGAAATGATCAGCATGAATGCTATCAGGGTCAAACAGATGCTTGATATTTTCATGACTCGATACCTCCAATTTAAAAACAAGTAAATTTAGTCTTGAACAGTCGGGTCAGGTCAGAGGCAAGAATTGAAGTTTAGTGCATATTCCAGCGAGGTTTAAGTATGTAATAAAATAGATACATGATTTGGTGGACCAGGTCAAGAGATTAGCGGTTTACATGGTCATTGTTTGGGATATCCTCTCAGAAAACCAAAGATTGCTTAACCTTTGATATATGTAAATTGGGCGAAGATTCGGTATTCTCAATGGATCAAAAGCAAATATTTCCTTAATTTTTTGTTTTTTTTGTAACCTTTTTTGAGTTCATCCGTTGTAGAGCATATAGAGCAGAAAACGTCTGAAAGAAACATGTCTGCAAATGGAAAGCAGATCTATAAATAGGCCGTTAAATTAAACCATTACAAACTTAGAAAGGAAAAATTATGAAAAAAGTATTTACAATCCTGATTTCTTTGGCCCTTCTTATGAGTGTCGCGATCGCTCCAGTATACGCCGGTGGTGGCAAGGTTCAAGGTGACGATGGGCAAGGGTCGGTCGAGCAAGGGGACGCCGGCGATGGCGCATCTCCTGGTTCCGACGCTATGGGTAATCAAGTATAATTAGTAATGACTGCGTAGCTTACCGGCTCAACGATCTTAAATTTATTGCTGATTGCGGTATGTCTATGGTCAGAGAACAGGTTTATTGAATAACCTGTGTTTCAATAAACTTCACTATGCAAAAATTAAATGAAGGGCGTCGCAAGGCGCCCTTTTCTGTTTGACGTGCATGGCGTGGGATATAAAATAGGACCGGCGATGTCTCCAACAAAAACAAAGATATCAACCCCCTAAAAATTACCGGTGTGCGAAAGTAATCACAGTCGATCGAATCTTGCATTCATAGACCCCGGCGTGGTACCGTGTGGATGACCAGATGGTATCGGTAAACTTTACATCAAACTTGATAACTGGATTTCTCTCCATCTATCTGCATTCAGGCAATACAGCGTCTTATGCGAATCCGTATATTCACTGTTAGATTACCAGATAAATATGCATGTAATTCATTGGACTCGTCCATCTTATTAATTAAGGAATACATCAACCATATGATTCATCCATACGACAATTCTACGCAGACACGCTGGGACCGCGGCGAGTTCAAGGTTCAACTCAATCAGCCCAATAATCCTCGTCCCATTGGGTTCTGTGACGGAAGCCCCGAGGACGTCACTGAGATCCTCTCAATCGCCGAAGCCGAGGGCCTTGATGACATAACGATCCATAAGAAGATCCTCAAGACCGGGCGCGAGATATGGACCTTGGGTGAACAAGGGAACCCCAGCGTTTGATAATTCCTTACTTTAGGCCATTACCTGGAGATCAACCATACCGAACATAAGCATCAGTTGTACACCAAGATGTAGTGGTCGTTGGGTTGAGGCTAAAACCTGCGATTACTTTTGGAGATCAAAGGCAAAATCTCGATCAAATTTCCGGTGGCATCTCCAACGATGTTGCAGTTATCAGAGGCCCGAAAAACCACCGGTGTGCGAATATAATCACCACCGACCATATCTTCCATTAACGGGCCCCTCGGTGGTACGCTGGGCATGACCAAATGGTATCGGTAAAATATCGTAAAATTCCTGAATGCAAGGTGAGCTCCATGCATCTTCCTCATCTCTAACATCTTGATATAGTTGTATTCCAACTTTTTTTCTCCAAAACAATATATTTACATTTGATATCTTTTATGATACTAAATTTTTAAAAATTGTAGAGTGGAGAAGGAATCGATATGGAGAATACAATAGAGAATTTCAATTCAGTCTTTGACACAGAAGAAATATTTGCAAAGGAATTGAAGGAATTTGAGATAAGAGAGAATTTTAAATCATTATTTAATACAAAAAAAAGATTGTCAGATGAATTAGATGGATTAAATAGAAAGAAAAAAGAACTTCTAAAAAATTTGAAACAAATTCTTTATAATAGAGATGAAAAAGAAAAAGAATTAAAACAAATAAATGAATTAATAGAAAAAGAAAAACAAATGTTTCCAAAGGAATATATAGAATATATAAAATCTTAAAATATAGAATGTTTGGGTCAAATGTCTATTAAATTTCCGGTGACCAACATAGCTGCACTATTTAATCGATCGAAATAGTTGTGATATATAATATCATATTTGTGAATTGAAATTCAGAGGTCTATGATGGTTGAAATGCGAAGCGGCAAAGATCGCAGGGTCAATAAAGATAGGAGAAAAGGAGATATTTCTTCATACAGTGGCCCAGAAAATAGAAGTGCCAAGCAACAGAGAATTAACAAAGACAGGAGAGAGATAAATAATAATTCATTTATGGAAAGAACTTTGTCACTTGGTAATAGAGGTAGGCGCTCTGGGATTGATCAACGTGAATTTTCTTACGCTGGCGTTATGCCTGAAAGAAGATTAGCCAAAGATCGTAGGGTCTGCGCAGATCGCCGCAATTAAAACGGCTACAATAATTCAATAGCAAAATTGAAAGCAAGGTCTTATAAGGCCCTGCTTTTATTCGTCCATGAAATACCGGTATCTCCAACAAAACGTTAGATATCAGACCCCTAAAAATTTACCGGTGTGCGAAAATTATCACAACAGTCCAAATCTTGTATTCATAGGCCCCTCCGTGGTACCGTAGTGATGATCAGATGGTATCTGACAATTTCATTAATTTTCTGATAACTGGGCTTGTCTCCATGTATCGGTACTGCAAAGATACCAGATTAGCAGAAATTCATTGTTTTTCAGATAGCTTTAGGGAATTGATCCATCAACAGGAGGATTGTCATGTCTGTTCTTTTTGATAAAATGAACTTTAATAATGTGGAGCTAAAAAACAGGTTGGTTAGATCAGCTACCCATGAAGCCATGGCTGATAAGTATGGATTCCCTAAAGATAATCTTTTCAAATTGTATGAACGCCTTGCAAAAGGTGGAGTTGGATTGATCATTACAGGTTACACATATGTTAGCCGAGATGGTAAAACTGATAACATGTTGGGTATAGATACAGATGAACACATATCAAAATACCGAGAATTAGTGGATCATGTTCATAAAAATGGGGCTAAAATCGCAATGCAGATAAATCATTGCGGAAGGCAGACAACCAAAGACATGACAGGCACACAAACACTTGCCCCTTCAGCCGTAAAAGACAACTCGTTTTTAGACACTCCAAGGGAAATGACAGAACAAGATATAGAGAATGCCATTGAAGCTTTCGCAATGGCATCTAAAAGAGTTAAAGACAGCAATTTTGATGCAGTTCAACTTCATGGCGCTCACGGTTTTCTGATAAATCAATTCTTATGCCCACATACAAACCGCAGGAAAGATAAATGGGGTGGTTCAATAGAAAATAGAATGAGATTTTTAAAGGATATTTACAAATCATGCCGTGATCAAGTTGGTAATGATTATCCAATTTTCATAAAAATGAGTGCCTACGATAATATGAAAAATGGGGTCAAAGAAGAAGAAGGCATCATTATGGCAGAGATGATGGCGGACATGGGTTTCGATGCCTTAGAAGTCAGTTGTGGAATTGGCGAAGATGGTGGTTCTACATTGAGAGGTGAGTTCCCAATTGATGTAGCGTTAGATACATGGCCTATGTATAAAAAGCAAAATGCATTATTAAGATTTATAATGAGACATTTTGGTGAAAAAATAGTCAAACCTGTTCCCTTCAGCCAAGGATTTAACCGTGATGTTGCCAAAAAAATCAAATCCAAGGTTAATGTACCGATATTTCTTGTAGGTGGGATGATAGACCCTACAGTTATGGAAGAAGTGATTGAACAAGGAGATGCAGATTACATTTCTCTATCAAGAGCACTCGTTCATAATCCAAGCTTCCCCAATAAAATTAATGAAGGTAATATGGAACCTTCTAAATGCTTACATTGCAATCTTTGTCTATTTGGGGTTATTTCATCACAATTGAGATGTCATTATGGTAATAAGGAAAAGCTTTTGCAAGGCGTATAAGATTAACTGCTATAAATACCGATGGATTATAATACGCTTCGGACCTGTGATGCCAACAAAAATAAGGTTATCTGACCCCCTCAATATTGCCGGTGTGCCAAAATAATCACAACTGACCGAATCTTGCATTCATAAGCTCTGTCGTGGTACCGTGGGGATGATCAAATGGTATCTGACATTTTTACTGATTATCGGATAGTTGCACTTATCTCCATGTATCACCGGTTGGAGTATGATAGGGTTACAGAGATTGCACGGCTGTGGAAAGTACGTATAGGACATTAAAAGGATAAAGCAATGCCCAATTCTTGGTCTCGTGAAAAGTACTTCAAAGCCTACAATTTTGTAGCAGAAGCGCATGAAGGTCAGCTTATACCGGGAACCGATATGCCATATGTTGTTCATGTGAGCCTTGTTGCAATGGAAATCCTTGCCGCTTTGGCAGTGGAGACCGTTGAAAGGCCAAATCTTGCAGTGCAGTGTGCTTTGTTACATGACTGCCTTGAGGATACTTACATCGTTTATGATGAGATTGTGACCCAATATGGCAGCTATGTTGCAGACGGTGTGCTTGCGCTATCAAAAAATGGGGCTATAGGAATAACTGAGGATGAGTACAAACGTGATTGGTTGCAGCTTGAAGACAGTCTTCAGCGTATCAAAAAACAGCCCAGAGAGATCTGGATGGTAAAAATGGCAGACCGTATTATCAACCTACAGCCACCTCCCAATCACTGGAATGATGGAAAAATTGCTCGGTATAAGCAATGCGCAGAACTGATACACAAGGAACTGGCATCAGCCAGTGAGTATCTGGGGGAGAGGTTAAGGGCGAAGATTGATAGGTATCCAGAAAGCACATCTGCCCCTACTTTAGAAGAGGGATCGCCATGAATCGATTCTTGATAATTGGATGTTTGATGTTTTTGAGGTGATGCCTCCAGAGATAAAAGGATATCTGACCGTTTCATTAATTTTCTGATAACTGGACTTGTCTCCATGTATCTGTGTAGCGATGATATTTGGTTTTCTGACAAGATGCCCAATCTTATTATCATTTTTAAAAAGGGACTTGACCATTGTAAATAACTGCAGTAAAATATATTAATTACGCTAAAATGGTCCTGAAAACCAAAATTGGTCTGGATTGAAATCGACAACACATCAACTCCGTATTTCTGCTGAACCGCATATTTGGTCTCTCCTCTATTGCAGCCGACGGAAAAAAAGTTCGTTCCACGGAAGAAGAAAAAGTCATCAAGCGAAAAAAACACTATAATGCGTTCGATAATTCTGATATTTTTAGCGTCGTCAAACACCTTTGAATATTGATGTCGCTATATTTCATACCTTGAAATAATTGGATACCGCAAACACATCGGTACAATTAGCCCAGTCATAAAAGATGTGACTGTTTTTTTGCTATAGTGATGTGTAGCTCAAGGTAGCGGTAAGGGGCTGATATTTAGCTTTTATTCTGAGTTTTGCAGACTTAATTGACTTTAATTTCAGGATATTCTAACGAGATGAGTTAATGGATGCCTTGGCAATTGTTATTTTATTATCATTCGTGGGGCTTATTCTGTTTTTAGATAAGCGAAATATACTCTTCCGTAGAATAAATAAAAAGCGTTCAAGAAAAGATCGACGTAAAAGTTTTATTGCTTCAAAAAACCGCATGAGGAGATCTGGTAAAGATCGCAGACAATACGCGGGTCAACATTCTTGAAACTCGATAGCGCACGCCTTCACAATTGAGCTTCTAAGAACAATCAGCGCAAAGCCATAGTTACGTAAACCAAGATCAATTGGAGGCATAAGATGGATGACAAACGGAGCGGTAAAGATCGCAGAGAAAAGGTTGATAGAAGAAAAGGTGGCGATTCTTCACACCGTGGCCCAGAAAATAGAGGCACAAGATACCGGAGAAGTGACAAAGACAGAAGAGAAATAAATACCAATTCATTTATGAAAAGAACGTTGTCACTTGGCAGTGAAGGTAGGCGCGCTGGAAGTGATCAGCGTGTATTTTCATATGCTATTCATATACCAGAAAGAAGAATAACCAAGGCTCGAAGAACTTGTATAGATAGACGCACCTTTCAAGAATAGTTACGTACAACAAATATTTATAAGGTATCAGCAGGGTTAATTTGGCCCTGCTTTTTTTATAATCTCCACCCGAGATATCGTCTGAACACAAGATAAAGCGGCACCTAAAATTAGCCTCGATCCAGGCTTTGGTAAGCTACATGCAATTGGGCGGGCGCCTATATTGCATTGTTCTCCGCTTCGCTACGACCGGAATGACAAGTCGCTAAGCGACAATTGTTAGCTTCGCCTATAACAATCGTTTTTGAAGATGCAATTTCAGGGGTCGAAGCAGGCAAAAAGGGTAACTTCGGTCTGGTGGTTGGGCTTGCGCGTGCTGGTAACCAACAAGAACTAAGAAAAAATGGCGCTGATATTGTACTAACAGATATAGGGGTTATGCAAAACCCTCTCCGGGAAATGAATAACTGGTATAAAGAAAGGCTTCAGGATACTTGCAAGAGGTTGATATATATCGGGACTCCGATGGAAAGGGATCCGGAAGCGGATTCTGAGTTGTTAAAAGCCAGGTTCAGGGCTGAACAGGCTCTACAAGCTGCTGGAAATGGCTACTTCTGCACAAGAGGGGCAGTGCGTATACTTTTAAGATGTCCTGACCACCACTTAATTTATACCTTAAGGCTACAAGCTCAATTGTGCCACGTAAACGGAACCCTCAGACGAGTCACCTGTTATTGGATTATTAAACTCGATGGTGTGCGACTCGGCGTTCGCAAACACCTTGCCCAAGTGGTTGGTAAAAGACTCTTCTGGTGCACCATCCGTCCAGAGAGCAAACACCCCGCCAGGCTTCAAATGCTGTGCCAGTTCCCCAAGCCCTTCCTCACTATAGAAACGCGTGTGCGTTTGATGCAATACGTGCGTCGGCGTGTGATCAATATCTAGAAGAATGGCATCATGTTTGATTGCAGGATACTCCGGATCAAAACTTTTCGACACGTCTCGAGACAGAGCAAAAAAGTCGGCATGCACGATTCGACAGCGTGAATCTCCCGTCAGCGTTTTACCCAACGGGACAAGCCCATTTTGGTGCCACTCAATTACTCCCTCTAAATACTCCAAGACGACAAGCGACGATACACGCTTATCTTCCAAAGCGGAAACAGCCGTGTACCCAAGCCCGAGCCCACCAACCACAACGTCGAGCTTCTCTTTTACCAACACACCAAGCCCAAGCTTAGATAGCTGAGATTCTGCTTCATGAAACAAGCTCGACATCAGAAAAAACTCGCCAAGCTTCACCTCATAAATATCCAGACTTCCGAGTTGGAGCAAACGCCGTCGCCGCAACATCAGATCTCCGAGTGGAGTCTCCCGAAAATATAGTTCCTCATAGTTCAAACTCATTGCGTTGCTTTCCAATAGATGGTTGCGAGCCCATCATTTTCTTTCTTCTTATGGATTGAAAAATTATTTTTTTCTGTGCTCTGGTTTCATGCCCTTACGTTCTTCATCGGAGAGAATGATACCACTAGCCCTATGAGCTGTTTGACCCTTACCGAACCCACCGATAATGCTCGGTCCAGAATGGCGCCTTCCTCCTCTAAATCCCGAGAAGAACCAAGAGCTGAAATACGCTACGAGCAGGCTTAAAAGTAATCCTACCGTAATAACGACAAAAAAGATGCGTAGGTCAAAGCTCTCAATAAATAGAACATATGAAATTGCTGCAGCAATTGTCCCGGCAATGCACCCGTATATAGGTTTTCTGCAACCAAAAAGAAAACTAACGACAACAACTAGGACAAACATACTACTCATTTGAGTCTCCTATTCAGAGAAAATGCATAGTAATATTAGGTGGAATTTGAGCATCAAGGCTAAATCTCTTTTCATTCATGGCAATAATTCGTGTCACTTTAGATTCGTCAGTTTTAATCACTCCAATTAGTGCAGCCTAGAGGCCATCAAAAATCAGTACTTTGCTACCTTCCATGTTCAGAGTAATTTCCTTAATTGGCCGGGAGCCGTCTTCGTTGATAACGATAATTGGAACAATGACGGGTTTGTTTTTTTCAAAACAAGACATGACTTCTTCAATTTTAGATCTGTTCATTTCATTTAAGCCAACGTTGTTATCGTAATCTTCCCCTCGCTTTTCTTCACGTTCTTCAGGGCTTGTCACGTATGCATTGTCAAATGACCACTCAACTGTTGGGACCCCCTTTTTTTTCAGGATTGCCCCACAAGCTAGGCAATCTCACTTTTTCCTGTGCCGGATTCCCCTCCAGCAGCAAATATTACTTTCTCCCTAGACTTAAGTGCATCAAAGATAATAGGAGCAAGTTCATTGGCGGCTTTATTGTGCCCTGCAGTAATTCTTAGTTTGTCCAGAGAAACAGGATGGGTTACCCATATGACCTGTTCATTCTTCTTAGAGATATTATTATCGTCTATTGTGATGTTACTCATATCGTCCTTTCTTTTTAATATATCTAAAATTGATCCTTCGGTTCTATTTCATGTGTAGCGATGACAACTCACCTTATGACCTGCATCGTCTGTTTCCATGGGCACTTCTTTACGGCAAACAGCCATAGCTTCCAGGCATCGGGGCTGGAAACAACACCCTTCTATTGGGGAGGATGGAGACGGTGCGCCCCCCTCAAGCGCTTGCTGTTGCGCCCTGCTGGATCCTGGACGCGGAACCGCGGAGATGAGTGCCTTGGTGTAAGGGTGTTTTGGGTGAAAAACGATGTCGCCTGTCTCTCCGAACTCCACAATCCGTCCCAGGTACATTACCGCAATCCGGTTGGCGATGTGACTGACCACACTCACGTCGTGTGAAATAAACAGATAGGACAGATGGTATTTCTCCCGGAGATCCAGAAGCAGATTGATAATCTGGGCCTGTATGGAAACATCCAGGGCACTCACCGGCTCATCGCAAACAATAAAATCAGGCTTAAGTGATATTGCCCGGGCAATGTTGATGCGCTGGCGCTGACCACCTGAAAATTCATGGGGGTAACGGTACAGTGCATCAGCATCCAGACCCACATCTTTCAAGATGCCCCTGGCAGCTTCCTCACGATTGCCACGGATCAATTTAAATTCGGATATCCCTTCAGTAACGATATCCAGAACATTCATGCGCGGATTCAATGACGAGAGGGGATCCTGAAATATGATCTGAATTTTGCGCCGCAACGCTCTCAGTTCTTTGCGGGACAAGCCGGCAAGATCCCTGCCCTGAAACCTTATCCGACCCTCATGAATCTTCTCCAGCCCCACCAGGGTCCTGCCCAGGGTTGTCTTGCCACAGCCGGATTCCCCCACAAGACCGATTGTTTCCCCCTTCTGCAACACAAAGGAGATACCATCCACCGCCCTGACATGGCCAATGGTCCGGGATAGAATCCCTCTGCGAACAGGAAACCAGGTTTTGAGTCCCTCCACCTGGACGAGGGGCTCTATTTTATTCTGCTTTATCATCATTTCGTTTTCATTCGATGTTCGATGCTCAGCGTTCGATGTTGGACGTTCCTATTTTGGAAATCATCACATAAAATCATAGCTTCTCCCTCGGATGGATCCCGGCGTGGCCAATTATCTCTGACCACCTAAAAGGCCCTGGGCATCTAAGATGAGTCAAACCTCCCCGCTATAAAACAGGCGGCCCTGTGGCTGTCTGATACAGAAACCAGTTCCGGCATCTCTGTTCGGCATTTTTCAAATGCAAAGGGGCATCGATCTCGAAATCGGCACCCCGACGGATAGTTCTCCGGGGATGGAACACTACCGGGTATCACAGCCAGTCGAATCCCCTTGCCATCCGACAACCTGGGAATCGATTTTAATAGGCTGTAGGTATAGGGATGTGACGGCGTTGAAAAGATGTCCTCCATCCTCCCCTCTTCAACGATTCTGGATGCATACATCACCAGGACCCGATCACACATTTCCCAAACAACTCCCATGTCGTGGGTAATCAAAAGAATGGAAGTATGTTCCGTCTTCATCTCACGGATCAATTGAAATACCTGGGCCTGTATGGTCACATCCAGGGCTGTTGTGGGTTCATCCGCAATAATCAAATCCGGGCTCATCATCAAGGCCATGGCGATCATAATACGTTGCTGCATTCCCCCTGACAACTGGTATGGATAGGCATGCATCTTTTCCGCTGCATCGGGTATTTTTACCTTTCCCAGCCATTCAAGCGACATCTGCCGTGCCTTTGATTTGGGCATATCTTGATGTATCTGGATCGTCTCCACCATCTGTTGCTCGATTCTTTGCAGAGGTGACAGAGCGGATAGGGGCTCCTGAAATATCATGCTGATCTCTTTGCCGCGTATCTTACGAACCGTCTCGATGCCTGCTGTCAAGAGATCGTTGCCTTTGAACAGGACTTTGCCCTTCTCGATCTTTCCAGGTGGAGAAGGAATCAGACGCAGCAGGCTCAAGGCGCTCACCGATTTTCCGCATCCGGACTCCCCCACGAGTCCCACCACCTCCCCGTGCTGAATGTCAAAGGACACATTATCCACCGCGGTAAAATAAGCGTCATCGGTTTTGAATGACACTTTCAGATTCGATACGGAAAGAAGTGTCTGCGGCATTATATCAGCCTCGTGTATCGTTTGGGATCATATGCATTCCGGACGCCTTCACCCACAAACACCCCCAGGAGCATGACAATAAACAGCGCAAGGGAGGGATAGAGAATCAACCACCATGCCCATCGATACTGCTGGGCCTGGTAAAGCAATTCCCCCCAGCTCGGTGTGGGCGACGGCAGACCGAAACCGAGATAGTCCAGCGCGGCCAGTGAACCGATGGCCCCCACCAGTGAAAAGGGAAAAAAGGTAATCACCGGAACCATGCCGTTGGGTAAAATATGCTTGAATATAATCTTAAAGGATGATCCCCCCATACATTTCGCGGCCTCCACAAAAGGAAGTTTCCGCAGGCGTAGAAATTCCGCCCGAATATAGTACGATATACCAATCCAATTAAAGAGCCCGTAGCAGAACAGCAGCAGGGAAAAACTCCGGCCGTAAATGGACCCCATGAGTATCATGATATATAAAAATGGCAGGGCACTCCAGATTTCAATAAAGCGCTGACCTGATATGTCCAGAAGACCGCCATAATAACCTTGAAGCGCTCCGGCGGCAATACCCAGGGCCATTGACCCCACAACAAGCAGCAATCCAAAAGACATGGAAGTTCTCAGTCCGTATAGAATACGTGATAGAACATCCCGTCCAGCCCCGTCAATGCCCATGATGTGCCCCTTGACCGGTCGAAAAGGGAATCTGACGTCCTCTTTTAGAAACGCAACACGAAACTTTCGATTACCCAGGGAAATCGTAAGCTTGTCCACGGGACCGAAATATCGATTCTGGACGTTTTCTTTAATGACCATTTGCTGGGCATCTGAAAGCAAATCCCAGGCTTTCTTTTGCCCGGTTGTCGACACGTCCCCTGACATGGTCAGGTTTCGATCAAACCTTACCTCGAAAGCCTGCCCCCTGCCCTCAGCTCCCGGTATCAATCCCTCTCTGAACGTAATTCTGACTGTTTTCGGCTTGCGCTTCTTTTCCCTGTGTGTCGACAGAGATACTGCAATACTTACCCCTTCGGGCCCAGTGGTCTCCATGGAAAGAGGCGGGGCTTTTTTACCTTCAAACCTGAGCGCCATGGCAGCCCTGATTTCCAAAGGAATTTTGACATAATCGGTAATGGGTCTGTTTTGGATGTCTTTGTCTGCCATACCCAGGAATGGACCAAATCTGAAGGACTTTGCAATGGTTAAATCCTCTCGGATATTGGCTGTCCCCACCATGGGCAGTGGTTCAAATGCAACCATCACATGATCTGAAACATCGATAAGCGCCGGGTCGAGGCTTTGAAACGGGCCATAAGGGATCGGTGGGAAAACCATGAAATTTTCATCGCTGTTCAAAAATTTAGAATTCGTATTCAGCTGATGATAATCAGGTCTTGTATGTTTGCCGTTTCCCAAAAAAGTGTCTTCCGGATAAAATTTAAACACAGGAAAATAAGACTTTCCGTGAAATTTTACATAGAGGGGAACATTGTTGCAGATAATCTCAGAGCCGAGGCTGAACAGATACAGAAGCGCAAGAATCCATAATGAAATATAGGCCCGCTTCATCTCCTTAAAGCGCAATATACGCCTGCGGGTCATGGGATTTTTTACGAAACGTGATATCATCAGGGACTTCAATTCTCTTGAAAATTAATTCTCGGGTCGATGAGAACATAACAAAAATCTGACAGGATATTGCCGACGAGCCCCAATATAGCGGTGATGGAAAGGATCCCCATGAAAACAGGATAATCTCTCCCCACAATGGCTTCAAGGCTCAGGCGGCCCATACCGGGAATTTCAAAAACCTGCTCGATGATGACTGAGCCGGCAAACATGACCGTGAGGATGGATCCGAAACCGGTTGCGATGGGAACCAGGGAGTTCCTCAGGGCATGCCCCCAGATGGCACGTGAAAAACTGCCTCCTTTGGCCAGTACCGTACGAATATAATCTTTTCCGATCTGCTCTATGAGGGAGTTTTTCATGAGTAGTGTCAGAACCGCGAAATTGCCGATCACATAACATAGGATGGGCAGAAACATGTGCTGAAAAATATCCTTTGTTTTGCCCCAATATGTGAGCTGGTCAAACAGGTCTGAATGAAAGCCCGAAATCGGAAAAATATCCCACAACCCATCAACCGTACCGGCAAAAAGCATTTTGAGCACCATACCAAAGGCAAAAGGCGGAATGGCGTATCCCACAAAAACGATGATGCTCGAAACAATGTCAAACGATTGGTCGTGGTGTAAGGCCTTGAAAATTCCAAGAGGAATACAGACCAGATAAGATAGGATAAAACCGGTGATCCCAAAGACCAGGGACACCTTGAATCTTTCCTGAATCAACTGCCACGATGTTTTGTTGGGGAATCGATAGGATTCCATCTTCATCCCCATACGATCTGTGACCAGCCACTTCCAATACCTTTTATGAAAGGGTTGATCGAATCCGAAATGGGCTTCAATGGCTTTGCGTTGGTCGGCTGAAATGCTTGTGGCGGTTCCGGCACTCCCACCCGATTCTGATGCACCGATACCGCCACGCATCTGCATGATGGCCTGTTCCACAGGACCTCCGGGAACAAACTGAATGATGCCAAAGCAGAGCAGTGTAATCCCTATAAATGTGGGAATCACGAGTAGAAACCGCCGGATGAAATAGTCGATTCTTTCCATGCCCTGTTTATAGCATTACCCGGTTGATTTTTACAAGATGCAGCTTGGTTGGATAATGGCTGGAAAAGGAAAAATCCTCTATCACGAAATCACGAAAAAACGAAAACACTAAAAAGACCATGAACCGCAATTCGTGATTGCTTTTATTTTTTTTTCATAAAATACAAAAATGTTACAGTTAAGGGACTACCCACCTGAGTAACTACTTGCTTTTTATCTTCAAAACGGAATAAAATTGTAAGCTGAACTGAGCGCTTTTTCCCGAACACGAAAGGAAACCATGACAGCACCAGATCCCACAACGCATTTCCAGATCGATGACAACGTTCCAGCCCTTGAACTGAATAACCGTATCACCGCGCTGCAGGAGCGTCTGTCCCGCAACAATGTGGATGCCGTGCTGATTCTTCAAAGCAGTGATCTTTACTACTTTTCCGGTACCACCCAGCAGGGCCACCTCTACGTGCCTGCTGATTCCCCGCCGATTCTCATGGTACGCAAGAGTATCCATCGTGCCACAGCGGAATCGAACCTGGATACGATCCTTCCCATATCCGGTCTTTCACAACTTCGATCCATTTTAAAAGACAATGGCTGCAAGGCACCCCAGACCCTTGGCATGGAGCTGGATGTCCTTCCCGTGAACCTGTATCACAAATACCGGGATCTTTTTGACGAAGCCCGGATCGTCGATGTATCTCATGACATCCGAACGGTCAGGTCTGTCAAATCCCTTTTTGAAATAGACCGGATAACCCAGGCGGCAGCGTTCTCGGACCAGGTTGCATCCTTTGTAAAAGAAGAACTTCGGGAAGGACTCACTGAAGTTGAACTCGCAGGCAGAATTGAAGCCAGGGCCAGGAAACTTGGCCACCAGGGAATGGTGCGCATGCGCTTGTGGGGCAGCGAAATGTTTTACGGGCACCTCATGTCCGGTGCATCGGCTGCCGTCCCCAGCGCCCTTGCATCCCCCACCGGCGGTGCGGCCATGAGTCCGGCTTTTTCCCAGGGTCCCGGTTTCAAAAAAATCCAGCGCCAGGAACCCATTCTCTTCGACTATGTCTTTGCCTACAAGGGCTATCTGGCAGACCATACCCGTATATTTTCAATTGGCAGTCTTCCCGATGACATGCTGAATGCGCATCAGGCCATGCTGGATCTCCAATCCCTGCTGATAAAAAAAATGCTGCCGGGTACCCCAGCCGGCCATGTCTACGATATGGCCATGGCGTTCGTCGAGGAAGCCGGTTATGACGATTACTTCATGGGTGCCGAAACACAGCGGATCCGTTTTATCGGACATGGTGTAGGGCTCGAGCTTGATGAATATCCATTCTTAGCCAAAGGGCAGCAGCTCCATCTTCAGGAAAATATGGTCATCGCCCTGGAACCCAAGCTTGTCTTTCCCGGAAAAGGGGTTGTGGGGGTGGAGAATACCCATGTTGTTACAGCAGATGGGTTGCGGCCCTTGACCACGTATCCCCAGGAGATAGAAATTCTTTAGACTAAAAAATAAACGGAACTATAAACAAAAAGAATGTGAAGATATCATCAAGAAAATTCAATGTGCCAGGATTTTTGATTATCTGAAACCATGGTATACTTTTGTATGAAATAAGATAACTGCAATTTATGGTAATCAGATAAATCCCCAAATTTAATTCCACATCGTCGTAAAAAAGTGCCGTTCTGGAGTGGTCTAAGCTTGCGATCGGAAATTATTTTACATGGGATATTATTAATTGAGATATGGTTATCATTGGTGACAATAGACATTTTGTTGAAGTCACCGGACCAAAAAGTCGTTGTTGTATATTCAGCCCTGATGCCGGTGAGACTTATATCGATAATGGTCCCCGAATAAACAGTGCGATTATTAAAGAGACCAAATGCGAATGATTTTTTAAAAAGAACTGAGGCTCCCTTTTTTACGGCATAACGATTCCCATTTCTTTTCATACTATCACCAGTATCTATTTTAAATTGTTGGAACTTTGCAAATTCTAACAACTATGGATTGAGGCTAAGCCTTTAATAAGCCAAGGTGAAAAAGCCCCCAAGATATAGGAGGTACAGGCAAATGGATTTCCTTCTCAGGGGCTTTTTACAGGGCTGGAGGTGCCAATGGGCTGGTGGGCCCAGAGAACATCCCTGCAATTGTTTTTTTAATTTAAATTGACAAGACAATCAAGACTATTTAATAGCCCATATAGTGCCTATTTAATATGGGTATTATGCGAGGGAACTTAGGTGGGATTGTAGATTGACTTTTTTGTTTTTTATTCCGAGCTTATTTCTTATATTCTCCCTATGGCGCGCTACTGTTTTTTGTGAAAGATTTCGAATTTTTGCTATTTCTTTTGTCCCCTTGCCCTGTCTTATAAGCGATGCCACTTTGATTTCGGCAGGTGTTAATCCGAAAGAATCAGAGGACAGTTTGAGGGAAAACGGTGAAACAATTTCGTGCAGACTTGATTCTATAACACCAAGCAAGGCAATTTGTGTTTCGGTGAGTTTGCTTTGTTTTAATTTATCGACATAGGGGATCGCCAATTTTTTTACGTTGGACAGTACCTGCTCTTGCAAGAGCATTTTATCTTCCTCTCTTTTTTCTAACAAGACGTTAAGGGCGATATTTATCTCTTCAAGCTTGTTTGTCTTTGATTCTAATTCTTTCTCTTTCTCAATCAAAGCCTCCTCAACAAGCTTGCGTTCTGTAATATCGATTATGATGCCATTGACATATTGTATTTCGCCATTTTGCGAAAGAATGCCTTTTGAAATTGAATGAATCCAGCGGTGTTCTCTTTTTTCAGGATGATTAATCTTCATAACTTCATTAAACTCATTCGTTTCAAACGCATGCAAATTAGCTTCTATGATTCTTTCCCTGTCATCAGCATGGACATTTTCAAACCACGTCTCAAACTTCTTTGGACTATCAACCCCCATAATATCAAGTATGGATGGGCTTACAAAAACAACCTTCAGCCCATGGGAACCTGTATTGCTGATTCTCAACCTATAAACAGCGTAATGCTTGGCGTTCAACATCAACGAGTTTAGGTGCTCTTCGCTTTCCTGAAGTGCTTTTTTTGCTTGCAGGCGAGCTATGACAGCGCCTGCTTGAGCAGCGATTGTTTCAAGCGCGATACGAGATGAAGTGGAAATCTTTTCAAAATTGTGAGAAGCAACATTGATACAACCAATTACATTTGCGTTATCAAACAATGGTATGCTCGCAAAGGCGCGCAGCCCTTCCCGCTGTTGTTTCTTTGTTAGAGGTACGTCCAATTCCGTGAACAGTTTATAAAGTAGCTGTCCTTTCTTAACCATTTTTACATTGTTAGAGTTTTTATCGTATGATAATAGACTCTTGACAAAACCGTCCTTAAACCCCTTGTGAACGATAAGGTTGAGGTTTTCCACAGCATCATCAAAAAGATAGATACCACCACAATCCACACCTGAAATCTGCAGACACGCTTCGAGACACAAGTTTAATCCATCTATTAAATTATCAGTCACAGCCAATGAAACAGATAAAACGCGTTGGACATCCAATTGATGCATTTCCATGGAAGTCTTTTTGTCTTTCTGTTTAGCTGGCCTGTCAGTTCCCAGCGGATTTTTCTCCTGATTGTCCATGGTTTCCTCTAAGGGTTTGTGGCTATTTTTTTATGCAACGAACAGCAGTGGAAGTTGCCGGCAATATCCAGGCTCAAAAAACGATGAAAGTAAAAAAAAACCGCCCCATTCCAAAATAGGATCTTTTCTGGAATAAGGCGGCTTGAAAATTGTATGGATATAAACCGGTTCTAACGCTTGGAGAACTGATAGCGGGCTCTGGCACCTTTTTGCCCGTATTTCTTGCGCTCCTTGACCCTGGCATCACGGGTAATAAAGCCGGCCTTTTTCAGCACCTGTCTCAGATCCGGCTCCACCTGGAGCAAGGCCTTGGTGATGCCGTGGCGAATAGCACCCGCCTGACCGGTAATGCCACCACCCAGCACACGCACTTTGATATCGTATGCCTCCTGGTTATTGGTGAGTGACAGGGGCTGCAGCATAATGATTTTGGCCGTACCCACCTTGAAATAATCATCAAGAGGTCGGTCGTTAACCGTAATTTTACCGGTTCCCGGCTCCAGCCATGTCCGGGCAATAGAGGTTTTACGTTTGCCGGTTGCGTAATATACGTTTTGTTCTGCCATAGGTTTCCTCAACTCTTATCTTTTAGTGATTTAATTGATTTGTCTTCGATTCATTGCCCGCCACTTTCTGCAACGTACATATCATTGGAATGCCAGCGGTTCTGGCTGTTGCGCTTCATGGGGATGTGCATCGCCGGCATACACTTTTAATTTCTTGATCATGGCCCGGCCCAGCCTGTTTTTTGGTAACATCCCTTTCACCGCAAAACGGATCAGATCTTCGGGTCGATCCTCCCGCAATTTTTTTGCAGGAGTGGTTGTGAGACCACCGATATACCCGCTGTGGCGATAATAGTTTTTCTGATCCCATTTTCTACCGGTAAGTACAATTTTCTCGGCATTGATGACCACAACCGAATCCCCGGTATCCACATGGGGCGTAAACATGGGGTTGTGTTTTCCTCTCAATTGCGCCGCGATGGAGGAAGCCAATCGACCAAGGATCTGCCCCTCTGCATCGACAACCCACCATTTATCTTTGTTGTCCTCTTTTTTGGCACTGTATGTATACTTTTTCACGTCAATTCTCCCTGGGAAATCGCCTTTAAACAATAATTGGCGCTTTCACGAATGCTTTAAAAATGAATCAGGATATTTAAGTCATATATGTCAGGATGTCAAGGAATAATTTTACAAATTAATGGTTGGAGGGGAAACCATTGTCATTTGCTGCGCGTCATTAATTGTCATTTACTTCGTGTCCTTTATCGTAGCTATCAGCGGAAAATGGCAACAAATGACGCGCGCAGCGCTAATGTCGTCCGAAGGACAAATGTCGCACGAAGTGCAAATGACACCCGATAGGGCAAAGATCACCCTCGAACCCTTGAACCCTTGCATTGACACCCCCCCATTTTTTCCCTACTATCCATGCCATCATGCATTCCGAAATGGACCACTTTTCAGTGATGACCTTCAACCTTCGTTTTGGCCTGGCAAAGGATGGGCCCAATGCCTGGGAACATCGTAAAAAACTGATACCCGGGTTGTTTCAGGCATATCCGGTGGATTTTATCGGTTTCCAGGAGGTCAATGACTTTCAAGCAGACGATCTTGCAGCCATTCTCGGCGATTATCGACTGATCGGCCGTCGGCAACCTGCGCCCCCTTTCTGGCAGAGCAATATCATCTTTTTCCGAAAAGACTGGCAGGTAAAAAACACGGAACATTTCTATCTGAGCGAAATGCCTGATATACCGAGCCGTTCACACAATAGCCAATGGCCCAGGCAATGCACCATGGGTACCTTCCAGAAGATGTCACGCAAGATAACCTGCATCAACACCCATTTCGATTTTTCTTCTTCTGTTCAGATATTCAGCGCCAGACTCATCATGCAACGTCTCGTGCAGCGCCCCGACCCTGTTCCTGCCGTTCTCATGGGTGATTTCAACGCAGCTTTTGATTCGCCCCCCTACCGGATCTTTGTAGATGAATCCACCGCCCGACAGGCTCTGGGAATCTCCTTTTACAATGTCTTTGACAATCCACCTTGCGGTACCCATCATGGTTTTTCCGGAAAACCCGGCCAGGACTGCATCGACTGGATTCTCCATACAGATGGCATTGCACCTGAAGACGCCGTGGTTGTCCGGGATCACGTGCAGGGGGCTTATTATTCCGACCACTTCCCAGTCGTTGCCTCATTTTCATTCAAATAGGATAGGCAGACAGTGTGAACCCGAACAGTTCATGTAGGTTCCTAATTAAGTGCTTCCCGCCGCCTTGCCACAGTTTATTTTCCCATTCAGCACGCCCCCTGGTAACAGTTCCATCTCCCGGCAGGCAATATTGCCGGAACAGTTAGCGGTGGAGAGGAGAACCAATTTACCGGATATTGTAAGCTGTCCCCTGAAAACGCCGGCGATGGTCATGCTCGAAGCCCGCGTTTCCGCCAAGACCGCACCTTCCTCAGCAATAACGATATGATCGCCCTCAAGTGACCCCTTGACCGTACCATTGACGGTCAACCGTCCTTTGAACGATATCAAGCCATCAAGGGTCAGCCCTTTTTCAACGATGGATCGTTTCTTTTGTGGGTGCTGCAATGTGGGTCTCCCATGGATCATCTCCAAAAGAGTTGATCCTAATGAAGGGTTTAAGGGTCTTAGGGACACACGTCTATGGGTTCGAGTGTAAAATCCCTCTCGAATATCAATTCACCCGTATGCTTGAAGATAAAAATCGTCGCCTGCACAAATACCCCGGGGTTTTCGTGGGGAACCTTGAATTTAATGGTCCTGTAATTGTAAATTCGAAATCGCTGCCCCTTCGACTGAACAGGTCTTCCATCCGTCAGCATGGCCCTTGGCACCACCAGCCACAAGTCTTGTTCGGCATGTGCATCTTTCAGTATGACAAATGCATGCCCGGATACGGGCTCTTTGCGAGTCCCCATGTTGATAACCTTGAACTCAATGTTCAGCGATGGGTCATCCGGACTGGCACAAACAAAAAGGTTGTCCGCAGTAACTTTTTCGACGACATCATCCATGTCGGTGTCATCAGGCGCCGGGGACATCCCGGCTGCCTTGATGGTCTGGGTTGGCGCTTCTGCCAGAGGTGTTTTGGGAGCATCAACGGGACCTGTCTTGTTTTTATCTGGTGTTTTCTCTTCTTCTTTCAAGACCGGGCGTTTATCTTCTTTTTCCACTGGCGGACCGGAAACAACTGCTTTCAGTTTAGACTCTGCAATGGCCAGACGGGCCAGGGCACCCTCTTTTTCATGCCTGATCGATTCGATGACCTGCTTCTGCCTGGAAACACTCTTCTTGGATGCAACCAGCGTCCCCCTGGCATCCAGCCATTCGATCAGCAGCCATCCAATGGCACCGGTCATTACCAGGATCAAACCCACCACAATCATGACCACGCCTCTGAAATGAACAAAGGGCTTTAGGCCGCCGTTTTTCTCAACTCTTAGCAGATGCCAACGGGTTTCTTTGTATGAAGTATGTTCAGGTTTCGACTTTTTCATAAAAACGTAAAACCTTTATCAACATGAAACAATATTCGCAATAAATACATAGGCTCAAGAAAGTCAGGTACGGATTACATTTCCCAGGGGTGTGCTGTTTTAAGCTGTAAGCTATAAGCCATAAGCTGCTTAGAGCTTACAGCTTACAGCTATCAAAAACACCCCATCGGCCCTAAATAAAATACCTTACGATCGCTTCTAAAAGAGTGTTTTCTGCCGATCGATCTTGAGCCCCAGATGCCGGAAAGCAGCCTCGGAAGCCTTGCGACCCGATGAGGTCCTGATGAGCAGCCCTGTTTTAAGAAGAAACGGCTCAACCACATCCACCAGTGTATCGCTCTCCTCCTGCAAGGTTGCGGCAACGGCCTCGATACCCACAGGCCCTCCGTGGTAAAAATCGATGATGGTCCTCAAATATTTCCGGTCCAGTTTTGTCAATCCTTTGGCATCCACACCCTCCAGAGATAAGGCCGCCTCTACGGTATCGAAAGTAATGACACCGTCAGCCCGTACCTGGGCATAGTCCCTGACCCGTTTGAGTAGACGATTGACAATTCTGGGCGTTCCCCGGGATCGTTTGGAGAGTTCCTCAGCGGCTGCCTTTTTCATTTGAATATCCAACAGCTTTGCAGATCGTATTGAAATCTGAACCAGCTCCCGTTCATCATAGAAATCAAGATTTCGGAAGATACCGAAACGATCCCTGAGGGGAGATGAGAGAAGCCCTGCGCGTGTGGTAGCACCCACGATGGTAAATCGATTTAGGCGATAGCGATGACTCCTGGCATGAATACCCTTGTCAAACACAAAATCGATGGCATAATCCTCCATGGCCGGGTAGAGCAATTCTTCCACTGACTTGGGTGTACGATGGATCTCATCGATGAACAGGATATCGCCTTCTTCGAGATGTGTCAGCATACCGATGAGATCCCCCCCCTTTTCCAAGGCCGGACCTGATGTTGTGGTCAGCTTCCCCCCCATCTCGTTGGCGATAATATGCGCAAGGGTTGTTTTTCCAAGCCCGGGAGGGCCGTGAAACAGAACATGGTCAATGGGCTCTCCGCGACGGGTGGCCGCCTCGATGGCAATTTTCAATGTTTCCACAATCTCGCCCTGACCGATGTATTCAGAAAGTCTGCCCGGTCGTAGGGATAATATTTCATTCTCCTCATCGCCGGGAAGACAATCACCGGAAATAATCTCTTGTGGTCCAATGGTACCGCTTTTGAAATTATCGTCCATCTTTTGTGACGCCTCCAAAGCAGACACATGGATAAAACAACCGGTACTGCTTTAAAACTATATAGAGTATTGTTATGAGCGATTAGCCATAAGCCATAAGCTGCTAATAGCTTAACGCTTATAGCTAACCACAGTAATTTGGAAAAAGATCGTCACACAATTTTATTGGTTGCTCTTTTGAATATGATACACTGCATCAAACAACTCCTCGGCAGTTGCATAGGCCGGGCCCTGTTTGATGGCCTGCGTCACCATGGTTCTGGCATCTGATACTTTGTGCCCCAACTGTTTCACCAGGACATCGACGACCTGCATTTCCAGGTCTTCGGTTTCGGGCAGATCCTGTTTCTCCTCTTCACGCATCAGGGCAAATTTTCCCATCTTCCCCTCCAGGGAAGCAATGATTTTTTGAGCGGCACGGACACCGATACCCTTCAATTCTTTGAGTCGACCCACATCTTTGGATTCAATAGCGCTGGCGATTTCCCGAATCGGACGGGTAAGGGCCCGGGCTGCTTTAAGAGGACCGATGCCCTCCACGGATATGAAGCGCTGAAAAAATTCCTTTTCCACCTCCAGGTTAAAGCCAATCAAAATCGGTTTTGGCTGACGCTCGGTCTGTTGGTGATATATATACAAAGAAATCGTATCTCCCACCTGGGTGCTTTTCAAGGATCTCATGACTACCGCCGGGAGCAGTATCTCATATCCGATATGATTGCTCAGGAGCAGGATGTGATCTTCATCCCTGCGCATGAGCGTGCCTTCCATATATCCGATCATAATATGCCTTTGTCTGTTGCTTTAGCGGTAAGCTGTAAGCGATAAGCCATAAGCAGCTTAGTGCTTACTGCTTACAGCTCCGTTCTCAACCATACCGATACAACCCGATCAGCGCCAATCCCAGTGCATCCGATGCATGATACGGTTTTATGGGGTCATCCAGATTCAATTTTCTGCGGATCGCTTTCTCGAGTTGCTGCTTGCTTGCACGCCCATTACCGGTCAATACCTTTTTGGCTTCCCTGACCGCAACTTCAGATACGGAAATACCGGCTTTGTATCCTGCCAGCAACAAAATTCCCGTAACCTTCCCCAGCAGGATTCCCGATTTGGGATAATTGTTCAACGAAAAAACATCTTCCACCACCATGTGGTCGGGATTTTCTCTCTGCAGGACTTCCGTGAGTTTTGAATAGATTTTATCAAGGCGATGGGGTAAAGAATACGCTTTTGAGGTATGGATGGTGCCATATGAATAGGCTTGAACCGAAAGCCCTTTACCCGTGACAACGCCAATACCGGTATCAGATAAGCCAGGGTCTATGCCGATAATTTTTATCATGTTGCGCGCTTCAAGGTACCGCAAAGAACGCCGGGAAGGTGATGCATGCTTGCGAGGTTCTTCAATCTTCTATTGAAGTTCTTTTAATTTCTGAAGTGCAATTTTTCCTTCATTGGTTTCAGGGTATTTCTGGCTCAACTCCTTTAATATCAACCTGGAATTGGCCTTGTCCCCCAGCGAGATAAAGGCAAAACCCTGTTTCAACAAGGATGCGGGGACCTTGTTTCCTTTGGGATAATTCTCGATGACTTTCTGATACTCCAGGATAGCTTTTTCATACCACTTTTCCCGGTAATAGATTTCACCAATCCAGAATTGCGCATTGTCCGCATGTTCTGATTTCGGAAAATCCCTGATAATCACTTCGAAGGCGGACCGGGCTGTTTTAAAATCACCCTGATCAAAGGCCTGTTTGGCCGCAACATAGCTTTCCTGATCGGTGAGTGTCTTTTCTGCTTTATGCGTCGTTTTTTTCGGCGCAACCGCAGCAAGTGACCCCGTTGATTCCAGGTTCAGGTATTGTTCAATATACCGTAGGCGGACCTCCATCTGGCTAAGATTGATGGACAGCTTGTCTAACAGTATCTGCGTTCCTTTTTCCGCATTCTCCCCGGCCTTCAGGCGCTCCTGCAAGACGAATTCCGATTCCTCGAGTCGACCTCTCAATAGCTGAACATCATCCTTGAGAGCCTCTATACCTGCATTGAGTTTTGCATACTCGGTTCTGATCTGCAGATCTTCATTCCCAAGGTTTTTTTCGAATTCGGAGAGTTTGGTGCTGACATAGACCCTGCTCTGCTCAATTTCTTTGCCGCTGCTCTCGTTTATTCTTTCCAGGCTAACGGCTTTTTTCTCGAGGCCGGCTGTTTTCTGATCGAGTTTTTTCCCAAGGGCCTCCATCTTAGACAGCCGTTGATCAAGAATAATAACGTCTTCCTGGTGGGCACAACCAGAAAACATTGTCAAAACAACAATTATGAGAAAGCATTTGAATCTCATATGCACAATTCTTCATTTTTTTTATCCCGGCTGCTCATCCAAAAGCCCGGTTTGTCAGGGCAGTAAGATCTTCGTCATAAGGATGGGCTGCAGGGACAAAAATTAGCCCGCCACAAAGCAGGCGGATAAAACGCGGCAAGCAGCAGTCATACCGCTGCTTGCCGTTTATCTTTCCATGTGCTTAAGAAATAACACGCCGGAATTATTCGACCACAAAATGCGCACGCCTGTTCTTGGCCCAGGACTCTTCGTTCATCCCTGTGTCTACAGGACGTTCCTCACCATAACTGATGGAGGACAACTGGGCGGCGTCAATGCCGAGATCCAAGAGAAACGCTTTGGCGCTCTCTGCTCGGCGATCACCCAGGGCGATGTTGTAAGCACTTGTGCCACGCTCGTCACAGTGTCCTTCGATGATGACGGAAGCATCCGTGTTCATGCGAAGCCACTCAGCTTTTCGCGAAAGCACGTTCTTTGCCATATCTGAAAGAGCGGAACTGTCGAAATCATAGTAGACGTCCTCATTCATGAACATCTGCATGGCAGCCATTTTGGCTCTATCCATTTCTGCCTCTTTTGCTGCCGACTCGGCCAACTGGGTCTGGCGGAGATCCTCTTCAGCCTGCATTTCCCACTGTCTGGCAGCCTCTTCCTGAGCAGCTTTTTCCCGAGCGGCCAGAGCTACTTCATTTTCGGCTGCCGCATCTTGAGCTCCAATGTCTTGCTCAACCGTCGGCTCAGACTGAACAACTTTCTTTGCGCATGAAACCGTGAAGAGCAGTCCCGGGACAATTACCAACAGACCTATGAGTATCCATAATTTTTTCCGCATATTTTCCTCCTTTTTACTTTCTTGCTTGGTTTTAATTGGAAATAACGCTTGGAGACCATTTCGGATTTGTCTGCTCCCCCGGCATTGATATTAAGCGCCGCTGATCCGTTCCGAACGCCGTCATGATATATATTTTTTTTCTGCCCTCTCGGGTAGAATCGAAAGCGATCAGGCTACCATCGGGCGACCAGGATGGCGCTTCGTTATCTCCCTGATTTTCTGTCAACTGTACGCGATTGCTGCCATCCACCTCAATAGTGACGATATCGATTCTGCCGGCTTCCATGGCTGAATATACAATTTTATCCCCCTTTGGAGACCAGTCCGGCTGTGTGTTGTACCTTCCTTGAAATGTCAACCTCCGGACACGACCCGATGCCATGTCCTTGATGTAGATTTGAGGTGTCCCGGACCGTTTTGAAACAAAAGCCATTTGTTTCCCTGTGGGAGACCATGTCGGCTCAACATCAATTCCCCGACTGTTCGTCAATCTTTTAATAATTTTCCCTCCTCCGGTCAACAAATAAATTTCCTGATCACCTGAAAAAGAGAGTGTCGCAGCCAGTTCAAATTTCCCCGGAACCCAGGCTGGTGTAATCTGGATACCCTTTCCGTCGAGGGTAATCGTCTTGTTTTCTTTTAAATTTCTTATATATAGGTCAGGACGACCCTTGGCATACGACGTATAGGCCATCCATTTGCCATCCGAAGACCAGGCCGGAAAAAGTGTAATATCCTCGTGATGGCTGAATTGCTTTGGATTGTAACCGTTAAACTCACTGATATATATCTCTTTTTTTCCTGAAAGGGATGATAAAAACGCAATTTTACTGTCGAAAACACCCCTGTGACCTGTGAGGTGAAACATCACTTCGCCACAAAATCGTCTTATCATACGCGTTGTGTCGTCGCCCCTGCCTTTATAGCGCTTACCGATAATCAGTGTTCCCTTGATGGTGTCAAACAGGCGCAGCTCCGTTTCCATGACACCGTCCTTCATTTGGAGCCCGCCCGTTATAAGCAACTCGCTGCCAATAGCCGTCCAATTTCGAAAATTGATCTGTGTGGCCAGAATATCAGGATTTTTTGAATCCATGAGAAATGCCTGCCGGTCAAGCATTTTAAAATAGCCTGTAAATTCAAGTGTATCAGACAAGAGATCGGGCAAGGTGGCAGACAGGGCTTCGAGATCCGGCCCGCCTGAGATATTTTTAAACAAGGGTACGGCCAATGGTATTTTACGCAGAAAAGGGTTGCTGATGTCGATATAATCATATTCTTCGGCTTTGACACCTGTCTGTAGCACCATTAGGACCACAATACATCCGATAATGGCACGCAAAGCAATTTTTATGGGTTTTGTATATTGGGCTGATTCCATCTGTTATTGTATCCCCTCGGGAGTAAAGCGTAATCCCATTTGAACATATGGCTCGGAAACAGACTTGGGGTGAGGATCCACGGGATCTGATTTCATGACTGCACGAAAAGCCGATTCATCAAAATGGCTGTTTCCTGATCGATCGGTAAAAAAGAGATCTCTTATCTCTCCATTGGGCATCACTTTAAATACGAGCAGGGTCTGCAAATCAGACCGACCATCGGCAAGTTGTTCCGGGAAAGCCCAGTTCTGCTGCACTTGATAGGCAACTTCCACGCGATAGATATCAATGATTTCAGCCAGCTTTCCACCACGGACCTCACCGTCACCCCCAAGGGTTTTCGATTCAGGAACCTTGACTGCACTTTCCTTGGATGGCGCCCGGTCTTTTTCTTTGTCTACCTTGGACTTGATATCATCAATGGCTTTGGCAATTCTATCCGAGGTGGATGACTCGATCTTTTTTTCCAATTTTTTCAGGGTGCTCTTTTTGACTTTTTCCGATTTATAGGTCTTTTTCTTGAGTGATACCTTTTTCTTGACCGTTTTCGGGGTCGCTGACGGTTTAGAGGCCGGCTTCACTTTGACGGTTACACTTTTTTTGCTGACTTTTTTTTGTTTTGAGACGGATGGTTTTGCAACCGGCTTGCTCGGTCCGCTATATTTTGGAAGAGAAACCAGGCTTACATTCATGATAATGGGTGCGGGGCGCCGTTTGGGTTTATGGGTCTGTGCATAGAGCAACATGGAAAAAATGACACCGTGACAGATCAGGGAAACTGTAAAAGCAATCATGACCAGGCGGTTTTCATTACCCCCGCCGTAAAGCGTGATCAGGGATGGCGAATCCTTTGGATGGGGTGCCCTATGGTTGTTTTTTACGGTCATTTTCATTGTCATCAACAGGATCTGTTATCATTCCCAGTTTTTCGATCCCGGCGCCTTTGATCTCTGACATGACATAAACAACCATACCATAGGCCACTGTCTTGTCTGCACGCAGATAGATCTCGTCGGCTTTCTGATTTTTCGTGATCTGCATCAGTTTTTCCTTGAGGTTCTCAACGCTGACACGAAAGTCGTTAATGTAAACCTGATTGTTTTGATCGATGCTTACAACCAGTTGTTCCTGCACCGCCGTCAGAGGTTTGGACGTTGCCTCCGGCAACGATACCTCGACCCCCTGAATCATCATGGGAGCCGTCACCATGAAAATAATCAGCAGAACCAGCATGACATCCACAAAGGGGGTCACGTTGATTTCCGACATCAACCGGTCATCATTTCCACCCAGGGTCATCGTCGCCCCCTTTCCATCAACAGAATATCCCGTTCGATGATGTTGAGAAAATCAGCGGAAAAGCTGTTCAACTCGGATTCCAGGATCTTGATTTTCTGCATAAAATAGTTAAAGGCAATCACTGCCGGTATGGCAACCGCCAAGCCTGCAGCTGTCGCCACCAGGGCCTCGGATATTCCAGGCGCCACCACTGCCAGGCTGGCGGATCCTCGCATGCCGATGCCGTGAAACGAATTCATGATCCCCCAAACCGTACCAAACAGACCGATAAAGGGCGTGGTATTGCCGGTTGTCGCCAGAAAGGGCACCATCTGTGTCATTCTTGTGGTCTCGGTGTTGATGGCTCTTCGCAAGGCCCGCTTGATATTGTCCATTCCAGCGAATCGGGCACCCAAGCCCGAGGGTCTGTCCTGACCGTCATTGCTGCCTTCTGAAATCCCGCTCTGGCTGATCTTCTTCAGCTCTACATATCCTATCCGGAATATACGCGCGATGGGACTTCCCTGTAGCTCTTTAGCCTGCCGGTAGGCATTTGAAAGATCTTTACTTTTCCAGAACAGCTCCGTAAACAAAGCTGATTCCTGATAGGCCCTCTTGATATACCGGAATTTTATTAATATGATCGCCCAGGACGTGATTGAAAAAAAGAGCAGCATCAGCAGCACAAACTGTACCATCAATCCGGCGTTGCTGATCATGTTGATCAAGTTGATCTGTTGCATGGTCGTTTCGCTCCACGTTTTAGATGTCGATAATTAGCCTTAATTAGAATTAATTATAAATCTATTTACTTTTATACGAGCATCATTAATGTGTCAAGAATTTTGCGCAAAGGAGAACTGAATGAAAAACATTGCCAATCTCTTGTTTGAGGCAGCCCATTTGAAGAGAACACCCAGGTCAGGTTTTAACTTCCTGGGTGCCGGCAGGGAATCCGTTGCCGAGCACACTTTCTGTACAATGTTTATCGCCTGGGTCATGGCCCGAATGGAAACCGGAGCCGATGCCTTGCGCCTGATTAGCATGTGTCTTGTTCACGACCTGCCGGAATCACGTATGGGAGATCTCAACTATGTCCAGAAGCAGTATGTGACTGCCGATGAAGATGCGGCTATAAATCATATGGGCGACGATACATCGCTGGGGTCCGACATCTTAGACCTGGTACATGAGTTCAACAAGGGAGAGACACTGGAAGCGTGTTTGGCCAGAGATGCCGACCAGATATCCCTGGTCATCGAGTTGAAAACGCTAGCGGATATCGGTTTTAATCCACCGCTTAAATGGCTGCCCGCTGTCCTGAAGAGACTGCAGACCGAAACCGGCAAACAGATTGCCAAAGACATCGCTCAAACTGATTGGGATACCTGGTGGCTCAAAAATTATGTTGACAGATAGGTGTGAACTCAATAAAAATTTGTTTTTCTCCCAACTGGATGAAGATCGGGATTCAGGAAACGCGAAATGAATAATCCCCTGGCGCTTTGCGAATTCGCCGCAAGGCTCCTAACATCAGCACCGGCCATATGATTAAACAGGCATAGCTATTAAATGACCGTGTTTTCATATTGGATTGTTCATTGTCATGCGCTGATGCAAGGTGCCCTAATTGGCTCAAACAGCGCAAATCGCCATTGAATCACCCATTTCACTCACTCTGTGGTGAAACCCGAAAGTTGAGTTAAAAGTTATAAAGAGTTTCTGGAGGCACGCATGCAATGGATCGGTAATTTTATCTGGTCATCAATGGGAAAAAAGCTGTTAATGGCTCTGACAGGCTGCTGTTTTATCGGTTTCTTGTCTGCTCATCTTGCAGGCAACCTGACCTTGTACGGCGGCGGAGACATGTTCAATTCTTATGCCGAACACCTTCATGGATTCGGACCCCTTATCACCCTGGCCGAATGGGGGCTCCTGGCACTGGCCCTTGTTCATATCACCACCGGGACCACCCTGTTTTTCCAGAATCTCATGGCCAGGCCACAACGTTACCACATGAACAAGTGGGCGGGTGGACGCACCATCGCCTCGGCAACCATGCCGTATACTGGCTTTGTCATTCTTGGCTTCGTTATTTTTCATCTGTTGAATTTTCATTTTGTCGATAAGACCAACACCACCATATATGAGATTGTGGTTAGTGCTTTTCAGAGCACCCTCTATGTCATTCTTTACATTGCGGCCATGGTCATCGTTGCGCTGCATATCCGTCATGGTTTCTGGAGCCTGTTCCAGACACTGGGCGCCAATCACCCCAAATATATGCCGTTGATCATGGGGGCCAGTATCGTATTGAGTCTGATTTTCGGATTCGGATTCGGCTACCTCCCGATATACCTTTCATTTTCGGGATAAGGAGGATTTTATGCAGTTGGATGCACACATACCCGGTGGCCCGCTGGCCGAAAAATGGGACAAGCATCGTTTCGACCTGAAGCTGGTCAATCCGGCCAACAAGAGAAAATTTAGCATTATCGTCGTTGGCACGGGTCTGGCAGGCGGTGCTGCTGCAGCATCCCTGGCAGAGCTCGGCTATTATGTGAAAAACTTCTGTATCCAGGACTCCCCAAGAAGAGCCCACAGCATAGCGGCCCAGGGCGGTATCAACGCTGCCAAAAATTATCAGAATGAAGGCGACAGCATCTGGCGCCTTTTTTACGACACCGTCAAGGGGGGAGATTTTCGGTCCAGGGAGGCCAACGTCTATCGCCTGGCCCAGATCAGTAATGCCATCATCGATCAGTGCGTCGCTCAGGGCGTTCCATTTGCACGGGACTACGGCGGATTGCTGGCCAACCGTTCCTTTGGCGGGGCACAGGTTTCACGAACTTTTTATGCCAGAGGCCAGACAGGCCAGCAGTTGCTGCTGGGTGCATACAGTGCCCTCATGCGTCAGGTCTCGACCGGCCGGGTGACCATGTTCCCCCGCCAGGAGATGCTGGACGTGGTTATCACCAATGGCCAGGCGCGCGGCATCATCTCCCGGAACCTCATCACCGGGGATATCGAACGTCATGTTGCGGATGCAGTGGTGCTCTGTACCGGCGGCTATGGAAATGTTTACTTTCTATCGACCAACGCCATGGCCAGCAATGTATCGGCCACCTTCCGTGCCTATAAGAAAGGGGCTTGTTTTGCCAACCCCTGTTTTACACAGATCCATCCCACCTGTATACCGGTGCATGGCACCTACCAGTCCAAACTGACCCTCATGAGCGAGAGTCTTCGAAACGATGGACGGGTGTGGGTCCCAAAAAAACCCGGCGACCAAAGACGACCGAGTGATATTCCGGAATCCGAACGTGATTACTACCTCGAAAACAAATACCCGAGCTTCGGCAACCTGGTTCCACGGGACGTGGCTTCCAGAAATTCCAAGGATCAATGCGACATGGGTAAGGGAGTGGGTGAAACCGGCCTGGCTGTTTTTCTTGATTTTAAAGATGCCATCAAGCGGGATGGTAAGGATGTCATCGAAAAAAAATACGGCAACCTTTTTCAGATGTATGAAAAAATTACGGCAGACAACCCGTATGAAACACCCATGATGATATATCCGGCCGTCCACTATACCATGGGCGGTCTGTGGGTCGACTACAACCTGATGAGCAACATTCCAGGACTTTTTGTCATGGGAGAAGCCAATTTTTCGGATCACGGAGCCAATCGACTGGGTGCCAGCGCACTTATGCAGGGACTGGCCGATGGGTATTTTATTATTCCGTATACCATCGGGGGGTACCTTGCCGGAACACACCTGGAACAGGTCAATGCAGATCACCCCGCGTTCATGTCCGCCCAAAACCAGGCCCAGGAAATCACCAACAAACTCATGTCCATCAATGGCAAACGGACCGTAGATGATTTTCACAAGGCCTTGGGCCAGATTATGTGGGATCACTGCGGCATGGCGCGTAACAACACCGATCTTGAAAAAGCCCGTGGCCAGATTCAAGTGCTGCGTGAAGAATTCTGGCAAAACGTCACCGTCCCCGGCCAGGAAAAAGATTTCAATCAGAGTCTTGAAAGGGCCGGCAGGGTGGCTGATTTTCTAGAATTCGGAGAACTCATGGTCATGGACGCCCTGGAACGGCAGGAGTCCTGCGGCGGGCATTTCAACGAAGCATATCAGACCGAAGATAATGAAGCCCAGCGCAACGATGAGGACTATTGTCATGTCTCTGCCTGGGAATATAAAGGACCAGACATGGATCCTGAAATGCACAAAGAGCCCCTTGTCTTCGAGAATGTCAAATTAAGCCAAAGGAGTTACAAGTGACAAAAGACATCCGCCTGACACTGAAAATATGGCGCCAGGAAAACGCCCATACCAAAGGCCGTCTGGAAACATATTCTGCAGACAGTATCTCCACGGATATGTCATTTCTGGAAATGCTCGATGTGGTCAACGAACGACTGACACTCTCGGGCAAAGAACCTATCGCATTTGATTATGACTGCCGGGAGGGGATTTGCGGGCAATGCGGCTGTGTCGTCAATGGGCGCCCACATGGCCCCGAAAAATCTACAACCCTGTGCCAGCTCCACATGCGGCACTTTTCAGATGGCGACACCCTCTTTATCGAACCCTTTCGCGCCAGGGCCTTCAAGGTTATCAAAGATCTCGTGGTGGACCGCAGTCCCTTTGACAAAATCATCCAGGCCGGCGGTTACATATCTGCCAATACTGGCGGCGCACAGGATGCCAACACAATTCTCATCCCCCAAGAAGTTGCTGAAAAAGCCATGGATGCTGCAGCCTGTATTGGCTGTGGCGCGTGTGTCGCAGCTTGCCCCAATGCATCTGCCATGCTCTTTGTGGGGGCTAAAGTCTCTCACCTGGCGCTTTTGCCACAGGGCCGGCCCGAGGCAGCCCAACGGGTTCAAGCCATGTTGAAAGCCATGGACCAGCTCTGCTTTGGAAACTGCTCCAACGAGCGGGAATGCGAAGCAGAGTGCCCCAAAGAAATATCGATTGTCAATATCGCTCGTCTGAACCGTGAATATATCAAGGCTGGTATCTTCTCTACAATATAAATCATCATTGTACTGCGATAATATGAACACGTTGGAAACAATCCAACAATATGTTGATAAACTGACCGGTGATCCGGCATCCTATTCGGCAGTATTTACCAAGGCGCTGATGGCGATTGTCCTGGCTGTCATTCTTTGGTTTGTGCTGAAACTCCTGCTGGCGTTTCTCCACAAAAAAAGTCAAAAATTTGAGATCCTGCAAGACAGTGCCGTCATCTTTAAATCCCTCAGCCGGGCCATTACCATTGTGCTTCTCTTTGCGACAGGGGTATATATCTTCCAGATCCTGGGTTTTTGGATGTTGGCAAAGAGCCTTCAATCCCTGATGCTGTTTTTTCTGGCGGCCCCGGTAGTCAAGATCACCTCTGCCATTATGCAAGTGATTGAGAAACGGGTTGTCGATAAAACCGAAACCGATGTTGACAATGTCATTTTCGACCTTCTGAATCGCTTCGCCGGTGTGATCATTTATATAATTGCCATCATTCTGGCGCTGGATCTGCTGGGTATCAACGTGATGCCCTTTATCGCCGGCGCGGGCGTTTTGGGGATCGCCATCGGTTTCGCGGCAAAAGACACCTTGTCCAATCTGATCGCGGGGGTGTTGCTGCTCATCGACCGGCCCTTTGAGGTTGGTGACCGTATCGAGGTCTGGACAGCGCCTACCGGGAGTTCCACCTGGGGAGATGTCATGGATATCGGCATCCGGGCCACCCGCATAAAAACCACTGACAATATCGTCATCATCATTCCCAACAACGAGATCATGAAAAGAGATATCATCAATTACACCATCATCTCTTCCCAAATACGGGTGCGCATCAATATTGGCGTTGCCTACGATGTTGACCTAGACAAAACCAAAAAAATCATCCTGGATATCGCCAACGCCATTGAATGGGTCGCCAAAGAACCTGAACCGAAAGTAGTGGTAAGATTGTTTGGAGAATCCTCCGTCGATCTTCAGGTGCGGGTCTGGATCAAGAATGCCAGAAAACGGATGGACACCATTTCCGAAATAACGGACAGAGTCAAAGATGCGTTCGACCAGCACGGCATCGAAATCCCCTATCCTAAACGAGATATCGTCATCACGCATCGGCAAGATAGGCCGGAAAAAAAACCCATCCCGAGTAAAGTCCGAAATCCGAAATCCTAATATCGAAATTCTAAACAAATTCTAATTTCAAATACTCAAATGGCCAAAACATAATCCATGGCCATAAACCTTATACGGCATGTTTGGATCAGCGGATAAATAGTCTCAGGTTGTCAATCCCGCATAAGCAAAGCTCGAAGTGAAGCTTTAGCACTGTCCAGAAAGGACCTGGATGCCCCCGGCTAACTACTTGCCGGGGCAGGCTTATCAAGCTTGTCCCCGACCTGATCGGGGATCCGGCATGACGGGGTTTGGCTATTTAGCTCGCCAGATTAATAACACAACTTTCGGGTTTCACCATAAATAGAGCGAAATGGGTGATCCAATGGCGATTTGCACTGTTTGAGCTGCTTAGGGCACCTTGCATCAGCGCATGCAAATGAACAACCCAATATGAAAAAACGGTCATTTGGCAGCCATGCCTGTTTAATCATATGGCCAGCGCTGATGTTAGGAGCCCTTACGGCGAGTTTGCAAAGCGACAGGGGATTATTCATTTTGCGTTCGCTGAATCCCGAAAATTGAGTTAATAACAAAAAAGGGCCCAGAAAGCCCGGGGAGATGCACCGTATGTGCAACCCCCTGGCACCTTGGGACCCTTATTAGCTCTTTAGCTGGTTAGACACTATAGACTGTAGCTGCTTACCGCTTATTGCTCACAGCTACCCTTGTATCACCCTCGAACCCTCGGACCCTTTTTATAGCCTTTTAGGGGTTTAGACTGTAGGCTGTTAGGCGCCCTTCGCTACTGGCCCTCAGCCACCCTCCGACCCTTGTATCACCCTCGAACCCTCGGACCCTTTTTATAGCCTTTTAGGGGTTTAGGCTGAAAACTGTTAGGTGCGTTTCGCTTAATGCTGTCAGCCACCCTCCAACCCTTGTATCACCCTTGGACCCTCGGACCCTTTTATAGCCTTTTAGGGGTTTAGGCTGAAAACTGTTAGGTGCCCTTCGCTACTGGCCCTCAGCTACCCTCTGACCCTTGTATCACCCTCGAACCCTCGGACCCTTTTTATAGCCTTTTAGGGGTTTAGGCTGAAGACTGTTAGGTGCGTTTCGCTACTGGCCCTCAGCTACCCTCTGACCCTTGTATCACCCTCGAACCCTCGGACCCTTTTTATAGCCTTTTAGGGGTTTAGGCTGAAGACTGTTAGGTGCGTTTCGCTTAACGGCTGTCAGCCACCCTCCAACCCTTGTATCACCCTTGGACCCTCGGACCCTTTTTATAGCCTTTTAGGGGTTTAGGCTGAAAACTGTTAGGTGCCCTTCGCTACTGGCCCTCAGCTACCCTCTGACCCTTGTATCACCCTCGAACCCTCGGACCCTTTTATAGCCTTTTAGGGGTTTAGGCTGAAGACTGTTAGGTGCGTTTCGCTTACTGGCCCTCAGCTACCCTCTGACCCTTGTATCACCCTCGGACCCTCGGACCCTTTTTATAGCCTTTTAGGGGTTTAGGCTGAAGACTGTTAGGTGCGTTTCGCTTAACTGGCTCTCAGCCACCCTCCAACCCTTGTATCACCCTCGGACCCTCGGACCCTTTTTATAGCCTTTTAGGGGTTTAGGCTGAAAACTGTTAGGTGCCCTTCGCTACTGGCCCTCAGCTACCCTCTGACCCTTGTATCACCCTCGAACCCTCGGACCCTTGTATCACCCTCGGACCCTCCTCTATTTATACTTCACCAGATCATTCGGTCTGAAACCCGCACCTGATTTGATGATGGCCACAGAGCCATCACTGCCGAAAAAACCGGTTACCATGAGCTCGCCTTTGAGCGATCCCGGAGCCCTGCCAAGGGATACGTTTGTCTGGGGATCGATAATCTCCTCTCCCAGTTCCTGTACCATCAGGAGGTCACCCACTTTCAACCCGGTTTTCTGCCCGGCGTTCAGATAGACGGTCCGGCCTTTGATGCTGGCGATTCGACCGCTCCACTCCTGGCGCTCAAACTGGGGCAGCATATTGACCATGGCCTTGGTCAATGCATCCCGCAAGGCACCGTCCCGCAGGTCGGCATCATAGCTCGACTTGGAGCCCAACCCAAGTGCGCCGCCGGTCTTCTTTTCATAAACGCCCTGCCCCGAGTCAGCTACCATCTGTATCCCCGTTGTGGTATCGACAATCCGGTAATCCACGGTAACCCGGGCGATCTGTTTTTTCTTTTTGTAAACCAGATAGTCCGAACCTTCTTCAGCCTCTGAATAAGCGGTAATCGCGCCGGTGACCATTGCGTTCAATCCCAGAACCTTGCCCATTTTTGCAGCAGTAGCCGGGTTGACGGCTCCTGAAGCACCCATGGCCTGCTGACCCAGTATTGAAGCAACATCCTGCTGTGGAATAATGATAAACCGGCCGGTCTTCTGGAGAATTGTTCCCAAGATATCCGCTGCGGCCTCACCAATTCCGATATGCTTGGAGGGTGTCTTGTTCAGGAAATTCACGACACCCACCCGAAGTTTCGGGCCGGTATAATCTCCGGTGGGAGCCAGCTCGTCCGAAATACCCGTAAGCGAAGAATCGTCACGCACTGCACCGGATGTCTTTACAGCACATCCATTGAAAACCAACACGGCTGCCATGAGAAGTAGCGACCCCAGTAGATAAATGTTTTTAGTCTTCACCATGTTTTGCCTCCTAAATTAGATTGAAATGTTATTCCATGACGGTATCATAAAAAGTCCAACTTCTGCGTTGTGCTGCATTTCGATATCATTCAACGTACGATAAGTACACCTCATGATTACAAAACTTGCATGCCTTGAATTTGAACTTTTATCGAAACCGTCTAATTCTGACTTTTTACGCGTTCATCATTCCATGACTATTTCTAAAAAATTACTGGTTTCCGTGTAATCACCCGGCACTTCAAAGAAAGCGGCCGGCGGTGCTCCCATGACGATACCCGTTAACGTGGATGTCATTTTGACGGTCTCGTTTTCGATTTCACTGCGGATCGTCATGTCATCCAGGTCCGTTGCATCCCAGATAAAGCCTTCCTGTTTTTCCTGTCCTTGGTAGCTTATGGTAATCCGGTATTTCTTGGTGGGATGGCCATCGATGGTCTCGTTGGCCACGAAGGTCTTGGTAACATCCGGCTTTTCATAGTAGCCTTCGTCCGTTTCATCACTGACCATATATTTCTTCTTGTTTGTGTAAAGCGAATAGGTACGTTTTTCATCACCCCGGTGGATCATCACCACACTGCTCATGGCCGGCGGCATACCCTGGGCTCCTGACATCTTGGTGTAATCCATTTCCATCCGGAATTTTTCCCCGGCCTTGGCAATGGGCATTTTAAAAGAAAATTCCTTCCCCTGTGATTTGTCAAGGGTCGACGAAACCATGACAGCCTTGAAATCCCGATCACCGTAGTTCATGTGCCCGATGGCGGGCGGCGGCGGCATCTTAATATTGGGCATACCAATGGGCATGGTTGCTGCAGCCGTCAGAACAGGTCCCACGGTGTCCCCGGCGCCCCATGGCAGGTTTTGTACAAGCCGCCAGATCATTTCGTTGGTTTCCCGGGCCAGATGCATACCCACTGCTTTAGAAAGCAGCTTCTTTCCCAATCCCATGGCTAAACCGTCCAGGACGCTTTGGTTGCTCGATGAACTCTCGATAACGACCCATGGAACCTCTTTATCAGCACTGCCGGCCATGGCAACTGCGCCCGTAAGATTCCCTACGGTACCGCCGGAAGTGTCCTGACTTTTGATCCCGATACCATTTTTCCAAAAAACCGACAAGGTGTTCGTGTCTATGATATGGAACTTGCCTCGGACCTTGCGCACATTGACAAGACCCGTGGTGGTCTCTTCAAAATTCATGAGAGTCCCGTAGAGAAGCCCTTCCACCTGGAGTGCTTCACGAAGCTGGGCCGTCGTTGCCAAGTCCAACTGCCCCCCGAGGGTGATTCCCAACTGATCTCTTAAAATGCGGTCCGTCTCTTCCAGGGGCTGCACATTGTATAATCGTTTCTGCATTGCCGCAGCCAATTTCTCACGCACAAAAGCAGGGGCATCGACATCTGACGTATCGTTTTTTAAGGGCAGCATTGCCAGTCTTTTGATGGGGTTGGTGTGATCGCCTCGGGGCCCCAAGGCTGGCATGCCAGTACAACCCGCCAGAAATACCAACACCAGAAAGAGCATCAACAATACGTGGACTCGTCTCATAAATTACCTCCGAACAAATAATTAAGATATGCAGGGCCTTTGACAAGGCTTTACCGACCCAATGAAATATGAATTTATTTCATTTTCAAGTTGACACTGTTTTGGGTGATATGGGTGATGTCAATCACAAATTCGCCGTAATCGATCACCATCAGCGCATCGGCCAGCTTCTGGGATGTCGCCGCAACACTTACGTCCAGTGTTGCCGTCCCGGTTTTGAAATCACGCTGGTACACGCCGCTGACGCCCCTCACCTGTTTTTGAATCATTTCCTTGAATTTCACAAGATGGTTGTACGACGGAATATCAGACACCACCAGGCGTATCAATCCACCACTGCCGATATCCTGTGACCATTTGTCTACGATCTGTGTGAGAAGCTGGTCGGCAATGGCCTCCGTTGCAATCTTGAGCGCCTCCGCCCCGGCTGTGACATCATTCGGATGCACTGCTGCCGCATGATGTGTGGACGATGCAATGACCCGTCCGGTATCGGTATTGACAACACGTAAAGAAACATCTGCCTGGGCGGATTTCATGGATGTACCCAGGACAGCACCTGCCAGCTTGGAAAGTGCTTTGCCATAGATCACGACTTCGGCGTCATAGACCTTGCCGATGTCTCGAACGGCATCATTGCTGAGAGACTCGATCTTGTAGGGGGCTTTGATCTTGAGGTTCTTTGATGCCATTGCATGATCCACCACATGAAATCCTTTTCGGGAAAGTTTTTCCATCAGAACATTTTCGGTAATACTGAGGTCGGCAGTGCCTGCTTTTACACCCCACCAGTAGCTGTAGTAATGCATCCCGATATTCTGCTCAGCCACCATGATCATGACCCGGGGCATATTCTTCCTGCCCATGAGCAATCCCAGGGCCTGGATGTCATTTTGCAAGTTCCCCGCAGCCACTGTAGCCTGAATCGTTACCTTGTAAAGATTGCCCTGGATTGATTCGTCTGTCACTTCGTATCGCCGGATATATCCCTGGCTCTGGGAATAGATCTGATCCCGCAGCACTTCGTAATTCTGGACCAGTGTTTCGGACGACACCATGGTGCCGGCAGCCTGCTCCACAACCAGTCGGAGTGCATCCTGGATCGCCTGGTCTCTTGCCGTGGCCGTATTGTCATCAATAATCACGCCAACACCTTCTGCAGAAGCGCTGATGGGTGCAGTCGATGAATTGGCAGGTTCGGATGCTGCAAAAGAGGGGTAATATGAAACGCATGATAGCCAAAGAATTGACAGAAATAAATAGACAAAGGTCTTCATGATCCGCTCTCCAAGAATATCTGTTTATCTGCTGAAGTGTGCTGGAAAACCTGTAAACGATGGCACAATTCCTATATTGTGTCAAGCACAGAACTCTCATGATCCTGCGGCGTTATAGCCGTTGCCATAAGTGGGTTCCACTAAATTTTTGATAGAGTGAAGATCCTCGCAACAAGCTAGGGGAAAATTCTCACAAAGGCGGTTCAAGGGTCCTTACAGGAAATTGTCCTTTTAACTAAGGCTTTGACCTTATGGGGCGGGGCGTTCTTGCTTATTCCGGGACACATGGATGCCATAATGCTCCAGTTGTCGAAATCGATCAGGATACTCTCAATATAGGGCCACTTCCGGCACATCAGGGGTTTTACCGGATGAATCGTACAGACCTTGTCCCAGAATACGCAATGGCCATCATCCTGCTGAGCCAGAACCGGCCGCCCCCCCGACAAACAGCAAAACTTTTGGACAAACCCATGCGGATCGATGCCGATATAGCTTGAGATTCTCTCGATATCCCGGTCGGTGACAAAGGTACCACCATAACCAATACAGCACTCTCCGCATTGTGTGCAGGAAAATGGCGGAGCATCTGCATCCTTTTCCACATCTTCATCAGAGGGCATGCCGTGTCTCCATGGCCCGCCGCAGGGTTACCTGATCCACGTACTTGAGGTCTCCTCCGATGGGAACACCGGAAGCAATGCGGCTCACCTTGACGGGAAGTGAACGCAGCTTTTCTGCAATAAAGCCGGCCGTGGACTCACCTTCAACACTGGTGCTGGTGGCCAGAACCACCTCCGTAACCTTGCCTGAGGCAATACGTGCCAGCAATTCTTTGATGTGAATATCATCCGGCCCAATATTGTTCATGGGGGAAAGAACACCCTGTAAGATGTGGTAGAGTCCCGGGTATGCACCTGATTTTTCGATGGAAGCCATATCACCCGGCTGCTCCACCACGCACACCAGGGAGGCGTCTCTGGACGGGTCGCTGCAAATTTTACATGTCTCTGTATCGCTCAAGGCAAAACACATGGAGCATATCTGGATAGTTTCCTTCAAGGCCAGGATACTTTGGGATAATTGCTCGGCATCTCTGCGAGACATTTTCAGTATGTGCATGGCCAGTCGTTCGGCCGTTTTTTCCCCAATACCCGGAAGCCTGGAAAGGTGCTTAATCAAATTCAGAACTGAAGGTGGATAGTGATACATGGTTCTCCATTTTCGTTGCAATAATGATTGTTGAGCCTGTTTCCACAAATATAGGCATAGAAAGACAGGGCATTATTCAGGGTCCGAGGGTGATACAAGGGTTCGAGGGTGGCTGACAGCCATGGGCAATCAGCTGATAGCTGCTGGCTACCCTCGAACCCTTGTATCACCCTCGGACCCTCGAACCCTTTTTTTTACACCAACCCCGGTATATTCATCCCACCGGTCAACTTGTTCATCTCTCCCGACATCATTTCCTGAGATCGTGTCAAAGCATCATTGACAGCCGCAAGAACGAGATCCTGAAGCATGTCCACATCCTCCGGATCCACAACTTCCTGTTTAATTTCAAGCGTGACGATCTGCTGTTTGCCGTTGGCCACAACCCGGACCACGCCGCCACCGGCGCTGGCTTCCACGGTTTTGTCCGCAAGTTCTTCCTGCATTCTCAGCATTTTTGACTGCAGCTGCTGAGCCTGTTTCATCATTTTACCCATACCTTTCATCTTTAAACCTCCCAACCCGGATAAACCGGAATAACATCTTTTAGTTTGTTTTTATATCCACCAACTTGCCGTCGAAAATCTCGATGGCATCAGCCACCAGAGGATGGTGTAGAAGATCCTTTTTCAAGCGGTTGGCTGCATCGATTTTTTCTCTTTTGGGCTGACCGTTCATGTTTACCCCGGGATGAATGATGACGCTCATCTGTCGCCCGAAAAAGGATCCGGAAATCTGCTCTAAAATTTTGATATTTTCTTTGCGCCGCATACGTTTGTAATTAAAGTCGCTCCCGTTAACCTCGATTTCAAGTGTATTCCCGGACAGCTTTACCAGACGGGAATGGGTCAGATTGGGCGCCAGAGACGGATACCGTTCCGAAATAACGTCCAGGATCGCCCGCCATGGGTCTGATTCATCACTGGATTCTGATAAAACCGGCTCAGACACGGACGGCTCCGCTGAAGGTGAGCGCTCCTGCTGGTCAGTCAGCGGTTCTATAACAGAGGGTTCACCAGACGTTTCAAACCCTTTTTGCGTTTCAGACAGGGAAAAATCCTGTCCTGATGAAAATTGTTTCTGAATGTCATCGAGCTTTTCAATCAGGTCCTGGATGGGCAGTGCCGGTCGGATATTGAGCAGTTTGATCATCACCACTTCAAACGCCATCTGAGGTCTTGAAGACCACTTAATGGTACGTTCTTCGCTGAAAAGCACCTCCAGAACTTGATTCAGATGCAAAGGGGAAACCCCCTGCACCTGATTCTTCAGGATATCGACCTCGTGGGAGGGCAGATCCATGAGCGTATCAGCATCAGGGCTCAATCTGATCACCAAGAGGTTTCTGAAATGTTCCATCAAACGGGTATACAGATCAACGATGCTATGCCCGTTCCGGTAGACCGTATCAATGAGTTTCAGAATCCGTGGGGCATCCCCCTTGAAGGTCGCCTGGGCCAGTTCGTGGACCACCACCCCATCGACCACTCCCAGGACATCCATAATTTCACTGTGTGTGACGGTTCCACCGGCACCGGTCGTCACCTGATCCAGGAGGCTCAAGGCATCCCGCATGCTGCCGTCGGCTTCCCTGGCAATGAGATCAAAACTCTCATGGGCAATATCGATACCTTCTTTCCGGCAGATGGATATCAGATGCTGGGTGATGTCGGAAGCCTCGATCCTTTTCAGGTCATACCGCTGACACCGGGACAGAATGGTAATGGGAATTTTTCTCGGCTCCGTTGTTGCAAACAGGAAAATGACATGGGCGGGTGGTTCTTCCAGGGTTTTCAACAAGGCATTGAAAGCGGCCGTGCTCAACATGTGGACTTCATCAATAATATATATTTTGTAGGTACTGTGCGCCGGCATGTACTTGATATTTTCCCGGATATCCCTGACCTGTTCCACGCCATTGTTGGATGCGCCATCGATCTCGAAAACATCCGTTGAGTTGCCGGAAGTAATCTCGGAACATGAACGGCAGATGTTGCAGGGTATCGGCACCGAACCTGTTTCGCAGTTCATTGCCTTGGCCAGTATCCGTGCAATGGTCGTTTTGCCGGTACCCCTGGGCCCGGTAAACAGAATGGCATGAGCCAGTCGCTTGGATGAAATGGCATTTTTCAGCGTCTGGGTGACATGGGTCTGAGCCATGACCTCATCAAATGTTTGCGGACGGTATTTTCTTGCAAGAACCAAGTAAGACATGGATGGGAAACCCTCGGGAAAATGCTGAGACCTTAGAACCTGATAGCTGGCAGATGTTATTCTGGCGGAGAGAGAGGGATTCGAACCCTCGGTGCCGCTATTAACAGCACACACGATTTCCAGTCGTGCTCCTTCAGCCAGCTCGGACATCTCTCCGTATTTTTCGTGGTCATCAAGCTATTCAGGGATGGCGTTATAATGCTTTTATGCGCTTTGATCAATGAATATGTTGCGTTTTTTTTTGCAACAACATATCTGCAATCATCCTCAATCATTTTCATGTTTAATTACAGCATATTATATTTACAGCCCCCTTGATGACATCCCTTGTTAAATGCATTGGATACCCTGTCAAAATGCCATAGCCTGAAGAATATGTCAAGATTGGGTCCATTGGTCTTGACAATCCTGGGACAGGCCCTAATGTTGCCCGAACTGATCACATAACCCGAATATTTGAAAAGGTATCTGCAGCATGCGAAGCACTGCCGCACAGCAGAAGCTGCGGGGAAGGCGCGCACTGTTTTCGTTTAGGTTTGTGAGAATTCCAGGACAGGGAGTCATTTCATGGATGCAGAAAAAAACAAATCCAACCGAAACCTCGACACTGCCGTCGATATCATTCGGAATCTTATTTTAATCGGTCTTGGCAACACCTTGATCGCCATTGCCGTCAACGGCATCGTCATACCTCACGAATTTCTGAGCGGCGGCATCACCGGCACGGCCCTGGTGATTCATTACCTGTTTTCTTTTCTTCCGGTAGCAATGCTCTATTTCGTGCTGAACATACCCCTTTTTGCAATTGGTTGGGCTTTTGTGGGCCGCCGTTTCTTTATTTACAGCATTGTCGGTATGCTGACTTTGACCGGAACTCTCCAATGGGTACACGTAAGTGTTCCTTTAGACCACAAACTCCTTGCCGCTCTTTTTGCCGGCATCCTTACCGGTATTGGTGGCGGGCTGACCCTTCGATCCCGCGGTTCTGCCGGGGGCTTGGATATTCTCTCGGTAATTCTTTTAAAACATTTTTCCATATCAATTGGAAAAACGTTTCTATCCATCAACGCCGTCATCCTGGTGGCAACAACCTTTTTATTTTCCCTGGAAACCGCTCTCTATTCATTCATCTATATCTATATAACCACACGCATGATGGAACTTGTCATCACGGGTATCAGCAAGCGCAAGGTTGTTCTCATTATTTCGGATCAGTGGGAAAAGATTTCAGAAGACATCCTGTACCGGATAGGCCGGGGGGTCACACAACTCCATGGCCAGGGTGGATATAGCGGTAAGACTGAAAGAGTCCTGTATGCCGTGGTTAGCATACGTGAACTGCATCGCATCAAGCGCATCGTACAGGATATTGACTCCGGGGCTTTTGTGGTAATTCAGGACACTCTCGAGGTCATGGGCAACAGGATCGGGAACCAGCCACACTGGTCATAAAATCGCTGCACAATTTTATGAAACTGGATAGCGCTAAAGCTTCACTTCGTGCCCCGCTTTCGCGCGAATGACAAGCTTAAACTATTTAATTGCCGGAGTAATAACCATGGACAGAGCAAAATAATTTAGGGGACGTTCCTTTGTAAGTTAACATTGAAGAATCTCACAGCAAACTACGAGGAGTGGCCGAAGGGGTGGGATTTGAACCCACGGAACGCTTGCGCGTTCACCGGTTTTCGAGACCGGCTCCTTAAGCCGCTCGGACACCCTTCGGAACTTGGATTTTTTTTACCCCTACAATTGATACGACCGTGATGTCAATACCAATAAAATTGGAGAAATGATTTTACTTTTCGCTTCTATAAATACCTAATTTGGAAGGAACATGGCTTCAAGTTCTTCCGTATATGTACCATCCTCATTGTAAATGACCATAGGCGGCCCCACTTTCAAGCCTGGTTTTCCCTGTTTGACACCCTCCACCAGCATGCGTTTTGATTCGCTCTTCTCCCTGGAATGGATAAAGCGCACGTTTTTAGGTTCAATCCTGCAAGATCTCATATGCTGAATCAACTCCGGTAAGCGCTCGGGTGTATAAACTAGCACAAACAGTCCGGCTCTCTTCAAAAGGTCACCGGCGGCTTTTATAACATCAAGAAGCGTTACCCTGATTTCATGTCTTGCCACGGCCCGCTGCCGGTTTGGATTGATTCGTCCTGAAGCCGCCCTGTGAAAAGGCGGGTTGCTGAGCACGATATCGATGGGTCCCTGGAACATGGCGGGTTGAATGGTCCGTATATCCCGGCAGAAAATTCGGATATTTCCTTCCATTCCATTTTCCCTGACATTGTTATCCGCAATATCTGCCAGTTCTTTCTGAATCTCTATACCAAACAATTGTATCTCAGGATGGCGAAAACCGACAATCAAGGGCACAATACCGCAACCCGTTCCCAGGTCCACAACCCGCTCACCCGGTTTTGGTCTGACACGGTGCGCCAGGATAACAGCATCTATGGAGAACCGATATCCCGCGCGCTCCTGTCTGACCGTCACCTTGCCGTTAAAAAACGTATCCTGAGTAAGTCTGTCCTGCATCAGTCCACCGGGCCGATTTTAAATTTGATATCCTTTACCGGAACTTCCCCCAGGGCATGGTTGATCTTCTGAATGATCTCCGGTTTTAAGAATCTGAGCTGCTGCAGCCAACTGGAACTCGTTGCATTCACGATAAGCAGATCCCCTTTGAATGCCGCCGGGCGCGTATTTTCCGCAATCACCTCTCCCACGGCCTCTTCCCAGACATCCCAGACCCGCACCAGAGATGTGTCCGTTGCCAGGCGATGATTCTTCAGCATGTCCTGGATCACATTGCCGATATGAACAAAGGATCGTTTTTCTTTACCTGATCTGCTCATGTACCCAATACTTTTGTGATTGGTGTTTTGTGTTTTGTTATTTGCTATTTGTTATTTGTTATTTGTTATTTGTGTTTGGGTGTTTGGGTGTTTGGGTGTTTGGTTTTTGGTATTTGTTGTTTTCGTCTCTTTTACATATTCAAGATCGGGTTCGTCAATAAAAACCCCTGCCCTTCCTGTCGTAAACTCGTTTTTTTCCCTTTTTCCTTGACTTGGAGATCTTTGGGCTTTAAATTAGTATGTTACGTTTCAGGTCAAATTCACCTACAGACGTCTAACAAATTTAAAACCATTTATCACCCTAAGACAAGGTAATTATCATGAATTGGGATTGGGAAAAATTAAAAGAACAGCAACAGGATGGCAAAGGCATTCCGCCGCAAGTCGATGAACTGTTTAAACAGTTCAAGAAATTCAAACTCCCGGGGGGACTGTTGATGGTTGTAATCCTCGCGGTATTGTTTTTTGGCTCCTCGGTGGTTTTCACGGTAAAACAGGATGAAGTCGGCGTGGTACAGCGTTTCGGGAAATACGTACGCACCGAACAACCCGGTTTGAATTTCAAGTTTCCGGCCGGTATTGAAAAGGTCACCAAGGTCAATGTCAAACGCGTGAACACTGAAGAGTTTGGGGTTACGACCGTCAGTGGGGCCCAAAACTCACGCTATGTTTCCTCCAGCGAAAATATGAATGTCGCCCTGATGTTGACCGGTGATCTGAATGTCGGTCTGGTCCCGTGGATTGTCCAATATCGGATTAAAAACCCTTTTGATTATCTCTTCAAAGTCAAGGAATCCCGGACCCTGTTGATCGACATGTCGGAAGCGGCCATGAGACTGGTTGTGGGGGATAGAAGCATCAACGAGGTCATCAGCAAGCGTGATGAAATTGCCATCGAGGCCAAAAGGGTGCTGCAAAAGGAAATGGACGACGCAGAATCAGGGGTCGACATTGTGACCATAGAAATGAAAAAAACCAATGTCCCCGGACCGGTCCAACCTTCCTTCAACGAGGTCAACCAGGCCACTCAGGAGAAGGAGCAGACGATCTATCAGGCCAAGGAGGATTACAATAAGGCCATACCTGCTGCAAGAGGTGAAGCGGATCGCACCATCAAGGCAGCTGAAGGGTATGCCCTGGACAGGATCAACCGGGCCCAGGGAGACTCGACCCGATTTATTGCCTTCTACAACGAATATGCCAAAGCCAAGGATGTAACCAAACGCAGGCTATACTTAGAGACCCTGAAGGACTTATTCCCCAAGCTTGGTAAAAAATACATTATCGATTCGGACCAGAAAAATTTATTACCCCTACTCAATTTAGGCTCAAAAGAAGGTATTACCCAATGAAATCAAAAGGCTTTCTCATAATTATTGCAGCAGTCATCGTGATACTCGTTTACAATGGCGCCTATTTTGTGGATGAAACTGAACAGGTAATCATCACCCAGTTCGGAAGAATCGTCGGCAGCCCAAAGATAGATCCCGGACTGAAATTCAAGCTGCCATTCATCCAAAAGGCCAATGTCTTTCCCAAAAATCTTCTCGGGTGGGATGGTGATCCAGGCCAGATTCCCACTCTCGACAAGACCTTCATCTGGGTCGACACCTTTGCCCGGTGGAAAATCGTGGAGCCGATTGCCTTTTTCCAGACGGTCAACAACCGCTTCAATGCCATAGGAAAACTCAATGACATTATCGACCCGGCCGTCCGCAACTTCATCACCTCCCACAGTCTTATCGAAGCGGTAAGAAACACCAACCGTGAAATGGACACCCTTGAAATCGGCCTGGATGCGAGGGAACAGCAAACCACCTACGCCGTTGACGTGGGCAGGGCAAATATCACCAAGGGCATCCTGACCCAGGCCCAGACCAAGTTGACGCCATTCGGTATTGAACTGGTGGATGTCAAAATCAAACGTATCAACTACGTGGAGCAGGTCAGAAACTCGGTTTACGGACGAATGATTGCCGAACGTAAACAGATCGCCGAAAAATTCCGCTCAGAAGGAAAAGGTGAAGCCAGAAAAATACTGGGTGAGAAGGAAAGAGACCTGAAAAAAATCACATCCGAAGCATACAAAACAGCCCAGGAACTCAAAGGTACAGCCGATGCAGAGTCCACCAGGATATTTGCAGAAGCGTTTGGACGTGATCCGGAATTTTACTCGTTTATGAAAACCCTCGAACTTTATGGCGAGGCCTTGGGCAAAGACAGCGAGCTGGTCCTTTCGACGGATTCAGATTTCTTCAAATATCTCAAAGGATATTCTGACATCCCTTAAATTCGTTGCACAAATTAACATCCTGGAAAACGATTAGAAGCTATCTATTGTCCATCCACAAATGGTCTTTTCACGCCCTGCCGGTATTGGGCGCCATGATTTAACGCCTCAAAATAGCGCGCTATTCCTCCGGGTTAAATCTGACGCCCGCCTTGTCAGAACACGAAAATCCTTATTTCTGGACGGACACTATCTCAAAATAGAAAAGCACCGGAACGATTGTTGATACCGGTGCTTTTTATTTAGAAGCTTAAAGCTTAAATCCTTATTTGCCCTTTCTTCGCTGATGACGTGTTTTCGCCAACAGCTTCCGGTGCTTGTGCTTCCGCATTTTTTTGCGACGTTTTTTGATAACACTACCCAATTGATCACCTCCAATCTAAACAGATTCTATGAATATAACTTTATTCTATAACAGTTCTATATCGAACATGTCCATACTTTTTCACACGCTTTTGATTTTTTTTTGAAATTATCGGTTCAGAGCATTCTGTTGATCCTATGAAGCAGTCATGTTACTAGAAGCCATCTCAAAAAAGTTTGGAATTTAATTTGACGTTATTGCTAAGCGGTTTCGAAACGGTATTCTGAATGCTGTAAAGGTCCAACATTGAAAAAAAGACAGCTTTTTTCAAGAAATCACATCCATGTGGTCAACGAGTCGGTTGCCATGGCGGAAGAGCTTGTCAGCGAATATTACAAAATGTCCGCGTCTGAGTGGCTCCGCCCAAAATTTGATGTCAAAACCCGCATCGACCTTTCAAGCGATGAGATCGTTCCCGGTCCATTCGCACAAGTTGTCCGTTATGAGGGCCGTCTGAAAGACGCCCCCTTAGGATCCTCTTCTTATGATTATTATAAAATCTGTCTCCAGGATCATGAAATTTTGGCGGCAATAGATAAATTTCAACAACTGGAACTTCTCCCGTTTACACTCTACATCCTCACCCACGAACTCATTCACATCGTCCGATTCAGCAAGTTTCTGCAGAGTTTCAATGCAAAGCAGGAGGAAAGAATGGCCGAAGAATCCAGGGTTCATGAACTGACCCACAAAATTCTCCGCCCAGTGCGCATTGACGGTCTCGCAGAGGTTCTCGATTTTTATATCCAATGGCGCGAGCCCATTGATGAGCTTGAAAGTACTTAGAAGCTGTCGATAAAATGTCATTAGGCCAATCTCTTGCAAATCAAGGATTCGCAAAAAAACTCGACAGATCTACGGGTATGCCTAGGTTTTTTGTGCGTCCTCCTTTATCAAAATATTGGTACATCTCTTCGGGATAATCCCTCAGTTCAGGTAAAATGCTCATATTGGATTTCACTCTCTTGACAACGTAGAAACACTCACTATATTAGGTCAGAATTTGTTCTAAGTAACTGTTTACAACACCTTTTTTAGGAGGATCCACATGCCCATTTACGAGTATCAATGTAAAAAATGCGGCACGATTGAAGAAGCCCTTCAAAAATTTTCCGACAAACCCCTGACCCGATGCAGACACTGTTCCGGCAGGCTTCACAAGCTTGTTTCCCGAAGCAGCTTCCACTTGAAAGGTACAGGATGGTACGTGACCGATTATGCAAATCGGTCCAAAGATTCCGCTGCCGCCTCCGAGAAAAAAAGCGAGAGCGCTGATTCTGCCAAGCCTGAAAAAACGGCATCACCTGCCAAGAAAACACCGGCATCATCTGAAAAAAAAAGTGCCGAAAATAAATGAGCCGGCAGCACCAAAAAACCTTAATAACAGCTCTTTACAAACATGAATGTGTGCTTACTTTTGATTTACCAATTTGCAGCAAGCATTTTAAACAATTATTTTAATCATTCATTTTTGCTTACTAACGAACATTTAAGAAAAGGAGAGAAAGAAGAATGAAACTGAAACCATTACAGGACCGAATTCTGGTACAACGTGTTGCAGAAGAAACAACCACCAAGGGAGGCATCATCATTCCTGATACCGCCAAAGAAAAACCTGCAGAGGGTAAAGTCACGTCCGTTGGAAATGGAAAAGTCGGTGACGATGGGAAACGGATTCCCCTTGAGATCAAAAAGGGCGACCGGATCCTGTTCGGCAAGTATTCAGGTACCGAGGTTAAAATCGAAGGCGACGAATATCTGATCATGCGTGAAGACGATGTTCTTGGCATAATTGAATAATTTAATTTACTGATACATGGAGGATATTAACGATGGCTGGAAAAGTAATTAAGTATGATATGAAAGCCCGCGAAGCAATGCTCAACGGTGTAAGAGCATTGGCGGATGCAGTTGTTGTAACGCTTGGACCCAAGGGTCGGAACGTCGTCTTGGATAAATCCTGGGGTTCCCCCACCGTTACCAAAGACGGTGTAACCGTTGCCAAAGAGATTGAACTCGAAGACAGATTCGAAAATATGGGTGCCCAGATGGTTAAAGAAGTGGCCAGCAAAACAAGTGACATGGCTGGTGATGGAACCACCACTGCCACTGTCCTGGCCCGAGCCATTTACGAAGAAGGTCAGAAACTCGTTGCGGCCGGCAACAATCCCATGGCTATCAAGCGCGGCATCGACGCGGCAGTGGAAGTTGCCGTCAAGGCACTTCACGATATGAGCAAACCCACCAAAGACCAGCGTGAAATCGCCCAGGTCGGAACCATTTCTGCAAATAACGATTCAACGATCGGAAACATCATTGCAGAGGCCATGAACAAGGTCGGGAAAGAAGGCGTCATCACCGTGGAAGAGGCCAAAAGCATGGAGACCACCCTGGAAGTCGTGGAAGGTATGCAGTTTGATCGCGGCTACCTCTCACCCTATTTTGTCACTGATCCAGAAAAAATGGTTGCCTCCCTGGAGGATCCCTATCTTCTGATCAATGAGAAAAAGATCAGCAATATGAAAGATCTTCTACCAGTGCTCGAGCAGGTGGCCAAAATGGGTAAACCCCTCATGATCATTGCCGAAGACGTAGACGGTGAAGCTCTGGCAACTCTCGTTGTCAATAAACTGCGAGGCACACTGCAGGTTGCTGCCGTCAAGGCACCTGGTTTCGGCGACCGACGAAAGGCCATGTTGGAAGACATCGCCATTCTCACAGGTGGCCAGGTCGTATCCGAAGATTTGGGGATCAAACTCGAAAACCTGACCGTTAAGGATCTGGGCAGGGCCAAACGGGTCAGCATCGACAAAGACAACACCACCATCGTCGACGGCGCCGGCTCCCGGGCGGGTCTGGAAGGTCGCGTCAAACAAATCCGCGCACAGATCGACGAAACCTCATCCGACTATGATCGTGAAAAACTTCAAGAACGTCTTGCCAAACTGATCGGCGGTGTGGCTGTCATCAATGTCGGCGCAGCCACCGAGACGGAGATGAAAGAAAAGAAAGCACGCGTTGAAGACGCCTTGAATGCAACCCGTGCCGCAGTTGAAGAGGGCATCGTTCCTGGCGGCGGTGTCGCCCTGGTCCGTTCCCTCAAAGCGCTGGGAAAAATCAAGATCAAGGCCGACCAGAAACTGGGCGTAAAGGTCGTGATGCGCGCCATCGAAGAGCCGCTCCGCCAGATTGCCAACAACGCTGGTTTTGAAGGCTCAGTCGTGATCGACAAAGTCAAGAACCTGGAAGGTTCTTTCGGTTACAATGCTGAAACCGACAAATACGAAGACCTGATTGCAGCGGGTGTTATCGACCCCACCAAGGTCTGCCGGTTTGCCCTGCAGAATGCAGCCAGCGTTGCCGGGCTGATGCTCACAACCGAAGCCATGATCGCAGATAAACCAGATGACAAAGAGCCTGCCATGCCAGCTGGCGCCCCGGGTATGGGCGGCATGGGTGGTATGGGTGGTATGGGCGGCATGATGTAAGCGTTTATCTACCCATCTGTTACCAACAATACGACAAAGCCCTTATGCATGTGTGCATAAGGGCTTTTTTATTGAAATGCTTGACAAAACACCTAAAAATGAGGTATTTAAGTGGACTGTCGACTGCAAATGCCAACCGATAACATAAATGGAGATGTGTGATGAACGGCAAACGTATTATGCAGGTATTCAAGTGCTTGACCGTAACCGTTGCAATAACCCTCGCCTTCTCACCCAGCGTTACATTAAGTAAGGCCGAAGAAACCATAGAACACGAAGCTGGGTTCTATTACACGATCCAGCGAGGGGATACGCTCTGGGACTTGTCGGATAAATTTTTTGACTCGCCGTGGTACTGGCCAGAATTGTGGCAGGAAAACGAACAAATACCTAACCCCCACTGGATCTATCCGGGTGAACGGATTCGGCTTTTTCAAAAACAGGGGAAAGATACCTTTACCCTCAACATTCCTGAACGCGAAATCGTTGTTCAGGAAAGTGCTATCGAAATCGTCCAGGAACCCATGCCTGAACAAAAAACCGTCTATTATTCGTACCCGCCCATGGACGCCGTCGGTTTCATCCGAAAAGAACCTGTCCATCCCCTTGGATTCATTTTCAAAGTCAAGGACGACAATATACTGATCCATGAGGGAAACACGGTCTATCTCAGCTATGCAGACAAAGATGCCCGTCCCATTATGCAGGGCGGCAAGTACACAATCTATCGGAAATTGCATCCCACGACAGACCGCGATCGAAACCGGCAACTGGGGGCCCAGTATTACATCGTTGGTATCGTTGAGGTTGCCCAATTGGAAGCGGATTTTGTCATCGCAAAAGTCGTCAAATCTTTCCGCGCCTTAGCCATCGACGATTTCATTCTTCCTTACGAGCCACGCTCGCCCAAAATTCCCATTACAAAAAGTGTTCCCAATTTAATCGGGAAAATCATCGTCTCGGAAGAGCATGCGCAACTCATCGGTGACCTGTCGCTGGCTTTCATCGACAAGGGCAAGATCGACCAAATTCAGGAAGGCCAGATATACAACATTTTCTACCAGGAAAAAGAAAAAGTGAAAATGCAGGGGAAGGAATCGGTAATCCTCGCTCCGGTCGACTTTGGCAAGCTCATCGTCCTGCACACCGAGCAGGAAACCGCCACTGTATTGGTCACCCAGACAGACAAAGCCGCCTATCCGGACGCCCTGATTCACACACCGCCGGACGAATAAGCAGAAATGAAAGAAACCGACTATTTGTTAGGAAATGAAAAAATTATCGACGACCTGAAAAAAATGCCCATTTTTGGGCCCTTTAAGCAGGAAGAGCTCCAGACCTTGCTGAATATGAGCAGGTTGAGGACATACACCTCAGGTGAAGCGATTATTCAGGAAGGCGCTGTCGACCCCTGGGTATACTTTCTTCTCTATGGCAAGGTCAGGATAACCAAAAAGAAAAAAAGTGTTACGATCATGAGACGCAGGGGCGATGTCTTTGGTGAAATGAGATTTATTGACAATTCGCCACGTTCAGCCACCGCCCGTGCAGAAGAAGACGTGGCATGTATCGCAGTTGATACCGAATATGTAGAAAAACTGACCGGTGATGACAAAATGGCCTTTGCCTATATCCTGTACCGGGTTTTTTCAGAAATTCTATCGGAACGATTGCGAACGGTCACCAGGGAGCTGATAGAAATTAAAGGAAAGGATGCTATAACATTCTGGCAAAAGGGTTAAAACCACTTCTAACTTTGCTCCCAGGTCACCCGCATAACCTCCTGATAGGTTGTAACCCCTGCCAGAAACTTATTGATGGCGTTTTCCCGCAGGCTCACCATGCCCTCTTCCACGGCTTTTTCCCGGATGGCGGATAGATCGGTAACCTCTGTGGTCAGTTTTCGGATGGATTCTGTAAAAGGCAGCACCTCATGAATACCCACACGGCCTTTATAGCCGGTTCCCCGGCAGTGCTGACAGCCCTTGCCTCGATATACTGTAACCGTTTCTGATTTTCTGAGGTGGAGCCCCATCTGTTTCAACTCGGCCGTATCGATCTGAACCGCTTCCTTGCAGCGCTCACAGATCTTGCGCACCAGCCGCTGGGAAACGATTCCCCTCAGGGTTGCCTGGATCAAAAAGGGCGGCACACCGATATCGATGAGCCGGGTAATGGAGGCCGGTGCGTCGTTGGTGTGGAGTGTAGAAAGAACCAGATGCCCGGTCAAGGCCGCCTGGATGGCATTCTCAGCCGTCTCCAGGTCACGCATCTCTCCCACCATAATCACATCCGGGTCCTGTCGCAAAATATTTCTCAAAATCGAACCAAAGGTGACACCCACCACCGGATTCACCGATATCTGGTTAAAGTCCTCATGAACCATTTCAATGGGGTCCTCGATGGTCGTAATGTTAATTTCAGGGGTATAGATGCTACGCAGCGTGGAGTACAGGGTCGTAGACTTGCCGCTCCCGGTGGGTCCGCACACCAGCACGATGCCGTTGGGCATGCTGACGAACTGGTTGTAGCGGATCAGGTCCGTGGGGGTAAACCCCAGTTCGTCCAGATCCTGGAACAGGATATCCGGATCCATGATCCGCATGACCACCTTTTCTCCGAAAGCCGTGGGGATCATGGACACACGAATCTCCACCTCGACACCCTCTTTTTCGGTCTTGATGCGACCGTCCTGGGGCCGCCGTTTTTCGGCCATATCGATTCGTGAGAGGTTTTTTATCCGGCTGACAATGGCCGGATGCACTTTTTTGGGTATCTTGTGGACCGTGTGCAAAACACCATCAATGCGCATCCTGACCATGCTGGTATCCCGTTTCGGTTCGATATGAATATCACTGGCCCGCTGATCAAATGCATAGGTAAAGAGGTGGCTCACGGCATTGACGATATGCGAATCATTGGATGGAAGTTCATCCACGGATTTGAGCCGCACGTATTGTTCCAGGTTCCCCAGGTCCACAATAGGCGTATTGAACTGATTTTCGGCAGCAGCGATGGAATGCTTGAAACCGAAAAATTCATGGATGAGTTTCAAAATATCCGTGCGCGTACTGACCACCGTATCGACTTCCAGTTTGCTGGCCCTGGCAATGTCCTCCAGAACTTCTGTATTGAAAGGGTTGGCAGTGGCCACGGTCAAGCGCCCCTCGCTTATGGCAATGGGAAGCACCAGATGCTTTATGGCAAAGTTCCGGGGAATGGTGGTTGTGACCACATTGAGGTCCAGCTTTACAGGATCGACTTTTTTATAGGGAATTTCCCAGGCCTCGGCCAGGGCAAGGTAGATGGCCTCTTCGTCGAGGGCAAGCTCCGGGCGTGTTTCCTGCTTCAAATTCAGCGCATGGATTACATCGATCATGGTGACAAGTGTTTCAATGCGTGACGATGGTAGATCTGGGTCGAGGTTTTTTTCTCTTTGTTTGGAAAGTCTTTTTTTTAATGCGGTCTTTCTCTTGAGGATTTCATCTGACTTGCCGGCCGAAATCAGCTGCTTCCGGATCAGAACCTGGCAGATACTTTCATCCGAAAGGGGATGGTTGACGTCCTGGGGCATAGGGCTTCTTTATTCCTTCTTTCAATTTTCAATAATACTGCATGCGGATGTAGAAATTGCTCGAGTTCACAATACTAAGGGTACAAGGGTCCGAGGTTTCAAGGGTTCGAGGGTGGCTGACAGCTATCAGCGGACAACAGCATCCCAGCATCCAAGCATCTCAGGGTTCAGGGGGCAAGCTGTAAGCTTTAAGCTATAAGCGGTAAACGGTAATCCACTTATAGCATATCGCTTACCGCTTACAGCTGATGAATCAATTCTCCGAAGAGTCTTTATTGTATGCATCCACCTTTGCCCGAAACGATTTCTGCTTGACTTCGTATATTTGCAAGCGGGCATTGTAATCCCTAACCTTATTTTCATGAGCGGCGATCTCTTCCGGCGTGCCGGTCTGGGGTGCCGCTTCAAGGCTTTTGCGCATCTCCACCAACTGATTGTATTCAATGTCAAGAGCCCCTTTTTCATCGAGAAGTGCTTTTTCCGCTGCCTGGGGATCCTGGCCGGCCGCCTGCTCAGTAGCATTATCAGGCGCTGGTTCAGCCACATCCTCCCTTGCCTTGATCTCCTGGTATTGATCGACGTTTTCCCGCTGTGCAAGGGGCACTTCCGTGAGATTGTCCGTAAAACGGAGAATGCCGTTTTGATCCCGGTATTTGTAGATCTCTGCCAAAGCCAGGGCCGGAAGCGCCAGTAGAATCAGCAGCATGATTATGATTCGATTTTTCACCATGGTTCCTCCTTTATACAGACCCATTCTATATGGAGACTTTATTCCTTGATGGGTTCAGACCATGCGGTCCTGGCGCCACCCAAGGAACCCTTGTAGATAATCCGCCATACAAAAGGATTATTGAGCCTGCTCGGTTCATATTGAAGCTCTGCCTTGCAGGGAACCGGCATCTTTGCCAGCTCTATTACATTGCCTTTTCTGTCCAGCACTTCGGTTGAATCCGTCACCATAAAGTTCATGTATTGGGTCTGTATCATCTCCGGCGTCTTGCCGATGATACTGAGATTAATACTCTTGGTGCGCACATCATCAGGACTTGCAACCGGGCGAGGACTTTGCGGGATATCCTCCTGGGCCATAACGGTACCCAGAAAAATCATCTGACACGCCAGGGCAAAGATCACGATTCCTTTCCATCTATTTGGCCATTTTTTCAATATATTCATGATGCCACCTTTTCTGTCATGTTTATGGCTGGTTATTAATATCATATTTTCATTATGTATCGAAAATTTATCCGCGCTTAAGCGGATCTTTCACGCCTCTGATGGGCTCATTTACAAGGCATTCAGGAATGCAGCTGTAGTATTCTACTGCAATTTCCTGATAACGCGGTAAATGGGCCCATCAGAGAGCGCCTGAAGGGTGAAAGTTGACGAGCAAAAATGCTCGCCAACTTTCATGAAATCTCCGCGTTTAGTTGGTTCGCCAGGTGGTCAGTCCACTCTTGATGTTGAATGGCGTTTCGATCTCCATTTCCACCACCTCGCCGGTACTCATCTGCAGGTATGCCTTGGCACCCTTTTCCCGGCCGGCGTGAATACCCACGGCCGGTGGTGGCATACCCTCTCCCAACGGAACCTTGACCTTGACGGCCTTATAATCTTCACCCGACACATCGGTCGTTCCGTTAGGCAGCAGGGGTTTAAAAAAGGCCGTACCGGTCTCATAATAGACTGCATAAAAATTGCTGGTCCCGCCAAATCCGCAGATATCCGCGTTAGGCGTAAAAGCCGGCAGAAAGACAGCGCCCCCCAGTATGGCCGGTTTTGTGATCACTCGCTCTGAAGGATCCGTGTCTTCGAGGTGCCGGTACCATCCGTTAAAGTAGTCCGGATAGGTACCCTGATCCTCGGTGTTGCGAACCACGTTCAGCAGTGAGTACCAGTCGTAGATACGCGTCAGACCTGCGCCACTGTCCACCATTTGATTCGTATAGACCGTGTAGGGGTCAGCGTCGAACAGATTATTAAGGTTCAAGGGAAGCGATGTGGGACTCTGCTTGAACAAGGGGTCCCGTATACCGATCATGTATTGCTGTTTATCATCGGTCTTGTCTGCCTCTGTGAGATACCTGCCGGTTCCAAAATAAACCCAGACATCGTCAAAGATATCCACACTCAAGGAAACCGCCGCCGTGATGGGCTGATCCTTGTCGCCTTCGTATATCCTGGTAATGTTCCAGTCGGATGGAACCGTACTCGGGTTTCTTGTCAGGGGCTCTCCTCCGCCACCATATGCCTGGGGTTCCAGGGTGCTGACATGGAAAAGGTTGCCTTCTGTATCGCCAAGATAGACTGCATCCACGCTATTGGTGAGATATTTGTCAAGAGATGCCGGCGTATTCAAATAGGTATTGTTTCTACCGGTATCAAACTGCCAATCACTGGCACCTGATGGAAAGACCGGGTCGCCGGTCTTGAGATCCACGACAAAAACATACCCATTCTGGTCACTGTTACCATCGTAATCCGTTGGTCCGGACCCGAAGACCGCATACCAGTTACCCATGGGAAACCCATAGTCAGTGTCATTAAGACCATTGGCAATACGGATAACCGCCGGTGTAGCCCGGGTCATACCCAGATCCGTGTAAGATCTTTCCCACAACAGCTTGGGGTTGAGGGGGTCTGTGATATCCATGCACACATAGGCTGGGTTGAATTCACGCCACTCAACACTTCCGTCTCCATCATAATCCCCTTCGGAATAAATCTGCCGTCCACCCATGTTGAACCCACAGATTAGAATGGTCCGCCAGGTGGGGTTTCCACCCGGTGTCAGGGGGGAGCCGATGCGGGCATCAAACACCTTGGGCTTGAAATCCACATAATAGACATGGGTGTAGTCCGGATCCGGCAGGAATTTCAAATGGGGCAGCAGAGACTGGGGAACATAGGACCACAGTTCCTCCCCGATGGTTTCCCGGCCGGAGGGTTGCGTATAGCTACCCGTACCCGGATCGTATCGCCAGGATGTAAAGGCATGCAGCATACCGTCATTGGCACCCACGTAAATGGCGGTTTCCCGATCCCGGTTGTCGTTCAGAAAATCCTGATAGGATTGATCACCATAGATGATATGGAAATTGTCTGCGGGAGCCGCAACCGTTACCGGTGTGGAATTGACGATATCACCCAGTTTCCATACATTGCCGTTGATGGTGCGTGAACGGGTTCCTGCCATATCTGTCCCCCGGATATAGGAGATGAGATTATCCACCCGATCGTCATGGGTGGCCCCCAGATAATCCCAGGCATCGGTGTTTCCGGAGTCCAGGACACCCAGGTAGGGTTTGATGGCATCGGCATTGCTTAAATCAAAACCGATGACCTCACCGTCCGAATCAAAGGCTCCATAGGGGTCCTCATCCAGATCCGGGTCATTGTCCTTATTGATAAAGGTAAATATGCGTCGTGTGTCAGGATCCCGATCGGCCAGAACCTTGCCCACTTCCCAGATGGGACTGATGTCCTCAAGGGCCAGGGTTTCATACACATAATCACCGGGATCACCCTCGCCATCACAATCGAGAGGGTGGTGATAGAGATAATGATCCGTGTACCGGTAAATCAGGGTATCGGAGGTTGTGGCATCTGAATAGTAGGTAACAATTTTATCCTCGGTTACCGGAGTATCAAGAACACCGTTGTTATTGACATCCTCACCACCATCCAGAAGACCGTTGCCATTGAGATCCTCATTCAGATTCAGGCGTTTGTCCTGATTGGAGTCTTCCCTCAGGTTGCCGCAGGGGTCGACCCACAGCGCCTGGAGGTACCCCAGCCAGTTGACCTCTTCCGTGCCTTCTATCTTGCTGGGCCGAAAATAGGCCTGCACCAGGTTACCCTCACCCTCGGCGTTGGTGGCCAGAACCGAAGCCGCTGTACCCGAAGCCGCTCTTGCCAGAATGTCGTTGATGGCCGAGACAAGCTGGGCCTCCAGAGCATACCCATCCGATGCCTCATAGTAGGTATCGGGTACGCCATCACCATCATCATCCCATTCCTTACGATCGTTGGGAGGATCTGTTCGCAAGCCGTCCGGCCATCCATTGCTGTTGCGATCTTCAAACCCGCCCTGACGGGACGCTTCCTTCAACAGGTTACGGGCATTGTCGTCGTCACCAAAAGCATAGACCGTGTAAAGCGTGATGTTCTGTTCGCCATCGATGTCATCCCGCAGATCCGTGGTCCGGGCATAGTGGGCCACGTCCTTGAGATAATCCGTGCCTCTGCTGGGGAATTCACATCCCGTGCCGGTACCTTCATTACAGTCCACCCCGTCGTCTGAGGTGCTCAGGAAGGTTTCACGGCCATCGGCCAGATCCCTGAAACTTGATGGGACCCTGCCGTCCATGGTGGAGGCACCGTCGGTGAGCAGGATCACAAAACTCTTGGAACACCAGACTTCCTCCCCATCCTGAAAATAAGGGTCGTAGGTGTCGTTTAACGGCCCGGTGGCATCACTCGGATAATCCAGACCAGAGGCCACATTCTCTTGTTTGAAGTACTGGGTGGCCACATAAAAAGACTCTGCCAGGGGCGTCCACGTATTTGCAGACTTGTTCTGCAGGTCTTCCACCAGGTCCGACACATCAGAACCGATGGGACTATCAATATAACCGCCACTCTCTCCACCACCGGTGCCGGTATTGAACCAGGCATTGCCCCAATTGGCCCTGTCACCCACACGCTGCAGAATACCGCCGGTTTTATCGTCGACAAAATCCTGCGGCTCATTGTCCATGTCCTTGGTGACCTTTATCAGGTATCTTGCATAGTAATCCGAGTAAGGATAGCTGTCGTTGTCCACATAAATGTAACCGTCTGCCATACCGAAATAATGATTTCCGTTGTAAGGCGTTACACCGGTTCCATCAGCATATTTGGTATAAGCCCGTCCGGATGGATCTTCACCATAAAGGATATGGTCGTCATCACCCCGGTCATAGTCCAGACCCCCCATGAGCACCTTGCGGGCCACGTCGATCTTACGCATGCAGAGCCAGTTGAGCCAGTTCCCATCCCAGGATCCGCTGGGATCCCGCACAAACCCGTTACTGTAGCTGTAGCGCGAATCAGGGTCGAAATACCCGTAGTACCGTGAACTGTCGGTATCGTCACAGACCGCATCATATTCGATGACTAGAACAGGGCCCGAGCTGTGATCGCTGTAGTCCCAGGACCGGATCGACCGGTTTCCTCCGCCAGCGGAAGCAATGCTGAATGCCATGTCATTACCGCTGTCCCAGTCACCCCGGGACACGATCTCACTCACGATGTTTGACAGGTCCGGTGTATTGTAGGAACTGCCGGTAGACCAGTTGCTGGAGACGCTCCAGGTCTGTGATGCACCCGTATCGGCCCTGCCGGTAATATTCCCATTCGTAGTGCTGTAACGGGAGGCATCGCCCACATCCTCCCCCCGGATGGTGAAAGAGGCATTGCCGCTTCCGTTGGTGTAAGCCCGGACGGTAATATAAGCATTGGTAATAACTGCACCCGGTGGCACTTCGACATTATTAAATCGCAGACCCACCATGCTTTCGAAATCCTGCCAGTATCCCGCTCTACACGTGCCCCGCCGCCACCGGGTACAAATCCATTCAGTACCCTCACCCAGATACAGGTTGTTGGTGTCGGTTCGGACGCTGTCGTCATCTCGATTTTCTTCAGCGTCATCCCTGGATTGCAGGAGACGGGCCGTTGCCGTGCCGCAGTCCGCCACGTTACCGCCAAAGTCATCAGAGTAGGCCTGTTCATTCATACTGCCCGAATTGTCAAGTATGATCAGGATGTTAGGGTCTACACTGTTGGCCATAAACACCGGGAACGATTGATACTGGCTCATGGATGGTTCATTTTGAGCCAGGGCTGTTCCGAGTCCGAAATGAAGGATAATTATCGCCCATAAGCTTATAAGAATAATTGGTTTTTTCATTTTATAATCCTCCTGCTATGCCTACCACTTTGCGGTAGTCGGCAACCACATTAGCGTTGGCGCCGCGGCTGCTTTGCCCTCTGGAATCAAGTTCATAAAGAACAGCCACACCACCGGTAGACCCGACGCCAATACCTTCGACGCCACTGGCAAACTCTGCACCGCCACCGGCCAGCTGTATGGTTCTGAGGCGTTCAACATCGACCTGGGTATCAAAACCGCCCTGATTCATGCTAATATCCACCTGATCGTCATAAACAGCATACCCCATCACCTGATCAAAAAAGATATCCTGGTCAGTGGTGGCATCCCAGGCAGCACCGGTTGCAATGGAGTCAGCTTCATTGGCAATCCCCACCGGATCACTGGTATTGATAATCCGCGATATGATCTTTGGGACGCCGTAGGCACCACTGTCTGCATTGTAAAAAGCGATACGGCTGCGCTGATCATTGCTGGCGATCTGCAGTTCCACTGTAGTGGTATCCATGGCCGACAGCCCCACCAGTGTAAGAATCACCAGCATCAAAATAGCGATAATGATGGTAACGGAACCTGAATCATCTTGCATATACGTTTTCATGGTTTTCATGGTGTATCCTCAAGGGCTATATAATCAGCGGAATGATCTGCTGCATGGTGAATTGTTTTCTAACGGATGCCCCGACATGCGTGACCGTCACCGCCACGGTTTTGGTTCTCTCGATGGGCCAGTCGCTTGTCACCGTATATTGAACCGTGATCGGTCCGGTTTCATCTGCGGGTACATCTTCATCAATTTCCCCGTTGTAATTATTGTCGACCCTGTCCGTCGCCTGGTTCAGAACATAAACCCCGGCAGCAAGCGCGGGATCGTCGTAGGGAAGGCTTCGCAGCATTTCCAGCCTGTCCGTTGCTATCAAGGCGATGTCGGTGACACCCCTGGCACTGGTGTTGCCCCTGATGGATCCAGTCTGCAGGGCAAACACACCCAGAATGCCGATGCCAAATATGACCATGGCAATAAGCACTTCTATGAGGGTAAAACCGGTATTCCCGTTGGCGAATTGGGTATTTTTTCTGATGATTGACAACATGAATCTTCTCCTTACATGAGACCGATGTTTCGGCATTTCACCTCTGAAACAAGGCGGACCCGTCGGAACCCGTCATTTTGCACCGGTAAAATGATATTACCGGCGATGGGTTGATTGGAATAAGTATTGTCATCGACAAAAGGTATGGACAAACCGGGAATTGTTTCTCCGGCACGGGCAATAAGCGTTATCTGGACGGCGCGAATATTTCTCCGTTCTGCCACTGTAGCAGGATTCACCAGGAGACAGTTTTCTTCACAGCCGGCAACGGCATCATCGATCCCAAGGTAAACGATATTCAAGGCATCGATGTTGGATGCCAGACGCTGCCCATTACGCGTCAGGTGACAGGGGTTGTTGTTGACGCCCTGCAGAGCATCGTTAACACCATCCTGGGGGTTGGCATCGTTGCTGAGTGCATAGGTCACCTGCTCTGGTATACGATCGAAATATTCCCCGGTTTCATCGATGGTGCCGTCCCGGTTATTGTCTATCCCATCGGCTTCACCACCGGTCATATCCAGAGAGATGGTGATGGCGTCGGCAGAGGCGACATCGATACCGGTATTTGCCAGACCTGACGGATCGAGTCCGGCAAGGCGGATGTCTCTTTCCATAAAATACATGCCGACCCGTACGCTCTGCTGCATATCCACGACCTGGCTCTGAGTATTGTTGATACGCATCTGCTGTATGTATGCCTGGTAGATGCCCGTCATGACCATTCCGGCGATCGTCATGGCTATCATGACTTCCAAGAGTGTAAATCCCGCACTGTTTTTACGATGTGGATCGTTCATTTTCATTCCTGCTCCCGGACGTTGTTAAAAACAATCTCGTATTATTGGATTCTTGAACCACCTGCCAACTCAAGGAGAATCTGTCGGACATTTCCCCTGCTGTCTGTCAAGGTGACGGTTCCCGCACTCGATGCGATTCCCTGGGTGTTAAACACCACCAAATCCCCTGGAAGGGTGGTGGCAGTTATATCGATACCAACCGGCATTGTCACCTGGGCAAGGACCCTTTCGCCCCCGTCTAAAACACCGTTATCGGCATTGGCCGGGGTTCCACCGCCATCATCCTGAAATGAGGTATAGGTGGCATTCCCGGTATCAAATGTCAGGGCGTAACTGGCATTGTCCCTTACCGCCTGAACACGTGTTCCCTGAAGAACGTCCAACACGTCCCTGAACGCGCCCCCCAGTCTGAACTTGGGTACCCAGCTGATAATATTGGGTATGGCGATGCCTGAAAGTATCGAAATAATGGCAATGGTGACCATTAATTCCATTAATGAAAAACCAGATGTTTTTTGCATGATATTATCTCCCTGTCCCAGAGCAATACAATTTGTGTGCCACTTTTCCTGTCCATGACGTTCTTGCTGCCCGTCCAGGGCTGTTTTTTCAGCATTGATCATTATAACATACTGATATTTATTATTTTTTTAATTTCATCATCTTATTTTGCCAATTAGAGACCAAGGAGCCGAAGACGGCCATCCATGGAAGACGGAACCGGATGGGTATTAACTTTTTTTATACTATCCTTAAGATGCTTTACAGACCAAACGCGTTGACCATGGGTGACAAGGCAAAAATATACCTAATTATAGTAAGTGTTGATTGCGTATATTTGCAGGATTGATTGTGTTGCGATGATGCACTTACACTACGTCAAAACGCTAAAAAAGTCAAATGCTATCTGCTGGTTATGTATAGAGCGATACGCATGAAACGGTTAACAATCAGGTGTTTTTGCGTAGACAGTGTTAGCGCTTGCAAAAAAGATACACTGAGCCTCCACCTGCGGAGCGGGTGGGCTCAAGAAGCCCCCTCGAAAAGGGCTGGAATATCCAATATCGAATATCGAAACCATGAATTTCGAATTGATAAAACGAATGATTTACATGCTAAATGGAGGCGCACAGCATGCGGGCAAAGAACGGTTTTACATTGATCGAACTGCTTACGGTTATTTCGATTCTCGGCATTCTGATGGCCCTGGCGATCCCCAATTTCAAAGGCTGGCAAACCAATCGTAAATTACGGATCGCCACGACCGAGTTATACCACGTTTTGCAGCACGCCAGGCTCTATGCTGTCAAGGAAAACAGGAAAGTCATCGTCTCTTTTGATCCGGATGGCAACCGGCAGCTGGAGGGCGATTATATCTCTTTTGTGGACAATGGACACGACCGTGCCACGTTCTGGAGCCGGGAGCCTGACGAGAAAATTGTTCATACAGGCCGCATATCAGAGGATGTCCACTTCTATGACGTTTCCTTTGCTGGGGGCATACCCCGCATCCGTTACGACCCCCTGGGCCTGCCCAATGGATTCGGTGGCCACATCTATCTCACCAATGCCCAAAACCGATATTCGGGAATTCACGTCAATATCACCGGAAGTCCGCGGATTGTAAAAAGCGAGGATGGGGGGAGGTGGGATTAGAGCAGGGTCCGAGGGTCCGAGGGTGATACAAGGGTTCTAAAGATAGAGTTGGAGGGGCTGAGGGGGATACGAGGGTTGGAGGGTAGCCGACAGCTGTATGCGAAAAGCAATATCCCAGCCTCCAGGCATGCAAGGGTTAATGGTCAGAACGGGCAAAAAGATCAATTGGAGATGGAAAAATGTTGAAAAGCTTCAGGGAGTTAAAGGTATGGCAGAAATCCTATGATCTCTGTTTGGAAGTTTTCCGAATTACGAAAATGTTCCCTGGAGAAGAAAGATATGTTCTTTCATCTCAGATGAGAAGATCGGCCTTATCAATCCCTTCCAATATTGCCGAAGGTTATGGCCGTAAAACAAGGGCGGACTATATCCGAATATTGTACATAGCCTATGGTTCGGTCTGTGAATTGGACACCCAAATAGTACTGGCTGGAGATCTAAACTACATCCAAACAAACAAGCAAAATATTCTCAATCAAGAGATTTCAGAAATAGAAATCATGCTCAAAGCACTTATTCGCTCTTTAGAGAAAAAACATATTGATTAATCCGCCACTCTCAGAATTTCGGAGATCAATGCTGCCTTCAACTTCGTCAATGCCATTTACCCCCACCACAATTCTCCGGACTTTCAGACCCTGAGCCCTGCACAAACCCTCGGATCCTCGGACCCTTGAAACCTCGGACCCTAAATAAAGTATTTCACTCCCTTCGCCAACATTTGCAACCCCGGGGTCAAACCGGATGGCAAGGGCTCTCCGCTCCTTTTCAGCTTCTCCTTCATGAGCGGCCAGTCCGGGTGGTTGGTCCAGTGGTTGTAGGCTTCCGGGTGAGGCATGAGTCCGAATATCCGGCCGGTGGGATCGCAGATACCGGCAATATCATCAATCGATCCATTGGGGTTGTAAGGAAAGGTCTGGTCTGCAGGGTGACCATCTGGCAGCGCATACTGAAGGGCCACCTGCTGATTGTCCCATAGACGCTTCAGGGTTTCGGGATCGGTATAGAATTTGCCCTCACCATGTCGGACAGGCAGCTCCAGGTCTGTCAGACCCTGTGTATAGACACAGGAAGATGCGGGATTGACCCGCATGTTCACCCATTGATCCCGAAAATTGCCGCAGTCATTGAATGTCACGGCCACGGAACGCGTGGCATTTTCAGGATTCTGACCGTCCAGATCGAACCCCGGCAGAAATCCTAGATTGACCAGGGTCTGGAATCCATTGCAGATACCCATAACCAGATTTCCTTTTTCAACAAAGTCGAAAAGATCCCTGCCGATACTTGTTTTCATCCTCACAGCTTGAATCACACCCGCACCGTGGTCGTCTCCCCAGCTGAAGCCACCACCGAAAACAAGTATTTGAAAATCAGACAGGCTCACGGCACCGGCAATCAGGGCATTGATATGAACCCGTTGTGCCAAGGCGCCGGCCAGTTCAAAGGCGTAAGCTGTTTCGTTATCGCAATTTAATCCATATCCGGTCAGAACCAGTACATTCACCGCTTTCATATGAGGGCTCCAAATGATGCTTTCCATGCTTTTTTGAGTTCGGAAACAGGCGTGGCCACCATGGGCCTTTTATCCAAATCCGCTATCTTCAGTTCAGGTGTTTGGGTAACGCTACCGATGCAGGCACAGGGCAGATCCTTGAAAATCATCTCGAAGGACGCCTTGTTGCCCGGATCCACCGTTATGATAAACCGCCCTGCTGATTCGGAAAAAAGTATTGCATCCTTGCGACGACACCCTTGTTCGGGGACCGTTTCCAGATTAAGCGCCATGCCGAGATTCCCGCCCATGGCCACCATGGCCAGGTGCACCCCCAGCCCGCCGCGATATACACCATGAACGGAGGCCACCATTTCCAGGTCTATGGCATGGGCCACGGCATGATAAAGCCTGAGAAAATCCCGGGGATTCACCTTGGGAATATTACAACCGACATACCCCAGGTGCTCATAATACTCCGAAGCACCCATTTCGTCCCGGGTGACACCAACGACATAGACGAGGTCTCCAGGGACCTTGCACGCCATGGTAACACACTTGTGTACGTCCTGGACAATGCCGGTGGCTGAAAACTGCAGTGTCTCCAGCGCCGAAATCTTGTGGGACTCACCATAGCGACCCGTCAGATGACCATCCACATACATGCTGTCCTTGCCCGACAAAAGCGGTATTTCGTATGCAAGGCACATGTCCCGCAAGGCCCGGCAGGATCGAACCAGTTGGGCGGCCTTGAATTTTCCGTCCGGATTTGTCCGGGGATCATACTGGATACTGGGCCAGCAAAAATTGTCGACCCCTCCGATATGATCCAGTCCGGCCCCCACAGCCACCAGACGGCGCACAGCCTCGTCCATGGTGCAGGTGGTCATGTGGAAAGCATCGATGACCGAGTAAAACGGCAGCAGTGCCTGTGAAAAGGCCAGCCCTTTTTCGGAAGTGAGTACCGGCCGGATAACACTTGCATCACTCGCCATGTCCCTTTCAGCACCCACCAGGGGCTTGATCACACTGGTTCCCTGGACTTCATGGTCATACTGCCGGGTTATCCATTCCTTTGAGGCAATGTTGGGGCGGGACAGCAAGTCCAGCAGAAGCCGGTTGAAATCCACGGGTGTGTCCAGAACCGGTTCGTAGAGCCCCCGTTGCGCCGGTGATATCCATTCAGCATCGAACTCCCACTGGGGAAAGCCCGATTTCATGAGGTCCATATCCACATATGCGCAGGTTTTGCCATCGTAGGTGATGTGGAGCTTGCCTGAATCGGTGTACGTACCGATAACGGTGCTCTCAACCGCATGCAGGGCCGACAGTTCGAGAAAACGGTCGATATGTTCCGGCTGTACCGCCACCGTCATTCGCTCCTGTGATTCCGATATCCAGATCTCCCACTGGTCAAGCCCTTCGTATTTCAAAGGAACTTTTTCAAGTTGGATATCGCAGCCATTGGAAAAACGGGCGGTCTCACCCACCGATGAAGAGAGCCCGCCACCACCGTTGTCGGTAATAAACCGCATAAGACCTTCATCCCGGGCTTCCAGCAGGAAGTCGTGCATTTTCTTCTGGGTATAGGGATCGCCAATCTGTACGTGCCCGGCAGGTGTGTTTTCAGAAAATGTCTCTGATGCCGCGGTGACACCATGGATACCGTCCTTGCCGACCCTTCCACCGCTCATGACCACGAAGTCACCCGGTTCGATATCCTTTTCATGGGAAGGCTCGCCCTGCACCAGAGCCGGCATAATCCCCAGTGCCGTTACAAAAACCAGGCACTTCCCCATATATCCCGGGTGAAACATGACCTGTCCGTAGGTTGTAGGAATACCGCTTTTGTTGCCCCCGTCCCGAACGCCCTCGATCACACCGTCCAATAGTCGCCGCGGGTGGAGCCGGGGCTTGAGATCACCCTCATAATTTCGAGGCCCAACACAAAACCCGTAGCTGCCCATAATCAGCTTCGACCCTTTACCCGTGCCCATGGGGTCCCTGTAAATACCGACAATACCCGTAATGGCCCCGCCATAGGCTTCCATGTTGGAGGGAGAATTATGCGTTTCTCCTGTAATGACATAATGGGTGTCGTCGTCAAACTTTCCTGCGCCGGCATTGTCCCATAGAACCGATACCACCCAGGGTTTCTGGGCCTTGAGTTGAAGTGTCGGTGCTTCGATGCATGTTTTAAAAAGGCTGTCGATCGTGTCGGTCTCACCGGTGGAAAGGTCCGTGTAGCGGAACAGGCCCTGGAAGGAGTTGTGATTGCAGTGATCGCTGCGGGCCTGGGAAATGTATTCCAGCTCCAGGTCCGTGGGGTTGTGGAGGCCTTTTTCAGCACGCTCTTTCTGATTTGTCTCCTCAAGAAAATAGGCCCGGATAGTAGGAACATCTTTGGGATTGAGGGCCAGATTCCGTTCATCACTCAACTGCATGACTCCGGCATCGCTGTCAATGGGGATGTCGGAAACCGTGGGTGTATGATTCAGGACGACTCGCGGTGTACTCATGCCGACACCCACAACAGGATCCCAGACATCTTTGGAAAAAATTTTCCACTGCTGGATAAGATCGTTTGCCAGGAGCTCCCCTGCAATCTTATCCGCCTCTTCGGATTTCAACCCTTTGCATTGGATGCAGTAGCGCCTGGACGTATAAACCGCCTCGTTTTCACCCAATGGAATACCCAGAACATCCCGGATGGCTTCCATGGCGGTGCTCCCGGGATTGTCCTTGACACCCGGCCGATATCCCACCCAGATAATCCAGTCAAAGGTCATTGGCAGGGGGGCATAGGACGAAATCTGCGTCACCGGGTTGGTAAAAATCTCTGTCTGAATGGTTTTGAGCTGCTCCGCCGACAATTCCGCATCGATGGTAAGGATGTGGACAACCCTCACCTGCTGGAGTTGGATGCCGAAATAATCCTGGGCTTTTTTTCGAATCCCTTCACCTTCAGCGTCGAGCATCTCGGGTTTTAGCGTAATTTCCAGTCTGTGGGGCATGGACAACCTTCCTTAAATAATATCGCTGGACGATTTTATGTGATGCGACCGTGTCGCTTTTTTCAGGCCAGCATTTATGGTTCTGTGAATTGTTACCCGGAATACCAAAAACAGAGGCAAAATGAAATACCCAAATAAAATCGCTGTGCGATTTTATGTGACGCGGCTTTGCCGCTATTTTAGCAAATGGATTTAAAGATCATCTTTGTTATGTGGACGTAATTAGCAGAAACCATTTGATAAAACACTTTGGTGGCGCTTATTGATGAAAGATGTTTACCTCGGACCCTTGAATCCTCGAACCCTTGAACCCTTAATATTATCACCCCTACCGTGGAGTATGCATGCCTTTAGTCAATTTCAAGGATAAGGCTAACTTGTAAAAATTCGGGATATATCATTATAAAAAACAAAGATCATCAATGTGATCAAGATGAAGATACCGGCCTGCTGGGCGATTTCACGCGTACGCACGTTCACTGGTCTGCCGATGATGAGTTCTATGAGGAAAAAGAGGATATGCCCGCCATCCAAGACAGGAATGGGCAGAAAGTTGATGATAGCCAGGTTGATACTGAGAAGAGCGACCAAAAAAACAAAATTCAGCGCACCTTCTTTGGCCTGCTGACCGGCGAGTTCCGCGATCATGATGGGTCCGCCGATGGTTTTGGTGGAGATTGTTCCCTTGATAAGTTTGGCAATGCTGACGACGGTCAGCTCTGCAATACTGTAGGTTTGCCGGATGCTTTCGACTATAGACTCTCCAATGCCAAGCTTCCTGTTCTCCACATCGCCTGCCGATGCCACACCAATGAAGTATTGCTGAATGTCTTCGCCGAACAGATTTTTTGTTTCTTTGGCAATGGGTTTGATTTCAATGGTGATCACTTCATCCAGCCGTTGAACCGAAAAGACAAGGGGTCGACCATTGCTTGCCGTGATGCCTTTTGCCATCTCTTCCCAGGTGGAAATCGCCTGCCCATCGATGGCCCGGATGACGTCTCCCTTTTGCAGACCGCTTTCATGGGCCGGCATATTCGCCTGCACGTCTCCAATGGTGGGCCGAAGAATATAGGTACCTGAAAAAAGGAAAATACTAAGAAATATTAAAACTGCCAGCAGAACATTGAAAAAAGGCCCGGCTGCCACGATCAGAAGTTTTTTGATTACATGCTTATGGGTAAATGATAAAGGGATATCTTCGGGATCCATTTCCACGGAAGGATCCTCCCCTACCATTTTGACATAGCCCCCCAGGGGGATAGCAGACACGCGGTAATCCGTAAGACCGGATTTCCAACCGAATATTCGAGGACCGAAACCAAGAGAAAATTTTTCGACCCCTACACCGAACATGCGTGCAAACAAAAAATGCCCCAATTCATGAACAAAAATCAAGATACCCAGCAGGACAATAAATGCAAGTATACTGGTTCCCATATATAGACTCTCTAATATTTAGCGATAAGCTATAAGCATTAAGCTTTTAGCAGCTTAGAGCTTACAGCTTAGAGCTTTTTGTTTATCGTTCCGTATAATAAGGACGATGTTCAACGCCGTCAAGCTCGGCAGTTGTAATGCTGGAATCAGGCTTTTGCTGGTCCGGTTTGAAGCGTCCTCGCAGCAAGCTACGGGGTTAGCGCTCGCTATTTCGGTTCAATCAACCGGGACGCTGTCTTTCTGGCCCACGCATCTGCAGCCAAAATATCATCCAGGGATGGGGCCGGCTGATTCGCATGCTTCGCCAGGGTCTGTTCGATGACAACCGGAATCTTGTCAAAAAACAACCTGCGTTCCAGAAAAGCATGCACAGCCACTTCGTTGGCCGCATTCAACACGGCCGGCAGGGTCCCACCTGCCCGGCCGGCGTTCATGGCCAACCGCAAACATGAAAATTTATGCATGTCCGGCTCTTTGAAGGTAAAAGAACCAATATGAGCAAAATCAGGTAATGGTTGCTCTAAAGGCAGTCGCTCCGGAAAGGATAGAGCCAGAGCGATGGCGCCTTTCATATGGGGGATCCCGAGTTGGGCGAGAATAGACCCGTCCTGGAAGGAAACCATGGAGTGAATAATACTTTGGGGGTGCACCACAACCCGAATCCGATCCATTTCTACATGGAAAAGATGTTTGGCTTCGATGACCTCCAGCCCCTTGTTCATGAGCGTGGCCGAATCAATGGTAATTTTGGGTCCCATCTGCCAGTTTGGGTGATTTAAAGCGGCTTCGGGGCTGACATCGGCAAACGATTGGGCCGGCATGTCAATGAAAGGACCCCCTGAAGCCGTTATCAGCAGGGCATCCAGATCAGATACCCGCTGCCCCATCAAGCACTGAAATATGGCGCTATGCTCGCTGTCCACCGGAATAATGTTCGTCTGGTTTCTCCTGGCAAGCGCCATAACGAGCTCACCTGCCATGACCAGTGTCTCCTTATTGGCCAGGGCGATGTCCTTACCTGCCTGTATGGCCGCGATGGTCGGCAGCAAGCCTGCTGCCCCCACAATGGCCGTCAGAACCATGTCGGAGGTTTCATAGGCAGCTGCAGCTTTATACCCGGAATCACCATACACAATGTTGACACCCGTACCCTTAGGCAGCATCCGTTCCAGATCCTCTGCCCCGCTCTCGTCAAATACGGCTACCAATTCCGGACGGAATTGTTTTATCTGCTCAGCCAGCTTGGAAATATTTTTACCGGCAGTCAGAACCTTTGCTGAAAAACGTTCGGGAAATTGTGCGACAATCTTGAGGGCATTGGTGCCGATGGAGCCGGTTGAGCCGAGGATAGTAAGATTTTTCATATAGCTTCCTTGAACCATAAGCTGCAAGCGGTAAGCTATAAGCTGTAAGCGGTGAACTGCTTATAGCTTATAGCTTACCGCTTATGGCTTTAAAACAAATACACCTTAAACAAATAGGCAACAGGTGCTGCAAACATGGTTGCATCGGCCCGATCCAGTATTCCGCCATGACCGGGAAAAATTCCGCCGGAATCCTTGACTTTGGCCACACGTTTGAGCCCGGATTCAAACAGATCGCCCATCTGCCCCATAACACCCAGGGAAATAAAAAAAAGAAAACTGACTCCCCAGGGCAATTCCGGCAGAAGCAGCGCTTTAAAACAGACACCAACGATGATGTTGACAACGATACCGCCAAGAGACCCTTCAATGGTTTTTTTTGGGCTCACTGCCGGATTCAGTTTGTGCTTTCCTAAAAACGTGCCCGTGTAAAGGGCGCCGATATCTCCTGCAAAGACAATTGCCAGTACTAAAATGATCCATCTTGCCCCTTCCATTTGTTCTCCATCCCGAATCAGGATCAGATAGCAGAGCAGCACCGGTATATATGCAAAACCAAGCACCGTCTTTTTGGTCGTCTCATAGACGAGGCGATCGTTTTTAAATAGCAGGACAGATAAAAATGCGGTCACGATAAAATAGAGGATAAATATGTGGAACATGAGGCCGGCGGCATGGCAATGGGCCGCCCATACGATCACCGGGATGAACAGGTAAGCAACCAGTACGATGAAACCCCTGTCAGTTTCACGACTGTCACTGAAAACCACACGGGTATATTCCCTGAAACCTAACAGTGCCAGGAGTCCGATGAATACGGAGAAAAGAACACCGCCCTTGATGATAATGTAAATCAGAAAAGGTAGTGCGACAAGGCCTGTAATCCAGCGTTTTAAATGCATGTCAAAACCTGGGAAAAGATATTTTGTTCCTATATAAAAATGTTTGTGTGTTTGGTATTTAGTGTTTGGTGTTTAGTGTTTAGTGTTTGGTGAAAGACAATAAAATCAATCACGAAAACACGAAAACTGAAAAACACGAAAAAATTCTATGGTCTTTTCGGGATTTCGACCTTTCGTGTTTTCGTGATAAAAGATCTTTTTTTCAATAAACCAAGACCGGTGGTGCGTTCCAACCAGTTTATCGGGATTGGGTTATCGTTATTCACTTCTGAATAACCCGGCCAAACCGGCGTTCCCGTTTCTGGAAATCAGCCAGTATGGCCATGAATTCTTCGCGTGAAAATTCCGGCCAGAGGGTATCCGTAAAAAAGATTTCCGTATAGGCTATCTGCCACAGCAGAAAATTACTGATACGCATGTCGCCACCAGTCCTGATGAGCAGGTCCGGGTCACTCATCCCCCGGGTGTATAAATTATCAGCCACAATCTCGAGGTTGATGGCAGAGGGTTCTAACAGGCCATCTTTTACATGACCTGAAATCTGCTTCACCATATCAACTATTTCTGCTCTGCCGCCGTAACTGAGTGCCAGGTTCAGTGTCAGTCCTGTGTTAGAAGCCGTCATTTCCATATTCTGATACAGCAGATCGCGGACACCCTTTGGCATTCGAGACGTCTGTCCGATGGTATTTAAACGGACGTTGTTATCATGCATCTCCTTTGATTCGGACTTCAAAAAACGCTTGAGGAGATCCATCAGTGCGGTGACTTCTGCTTTGGGTCGCTGCCAGTTCTCCGTGGAAAAAGCGTAAAGTGTCAGGAATTCGATGCCGATTTCGCGGCAGGTACGAACAATCCGTCTGACCGCATCGGCCCCTTTTTCATGACCGTTGATGCGATTCATCAAACGCTGTTTGGCCCAGCGTCCGTTTCCATCCATGATGATGGCAATATGCGAAGGAAGTTTTGAAAGGTCAGGATCACCTGGGCCGGGGTGAGACATATTAGAACTCAAGAATTTCTTTCTCTTTATCTTTGTAAACAGCATCTACCTGCTTGATGTGGTCATCTGTAATCTCTTGAACTTGATCCTGTCCCTTGAAAGATTCGTCTTCCGATATATCACCTTCCTTCTTGAAACCCTTGATGAGCTCGTTGGAATCCCGTCGAATGTTGCGCAGGGCAATCTTATGGTCCTCACACATTTTATGAACCACTTTGACCAGCTCCTTGCGTCTCTCCTCGGTGAGGGGCGGAATCGATATCCGGATGATCTTGCCATCACTCGAAGGCGTAAGACCCAGATCTGATTTCAATATTGCCTTTTCGATTTCTTTGATGACCGATACATCCCAGGGTTGAATGGTAATCAAACGGCTCTCGGGAACTGACAATGTTGCCATCTGGTTGAGGGGCGTCAGTGTCCCGTAATAGTCTACCCGTATGCCATCCAGGAGGGACAAGGAAGCTCGGCCTGTCCGGATGCGTTTCAACTCGTTTTTCAATGCGACGATGGTTTTGCCCATCCGCCCTCGGGTTTCCTGATAGATGTCATCCAGCATCGGTTTTATCCTTATTAGTTATGAATATAGGTACCTATGGCCTCACCGCAGCCAACACGTTTGATGTTCCCTTTTTCCTTCAGGTTAAATACTACCAGGGGCAGATGGTTGTCCATCGCCAGCGAAATGGCTGTCATGTCCATGACTCTCAGTTGCTTTTCAATGACTTCCATGTAGGAAATATCGTCAAAACGCTCGGCATCCGGGTTGTCAACCGGGTCGGCATCATAGACCCCGTCCACCTTGGTTGCCTTGAAAAGAACCTCGGCATGAATCTCCTGGGCCCTCAGAACGGCAGCGGTATCGGTGGTAAAATACGGATTGCCTGTCCCGGCTGCAAAAATAACGACACGGCCTCTTTCAAGATGTCGGGCAGCTCTTCTCCGGATATAGGGTTCAGCTACTTCATGCATGGAGATGGCTGTCTGAACACGGGTCTGTATGCCGCTCCTTTCCAGTGCGTCCTGGAGTGCGAGGCTGTTCATGATTGTAGCCAGCATGCCCATGTGATCTGCCGAGGTTCGTTCCATGCCATGAGAACTGGCTGAAACGCCCCTGAAAATATTGCCACCGCCAACAACCACGGCAAGTTCGACACCCAGTTCGTAAATGGACTGAATCTCCTCAGCAACATAGGCCAGCATCTCCTGACTGATACCGAATGCCAGGTCCCCCATAAGGGCTTCGCCACTCAACTTTAACAACACTCTCTTGTACCTGGCAGCAGGCATGGATTACTCTCCCACCTGAAATCGTGAAAATCTTCGTATATTGATCTTCTCACCGGTCTTGGCAATAACATCGTTCAGGTAGTCCTGAATGGTCATATTGGGGTCCCGAACATAGACCTGATTCATGAGACAGCTCTCCTTGAAAAATTTATTGAGTTTGCCTTCTGCAATCTTATCCACCATTTTCTCAGGTTTTCCCATCTCCAGTGCTTGAGCGCGGTAGATTTCCTTTTCTTTTTCAATGACCTCCGGTGATACATCCTCCGGAAGAATTCCCACGGGGTTGGTTGCGGCGATATGCATGGCGATGTTTTTCACAAACGCCGTAAAGTCATCGGTCTTGGCAACGAAATCGGTTTCACAGTTGATCTCCACCAACACGCCAATTTTTCCTCCCATATGGATATAGGCCTGCACGGCACCTTCCTTGGTAGCCCTTCCGGCTCTTTTCTGCGCAGTTGCCAGGCCTTTTTTACGTAAGTGTTCAATGGATTTTTCAATATCACCATCACACTCGGCCAATGCGTGTTTACAGTCCATGATGCCTGCTCCGGATTTTTCACGGAGCTGTTTAACCATTGTTGCACTAATCTCAGACATATTTATTCTCCTGTATCTTCAGCTTTCGCTGGCGCCTCTTCCACTGTAGCTGCTTCGGTTTCCGGTTCTGATGATATTTCTTCTTTGGTGGATCGGCGGATAATTTCTACGACGGGTCCCTCACTGCCATCCGAAATGACTTTTCTCTCACCCGGTTTTATATCATCGCTTACATCGGCCGTGAGATCCTTCTCGATTTGTTTGTCCGAGGCCGCCTGTTTTCTTTCCTCGTAAAGCTCCCTGCCCTCGATACAGGCATCGGAAATTCTGGAGGAAATCAATCGTATGGCCCTAATGGCATCATCGTTTCCAGGGATAAGATAGTCGATATCATCCGGATCACAATTGGTATCCACTATCGCCACAATCGGGATGCCCAGCCGCCGGCCCTCACGAACCGCAATGGCCTCGTTTTTTGGATCAATAATAAACATAGCTCCGGGGAGTTTTGTCATGTTCCGGATCCCCCCCAGTGTGTTGTCGAGTTTAACACGCTCTTTACCGAGTTTCAGTCTCTCTTTTTTGGGAAACAGCTCGATGGATCCGTCATTTTCTATGGTGTTTAGATAGTTGAGCCGATCGATGCTCTGCTTGATGGTCTTGAAGTTGGTCAGCATGCCACCAAGCCACCGGTTGTGTACATAAAACATTTCACATCGATTCGATTCTTCGTATACGGATTCCCGGGCCTGTTTCTTGGTTCCAACAAACAGCACCGACTCCCCTTTTGCAACGGTGTCTACAATGAAATCGTAGACTGTCCTGAACATCCGGACCGTCTTCTGCAGATCGATAATATAAATGCCGTTCCTTGCCCCAAAGATATAGGGTTTCATCTTGGGATTCCATCGTTTTGTCTGATGACCGAAATGAACGCCGGCCTCCAGGAGTTCCTTCATCGTAATGTACGCCATGTCTTTCTCCTTTCCTCTTGGTTTTTCCTTCGCTTTTTTCCTCCCCGTTTCCGACTTCAACAGAAGAATTTCCATCTGAAGCACCGGGAAACAGGTCCAAAAGCGTGTGGTATTAATAGATTATTATTAAACAGTGATTTGTAGCAAATTCAATTTGGGGATGCAAGGGTTTTTTTGAGCGATAAGCGGTAAGCCATAAGCTGTAAGCAGCAAACGGTAAACAGCTTATGGCTTATCGCTTACAGCTTATAACTTACGCCTCATACAAACCACCCGGTCATTTCCACCGTAATCTTTCTGAACGGAGATGGCCTCGTATCGCCCATCAGCCATGGCAAGTGCCGTCACATCATCTTTCTGGTTGTATCCAATCTCCACAATCAGATGGCCGCCCGGTTTCAGGTATGGCCACACATTTTGAACAAGGTATCGCAGGCACACCAGGCCATCGACGCCTGCATCGAGGGCAGCCAAAGGCTCATAACGATAAATTTCAGCCTGCAGATTGGGAATGTCGCCGCTGGGAATATACGGCGGGTTCGACACGATCAGATCAAAGGGATTGGCCGATGTCCGCACCGGCACCAGCCAGTCCCCTGAAAAAAAATGAACATGGGTCAATCCATTTTCCAGGGCATTGGCTTTGGCAAGGGCTGTTGCCTTTGCCGAAATATCGGAAGCAAAATAGACAGGACCCCGGCACTGGGAAGCAAGGGCAAGAACAACAGCACCAGAGCCGGTTCCCAGATCCAGAATTCGAAGCGGCGAACCAGCACATTCGTTTTTCAAGATGCCCAGAGCCGTTTCCACCAAACACTCAGTGTCGGGTCTTGGGATCAGGACATCCTGTGTAACCGCCAAGGGCAGCGACCAGAATTCCTTGTTCCCCACAATATAAGCCACAGGTTCTTTATTCCGGCGGCGTTGAATCAGTTGTTTGAACACCGCGAGTTCATCCCTGTTCAGGGGGCGGTCATATTGCAGATACAAATCTATCCGCTGCATCTTGAGTGCATGCGACAACAATATTTCAGCCGTGGATTTGGGATTGTCGATATCGTATGATGTAAAGTAGGAGGCCGCCCAATTGAGTAACTTAAGAATGGTCCAAGGGTTGTTCCTGTCTGTCGCCTGAATGTTCATTCTTCAATGCCTGGGCCTGATAATAGGTTGTCAGTTCATCCACTATTTCGTCGATATTACCCTGCAAAATGCTGTCCAGCTTGTAAAGGGTAAGACCGATGCGATGATCCGTTACCCTTCCCTGGGGGAAGTTGTAGGTCCGGATCCGTTCGCTTCTGTCACCACTGCCCACCTGGCTCTTGCGCTCTTCGGACCGCTTTTCGTTCTGCTCCCGTATCTTGGCATCCAGCAGGCGTGCACCCAGGACCTTCATTGCCTTGGCTTTGTTCTTGTGCTGTGACTTCTCATCCTGACAGGTTACCACCACACCGGTGGGGAGATGGGTGAGTCGCACGGCGGAATCCGTTGTATTGACGGACTGCCCTCCCGGTCCGGTGGATCGGAAAACATCGACCTTGATATCGTTTGGATCGATGTCGATATCCACCTCTTCCGCCTCAGGCAGAACAGCCACGGTAACAGCGGATGTATGTATACGGCCCTGGGTTTCCGTGGCAGGAACCCGTTGAACACGGTGGGTCCCGCTCTCGTATTTGAGGCGGCTGTATGCGTTCTTGCCCTTGACCATGGCAATGACCTCTTTCAGACCACCCACACCTGTGGCATGATGGTCGAGAATCTCCACCTGCCAGTTCGTAATTTCGGCGAAACGCTGGTACATCTTAAAAAGATCGCCGGCAAACAACCCGGCTTCCTCCCCTCCGGTACCGGCCCTGATTTCGATGATAACATTTTTACCATCCAGGGGATCCTTGGGAATCAGAAGCTTTTTGAGTTCCGCCTCCAGATGGGCTTTTTTTTCGTTCAAACGGTCGATCTCATCCCGTGCCAGCAGGTTAATTTCCGGATCCTCATCCTTAAGGAGCTCCAAACTCTCGTCGATTCCCACAGCAACCTCTCGATAGTCTGAAAATACGGCGACAATTTTGCTGAGCTCTGAATGCTCGCGGCCATACTTCTGGTAAAGCTCATAATCCTGAATTATCTTTGGATCACTCAGAAGTCCTTCGAGTTCATGATACCGTTTTTCGATGCCGATCAGTTTCTCAAACATGGCTGCCTGCTATGCCCATCGCGTCTATTGGGTTCAATCGACCCCACACACCCCTTAACGCCACAACAAGGCAATGCGCGTTAAACGCAAAAACACGAAAACGCGTGGTTTCGTGCTTTTAGGTTTGGGTCATGTCCCGGAATTTCAACAACCTAAATTGTGCGATTGTCTAGGTTGCTGCAGCTACAAGGAAAATGCCGTTCCGCTATTTAGTTTTCCACTTTCTTTTGAAATTTCTCATATTTTCTGCGAAATCTTTCAATGCGGCCGGCCGTATCGATAAGCTTTTGTTTTCCCGTGAAAAAAGGGTGGCATTTCGAACAGATCTCAACGCTGATATTCTCTTTGGTCGAGCCAACTTCCAAAATGTTGCCACATGCACATTTGATGTTTGTTTCCGTATACTTGGGATGAATGTCCGCTTTCATTAATTTTTAACCCCCTGTTATGTGTTCATAGATTCCAGAAATTTTTTATTATCCTTTGTTCCGGTCATTTTTTCAAGTAGAAATTCAAGCGAATCAACCGGATTTAAAGAAGAAAGTAATTTTCTCAATATCCATACACGGTTAAGTGTCTTTTCATCAAGTAACAGTTCTTCTTTTCGCGTCCCTGATTTGTTGATATCGATGGCCGGGAAAAGTCGTTTGTCCGAGAGCCTTCTGTCCAGTTGGAGCTCCATGTTTCCGGTGCCCTTGAATTCCTCAAAAATAACTTCGTCCATACGACTACCGGTATCCACAAGAGCGGTTGCAATGATGGTGAGGCTGCCGCCCTCCTCGATGTTTCGTGCTGCACCAAAAAATCTCTTTGGGCGTTGGAGAGCATTGGAATCCACACCACCCGAAAGTATCTTGCCGCTTGGGGGCATGACGGAGTTGTATGCCCTGGCCAGTCGCGTGATACTATCCAAAAGAATAATGACATTTTTTTTGTGCTCTACGAGCCGCTTGGCCTTTTCAATCACCATTTCGGCCACCTGAACATGTCTTTCAGCGGGTTCGTCAAAGGTGGAGCTGATCACTTCTCCCCTGACCGATCTTTCCATATCGGTAACCTCTTCAGGCCGCTCATCGATCAACAGCACAAACAGTTCCACATCTTTATGGCTGGCCACAATACTGTTGGCAATAAACTGCAGCAGCATGGTTTTTCCGGTTCTGGGCGGGGATACGATCAAACCCCTCTGGCCAAACCCGATGGGTGTCATGAGATCCATGATACGTGTCGAATAGTTATCCTTATCCGATTCAAGATTGACCTTCTTATCCGGATACAGCGGTGTCAGGTTGTCAAAAAGAATCTTGTCCCGGGCAACTTCCGGGTCTTCATAGTTGACGGCCTCAACTTTCAGAAGCGCAAAATATCGCTCGGATTCCTTGGGCTGACGAATCTGACCCGAAACAGTGTCACCAGTACGCAGGTTGAACCGGCGGATCTGCGATGGTGACACGTAAATATCATCCGGTCCGGGCAAATAGTTGTAGTTGGGAGCCCGCAGAAAACCGAAACCGTCCGGCAGGATTTCCAATGTGCCTTCTCCGAAGATCAGGCCATCTTTCTCAATCTGAGCCTGAAGCAGGGCAAAGATAAGCTCCTGTTTGCGCATGCCGGCCGCCTGCTCGATTTTGAGATCCTTGGCCATCTTGGTGAGTTGACTGATTTTTTTCTCTTTTAGTTCAACAATATTCATGGATTACCTACCTCTTTGATTAATGTGACCATCGATAATGATTTTATCCCAGATGTCTTTGCAACAAAGTTACCGTCTGTTTCCCCCACATATTGAGCCCCGCGCCGGCACCTTAATTTGCAGAATCAATCGATATCAGCAATGGTAAGAGAAACTGAACTGTTGGCGGTTTTGCGTTTGATAGCCGTTTCGAGGAAATTTCGAATGCTTCGTGATATTTTACCTTGCAGATGTTTTTTTTTCGAACCCTCCGGAAAACAGGATAACCTCTGCCCTGAACCTTACAATACCCGAACAGGCAGGAACAAATGACAAAGATAGTGCCTGAAACAGTTGTATCAACGGGTTGCAGCGTCGACAGGGCGCTCATCACATTACTTGAGATGGGTTGCAGGTATTTTTCAAAAGGCGGGTTCGTTGCCTTGATTTACGCGTATAGATAATTCATGATTCGTTGCCTGTCAAGCTTTTTGGTGTAAACACCTCTGAAAATATAGTCCAATAAACCCTAAAACATACCTTAAATTTGCAGAAGCCGGAGGGTAATCAATTATATCTGTATTGACGTATCCATAAAAGACCGCATAAGCTTAGCGGGTTATGATGGATTTCAACATTGATGCCCTACCCAGGAAAAAAGGCGTTTATATTGTGGGCGGCTCTTTGCGGGACCGTCTTTTGGGCAGAACACCCAGGGATGTGGATATCGCTGTTCATGGTGATGCGGAGCCGTTTGCCCGTGAACTGGCCACCCAACTGGACAGCCGTGTCATTGCTATGGGCACGCAGACCCACCCTATGTTTCGCGTGGTCGCCCAAAACCGCATATTCGATATTTCCCCCCTGCAGGGCCCCACCATTGAAGAAGATCTGGCACATCGGGACTTTACGGTCAACGCACTGGCCTATGAAACCTTATCTGCAAAAATCATCGATGTTGCGCATGGGCTTCGGGATATTGAAAAGAGGCGGATCCGGCAGGTTGCAAAAACCTGTTTTCAGACAGACCCCCTGCGTCTCCTGAGAGCATTTCGAATTGCGGCCCAACTCGGTTTCCAGATAGAAGCACAGACCCTCGAAACCATCCGGGACAAGGCCCATCTGATCTCAAAAACCGCTGCCGAACGGATACGATCGGAGCTGTTCGGCATCCTCAAGGCACCGGGCACCCATAAATGGCTGCGGGAAATGGCCGATACCGAGATTCTCTTTGAAATCCTGCCGGAAATGAAAGCCATGAAAGGCTGTCTTCAAAACAAGTATCACGCCTTTGACGTCTTTGAGCACACGCTCCAAACAGTATATCACATGGAGGTATTGACAAACCAGGATTCAAATCAAGATCCAAGGCATGGTCCATTGCTGGCATCCATGGACGGGTCCCGACAAACCCGCTTGAAATTGGCCGCTTTGCTGCATGACATGGGCAAACCCCTGAGCCTGCAACGGGCCATGGACGGTCATGTCCGGTTTCCGGGCCACGCATCCATCGGGTCCCGGATGGTTGCCGATATAGGTGACAGGCTTCGATTTTCCCGCAATGAAATAGAATATGCCGTAAAAATGGTTCAATATCACCTCAGACCACTGCTTCTATTTAAGGCCAGGCGGAAAATGACATTGACCCAAAGAGGTATCACCCGCTTCTTCATGAAAACACATGCCCTTACTGTCGATACACTCCTGCTTTCCCTGGCCGACAAGCGGGCAAAACAAGCCTCCGCCCAAACCACGGATTCCGAGTTTGAGCAGTTTGTGATGGAATTGATTCACCAGTATAAGGTTGTGTTCAGGCCGTCCCTTGAAACCCCGCCTCTCATATCCGGTCACGATCTGATCCATCACCTGCATCTGACACCCTCACCATTGTTTAAACAGCTCCTTTCACAAACAAGAGAGCTTCAACTTACCGGCCAGATCAGTACCCGGAAAGCGGCCCTTGAATTTGCAGCAGATGTAATCGCCGACAACCCTCCCTTGACGCTTGACATTGGCAAACGGTTTTTGTAGAAGCTATGTACCGTTACAGGCAGATAGACTGTAGACGATGAGGCTGTAGGAAAAGATAGTCCGCCCGACCATAGGCAGCACCAGACAGGCCATCGTCTTTTCAATCTAAGCCATTTTGACGTTATCAGAATAATATCGTTACAGGATTTGAATGTCTTCTGCGCATTAATATCTGGAGGACATTCAAATAAAGGAAAGGAGACGACCATGAACATCTTATTTTTCGGCCCAAACGGCAGTGGCAAAGGTACACAAGGCTCTATCGTCAAGGATAAATACCAGACCCCCCACATCGAGTCGGGTGCTATTTTCCGTGAAAACATTTCCAACGGTACCGAGTTAGGTGCCCAAGCCAAAGCATACATCGACAAAGGCGACCTGGTTCCTGACGATATTACCATCCCCATGATTCTCGACCGCCTGCAACGAGATGACTGTAAAAATGGGTGGCTCCTGGATGGTTTCCCAAGAAACAAGAACCAGGCCATCAAGCTGGATGAAGCCCTCAAGGCCGCCGGCATGCGTCTCGATATCGTCGTTGAGATTCTGCTCGACCGCGAAATAGCCAAAAACAGAATTATGGGCCGCAGATTATGCGTCAATGACAATAACCACCCCAATAACATCTTTATCGATGTCATCAAACCGGACGGCGACAAGTGCCGTGTATGCGGCGGTGACCTGAAGACACGTGACGATGACCAGGATGAAGAAGCCATCAGCAAACGGCACAATATCTATTATGACACCGAGGTGGGCACCTTGGCATCTGCTTACTACTTCAGAGATCTTGCGGAACAGGAAGAAGGCCTCAAGTATATCACCTTGAATGGTGAACCGAGTGTCAAGGATGTCACCGAGGAGCTGCTTTCAAAACTGTAGATACAAAACGGCCACCCGGGGATTCATCTTTTTGCTTGCAATTCGTTCCATAAGTCATTATTATTTTTTGTTCACACAATCAACGATCGAGAATGCTGTTGCATATATCGTGGGAAAAGGGGGCGATGAAGTTTGAAGGCTATTGAAGTAAAGGTTTACGACAACGACCTTGAAAAAGCCATGCGGATCTTGAAGAAGAAGATCCAGAACGACGGACTTTTCAAACGGTTAAAAATCAAAAAAAGTTATGAAAAACCGAGTGAATACAGACGACGAAAACAGCGCGAAGCACTGAGACGTCAACGGATAGCTGCCTCAAGACGCAGGTACCGATAGGCTTTTGCTCATTTTTTTTGCCCGGCAGCGTTTCTACAAACTGCCGGGTTTTTTTTTAACTTTTAGCGATAAGCTTTAAGCCTTAAGCAGCTTAAAGCTAAAAGCTAAAAGCTAAAAGCCAGTCGCCACCTAAAACCTAAAACCACCATCACAGTTAAAAACAAACAAATGAGCACAAACAAAGATTACAACGACTGTCTGAATGCCATGTACAGCCTCAGAAGATTCGGCATCAAAATGGGGCTTTCAACCATCAGGCGCATATTAAAGGAACTCGGGAATCCCCAGGATCATTTTGCTTGCATCCATGTGGCGGGAACTAACGGCAAGGGTTCCATTGCCTCGGGTATTGCTTCGATTTTGAAAGCCGCCGGCTACCGGACCGGGCTGTATACCTCCCCTCACCTGGTAACCTTTAACGAACGGATCAGCATCAACGGCAGACCCATATCCAATACCCGCGTAGTAGCAGCCTACCAAGCCGTTAAAAGCGTCCATCATGGATCCCGGGAGCCGACTTTTTTCGAATTTGCCACAGCCATGGCTCTCTATGATTTTGACCGGGAAGGGATTGACTGGGCCGTCATTGAAACCGGCATGGGCGGGCGACTCGATGCCACAAATATCGTCAGACCGGCTGTCAGCATTATTTCGAATCTGTCTCTCGAGCACCAGGATTACCTGGGCAACACCCTGGCGCAAATTGCCGCTGAAAAGGGAGGCATCATCAAAAAGGGCGTCCCCGTGGTCACAGGCGTCAGGCAACCAGGGGCGCTGTCCGTACTGAATGACATCGCTGCCTCAAAATCAGCCCCTGTCTCACGTCTTGGTAAAGACTTCCGGGTGCGCCGGAAACCGGGAAATACCTTTACCTATTTCGGCTTGAAGAACCGATGGCCCGACATGAAAACCTGCCTTATGGGTCGGCACCAGGTGGACAATGCCGCCATTTCTCTGGCCGCATGTGAACTCTTGAGTCGTAGCGGTGCTTCCATCTCCGAAGAGAACTGCCGACAGGGCTTGTTGAATCTTTCCTGGCCCGGAAGACTCGAAATTGTTTCCGAGTCACCCAGGATCATTCTGGACGGCGCCCACAATCTGGTTGCCGCCAAGAACCTGGCAGCTTATCTGGCACAGGAGACAGACCAGCGTCCCATTACCATGGTCATCGGAATCCTGGACGACAAACCCTATAAGGCCATGTTGTCTGCCCTTATCCCGGCCACACAAAAGGTGATATTCACCCGACCCAAAATTGATCGGGGACTTCCTCCGGAAACCCTGTTTGCTGAAGCCGGGCAATATGGAAAGGAAATGATGATCCTGCCAGATGTCCAACAGGCTGTCCAACAGGCAGTCAACCAGGCAGCGCCCAATGACATCATCTGCGTTGCCGGCTCCCTTTACGTGGTAGGCGAAGCCAGGGCGTCCCTTTCTGGATGCCTTCCACCAAACCTTTGTACTTGACAGGAACTTCCTCTTAACTTACTTATGCCAAATGCGCCCGTAGCTCAGTGGATAGAGCGTCAGCCTCCGGAGCTGAAAGCCGCTGGTTCGATCCCAGCCGGGCGTACCATAATGATATCAGATAGTTAAATTAAGTATTTATGGTTTGTACCCCTTGAAATAAACTAACCTTCCCCACCCTATTCCCCACAATGATTATGTTAATTGAAGTGACTCTGGGTAAAATCTTATTAACGAATCACCAGAATATGCGGCTTGCTGTGCAAATGCCTTTACCCGACGCCTAAGCCCAAGGGCAGCATGATTCAGGGTCGGCACAATGGGGTCTCTTTGAATTTCCAAGCAAAGACGCCCACTGCCAAGAGGCCAAATATAATTCCTATGATTTTGGGGATCATTATTCATGCCTCTTTGATTTTATAATGTTGGAACATAAACTGAATTTTCCCATCACAGTTTGTTCACAATAAATATGCCCGCCCCCACGAGAACACATCCAGCAACGAGTCCAGGATCAAATGCTTCATTCAATAATATTATCCCGAGCATCATTCCGATTAATGGAGAGGCAAAGAAAAATACCGATAGGTTTGAAGAATTGTGCCGGGCGATCAGATATTGCCATGACAAAAAACAGAACACGCTTACAGCTAAACTTTGAACAGCGATGGCACTCCATGCATCCGGTCGAACATCCTGAATATGAAATTTTTCAAATAAAAGCGCCGCAATGAGAAAAATAACAACGCTGATTTGGAATTCCCAGAAAAGAATCTTCCATTTGTTTATAAATGTGGCCAGGCGTTTATTGTACATAATGTTGATTGCCAATAGAATACAACTCGAGATTTCAATCAAATCCCCCTTAAACGTGGTGCTTAGGGTCCCGGATAAATTTTCACGAAGGGCGATGGCGATGCCTGCAAATGCAATAAAACTTCCAATCAGTTTGGTCTTTACCAGGGATTCTTCTTTGATAAAAATTGGAGCTACCAGCGGAACGACCAGGGGATAAGCGAAAATAATAAGAGATATTCTGCCCCCAGATATGTATCGCGATCCCAGATTGAATAAAAATATCTGTACCACCATTATCAAGGCAAGTATGAATAAATAAGAAAATTCTTTGACCGAAACAAGAAATCCGGTACCTCTCCATTTGATGAATAAATATACAAATGGCAGTGCCGGGCCGAATCTTAAAAATGCCGCCCAGAATGGTGGGATGTCTCTGACGGCAACTTTAACTATAACCGCATTGCTCGCCCAAATAAAAACCAGGAGAAGAATCCAGAAAAGAGTTGCTGTTGAAATTGGATCTTGGCCAATGACCTTTGTGTGGATAGGGTGTTCAATAATTTACAGAGGGGTATAAGTATTCCTAAGAGATGTTTTCATAAAGACTGATCAATACCGGGTCTCCTTTATCTCCTAATTTGACATAAACTGTTTGCATGAGGTTAGGATTATAACCTTCCCTTTTCATCTTCTTTTCAATCCGCATATTTAGTTCTTTAATAAAATCTCCATCTTCAATGAGATTTTCAATTCGGTATTCATATGGTATACAAGGCCAGCTTCCCAAATTCAGGATTTTTATAAGTTTTCCAAATTCATCTTGTACATAACCGATAATTTTAAAAATAGTGACATTTGTTTGTAAGACGGGCAAATTAGAAATTTCTTCAAAATTGTTTGCCCCAAGAAGATTTTTTGCTTGTATTTGCGAATCCTGGGATATCGACCAAGATATATTTTCGTGATAATCAATCGGTAGCACGGTGACAACAACACCGTTCTTGCTATCCTGTATTGCGACAAAACACGCTTTGTCTGGGTAACTATAAAACAGGCGATGAATACGGTTAGTTCCAGACTCCGCACCTATATCAACTGCAAGATCGTAATTTAGAATATTTGCCAACTCAAATAGACTTAACGTCAATCTATCTTTAACTCTGCTAAATGCGTGATATGTAAATGATGTTTTCATACATATTATTTATCCACCCGTTCCCTCAACCCCTTCCCACATTTAAAAAACGGCAATTTCTTCGGCGCAATCTCAACCGTCTCCCTATTTTTCGGATTCCTGCCGGTATAACCCTCGTAATGTTTGACATAAAAAGAGCACAATCCCCGGATTTCAACCCGATCACCTTTTTCGAGTGTGGTGGCCATCTGTTCAAAAAACAGGTTTACAATTCTTGTTGCTTCAATTTTGGAAATATCAGTGGTGGTGCTAAGGGTCTTGATGAGGTCAATTTTGTTCATGAATATCCTTTCTTCTGGAAATGTGTGCTTTTGGTCAGGAATTGATGCCTGAAAAAAATATTAATAAATTTACAACAGTGTGACCGGATCTGTCAAACGCATGTGTTAATCTGCATTCCAAAACATTATGAAAAGGCGTTCTTATAATAAAAGGAGGGCATCAAAATGCGGAAACATGAACTGTACACAGATTATCACGACCATTTTGAATACTTCGGTAACACTGAGATCGAACGGATTCGCAAACAGGGTGAAAAGACCGTTCGGCACGATTGGATAATCTTTAACTCCGTTGATGAGGCGATGGAATTTTTCAATGATCGATGTGGGGAGTTTGTGGGGTATTATGCTTGATCAACGGTGCGGCGAAGCATCCTGACATGATGTTATCACAGCTTTTGAAACACCCAGAAAAGTGTTGATGATTGGAGGTATCTGCAATTTAATCAATGAAAAAGCAGGGCCATAATTGACCCTGTCTTCCATAATCAATACATTTTTATAACTTTCATCAAATTAATTAAGTACAATTAATTAAGTACAAATTCCTATTTTTACAATATCTCCGGGGTCGGGCGAATCAAAGTCTCCACCGTCGCCAATAGAATATTTGCAATCTATGGTATCGTCTTGGCCTATATTAATCTTCACGGTGTACTCTTGATTGGGGACAATCCAAAAGATACTGTATATAGTTGGATCAGGCGTCGATTGTGAAACTTCTACCTGTGTATAAACCTCCCCATTGCTCTCAACAATAATGGTTGCTTTTTCATTAGAATCACCAAAAGAGAAATTATCTAACTCTCCTTCAATGGTTGCTGCCTGAACAGGATCTTCAAAAAGATGCAGAACAGGTTTAAGTTTATAGGTTGGATCGGATGCAGGACCGGATACTACCACGGACATGCTTAAGTCAAAATGGACGATGATATCCATGGCAGAATCGTCTCCTAAATCAATCGTGAAGTTCTTGTCTGTCTTCAAGTTCTCACTTGGAATATCGATTGTTACATCCTCAGTGGTTCCATCTCCATTGTCGAACCTCATTGCTGCAGCGCTCACCACAATCCGCACCTGAGTGTACTTACCGGATGAAAGAACTACCGGGGGAACAAGCTCGGTCGTTTGGCCATCGTAAAATTGAAGTAAATCAATAGTATAGGGACTTTCAACAAGATCTAATTCGATCCACCCTTCGCCGGGTTTATGAACCCACACACTTGAAAAATCAACAAATAAATTGGTAACATTTTCTGGCAACAATGGTTTGGCATCAGTCACAGACATAGCTACAACGCCTGAGCCGCTTGAGTCACTTGAGCCACTTGACCCACTCCCTCCGTCACAAGCCACCATGAACAACGAAAAAGAAACAAAACAACAAAAAACGAGAAACCTTGAGACCTTCATTTAACTCCTCCAAATTATTTTTTTTGGCTATGTGAATGATATCTTATAAGGATCGAAAGAAAAGCCTTTCTAATTCTTTTTGCTCTTGCCTTTTTTATTTTTGTCTTTGCCCTTATCTGCATATTTCTGTTCTTTAAAGTCAGAGCCACTTTTAAGAGCCTTGAATTCTTTGGAACCCGGCTTAATTCCTAAACTTTTTGCAAGTGATCCCCATCCCTTACCCTTTCCAGCTCTATATTTTTTAATTACGTCTTCTGTGGGCCGCCCAGACATCTCACCAAGACGAAGAACGATATAAGCGTCTGCCGAGTTATTAACATTGCTGAGTACAGCGTTAACTTCAGCACCTCCAATATTAAAACGAGTGCTGAGTTTTGCTTTGAAGCCTGAGGGATCAGCTTCAGCTTTAATGCTAAAATCATTGACCCAGTCAAAATCACCCGCCATTGATACAGGAGCTAAAATCAAAGACAATAATAAAGCAAATACGAGGATAGTTGCCGTTTTCATAATCTCCTCCTTCTTATCATTTTCTTTATCAACACATTAACTTGAATTGGTCCTATAAGATTACAGCAAAATTAATGCCATATTATGTATTAGAGAGATATATTGATAGAAAGTTATTCACCCAATATAGATATTTGATTATATTGCAAAAAAAATAATTAAATAAAATTTGTTATTGATCGAAAATAATTGGATTTCGAAATGAAGGAGTGCAGGTTAAGACTTATGACAATTTTTTGATTAGAAACTGACAATTTTTGTCACAATATAAAGGAAAACAGCAATTTGATATTTGGTGTGCAAGCTTAACGATCTGGGTCGAAATTTCCAAAGATATTAGAACTAAAATTTGGAATGGGATCAAGAATAGTGTGTTTGTTGTGCCTTCGAATGAGCATTCTTACATGAAATTATACTATGAGAGCACACCGGGTAGCCGGGGGCCATCGCTGGCCCCAAGCCCCCTAAGGTAGGGTCGAGAACTGGCGCGGTGCCTTATGGGTCCGTTTCCAGTTCCCGCCTCGTCAAACGCAGCATGCGGATTTCCCGCACTACGCTTACTCTGTTAACTTAATCTGAGGGGTTATGTGGCCTATCAAACTGGCAGCGCTTTCGACCCTATTCGAGCCTACTCCACCTGTTCCAACCGAATCAGTCTTCACCTTCAGGTATATCTTCCTTCTCAGGTCTTGCAGAATCATGGACGATTTTATCATTTCGTCCCCGCCTCCCAGTGTTGTCGGAAGATTGTTAACAGCAGGGTCCCTTTGCTCCCCAGGACGTTACTCCGGTTCATCGCTAATACGGACCCATCCGCCACCCTCTCGCCTTTCGTTTCACTTCCCGCTGTTCACGGTTATAGAATCTACCTTGCTCCAGAAATTTCTTCCTGGGACGAGGAGGGCTTCTCCAGTTGCTCGGTATGCCCTTGTCACCGTGCTGTCGCTACCACCCCGCCGGAGTGAATAACCGTATCAATCAGCTTTCGATCACCCATGTTGCCTTCGCCCTACAGATGCGGGCTCGGCCTCCGGGGATTATCACTTTCGGGGCCACCTGTGCGTTCACTTTCGTTACGGCCCGGTGACTCGCTCACATCCCCTAAGGAAGCTTTGTCGATGGGCTTCAGATAATCGGTTTCCCTCATACCTGCCATCCAAGCTACAGGGCTTCTGATTATTACCCTGACAGGACTTACTCCTGCTGAACATACCAGCCTTAGCTGGACGCACAACTGTGCGTGATAGTTTCCCATCACACAGCTCAAGCCCTTCAAAAGCCAGCCTCGGCATAGAGGCGACCCAGTGATCGGAAATGCCGATCACCTTTGCGATACACACTGACAGCCAAAACCCAATCGGGGAAGGGCGCATGGCTCACCGTTAAGTGGCCTCATTTGCTTTCCCTTCTAAAATCGGTTCTGTCAGCTTTCTCGCAACGAAGCACCCGATGGACGTCAGCCCCCTTGCAGGTCGGGTAATATCGAGTCTAAGACCCTCAACCCGTATCCACCCCATTACAGGATGGCCTTCGCTTCTTCCATCATCTCTCCCCATACCTCCAACAGCATGCCTTACGGTTAGCCTGCCCAAAGGGCGAAGGCATGGGGTTACCACGTTCCACGTATCCGACAACAAATACCTTAGGTCCACTCTGTCTACCGGTGGGAATACTGCCCGCGTCGGACGTTCACAGATCCATCCGAACCACCCACTTACCTTTTGGTTCAAGCCTTACAGCTCCTTTGGCTTGTTCATCTTCACGGCAGTTACGAGTGTTCACTTATGTTAACCCTAGTATCCTATCCTAACCCCTCACCCGGATGGAGCTTCCAGGAGCGTTTCCACCTCACGGCTTCCACACCGTTCGCACAGGCGAACTTCAGCGCATTGTCAGGAAGGCTTCATACCCGTCAAGGATGCACCTTGAGCGCATGCTTCCATAGGATTGCAGCGACGGGACGCTGGGTTCAGACACGAGCTTAAGGCTCCTGCTGAACAGTCAAAATACGCGACTTCGTGTCGCAACTGTGATTGATGGAGAATATTCACGGTTGGACAAAACTACAGATAACACTAATATCACAACCTTTTGAGACGTACAATTATTACCGATAAGTTGGAGACAGCGGAGGTTTTAAAGCACTCAAAATTCTTTTGCTCATCATGCTATATCGAGGTTCAAGGAAATCCGTTCGGTGGATAACATTACAATGTCACCAATTTCTTTTCTTTAGATCAGTCTACAATCTGCTTCTTTTCCATTTTATACATCCATCAGATTAATCCATAGAGCCTCAAAGTTATTGAATAGTTTTTTATAGACACTAATTTCAAGCAAACATCCTACGAAACAACCATAACTATTATCTCCGCCGGCATCCAACTCAGAATTTGTTTCAGAAAATATAGCAGCATTAAAGCCTGGACCGCCTAAATCAATGATCTTTCCATTTTCAGTTAGATCGTCGTCTCCGCTTTTACCATCAACAAAATGTAGCGTGATGTTATTTTTGTTTATTTCGGCTCCGGTCTGGCCGTCAAAAATAAATTCATACCAGTGATCAAATGGATCATCTGGGGTAGGGCCATGCTTATAATACGTATTAAATGTAACGTCAGAGGGAAAATAAAAAGTTACAGATGTAGATCCCCCGATACCAATGCCTTCCACGGCAAATGAAAAGAATCCATATAGGAATTCCACATCAAGAGGGTAATTGCTGTTTGGTGGTTCAATAACCGCTTTACAATTTTTAATAGACGTACCGGGTGGCGTTTCAAGCGTCGCATAATCCGTTGTATTGCCAATTAATAAACAACTCACATTGCTTTGAAGGCTATCAAGTATACCATCATTATTCCCATCACCATTGCTTGGACCAGCGTTTTCCTCTTTATTGCTAACACCATCATTATCATTATCCGCTAAGAATACAGCTGTAATGGTCTTGTCAGAATTGATTGATATTTTCTCAGGATTATCAGAAGAATCAAGATCACCCCTCCATTCACTAAACAACCACCCTGATTTGGCCGTTGCTGTCATCGTAATTAATGAACCCTTGGCGTAGTAATTTTTGTCAGGAGCAATCTTAACATTACCTGATCCAACAATATTTATGGTTACGCTAAACAACCTATTCTCAGCATTTTCTGTATAGTCCTGGTTCAATTGATCAGCCGTTACGTTGCTGTAGCGTCTGGATACCGGGACAAAACTGTAGCCTCCCCCCCTGGCAGGGGTAACCGTACCACTCCAGCCATACCTTACCTCACGGCTGTAGTACCCTGAACTATTTGTAGTGTCTGTACCTCCGCCATTATCAAACATTATAGTGACGCCACTAAATGCATTGCCTGATGATGTGCGGACATAACCGGAAATGACCCTTGTTTGAACTATTCCAACATAGTCCTGGTCTTTTTGATCTTTTTTTACATTACTGTAGTTCCGTGATGCCGGATCAAAATTGAAACCAACCTTGGATGGTGTAGCTGTACCACTCCAACCTTCTTTGACCTTCTGTTCATATTTGCCAGAGCTGTCCGTTGTTGTGGATCCTTCACCATTACTGAACGTTATTGTGACTCCACTAATCTCATTACCTGATGACGTGTGGACATATCCGGATATCTTTTTATCTTTAGCAAAACCAAGAGTTACTCCGATAGATAGCGAAAGTATAAGACAAATTAACATCCACCTGAAAAAACAGGCTATAGGAGGTTGATTTTTGTGAGCAGATTTTAATCGTTGTATTTTCAATTTTCTCATTTCTAAAGGTTATAATCTGTTTACCTGTTCATGTCGGTATCATGTCAGATGGTGGAAGTGTCGATCAGGTTCAGATAAAGCAACATAGCATAACCAATAATATGCATGCAAGAATCATGCGGAAATGCAGGATGTAAGAAAGTATAACTATTAGAAAGGGTTAGGTTTTTGGGTTGAAGTGGAAAAAGGTAAATTGCGAAGTCAATGCTATAATTGTTGGGTAGGTAGGGTTAGAAATGCTGTGCTTTAGGGCCAGACCTGGTGATACATGGAGACAACCACAGTTATCCGAAATTTAATGAAACTGTCAGATACCATCTGGTCATCGCCATGGCACCACGGAGGAGCCTATGAATACAAGATTTGGCCTGTAGTGATTATTTTCACACACCGGTAAATTTTTAGGGGTTGATATCTACCGTTTTGTTGGAGTTATTCACGGTGCAAGGCAACTGACTTATGCCTGAAATATCCAATTCAAGTCCATGGTGATCAACTACTACATATTGTAGTGTGAACGATTTGGCTCTGCCTTCTCTTTGATTAGCTTTCGAGTTTATCTATTGAAATTTGTAACTCTAATACCTCCAAAGGACAGTCATGCCAATCATGTACCCAGCAGACTATCATATCGGCGCCGGCAGGATCATAGCCATGGGACATATAATTGCTACTTTTGTATTCAAATTTGATTCTAACACGCTGGTATCGATTCTCACCAACATGTCTTTTGGCTTCACATTCAGGAAAAGCAGCATGAATCGCTTCGACCATAAACCCAAGTTCATTACTCACCATCCCAAATAGAAATATAACACCGTTTTGATTTATCGGAGCATGCCTAAGTCCTCTAAAGTCGATTAGTTCCCCAAACTCAGCAATATCGTCCTTAATCGTATCCGTGATCCCTTTTTGAGATTGTTTAGAGGGGCTAATTGGCGGCTCCACAATCTTTTCTTTAGCCGCCTTTTCAGCGGCTGCCTTTATAGCTTCAGCATCTTCTTTAGCCGCCTTTTCAGCGACTGCCTTTATAGCTTCAGCATCTTCTTTAGCCGCCTTTTCAGCGGCCGCCTTTATAGCTTCAGCATCTTCTTTAGCCGCCTTTTCAGCGGCCGCCTTTATAGCTTCAGCGTCTTTTTCAGCCGCTTTTTCAGCGGCCGCCTTTATAGCTTCAGCATCTTTTTCAGCCGCTTTTTCAGCGGCCGCCTTTATAGCTTCAGCATCTTTTTCAGCCGCCTTTTCAGCGGCCGCCTTTATAGCTTCAGCGTCTTTTTCAGCCGCTTTTTCAGCGGCCGCCTTTATAGCTTCAGCATCTTTTTCAGCCGCCTTTTCAGCGGCCGCCTTTATAGCTTCAGCATCTTTTTCAGCCGCCTTTTCAGCGGCCGCCTTTATAGCTTCAGCGTCTTTTTCAGCCGCTTTTTCAGCGGCCGCCTTTATAGCATCAGCTTCTTTTTCAGCCGCTTTTTTGGCATCGACCTTTTCTTCAGCAACCTCTTCGGCGACAATATCTTCTTCAACTATAATATCCTCTTCGGCAATGACATGCTCTTTTGCAAGATTAGGCTTTTTTTTGTTGATAGCTTTCCTTTTGAAAGCAAATTTCTTTCTTGAAAGTTTTATAGATGGCTTTGGTTCATCTTTAATATTTGCAAGACGTTTCAATTCAGACCAACCACCTTTTGGGAAAAAATTCTTGATTTGCCACTCTTTAATTCCAGACATCCTCACAAAATCGTTTAAAGTAAGTGGTTCATCCGACTTATTATCTGCAACTTTTACTTCCCTGATAATTTCCTCTTTACTATACTTGTGCATAATTTCCATCCTTACTATTGGTTCTTTTAGAAGTAGTCTGAAAATATAGGTCAAACCTCACTTTATAAAATATATCACTGTATAAAGCCATCCTTCATAGTTAAAGAATAACATCGCCAGTAAGTTTCCTCACATACTCAGTATCAACCGCTAATCATACAACGTCATTTTCGGCGTAAACAGAGGCCGAACATGGCGATGCGTCAACATATCTCATTTCTCCGAAAACATCACCTTTTCTCTGTGATATAGTGATTTTTTTTCTTTTTTTTTATCTTTACCTTACCGTTAGATAACTATCAACCACAATATATTGCGGTTCTGATTCTCTCGCCAAATCTGAAGACTTCGCTAATAAATCTTCAACCGGACATCTGATCTTGGCTAAAATGATCTCTTTATTTTTCGCCTTTGATGCTTTCCTTGTACTCCAAAAGGCGTTGTTTACGAATAACCTTTAGGTCCTCCCTGCCCACAATAATATTCATACCATGCTGAGGAATTGTGGAGCAGGCAAACTTCTGCTCACCATCAATTTCAACTACACAAACACTGCAGCAACCTTTGATTTGCTTAGTGCGATAGCAGGGCGCTGGAATCTTAATTTTTACACGACTTATCATATCAATGACATTATTGTCGAAAGGAGTAAGCTCGATAATTTTCCCATCAATTGTGACGCTCCTATTCATTGGAAATTAATCCTTTCTGAAGATATGATACCGGCAGCCAGAGTTTATCTACGTGGTGATAGATGGAGAACATCGTGCTTTTTCGCGCACGAAAATAACTGGTTCCGATATATGTTATCACCACCGGCTACCACGAACACTCTGTTACTGATAGCATTTTTCTTATAAAGTTGTAAAATTGTAATAAGCTATATTGGGAAAATCAAATCTTTGAACATTAGAAATAGCAATATCATTGTTACTGGGACCGGTGCCGATAAAGATTTCAGAAAATTCGGAGAATACTGCCAAGTTTGGACTTTATGATTGGATATGTAACAAATCTTGATTTTTATAGTGTTACTGGTGGGGAATATGGTCCTCATAGAACATCAGGGCTTGCTTTGGATACTTATTGGAGATCACAACTGAACCCAAACCAGTGGCAAGAGAATATGATGTCTAATGCTGAAAGGAAATGAATAAAACCGTTTCTATTGGTTTTCTTTCTCTTTGATATAGATTGATACATTCTCCTCGACCCTATTTTTAATTCCTGGACGAGACATCTGATTCACTTTTACCAACTCAATATACTTTATGCTGTAATTCTGACGAAGATGTTGGTTAAGTGATTTTACTATGGTTTGTTGCACACCGGGTGTATTGAAGTATCCCAATTTTTTTTTGCTGGTAACATGTTCTGTAATTTCGCAGACGTCTGGGCATTCTTCCAGGGTGTTTTCCATATTCCTGGTCCGGATGTCATCATCCTTCCCTGAAAGATCATGTTCCAAAGGGCTATCGGTATTGTGGCAATTTCTCGTCACTTTGAGTCTTTCATCTATTACCGTTATAATATCGTTTTCTGAGAAAGATCTGCTCCCCTCTGACGCTGCAAAAGAATGACCGGGACAGGATTCACCGACCACCTTCCTCAGATTTTCAGTTGGAAAATTATCGGGAGAGACCGTATCCTTTTTCTGTGATATAAAAATATCCGCAATGTCCTCAAGCCCCCTGCCAAGACTCTTCTTTTCCATTTATAATGTCCTTCTTCCCGATTTCCACAACCGAATTAGTGCCCCCATAGGCATTGTTTATATAATTCGAATTATTATGATCTTCGACCCATTCACCATCGACAATAAATTTGTATTGATAGGTGCCCGGCTTGAGGAAAACGTTCTTTGTCCACATGCCATCTTCATCACGTTCCATGAGAAACTCATCGCTTGGGTTCCAATTATTAAAATTCCCTCCGACCCTTACGGATTTTGCATCAGGCCCATAATAGGAAAATCGTCTTTCAAAATCTGATTTTACGAACATCGATTCGTCATCCTCAACAGACAAGGTCTGTCCCGTTCTTTTCTCCATAAGAACTTCTTCGGCCAGCATCATATAATCCTGGAACCCGCTCGCTTTTTTTGAAAACGCGATGATGGGTTTTCCAAACCCAGCAGCCTCTTTCAAGGTGACATTGGAACGAATGACCGTTTTAAACATGGTGTCACTGAAATGGTTTTTCATATTTTCCAATACTTCCCTTGAAATTCTTGTCCGCATATCAACGATGGTTCCAAAAACTTTTGTATTGATCTCATGCCCTGTTTTCTTTTTAATGGAGTCTAATATTTCCATGAGTCTGCTGATCCCATGCAAAGAAAACAAGCTCATCTCTATGGGCACGAACACTTCTGATGCGGCAATAAGCGCGTTAAAGGTCAACAGTCCAAGACTCGGTGGGCAATCGATGATAACGATGTCATACAATGAATGGACCTGGCTGATGGCATGTTTTAAACGGGTCTCTCTTCCCTCTACCATTGAAAGGTGCTGCTCCAGGGTGCTGAGTGAAATATCTGCGGGTGCCACATCAAAGTTTTCTGAAACATTTTCAGAAATATCGGCCAGCGATAGTCGACTGTCATTGGAAAGCTCCAGAACACTAAGAACTGTATTGTCTCTATGATGGGTGTCAATATTCAGCCCCAAGCCAACGTGACCTTGAGGATCCATATCGATTAAAAGCACCCTTTTGCCTCTATGGGCAAGACAGGCGGATAGATTGATGGCAGTGGTTGTCTTACCACAGCCGCCTTTTTGGTTGGCAATCGAAATTGTTCTCATTTTCTTCAATCCTCCTCATTCGTGTGATTTGATAAATCGGATGAAAAAAAGGGTAAATGCTCATGGTTTTCAATTATCTCAAAAGGTTGGCGAGCAGGTATAAAATAACTAAAAGTCCTCTCATAAAGATCTTTTGTTCGTATTGGCCCGTGTGAAAATATCAAAACAAAAAAACCTCCTAAGAGATTGGAAATCTCTTTGGGAGGTTTTAATTAAAGATTTTTTAACCTCTATAATCATGATATTGTCACGGTTCAGAGGTACACTTATTGTATATTAATTTTTTTTGCTTTATATTATACTATATGTTGTAAGTCAAGGAATAAAAACACAATATATAGGGTATCTGTCATAATAACGTTCTGATTCTGGCAGTTTAATCGCTTTCGGGGCCAATTCCCCACGGGTTCTGCCCTTCGGCAGTGCTTCGCATCCAACGAGTCGTCATTCCGGCGAACGCCAGGCACGGAGGGAGGCTTTAGCATTATCCAGAAATATAAACTGGATGCCCCTGGCCAACTACTTACCGGGGCAGGCTTATCGCGTCCGGCATGACAACAGATACCCCGCAGCTTACTGCATGAATAGTTATTATTATAATTATTTCAATATATAAGGCTACCATGTTTAAGACAAAATGGAGGTAATAATGCTTAAAACTTTGTTTTCAATGGACAAAAAAATTTGTGTCATCACGGGAGGTTCTCGTGGTTTAGGCTCCTATATGGCGCGCGGTTTTCTCGAAGCCGGCGCAGCGCGGGTTTATATCAACGCACGCAAGGCGGCTGCTTGTATCGAGGCTGCTGAGGAACTGTCTCAATACGGTGCGTGCATTGCCATTCCAGGCGATATCAGTTCACTGGAAGGTATACAAAAATTAGCGACCACTCTTTCAGAAAGAGAAGAAAGCATCGACGTGCTGGTGAATAATGCGGGTGCCGGATGGGGGGCACCCCTTGAAAAATTTCCTGAGAAAGGGTGGGATAAGGTAATGAATTTGAATGTTAAAACACCTTTTTTCCTGACCCAGGCGCTGTTGTCGCTGCTCAAACAAGGTAAATCCTCAGATCGAACTGCCTGTGTTATCAATATTGGTAGCATTGCCGGAATTGTCGGTAACAGCATTTCCAACTACAGTTACGGTCCCAGCAAAGCGGCTATTCACCAGGTAACGCGAAATATAGCCAGGGATCTAGCTGACAGCCACATTCGGGTGAATGCCATTGCACCGGGTCGGTTTTTTTCTAAGATGACGGAATATGTCAGTAAAAATAAAAAACTTTTTGAAGAGGAGTGCGCCGCAATTCCCCTGCATCGATGGGGCAAGGCCGAAGATATCGCCGGTGTGGCCATCATGCTGGCCAGCAGAGCCGGTGCTTTTATTACAGGGCAGATTATCCCCGTAGATGGGGGGACTACGCTGGTGAGCTGATAGTAACGAATAAACAAGTATACCGGTCATACCATGCAGGCAAAACCGAAAAAATCCTGGATTATTCCCTCCCCTAAAGATAATTGGCGAATTTCAATGAATATGATATCCCTAGGAAATTGATTCCTAAGCTGGGTGTTTCACATTTTAAGAATGCGCTCATTATTTCCGTTTAAAAATACAGGAGGGACTGGTATGGCAGGCAAGGATCGCTTAGAAGGACGGGTTGCGATTATAACCGGGGCAGCAAGTGGCATTGGAGAAGCAACCACCCGCCTATTTGCAAAAGAAGGTGCACGATTGGGTTTGGCAGATGTGAACGAGGATGCCTTAAGCAAGGTGGCGGGTCAGATCACCAAGGCTGGTGGCAAGGTTGTGAGCAGGAAAACCGATGTGAGCAATGAAAAAGAAGTTAAAGCCCTTGTTGACCAGACCCTGGGTGAATATTCTAAAGTTGATATTTTAATAAACAATGCCGGTGTAATGGGTGATTTGGCAGCCATTGATGCCCAGGATGGGAATGTGTGGCATCATGTCTATGATGTGAACGTCCTTGGGGCAGTCTACGGAACCAAGTATATTGCCGGGCATATGCAGGAGAGAAGATCCGGTGCCATTGTAAACATTTCTTCTGTGGCGGGCATTCGATCCGGGGCGGGGGGCAATGCCTATTCCGCCAGCAAGGCAGCGGTTATTAATTTTACCCAGACAAGTGCCTGTGACCTTGGCCAATACAATATCCGCGTGAATTGCATCTGCCCGGGATTGATTGAGACCGGCATGACCAAAATGGTTTTTGATTACGCCCGGAAAAAGGGAAAAGAGGAAAAACTGGGCAGCCGTTGTGAACTGAGACGATACGGAAGACCTGAAGAAGTCGCAAGTACCATCCTTTTTCTTTCCAGTGATGATGCTAGTTATATGACCGGCCAGGCTCTTGCGGTTGACGGGGGAAACACGGCCTCCCTCAACCTTCCTGGAATGAAATTTTAAAAACTCCCAGTTTTTTGAACTGAAGATAGAGCGCAGCGATACAAGGTTTCAATTTTAAGGAGCACCCTGCAGCAAGCGGCGGGGTCTGTTATGGCGTGACAATATTGAACTTTCCTTTGGGCTTGTCCAGCAGGGTAAAAAAGCGGATCAGGTCTAATTTGCTACCCTCTATCTTGACATCGTCGGAAAATACAAATTCTTTGATGCCCGCTGTGTTCAAAGCCATGTTTAGAAACATCTGATGGGTGATGCTAAGGGTGGCGCTGGCTTCAGGGTCAGGCGGCGCCATTTTATAGTGCAGCACGGCGTTCTCCAGGTGCAGCACATAGCTCTGATTCAAATCCGTGAACACCAGGTTGATCGTCAGGTTTTTTCCGTCGGCTTTGGGGCCGTTCAAACGTACTGCCATGGACGTTAGAAAATTGGATATGGGTGTCTGCTCCAGCAGTTCCATGGCATTGGAAAAATCCAGGCCTTTTTCAGGGCCACCGTGCCGCAGTTCATAAGCACCGGTCAGATACACATCCCGCCAGGGGCCTGACTCTGCCTGGTAGCCCAGTTGATCATAAGTCCTTGCCAAAAATTCTTTGGCTTTATCGTTGTCGGGTTGGGCAAACACCAGGTGATTCAACACCTCGGCCGTCCAGCGATATTCACCCTTGTCAAAGGATACCTGGGCCTTGGCCAATACGCTCTCGGCCCCGCCCATGAGTTGGACATATCTTTTTCCAGACGCAACAGGTGGCAATGGGTTTAGATTCGCGGGATTCGCATCGTACCATCCAAAGTAGAACTGGTAGACAGCCTTGGCGTTGTGGCTCAGGGTGCCGTAGTATCCCCGGTTGGAAAAGGTGCGCCGCATGGACTCAGGGAATTCAAGTTCCGCACTTATCTCTCGGGGTGTCATGCCTGCATTGGCCATGCGCACAGTCTGATCGTGAATGTAGGTGTAGACATCGCGTTGTTTTTTTAAAAAATCGACCACGCGGTCGTTGCCCCAGATGGGCCAGTGGTGCACGCCGAAATGGATCTCTGCTTCGCCGAAAAGATCGATGGCTTCGTTAATATACCTGCTCCACTTCAGGGCATCGCGCACCTTGGTACCCCTCAGGGTGTACAGATTGTGCAGGCAGTGGGATGCGATTTCCGCACCGCAAAACGTCTTTAGGTCTGGCAGGTAGAAGGTCAGCTCGGCTGGCGCTTCCGATGCCGGCACATTTTGAAAGACAAAGCGCACCCCGTCGATAACTTTTTCTTGGGGGGTTTGGGTGATGATTTCCGTGGGAGCCAGGATGCCGATGGATCCCATGGCCGGTTCTTTTCCAAGACCGGTGCCGATGTGGCCGCGCTCTGACCGGGGCAACCGGCTGCCGTACATGTAATGAGCCCTGCGGGACATGGCAATGCCGGCGATGACATTCTCACTCACAGCTTCTTGCATGAAACCTTGCGGAGCGATAATGCGAATATTGTTGGTCGTGGCCTCTTTAGGGCTGAGGATGCCGGTGGCACCACCAAAATGATCTATGTGACTGTGGGTAAAAATGACGGCTGTAATCGGTTTTAGGGGAAGATGCTGCATGGCAAATGCCCAGGCCCGGGCAGAAGTCTCTTTGGCGGTCAAGGGATCCACAACGATCCAGCCGTTTTTGCCTTGGATGAGTGTCATGTTGGCCAGGTCGAATCCCCGTAACTGATAGATGCCTTTGGTGACTTCGAACAGCCCGTGAATATTGTTTAACCTGGCCTGGCGCCACAGGCTGGGGTTGGCACTCGCCGGGTTGTCCCCTTTCATGAATGTGTAGGCGGTCTGGTCCCAGATCGTTCCTATGTCGGGATTCACCACTTTCAAATTCTCGTCAGATGCAATGAACCCCCGGCGCGCGTCTTCAAAATCCTGCTGATCATCCAGGGGCAGCTCTTTTTCCACGGCTGCATTCAGATCGGTTGTCAGCTTTGTCGGTGCAGAAAACCCATGGTCGTCCACCGACATGTCGGCTTGTTTCTCACATCCGCACAGCACCATGAAAAATGTGAAAACTGCAATTGCCAGGTATGTTTTCATATAAAGAATATCCCCATTGTTAATACATGGATTTAGATTTCAGAAAAAGCTAAGTGCTTTAGGTCTGCAGAATGTGCTCAAGAAGCTGTATGCCTGACACTTTGCTAAAATCGTGGCAGGCTCGACTAAAGTCCGGACATTTTTGGAAAGGAGAACCCATGAATGGATTCCCGGTACCTCTCGATCAATTCCAAAGCTTCTTTCTCAGTGGATAAGTATTTAATGGATTCGCGGAAATATTTGGCGTGAGGCAAGCCTTTCACGAACCAGGCAAGTCTGCTGCGCATCATGTAGCAGGCATGTTCCTCGCCAAAATAAACCACGGAAGCTCTCAGAAAGCGTTTCATCATGAAAAACCGCGTTGAAAGGTCGGTTTCCGGAAAATCCCGGCCCCTCAGCAACGCGTTTATCTGTCCGAATATCCATGGGTTGCCGATGGCTGCCCGCCCCACCATGACAGCATCACAGCCGGTTTCCGCCACCATCTTAATCGCATCCCGGGCAATGACAATGTCGCCGTTGCCCATGACCGGTATGGATATTTCCCCCTTGATATCGGATATGACCTGCCAATCCGCCCGGCCCTTAAAACCCTGTGATGCCATTCGGGGGTGAATTGCAATGGCATCCACCCCTTCCGTCTCCGCGATCCGGGCGATGATCCGCGCATCGTCTCCATTCTTTTCCCAGCCGGTCCTGATTTTGATAGTCAACGGTATCTTGATCGCCCCGCGAACCGACCTGATAACGGATTTCGCCAGAGCAGGTTGTTTCATCAGAGCCGCCCCGGATCCACTTTTCAATATTTTCTTCACGGAACAGCCAAAATTAATATCGAGAATATCGGCACCGGATACTTCCACGATTCTTGCCGCCTCAGCCATAATGTCCGGGTCCGCCCCGAAAATCTGCACTGAAAGGGGTTTTTCCTCTGGAGCACTTTCCAGCAGTTTTTCGGTTTTTCCAGATTGATAAACAAGTCCATTGGAACTGATCATCTCCGAGCAGACAAGACCGCAGCCCGCCTCCTTTGCGATCAAACGCATGGGCAGGTTGGTGATACCGGCCAGAGGGGCCAGAACCGTGATGTTGTCTAATTTGATGTTTCCGATATACATTTTGTGCTACTACCTTATCAATAGAATCAATAATCGTCGATTCAATTTCTATTTTTCTCAAATTTAGATAAACCATTGTTTCAATGGGAGATCTAAGCTGTAAGCAATAAGCTTTAAGCAGCTTATTGCATATGGCTTAATGCTAAATATACCCTATAGGTATTCAGGCTATTTTATAATAGCCTAAATTGAGAGATTGTTGAGCTTGCCGTAGCTGCAAGGAAGCTGCCGTTCCGCTATCGTGAACGATGCGGTATGGCATCTGACACAGCAGATGCGGTAAGATCGACGATCTCTCAATTTAGGCAGGGTTTGCATAACAGTACAGACAGCTATGATAACAAGGCTGCCGGTTGTAGGAGCCGATATCCACGGATTTAAAACAACCGCAACCAGCTTTTACCCGCTGCCCGGAATCTTTTCCCAAAGAAACGCGCCCGCCAAACAGTTTCATAATCAGGTCGTTGGGTATGCAGGCGCTTTTGTCTATTGGCAGATCACCCGCAAGCTGTTCCAGCAATTCCCTTTCACAACAGGTTTGCAGTGAAATACCCAGGTGTCCGAGCGTCATGCTCATCTCTCCCAGAACGTCTATTTTCTTTTCCATGGAAACAGGGACGAAATCAAGACCCGGCAACCGGGTCAAGCGCTTCCTGATTTTTGGATACATGTCCATAAAGCTCGTAATACATCGCCGGATACCCATGGCCGCCACTTTCCTGGCGATCATAGAAAAATCTTTCAGGTTATCCTGAATTTCATGGGTTTCTGTTCTATAGAAACAAACCGGGTCAAATCGCCAGTTAATGGCCTCCGGTCCATATTGATCACAAAGATATTCCAGTTGCGCCAGACGCTCCTCCAGTGGCGGCAGTCCGGGTTCCAGCAGTGCAGACTCGGAGTTGATGCTGAAGTTAAAAAACAGACGATAGCCATATGCCTGCAGTTGTCTGCCATGTCCCCCGGTAATGAAGGGATTAAAATTTTTTGACCAGAAGACTATCGTATGCACATCCGCTGTGGAAGCCGGGACGAAAAAGGTTTTATGATGATAAGGATTCTCCACTTCGAAGAATCCTTTCCGGATCCCCTGCATAAACCAGTCCATGTAAAATGCAGGGATGTCTGTGCGGCGTGAGGCTGATATGACATTCTTCATTTCAGGGCATGCCTAGCGTTTGAAATCCTTTAAAGATATCACAGAACCTTTTGTTTCTGTTTTAGAATCCTTTTCAACGGACGGAGCTTCCTTTAAGATATCTGCCTCGGGTTCCGGTGGTTCCACCCGTTCGAGTCGCATCTGTTTGCCGTCCATGGTAAATGTTTCGCCATTGATGTAAACGTCCCTTAAAATCCACGTGACCATCTGGGGAGGCACCTGAAGCAAGAGAACTTTTACATGGTACCAGTCAGGCCTTGCATCCGGCAGAATACTTTCAATGCGTGCAAAGACCAGTGGGTTTTCTTCGTAATAGATCAACACAATATCGTTTTCAGCTGCCATATGGATAAAAAGCCTCCCTTTATGAAATCTGTTTTGGTTTATGGGGTTTTAAAAACAGTTCTTTTCCTATACCCCTCGGCGATATTGGATGGTATAGAAACAGTGGATCTTTTGATAACGCTTTATAATTATTATATATCGCACTCGAACATTGGACCCCTTGAACCCTCGCAACCCTTATCTGGATCAGTTCTTCTGGAAATGATCCAAATAACTATACATATTAATGTACCTGTGATCAATTTTTATAGAGATCTTTTGGGGATTTAAAAAAATTGTATATTCTGTTAATTATATTTGAAATGCGCATCTTAGGTACAAGACTTTATTGGGAGGTATTCATCATGGCAAAAAAATGGGTGTATCTGTTTAGCGAGGTCGGCCAGGCAGAAAAGCATGTGGATGGTGACTGGGAAGGTGTCCGTGGTCTACTGGGCGGAAAAGGTGCCAATCTGGCAGAGATGGTGCGTATCGGCGTCCCGGTACCACCAGGATTCACGGTAACCACAGAAGCATGTAATGCCTATCTGGAATCGGAAAGTGTTTTTTCAGATGAAATTTGGGACCAGGAGCTTCAGGCTCTGCGTGTGGTTGAAAAAGAGACGGGCAAGAAATTTGGGTCTGCAGACAATCCCCTGCTTGTATCCTGTCGTTCCGGCGCCAAATTTTCCATGCCGGGTATGATGGACACCGTGCTCAACATCGGTCTCAATGATGAAACCGCCCAGGCCATGATCAAACTCACCAATGACGAGCGTTTTGTCTACGATGCTTATCGCCGTTTGATCCAAATGTTTGGCAGTGTTGTCATGGGTCTGTCGGATGACCTTTTTGAACGTGTCATCACGAGATATCGCAAGAAGGCAAATGTTGAAAATGACTCACAGTTGACAGCCGACGACTGGAAAGAGATCACCCAGGAATTCAAAACCATATTTCGACGCAATGCCAGTCACGAATTTCCCGCCGACCCCTACGAACAGCTAATTCTGGCCACGGAAGCGGTGTTCAAAAGCTGGAATGGAAAACGGGCTGTGGACTATCGCAATGCATCGGGCATCCCCCATGATCTGGGTACGGCGGTGAGTATCGTCAGCATGGTTTTCGGAAACATGGGGGAGGATTGTGCCACAGGAGTGGCCATGACCCGTAACGGCTCAACCGGCGAGAAAATGATCGAGGGTGACTATCTGACCAATGCCCAGGGTGAGGACGTGGTGGCCGGCATTCGTCTTACCAAGGATATCTCCCAGTTGAAAGAAGAGATGCCCACGGCTTATGGTGAATTTGAAGAAATCGCCGGCCGTCTGGAAAATCACTACCGTGACATGCAAGATGTGGAGTTTACCATAGAAAATGGAAAGCTCTGGATGTTACAGACCCGTGATGGCAAGCGAACCGCCCAGGCATCCGTGCGTATCGCCGTCAATATGATGGAAGAAGGGCTCATCAGCAAGAAAGAGGCTGTATTGCGTGTCACACCGGAGCAGGTCGATTTTTTTCTGCACCCCCAGTTCAGTATCGAAGCTGTGGATGTGGCCAAAGAATTGGGGCAACATTTTGCCTCCGGTCTTAATGTGTCTCCCGGAGCTGCCCTGGGCGTGGTTGCATTCGATGCAGACCTGGCCGAAACCTGGGCCAAAAAGGAAGGTAAAAAAGTCATAATGGTACGCCCGGAAACCAAGCCGGATGATGTACACGGCATGCTGGCTGCTGAAGGTATCATCACCAGTCGAGGCGGTCGAACCAGCCATGCGGCCCTGGTGGCGAGACAGTTTGGAAAACCTGCCGTTGTGGGTGTTTCAGCGCTTAAAATTGACCTGGGCAAACGAGAAATGCAGATAGGCGATATCGTTATAAACGAGGGTGAATGGGTTTCCATTGATGGTACTGAAGGCGAAATATTTGTCGGCAAACTGGAGACGACTATACCGGACATCAAAGACCCCTGGTTGGATAAACTCCTTAAATGGGCAGATGAATACCGCCGCCTGGGTGTGTGGGCCAATGCGGATTATCCGGTGGATGCCCGCAGGGCAAGGGATTACGGGGCAGAAGGTATTGGTCTATGCAGATCTGAGCACATGTTCTTCGAATCGGAACGTCTCCCACATGTCCGGAAAATGATCATGACGGATTTACCCATCGAAAGAAAGGAAGCCCTGGATGCCGTGCTCCCCTTTCAGCGAGACGATTTTGCAGGTCTATTCCGTGCCATGGACGGCTTACCGGTCATCATTCGTCTTCTTGACCCGCCCCTGCATGAATTCCTTCCCAATAACATTGATTTGATGCGGGAGCTTTCCGATCTCAAAATCCGTCTTCAACATGCCGGGAATTTGAGTGACATCGATGCACTCCTGGAGGAGGTAAAAGAAAAAGAGCAGATCCTCAAACGTGTGGAAGGCCTGCGGGAGGAGAATCCCATGCTCGGACTGAGGGGTGTGCGACTGGGTATCCATGTCCCCGAGCTGACCACCATGCAGGTTCGTGCTATTTTCGAGGCCGCCTGTCTGGTTACCCAGGAGGGAATCACGGTCTATCCAGAGGTCATGATACCCCTGACAAGCCACGTCAACGAACTCGCCGTCCAGCGCAAAGTCCTGGAGGCAGAGGCCATGAAAGTAATGAAAGAAAAAGACCTTACCATCGATTATAAGTTCGGCACCATGATCGAGATACCCCGTGCAGCCCTTACAGCGGATAAAATCGCACAATACGCACAGTTTTTTTCCTTCGGCACCAATGACCTTACCCAGACAACCTTTGGAATCTCGCGAGACGATGCCGAAGCCAGCTTCATGATCGAATACATGGAAAATGGTATTTTACCAGACAACCCCTTTGCCACCATTGACAAAGATGGCGTCGGGGAGCTCATGCGCATTGCCGTCGCCAAGGGCCGTTCTGTCAAACCGGATCTGGAGTGTGGTATCTGCGGTGAGCACGGCGGAGAACCACAGTCGATTCAACTTTGCCACGACCTGGGCTTGACTTATGTTTCCTGCTCGCCCTTCCGTGTGCCGATTGCACGTCTGGCAGCAGCTCATGCGGCAATTAAATAGGGTTCAAGGGGTGGAGGGTGATACAAGGGATCGAGGGTAGCTGAAAGTCATCAGCCACAGGCACCTAATGGTCTTCAGCCTAAACGCCTAAAAGGCTATGCAGGGTTCGAGAGTCAAATCATAAGCTTATAACGAACAATTGAAAATTCGGAACTCAAAATTATTCATTACCATATGCGACTTCTTATCATTTTTTTCATCCTTATTCAGGGAGCGGTGTCCTTTGCAGAGACTGCTGAATCGCTTCCTGATTCCCCCGTGGCGGCTGAAGCACCCAAAGCCGCGACAGACAATTCCGATCGCAAGGGTACAATTTCATGGCACTACCCCAGTATCGATTCGCTGTTCACACTGGACCACCCCAAGCTGGAGAAGATCTCCACCTATCAACCCATATACTTCCTGGTAGGAATTGATCCGAAAGAAAGTAAATTCCAGTTCGGTTTCAAGTACCGGCTTGTGAAGCCGGAATCATCTCTGGCTAAGCGTTACCGGTTTGTGGATGGGTTTCATTTTGCCTATACCCAGACGTCCTACTGGGATCTGAAATCCACTTCCATGCCCTTTGAAGATACCAGTTACAAACCCGAACTGTTCTATATTTCGCCGAATATCAATACCGGCCTCGCGCGTACAAGCGGTTTTTTCCTCCAAACCGGCATCAAACACGAATCCAATGGCCAAGGCGGAGACGATTCACGCAACACCAATTTTCTCTATGCCAACCCCATCTTTGTTTCCTACAATGAAAAAACAACCTTTGGTTTCCTGTTATCCCCTAAAGCGTGGATTTATGTGGACAACGATGAAGATGCCAATGATGATCTGCCGGATTACCGGGGTTACTTTGACCTGGAGTTGAAATGCGGTCTGGCTGACAGCCTGGTGGTGAGCACAAATTTTGGATGGGCCAAGGAAGGGGGGTCGGTGCAGATCGATGTCACCTATCCACTGAATCGAATTTCTGCTGGAATTTCAGGTCTGTATCTGCATGTCCAGTATGTCAACAGCCTGGCGGAAAGCCTGCTCCACTATGACAGGCGCACAAAAGCCGTTCGGATCGGATTATCTATTGTTCGTTAATTTTGAAAATCACATCGCCCACACAACAGATCTACCGCCTTTCCCCTTTGGGAATTCCACAGTCTTCAAACCAATGCCCGCTGCAATTTGAATCATTTTTTCAAACATAGACTGACTGACGTGCATTTTCGGTTCCACAACAAGCATCTTCCCTCCGTCTTTGAGAAGATTTTTCAATGCCTGCAGTGTGCTCCTCATGTCGGGCGTTTCATGAATCATGTAATAGGCAAGAATAAAATCTGCTGTCTGCTTCAGCCCGATATGGTCCGTATCTGCGGTATGATACACAATCCTTTCCGCAACGCCATGCTTTTGTGCCTTTTTCCGAACACGATCGAGCATTTTGGTCTGGATATCCACGGCAACCACCCTCCCCTCAGGCCCCACCATTCTGGCCATGTCGATGGTAAAGTACCCTGGTCCGCATCCCATATCGATGACGGTGTCTCCCTCTTGAATATACGAACCGACAATTTTCACGGGGGGTTGAATCAAGCGCCGGATCCAGTTGTCCAGGAAAAAAGAAATTTGGTGAGGGCAGACATGGGCTTGTGGTTTTGTAATGTTGTTGCTTAACATGAGTTGTTCCTCCCATGAGTACAGTTGCTATACACTTATAAACCTGCTGTTTTACTTCATGGCTTTCTTCAAAAACACTTCTACCTTGTTCATAAATTCTATCATGAATTAAATCATAGCACCCAGTCAACCTTAAACATCGGCTATCAGATTCTTTAAACGTTTCAGCGTTTTCCACGCGAAGGGTTCTTTTTGGCACGGCAAGATAGCATTGTTGGTGAAAATGGGATCCGATGCCAAATCATAGCGTGATGATGCAAGGGCTTCTTCCCAAAGGGCGGTGTGGGGAATCGGGGTGTAATAGGCCATGATGGGCAGGGCACCCGCCGTCTTGACCGCCTGGATGGTGTCAACCACATCTGAAATTGGTTGCCCCGGAAGTCCCACAAGGATGTATGCGCCGATCTGCTTATTATGAAAGCCGGCATCCTTAAACGCCCGGATACATCTTAAAAATTCCCCTTTGGTGATTTTTTTATCCAGGTGGCCCCGCTCTTCAAATGCGGCGGTTTCAACCCCCAGGCGAATGGATTCAAACCCTGAGGCATGCATTAAATCGGCAATCACCGGAGTGACTTCCCGAACATGCAGGGCATTGGGAGTGTGAAATCGAACATGAAGACCGGCCGCCACGATACCTTCAAGAATCGGGATAATATGACTTTCAGCATTTATCAGGAGTGCATCATCGTAAAATGCAAAGTCCACCACACCGTGTGTCCGGTGCCAGTACTGGATCTCCTCCACCACCGCTTCAGGGCTTCGCCGCATACGTTTTGGGTTCAAATAGTGGGAAGCGCAGTATGTACACGTAAACGGACAACCCCTGGAGGTAAGAATCGGCACATAGGGAATCCGATGCTGAAGATCAAAGGCGGGATAGGGGTAGGTATCGAGATTTTGGGGATCGAAGCCGCGCTCCATGGCTACCCCCGTAAACTCTGTCACCAGATCGAGCACCCTGCCCTCGCCCGGTCCTGTCACAACAAGATCGGCACCACTATGTTTTATTGCGTGCTCACTGCAGAGGCTGGCATAGATACCTCCCAGCAAGATGGGTATATCTGGAAACATCTCCCGGGTGTGTTGAATCACCTCCTGGACACCAGGATACCAGTAGGTCATCAGGGATGTTACCATCACGGCATCAGGTTTCGGCATCCTGGACAGATCTTCCCGAAACCATTCCAAGGGTATTCCGTACCGCGAAAAATAGCGCGGCACATCTTTCAGACCGGCCGGCCGAGAAATCCTGGTTTTCAGATATGCACCGCGCCCGCCTCTTTTTTTCAGTGCCAAGGTTTCCGATCTGGGATGGAATCGGTCCAGACAGTCAATATAGGAGATGTCGACATCGTGAACCCGCAGAATGCCCGCCAGCTGAAGCAGTCCCATGGGCTTGGCCCAGAAATCATACGCTGCAAAATCATGAATCCATGGATTGACAAGCAGGAGGTGGGGATTATCTTTTTGCACAATACCGTGTGTTGGAGTTGTAGGCCATTTAAATTGTTGTCAGGATATATTTACCCTTGAAAAAGGGTCAAAGGGTCCGAGGGTGATACAAGGGTTTGAGGGTAAGCAACAGCTATCAGCAGAAAGCGGCTTCCCGACTTCCAAGCGTCCCATCGTTCCAGCATGCATGGGTTCAAGGGTTTGCATCTGGCCACGGGCTATCGGAACCATGAACCATCGGCTCACATCCCACTCGGACCCTTGGAACCTCGAACCCTCGGACCCTATATTATTCCTCCTCCACAAAATACGCCATGGATGTTTTTTTCAACTCTTTGCGGCTGAAAAGGAGGGTGAAATTCTTTACATGGGTTTTTTCCGACATCTTGCTCGCAATGGATCGACAGGCAGCCTCGTCATTGGCATGCACCATGGTATATAGATTATACGGCCAGTTGTCGGCCGGGTCTCGGCGATAACAGTGTGAAACTTCCGTGAATGCGGCAAAAGCCTCTCCGACTTCCTCCATACGATCTTCATCCACGCTCCAGGCCACCATGGCATTGGCCTTGAACCCGGAACGCTGGTGCCGGATGGTGGCACCAAATCTTCGAATCACACCCCTGTCACAGAGGTTTTTGAGTGTCTGCAGCACCAGCGCTTCTGAAACGCCCAGCCTGTCAGCGATCTCACTGTAAGGGTTTGACAACACCGGCATATCTCCCTGGAGCGATGCAATCACCTGCTTTTCCAAATCTGTCAGCATGGCGGAATATAAAGGACAGGCAGTAACAAAAGTCAATAATAAAATCGCGGGGCGATTTTCTGAAACACAGCTGCGCCGCTTCAACTCAGTTGCCCTGACCGACTGATATTGAAGTCCACCTTGAAGATACGTGTTCGAGGTCAACCACAGCCCAATAATCGATTATTTGTCTACGGCCTTTTTTGCAGAATCAACGACCTCATCCAATTTTTGACCTGCCTTTTCCGCTGGGCCTTTTTCACACCCAACGGTTACAACTGCTACAAATGAACACAGGACACATAGAATAAATATTATTTTTAATTTTTTCATTGCTTATCTCCTTTCTGTCAATATCCTTTGATCATCCCCACGGTATCACGGAACGGCCTATCATATCAATGGTTGGACCTATGGTAATAATCGAACATCAGTAGATTTTCATGCGCCTGATATCTAAGGAATTTTTGGAAATATTTTGATAATCATTATCTGCTTATGCTCTTAATTTAGAGAGCGTTGAATCATAGACAACGACTTGATCACGACCACTTTCTTTAGCTCTATATAATGCAATATCAGCATGTTCGATGAGTTGGTCCATATTGCAATTCTTATCGTTTACAGTAGAAACACCAATACTTACAGTAATACTATCTATTGATTCTCCACAGGTCTCATTACTGCCAATTATCAATTCTTCAAATACTTGATTGCGGCAACGTTCTGCCATAATAACAGCGGAGGATATCGTCGTATCTGGCAGAACAATAATAATTTCTTCACCACCATATCGTGCCACAAAATCAGTTCCGCGTGCTAAGCCAACGATAATTTGAGCTAGTTTTTTTAGTACTATATCCCCAACTTGGTGGCCATAGGTATCATTAATATTTTTAAAATAGTCGACATCCAACATAAGTAGAGAAAGTGAATGCTTATATCTTTTAGCTCTATTGATTTCTTCATTCAAGCGACGTTCAAGGTAACGGCGGTTAAAAATACCCATCAATGGATCCTTAATGTTTTCCTGCTCAAGTATACAAATGCGTTGAATATCTTTTATTGTTGTTAAGGTCAGAAGACATACAGTAAGTACAAAGATGCTGCCACCAAAAAAGATGCCTGATACAATGAGATTCGTAATTGAATATTCAGATTTCCAAATTACAATAGCATAACAAAAATAGCCTATAATAAAAAATATTATCAAACCAAATAGAAAAGTCCATTGCCTTTGCAATACTCCTTTGGGAAGTAACCGAACTAGTTTTATAGAAGGAAATAGGGCTAACACAAGAATAATAATTCCACCAATCAATGCTCCTAATACAATAAATAACATCTTATCTTGCATATTCTACCTTGGGTTTTGTCCAAAGGTTAAAATTTAAAACGGTCCTTTCTTAAAGGGTCATGTATTCCCAGCAGCCGGACATTGCGTCGGAACAACAACTGATATCCCCAGTAACTGAAAATATAGAACCCGACATATCCGATCAGCCCCCAAAGAAAGGCGGGCCGCAAATCATCTCTCAGCAGCCACGCAACGGCCATACAAAACAGGGTCCAGACCAGAATGCGACGGATAACGGATGGATACGCTGCGCGCATGGTATAGCGGAGATCGATCATGCCATATAAGGCAGCCATGAGCTGCACGCAGATGCACATTCCGAATAGGAAGAGTAATGTTTTTAGTATGACATCCATTTTTTTCCTAAGTAGTGATTATCCTCGCTGGACAAGAAATTTCTCTAAATTTCTATAGCGATAAGCGTTAAGCAGTAAGCGGTAAGCTGCTTATGGCTTACTGCTCAACATTCGGATTTCACCACAGATCGAGCGAAATGGGTGATCCAATGGCGATTTGCGCTGTTTGAGCCGCTTAGGGCACCTTACATCAGTAAATGACAATGAACAATCCAATATGAAAACATGATCATTTTAATAGCTACAATTGTTTAACCATATGGCCAGCGCTGCTGTTAGGAGCCCTTGCGGCGAGTTCGCAAAGCGCCAGGGGATTATTCATTTCGTGTTTACTGAATACCGAAAGTTGAGTTCCTGCTTACTGCTTAACGCTCTAGTACCATCACCACTCCCCTGTCCCCATCCACATGCACCCGACACCCCGTATGAATAAAATGGGTGCATCCTGGCAAATCCACCACGCACGGCAACCCAAATTCCCTGGCAACCGTTCCGGCATGAGACAGGTAACTGCCGATTTCCACAACTGCCGCGCCTGCCGTAAGAAAAAGAGGTGTCCAAGCCGGATCCGTATAGGGTGCCACCAGGATCTCACCCGGTCTCAGTTTCACATCGATGGACGGATCCATGATAACACGTGCCGTTCCCTCATAGCTGCCCGGTGAGGCAGGCTGCCCTGTAAAAATGTCACTGCCGGTGCCGGACACATCCGGAAGACCGTTGCCTGGTGTGGGTGATTTCAGTTCGACATTGATGGTCTTTGGCGGTCGTATCCTGGACATTCGGATATGCAGCATGCGCCGTTCCCGTATCCTTTCTTCCACGTCCGACCACCCGAGATGGCCCTGTTGTAATTTTAGGACCTCTTTCAGGCGAAGGTAAAAAATATCTCTGCGGCAACGCAGTTTTCCTTCCTCCATAAATCTCTTTTCCATCTGAAGAATTTTTTTTCGAACGCTGTAAAATCCCAAGGTGTGATAAAAGCGACTATTTTCCCTTAGGCGCGAATAATACTTGCTCATATGCACCAGACGGCGAATCAGATACCCTCTGAAATGAAAAATCTGCTCACCCGCATGTCCAGCCAAACCGGTTTTAATTTCTGTTTCAAGAGCGGAACGGGTCTGAGTGACGCTTTTTTCATGTTCAGCAGGGTCGGTCTCCATCTGCATGTAGTTGCGAATCATTCCCAGGACCGGTATCGGCTTTTCTTTCCAACGAAGTGATTGCAGCTCCAATTCTTTAAGTCCGCGATGACCGTTTATTGATAGAAAACGCTGTAGCATATCCTGGAATTTCTCAGACTCAGGCAGTGCCTTGAGTGCCTCCATGAGGTTTTCCAGTTTTTCCTTTTCAAACAGTTCTTTCAGCCGGGGTTCCTCTTTCACAACCCTGGCCAGGTTCCATATTCCCCGGCCCATATCTGCCGAAAGCACCCCCGCAGTACCGGAACAAAGCAGCGAAGCCGCACCTTTTCTGAGATCGGGTAGCCATCTAACCAGCAGATTTTCAAGAAGACCAAGGGACAGAAAATAACGCAGTGAAGAAAAGTTGACAAACATGACCTGGTTCCCGGCGGGATCGAACATTCTTGACCACCACAACAGGCGATGTTGCGTGCGGATCAAACGGCAGGACGGATCCCTGTCTATTTGCCGGACAAGCTGTCTGTAACTATCCATAAAATCAGCCGGCAGACCCCGGGTTCGCGCAAAAAATACACCAAACAATAGATATCCCAAAAAGGCCTGCAGAATCAGCAGGGGCAGTTTCAAAAAAGACAGCTTCATCTTTGGCGTTTCTTTACCAAAATCGTAAAGCAGGGAAACCAGCATCTCGTCCGAAATTTTAAAGGGGAAAATAGCGCGAAACGTCTTTAGGCTGACATATAACCTCCCCTTGATCATTCTCATCATGGGTGGTGAAAACAGGAACTGATAACAGTCGGCTGTCAGGGGTGTAATCGGGTCAGTAAAATTCTCAAGCAGGGGTTTGAAGATGACATAAGAGCCCTGGATACCGGTTTCGATCTCTTCGAGCCCCATGGCTGTAATCGGTCGCGACTGAAGCAGAAAGAATTCATCGCCGACAATTGCCCATTCAACATCCTGAGGACTGCCAAACTGATCTTCCGACCTTAAAGCCCATTGTGACACGACCTGTAGCATGTGAGGCGACAAGGTCTCTTTATGTCTCATTTCATGAGAAACAGGCTCAAGGCGGGTTTCGGTACCACTGACCAGGCCGGATGGAACCATAAAGCGTTTATCGGTAATCCGCCGCTCAAGAACCCCGCACGGCGTATCTCCACAGGATATTCCAGGTCGTTTCACAACGTAATGATCCGGTGATACCCGTCCATCGACAATGGCGGCGCCCATGCCCCAACTCGATTCCGTAACGACCTTATCTCGTGAGCCTGTAACCGGATCGGCCGTAAATGTGACACCCGAAATTTCAGAAGGGATCATTTCCTGAACGATTACCGCCATCCAGACAGAGGCATGATCAATACCCTGGGTTGAACGATATAAAACTGCCGCAGGATGAAAGAGAGACGCCCAGCAGTGTTTGATCATGGAAAGGAGGTGCGTGTTGTCGACATAGTAATAGGTGGCGTGTTGCCCGGCAAAACTGGCTCCACCCAGATCTTCCGCAGTGGCTGAACTTCGAACCGCACACCGGGTTTCAGGGTTCCAACCTGCTATTAGATCAGCATGCGCGGACAGGATGGCATCTGTGAGCACCGTGCCCATGTCCGCAGCATGAATATTTTTCTGGACTGTTGCGCAAAGCTCTCCCCAGGTGTCAGGTTGTGTGTCTGAAAATTGCGCCACTTTCTGCTGCAGATCAATTTCATTAAAAAAGGACCGGCAGGCTTCTGCAGAGACAACAAACCCGGGCGGCACCGGGAAACCCTTACGAACAAGTACCCCGAGATTGGCGCCCTTTCCTCCGGCCACGGCCACATCTGTCCGCCCAATGTCTTCCAATGACAGGATCCACTTTCTCATCACTCGCCACCCAAATTGAAATATTATTGTTTCTTACAAAAGTGTATCGGATTACTTTTAAAAAGTTTTTTCTGTTTGATCGTGACAAATCCAAAATCCGAATATCTAAATGCGAAACAAATCCAAAGATCAAATGTTCAAATGACCAAAACAGAGCGTCCGGACTTGCGCTTTAGAGGTTTTGCTTGGATTATTTATATTTGGGTCATTGGTTATTGTTTCGTATTTCGAATTTGGTGCTTGTGATTTAAATGGTTACACCATTTTATTTTGATATTCCGGAAATAATCGCAGAATATCTTTCTCATCAGCCCTGCAGATCCCCCTTTCCGTTATGAGCCCGGTAATGAGTCTTGCCGGGGTTACATCAAATGCCGGGTTGGCCGCAGAACTGTCGGGAGGAGAAATCAGAACCTTTCTGAGCGACCCCGCATCATCTCCCTGAACATACCGGATTTCGTTTGGATCTCTTTCTTCGATGGGAATGTCTTTCAAACCATCGAATGCCTGCCAGTCAAAAGTGCTGGATGGCAGGGCCACATAAAAAGGTATATCATTGTCTCTGGCAGCCAGGGCTTTAAGATAGGTTCCAATCTTGTTGGCCACATCCCCGGTCCGGGTGGTACGGTCGGTACCTACAATAACCATGTCCACCATTCCATGCTGCATGAGGTGGCCGCCGGCATTGTCAGTCACAATGGTGTGTTTGATGCCGTGTTTTCCTAGCTCCCATGCCGTCAGTCTGGCACCCTGGTTCAAGGGACGCGTTTCATCGACCCAGACATGCACATCGATCCCCTTATCAAAAGCCGCATAGATGGGTGCGGTTGCCGTGCCGTATTCAACACACGCCAGCCAGCCGGCATTACAATGCGTGAGGATATGAACGGTATCGCCATTTTTAGCCTCGCTGACGGCTTTGACCAGTTCCAGACCGGCTTCACCGATCTGTCGGCAGTTCTCCACTTCCAATTCCGTAATGCGGGCAGCAGCAGTCCTGGCTGTGGCCGTTTTTTCTGCCATGGTCTCATTTTGCGACACTTCCGTCAAAACAGTGTCGACAGCCCAGGCAAGATTGACCGCCGTGGGTCTGGCCGATTTGATCCGCTTGCATTCCTTCAAAAAAAATGCTTCGTCGCCTGAAGACTCTCGTGTATTCAAAGCCGCCACGTAAACTCCATACGCCCCTGTGGCACCGATAAGAGGCGCCCCCCGGACATACATGTCCTGGATGGCCGTGATCACCTTGTCCACGGTGGTCAGTTCTGTAATGACCAGCCTGTGGGGCAGCTGCCGCTGGTCGATGATCTTTACCGTCTGGCTGGTCTCATCCAGCCAGATGGGCCGCATCTGTCTGCCGTCTACTTTCATGCCTTCACCACTGTAAAGCCCTGAGCTTGTAGCCCAGTTGACGACGGGGTCCCGGCAATTTTGGATAGGTACACGTCACCCAATTTGTCGATGTGATCCTGAACATTGTCAAAATAATTAAAATGCGCCTGCTCGTCATCAATAATCTCTTCGAAAAGCTTCATGCTGATACTGTCCCCATTTTCTCTGCAAACCAGAAGAAACTGGTTGTAGGCATCGATGGCATCATCTTCTTGAGCGGTGTCGTGTTTGAAGATGATCTCTACGGCCTGGCCTTTAGCCACGGGGCCGGCGCTTTCGCTGGTTGGTTCACCCCCGAGTTCCTTGATACGTTCAGCAAACATCTCGGAATGTCTCATTTCATCGATGGCGATCAGCTTTAAATTGGCTGCCATTTCACCATAATCCATGTCATCCAGATTGTAATGCTGATTCATATACTGGTGTATTGCCTGGAGCTCCATGGCTCTGGCTTTGTTTAAAACAGTGACAACCTTTGCCCTTCTCTCTTCCTTGCTGGTCTTGTTCATGAAATACCTCCTTTCTTTAAAATGCCTCTAACTAGCCTACAGGCCAGGTCTCTTATCAAACCATGGCTTTGCCTCTTCCAATTGCCTGGCCAAACGAAAAAGTGTCGCTTCATCCCCCATGGGCGCCATGAACTGCATACCGCAGGGCAGACCATCCGATGTCCATTGCAGTGGAACAGACATGGCCGGCTGACCCGTAAAATTGGCCAGTTGCGTAAAGGGCGTCTTGGCAAGATTTTCAATGGCAAGTTTCTCCACGATACCGGTTCGTTTCAATAGCTTTCCCAGACCGAGTGTACTCACCATCCTCAAGGCGGTCCTTTCAAGTGGTTTCAATTTTAATGCGCCCACGCGAATGGGAGGGTAAGCCATGGTGGGTGTCAGGTAGACATCATATTTTTCGTGAAACCGTGCCATCACCCTTGAGGCCTGACCCCACAGGCGGATAGCCTTGACAAATGAAAACGCCGAAGTTGCCTTCCCCAGCAAGCCAAGCGTCCAGGTGAGGGTTTCAACATCGTCCGGACATGCCTTCCGACCCAGTACACCCCCAAGTTCATCAATATCAGCTGCCACTTCTCCGAAATACATGGAAAGATAGCTCAGGGCCAGGGTACGGCCGTCGATTTCCGGCACATCCTCATCCACATCATGCCCAAGTTTTTGAAGCATCAGGGCCGTTTCCAGGGTTGCCTTGACAATCTCCGGATGAACAGCCGTTTCCAGAGGCGATTGTGAGTTAAAAGCAATTCGTAGTTTGCCCGGATCCCGCTCCACCTCATTCAGGTATGGCCTCACGGGCTGCTGGATAATATAGGGCGCGCCCAGATCGGGTGCACATGTGGCGTCCAGCATGGCAGCGCTGTCTCTCACACTCCGTGTGATAACATGCTCGATGGCGGCCCCCTCCCACAGTTCGCCATAATCCGGACCGGTGGGGATCCTTCCACGGGTCGGTTTCAGACCGAAAAGCCCGCAACAGGAAGAGGGAATACGTATGGACCCCCCGCCGTCACCGCCGGATGCCATGGGCACCATGCCGCTGGCAACAGCGGCTGCCGATCCGCCGCTGGAACCCCCTGGGGTGTGATCAGTATTCCATGGGTTGCGGGTGGGTCCGTGCAGATCCGGTTCTGTGTATGCCACCAGGCCAAATTCGGGGGTGTTGGTTTTTCCCAGCACATTAACACCCGCTGCCTTGAAGCGTTTGACCAGTTCACTGTCATAATCCGGAATGTAGTTGCGAAGCCCTTTACAGCCATTGTTAAGGGGTACACCCGCATAGGCCGCCATCAGGTCTTTTAATAAAAAAGGAACACCAACAAAAGATCCTTCAAGCATCATTTCCTTGGCTGTTGCCCTTGCCTTGTCAAACATGGGGGTAATGACAGCGTTGATTTCAGGATTGCTCTTCTCAATCCTTTCGATGGCGGCTTCGCACAACTCTCCAGGTGTTACCTCTTTTTTCCGAACCAGTTCTCCTAACCCTAGACCATCATATTGCTCGTATTCCTTGAATTTTGCCATGCATACCCCCCTCAACTCGGTTTGTTTTTTATTTCTGGAAGCCCCCGGCTAACTACTTGCCGGGGCATGCGTATCAAGCTAGTCCCCGACCTGATCGGGGGCCCGGCATGACAGCGTTGGCTATTTAGTCGCCAGCTTAATATATTTCGAGTCGGACATTGCCAGACGATGGTAGTAGGCCATCTCTTCCAGCTTTCCACGTTTCTTACATCCTGAGGCATATATTTCACACTTATTTTGCAGCACAGTAATTGCCGTTTTTCTCTGATCGTGAGAAAGCGTGCCGCTTTCCAACAGCTTCTTTATCGATTGAATGCGATATTTGTCCAAACCGGGATTGGAGGAGAGTTGATCATCGTGCCCGCCCCTTTTGATGACCAGCGGTTCATCGATGAGAAAAATCGGTATCCTGGCGCCAACCCTGAGCCAAAGGTCATAATCCTCACAGGCGGGGAGCTCTTCATCAAACACCCCAACGCCCGCAAAAAGGTCTTTCTTCATCATAACCGCCGAGGGACTGACAAGGCACAGTTCAAGGGATCTTTCAAAAAACAACCCCGATTGTTTCTGATGGCGGTGTTTCGGATAAATCCGCTGGCCATTTCTGATCCATGTTTCCTGGGTCTGACAAACCAGCGCTTCAGGATTCGCCTGAAAAAATGCCAGCTGTACAAAAAGTTTTTCCGGCAACCAGAGATCGTCGGAGTCCAGAAAAGCGATATACTTCCCACTGGCAGCCGCGATTCCCCTGTTTCGGGCGGCACTGACACCCTTGTTGACCTGACTAATTACAATAATCTCTTCATACGCATCAAGAAGCTTGGGGGTATTGTCTGTGGACCCGTCGTCCACCACAATCAGCTCAAACTCTGGGAAGGTCTGGGCCAGAACCGACGCGATGGCCTCTTTTATAATCCATCCCCGGTTATAGGTGGGGATGACGACGCTGACAATCGGGTGATTATTCATTCTTTCTGCGCAATCTTTTTTCAGTCCGATCTTCATAAATTTTAAAAAGCGGCCAATCGTAAAACCCGGGAAGTTTGTAGATAAGTGCTCTGGCAGGGTCCCTGTCCAACTCTAAAATGTGCCATGTTTCTTGCAGATTGACACTTACCCACATGTGCCCATTGGAGACCGCCGCATGCGTCTCAAAACCGGAAGCCAGGAGCAATGACATCAACAACAAGGAGAGCCCCTTACAGTCTCCCTTTTTCAATTCCACGGTTTCACGAATCGTCGGCCACACATTCGGTTCCACAACATAACGATAGGTGTCCGATACGTATGCGTGCAAGTATAATATTTTCTCTTTATCACTCAAGTGGCCAAGACGCATACGTGCAAGCAGATGCCCGGCCAATTGTATATCAATCAAATTCTGAACAAGCGTACTCCCGGTGCTTTTATCCACGATAAATTGATATGGTCCGTATGTTTCAGCGTACAGCTGATTGATATTTTTGATATTGCTTTCCACAAAGTCTGAATAATTCGGGAGAGACCAAGCCTGTTCTGACACACGCTGTTCTTCAGACGTTTTTTCCACCGACCGTATGGTGCACCCCGCCCAAATAGATAAACATATCCATAACAACAAGAGAAATGTAAAAAGTTCTTTCATTTTGTTGTTGTCATTCACTCGGATATTAACCAGAAATCTGAGTGGCCTGCAAATTGCTTCCTGTACCACTTGCACACCGGATCATTCTATGCTAATTATTTTGATATTCCATAAGAAATCATTGTGTCACTGTATGGTTCTATTATTACAAAGCGTGTCGCTTTTAACAAGATCAATAACAATTGTATTCCAAATGTGATGTCCTCTGCTGTCACGACAAAACAGGATCTCCGCTACGCTCCGACAACCCAACCAATCTAACGGGTTTTACATACGAAAATTATTAATTAATTAGGCGAACATTAAAAAGGAGGATGTTATGAAAAAATTTCTATCACTCGGTTTTTTACTTGTTTTTACTTTGGCTCTTATTATTGGATGTGGACCGTCTGAAAAGGCAGAAGCACCCAAGGCGGAAAAAGCTGCCAGCACAACCTTCGTAACCATTGGAACCGGTGGTATTACCGGCGTTTACTATCCTACGGGTGGGGCAATTGCCCGTATCGTCAACCAGAAACGGGATGAATACAACATCCGGTGCACAGTTGAATCCACCGGTGGCTCGGTATTCAACATCAATGCCATCATGTCGGGTGACCTTGAGTTCGGCGTTGCACAGTCCGATCGGCAGTACCAGGCCGTGAAAGGAATTGAAGACTGGAAAGACAAGGGACCCCAGACCGATCTACGGGCCGTGTTCTCCATACACCCCGAAACAGTCGATTTGATTGCCGCTGTTGATGCCAACATCAACAGCCTGCAGGATCTCAAGGGTAAACGGGTCAATATCGGCAATGTCGGCTCCGGCTACCGAAATAATGCCATCGATGCGCTCCAGGCAAACGGTATTGACTTTGAGAAGGATTTTAACGCTGAAAGTTTAAAAGCAGCGGAAGCCCCCGGTCTGATCCAGGACGGCAGGCTCGATGCGGCCTTCTATACCGTCGGTCACCCGAGCGGTTATTACAAAGAAGCGACATCCGGTGTACGCAAAGTGAAATTTGTTCCCATTACCGGTATCGAGAGCCTTTTGGAAGAATATCCATACTACGCCAAAGCGACCACCCGGGTCACAACCCTTTATCCTGGTGCGGCTAACGATGCGGACGTCCCCACCTTCGGTGTAAAGGCAACCTTCGTGACATCCATCAAGGTGCCCGAAGATGTGGTCTATGCTGTTACCAAGGAAGTGTTTGAAAATTTTGAGGACTTCAAGAAACTGCACCCCGCCTATGGCGGATTGACCAAAGAGGACATGCTGGCAGGCTTGTCTGCGCCCATTCATCCGGGTGCCATGAAGTATTATAAAGAAGCCGGCTTGAAATAAGTCGTGTGTTCATTGCGGGTGGCAGATATCCATCTGCCGCCCGTAAACACTGCCCCCAATTTTTTCCTAAATGCCTCAACAGTTTGGATGAGCAGGTGATTCAATGAGCGATATAGAAACGATCAAAAAGGATGAAGGCCTTGAGCTGGCCAGGCGAATGGCAGAGGAGGAAGAAGGTGTCGGCCGACGCCCGAGGGGATACCAAAAACATGTGATCCCAACCATCGCTGTAATTTGGAGTCTTTTTCAGCTCTCCATAGCAAGCTGGCTGATTATGGATTCCACATTTATACGGGCAATTCACCTGGGATTTGCTCTCTTGATCGTGTTTTTGAATTACCCTCTTTTGAAAAAACCCTTATTGGGTCTTCGATTTCTCTCCGTAAAAAACAAGATCCCCATCATCGATTTTCTGATTGCCCTTTGCGCTGCTTTCTCAGCACTATACATTGCCATCGATTACGCCGGTCTGACAACCCGTTATGGGGACCCGATTTTCAGAGACCTTCTCTTTGGTGCAACCCTGACCATTCTTTTACTGGAAGCCGCCCGCAGGGTTATTGGACCTGCCTTGCCCATCATTGCCATCGGTTTCTGCATTTATGCCTTTTTTGGTCCGTATATGCCCGATCTCATTGCATTCAAGGGGGTTTCCCTGGATCGGTTCATGGGACAGATGACCATGTCCACCGAAGGCATTTACGGCATTCCCCTCGATGTTTCAGCCACCATTGTATTTCTATTTGTCCTTTTTGGCGCCATGTTGGACAAAGCCGGTGCCGGCCAATATTTTATCCAGCTTGCCTTGAGCCTGCTGGGTGGATTTAAGGGCGGTCCTGCAAAAGCGGCCGTCATGGGCAGCGGTCTGACAGGTCTGGTATCCGGTTCCAGTATCGCCAACATCGTTACCACCGGCACCTTTACGATCCCCCTGATGAAAAAAGTCGGATATCCGGCCAAAAAGGCCGCCGCCATCGAGGTGGCAGCCAGTACAGACGGCCAGTTGGCCCCCCCGATTATGGGGGCAGCGGCATTCATCATCGCCGAATATGTCAATGTTCCCTATGTGGAAGTCATTAAAGCAGCCGCCGTGCCAGCATTCGCGTCCTATGCAGCTCTTTTTTACATTACCCACATCGAGGCTTCCAAACTGGGACTTAAAGGTATCCCAAGAAATGAACTGCCGCCCTTCTTCAAAACACTCATCGCCGGTGCCCACTATCTGATACCGATTTTCATGCTGCTGTACGAACTGATCATCGTCCGCCACTCCCCCGAGCTTGCCGCGTTTCACGCCATCTGGGTCATGGCAATTGTCATGTTTTTTCAGAATCCGGTGAAGGCCTATCTGAAAAAGGAACCCATCGGTCCCACAATTAAACAAAGCATTTTGGATATTTTTTCCGCCCTGGCATCGGGAGCCAGGAACATGGTAGCCGTGGCACTGGCGACGGCTGCAGCCGGTATCATCGTGGGTGTGGTGGCCATGGGACTGGGACAGCTCATCACGTCCATCATCGATACAATTTCCGGTGGTAATATTTTCATTATGCTCGTCATTACAGCTATCACGAGCCTGATCATCGGCATGGGACTGCCCACAACCGCTACCTATATCGTTATGGCATCGCTGACCGCACCGGCGATTGTGGCCATCGGCGGTATGAACAATTTTATCGTCCCGCTCATGTCAGCCCACCTGTTCTGCTTCTATTTTGGTATTCTGGCGGATGATACACCGCCTGTTGGGCTCGCTGCCTATGCTGCGGCAGCTATCGCAAAATCGCCACCGATAGCCACAGGTATCCAGGGCTTCATGTACGACATCCGCACGGCTATTTTGCCGTTTATGTTTATTTTTAACGCTGATCTTATACTTCACAACATCACCAGCTGGACCCAGGGCATTTTGATCTTTTTGATGGCCTGCCTTGGTAATTTTGCCTTTGCATCGGCAACCCAGGGATGGTTTATCACAAAAAATCGTATTTATGAGATCCCGATTTTTCTCGCCGTCACGTTGACCCTCTTGCGGCCAGACCTGATATCTTCTTGGATTGGGATTCCCCATGGCCAACGCTACTGGGCATATCCCATCGGACTCGCCATATATGGACTGCTTTATCTCTTACAACGGCCCAGGATGCTCAAAGATGAAACCCTGGCAGCTGCATAGCTGAAATGAAGCTCTCCGCAACAAGCTGCAGGGTATTACGGCAAAGGCGAATAAACTGAAATCATTATAGGTTTTGCTGATTTAGTTAGGAAAATATCATGACTGAAATCAAAAAAATAATGGTTGCCCTGGCCTTTTCAGAGCATACAAAAGGGATACTTCAATATGCGGCAAACCTGGCCCGATACCTTGACGCCGACCTGGTTGTCGCCAGTATTATCAACCAGAGAGATATTCAGGCGGTCCAGACAATTTCTGCCATGGGTTACAATGTCAATGGCGAAAAATATATCGACGACGTCCGGGGGGAAAGAAACGCTTTTCTGCAAAAGCTCTTAAGCGAAATCGATTTCCCGACTGAAAAAACCACCGTCATGTTCCAAATCGGAAATCCCATCGATGAACTGCTCAAGTTATGCCTGACCGAGGATATCGATATCATCGTCATGGGCATTAAGGGTCGGACCAACCTGGAAAACGTTTTTGTCGGGTCGGTGGCTGAGAAAATGTTCCGTCGCTCCCCCGTAACCATTGTCTCTTACAGAGACCCGGCAAGTTCCCAGAGATTTAAAAAACGCATCGAGATGTAGATAATTTCCACGCTAAAAAATAAACACTCACATGGGATGTCAAACAGGGGTGTTTAGGATTTGGCCAATGCACGAGAAGGAGGCATTATGCCCAGAAAATTATCACGGATGTGTTGGATCGCAGTCATGTGCTTTCTCATCGGTGGTAGTGCGGTGTTTGCTGATGAACGCTTCACAGACAATGGCGATGGCACGATCACCGATCACCAACTGGGTGTCATGTGGGGAAAAACCGATAATCAGGGAGACATCAGCTGGAAGCAGGCTGATCGATGGGTGAAGTATACGTTTCCTGATACCATCGAAAAACACTACGACAACTGGCGCCTGCCCTCTCTTGAAGAACTACAAAGTCTGTATGTGGCGGATCGAAAGTACCAAGGCTATGAAACGGATTGCGGGCAGTGGGTGAAGATTATACCGGAAATCAAGCTTAGCTGTGGGTGGTTATGGACATCCGACACAGCAGCAATACAGGCACGCATATTCAATTTTCACAGAGGCTATCATTACACCGATAGAATGGTTCACAACCGAGCTTACAGAGTGTTACCGGTACGAGATCTGGAATAAATGAAACATTGGATAAAACCACTGGCCACCATGCTGCTGTGGCTGTTGTTCCTCAACATTCCCCAGACCTTTTCCCAGGAGATCAAGGCAAAAACAGAAGACGGAAGAGATGTCCTGCTCAATCCCAACGGCACCTGGCATTATTCAGGAGACAGGGGGACAGTAGGTCAGGAAAGCGTTGATCTCCCACAGTTTTTCAAGCCAAAATCCGCCACGGTTCTCCTTAAGGGGAAACGCGTCAAGTATGGGCTGTGGTATGACCGGAGCAAGTGGATCCCGGATCAAAATATCGATAACGCGTCAGCGGAGTACGAGCTCACCCATGTGAAGGGAGATCGATACGTCGTGATCATTCCGGAAAGGCTTCAGATTCCCTTGGAGACCTTGGGGATTGCCGCCATTGCCAATGCTAAAAAAGCTGCTCCGGACACCCGGATCCCCTTTGAAGAAAAGAGAATCGTCAACGACAGAGAAATACTCTGTCTGAGAATGGATGCGACCATACAGGGGATACCTGTTTCCTACATCAATTACTACTATTCCGGAAAAGCCGGCGCGGTTCAGTTGATGACCTATACCGGTCAGAACCTGATTGAGGAATACCAGTCCGACATGATGGATCTTTTGAATGGGTTCGAAGTATACGAATAAATTCGCTGCGCGAATTTATATGACGCGGCTGCGCCGCTTGAACCCATGACAGCCTTTTAGCGGTTTAGGCTGAAGACTATTAGGCAGCTTACGGCTGAATGCTTTCTGCTACCTTGACCCCTCGAACCCTTGGATCCTTGAACCCTAAGCGATAAGCCATAAGCAGTGAGCTGTAAGCGGCTTAAAGCTTATCGCTTATCGCTCTAAAGCCCCACCCCATCAATCACTGCCCCGCAATATTTGCACTTGCCATTGATGATAGCGTAATTGCTCACATTGAATCCCCACCGATCAATAAGAATTTTCCCACAGGCATAACAAAAAGTCTTCTCGCTCTCCTCTCCGGGAACGTTGCCGGTATAGACGTATTTCAGACCGGCACGAACACCGATTTCATATGCGGTCATCAAGGTATGGACCGATGTGGAAGGACGGTTGGTCAATTTGTAGGTGGGATGAAAGCGGCTGATGTGCCAGGGTGTGTCAGTGCCTAAAGACCCTGCAATAAACTCTGCCAGCTCAGTAAGCTCTTCGGGGCTGTCATTCAAACCGGGAACCACCAAGGTTGTGACTTCAAGAAAAACACCACGGGATTTCATGGAAACAAGGGTTTCTTTCACACCTGCCAGTCCGGCACCACAGTAAGTTTTGTAATAGTTATCATTGAACGCCTTTAAGTCTACGTTGGCGGCATCCAGATACGGACCGATCATGTCAAGCGCTTCCGCGGTCATATACCCGTTCGTTACAAACAAATTCAACAAGCCGTGTTCATGCGCAAGCCTGGCAGTATCATAGGCGAATTCAAAATATATGGTCGGTTCCGTATACGTGTATGCAATTGAACGGCAATTGTGCTCTTTGGCAGCGGCAACGATTTGATCCGGCGCCATAAATTTTCCGATAATCGCACCCTGGTGGTCTTTCGGCATCTGGGCAATATCTGCATTCTGACAGAATTTACATTTGAAATTGCATCCCACGGTCGCAATGGAATAGGAAAGACTCCCCGGATAAAAATGAAACAGCGGTTTTTTCTCGATGGGATCGACATGTTGCGCCACCACCTTACCATATACCAGCGATATGAGGGTGCCATCACTGTTCTCTCTCACCTGACAGATACCGCGTTCACCGTTCTTGATCACGCAGCGGTGATGACACAGCTTACACTGTACACGCTTGTCTGCCAGACGATCGAAAAGATAGGCTTGCATGGATATTTCCTCAGGGTTTTAGGTGTTACGTTTTAGGTGTTAGGTTCCGCTAATTGCATTTAGTTGAACCGAAATAGCGAGCGAATCTAAATTAGACAGAATTCCTTACGGTCGATGCGTAGCACTGCCGCACGGCAGAACATTCCTCGCAGCTTGCTGCGAGGTTCTTCAATATTTCAATGTAGTAATAAGTTTTTCGCACTTTATGACAAAAAAGAAGCCATCACGAAAACACAAAATTCGTAAAGGTCTTTTCGTGTTTTCGATATTTCGTGTTTTCGTGATAAAAAATTTTCTTTTTTCCTGATTTACCAGGCAGAATCATTGTTTAAAATGGCTGACTATGTCTTCAGTACCCGCTTTTAAAACCTAAAACGTAACACCTAAAACCGTTCGTTAGGACGTTGCCACGCCTGTCGGCTGACTTCGTTTATGACGCAATGTCATGGGCCGGGTTCTGAATCGGGGAACAAGAGAGGCAACCAGACCGGCAAAAGTGCCAAATGGAAAGCGTTGAACAATTTCCGATTTCTCTATATTTCCGATGACCTTCCCAGATGACGCAGGAAACTGACTCACGGTACGCCAGGAAATAGGAACTGTTTCCCCCAGGACCTCACGGATCATGCCTTTAAGTTCCCAGACACTGTAAAATCGTGCCCGATTGTAGATAGTATGGTGGAAAATACCCCTGAGGCGTCGTTCGATTCCTTTCAGTGCATAGCGGTTCAAGACACCTAAAAAAATGCGGTCTTTGGCCACCCGGCAAGCTTCCGATATCGCTTTTACAGGGTCTTCCACGAACTCCAACGTGGTGACCAGGCTAGCGTGGTTGAATGAGTTGTCGTCAAAGGGAAGATCTTCGGCAAACCCGCGATAAAACTCGACCCGATGACCGAACTGCTTCGTGGCAATGTCGAGCATATACGGGGATGGATCGATACCCGTGACCTGCAGACCCTTTTCATAAAAGGGTTTGATGCTCGCACCAATGCCGCATCCGATATCGAGCAGAGACTCGCCCCGAATGGGTTTCAGCATATCGATCATGAGGCGGTTCTCAAGATCGGCTTCGGTTCTGCTACGCGTCTTCATCACCCATTCTTCATAAGCGCGTGCATCGTTAAAATTGAAGACATAACCCATGCTGCAAATTAAACCCAATCCGGAAAAGAAAAAGATCTTTTATCAAGAAATCATGAAAGGTCGAAAACACGAAAAAGATTATATAAAATGTTCAGATAGATCAAGTACAAACCATTATTAACATGGTGAATGATTTTAACCTGAACCGAGCAATTTTTCCCAAAGAGAGGTGCTGAGGTCTTGAAAAAGGAGGGTTCAAAAAAATGCATGCAAAAATCATTTGACCAGCAGAACCTTGATTATGTAAGATCGGCTCCGTGTATCGCATGTGAAAGGCAATTTTAAAAGATCTACGGATCTATAAACCAAACAATCTGTTTTTGGAAAGGCCTGATATATATGAAGATAACTATTGGAATTGCCATTGTATTTCTGTCTGCTATGACGAGTCTTTTTCCGGTCGCCGCTTCTGCGCAGCCCAGTGATATTGACTGGACCCAGGTTGGCCAAATCAAACTGGAATCACCGCCTCTGGATGTGGAAAGCTCGGCAGATGGAGAACTGGTTTTCGTTCTCATGTCTGGAAACGTTGTCGTTTTCGACAAATCTGCAAACCGCCAGTTAAACCAGATCCCCGTGGATCAAGGGTATGACCGTCTGGCATACACCCCCGGATCCGAGACATTAATATTGACCAACAGCAGCACCATGGAACTCAAAGTCCTCCATATCGATCAGGTTTTCAATATTTCCGTTGAAGGCTCTCCGTTTATGGGGCCGGAAAATGCACCTGTCACCATCGCCGTCTTTGACGATTACGAGTGCGCATACTGTGCCAAAATGGAAGCGGTGTTCAGTCAGTTGCTTGCAAAGTACCCCAAGAACCTCAAACTGGTCATCAAACAATATCCCCTTCGAAACCATCCAAACGCCAGGCAGGCCTCTCTTGCCGTTGTCGCAGCACACAAACAAGGTAAGTTCTGGGAATTCCACAGTCAGGTTTTTGCCAACCAAACAGAGCTGTCAACCACAAAACTGGATGAAATTGCAGAAAGTTTTGACCTCGACATGACACAATTTAGAAAGGATCTCCTGTCCCGTGATGTCTTGTCCATGATTGTGCGGGATGTCAGGGAAGGACAAAAAATCGGTGTTAAAGGGACACCAACCCTCTTTCTGAACGGCAAGCGAGTTAAGGATCGTACCTTCAGTAATCTCGACAAATTGATCCAGAGGGAATTGGCAAAATAAAATTACCCAGCCGTTTTACAGAATTTCAGATACGGGCACCAGGGACACGTTCGATTGCTTCAATTTTTTTGCAAATCGGCCGATAGCTCTGGCAGTCTCCGGGTAGGGATGGCCGATCCCAATTGCCCGGCCGTAAAGCATGGCATGCCTTTTAAGATGGACAAGCTGGGACATGATGTATGATTCCTGGCGGATATTGTCGAGAAATACATTTCGGTGGGCTGTGGGTATATGGTATCGCCTGGCGGTTGCGTGTGCCAGGGAACGGTTGGATGTATAACTGTCCACAAAAAACATACCCCTGGATCGAATGACCTTCAGAGCATTGCCAATCTCGTTCGGGGATGCGGTAAATTTGGAACCCATGTGGTTATTGACACCCCTTGCAAAAGGGATACTGCGGATGTTGGTCTGCAGTGTTTTCTCGATATGCTGGGCATTATCACCCACAAACAAGGCACCGGGACCTGGGTCACAGCAGTTGCTGTAGGGCTCCATGGGCTGGTGCAACATCACTTCATAGCCCTGATCATGGAGTTCGAAGGCTAATTCCCTGGAGTAGGACACTTGCGGCAGGATGGAAAAGGTTAGAATCTCGCTCAGCTCAACAAATTGCCAGGCTAGCGACCGGTTGTAGCCGATATCATCGACAATCAGGGCTATCTTAGGGGTTTGATGGCTCTGAGATCGGGCATTTTCCGCAGCAAATCCTTTGGAAATGTTTAACAGCCCTAGAAGACCCCCACCTGTCATCACACACAAGTATCTTATTATCTGTCTTCGACTGAAACCACTTGCTGCTCTGTTCATATGGAACCGCTGCTCTGTATCGACACGTATATTGCCGTTCATTTCCGTTTGAGATTCCGTTTCAGGGTGCAATTGAGGTTTCTTTATGCCATATATTGAGGGAATAGTCAATAACCAATACAATATATTGACAATGTTGACCGTATTTGTCATGAAATAATATCATTTTACAATTTCATTGGGCGCGATGCTGTCGCTTCCATAGATGAACAAAATTTACTTCAGTTGAAAATACCTCCTAGCTTGTTAAAGCGAACTGGAAATCCCGGTTACGGGGCTATGAGGCGCTTCAATTGGGCAGGAGACACACCATGAAAACATCCTATCAGATTTATCCCGTTGGATTCATTAAGAAATATAATAAAATAACTGAAATCGATATCTGTGATGAATTCACCGATGCACTTCTGGGTCTGGAATCGTTTTCACACATCCATGTACTTTACTGGTTCCATCAAAACGACATTCCGGACAAAAGAAGCATTCTGCAGGTTCATCCGCGCAAAAACGAGCAGAATCCATTGACGGGCGTGTTTGCAACCCATTCACCGGCCAGACCCAATCTACTGGCCATGTCCTTGTGCAGGATTATCTCCATTGCATCCAACCGAATCCGCATCCATGAAATCGATGCACACGACGGCTCTCCGGTCATCGACATCAAATGCCATATTCCACCGAAAAAACCCTTGAAAAACATTCAGGTAGCGGATTGGGTTTGATAAGATCAGGGTCCGAGGATTCGAGGGTTCAAGGATTAGAGGGTCGCTGAAAGCAATCAGGCAAAGGAACCTAACAGCCTACGGTCTGAAACGCTAAGAAGCTGATGAACAACAAAGAATTACGCGCGTAGCGCAAATGTCGCCCGTAGGGCTAATGACAGCCGTAGGATAAATGACAGCAAAAGCGAAATGTCGCCCGCAAAGCAAAGGCATCTAACAGTCTACAATCTTAACCACTAAAACGCTACATAAAATGATTGCATTGACCGGTCAAATTGAACGCATTACCTATGCCAATGAAGAGACTGGCTACACCATCGCCCAGTTGAAAGTGCAGGGTCAGTGGGACCTCATTACCATTGTCGGAAACATCCCGTCACCCTCCCCTGGAGAAGTTCTGGAACTGAAAGGGGAATGGGTACATCACCCCAAGTATGGTGACCAATTCAAGATTCATTCCTATCAGACAAGCGTGCCGGCAACCGTTTATGGCATTCGGAGATACCTGGGTTCCGGCATGATAAAGGGTCTGGGCCCCAAGATGGCAGACCGCATTGTCGAAAAATTCGGGGAAAAAACCCTCGATATCATTGAGCACCAGATACAACGCCTGGAAAAAGTCGAGGGGATCGGAACAAAACGAATCGCCCTGATCCAGCAGGCCTGGAAAGACCAGAAAAAGATCCGTGAGGTCATGCTGTTTCTGCAGTCCCATGGTGTCAGTACCGGATATGCCACAAAAATATACAAGACCTACCACAACCGATCCATTGCTATTGTTCAGCAGAACCCGTATCGCCTCTGTATGGATATTTTTGGTATCGGCTTTGTCATTGCAGACCGCATTGCTAAAAAGCTTGGATTTCCGAAAAATTCTGAATTGCGGGCCGAGGCCGGCATCATTTATGTCCTGTCTGGTCTTGCAGACGATGGCCACATTTATTATCCCTACGACCGGCTGGTGGACAAATGCAAAGAAGTTCTGGAAGTTGACGAGCTTACCATCCAGACGGCCCTGGACAAACTTTTTGCGGAATCCCGTATCGTCATAGAAGACCTGAATGAAAACCTGAATACCTCCCAAGCACCCAACAAGGCTGTCTATCTGAAAAAGCACCATGTTTGCGAAACCGGCATCGCCACAAGGATCACGATGCTGCTCCAGACCCCTCAGGCAGCCCCGCCCATTGATGTGGATAGAGAAATGAACCGGGTACAGGAACTTTTTTCCATTCGTCTGGCAGCCAACCAGTTGTCTGCCATAAAATCAGCCATCGACAATAAGCTGACCATCATCACGGGTGGACCCGGTACCGGCAAAACAACCATCATCCATGCCATCTTGAAAATCATGCATCGGTATAAACTACGGGTAATGATGGCGGCCCCCACCGGACGCGCCGCAAAACGAATGCAGGAAACCACCGGTCAAGAGGCCAAGACCATACACAGACTACTGGATTTCAGTATGCAGAAAGGGGGCTTTCAAAAAAACGAAACCACACCCCTCGATTGTAATGCCCTCATCATTGATGAAGCCTCCATGATCGATACACAATTGATGTATTATCTGTTGAAGGCCATTCCAATTCAGACAACCATTATCCTGGTGGGTGATGTCAACCAGCTGCCATCCGTCGGTCCCGGTCACGTACTGGGAGATATGATTCAGTCCGGGCAGATCCCCGTGGTATCTCTCACCGAAATCTTCAGGCAAGCCAAGAAAAGTCGGATCATCACCAATGCACACAGGATCAATCAGGGTGAATTTCCCATCGTCGACCCTCCCGAGGGCCAGGACACTGAAACAGATTTTTATTTTATTGAACAAAAAGAGCCTGAACGGGTCCGCCAGACCATTATGGAACTGGTTGCCCATCGGATTCCTGCCCGTTTTGGATTTGAACCCATCGATGGCATACAGGTTTTGACACCCATGCATAAAGGAATCGTGGGTGCCGAGAACCTGAACAATTCACTTCAAAACGCCCTCAACCCAGGAGAAGCATGTGTCTCCCGGGGCAATAGCAGTTTCAGGATTCACGACAAGGTCATGCAGATAAAGAACAATTATGACAAACTGGTCTTTAATGGGGATATCGGGCGTATCGAAAAAGTCCACTCTGAGAATCAGACCGTTTTGATTTCCTTTGACCAGCGTAATGTCCTCTACGATTTTTCCGAACTCAATGAAATCATTCTGGCCTATGCCATCTCGGTACATAAATCTCAGGGATCTGAATACCCGGCAGTCGTCCTTCCCATTCTCACGCAACATTATATACTCCTTCAACGAAATTTGATATATACTGCCGTGACAAGGGGAAAACATCTGGTGGTTGTTGTGGGAACCAGGAAGGCCCTTCACATGGGAATCAACAACAACAAAACAAGGAAACGATTTACATATCTGAAACAACGGCTATCGAATTTCATGAAAGGTTCGGGCTAAAAGACCTGTAATAGATTGTCCCCATCCGGGGCCATTTCACACGGCATGGAAAAAGGAGTTTACCTATGGAATTCAGTCTTTCCACTGACCAGGAAATCTTGAGGGAATCCGTGCGCAGCTTCTCTGAAAATGAAATCAAGCCCGTGGCGCAGGCTTTGGACAAAAAAGAAGAATTTTCATATGAAACCATGGCTAAAATGGCGGAACTCGGGCTTTTTGGTATCTTTGTGTCGGAGCAATACGGGGGTCAGGGCATGGATTATGTGTCCTATATTATCGCTACGGAAGAGATTGCCCGGATCGACGGTTCTCATGCCGCCACGGTGGCAGCCGGCAACTCACTGGGTATCGGCCCTATTTATTATTTTGGAAGCGAAGAGCAGAAAAAAAAGTATCTGCCCAAACTCTGCAGCGGGAATGCCCTCTGGGGCTTTGGCCTGACAGAACCCAATGCAGGTTCCGATGCCAGCAACAGCAGAACCCACGCGGTTCTGGATGGCGACGAATGGGTCATCAACGGTAGTAAGATTTTCATTACCAATGGGTCTACAGACATTACTGCAGGCACCACCGTTCTGTGCAAAACAGGTACACGTGACGATGGAAAGCCGGAACTCTCCTGTATTCTTGTGGAAACAGGAACACCGGGTTATACTACCCGGGAAATGCACGACAAGATGATGTGGCGGGCTTCCAACACGAGCGAACTCTATTTCAAGGACTGCCGGGTTCCCAAAGAAAACCTGCTGGGCACCCGAGGGCACGGCTTTCACCAGATGATGCAGACCCTGGACGGCGGAAGGCTTTCCATTGGTGCCATGGGACTGGGTGGGGCGCAGGGGTGTTTCGACATGTCCTTGAAATACAGCAATGAAAGAGAGCAGTTCAACAGACCCATCGCAACCTTTCAAGTCAATGCCTTCAAACTGGCGGATATGGCAGTTGAGATCGAATGCGCACGCCTCTTACTGTACAAGGCCTGCTGGCTGCGCGACAACGACATGCCGTTCTCAAAGGAGGCCGCCATGGCAAAACTCTACTGTTCCGAAGTCATGTATCGTTGTGCCAATCATGCGGTTCAACTTCATGGCGGATACGGTCTGATGAAAGAGTATGATGTCGAGCGCTTTTATCGAGACCAAAAACTACTGGATATCGGGGAAGGAACATCCGAGGTACAGCGCATCGTTATTTCGCGGTATATCGGGGCGAAGTGTTTATAAAGGGTTCAAGGGGCCGAGGGTGATACAAGGGTTCGAGGGTAGCTGATAGCAGTCAGCGATCGGCACCTAACAGCCTACAGTCTTAACCGCTAAAAGGCTATTGAGGGTTTGAGGAAAAAAGAGTTCATTGCGTTTGTTGAGTTTCTTGGGTTCATTGGGTTGATGGAGCAAGAGCGTGTTGAGGGCTTTAAACCTTTTGTCAAGGACAACTCAATAAACACAACAAACACAATGAACACAATAAACAAGACTATAGGGTTCAAGGGGCCGAGGGTGATACAAGGGTTCGAGGGTAGCTGATAGCAGTCAGCGATCGGCACCTAACAGCCTACAGTCTTAACCGCTAAAAGGCTATTGAGGGTTTGAGGAAAAAAGAGTTCATTGCGTTTGTTGAGTTTCTTGGGTTCATTGGGTTGATGGAGCAAGAGCGTGTTGAGGGCTTTAAACCTTTTGTCAAGGACAACTCAATAAACACAACAAACACAATGAACACAATAAACAAGACTATAGGGTTCAAGGGGCCGAGGGTGATACAAGGGTTCGAGGGTAGCTGATAGCAGTCAGCGATCGGCACCTAACAGCCTACAGTCTTAACCGCTAAAAGGCTATTGAGGGTTCGAGGGTCACTGATAGCCATCAGCTTTGAGCCACAATTAATGACGCCCGCAGGGCAAATGTCGTCCGAAAGGACAAATGACGCACAAAGTGCAGATGACACTCACATAATGGTAAAATCCTGCGGGTTCTATTGTTTTATTTTTGTGTTTATAATTATCTTAACACCACCAGATAGGAGAGAATCATGTCAGAACAAAATCAGAAACCACCCATCAATGTCGACTATTTTGAAGACCTCACCGGGGACATTACCAAAACAGCTGTTGACCCCATAGAAAGCGTTGGCGAACGAATCCGTGTCTTGAGACGCGAAAAGGGACTGTCCCTCGAGGAGGTGTCCAGACTGACCGGTTTTGAGATCGCATTTCTCGAAGATCTCGAAAACAACAAAGTTCAACCACAGCTAGGGACGTCCATCAAGCTTTCCAGGGCCCTGGACAGTGCCTTCGGTCGAATTGTCTCGGGTGTCGGAAACAAACTCTACTCCATTACCCGAAAAAATGAAGAGATACCGATTTCCAGATCAACCTCGAAAAAAGGAAAAAAAGAAGTCTACTCATACATGAGTCTTGCACCGGATGTAAAAGGCCGGAACATGGAAGCCCTCATCGTCAAACTGAAAGAAAATCCAGATGAAGAGGTTTCCATCCATGAGGGTGAAGAATTTATTTATGTGCTGGAAGGGATTGCATCGCTCAAAATCGGTGCGGATGCATTTGAGCTTGAACCCGGAGACAGTGTCTATTATCTTTCGACCACACCGCATCTCATTGCAGCCAAGTCAGGCGAAGCAACGATTATCGCAGTACTATATGGGCGATAAAAATAATCGATCTTAATTTAATAAGGAAATGTGGGTGTTTAGCACAGCGTTTTTAATAACATCATTAATCATTTTTATTTTGTATGGTGTTTTGGCAAATGGCGTTCGCAGATACGTTGTAAACTCTCCAAGATTGGTTGTCTGGTTACAACGATCGTTTGCTGCCACATTTGCAACCCTTGGCCTTAAGCTTGCGATGACTGAACAATAACTCATTATGGATCATATCTGCAATTGAGTCCAACCGCGATCCATAAATCTGTATTGCTGAGAAAGCCATTTCTTGACGCCACTATCCAAATAATGTATGCACCTTATAGCGCATCTGAATCACACCTGATCTGAAATTTATTTCCAAATCTATATTTGAGTTCGCCTACCCTCGACCTGTTATTACCTTTCAAAGACGTATACTCTTGCATTTGCTCTTAATCTTTTACCGGAGGGTTGCCATTTCTTTGCTCTTTTAAAAAAAGGAAGAAGGAGGAACGCAAATGAAAAATGTCATTTTAATTGTACTGATCTCATCTTTTTTCTTTGTGAGTGGTTGTACGGAAAAGTACATAGCTAGTGAGGATAAGGTATTTGCGGACCCTGCCACAGGACTAATCTGGCAGACAACAGATACTAAAAAGGACTGGGAAGCCGCAGTAGTCTACTGCGAAGGGTTAGATTATGCCAACCACCAGGACTGGCAGTTGCCGAGTATCAGGGCATTAGAAACGCTTGTAGTTATAACAAGTTCCGATATAGCCATTGATCTGGTTGCGTTTCCACAAACCAAGCCCTCACACTACTGGTCTGCAACTACATACGAGGGAAGGGATGGTGCTGCGTATGCTATTGATTTCAGCAATGGTATGACAATCAGCGAGGAGAAGACATTTGAAATTTATGTTCGGTGTGTTCGTCAAAGACAATAATTTGCTAATTTTAATGTGAAGTGTGCATATGACATAATTCCAAGTCATCAGGATAAATTGCCCTCTTGATACCAGAAAAATAAGTGCAAGATAACATCGCATGCGGAATCAGGCAAATCCAACGATAACAGAAAAACAGGAGGTTATGATTTTATGAAACGGAGATTAAAAGCGGGAAAAAATCGTAATTCAGGTTTCAGCCTGAACGTCATGACCGATGACGAAGTTCATGAAATCCATCTTGGAACCCTGGAAATACTGAAGGATGTCGGACTGTTCGTAGAAAACGAAGTAGCCCTGGAGCGATTTGACGGTGGGGGATGCGACGTCGATCGAAAAAATAAAGTCGTCAAGTTTCCTCACTGGGTAATCGAAGATGCCATCAATTCCGCCCCCGGCACCTATTACGCCTGCGGCCGAAGACCCGAGGATGACGTGCTGCTGGAAGATAATCGGGTAACCTTTACCAATTTTGGTGAAGGCATCATGTTCGTAGACCCCTATACCGGAGAACACCGGGAAACCACGAAGGCGGATATCGAAAAAGCGGCCAGGATCATTGACAGCCTGGATAATATCGAGACTTATGAACGGGCTATGTGTTCACACGACAAACCACCGGAATCACAAGCACTCCATAATGCCGAAGCATCGTTGACGAACACCACTAAGCACCACTGGCTGTGCCCAGTGGACGGCTTCCAGGCCAAAAAAATTACAGAGATGTGCGCTGCCATCGTAGGCGGCAGAGAGCGCCTAAAAAAACGACCTTTGCTGTCATTTACGACCTGCCCCATCAGCCCCTTGAAACTCCCGTCACACCACTGCGACATAGTCATGGAGGCCGCTACGAGTCATATGGGGCTGAACGTAGTTGGTATGGCAATGTCGGCAGGCTCTGGGCCAGTTCACCTGGCCGGAACACTGATCATCCAGAATTGTGAACTTTTGTCCAGTTTGGTTCTGCAGCAGTTGACCCGCAAAGGAGCTCAGTTCGTTTACGGCAGTTCCACATGCCCGTTGGATCTGCGCATGGCCACGGCCAGTGTTGGATCGCCGGAAACCGGCATGATCAGCGCAGCAGTTGCACGACTAGCGCGTTACTACAGCCTGCCATGTTTTGTGGCCGGTGGATAGGGCGACAGCAAGGTGGTCGACGCCCAGGCGGGTTTTGAAAAGACCATCACCGGCATTCTTCCCGCATTGGCAGGTGCCAATGTCATCTACGGATTAGGAATGCTTGAGATGGGAATCACTTTCGACCTGGCTCAACTCGTGTGGGACCATGAGATTGCCGAGATGATTCTACATTCATTGAGGGGTGTTCCGGTGAACGACACGACTCTTGCCATCGATGTCATCAAGGAGATGGGAATAGGTAAAGATTATCTGTCTCACCAGACTACCTTTGAGTACATGCGCTCGCAGTCGCAGGCACAATTGATCGACCGCAGGATGCGGGAAGACTGGGAAGCCGCCGGAAGCAAGGATGCATACCAACGTTCCCATGAGAAGATGATCGAAATCCTGGAAATCTATGAACCTCCCCAACTGTCGGCTGATGTTCTAAAAAAAGTTCGCTCCATCGTCGTAGAGGCAGAGGAGGAGTTGGGTATCTATGACGGTGATAAAGAGGGATAATAATACGTGCTTTCTTCTGTCCATTATTGCATGTTTTCGGGCTAAGAAACAATGAATAAGGGTGGGGATGGCAAGGACAATTACTCAGACACAGCCGATAATAATCACGACAGAAGTGATGCAATAGAAGCTGCAGGCTCGAAACGATTGTGACATTAAAGGGATTTAGGCATATCTGCAATCATCTTTGCTTATAAAAACCTGACCTATCTCCAACAAAAACAAAGATATCAAGCCCCTAAAATTTTACCGGTGTGCGAAAATAATCACAGCCGGCCAAATCTTGCATTCCTAAGCCCTGCCGTGATGCCTTGGTAATAACAGATGGTATCTGACAATTTCACCAATTTTCTGATAACTGAACGTGTCTCCACATATCGCCGACTGACGATAAACTGAAATACTTGGCAATCGTGTTTTCACTTCAACGATAAGCCTCTAAAGATCATCTTCAATATTGGTCATACCATCAGCTTGGGTAATATGAATTGGGGGTGCGGGTAACTCCATTTTTATTTCTTTATTGCCAAGCATATCTACTAACATTTCCAGAGACCATAGAATCAAAGTTGTTTTTTCTTCATCCAAAGCTTTTAAGCGATCTATAAACTGATCTTGCAAGGGTTTGGGAGCTTTTTTAATAAATTTTATACCCTGATCAGTCATTTCAAGGTGTACCTGTCTTCGATCTTTGCTGATTCGTATGCGCCTGACAAATTCTCTTTTCTCAAGTCGATCGACAATCCCCGTTACGGTACTGTTATTCAAAAAGACAATTTTTGTTAATGCACCAATTGAAATAGGGCCGTGCTGGTAAACTTCGCGCAGGCAAATGAGCTGGGGAACGGTGATATTATAATTCTCCAAAATATATTTTGAATATTTTGACATTTCTTGAATGATCTGCCGAATACGCATAATGATCTGCATACTAACTTGTTCTATCATTATCTGCTTTTCATTTTTTTTATTCATTTTAACCTCACCAATCCATAATAAAAGATAAATGAAAAACGAATATTATCGACAAAAACTGTATAACTATTTGGTTTTAATACAAAATTTAATTCTTGGCTCAACAAATACTTTGTTCGAGAGTTGACAAAGCTATTTCATATATGTATATTTTCAATTGAAAATATTTTTACTCAAAATTTTCATTATCTAACTATCTGAAATTACATTGTGCATGGCATATAAATTGTCATGTAGACATTAAACACAGAAATTTATAACATAACGAGGATAGAAATAGTAGTATGAATGAATATAACCTATTGGGAAAAATATCAGACCATATCATCAAGGGCAAATTTGACCCGCTTATTCATCAGCAAGATTCCAAAGCAAAAAGCCAGCCAGGAATTTCAGAGCTAATACGATTATCAGTAAAGAAAAATGTGCCGCCACCCTTAATATCTGTAGATGCCCTGGATAAAGCAATGTATAAATCAATAAAAAAATATGAAGAGGGGCAATTCTTACTGCCAGAGTTGATTGCCACGGCTAAAAGAACAACGAAAGCAAGGAATATTCTTGCAAAATACGTAGGTGACGATTTTTCCCTCAGCAAGGGCAAGGCTGTCCTTGCGACGCTATACGGACAAGACCATACCAATTGGCGAGAGATTACCGCGGCATTTCTAAAAGGGCTTGGTTATAAAACAATCGATTTAGGTGCCAGTGTTTCTGTCAAAGAAATTGTTCAGTCAGTAAAAAATGATACACCAGATTTTCTGGGAATCACAATGCCCGCAACATCCATCATTCCTGAAATCAATGCAATGTCTTTGAAACCATCGATTTCTGAAGTCAAAAGAATGATCGACACCCTTTCAGAAGAGGGATGCCGTAAAAATATAAAGATCATGATAGGTGGATATGTCAATGAGATTGAATCAGCTGAGGCTATTGGTGCAGATTACTGCTGCAATGACATGTTTCAAACGATAGCATTGTTAAATTCATTTTATAATTCAAATAATTAGTGTCCGTCCAGAAATAGGGATTTTCGCGTTCTGACAAGGCGGGCGTCAGATTTAACCCGGAGGAATACTGGGTACCAAACGATGAACTATCGATACAAACCCTCTAAGACTGTGTGCTAAGGTGCTCTGCAAGAGAGTGGATATGCCTCTGATCCGTGCCACAGCAACCGCCCAGAATCTTCACCCCGAATTCCCTGTGAAGACTTGCCACATCACGGCCGAATATTTCGGGAGCCTCTGTCACCAGTTCTTTACTGCTGTCCAGTTCCTCGGGTTCAAGGGCCGCCGTATTGGCGAGGAGGCCGACAACCCGTTTTCTGACAAGTGATGAGACATGGGTCTCATGCACCATTGCTGACCTGAAAATAGAGGCGTGCGTGCAATTGCACATATAGGCAAAAGGTTTCGGATTGACCTTGGCATCGATGGCACTCACAGCATCTTTCAGGGGGGTACCATCCAGCAGCGTACCGTCCGGGCGAAATACAAAGCTGATAATATACGGTTTTCCGGTAGCAGCCTGAGCTGATGCAATCCCGGTCGCCTCGCTCAGAGCAGGCAAGGTAGAAGCCAGCAGGAAATCCACACCGGTCTCAGCCAGCTTCTGCGCCTGCCAGGCATGAAATGTCCGGGCATCATCCTCAGACAGTCCCTCGGACGGGTTATAGGCATCCCCACGACAACTCATGAGGCCGCAAATGGCCACCTTGTCTGCATACGCACCATATGCCCTGCGCAGATCATCCAGAAACCGATAATTATCTTCGTTGACAGCCCTGTCTTCATAGCCAGCGGTTTTGATTCGCTCCCTGCTGGCACGCCAGGTCGGCGTCGAAAGAAGCAGCGGCAAACCCGATGAAAAACCTACATCCAGGTATTGCCGGTAGATGGACGCCAGTACCGCTCGCTTTTTTTCTTCATAAATAAACGCCGCATTGACAACATGGAGATCAAGCTCCCATTCCGTGTCCCTGCGCAGACGCTCGATAACAGCGCCTTCCCCGATGATGATGTCTGATTGTTCATAAAAGCGTAAGAATAACTCAGGCGTCATGTCACCTTTGCCTCCAGAATAAGGAATGAACATCGAACGCCCAACATCGAATATTGAACCGAAATGCGGTTAACATTCGTTTTTATTCGATGTTCGATATTGGATGCTCATCTTTAGGGAGTCACTTGTGTTATCAGCCCTGGCCAGGCACGATAATCCGCGATGATTCTTCCTGCTGGGCTTTTTGGGCCAGTTCGATGATCTTCTCAACTTCTTTTTTGACAACGTCAGGAAACTTCTTTACGGCATCCGACAATGTCACAGCACCCTCGATCATACAGCTTACCGGCAAGGGACCGTTAGGGGACATCAGCTGGGTTTGAGCCATAAAAATCGGTTCGCGGCTGTCATCCTTTGAACCATCTTCTTTCACCGGTGTCAGCCTACGGACAGCGCCGGTTTTTAGATCGGTAAACGATTCTTCCTTGTACAGATTGTTCTCATCCAATTTAAGATCAATATCCATGATACACTCCTTGCTGTAGGGATTATTATCGATTTCTCTTCGAAAAAGAAAATGAAGGTTATCTTTTTCACGATAAATAGCAAGCTTTAATTTAAAGACTGCTTTTAGCTATAAGCCGTGTGCTGTAAGGGGATAGAAAGTTGGGAGGCTATGTCTGGCTTTGAAAAATAAGAAGCTTAATGCTTATGGCATATCACTCAAAAAAAACCCCCCGCCGGCGACGACGGGGGTTTTGATGAAGCAGTTTAAACACGCAGTTTAAGAAAAAATACTGCCCGTTTGTCTTCTCTCCAATCCTTCCAGGCAAAAATGGCCGAAATACGCGGGATCATCTTCCTTGCGTCTCTCTTTGCCGGTATATTCCTGCTTGCTGTTCATTTCCTTGGCTTTCAAGAGCTGTTGAACAATTGAATTTTCCATATGGCACCTCATGTTTGTGTGTTTAGAATCTGTTTTATTCCGATTTATTCCAAACAATAGTTCAAGCATCATGCCAACAATTTACTTCTTCATCCAACATATTGTTATTATAGGATTTTACAAATACATTCCTTCGATTCCCATTCTTGAACAGCCGCTTTATGGACATTTTATGTATAGTGTGCTTACATGGGGTGTACAAATAAAGGGTTCGAGGTTCCAAGGTTGATACAAGAATTCGAGGGTAGCTGACAGCTATAAGCAAATAGCAGCATCTTAGCCTCCCAGCTTCCTGACTTCCCAGCATGTATAACACTCCTAACAGCCTAAAGTCTAAACCGCTAACAGCCTGAATTAATAAAATTATGGGACAACAACGAAAATTAGAAACCCACATCCGAGATTTCTTTGCGCTTGTCTATGATGCAATTCTGGCAAATCCCTTTGATGATGCCCGTGCAGATGTGGATCTGAAATTATCAGGCTTATCGCCCACAACCACCAGAAAAAAGCGATTGGAAAAGGCGATTTATGAAACAAGAAAACGGATCGAACGCATCGAAGCGGATGGCCCTTCAGACATTAACACCTTTGGGGGAAAGGATCGGCAATTGGTTCAGGCAGCCTATCTGTTCGATTTCTTTTACCGGTACCGGCAGCAGTTTGATAAGCTCATAACCGATCAGATCGCTGCGGGTGACAATTTCATCAAAGTCCCTTTTGCCAATGAAGCCTTCCTCTTTCTCAGAAAAAAAGGGTTCACAGGTGAATCCACTACCCGCTACTTTGCCCTGAGCTACCAGTTGAGACGGGCCTATTATTTCATGACAAGGCGACTGGTGGGACCCAGCAATGCCATGAAAAAACTGCGTTTTAACCTCTGGAACAATGTATTCACCCACAATATCGACTTTTATGAAACACATCTCCTGAATCGCATGGAGGATTTTTCCACCCTCATTCTCGGTGAGACCGGGACAGGCAAAGGGACTGCTGCCATGGCCATCGGCTGTTCCGGATTCATACCCTTTCATCTCAAAAAAAAGGGCTTTCAGGAAAGTTTTACAAAATCTTTTATGTCCATTAATCTGTCTCAATTTCCGGAGACGCTGATTGAATCCGAACTTTTCGGACATAAAAAAGGAGCCTTCACGGGTGCTGCAAAACATCACACAGGTGTTTTCGGAAGGTGCAGCCCCTATGGTGCGATTCTCCTGGATGAAATCGGGGAAACCTCCATGCAGCTTCAGATAAAACTTTTGGAAGTACTTCAAAACAGGGTTTTTTCACCGGTGGGGAGTCATGAAAAAAGCCGTTTCGAAGGTCGGGTCATCGCCGCCACCAACCGTGCAATCCACGAAATCAGGGGGCGAAACATCTTTCGAGATGATTTCTATTATCGTCTCAGCTCCGACATCATCACGGTCCCCCCGCTACGCGTACGAATCCAGCAAAATCCAGATGAACTGAATGCGCTGTTGTCATACACCATCGAGCGCATGCTAACCCGATCCTCACCGGAACTGGAAAAAGAAGTTCGGACAGTTATCGATAAAAACCTGGGGCCCGACTATGCCTGGCCCGGCAATGTCAGAGAGCTGGAACAATGTGTAAGGCGTGTAATTCTGAAGAAAAATTATGAGGGTGATATCAAGTCTGTTTCGCCAGATGACCTGAAAGCCCGACTGGTAAAAGGAATCGAATCCGGTGAATTGGATGCCCAAAACCTGATTGCCGGCTACTGCACGCTCCTTTACAAGCGCCACGGCACCTTTGAAGATGTTGCCCGCCGTGTCAATCTGGATCGCCGAACCGTTAAAAAATATATCGGTGAGTGGGAAGAGGCGTGAACGCCATGCTGCCACATTACTTCAAAATGTGTAGGTGATGCGTTTCCCTGCGCCACGCATCAAAAGCCTTTAATTGTTCCAGTAAATCCCGACATTCCAAGCGTAGCAGCTTCAGCTTACTGATACTGGAAGGAGAAATCCTGTCGCAGAAAAAATGAAAGATATTCTTTTCGCTGCCTTCTGCCATGGTCCTCAACAACCCGCCCAGTTTTTCCGCAGTAGACGGATAATCACTGATATCCAGGGTTTTGGTGACAATTTCCCCCACAAATAACTTTATCTCGCCATAAACTTCCGGGTGGTGGTTTACAGCTTTTTCCGTAGCGGAAAGTGTCTTTTCCCAGCGTCTTTCAAGTTCACTTATCGTTAGTGTTTCATTCATGAAACCTCAATCACGTTCGTTATTCATGTTCATTGGGTTTGTCGAATTTCTGGGGACGAAGCCGTAAGCGATAAGCCGCAAGCTGCAGACGGCTTATTGCTTTTAGCCACCCTCAGCCCCTCGAACCCTTGTATCCCCCTCAAACCCTACTCTTACATAGCCGTTTCAGGATGAAAGACATTCACCTCTTTGAGATCGTCCCCCAAGTACTCCCGCTCATTGGGTCCAAGAATCCCAAGCGAAAGACAGATCAGAGTCCAAAGGTGTACAACCGGATAGTTGCCACCGTAATGCTCGCTCAATTCGTGGATCTGCGCGTGGCAGTTGTGGCATCCGGCAATACAGTAATCTGCGCCGGTGGCCTTGATCTGGTCGTCCTTCAACTTCCCATAGGCCAGGCGCTCTTCTTTGTAACCAGATTGGAGAAAGCCGCCGCCGCCACCGCAACAGTAGTTGTTGGATCGGTTCGGCTGCATGTCGACAAAGTTCTCCTCGCCAACGATGGACCTAACCACAAATCTCAGATCTTCAGCCATGGGATCCCCATAGCTCTTGCGAATGATCTGGCAGGGGTCCTGTACCGTGAATTTTATTTTCAAATCCTTGTTCCAATCTGAATTGACCTTGAGTTTTCCTTCCCGGATCCATTTGGCATAGTATTCGTAGATGTTTTTAACCTCAAAATTATGCTCGATGTTGAATTTTTTCAGTCCTTCCAGGACTGAGAAAGTCACGTGCCCTCATTCGGTGTTGAGATACACCCGACACCCCAGATACTGAGCCTGCTTTGCGCTTGTACGGGTGATCTGCTCCCAGGACGCGTTGTCACCCAGAAACATACAGTAATTTTCACCGGCCCATCCTTTGGATCCGTAGGTCCAGTTCACACCGGCCAAATGAAGAATCTTCCACAGGGGAACCATCTCGTCGGGTTCGGTTACCGGCTCCCTTGAGTTCTGGTTCAAAAAGAATTCAGCACCCTCTTTGTCTATGGGCGCCTGCATTTCGCTGAATTCTGGCTGGGCCTCCTGGTACTCTTCCAACACATCTTCCACAACGAACTGGAAATCTTCCGGGCTGGCACCCATGGCACTGGTACTGTCATTTCTGAGGGCCATATCGCATGACCCAAGGATACCTTTGGGTCGCTCCTCCCGGGGCCAGACAGCCCTGGCATTGTAGATCAAACGTGGAATATCTATCTTCATGGGACAGACATAAATACAACGCTGGCATCCGGTGCACATCCATATCCAGTCTGATCTCAATATCTCATCGTCCATTCCCAGCGCTGCCATGCGAAGAAACTTGCGTGGATCCATACCTGACAAACCCGTAGCCGGGCATCCTGAAGAACACGCCCCACAGGTAAGACAAAGATTCAGATTTCCTTCATCCGGAAGAAGTTCTTTTACCTTGTCGAGAAATATGGACTGCTTTTTCCCTCCCACTCGAATAACATCTTCACCCATTTATGGCCTCCTGATTTTATCTTGTTCGTTTCTTGCTTAAACTTGCTCGCTATTGCTGTTCACGCCGGTTGTCCTGCCGAAAGCCGGGCATATAAAATTGGGGTATATCAAGACGCTTTCCCAAAAAGGCTGGAATAACCTCATCGATCTCACCGGCAATTCCGTTGATCAGACGAATATCGGCCCCCATCAGCATATTGGCAAAAACCTCGCTGACCCCACCGCAGATCACGATCGCTACATCCAGTTTTTCAAAAATACCACATCGCTCCGTCAAGGACATTTCATCCATATAAACAGTTTCCCGGTCTATTTCAGCGTCCTGTTCCAGGTCAATGAAAAGCATGTGCCGGCATGAATCAAGAACGGGTGAAACCCTGTTCTGAAATATGGGAATGGCAACCTTTTTCATAATTTCCACTTTCCAATAGGAAGGCATCAAATTTCATATTAAGAGAAAACGGCTATGTGCCCTGCAAATCAGAATATCCGATGTTTTAGTGACAACCACAGGAAGAGCTTAGCTCAGATTCATAGTGCATATGTGCCAACGACCACCATTTTCTGTTTAATGCCATTGGCAGTTTTTCCTCGTCTTTATTTTCATGGAAATTACCACATGAAAAGCGCCGATCATATATGATATCTTCACTCCCCTCTTCTGAATTTCCTATAAAATCGTTCATGCCCGGATAGGAGTCAGATCCCGCTACTGAATAGAACATGCTCAGCTTAAACCCCTTTAAGTCGCTTATTTCCTGTACATGGACATCGCCGTCCTTTATGATGAATTCGTACCCCGGCGACCTCCAACACCGAATTTCAAGGGGCGGCTGTTTATGAGTATTCGCATACAGGCACATCAGGCAATCAAACAGCCGGTAACCTATTTGAAGCCCCGGCACATCCCTGTCGACCTCTTGTCTCCCAAAAGTTTGATCTACCTGTATCATCGGAAATGTCTGGTGGGTTTTCTGTGCAAAACGGGTACGAAGATATTCCATGGACTCGAAGGAAAAGATGGCCGCGTGCCCCTCCGGATCCATGGTAAGTTCAATTGTCGCTACCGTAAATAAATCATCGGGAATGTCACCCTGATTCTCAAAAGCCGGTGTGTTGGTATCGTCAAACAATTTGCTTTTTACCAGCTTTCTTTCGAGAAAAGAAAACGACTGAAACGCGAAACGCTCCTGATACGGATAGCATTTCACCTTAAATACTGCTGTGTATCGGTCCTCTCGGGTGTCTATATCTTCTTCCGTGTTCATCATTTCCAACTGATATACCCCTGGTGAATCCGCCAGCCAGAAATACCAGGCAGGTCTTTCACCCCATATCTGACTCACACCATTGAACCCGATATCGGACCGGAAGCGCTCGCTCCAAGATGAGAAAATGAGCATCTCTTCAATTATATTTCTGAAAAAGCTTTCTATTTCGATTTTCAGTAATCCTCCCTTTTCAGCATCAGCTCTTTGACGATCTCTCTTTTTGACCGATTCTCCGTATCGATGCCGTAATTTTTAGCGGTTTCAAGCAAAATGTCATCCGGGTAGGCCAATGTCAGGGCGTAGCTGGACTCATCCGACTCAAAAAAACGTTCAAAATCGTCTTTACGCCGGATCTCATCCACACCATCCTCAAAACCGAGCAGGCATCGACCGACCTGATGCATGAAATACTTTGTTAAAAACTGCCGTTTACTGTTATCCGTCATACACAGAACCCCTCTACTTCCGTTTTAATGGCCACCCATCGAAAAATTCACTCTGAACTAAAATAATGCTCAGGAAAAGCAAGGTCCATACCAGCGGCTTATCGTCAGGCTGCGCAACTCCCGGCACCTTTGCAAGAAAAAATGTCGACGCTGGAGAGTAGTAAAAAAGATAGATAAGCAGTCCCCCGGCCATAGCAATGACCGATCGGATGATGGATCTGAGCCAGATGTTTTGAAGATTGGGAAAGCTATTGAAATAGTGCTTCAGAATGAATGTTGCCAGAATAAAAAATCCACAAATTTCTCCGGTATGAATATAGCGGAAATCAGGGCCGTCGGTATATTGCCCTCCCATAAAGGCTTCATCCCAGAAAATATTCATGACTCTGGTCAAAATATAGACGGTGAAAATTCCCAATGCCAGAGTAACAACAAAGGTCACAATCCCCTTTAGAAAGGTACCTTCCCCATCTTTTTCCATTAGTTTCCAGGGGTATCCATCCCACAGCAAATCAGACAATATAATCCAGAACAATGAACAGAGCACCAAGCCAAGCCCCCAAAAAGCACTTCCGGTTCCTGAAAAGGACCACCAGGCCTCAACAGCCGCTTTGTCCTGGGCCGGATAAAACAAATAACAGACATGGGGATGAAACAAAATCACATAGATGATATTAACAAAAAACAGGATCGTAAAGAGCCTGGACCACACCCGCACACCATAACCGTTACTCTGCCATGGCCAACGCCCCATACCCACTCCCCAATAGAGCGCGATCCAGAGAAATGCCGTACAATAATACAAAATAGCGATGGAAGCGTTTTCCCTTGCAACCAGCGGTTCGGCTCCGATGCCGCCGGATGCTACGATGGAACCCGGGCTGAAATATGCGATCCCAAGCTTTCCCAGAAACCCCCAGAAAACAATGTAATTGAGCACCAGCATCAATACAAAGGCGATAATAGTTAGGATAACCCCCTTGACAACTGGATTATCACTTTCAGCAGCACGATGGTACAGGGTTGAACACTCTGCGACATTTGCCATGAGGATAATACTTGAAACAAACACCGCGACCAAGGCAAACCCATACATGGGTGTGTAAAGTTTCATGACTGCGTCGGGGTTCATGAAAACATACCAGAGGAACCAGACAATCACGAAAACTGCTACAAGGTTAATAAGGCCGAAAAAGTAATTAAATTTGAGATCCGAATGTTCCTCGGTCATAGATACCTCCTTCAATTTCAGGGAGAACAAAAGATACCCCTCTATCCGGCCTCCTGAGTACTCCCCGAAACATTGATTGACTAAAGCCAAACAGAAAACATCAGAATGTAATCGTGTCACCATTGGTGAGGAACATATTGCTGCCTGTGGCCACGGTGGATGTTTTCTTGTAGGTTTTATACTTATCCGTACCTTTCACCACCGGAACGCCGGCAGCTGCAGCCTTTTCAGCCCAGATCCAGCCGGTGCAGTGATTGCAACCGAGTTTCTGGATTTTAAACGCCTTGACCCCCTTGATGATATCGTCAAACTTGGGATCCCAGGTTTCAAACAGGGTGATGTGTAATCCGCCATAACAGCCATAGGGTTCATATCCCTTGAAGTTCTTTCTGGCATATGAAAACAAAGACAGGACACCAGGATGACAGCAACCTGTTACCGTAACAATGCCTTTGCCTTGGACGTTGAAATAGAGGATATTCTCACCTCGTACCCTCAACAGAATCGGGACATCGAAATTTCGAAGCGCCACACCAGGCATCAAGCGGTAAATCCCTTCTCCTTTTTCACCCTTTGGATCGCAAAGAACGAGCTTGCCGGTATGCGGATAATCATTTTTGCATATATGATCCATCTCACCGGTCACTTTATTCTTTGCTTTGTGATGGGCCTTTTCTTTTAAGAGTGCCATATCTTCCGGATAGTAGGTCTTTGGGGCATAGAGGGTAAGATCCTGTTTACGCTTCAAGGTGGATTCGACACCCCAGTAGTGATCCAAATGCCAGTGAGACAAAACCCAGAAATCGATTTCCCCCTTATCTATCAGTGCAGCAACATCGCTCTTTTCCTCATAGATATAATCCATCCAGTCGTTGTTCCATCCGAAGTCCATCATGAATTTGCGTTCTTCGCCTTCCAGCGTGGTGACAGTGATCAAGGTAGCGTAACCACCGGCATTGTCCCATTCCCAGGGGATGGTGTACTGATTGGTCATGGCGCCACCATAGTCCATGAGGTTCTTCTTAAAAATATCATTGTCAAACCAGCTGGTTTCCGTCAGCACATCGATTTTGAGACTTTTGATTTCTCCGATATCGATCTTTTTGGCGGCTTCGGCCTCTTTTGGAAGAACTGCCCCTGCCATGGAAGCGGCTACACCCGTTGCAGCCATCGATTTTAAAAAAGTTCTTCTTTTCATGTTTCCTCCTTGGTTGCAGTTTAATTGCTGCTTTTTAATCAGCCGGCTTCTCTTTCCATGCCCTTTCTGAGGTCATAAAGCAGATCGATAATCATATCCGCTTCATCTGCTGACAAATCCATGCCATATTCATGCATGACATTGACCACCAGATGCCAGTCATCACGTGTCCGGCCCGGTTTTTCCGGGTCTGCCACCGAATCATGGCAACCCATACATTTTGCTGCATACAGCGCAAATGCTTTCTGGTGTTCCATGCTTTTCTGGCTTTGCTTTGCCAACCCCTGATTGACCAGCACACACATGCCACCCAGCATCAAAAATGTGCAGAGCCACACGGTCGAAATCCGCCACCACCTATTCTTTTTCTTCATATTTCAAACCTCCTTTTCCAGTTTTGAACAAAAATGGTCAGAAACCCAATACGGCAGGCCCAAAAGTGCCCCGCTTGAAAGCTATAGAGCAAAAAGTGTACCAGGAGAAAAACGAATCCAATTATTTTATTAACCCATAAGAATTAAATGTCATTTATTGTTTGACAAGCCTTCTCCGACAGTGTTCTATTATGAAATAGGAACAATCTGCATCGATTTCCTTCGGCATAATGGAACAATCTGCACCCAATAAATTTATTTTTTAAAAATGAAACGCGACCTTGTCGCTTCCATGAGGTGAAATGATGTATAGAGCGTTCGACCTCGAAAAACCCTTACCGCGACTGTATCAAGTCATTCTGGATTCCATTGCAGACGGCGTTTACACAGTGGATATGGATTGGCGGGTGACATCCTTTAACAGGGCAGCCGAGATCATCACCGGCATCAAGAGGAAGGAGGCCATTGGTCAGCCATGTTTTGAGGTTTTGCGAAGCAACATGTGTGAAAACCATTGTCTCTTGAAAAGGGTCATGGAAGACCGGCAAACGGTTCCAAACCAGCCTCTTTATATCATCCGGGCTGACAAGAAACGTATCCCCATCAATGTGACAACGGCGATTTTGAAAGATACGGACAACCAGTTGATCGGCGGTGTCATGACATTCCGGGACCTGACCGATATCAACAAACTCCAGAGAGAGCTCAAAAAGCAACACACTTTTGAAGATATTGTAAGTAAAAACAATAAGATGCTTAATGTCTTCGCCATACTTCCCCAAATTGCTCAGAGTACCAGTACCCTTCTGATTGAAGGTGAGAGCGGCACAGGTAAGGAGCTTTTTGCCCGGGCGATTCACAATAACAGTACCACCGCATCCGGTCCGTTTGTGGCCGTCAATTGTGGCGCTCTTCCAGACACCCTGATAGAGTCCGAGCTGTTCGGCTACAAGGCCGGGGCTTTTACAGATGCAAAAAAAGACAAACCCGGACGGTTTGATCAGGCCCAAGGGGGGACGATTCTGCTGGATGAAATAGGCGACATCTCGCCTTCGGTACAGACCAAACTTCTGCGGGTTCTGGAGAAGAAAGAATATGAACCGCTGGGCGCCGTAAAACCGATCAAACTCAACACCCGTATCATTGCAGCAACCCACCGCGATCTTCATCAGCTGGCTCTTGACCGTAAATTCCGTGAAGATCTGTACTATCGAATCAATGTGGTACGCTTACAGCTACCGCCACTGAGAGAACGTAAGGAGGATATTCCTCTGCTGACCCATCATTTCATTGAGCGTTTCAACAGCCTCCTGAGCAGATCCCTGGCAGGCATATCCCGGGAAGCGTTGGCAATTCTCATGCTCCACGACTGGCCGGGAAATGTCAGGGAGCTTGAAAATGCCATAGAGCATGCGTTCGTGATGTGCCGTAGTGAATTAATCATTCCGGAACACCTTCCCTCCCGCATCCGCCCCGAGGGTGGTCTCATCGAAAAAACATCCGGATTGACCTTGAAAGCGTGCGAAAAAGAGACCATTTTGCATACCCTGGAACGAAATCAGTGGAAAAAAATAAAGACAGCCAGGGAACTTGGTATCGATAAAAACACCCTGAGACGCAAGATTATCAGACATGGCATTGTAAAAAAGTAGATTAAATAGCCCGCTGCACCACCAGCATGGTAATATCGTCGTTTTGCGGTGCTGTGTCGATAAAAGCCAGTAGGTTGGATTGAATTCGTTCAAGCAGTAAGCCGGCCGTGGCCGCGGGCGGATCAAACAGAGCATTCAGCCGTCCTCTTGTATAGAGTTCATCTTTGGGTGAACGTGCCTCCGTCAATCCATCCGTGAAGCCCAGAAGAATATCTCCTGGCTCCATGCAAATGTCATGGATATCAAAATGCATATCGGGCATCATGCCGACGGCCGGTCCTGTAGGTCTGAGATGCCCTTTGACACCTTCTGGCCCAACCAGCAATAGGGGTTCATGTCCCCCATTGACATAGTGTAATCTGCCTGAAGCAGGATTTAGAACACCAAAAAAAATCGTCGCAAACATGCCCTCATCTCCATGATTTTGGGCAATGTATTCATTGGTCAACAAAACAGCTTGCAGGCAGGCAAGCGGCTCTTCACAGTTGGCTGCCGTTGATTCCGATGAGCGGGGTTGCGTCTCAGTCTGGACAGCGGTGTTGTTTTGCTGAAATCCCTTTTGGGTGGAAAAAACCCGGAGAAGACTGCGGAACAGAGCCATGTACAGGGCGGACCCCACACCTTTGTCGCAGACATCACCGATGACCAGCCCCATGTGTCCGTTCGGAAGTTGAAAGGCGTCGTAAAAATCCCCTGATACCTTTCCTGCCGGCTGAAAAAAGGCGGCGATCTCCCAATTGGGCATTACGGGTAGGGTTCTGGGTAGAAACTCCCTCTGAATCTCCTGACCTTTCTCCAACTCAAATTCGATGCGTTTGATGCGATCCCACTCCCGCAATTCACCTATCATGGTATTGACATCTGCCGCCAATTGGCCGATTTCATCTTTGGTTGTCAGCGGGACCTCCTGGGACAGATCTCCTTGGGCAACTTTCGATACGGTTTCAGACAGCTTTTCGATAGGGCGGGCGATTTTTCGCACAAAAATGTGTGCCAGCAATCGGGAAACAATCATACCGATGAAAAGAAAAAGAAAAAACAGTTTGAACCGGCTGCGGATAAACCCGGTAAATGTCTCACTGTCCAGCTCGATCCCTATGAAGTAGCGGTTCACATCCTTTTCACCCGTCAAGTTCACAAACATGGTGACCACACCGTCAGTCTTGAGAAGATTCGCCTGCATGCGATGAAATCGTCTTTTAAGTTGTTGATCCAATTTCTTTAAAGACGGATTGTAGGCAGGCGCTTCCTGCAATATATCACCGTTGGGAAAATAGATCCGGGTCCAGGTTGCTCCGGTGGGGTCACGCCGGTAAAAAGCGGCATCCGACACTACATAATAGACGGATGACAGGCTCGACACCAGCCCCAGAATCCTGTGGATCTCGGGTTGTGATTTGCCTAGATGCTTTAGCAGATAGTCAGCCTCGGAAATATCCTTGACCTGGGAAAATCGATCCTGAATCATGGAACCGGCTGACTTGAGAAACGTTTTTCTTGCCGCAACCATATACAATAAACTGCTGAGCAAAAAAATGATCAGCCCAAAAAAAAGAAAGTAGAGGGTGATGCGTCGGGCAATGGAAGGCTTCCAGAAGCAAAAAAAGGATATGGCGTTTTCGACAGGCCCTTCCACGGCAAACCGCCGGAAAATGCGTTTAGGAGGAGAGGTGGATGGATTTATGCTATTGCTCATGGGTTGTTCTCCTTGATGGTACCTAGTGCCCATCCATAAATGGTCTTTTCACACTCTGCCGGCGTTGGGTGCCACGATTTAACTCCTCAAAATAGCTCGCTATTCCTCCGGGTTAAATCTGACACCCGCCTTGTCAGAACGCGGAAATCCCTATTTCTGGACGGACACTACCTAAGATGAACGCTGCAAATTTTAAGAATAGCGAAACAGCATCTTCCTTGTAGCTACCGCGAGCTCGACAATCGCTCAAACTGGGCTGAAACATGATGAATCCCATCTGTCAAGAGACCATGTTCCTCTTGTAAAACCGTTTCGAAAACGCTATCAGTATAAATTCGCTTCGCGAATTTATCGGACGCGATGTTGTCGCTTTTAGGTCAGAAGAGTTCCGATTTGATTTATACACACAAACGAATAAGGTACTATTCTTTGAACCTAAGTTGAGCGATTGTCAAGGTTGCCGTAGCTGCAAGGAAGATGCTGTTCCGCTAATGTGAACTATACGGTATGGCATCTGACGCCGTAGATGCGGTAAGATCGGCAATCCCAATGGGTTTCAAATTTAAGAATTCAAATGAGTCAACTCCTTTGAAATTATTTTTAAATCCCCTATTCTTAATATTTGAAACGCTCATCTTAGGTTGAACTGGTTTGGGATACACTAGAGGTTGAGATCGATGATAAACTCATATTGGGCTGACAGCTATGTTGAAAAAAAATGTGATGCCAGAACAGCCATGCAGTACATTCGCCCCGGTCAAAGAGTGTTTATCGGTTCTTCATCCGGTGAACCCCAGCATCTGGTAAAATCCCTTGCGGAAACTGCCGGCCGTTATACCGATATCGAAATTGTACGACTTATGGCCCTTGAAAGTACGTCCCTGACCCTCATTGCCGAAAAAACAGGCAGCCAGAATCTCACGATTCGGACCTTTTATCTAGGGTCGGCCAAAGCCAAACACCTGTCAAAAAACCAGCGCTTCATCACACCTGTCAATCTCTCAGCAGTGCCCCGTCTTTTCAAAAGCCGGCATCTTCCCATTCATGTAGCACTGATCCAGGTGACACCGCCCGATGACTTTGGCTGGATGAGTCTGGGGGTATCCGTGGATATTACCCAGGCGGCGGCACTGTCAGCGGACGTGGTCATCGCCCAGGTCAATACCAACATGCCAAGAGTGCTGGGCCAGAGCTTTGTGCACGTGAATGATGTCGACCATATTGTCGAACACGATGAGCCCCTCTTGACCATTGGTCAAATGCCGGAATCGGACTCCGCCGACAACATCGGTAGACTCATCGCAAGGCTCATCGACGATGCATCGACCCTGCAATTGGGCACGGGTGTTACCCCCAAGGCTACCCTTCTGGCACTGTCGGACAAAAATGATCTGGGTGTCCACTCACAATATCTGACGGAAGATATGATGCATCTGGTTTCAAAAGGGGTCATCACCAATCGCAAAAAAGGCTTCAATAACGGCAAGATAGTGGCCAGCGCCGCCATCGGTTCTGAAAACTTGTATGAATTTATCAATGACAATCCTGCCATTGAATTTCACCCGTCAGACTACGTGAACAATCCAAATATCATCAGCCGTAACCACAAAATGGTTTCCATCAACGTGGCCATGGCAATGGATCTGACGGGTCAAGTGGCAGCAGACGCACTTCCCTACAATCACTTTTCAGGTATCAGTGGCATGCCGGATTTCATACGGGGATCAGCCCAGGCACCCGACGGCAAGTCCTTTTTATTGCTCACAGCCACAACCGAAAAGGGTAAAAAAAGTCGTATCGTACCCATACTGACCGACACGGCCATTGTGGTTCCCAGGGCGGATGTCCAATACGTGGCTACTGAATACGGTGTTGTGAACCTTTTTGGCAAAAGTCTACAGGAACGAGCCACAGCCATGATCAGCATTGCCCACCCGGATTTCAGAGACGAGCTGTTCCATCAGGCCAAGGACCTGGGTCTGATCGGCAGGGAGCGAACCCTGAAAGAATCCATTTATGGGGTTTATCCCAGGGAACTTGAAGAAACCATCCTTCTGGACAACACAAGTGTCATCATCCGACCGGCAAAACCTGTGGACGAGCGGCGTATACAAGAACATTTCTACACCCTTAACAAGGATGATGTCATTGCCAGGTTCTTTCATGAAAAAACATCTTTTGTGCGCGCCGAAGTCTCGGATGTCTCCCAGGTCGATTACATCAAGGACCTGACCATCGTCGCCGTCATCGGAGAGTTCGGTTTTGGTGAAGTGGTGGGGGTGGGCGAATACCTGCTCGACCCCTCCAACAACATGGCAGAGGTTGCTTTTTCCGTCAGTCAGAAATTTAAAAAGAAAGGCCTCGGGAAAATCCTTATCCGTAAACTGTGTGAAACAGCCCGGGCAAACGGCATCTCCGGTCTTTTTGCCTACACCTCACCTGAAAACAGGGGCATGATCCGCCTGTTCAAGACCTTGCCCTATAAAACAACCAAAAAATTCGAGGACGACCTGGTATTGCTGCGCTGCAGCTTTGCCGAGGCGGAGCATAAATGAAGGGTTGAAGGGTCCGAGGGTGATACAAGGGTTGGAGGGGTGGCTGACGGCTATAGGCGGACAGCAGCATCCCAGCTTCCAAGCCTCCTAGCGTCCCAGCATACAAGGGGTCGGGGTTCCAAGGGTCCGAGGGACGCTGAAGGCAATTACGAAAGCACGAAATCTGAAAAACACGAAAATTTTAATGGTCTTTTTCGTGATTTCGTACTTTCGTGATAAAAGATCTTTCTCTTTTCCGGCTTATCGAAGCTGTTTAAGGGTCATTTAGCGATTAGCAGAACCTAAAACCTAATACTTAAAACTTAAAACCATTTCAGAAAGAGAACTATATGAAAACCCATACAATAAACTTCCAGCCCCATAATATTTCCATCGACGTTCCCGAAGGTGAAACCATCCTCAGGGGTGCACTGGAAGCCGGTGTTCACATCAATGCTTCCTGCGGTGGAGAGGGTGTCTGCGGGAAATGCCGGGTCATTATCGAAAACGGTACTGTGGCCGATGGTATCAGTGAAAGATTGACCCAGGAAGACATCGACAAGGGATACCGGATCGCCTGTCAAAGCGTTGTCAAAAGTGACCTTACCGTCCGCATACCCGTGGAATCCTCTGTGGATGCCAGTGTCTTGAATGCGCGCATAACCCCCCGGCAAACGGCAAAAATCAAACAAATGGACCTCAACGATCTAAAAGAGCAGGGTCTGTTTGTACCGCCGGTTGAAAAAAAATATATCGAACTACCGGAACCGTCAGCGGATGACCGCCTCCCTGATGTGACGAGGCTGGTCAGTTTTCTCAAATTGAACCACGATGAACACCGCCTGGCGGTCAGTTTGCCGGTTATCCGTAAGATACCGGACATACTGCGGGAAGGCGGTTTTAAGGTGACCGCAACCCTCGAACGACCGGTTCAGAAAGGCCGTAAAACCCACATTATCAATGTGCAGCCCGGCGATGCGTCCAAAACCAATTACGCCATCGCCATCGACATCGGCACCACCACCGTCTATGGTCAGCTCATCGACCTCATCTCCGGTGACATCCTTTCTGAAACCGGGGATTTCAATGGCCAGATCAGTTATGGGGAAGATGTCATCAGCCGTATCGTATTTGCCGAAAAGTCGGATGGTCTGGAAAAACTGCATACCGTCATCGTCAAAACCATCAACGGCATCATCCATAAACTCGTCAAACAATGCGGGTGTGCCGTGGAAAATATTTCGAGCATCACCCTGGCCGGCAACACCACCATGACCCAGCTTTTTTTAAAAATCAATCCCAGGTACATCCGGCGCTCCCCTTATGTGCCCGCCGCAACCCTCTACCCTCCCATCAAGGCGGTGGATATCGGGATCGATTTGAACGAGCATGCCAGTGCATTGGTTTATCCTGCAGTATCGAGTTACGTCGGCGGTGATATTGTCGCCGGTGTCATGGGTTCCGGTATGTATCTCACAGACAAGTTGACACTCTTTCTGGATATCGGGACCAATGCCGAAATCGTCATCGGCAACACCGAATGGTTTGCCTGTGCGGCCTGCTCTGCCGGACCGGCATTTGAAGGGGGTGGTATCGAATTCGGCATGCGGGCCACCAAAGGCGCCATCGAAGATTTTTCCATCGACCCAGAGACCCTCGAACCCATGAACATTTGCATCGGCAATGTCAGACCCAAGGGCATCTGCGGATCCGGTCTCATTATCATGGTGGCAACCCTGTTCGAGTACGGAATTATCAACAACCTCGGTAAATTTGATCGCGACCTGGATACACCGCGAATTCGCGAAAACGACGGTATCTATGAGTATGTCCTGGCCTGGAAAAACGACACCCAGATCGACCGCGACATCGTTTTGACAGAAATTGACATTGAAAATCTTATCAGGGCCAAAGGGGCTATCTACAGCGGCTGTGTGACCCTGTTGGAAGAGGTTGGCATGTCCATTCAGGATCTGGAGCAGATCATCTTGGCAGGGGGGTTCGGTAGTTATGTGGACCTGGAAAAAGCCATGATCATCGGTCTCCTTCCCGAAGTGGATCCCGGGAAAGTTACCTTTATCGGCAATGGATCCCTGATGGGCGCCAAAATGAGTGCCCTCAGCAATCACATTCGTAAAAACGTGGCCGAGGTAACCAAAAAAATGACCAACTTCGAGCTGTCTGAAACAGCCTCCTACATGGACAATTATGTTGCTGCGCTTTTTTTGCCCCACACCAACCTGGAACTTTTCCCCAAACTCCAGGCGCGCATGGCGCAGCGTAAGAAAAACCGATAACCAAAATGGAATGTTTCCATATTTTTCCATCCTTCGGCCCCGGCGTAAGGCCCAAAATTTATTCACAATATAAATGAAATTCATCTGTTTCCAATTGTTTTGGAAATCAAGAAAGCTTTATTCACCGCATCTATTGACAAAGCAAAATTCACCAGATAGATAATGTTATTCAGTCAAAATTGGCTTTCATATCGCTTATTATCAAAATACAGAATAAAACCTATCGATTAAAGGCAAACAAAAAAAATCTATGAAAGGGGGTATAGAAATCGTCGTAAAATCGTTTTAATTTTTGACATGGAGTATTAACGATTATCCCTAACCGGTATATTGATAAGGAGGTAAAAAATTGGCATTTGAATTTTATAAAGAATCTTATACTGGCGGTGTAAAGGAAATCACCCTTGGCGATGGAGACAACGCCGTTACCGTCGGTGGGGAGACATGCTATCCCTTCTATCAGTTCGAAGGCGACATGCCTAACAAACCCAAAATCGCCATGGAAATCTGGGACATGCAACCTGAAGACTGGCCGGAAGCAGCTGTAAAGCCATTTCAGGACGTCCTTTCCGACCCGGCAGCATGGGCCAAAAAATGCATCGCTGATTTCGGAGCCGAGCTGATAGTATTGCAGTTGAAAAGCATCGACCCGAATGGAAATGATGTTGGCCCGGAAGATGCTGCGGCAACCGTCAAAAAGGTAGCCGAGGCCATTGATGTCCCACTCATCGTGTGGGGCTGCGCCAATCCTCAAAAAGATGAAGAGGTATTGAAAAAAGTGGCGGAAGTCTGCCAGGATTTCAATCTTGTCATGGGTCCTGTGGAGGACAAAAACCACAAGGGCATCGGTGCAGCGGCCATGGGTTATGGTCACACCATCATATCTTCGTCACCCATCGATGTAAATATCGCCAAACAGGTCAACATTCTTCTTGAGAATCTGGGCATGCCCATGGACCGGGTCATCATTGATCCGACAACGGGTGGTCTGGGCTATGGACTGGAATACAGCTACTCGGTTATGGAAAGACTGCGCATGGCAGCCATGGCGCAGGGTGACGACAAACTCCAGTTCCCCCTCATCAACAACCTGGGCAACGAAGTCTGGAAATGCAAGGAAGCCAAATTAAGCGCAGAAGAAGAACCGACTCTTGGCGACCCTGAACGCAGAGGCATCATGATGGAAGCCGTGGGTGCCATATCCTACCTCATGGCCGGATCAGACATTCTCATCATGCGGCACCCGGAAGCCATCCGATTGGTCAAGTCCTATATCGATCTGCTGGTGGATGGTGGCAGTGCAGAGGACATCGCACCTGTCAGCAAGCAACTGGATGATGTGGACATCGATTACGCTGCCCTGGCACCTGAGCCCGACTTGACTATCGAAGAAGAGGTCAAAAAAGCCGCGCCAGCCAAAAAGGCGGCAGAAAAACCAAAAGCCGCCAAACCAGCAGCAAAGAAAGAAGCCCCGAAGAAAGCGGCCCCCAAGGCTGCGGCCCCCGAAAAAACAGCACCCGCCAAGCAAGCACCCGCGGTAGACGAAAAGGCCGATGCGGAAGCCAAGGCCAAAGCCGATGCAGATGCCAAAGCCAAAGCGGATGCGGATGCCAACGCCAAGGCCGAAGCAGATGCCAAAGCCAAGGCCGATGCGGAAGCCAAAGCCAAAGCCGATGCGGAAGCCAAAGCCAAAGCCGATGCCGAGGCCGAGAAAAAAGCCACAGCAGACGCCCGGGCCAAACGCGATGCCGAAGAAGAGGAACTGCGTCAGAAGCGTACCGCCGAACGCGAAGCCCTTGCCGCCAAACGCGCACCCTCTGCAGACGGTGAGAAGGTTTCCATGACCCCTGCATCCGAGCAGAAATCCGAGCTTGAAAAAATGCTGACTCGGCTGGACTGGGTTCACAGACGGGTGAAATTGTATTAATGATTAAAAATACCGGTATGACCCGATACCGGCATAAAACTAACTATATAATTACGAGGAGGAACCTCTGATGGCAGAAATAACCAAAAAGAAAGCAGCCAAGGCACCGAAATTGGCTGATCCGAAAATGGCAAGCATCGATGTTGCCAGCCAGGAAATGATCGCCCGAGCCCAACAACTGGGTGTTGAAACGGTTTTTGACCGGGCGGTAAACATGAAACCCTGTAACATCGGTATCCAGGGAATCTGCTGTAAAAACTGTGCCATGGGCCCCTGCCGCCTGCCACTCCCCAAAGGGGGCATTGAAGGCGAGGACGAAAGAAAAGGCCTGTGTGGCGCAACCCCCAACACCATTGCCGCACGTAACTTTGCCCGGATGGTCGCCGCCGGCGCAGCTGCCCACTCCGACCATGGCCGTTCCGTAGCCGAGGTCTTCAGGTCTGCAGCCCGCAAGGAGACCGACGACTATAAGATTAAAGACACCGCCCGTCTGCTTGACATCGCCCCGTACCTGAACGTGGCCATCACGGTTGAGGTGGACGGTGAAGAAAAAGACAGGGACATCGATGAGATCGCCCTTGAAGTGGCTGAAGCCGCAATGAATGAGTGGGGCAAGCCCGAAGGCGAACTCCTCTACGCCAAGCGAGCGCCGGCGCCTCTCTATGAAAAATGGAAGAAAAACGGCGTCATCCCCAGAAATATCGACCGGGAAATCGTCGAGATCATGCATCGTACCCATATGGGTGTGGATCAGGACTACAAAAATCTGGTAAAACAGTGTACCCGGGCAGCCTTGGCTGACGGTTGGGGGGGCTCCATGCTGGCTACCGACCTTCAGGATGTTCTGTTCGGAACACCCTACCCCCTGCAGTCCGAAGCCAATATCGGCATCATGAAAGAAGATCATGTGAACGTGATCGTGCATGGCCATGAACCAGTCCTGTCCGAGATGATCGTGGCCGCTTCCCAAACCAAAGAGATGATAGACTATGCCAAATCAAAAGGCGCCAACGGTATTCAGTTGGGGGGTATCTGCTGTACGGCCAATGAAATTCTGCAGCGTCACGGCGTACCACCGGCAGGCAACTTCCTGCAGCAGGAACTCGTCATCGTGACCGGTGCCTGCGACGCCATGGTGGTCGATGTTCAGTGTATCTTCCAGAACCTGGCCAATGTGGCAAAGTGCTTTCATACCAAGCTCATCACCACCCACCCCATTGCCAAGATGGAACAGGACAACGTCATTCACATCGAATTTGACGAGCACCATGCCATGGAAGATGCCAAGCGCATTCTCAAGCTGGCCATCGACAATTTTAAAAATCGTGCCACCGAAGTTATGATACCCAAGCAAAAGGCCACCCAGATTGCCGGGTTCGGTGTTGAATCCATAAAATATCACCTGGGCGGCACCTTTCGCGGCACCTACTACACCCTGAACGACAATATCATCAATGGACGTATCCGGGGTATCGCCGGTGTTGTGGGATGCAACAATGCGCGCTCCCAGCATAACAACGAGTGCATCACCATTATCAAGGAACTGATCAAGAACGATGTCATCGTCTTGACCACCGGCTGCAATGCTATTGCCTGTGCTACACACGGGCTGCTAACACCGGAGACCGCCGCGGTATACTGCGGCCCCGGCTTATCGGAAGTATGTGAAACGGTGGGTATTCCACCGGTTCTGCACCTGGGCTCCTGTGTGGACAACAGCCGGATTCTCCTGGCAGCCACCGAGGTTGTCAAGGCCGGTGGACTGGGAAACGACATCAGTGATCTTCCGGCCGCGGGTAGCGCTCCTGAGTGGATGAGTGAAAAGGCCATTTCCATTGGTCATTATTTTGTCTCTTCCGGTGTTTACACCGTTTTTGGCGGTGTTCTACAGGTAAATGGGGCACCCGTGTTCCAGGATTACCTGTTCAATGAACTGGAAAATATTTACGGCGGCATGTGGGATATGTATACGGATCCCATGGATCATGCGCATGCCATGATCGCCCATATTGACAAAAAGCGAAAGGCACTCGGTATTGACAAGGCCCGGGATAGAGTACTCATGGATATGGCAGACCGTCAGGCACTCGAGGCATAAGTCTGATTCAGGATAATAAAGGAGGAACAATATGTCTAAGTTAGTCGCATTTGCCGCCATACAGGGTGGCTATAAAGTCGTTTCAACGGCTGAAGGGGAATTTAACAAAGCACTGGCAACATTTAATGCCGATTCCAAGATCGAATTCCCCAACACCGGTTACTACCTGCCGGTCATTTATTCACTCACCGGTATGAAAGTCGAAACCCTGGAAGATCTCAAGAAACCCCTTGAATTTGCACGCGGCCTGCTGCCGCCGCATGTCAAGGGTAAGAATCACCTACCCTACCTGGGTCCTCTCCTGGATGCAGGCATGGCCGCCATTTTTTCCTATGAAATAATCGAGGCCCTGCGTATTCTGCGGGAACCGGATTATTATCTGCCCCAGGAAGACCCGGATCTGGATGCGGGCAAGATGTGGGTGGGACCTGCAGATGATATCATCCTCCGAAAAAGAGGCGTGGAGTTTGTGGATGGTACCGCACCGGGCTTTGCTGCCATAGTAGGTTCCTGCCCGGATCCTGAAACGGCCAAGATGATCGTGGAGGACTACCAGAAAAAGAATCTTTACATATTCTGCGCTGCCCATCACAACGGCACATCGGTTATCGAGCAACTCATCGAGGCCGGTGTCCAGATCGGTTGGAGCACCCGTATCGTCCCCTTTGGCCCGGATATTTCATCGGCCGTGTTCGCCCTTGGTTTTGCCAACCGGGCAGCCATGGCTTTCGGTGGTGTTCAGCCGGGTGACTACAAAAAAATTCTGCACTACAACAAAGACAGGGTCTTTGCATTTGTCAACGCGTTCGGCGATATCGGCACCGAATGGGGTGTCGCGGCCGCCGGCTGTGTCAACTGGGGATTCCCGACCCTGGCCGACACCGATATTCCGGAGATCCTCCCCACCGGTATCTGTACCTACGAGCATGTGGTGGCCAATGTACCCCATGACGAAATCTGCCAGAAATCTGTGGAGGTTCGGGGACTCAAGGTAACCGTTTCCGAAATCGACATCCCCTGTTCCTTTGGACCGGCCTTTGAAGGCGAGCGTGTCCGGGGTGCCGACCTGTACTGCCAGATGGGTGGCGGCAAAACCCAGGCCACCGAGCTAGTAAAAATGGCGGACATGAAGGAAATTGAAGATGCCAAGGTGATCGTTGACGGACCGGATGTCGGAGATATCAAGGAAGGTGAAACCCTGCCCCTGGGAATCTTTGTCCAGGTGGCCGGTCGCGAAATGCAAACCGATTTCGAACCGATCCTGGAACGCCAGATCCATCACCTGATCAACTACGTCCAGGGTATCATGCACATCGGGCAGCGGGATATCGCCTGGATCCGCGTGGGCAAGGCAGCCATTGAAAAAGGCTTCACCATCAAGGATATCGGTGTGGTCCTGCATGCCAAATTCCACCAGGATTTCGGCAAGATTCTCGACAAAGTGCAGGTCACCCTCATCACCGACAAGAAAAAGGTCGATGCCCTGACAAAAACAGCCCGGGCCGAATACAAGACCCGGGATGAGCGGGTCGAGAAGATGACCGACGAAGATGTGGAAACCTATTATTCCTGTACATTGTGCCAGTCATTTGCACCCACCCACGTCTGCTCTGTCAGCCCCGAAAGAACGGGTCTCTGCGGCGCCTACAACTGGATGGACTGCAAGGCCTCCTTCGAGATCAACCCCACCGGCCCGAATCAGCCCATTGAAAAGGGTGAATGTATCGATCCGGTGCTGGGTCAGTGGAAGGGTGTCAATGAATTCGTCAACAAGGCCTCCAGGGGCGCCGTCACCCACTACAATTTCTACTCCATGGTGATCGACCCCATGACAACCTGTGGGTGCTGTGAGTGTATCGCAGCCATGCTGCCCTCCTGCAATGGCGTCATGACCGTGGGACGGGATTACACGGGTGATACACCCTGCGGCATGAAGTTCACGACCCTCGCCGGTGTCATGGGGGGGGGTGCATCATCCCCGGGGTTTGTGGGTCACTCGAAGTTCAACATCACCCAGGGAAAATTCATCAAGGGTGACGGCGGACTCCTGCGGGTGGTTTGGATGCCCAAGGTCCTCAAAGAAGAAATCAAGGAACGTCTCGAAAAGGTCGGCAAGACCATGGGTGTTCCGGATCTGTATGACAAGATTGCGGATGAAACCGTAGGCGTTACTGAAGAAGAGATCCTGCCGTGGCTCGAAGAAAAAGGCCACCCGGCACTCAAAATGGATCCCATCATCGGATAATTTAGAATTCGGCAGGGGGCGGATTGTCTTTCCGCCCCCTTTGCCTCGCCTCGAAAAGATCATCCACATTGATTCAAAAATGAATTCTAAAGATAGAATAAGGAGACAAAAATGGCATTAACCGGTATACAGATTTTTAAACTCCTGCCGAAAACCAACTGTAAGGAATGCGGCGTTCCCACCTGCCTTGCCTTTGCCATGAACCTGGCTTCCGGTAAAGCAGAACTCGACAGCTGCCCCTATGTATCTGATGAAGCAAAGGAACAGCTGGCAGAGGCTTCCGCACCGCCCATCCGCCCTGTAAAAATCGGAAAAGGCGTCAGGGCCTTCACCACCGGCGGCGAAACCGTACAATATCGACATGAAAAAACGTTCTATAACCATACCACCCTCGCCGCAATGGTCAGTTCTGACATCTCGGATGCTGATCTTGCGGCCAAGCTGACAACCTGGAATGCATTTCAGTTTGAACGCGTGGGTCTGAACCTGAGACCCGAGCTGGTGGCTTTAAAAGATGTTAACGGCGATGCAGCAGCTTTTGCCGCCAAGGCCAAAACCATTGCGGAGACATCGGAGTTCAATCTTATATTGATGTCCGACAGTGCCGAGGCCATGCAAGCCGCCGTGGAAGTGGCCGGTTTCAAGCGCCCTTTGCTGTATGCTGCCACCGAAGCAAACCTGGAAGCGTGCGGCGAAATGGCCAAGGCGGCAGACCTGCCCCTGGCGGTCAGGGCCGATTCGGTGGAAGCACTCATTCCATTGACCGAAAAGCTGGCGGCAATGGGACTCAAAGATATCGTCATCGATCCGGGTTCACGGGAAATAAAACAGGCGCTGGAAGACCAGATAATCATCCGGCGGGCTGCCCTCAAAAACGGTAACCGGGCGATCGGATTTCCCACCATCACCTTCCCCTGTGAAATGGCCTCGAATCTGGACATGGAAACCCTCATTGCCAGCATGTTTATTGCAAAATACGGCGGTATCGTGGTTTTGTCCGACTTCTCCGGGGATGCTCTCTTCCCGCTGCTTCTGGAACGGCTCAATATCTACACAGATCCGCAGCGACCCATGACCGTTACCGAAGGGATTTACGAGGTCAACAATCCAGATGAAAACTCACCTGTCATGGTAACCACAAATTTTGCCCTGACTTATTTTATTGTGTCAGGCGAGATCGAAGGCAGCCGGGTACCCGCCTATCTGCTCATCAAAGACTCCGAAGGTCTGTCGGTTATGACCGCCTGGGCTGCCGGAAAATTTGCCGGCGACGATGTCGGTATGTTCGTCAAGAAAAGCGGCATCATGGATAAGGTCAAGCATACCGAACTGATTATTCCTGGCTATGCAGCCGCCATCGCCGGTGATGTCGAAGAAGAACTTCCCGGTTGGACCATTACGGTCGGCCCTAGGGAAGCAGCCCACATCCCGGGATTCTTGAAGTCCAAATAGTCGAACGATATTCCGGGAATTACCATTTGAACGGTGGACCGCAAACACGGTTCGCTACAGAATAGCTAACAACAGGGAGGTCATATGTTTCTCATAGGTGAAAGTTTAAACGTAATTTCCCAGAAGATCGGTCGGGCATATAAAGAGCGCGATCCCAAGCCGATCCAGGAGGAAGCCCTATTTCAAAGAGAAAAGGGGATGGATTACATCGATATCAACCTGGGACCCGCCAAAAAAGACGGCCCCGAGTTGATGCCCTGGGTGGTGGAAGTCGTTCAGGAGGTCGTAGACGACGTGCCTCTGGCACTTGACACATCCAACATCGATGCCATCGAGGCTGCCATCAAGGTCTGTAAACTGCCGCCGCTTATCAACTCCATCATGGTACGACCGGAGAGATATGAACGGATGGTGCCCATTGCCGCTGAAAACAACTGCGACTTTATCGCTCTCTTGTGGGGACCGGATGGTCTTCCCCGTGACGAAAACGAACGCGCGGCACTCTGTGTCGAGCTGGTATACTTTGCCAACGAGGCCGGCATACCCAATGAAAAGATATGGGTGGACGGTATTGTCACACCCGTGAATATCCAGCAGCCCCAGGCCATCAGCCTCATGGATTTCCAGGGCATGCTCCAGGATATGGCCCCGGGTGTCAAGAGTACCTGCGGTCTTTCCAACATTTCAAACGGCCCGCCGATCCATTTGCGGCCGATCCTGAACCAGACCTACATGGTCATGCTCGAAAAGTACGGCATGTACTCTGTAATTGCCGATCCCCTGGATGATCTCCTCATCGACATCGCCAAGGGAAATCGTCAGGACATCGTCGACCTGATTTATGGCATCATGGATGGTGAAGAACCGGATATGGGCAGTCTCTCCAAGGAAATGCAGGATTTTGCCAAGACCACCAATGTCATCCTGGGAAAATCCCTTTACTCTGATTCCTGGCTCGACGTCTAATATTTGATATTATCAGCGATAAAGAAAGCCCCTCTATTTCAGAGGGGCTTTTTTATGTATTGTCATAAGCTTGTTGAGGGCAGACCTATCGCCCCTTCCGAAAACGCTCTATAAAGGCCATGGTGGTCTGGGCGTATAGATCCGGGTAGTGTTCGAATATATTATGTCCGCACCTGGGGAAAATAGCCAGTTCACCCCTGGAAAGACTTCGAAAAAAAGCAAGCCCCTGCTCGGCCTCGAAAAAGTGACCCCGGTCCGGGTACATCACCAGGGTCGGGCATGCAACATTTTTTAGTTCGGGCCGCAGGTCAAATAAACCACGACCGTAACTTCCCCCGTAGCGGCTGCAGAGGGCGTAGAAAGCTTCAGCACGATCAGGGCCATGCCAGTCAACATATTTCTTCTGGATATGGGTGGGGAGATCGTCGTAGGTCGGAGGGAATTTCAAGCGGTTGAAGGCTTCCAGGGTTATCTCACTGAAACAGAGCGTGCTGGCGGTCGTCAAGGTCTTGACCTTGCCAGGATATCGCACGGCATAGTCGACCCCCACCACACCGCCTTCGCACTGACCCAGGATATGAAAGGTTTCAAAACCCAGATAGTCCACCAGATGCGCCATGGTAGACACCGCCGCATCCCTGAAGTCCTTACTGACATAATGTGCCTCAAAGTCAGATCCACCAGGGGACTGACCATACCCCCTGCGATCATACACCAGCACACGAAAACCGGCCGTCACCAGCATGGGTGCGATATTTACCCACATCTTGCTGCAGGAAAAACCATTGTGTAGCAGAATGACTGTGTCACCCTCTCCATAAACATCATAGTATACATCGAGCGCGTTGATTTTGATAAAAGACATTAGGGGACGTCCTTGATTATTTTGACTTATCCGATTTTTATCGATGAAGTGCTTTTGAAATTGCAGAGGGGGACACACCCAGATAACGGCCTGTTTCAGTAAGAGAGAATCCCCATTCTTCAACTAGTTTTTTCGCTATTTGTGCTCTTACCATAGAAACTTTTTGTTGCCGCCCACCCGATTCCAACGCATCGATACTTATTCCTTCTTTCTGACATATTTTCTTTATATATGAAATTGCCATTTGGATACGCTCTTGCCCAGCAAACTGCGCTTTTCTTATCAGATCTGATTCCTGTATAAGCTTCTCTACAAATTCACCACTACCCAAAATCCGCTCATCTGATTTCTCACGTGCCCCGATTCGACGGATTTCCTTGACCGAACACCAACCTCCTTGGGACCTGATTAGACCACCACCAACCAATTCTGGGCGGCGCCCCTGATTTATACCCTTTTCTAAAAACTGACGATATGAACTCATTGCCTCACTCTCCTTGGTCCCAAACCATTTTAGTACATAATCTCTATCCTGCCAGCTATTTTTTATCCTTCCGACCAACACCGAATGTCCACAATAATGGTAGCGATCCAGTTTTGAAAGAGTTCCCAACAACTTAGCACGCAGTGGATTTAAATGAATATATCTTACCAGCTCCTTAAAATAAGGATCTTCCTCACACACGATGGACTTATAGCGATTTTGAAATAAATGTCCGTGTCTGTCATGACGAAGATTGTATGCTATGGCATAGCCGGTCAAAAATCGACTCATATATTTCGAAAGACCGGATGGCCCACTACGTAAAAGAATATGCGCATGATTGGTCATCAAAGCCCATGCATAAATGGAGGTTTTGGTTTCCAGGGCCATTGTTCCCATGCGAAAAACAAAATCCTGCATATCTCGATCATCATTGACTATCTTTCTTTTTTCAATACCTCGAATGATAACATGGTGCAGTGTACCGGGTGAATCCAATCTAGCTTGTCTTGGCATTACATACCTCACATGATTTTGTGATTAAGATAATATGTTATTAAGTTATAATAGTCAAGGACGTCCCCTATATTTACTGACAGCTTAATGCTTAGGGCTCGCTTTTAATCTTGACAAGCAAAACATGCCGCATTATAAATAACTCCATCAATTGATGGAAACAACGCATAGGATATGTTTGATGGAGTTATTGCGCCACTACCACCTTTAGGGAACTTTACACCATATGCCCTCCCCTCTTGAAAAGGCACGTCTGAATCCCGATTCCATGAAGGCAAAAATTCTGGGTGTTGCCCGAAAATTGTTTGGCGACTACGGTTATAATGGCACAACCACGCGTATGATCGCAGGAAAAGTGGGTATCGACATATCCACCCTCTATTACCACTGGGGTGAAAAGCAGGATCTTTATGAGGCTCTTATCACCGACATCAACCAAGAGATCCAGCTTGAATTCAAGGAAGTCGAAAGAAACGTGAAAGACAAACCCCTGGCAGAACGTCTTGATATCGCCATCGACATTCTTACGGATTACCTCTTCGCTCATCCGGAAGTTTCCAATCTGATTCTCCACGATTCCTTTAACAAGTCCAAACCTGAAACCGTACCGGACATCAAGATCGGTGACTTTACGTCGAATATTGCCATAGCCATGGACCTGGCCAAGAGCAGAGAAAACGTATCGGTCCAGACAAAAGCACGCATCCTGGCGGTATGGAACTGTGTTCTCAATTTTATTTCCGGAGAGAGTTTTTTTCGGCCCATCCTTGACATCGATCGGCAGCATTACCTCGAAACCATCAAAGAAACATTGAAATTTATTATTGTACCTGCATTTACAAAAAAGAAAAAGGAGGAGACCTATGGCATTAAATCTTGATGCTGTCGGAAAAAAAATCGGTCCAATCTCCAAGGAGTATACATGGAAAGACGCTGTTCTGTATGCCCTTGGTGTGGGGGCCGGATTTTCCGACCTGGAATACTGTTATGAAAAAGATCTGAAAGTCGTACCCAGTTTTGCCATCACCACCCTTTATGAAACCATGCCCCAGGCCCTTTCCCTCACGAATGTGAACCTGGCAGGGATTCTGCATGGGGAGCAGGAACTGGTCTTCCACAACCCGATCCCACCTAATGGCACCATGACCATCGAAGGAACCATCTCAAATGTCTACGACAAGGGCGAGAAAAAAGGCGCTCTGGTCATTGCTGAAAGTGAAGCCAACCACTCCACCGGCATCAAACTTTTCACGGCCAGGAGCACTATTTTCTCACGCCTCGATGGTGGATTTGGCGGGGAAAATCCCCCTGCTGAAATCATTGAATTCCCGGATCGTGACCCGGACTTCAGTGTTGATGCATCACCATCTGAAAATCAGCCATTGATCTACCGCTTGTCCGGGGATGTTTTTCAACTGCATGTGGACCCGGAATTTGCCAAAATGGCGGGATTTGAAAAACCGATCATGCATGGTCTGTGCACCCATGGCTATGCCTGCAGGGCCTTGATACAGGCGCTTATCCCTGGACAACCCGAACAGGCCAGACGGATGACCTGCCGTTTCACCAAGCCCTTGTACCCTGGCATGCCCTTGAAAACCCTGATCTGGAAAACCGGAGAAGGGAAAGCGGTTTGGCGTGTACAGAACATGGAAACGGGCGATATTGTCATTGATCGAGGTGTGTTTGAATACGGAGACATCCCCAAGGATGAGATCCGATTCGACGGCCGTGTGGCAGTCGTTACCGGTGCCGGGGCAGGACTTGGTCGCGTCTATGCTCTCGAATTGGCCAAACGGGGTGCCAGGGTCGTTGTCAACGATCTTGGGGGTGCCCGGGACGGCTCCGGTGAAGGCTCTTCAACACCGGCCGACCAGGTGGTGGCGGAAATAAAGGCCCTGGGAGGAGAAGCTGTTGCCAATTACGATAACGTTGCCACGCCAGAGGGGGGCCGGAACATAATCAATAGCGCCCGGAATGCTTTTGGAACCGTGGACATTCTCATCAACAACGCCGGCATCCTGCGTGACAAGAGCTTTTTGAAGATGGACCCGAAAAACTGGCAGTCTGTACTGGACGTACATTTAAACGGTGCCTACCATGTCTCCCGACCCGCCTTTGCCCTCATGAAGGAGAAAGGATACGGTCGGATCGTGATGACCACTTCGGCCGCCGGTCTCTACGGCAATTTTGGTCAGACCAACTATACCGCTGCCAAGATGGGGCTCATAGGTCTTATGAATACACTCAAACTCGAAGGTCAGAAATACAACGTCAAGGTCAACACCGTGGCACCCGTGGCGGCCTCGCGTCTCACCGAAGATGTCCTGCCACCTGATTTCTTCGAAAAATTGAAGCCCGAATTCGTGGCACCCATGGTCCTTTATCTTTCCTCGGAGGAATGCCCGGTCACAGGCAACATCTACAATGCAGGCATGGGATGTTACAACCGCGCTGCCATTGTTACCGGTCCGGGTGCTGTTATCGGAAAAGGCCAGGAAATTCCCACACCCGAACAAGTAGTGGATGCATGGGAAAGCATTGCTTCGCTGAAAAATGCCAAAGAATACACGCAACTCAATGAACAGATCGGTGACCTTTTGGCAGCCTTTACACCCAAAAAGGCCGAGACAGCAGAACCTGCCGCAACGGGTGGTGGCTCCGTGGCAGATGTTTTCAATGCCATGGCAGACACCTTTAATGCCGAGGCCGCAGAAGGTGTCCATGTCATTTTCCAGTTCTGTATTTCAGGAAAGGACGGCGGAGACTGGTCCTGCATCATCAAGGACAAAACGTGTACCATCGATGCCGGAATGAACGAACAGGCCGTGTGTACACTCAAGATGGCAGATAACGACTTTCGTGACATGATGACCGGAAAACTCCCTGCCATGCAGGCCTATACATCCGGAAAGCTGCAGATCGAAGGCGATATCATGAAGTCTCAGCTTATCGAAAAACTGTTCAAAATATAAATTCGCTGAGCGAATTTATTTGACGCAGCTTCGCTGCTATTTTTTGACTTCATGTTTCCTGACTTTTTTTGGAAAAAGCAATATAAACTCAAATATGCCAAGTGATTCTTTATAGAATCGCGAAGCGATTGTATTAGGAGAAAAAAATGATTGGTATCACTTCATATGGCGCATACATACCCCGCCTGAGACTGGACAGGATGTCCATTTTTCAGGGCATGGGCTGGTTCGCACCTGCTATTATGATGGTCGCCCAGGGAGAACGGTCTATGTGCAACTGGGATGAAGACACGCTTACCATGGCTGTTGCGGCTTCAAGAGACTGCCTGAAGGGGGTCGACAAACATACCCTGGACGGACTCTATCTGGCATCCACGACCCTGCCTTTTGCTGATCGACAAAACGCCGGTATCGTATCGGCCGCTCTAAACCTGGGCAGCAATCTGATCACATCTGATTTTGCGGCTTCGCAAAAAGCCGGCAGTACAGCATTGATCACAGCCCTGGAGTCTGTAAAGAGCGGCGAGCGAAAAAACATACTGGTGGCGGCATCTGACAGTCGTGAAACCAGAACCGCTTACTTTTATGAGATGTGGTTTGGTGATGGTGCGGCCGCTTTTACCGTAGGAAACACCGATGTTATTGCAGCCTACAAGGGATCCTTTTCCGTGTCTCACGATTTTGTGGATCATTACAGAGGCGCCCGCAACCAGTTCGACTACATGTGGGAAGAGCGCTGGACCCGGGATGCCGGATATGGAAAAATCATCCCGGAAGCCGTGAATGGTCTCCTGGAAAAACTCGGCATGACCATGGAACAGGTGGACAAGCTGGTATACCCTTGCTTTTTCAAGGGCGACCATCGCAAGATTGCCAAAAACCTGGGGGCAACACCTGAAAAACTGGTGGATAACCTTCATGAAGTCTGTGGGGAAACCGGTACGGCTCACCCGTTTTTGATGATGACCGCTGCCCTGGAATCATCCAAGCCCGGGGATCATATTCTCATGGCTGGGTTTGGCCAGGGATGCAACGCACTCATGTTCGAAGTGACCGAACAGATTACCAAACTGGCGCCCCGCAACGGATTTGACGGGGCCATCAATCACAAAAAAACCATTCATAATTACCAGAAATGGCTGAAATTCAGAGGTCTGATTCAGACGGAGATGGGCATCCGTGCGGAAGCCCCCACCCAGACCGCTACCACCGTGCTCTGGCGTAAAAACAAGATGATTCTCGGGTTGGTGGGTGGCAAGTGCAATACCTGTGGCACACCCCAGTTCCCCAAAACGGATATCTGCGTAAACCCAGACTGCGGAGCTGTCAAAAGCCAGGATGATTATGAATTTGCCGATGAACCAGCCAAGGTAAAAACCTTTACCGGTGATCTGTTGTCGGTATCCGTGGATCCACCGGCCATTTACGGTATGGTTCAATTTGATGTGGGCGGTCGAATGATGGCCGACTTCACAGATTGCTCTCTGGACGAGATTCGTGTCGGCCTGCCGGTAGGTATGGAATTCAAACGCAAGGGCGTGGACAAGGATCGAGGATTTACAAATTATTTCTGGAAAGCAGTACCAATACCCGGTGCGGCTGTGAACAAAGACCATATTTCTTTTGACGGCAGAGTGGCCATCGTGACCGGTGCCGGTGCGGGCCTGGGAAGGGTCTATGCCTTGGAGCTGGCCAGACGGGGAGCCCGGGTGGTGGTCAATGACCTGGGAGGTGCCAGGGATGGCTCCGGAGAAGGTACAGCATCCCCGGCAGACATGGTGGTTGCCAAGATCAAGGATTTTGGCGGAGAGGCGGTGGCCAATTATGACAACGTGGCCACGCCTGAAGGGGGTGAAAACATCGTCAGGACCGCTCTCGACACTTTTGGTTCAGTGGATATCCTGGTCAACAATGCCGGCATCCTGAGAGATAAAAGTTTTCTGAAGATGGAACCAGAAAACTGGCAAGCTGTCCTATCCGTGCACCTGCACGGTGCCTACCACGTCACCCGCCCGGCCATGGCTGCCATGAAAGAAAAGGGTTATGGCAGAATCGTGATGACAACATCAGCTGCGGGTCTTTATGGCAACTTTGGACAGACCAACTATTCAGCAGCCAAAATGGGTCTTGTGGGGATGATGAATACCCTCAAGCTGGAGGGCCAGAAATACGATATCAAGGTCAACACCATAGCGCCCATCGCAGCCTCGCGACTGACAGAGGATGTCATGCCGCCGGAACTTTTTGAAAAGTCAAAACCGGAGTTTGTCTCTCCGCTGGTGATGCTCCTTGCCAGTGAGGCGTGCCCGGAATCCGGCGGTGTTTTCAATGTCGGTATGGGATACTTTAACCGGGCGGCCATCCATACGGGCCCCGGAATTCAACTGGGAGACCTGGACAATCTGCCGACACCCGAGATGATCCGTGAAAATATGGATGCCATCAATTCACTCGAGGGCGCCAGGGAAATGGCAGATGCCAATGATGCCATATTTGCCCTGATATCCCCACCTGCCGAAACAACTGAAGAGAAACCCGCAGATGACAGCAATGGCGATTTCGATGTGAAGGCTTGTTTTGCAGGCATGCAAGACTCATTTAAGGCCGAGGCTGCCGAGGGTGTCGATGTGGTGTTTCAATTCAGCATTTCCGGTCAAGACGGTGGTGAATGGAGCTGTGTTATCAAGAACAAAACCTGCACCATCGAGGCAGGTACTCACGACAAACCCATCTGCACCCTTAAGATGGCCGATAACGATTTTCTCGACATGATGACAGGAAAACTCCCAGCCATGCAGGCTTATACATCAGGGAAACTGCAGATCGAGGGAGATATTCTCAAGTCTCAGCTGATTGAAAAACTATTTACAATCTAAATTCACACCGTGAATTCAGGTTAATGGAGGAATACCATGGCCACAGGAATCAAAGATAAAGTCGCTATCATCGGTATGGGCTGCTCCCGCTTCGGGGAAAGGTGGGATATGGGCGCGGAAGAGCTGATGGTGGAAGCATTTCAGGAATGTCTTGCCGATGCCGGCATTGAAAAAAGAGAAATCGAGGCTGCCTGGTTCGGCAGTTGCCTGGATGAAGTCAATGTGGGCAAAAGCGCCCTGCCCCTTTCCCTGACACTGAGATTGCCCATGATACCCGTAACACGGGTCGAAAACTTTTGTGCAACGGGTACCGAAGCCTTTCGAGGAGCCTGCTATGCAGTCGCATCGGGTGCTTATGATATCTGTCTGGCCCTTGGCGCCGAAAAGTTGAAGGACACCGGCTACGGGGGATTGCCCAGTTTTACCGGATCCAATGCCGGTACCCTTACCTGGCAGTGGTTTCCAAATCTGACAGCACCGGGGGCTTTTGCACAGCTTGCCAGTGCCTATGCCGCCAAATACAAGGTCAAAGACCAGGACCTGAAACGCGCCATGGCACATGTGTCAGCCAAAAGCCATGCCAACGGCGTACTCAACCCCAAAGCCCATCTGAGAAAAGCAGTAACCGAAGACCAAATCATGGCATCCCCCATTATTGCTCATCCCCTGGGCCTCTTTGACTGCTGCGGCGTCAGTGATGGAGCGGCCTGCGCCATCGTGACAACACCCGAAATAGCCAGAAAAATGGGCAAGAAGGATTTCATCACCGTCAAGGCACTCCAGCTGGCTTTGAGCAGCGGGGAGGAACTCGGTTACAACAGCTGGGATGGCGATCATTTTATGACCACCAGCAAGTGCAGCACAAAGGCATATCAGGAAGCGGGAATCGACAATCCCCGTGAAGATATCAGCATGATGGAAGTTCACGACTGTTTCTCGATTACGGAACTGGTCACCTATGAGGATCTTCATATCTCCGAAAGAGGCAAGGCCGTTACAGACGTCATGGAAGGTTTCTATGACAGGGACGGCCAGGTTCCATGTCAGGTGGATGGTGGCCTCAAGTGTTTCGGCCACCCCATCGGTGCTTCCGGGCTGCGCATGCTCTACGAGATGTACCTTCAGCTGCACGGACGGGCAGAAGAACGGCAGATCGAAAACCCGAAATTTGGTTTGACCCACAATCTGGGTGGATTTCCTGCCATGAATGTGTGTAGCATATCCATTATTGGTAAAAACGAATAATGCAAATATAAGCTTTAAGCCATAAGCGATAAGCTTGCTTATGACTTAAAGCTTAGAACTTACCTAACACCTAAAACTTAAAACCTAAAACACAATTATGGAACTCTTAAACTATACAGACGCACACAAGGCGTTCCGGGAACGACTGCGGTCATTCATCTCCGAGGAAGTGACGCCCAATGTAGACCAATGGGAAAAGGACGGCATCGAGCCCAAGAGCATCTGGCGTAAAATGGGGCAAAACGGTTTCCTGTGCACAGACGTTCCCCAGGCATATAATGGTATGGGGGGCGATTTTCTCTATTCCGTCATCGTTACGGAAGAACTTTCCCACACCTTCCACACCGGTCTGGCTTCCGTACTCCACTCTGATATTGTCGTACCATACATCAGCGCTTTTGGATCGGAAGCCGTCAAGCGAAAGTACCTCCCGGGCTGCGTATCAGGCGATATCATCACCGCCGTCGCCATGACGGAACCGGGCGCCGGCAGTGACCTGGCAAGTATCGCCACCACCGCCGAAGAAGAGGGTGACGACGTCATCATCAACGGCTCCAAGACCTTTATTTCCAACGGCATCAACGGGGAACTGTTTGTGATTGCGGCCAGAGATCCGGCAATAGAAAATCCCTACCAGGCCATCTCCCTGTATCTTATTGAAGATGGAACACCTGGCTTTGAAAGGGGTCGTCATCTTGAAAAGATGGGTTGGTGGAGCCAGGATACGGCAGAGCTCTTTTTTTCCAAGTGCCGGATCCCTAAAGCCAACCGTCTGGGAGAAAAGGGCATGGGATTTCTCATGCTCATGCAGAAACTCCAGCAGGAACGTCTCATGTGTGCACTGGGTGCACTCGTTGCCGCCGAACGGATGGTGGAGTGGATAACCGACTACTGCAAACAGACCAAGGTCCGTGGCAAACCCCTCTCAAAATCCCAGGTAACCCAGTTCGCCCTGGTGGATATGACCACCGATATCAAACTGGGACGCGCATTTACGGAAAAGCTGGTTGCAGAGCACATGGAGCAGAAAGATATCATCGTGGAAACATCCATGGCCAAATACTGGACCACTGAAATGGCTAACCGGGTCGCAGACCGAAGTATTGACCTGTGCGGAGACTACGGCACGCTTGAAAAATGCCCCATGGTCCGGGCCTGGCGGGACATCCGCGTGACAAGGATTTTCGCCGGTACCAATGAAGTTATGCGGGGCATAGCAGCCAAGTTTATGGGGTTATAACAAAGGGTTTAAGGGTCTGAGGGTGATACAAGGGTTCGAGGGTGGCTGACAGCTGAGTGTAAAAAGCACCTAGCAGCCTAAAGTCTCATCTGTTAAAAGACCAGGGCTCGAGGGGATTTTGGTTTGTTGCGTTATTTGAGTTTATTGGCTTACCAACTCGGGGAAGGGTTAACAATAAATTACGCCTGCAAGGGCTAATATCACACCTAGTGTTAATGACATCCGAAGGATAAATTACGCACGAAGTGCTAATGACGCCCGGAGGGCATAATGACGCGCGAAGCGCTAATGCCGTCCGCAAGGACAAATGACATCGCTATCTAAGATCAACTTGATATATCACAAAAATATCGGACAAACCTCAGCAGGGGGGTAATGTATGAAGGACTACGATGCCATCGTCATCGGAGCCGGCAATGGCGGGCTGACAGCATCCACTGCGCTGGCCCAGAAGGGATTAAACGTCCTGTTGTTGGAACGGCACAACATCCCAGGCGGGTGCGCCACAAGTTTTTGCCGGGGCCGATTTGAATTTGAAATTGCCTTGCACCAACTCAGCGGACTGGGAACACCTGAAGTGCCGGGCCCCCTCCGAATGGATCTGGATAGCCTGGGGGTCATGCAGGATCTGGAATTTGTGGAAATTAGCGATTTATACAGCGTCCATAACCCCGATGGTTTCCATATCACGCTAAAACCAAACAAAGAACAGATCCTGGATGAACTTAAAAATGTGTTCCCCCACGAGAAAGAAGCCATCGATGCCTTTTTTGATCTGGTCTACAAATATGCCAACGATATGATCGGGGCCTTTATTTTCCGGGACCCTGAAGCATCGCGAGACAAATATCCCAACCTCTACAGGTATGCCTTTAAACCCGCCCAATCCGTTATCGACGATTTTATTACAGACCCGCTGCTGAAGGCGGTTCTTTCTGTTTATTGGGGCTATTTGGGTGTGTCCACAGATCAAATGGCTTTCGCATACCTTGCCATGCTCCTCTTTCAGTATATCGAATTCAAACCATTTCATGTTAAAGGCGGAAGCCAGGCGCTCTCCAACACGATTCTAAACAAATTCCTGTCCCACGGTGGAACCGTTCGATTCAATTGCGGCGCCGGCCGGATCCTGACGGAGGGGGATACCGTCCAGGGTGTTGTCACTGATCAGGGAGATGTTGTAACATCCGACTATATTGTCTCCAATGCCTCGCCCATGGTCACATACGGGCAGTTGATCGGTGAAGAACAGATACCGGAAAAAACCATCACGGAAGTCAAAAGCCGCCAATTGAGCACCTCTGCCTTTACCATGTTTGTGGGTTTCGACTGTGACCCGGAAGACATCGGGATCCATGAGTCTACCAATTTTCTCATGGTGAACACGGATATGACCATCAACAATCATGACCGCATGCGAAAACTTGACATAGACGATGAACTCATGGTGCTCAGTTGCTATGATGTGTCTGATCCGGAATTCTCTCCTGAGGGTGCGTGTCAGACAAACATCGTCACGCTGAAATACGGTGAACCCTGGCTGAGGCTTCCACCGCAACAATATCTTGATGTTAAATACCGCTGTGCAGAAAAGATGCTTCAACGTGTTCAGGCCATATATCCGGATATTCGAGCACATATCGAGGAAATCGAGGTGGGCACCCCCCTGACACACATGCGTTATCTGGGACATCCCTTGGGCGCCATTTACGGGTTTGAACAACAGACCAAGAACTCCCTTTTCTTTCAACCCGGACGCTTTACACCCATTAAAGGTCTTTACTTTGCCGGCTGCTGGACAGGTGACGGTGGGTTTGAACCCACCCTGCGTTCCGGCATGGCAGCTGCCAGATCCATCACCAAGCAAATTGACAACAAAAGCAAATAGCGCCTTTGCTGAGTCCTTTAAGTGCAAAACTGGTCCGGTATATCCGGGTTGCGAGGAGGTAATCATGAAAAAAGGTATCTGGGAAGACTTTGACGGATATGACCAAATCAATGAGGAGATAAAAGCAAGCCACATTACCGCCAGTAAACGCGCATTTGAATTGGATTTTGCCGACCAGTATATCAAAAGACTCCATCCTGATCGTCTGACGCTCAAGGTTGCCGATATTATCCAGGAAACACCTACCACGAAAACGTTTCGGCTGGTTTCTGAAGATAGCGATCTGCCGCCGTTTCAGGCAGGACAGTATCTGTCCCTCTTTATTGAAGTCGAAGGCATTCGCACGAGCCGCCCCTACTCCATATCATCGCAACCGAATCAGATTGCTTACTATGATATCACGGTAAAACAGGTGAAAAATGGACTGGTATCCAGTTTCCTGCTCAACCAGGTCGGCATCGGTGACAGCCTGACAGTTTCGGGACCACAGGGAAATTTTTATTTCAATCCACTGGTCCACGATGAAAACATGATCTGCATTGCCGGCGGAAGTGGCATTACGCCCTTCATGAGCATGATCCGTGAAATTGTGGACCGCGGTCTACCCCGGAGCTTAACCCTTTTTTACGGAAATCGACACGCAGACGACATTATCTTTCATGAACAATTGACGCACATATCTGATCACTTTGACAGAATTCACTACATCCCGGTTATTGAAAAGGCCTCCCAAGAGTACCAGGGCCAATGCGGCCTGATAACCGCCGACCTCATCAAGAAAGTTGCCGGTGCTTCAGAAAGGACAACTTTCTTTTTGTGCGGCCCCCAGGGAATGTATGATTTCTGCCTGCCCCAGATTGAGCACTTGGGCATACCACGCCGAAAAATAAGAAAAGAATTGTATGGCCCCCCCCTCGATATCTGTATAGATCCTGGATGGCCAAAAGAAATCGAACGGGATCGTCTTTTTTCGGTATCAGTTAAAAACGGCCAGACCATCAGTGCCTCGGCAGCAACCCCTCTCCTGGTTTCACTAGAAAAAGGCGGGGTGGTGCCCCCTTCCATCTGCCGATCGGGTGAATGCAGCATGTGCCGTGTCAAAATCCTGTCCGGCAAAGTTTTCCAGCCGGCTGGTACACCCGTTCGAAAATCGGATCACCAATACGGGTACGTCCATTCATGTGTTTCGTACCCCCTCGAGGATTTAGAAATATTGCTATGAGCTGTTCGCCATAAGCGATAAGCCTTAAGTTGCTTAACGCTTAAAGCTTACCGCAAAATGGAGGCACTATGCCAGAAAACGAACTCCTTACAGAAAAAAAAGGCCCCATATACACCCTCACACTGAACCGCCCTGAAAAGCGGAACGCCCTGCCCTTTGAAATGCTCAGGGATATCTGCCTGGAGATTGAAGAACAGGTCATTGATAGCGAAATAAGGGGTATCATTATCAAGGGAAACGGGAAGGTTTTTTCAGCAGGAGTGGACTTCAATTCCCTTGGTATGCTTGCAAGTCGTTTCATGGCTGATCATGCTGCCGGGGGAGCGTCTATCCGAGCAGATATCCATAAATTTCAGCAATATCTGAATCGGATCGAAGCTATCGAAATACCGATTATCTGCGCTATGCATGGCAGTGTTTTCGGTATGGCCCTGGAGCTGGCACTGGCCTGTGATTTACGTCTAATGAGCGACGATTGTGTCTGGGGTCTTCAGGAACATCAGTTCGGTCTTATCGCAGACTTGGGAGGGACATCTCGTTTGCACCGGACAATCGGCGCTGCCCGAGCCATGGAAGTTCTAATGACAGGCAAGCGCTATCCAGCGACCAAAGCCCTTGAATGGGGACTCATAAGCTATCTCTACCCTGAAGATATCCTGGTGGAAGAAGCTGAAAAACTGGTAATGGATATATCAAAAATGGCTCCCCTGGCTGTCGGTGTAACCAAAAAAATTATCAAACGGGGCGAAGGTGTGGACCTCATGACCCAGTTGGAGATGGAGGTGGTTTACCAGAGCATCCTGTTGAGAAGTGAAGATTTTCAGGAAGGCATCACAGCCCTGATGGAAAAACGGGATCCTGTATGGAAGCGAAAATAGCATCGCTATGCAATGATTTTTACTTTACATTCAGCCAAAATGATTTATTCTTTTCTGATAAAACCGCTCAGTTCAGGTTAAAACATCATATATCGAAGGGCAGGCAATGAAATATACAATTCCGGAAGAATACCAGAAACAGTTTAATACCTTGATCCGGTCAGTCCCCGTGGAACTTCAGGATGACGATGAATTCAAAGAAACCCTACTGGTCTATCTAAAAATGGGCGGCATCAGTCTGGCACGTCACTATGCCGAGACAACCGCCAGATATTTGAATGTCGATGTTCTCGAAATCGGTACAGGTCTCCGTTTTCCAAAAGTCGCCGAAGTCAAGCAAGAAGACGAGAACAGCGACGACAATGAAGATGAAAATGAAGACGATGAAGACGATGAAGACGATGATGACGATGACAAGGGTGAAAACAAGGACCAGGACGACAAGACCCCAGAAGAAGAGAAGCCCGAATAGTTGGACCAAAAAACATTTTTAAGCTAGGTCTAAATTTTATGAAGCTTTAGCGGCCCATCAGATATTTTACTGTTAACCTGCTTCAGACGATCATCACTGGATATCACCGCCACCCCATACGGCCCGCTATCTGCTCCGAAGTATCTTCGGGATGTTTCCACGACTTCCTTTTTTTTCAACACAAGAAGTCTCTTTTTGAAACGGCGTCGGTCTTCATCCTCCATGGAAACAATATTCCTGTAAAATGATTTCTTGGCCGCAGGGCCTGGGGGATCAGGTTTGTCAATATCGGAACAGACCTGCAGGATGGCTTCCTTGATGTCCTCGTCCCGGTACTCGCCGGATGTAATAAATACGGATGCCCGTTCATATACATTCAGTGTCTCCAGAACATGGGGATCCCTGTAGGAGGCAAAGCTGAAAAGACCATTCTCGACGTTATAAAGTGCAAAGCCACCGTATGCCCCACCTTTCTCGCGAATTTCCCTGTGCAGAAACAGTGATCGGAGTATTTTACTGATGACAGACAGCCTGGGAGCGTCTTCGTGATCCATTCGAACGGTTTCAAGCGTTTTGGCAACAAAGGAAACAGACGTGGACGTACCCCACCCCTCCCTGGGTATTTCGCCCGGTACTGTCAAGGAAGGTGGTTCGAAACGGAGTACTTTTTCAGCATCCATGCCGACACCGGGTGTGAGAGATCGATAATATAGGATCGGGAGACCCTGTTCAAGGGATTCAGCTTCTCCCACCAGCGCCGTCTTGAAATTCTCCCGGACAATCAATCGTTTCCGTATATCCATCATATTGCCTGCAATGATTTCCAGGTCTTCGGGACCAAGAGTTTCCGTTATGCCCTTCATATATTTGAGTTGATGAACACCGCTCCAGATTTCACTGATGTACGATGCAATTGAAAAATTTCTGGACGCCAGCGATATGGCATATCGATGACCATTGTGCAGAATCATGGATTCCAGCCCGGCCCGGTATTCCAGCAGCAGACTTTTCAAACGAACAGAATCTGCAAATGAAACCTCATACAGAATTTCCTGGATCAGTTCAAACATCCTGTCCAGATTCCGATTCAGACATTTTCCGTTGATGGTGACAAATGGTATGCACATGCCTGCTTCGTCAAAACGCGTGCGCGCATTTGATGTCAGGCTGATACCACCGGTATAGGTATCGATGCGCTGAACGATCTCCGTAAATTCATGTTTTCGCGTTCCCAGCCTTGGCAATGCATAGCAGAAAAAGGGAACCAGAGGCAACTGGGCAGCATCCAGGTTTCCGATTCCCATGGCAGTGGTGGTATAAAAAATACCCGAAGTTGGCTGGCTGTAGCAGGTAGCGGTGGTTGTTCCGGAACAAGTAGATGCCGGGACGGTGTGTATGTCAGCCGGAATATCTTCCAGATCCAAAGTGGGTAGAACAGAAATATCCTCGCTTGTCTCCTGCAAAACCCCCAGGGCTTTGGCATCTTCACGAATACGCACCAGGGCCGCTTCATCCAGGGTATCCTTGACCCCATTGAGTTCCGACACGACTCGTTTTGTTTCCTTCATTTCCAAGGTGGCGTCTGGAGACAGAACAATCAATGCCCGGTGGGGATTGTCCAATAAATAGTGTTTTATCTGCTTTTCAAAAAATCCGTTCTTGGCGATTTCTTTACGAATCTTCTCGAGGTCTTTGTCAAATTTTAAAACACTTTCGGAACTACCGCCGTGAAGCCAGTTCCCCACAAAAGACAGGAGCAGTTTGATCCCATATGGATAAGGGGTGTTGGTGATTTCTCTGCGGTGAAATTCTACTTGATGAATCGCTGCGTCAACAAGGTGGCTGTCTATTCCCTCCTCCACCAGTTTCTGCAACACCGCCAATACAATGCTCTCTATCTTGTCGGCGTCCGATTCAGCCACATCCTTTAGACCGCAGGCGAACAGGGTGTCCCGGTTGTCTGCGTCAAATCCGGTACCATCCGAAAGGGCTGTTCCCAAGGCTGAGTCCATCAAGGCTTTTCTCAAGGGTGAGGCGGAATTGCCAAGCAAAATCTGCTCTAATAATTTGAGGACCAGTATTTGATAAGCATCCTGAATGTCACAGGTCAACCAGGTGACACAAACCTGAGATTTTTTCGATGCGTCCGTACCAGAATCCAGGGGGTACCAATATCCGGCCCGTCTGGGCCCTTTCCAGCGGGGCTGTGGCAAAACCGTCGTGTTTGGGTCTATCCGGTCATGATGTTTTAATACTTTGTCATGAATAATCCGGAGGTGCTCCTCCAGTGGCAAATTACCATATGTGTAAAAAAATGAGTTACTGGGATGGTAGTGTTGCTGATGAAATCGTTTCAATTGTGCATGTGTCAGCGTTGGTATCACCGCAGGGTCTCCACCGGAGTTATGCCTGTAGGTCGTATCCGGATACATGGCATTGAGCATGGATCTTACCATGACCTGATCCGGTGATGACATGGCGCCTTTCATTTCATTGTAGACAACACCTTTATAAACCAACTGCCACTCTTTTTCAGGTATGCCCTCGATTTCAAGCCGATGCCCCTCCTGCCTAAAGCTGAGTCTGTCAATGTTGGGATAAAATGAAGCATCAAGATAGACATCCAGTAAATTGTAGAAATCTTTTTTATTCTGGGTGCAAAAGGGATACATGGTCCAATCAGAAGCGGTAAATGCATTCATGAACGTATTCAAGCTTCGCTTCAGCATGGAGAAAAAAGGATCGCGTACAGGAAATTTCCTGGAACCGCAGAGCACGGTGTGTTCGAGAATATGCGCTACCCCTGTTGAATCCGTTGGGACTGTCTTGAATGCAACGCTGAAAGTGTTTTCCCTGTCATCGTTTCCGATATGAATGTGCCTGGCACCCGTTGGCGAATGTTCCATATCAACCAAAACAGAATTGATCATTCCCAATTCTGTTATCATCCTGATCTGGTAACCCAGCTTCCGACAACTCTCTTGAAATTTCGACTGTTGATATTGTTCTATATCCGGCATGGCGGCATCCTCTGGTCGATAATTGACCACAGCCTCAAAAGGCTGCAATTCTTTATGTCACTTACAATATCAGTATCAGTCAGCTGTGTATATGCCACGGCTGAGTCTTTTGATCCGCCCTAAGCTGTGTAGCCTAAAGAGTATATTGCGCAGTTTTTTATCTTCGAATTCTGTCTTGAGCTTGATATCCGATATCTTTAATCCCTTTTTGGATCGCTTGATGATGCCATAAACAACATCGGATGCCGTAAGTGAATCCTTGCCTTTTTTTGTTCTGGCGATACCGGTTTTACCTGGAGCCCTTCTTGCGGCTTTACCCTGAGTGCTTCGAATCAATTTTTCAAGACGATCAAGGCGGGTGTAGAGTTTTTCGACATCCTTTTTGGTTGGAATATTGTACTGCTGCAAAAAAAATTTAACCATGGCATCGAATGTTACGGTTTTATGTTTTCCTTTTACCATTGAACCCTCCTTATGAATGGCCTTAAATTTTGGGTGATGATGCAAGCAATAAACTGCTGGACAATAACTCCTTGAAGTATTTTCTCTTTGCTAGCTGAAGTAGAACATAGTCATCGCAAATAATGTACACCCTAATGATTAATGAGATGAAAGTCAAGCTGAGCTGATTTCGTTTGCTGCCAGCATGCTTTCATGTTAATTGGGAAGTCAAAAAGCAGGGATTATCCAGGTCAATATTATAGATATCTATGGCAACGACAACAACATCCATCAAGGACCGGCTGAAAGCACTTTTTGTCCGGCTCAAAGAACTCCAGGGTGATCCCCGGTATATTGCCACGGGAATGGCCATCGGTGTATTTGTAGGTGTTACCCCGACGATTCCTTTTCATACGGTTATCGCCCTTGCTCTGGCGTTTATTTTTCGAGGCAGCAAGCCTGCAGCAGCCATCAGTGTCTGGTTTGCCAACCCCCTTACGATCCCCCTTTTCTACATTGGCAGCTTTAAGGTGGGTATGCTCATATTGAACAAACCCATACCGTTTGATGTTAAGTTCGAATCCATAACAGAATTAATGACCTTGGGTCTGGATGTGACCATCGCAATGATCATAGGAGGTGCTATTCTGGGTATCCTGCCGGCTATCATCGCCTATATCCTGACCTACCGTATTATGACCAAGGTGCGCGAGAAGGCCAGAAGCCGAAAGCAAGCATCTAAGGCCGAAGAGAGCAATGAATAAGCTGGGTTGGAGGATGAGCTGTAAGCCTTAAGCTATAAGCGATAAGCAAGCTCCCAGACTTCATAGCATCAGAACAATCATTTACTAATTGAAGGAATAGACTCCGGTAAACCCAATGAGCACAATAAACACTGCAAACAATTTAGCCGTGGGCCTCCATGTATGCGGGGAGAATAGAACGCTTGGAAGCTGGAAAGCTGCTGGCCGCTTACAGCTGTCAGCGACCCTCGAACCCTTGTATCACCCTCGGACCCTCGAACCCTGGTGTTTTTAATGACAAGTCCATCCACACTCATGAAAACCTGGAACCTGCACGCCAAAAAAGAGATGGGGCAAAATTTTCTGGCGGATAGAGGCACTGCAGATAAAATCGTTGCCCGATCCGGTATTACGACAGATGATGTTGTGATAGAGATCGGCGCCGGCCTCGGTTCCCTGACAATGCCCCTGGCGCGAACAGCCAGGAAAGTATATGCCATTGAGAAAGACAGGACCCTCCTGCCCCCCCTCAACCATGAACTCCTGGCATCCGGCATTGAAAATGTTATCGTCATCAACAATAATATTCTAGCGCTGGACATTCCTGACATTGCCCGCACAGAGCAGCAGCCCTTGGTGGTTATGGGAAATATCCCCTACAACATCTCATCTCAGATTTTAGTTCAATTGATGATGAGCAGACATCACCTAAAAAAAGCAGGTCTGATGTTTCAAAAGGAACTGGCTCTGAGGGTCATGGCTGAACCCGGCTCAAAATCTTATGGTCGTCTGGCCGTGATGACTGGCTATTGTTCGACAGTGAAAGTGATTACAGAAGTCAAGGCGGCCTGCTTCTTTCCAAAACCAAAAGTAGATTCCCTGGTCATAGGCATTTCCTTTAAGGATCACACAGAACCTTCCGCCACAGATGAGTCATTTCTTTTTAAAGTTGTTAAGGCATCGTTTTCAAAACGACGCAAGACGCTTAAAAACGCGCTTTCCGGCCCCATTCTTCAGATCGATGCCGCCACGGCTACCAGAGAACTTGTAGCGGCAGGCATCGACCCCATCCGCCGTGCGGAAACATTAAGCGTTGAGGAATTTGTACGTCTTGCCAATCGCTTTTACGAGGAAGGATACAGATAAATTAGATCAATTCTCAAAGAATTGACCTAATTTAAGGGTTCGAGGATTGGAGGGTTTATGGGTTCGAGGGTAGCGAAGAGCCATCAGTCATCATGTGTAAACCCACTTATTCTATAAATATTTGAACTCAACTTGGGGGATTTTCAAGTTTACCGCAGATACAAGGAAGATATTGTTCCGCTATAGTGAACTATGCGGAACGCATCTGACGCTGTAGGTGTGGTGAAATGGGTATTCGCCCAAGTTGAGTTACATCTCCTCGGCAATAGACACCGTCCGATCCCCCAGCATATTGACATAACTACCCATCTCGTTGTCATACCAGCCATAAATGACCGCCTGGGTTACCGGAACCCTGATAATGGTCTTTTTCAATGAGGCTACTATCGATGCATCGAGTCCTGGCACCCGTTCGAGATCGATGGTCACCTCGGCTGTTCGTCGATGGGTCTCGTGTCCCTCGATGATGGCTGCGGCCCTGGGGATGCCGATGATATCCCCTGAAACATTCTGATTGTCGGTGTAGTGTAGGTAGGCCTTAGGGTCGTTCTCAGCGGTCTGCCGGTAAATATCATTGATAAGCTCTCTGCGTATGGGTTCCTCTGACATCTCTTCCTGAAGATTAACCACCAGAATAATCAAGGATCCGGAAGCGGTGGGAATCCGGACCGATTCCGCGATAAACCCAATCTGCTCCATCTCGGGAATTACAAGCCGCAAGGCATTGGCAGCACCCGTGGTTGTCAGTATGATATTGTTCATAATGCTTCTGTTTTTTCGCAGATCAGTCTTACCCTTCTTCGGCAGTTTATCCAGCACTGCCTGGGAGCCTGTTGCAGCATGAATGGTTGCCATGGATGCAGACAGGATGCGTTTGGGGCCAAATGCATTCAGAAGCGGTTTTACCATGTGAGCCAGACAAGTGGTTGTGCAGGATGCATTGGATATGATCCGATGCTTTCTTGGGTCATAATCATTGGCATTGATACCCATGACCGTCGTGACGGCATCCTCAGGCATGCCTGTTATCTTGTCCGCGATCTTAAAAGGCGCAGAGAGAATGACCTTGTCGGCACCTGCATTCAGATGTCCTCTAGCCGATCCATTGGGGTGCTCTGCCGGCAGGGTCGGATCCAGAAACTGCCCTGTGGTGTCCACTACCAGCCTGACATTTTCCCGGCCCCATCCGATATCGTGCGGGAGTCTGTCTGAACGTAAAAATTTCACATGCGTGCCGTCCATCATCATGGTGCCGGCCTTTTCGTCCAAATCGGAGATGACAGGTCTTGCGGCATGCCCATAAAGAAATGCGTGAAGTCGGCCATATGTGGAATCTCTTTCAGCATAGTGGGCAATATCCTGAAGGGATGTACCGGATGTGCGGCCGATATTTACAACAATCTCTTTGAAGTATTTTCGCGCGATATGATGCCACACGGTCAGTTTGCCAATTCTACCAAATCCAGCCACTCCCAGTTTCAGCTCATTGGTGTTTGCACTGTCTTTTCTCATGTTGCCTCCTGAGCCTTCATGAAATGTTCATGATAGGATGTGTTGACCTTTATCGTCCCCAGATATACTGATCCTTCACGTCCATCGATACTGATTCTGTCCCCCGATGTCATACAAACCGTACCAAATGAACACACTTTCTCTTTCTCATCACATACCATGTCGTTGCACCCCACGACACTTGTCTTTCCCAGGCGATGGGCGACCACGGCCGCATGAGATGTGACGCCTCCTCGGGAAGTAAGGAGACCGTCAGAAGCATATATCTCTTTGATATCATCTGGTACCGTATCACTCCTGACCAGAATCAGGGGTGTGTCTGGCTCCAACACACGCCATTTGTCGATTTCTTTGAGGGTGAACACGATCCGGCCGCTGATGGCACCGCCACTCACGCCGATACCATGTCCCAGCAATCGGTCTTCATCAATTATGTCCAGGTTGAAGGTGCCGGCCTTCTTCCGCTCACGTATACCCATATCACGTGTCTGCAGCAGGTATAAATCTTCTTCTTCGGGGCCTTCAAAGGTAAATTCCATCTCCTGGGGGCTCCATCCACGCCTCTCGATCAACTCGATGGCCCAGTTTTTCATGGCCAAGTAAATCTTTGGGAAATGTGTTTCCAAGATGATATCGGTTTCCCGCATCTCTATATCCTGCTGGGAAATCGAAATCGGTAATGTCGTAACCAGACCGGAAACCACGTCCTCTCCCTGGTTGCCGATGGTAAAATCGCCCCACAACCGAAGGCTGTCACCCGACCACCTCGGATTGTGTGTAAAAAACACACCCGCTCCGGCCTGCTCTGACATGTTGCCGAAAACCATGGTTTGCACCGTAACAGCAGTACCCCAATCATCCGATATACCCATGATCTTTCGATAGGTTCTGGCCCGGGAGGACTTCCAGCTTCCCAGGACATTCCGAATCGTCTCATAAAGCTGTTCCAGAGGGTCTTCCTTGATCGTAACGCCGGTATCATGGATAAAACGTTTGTAAGACAAAGCCACTTTCCGCATCTGCTTGCCCGTGAGGTCCCTCTTGAACTGAACGCCGGCCCGTCGCTTTAATTCACCGATAATGGCATCAAAGTCATCCCGTTCCAGATCATATGACATGCCGTAACACTGGAGAAAGCGCCGATAGCTGTCCCAGGCAAACCATTCATTTTTTGTTACCGCAGCAATTCCCTCGGTAATCTCCTCATTGATCCCCACATTTAGGAATGTATCCATCATTCCCGGTTGGGATATGGACGATCCGCTTCTCACCGAAAAGAGAAGTGGGTTTTTCGGGCTCCCAAAAGACTTTCCGGTCCGTTCTTCAATGACCGATATTTGCTGCACCACCTGTTCCCTGAAATTGTCTTCGGCCGGTTTATAGTTTTCGATAATTTCCCGGCACCGGAAAACTTCTGTTGTGAGGATGAAGCCGGGGGGCACCGGCATGCCATAATTGTTCAGCTTCACCATATTCAGGCCTTTGCTCCCCAGGTGAATGATACCGGAAACTCTGGGGCTGACACCATGGATCAGTGCCATGGCATTTTTAGGATCGTATAACAGAAGTTGTTGGAGCTGCTCTTTGGGAAGTTTGTTGGCTTGTTGAAAGAGTGTGCTGAGAATACGACTCAAAAAAAGATCCAACTGCTGGATACCGGTGGTCATGGCAATCCTGTCACGGAAAAATATCTCAGAAATGCGGTACTGGATCTTTTCATTTTCAGGTTCACCGGTGGCCGGAAGATATTTCTTCAGCACCTGGTTCACACCCAACTTCTCAATGATACCCATCAGGTTTTTGCCATGGATATTCCCAAAATGGTCATTGATGATATTTTTTACGGCCTGGGCAAACCCTTTGAAAATATCCAGATACTGCGTGAAGGTGAATCCCCTGGCCTCCAATGAATGCGCCAGCATTTCAATCTGTCTTTCGACTTCCACTGAATGGATTCCTTCGATTTTAAGTGCCTTGTCAAAAAGCATCAAATGGTCGTAAATCTGGTAGAAGGTCGCTTTGGTAATCAGGCTCAGATCCGTACTTTCCACGAGTTCCTCAAAGAGGGTATTCACGAGAGACTCAAGTCGATATGTCAAACCCAGGGCGTCAAATTTCATCTCGTGGTAGGATCCGTACATGGAAGGGATGTCCACGGTAAAATGTCTCTTCTTGTATATATCCTCTTTCACCTCGAACGGTTTGTCTGACAGAATAAGATACTTCAAAAACTCGAGATATTCGAGCATCATGGAAAGTTTCTTTCTCAAAGACGGCTCGGCCAGTGCCGCTTCAAGTTTGTCGAGACCCGGGAATGCCTCTATTTTCAATTTTCGAACATAGTTATTGATCTCGATAAAATCGAGATGGTACTTCTGCTGAAGATGTCGGTAAAAGGATACTGCCAGGAGCATCTTCTCGATATCGATCTCCGAAGCACCCTGCATGTCCGCCAGCAAGGCCTTCAAATGAACGTCGTCGATGGTAAGAAGATCCTCCGGAAAATTAAGGTTTTTACGGGTCAGGTGGTTGACCACAGCGTTGATGCCGTCAATATAAGGCCCTTCGCACTGAATCTGGTTAAAAATTACCGGTGGTAAAAACGATTTTAAAAGCGCCTTATCCCTTGTCTGCCAGAATTTCAGGGTGGCCTCCATGAAAAGAATGATGAGATTGCTGCTTTCTACATGACTCTGTTTGCGCAGAAAATGTACCAGTACATCTTTTCTCTGAGAAAGTTCATCGATACGTGTGGAAATGTCCCGGAGCTTGCCCTCGGCACCGATATCGTTAAAATAGACCGGAAAAAGACGAGCCAGCTGTTTGATGAGATTATACACCGGTTCGATATCACTGTTCAAAATCCGTGTGATGTCACGGGGAAACAGGTCGGTATCCTTGATAAAAACACCACACAGAGACAGATAAATGGTCAGACTCGATATCAACCGAATGGAATATTTCGGGTTCAACTCGATCAATTCCAGCCAGGTTCTGATATTCAGGATATGGGATGGATTGACTTTGACCTGCCAGTCATCCCCAACCCCGCTGAGCATGGGTGCCTGGAAACCAAGGTCGATGACGTTCTCCACAAAGTGGTTCACCAGGTCACTGTCGTCTGTTTTGTAAACCCCTTTGCCCATATTCAGAATACAATTGAGTGCTGTCGCAGGGTATCTCTCCGCTTGAATATGTAGAATGGAAAAAGTTTTTTCTATCAGATTCCAGATATAAAAATGCGCCTCATTTCCAATCAGCCAGCTCAGGGTTCGGTTGATATCCCTCAAGGTTTCCTCGTGAATGACGGACAACCCCGAAATATTCATCATCAGGAACAAAAAGATGACCTTCCAGCGGTTGCCTTTATTGCTCCCAGCACCTGCCTCCAGAAGCTTTTCGGGAATCCTGCGATAGTGTTCAACAATCAGGCTGTAACCAATTAATTGAACCAGCTGTGATGTCAGATCCCGGTGAGCGACCTCGCCTTCATCCACAATGCGCGACAGCTTCCGTTCCCATTTCCGGATACGTGCATGCGAGATGTCATTGAACACAGTACGCCAGTCACGTTGTGGCTCCAGCTCTTTGACCTTGCTTTCAAACCAGGCCTGGGGATCCTTTTCACTCAACCAATATTGATAACTCGTCTGAAAATACCGAATGATCAGTCGGTTCAGATCCGAACAGTCCATGTCCGAATGCTCACTACTTTCCAGATGAATCTCACCCAGCCGTTTTAATTGATAATGGCTTTTGACGAACAGAAGAAAAATATCGTTCGGATAGTCCTGGATTAACTGAAAGGCATGGCAGAGCACTGGGGAAAATTGATCCAGGGCCTCTCCTGAATCTTTCAAGAGTTTCTGAATAAACAGCAGCAGGTTGTCCACCGCGTCCATCCTGGTGGACATGGCACATTCCGCGGTTATGGCTTCGGACAAAATTTCAATAAAACATCGCGCTGCATCCGTACCCCGGGGATGTGCCTTGAGCAGGTGGAAATACTCCAGGGAATAATTCCTGGCCTCATTGACGATAAACTGCCAGTTTTTATAAGGGTGGGACAATTCCTCCAGAAAGGTCGTGACACCCTCCCGGATGCCGAAGTATTGGGACATGGCCTCATGAAGTGCATCGTATCTGGGATCTATGGTGACATCGACATGGTAATCTGCGATGTTGACTTCAAGTGCTTTGGATTTGATGGTCAAGACACATCTCCATATATTGATAGCATGTGGATATTTCGTCAACCGGCTATCCAAAAAACGTAAGTCCTGAAATTTGCCGGCCTAAAGATACGCGACAAAGCCGCGTTAAATAAAATCGTAAAACGATTTTATGAATATTGTCGAAAACTTACCAGAAAAACCGTTTAAATTCAAGGAGATTTGCACCGCCGTTCTCACAACCGGGTGTCAGGCTGTTCTGGCTTGAAGCGCTTGGCCGCCAGCAGTGGGGAATGTTCTGCCGCACGACAGAACCCATGGGGACTACCTTGGTCGTTGCGGTTTAAAAAATTTCAAAAAATATTTGGGCTGTGACTCAAGGGCGTGAGATTTGGGGCTGGAAATTGACCCTTAAAACTGCATACAGGCTACCCATGACAAGTATCAGCGACATGAAAAAAATGATCTTGTATGAAGCGCCGTGCAGGTAGGCAAAACGATCCAGAAAATACCCATAGGCCATGGGAAGGGCCAGTGCAAAAGGTATCGTGAGGATGGGCCCCACTGCAAAGTAACTGGTGGTGTCACTTAATCCGGATAGTTTCTTGACCGAGGGTGGGTAAACAATCATACGTGTTCCCCTGGATACGCCCAGCAGAAAACTTGCCAGGAAAAAACTCCACTGGTCGCTAAACACGGTCAGCAGCAGCAATGCCGTCATGGACGCCGTCTTGGAAAAAACATACTTGTTTCGCAACAAAAAGACATCGAGTGACCCCAGAAAAATATTGGTAACAATGGCCCCCATATAAATACAGCTCACGAAAAAACCGGCCGCGATGGGCGCTGCAATACCACAGAAGGCTGTTGCGTAATTCGCATAAAAGGAGATAACCGTAACAATCACGTAAAAATCCATGTCTCCTGCCAGAAATATCATGAAATTTCGGTTCTGGAAGATTCGGCCCACGGATCGTTGCACGTATTGGAAGAAGGATCTGCGCGTGTCGTCGGTTTCATGATCCGGCAGCAATGTTTCTCTGGTGGCGAAAAAGAACAGAGATCCCAGGCAAAAAAGCAAACCCACGGCCAGGAAAATAGCCCCGGATGCTGTTTGAGAAAAAGAGTATTTCTCTACAAATTTAACAATCAACAGGCTGCTGGTAAGTCTGGCAATATTCTGGGCGATCATCATAAGCCCCAGACCTTTAAACGTTCGTTGCTCAGAAAATATATTGACGAGATAGTTCAACCACACCGGAACCGTCATGCCAAGACAGATGGAAAAAACAGCATAAGAAACAAAAAAAATCGTCAGCACCGGTGCATGTTCCCCAAAGAATAAAAGAATCGCCCCAAAAATTACCAGCGACATGCCCGATATCAGATGCAGGTATATGACGGCCCCTCGCTTGTACGCCAGACCCACCGTGAAATAGCTGGAAAGCAATGCAAAAACAGAGCTACCCAAGAAAGAAAAAGCAGGAATCAATCCTATCTGAAAACTGGAAGCCCCCAGGCTCTTCAAAAAAAGCTGCAGGAAGGTCGATTCCAGAACGACCGGCAACCCCAGTCCCCAGAGAAATTCACAACCGGATATACCGATAACATTTCGCTTGTAGTAAGTGTCAATCATGGAAAAATTGCTTCACAATTTTTTTGGCGCGGCTGCGCCGCTATCATTTGGATGTGATTTGCGCTGCGCGCGTCATTGTGCCCTAAAGGCGTCATTTGTCCTTCGGACGATATTAGCGCTGCGCGCGTCATTTCGCCTTCGGCTGTCACTTATTGTTGTTAATTGCTATTCGCTGAACCTAAAACCTAAAACATAACACCTAAAACTATCTATCCTGGGAAGCAGCCTATCGCTTACCCTGCAACCCTTGTATCACCCTTGGACCCTTGAACCCTCATTTTAAGAATGCATCCCTATAGCAGATATGGGGGTAAAGAAAAAGGTTTCATATCGAACAGCTCTAAGCTATAAGCCGTAGATTTTAAGCCTGCAAACCGCTTAATGCTTACAGCTTATAGCTTATAGCTTCAATAAAAGACAGCGCTGCGCCTATCCAATTTGCATGAATAGAATAGATCTGTTAAGAAATACCTATGTTGCGTATAGATTATCAAACACCCGCAAACCAATCTTGGTGGATTGCAAAGCGTTTACCGGGGCTATTTTTGTATACCAGGATAGTGTTGACGATCCTTACGGCATCCAGACACTGCAGCAAGAATACCTATACGCCAGACAAAAAAATCGCCAGCAGCTCGGGTATTCTAAAAACACTGGAGCACATCGGGGCTCATGTTTCCGTAAAAAACATGTCAGCTTTTATTGAGTTGAAAAGACCCTGTGTCTTTGTGGCCAACCACATGAGCGCCCTGGAAGCTTTTATCCTGCCGTGTTTTATTATGCCATACCGCAAAATCACTTTTGTGGTAAAAAAAAGCCTGACCCAATACCCGCTCTTAAAGCATTCCATCCAAAGCCTTCATCCCATCGTAGTCGATCGCAAAAATCCCAGAAAAGATCTCAGGGCGGTTCTGGAGCAGGGAATTAACTGTCTGAAACAGAATATATCTGTTCTCATTTTCCCACAGACAACACGCAGTCTTCACTTTGATCCAGCACAATTCAACACGCTTGGTATTAAACTGGCTCAAAAAAGCCGGCTACCGATTGTGCCCATCGCTTTGAAAACAGATGCCTGGGGCATCGGCCGTCTGTTAAAGGATGTCGGTAAAATCGATCCATCCAAACCGGTTCGGATAACCTTTGGCGATCCCATCCATGTAACCGGAAATGGGAAACAGGAACATCAGAAGATTCTTTCTTTTATTGGAGATACACTGCAGAACTGGGGATAGAAATGCCTGCGGGTTTCTTTTTTTTACTTGGACTATGGGAATAGGATGGTTCAAACAACACCCGCCCCCACATGATCGGGATGGTGTCTGGATTGCACGGACGCCAGGGTGCCTGAAGAATGGAAAGCTGTTTGCCGCCTATTGCTTATCGCTTATCGCTCCAATAAAACACCCCTGAAACACCGGGTCCACGGTATTGTCATCCAGCCTCCCCATGGGCATAGGCGGTGTTTCATCACCCTCGGCAACGGCTTCGTTAGAAAAGACACTCAGGTTAGAAAACCAGGCTTTGGTCTTTTTCCAGAGTCCGGCAGCCAGAATTTCAGACTCGCCCAGAAACGCGATCCGGGCTCCAGGATCGAAGCGCAGAAACACATTGGCCTGTCTGGCCTTGACCCAGTAGCCTGAATAGGCGTCCAAGGTCAGACTGGGATCCGTGTCGGGTGTGTCGGAATTGTAGCGTCCATTCTCCCAACGCCACAGCTGCCGGTCGATATAAAGATTGTCATCGGCCAGACTCTGTACCGTGCCCCTATCAACGAGGATTCCGGCTATCTCTTCAACCACCCCCACGTTGCGCCAGTAATAGTCAGCCTTGTTGGGCGGCGCCACCATGTTCCAGCCATTACCTGTATTGCCGTTATATTTGAGGGAAACATAGACATCTTCCGTCATGCTCACAGGAATACCGCTGAATTTAGCGGTTAATCCTTCACGGGCCAATAGCCAGTATGATCTGCCTGGTTCCATCTCGAGACGGTTGTCAAACGCGATGTAGCGGTTGTTGACGGTGTCGTAGGTACCGATACGGTAGTTTTGGGAATCGTACTCGATGTCGAAAACCGCTGTGGGCGATAGATTTTCAGGCCAATGCACAATGGAAATCATGCCAAAATCACCCACATCCGTACCGGCTGCAATCTTGGGTAGGGTCTCAACTTCAGGTGTGCCTATTTTAAAGGACTGCGTATCCGACCAACTCGCTGCCCCAAACTCGTCTACATATCCCGCGTGCCAATTATATTTCAAACCGGGGGGGATCATTCCCGGTGAGATCGTGTAGTCCGTAACACCACTCGAAAATGTTTCATTTATTGCCATAAAATTGTTGTCAGCCCGCCATACTTGGAAATATGTCAGGTCGTGCCGGTCGCTCTCCGGATCGCTATAGGTGCCGCCATGCAGATCAATGGAATCGAATTCGCCAAAATTCGCCTCATCTTCCGGGCCGTCTATGGACGGAGGGAAAGGTGGCTTGTTGGTGGATCGAATGATCATGCCCCCCTCGCCAACCACAAAGACATTGTCCCTGGCGCTTCCCCAAACACCGTTCGGCTTATCTTATCCACCGGGTTAAACACCGTACGCCATGCGTTGCCATCGAAATGATCAATTATTTTAGCATCACTGCCAAGGGCATAGACATCACCGTCCGAACTGCCCCACACGCCATTCAGATTCGCTCCCGTGTTGATAAACCCGTCCGGATTTCCCCAACTGTTTCCATCAAAATACTTGGCAAGGCCGTTATCACCCACAGCATAAATATTGCTCCCGGAATTGCCCGACACATCCCGAAAGGGGTCGCCATTACCAAGGCTGCTCACGATTTCCCACCCCGTCCCATCATTGTGCAGGATGGTTTCCTGCTCACCCACGGCATAAATATCGCTTTCCGATGCACCCCAGATATCATACAGTGTCACTGCTGTGGGGCTGCTTTCCACATTCCAGTCACCATGGACAGGACCGACAACCACAAGACTACCGGCACAAACAATCAATATCAGTGCAAAGACAAGACTATTTTTTGTTTTCATGGCAGTTCCTCAATAATGACCCCGTAAAAAGGTAATATTTGTCTTTTTACGCGTGTTTTTAGGTTTACGTATTACTGCCGACCCGGAGAATCTGGAAAATCCGGTAAAACGCCCAGGCCCCCCTCCTCAGTGATCGACTCTTTAATGGTATCGATCACAGAGGGTGTCCAGGGCCGAATCTGTTTCTCATAATCATCGTACCGCCTGCGGTCGTCTGCGTCCTCCGGAAGGACGCTCTCCAGGGCACCCACCTGGTCTACACCGGTGTCGTCGTACTTTGTAAACTGGTCTGTGTCATCTTCATCCGCAGAAGCGCCCTTTTCAGGCGCAACACCGAAAAAAAGCCTCTTTTTCTCTTCGATCTTATCCTGTGGCAACTTTATGGTTTTCAATGGCCGCTCACCCTTTCTGACAATGGATGACTCGAAGTCTCTCAGGATCACGGCTGTCTCCTCGAGAAAAGCAAGACCCCGGTATTCAAGTTCGGTGTCCACCAGTGCGGTGGCAATGGTTTCCGAATCGGTGGCCTCCAGGATAAAATCAGACCCCCGCACACCACAGACCGCCGTGGGTGTTTTGACCTTGAACTCGGAGAGTTTGAAGTCCAGCATCTTGACAACCCAAAACCGAGCCTTCCCAAGTGCCATCTGCAGAAAGGAAGAACGTCTTTTCTTTTCCTGATCATAGACACTCCGGGTCAGTTTCAGTTTTGTTCCAGACGCGAGGGAGAGAATGCTCCCGTCGTTCAGTTTGAAACGAACCCGGCCATATCCCGGGGTCATGACGGTATCCCCCTTGTAGAGATGGATGCCACGTTTAGCCCAGTAGCCCTTGAGTATATCACCGTGCATAATGACGACATCACCCAGTACCTGCTCTACGATACCAACAGGCCTGCCCCGGCCGGGACGGTATGTTTCTTCCATGACCAGACCTTGCGGCAAAACCGTTGCCGCCTGTGCCGGAACAATGTCCAGAAAGCATAGGACCGGCAGGATCAAACATAAAGCAAAGGATATTTTTTTTATTTGTGTGATCATTGGATTTCTCCTGATTGGCTTATCTTATCCTGTTATATGTTGAAATCCCGATTTGTCGAGAAAGCCGGAAAGATCCTGTTAAAAAGCGGCCGACAAACCAATACCGGCAGCCTTCCGCGTGTATTCGTAATCATTGATATTGGAATTGTTTTTCGTGTAAGTGGCTTCTGCAACAATTTCCAGCCATTCGTAATAGAACTCCCGGGAAAGAGACACCGCAATTTTGTAGCGCGTGTCCTCCCGTTTTTTGTCTTCCATGGCATCGTCATTCTCGTATGCCTTGCCCGTATAGGTACCCAACACCCCGAAACGCAGCGCATATGCCAGGTTGAAAGATCCACCGGCTCTGATGGTCAATCGTCCGTAATCGTACGGGTCTTCGGAAGCGTCATTGTATTCATACCCGATGCCACCCAGAGCATATCCCTTGTCGTCAGCAAAGGTATAAACAGTATCCAGGAACACTTCGTGGTTGTCACTGTCCCTGTCATCATACACCCGCTTGCGATAATCGTAGTTGGTATACGTGTATAACAACCACACAGAAAGCTGCTGATTGATGGTGTAGGAAACTTCGGGTCTGATCTGGGTTGTGAAGAGATAATCATCACCATCCAGCTGGTAGATACTCGGGCTGATTTGCAGTCCATAGGTAAAAGGGTCGGCCAGATATCGCCCATAAAGCACCAGGGCAGTATCGGATGCGTCGTATTCATCCAGATCCATGTGCCAGGATTGAAAGCGACTGATCCCCGCGCCCAGGATAACGGTGCCCTGGTTGACAAAGTCGTACTCACCCGCGACAGAGCCCAGGATCAAAGAATCCTTTTCGTCTGAGTAAAGATCATCCTGATCTGTCGGCTCCAGCGGCACATTATCGTCATATTCGTAGGCGAGTTTGACCTGAAAACGATATGGCCGGCTGTCTTTTATTTCTGCTTGTATCTTTTTGATCCAGCGGCCGGCATTGTCACGCACACCTTTGGAATCGGCATGGGTCCTTACATAGGTCATTTTATCCACAGCCTGGGTGTTCTTCCCCATGTAGAAATAACATAAGCCTGAATAATAATAGGCTTTTACTTTCAGATCCGGGCTCTTCTCCGCAGCCGCCAAAAGGTATGGATTGGCCGCCTGATATTGCCGGGTACGATAGAGGGAAACACCAGAATAGAAACCAGCCAGAACCCGGTCAGGTTCTTCTTTCAGAACGTTCTGGAAAAGAGTGGCAGCCTTGTCGTAGTCCATCATTTTATAGTAAAGAAAGGCTCGGTCAAAAACCAGATCCGTTAAATCAGGATCACCCTTCCACGCCATCTCGATAAACGGTTTGGCTTCTCCAAAACGCTCCATCTTAATGTGCGTCTTTCCAAGGTAGTGGTTGGCGGACGGGCTGTTCGGGTCGGATGCGAGCGCTTTTCTGAAGGCGGCCTCGGCAGCTTTGTAATCGCCGTCTTCGTATGCAAAGACACCTTCGTCGTAAAATGCGCTGCCGGTTTCCTGTGACCATACGGCATGACCGGCCGTCATGACAAGCAGCAGCACCAACGATCCAATCAAGATTCGAAACATGGCATTTTCCTCCGTTGTAAAAACGTTGCGTCAACAAGCTAAAAGAAGAGTCTTTCTTTTTTCTTTCCAAAGTTCATCAGAGGAAGACAATTAATTTTTTGGTTGGGCTTATGTACTTTTTTGGATCGTGACTTGACAAATGTTGGAACCATCATTTTAATATAAATAAAATCGCTGCGCAATTTTATAAAAAGCGACTGCGTCGCTATTATTTGTTCTTTTTTTTTATAATAGTCCTGAGTTGAGCTTGCTCTCATTTTACCAGAAGCCCATGAGAACGGCAAGTGAGCTGCTGTTTCTCAGGCCATAACACCGAATCCTTACGGGAACCAACCTCCAATGTCCATGTTATCACTGCCGTGACAACGATCCCCTTTTGATATTAGAATTAAGGTGAAACCGTATGACTGAAATCCGAAAAAAGACAATCCAGGGATTGATTGCAGGGGACACTTTTGTGGTAACCCGAACTTTCACGGAATCGGATGTGAATATATTCGCCGATATTACAAGAGATTATAACCCGGTTCATTTTAGTGAACGCTTTGTGGCAGCTAAAAACTTCCATGGGAAAATCTGTCACGGCCTCCTGGCGGCCGGCATCATCACCGAGATTGGCGGTCAGATCGGATGGCTGGCGACTGGCATGGATTTTCGTTTTAAAAAGCCGGTTTTTTTCAATGACACCATCACCTGCCGCTTCACCATCACTAGCATTGACGAAAATGACAGGGCTATCGCTGAAGCTGTTTATAAAAATCAGAATGGTATGGTTGTACTGGAGGCAACAATCACCGGAATCCTCCCAAATGCGCAGGAAAGGGATATTCTGTCGCAGATAACATAATTTCGTTTCATTTGAATGAAGAATTTATTTGACAACAGGCCCTGAGTGCGGTTTGATAAGAGCTTAAATTAAAAAACACTTCTAAAGACGGGGTGGAAATGACCGCCGCCTCCGTCACTTGAAATCGAATAGGAGAAAACAATGAATAAAGCGGATTTGGCAGATGCCCTCAGTGAGGCAAACGGTTTGACAAAAACTGAGGCCAAAGTAATTGTCGACACTTTTTTCAACGAAATGGTCGAAACATTGGCACGGGGAGAGCGTGTGGAAATACGCGGGTTTTGTTCCTTTTATGTCAAACAGTACAAACCCTATGTCGGCAGAAATCCCAAAACCGGAGAAACCGTACAAATATCCCCTAAAAAACTGCCCTATTTCAAATGCGGAAAAGAACTCAAGGAGCGGGTGGATTATTAAAAAATAGGGTTCGAGGATTCCAGGGTCCAAGGGTATCTTTCCCAACCGAATTCTGTGGGCTTTCAAATATCATTGCATCAAATACCATAAATGCCGTTTCGCCTGATCGACTATAGCGAAACGGCATTTTGTACCTGTAGCAAACCTGGAAATCGCTCAAAATAATTTTAACAACCATATAGATACCCCGTAGCTTGCAGCGGGGTATCTTTTGTCATGCCGGACGCGATCCGGCATCCAGTTTATATTTCTGGATAGCGCTAAAGCTTTACTTCGTATCCGGCTTTGGCCGGAATGACGACTCGCGGCATGCGAAGCACTGCCGAACGGCAGAACCCGCGGGGAATTGGACCCGAAGGCGATTAAGAACAGTAGGTATATAAGAATACTTGAATATAGAACGAAGCAAGGTTGCCGCAACCGCAAGGCGTCGGATCATGAAGCTGTCGTTTGCTACCGCGAATGGTCCGCAACACAGTAGATGGGGTAAGATCGCTTCGTTCTAAATTCGGGTTAGTTTTTGTCGTCAGGTATCCCCAGAAAATACCGCAACCCCGACAAATTGTCCGTGGTAATCATCCCGTCACTGTACTCCTTTAATATCTCTTTGGGACTGAATGCAATGGCCAAACCGGCGTTCTCCAGCATAAACCGGTCGTTGGCGCCATCGCCCACCGCAACAATCTGATCGACGGAAATCCGCTCTGTTTCTGCAATTTTCTGAAGGATATCCCCTTTCCGTTTGGCATCGACGATGTCGCCTTTGATTTCTCCGGTGACGACGCCGTTTTCAACGGCCAGTTCGTTTGCAAAGACATAATCGAGCTTGAGGTGCTTCTTGAGATAGTCGGTGAAAAACGAAAAACCACCGGAGATCACACCGACCTTGTAACCCATCCGATGCAGCGTCGCAATAAGTTCTTCAGCCCCGGGTGTCAGGTGAATCCCTCTGGACAGAATCTCGAGCTGTTCAACTGTCAAGCCCTTCAAAAGACTCACACGTTTTTTAACGGCCTCTGTATAACTCATTTCGCCGTTCATGGCTTTGATGGTCATTTCCTTGACCGTTTCCCCGACACCCGCTATCTTTGCTAGTTCATCGATGATCTCTCCCTGAATGATGGTACTGTCGCAATCGAAAATGACAACCTGTTTCTGTTTCTGAAATATGTTGTAATCCCGCAACGATACATCCAGGCCTGAATTCTCTGAAAACGCATAGAGCATCCGGCGCATGTTTTTGACATCGGGGACATCCGACGTGTCGATGGTGACCTCGGTGGCAATGTATTCTCCCCGGGCAATCATTTTAATGGTTTCGATGTTAATACCGTTCTCGGAAAACATGCCCGAAACCGACGCAACAATACCTGGTCTATCTTTACCCATGAGGGTAAAAATCATCATACGCTTGTCGACTTTACGGCGTCCCTCAACATAGGGTTCTACCCGAATTCCCATATTGAAGTTAGAGCGGATCGGTTCCAAGGCCTGAAGAAGGTCACCGTAATCTTTATCCGAGGTGCTTAAATCGACCACCAGAAACATGGTAAAATGACCCCGTACAGACCGTGCCTCAATGTCGACAATATTGATATGCAAATCCGATAGAATCTGTGTAACCGAATGTACCAAACCAGGGCGATCTTGCCCGACCGCCGAGATAACATAGAGTATTTTTTCCAATATTAGTCCTGCCTTACTTTTTTTTAAAATTATATCATATCGGCAAATTAATACCCGAACCCCGTCATGCCCAGCTTGAAATAATCCTCAGCCAGACACAAATCACTCGGACATGCATCACAAGTTCGGGTGGAAGTCAAGCCCAAATACACGTACTGCAAGCCTTTGTCGTACGTGGCACCCACCTCAATCCCTCTGGAATGATGGGAACTATGTGGCTGTGAACTTGGGAAGCTTGGATGCTGGGAGGCCATGAGACAGGGAGCCGCTGTTCACTTGGTGCTGTCAGCTACCCTCATATCCCCCTCGAACCCTTGACCCCTGCTCACCTATTTGTTGTGTTCATTGGGTTCATTGTGTTTATTGTGTTGCCCATGGCAAACGGGATATTGATCACAACACGCCCCTGTTCCATCAACTCAATGAACTCAAGAAACCCAACAAACGCAATGAACCCTAAAAGACACCCCTCCCCTTGCAATAACGACAGCCCGTGATTATAATGTAAATCGTTATGAAAGAGATAAATGAAAAAATACCGACACCCAAAGAGCTTGAAAAAGAAATAGCTGAATTTCTTACAAAAAAATTTGGCGGAAATGTTAAGGTTGCCCAACCGATGGTTATCCAGCAGGAAAGCATGGTTGATTCCGATGAAAAACCGCCCAAAAGAGAAAAGAAAATCAGTTTCGATCTCAAGCCGGAAGAACTGGTTGCATACCTGGATCAGTATATCGTCAAGCAGGAAAGTGCCAAAGCAATTCTTGCCACTAAAATCTGTACCCACTTCAACCGCATAAAAAGCCATCAGGCATCGCCCGACCGTATCAATGACATGGTGGGAAGCATTAAAAACAATATCCTCATGATCGGCCCCACCGGCGTCGGGAAAACCTACATGATCAAGCTTATCGCTAAAAAAATCGGTGTGCCTTTTGTCAAAGGAGATGCCACCAAGTTCAGCGAAACAGGCTATGTGGGAGGTGACGTAGAAGACCTGGTAAGAGATCTGGTCCGAGAAGCTGATGGCGACATCGAGCATGCCCAACATGGCATCATTTACATCGATGAAATCGACAAAATTGCATCCAGCCGCAACCTCGTAGGCGCCGATGTCAGTCGAACCGGTGTGCAACGTGCCCTGTTGAAACCCATGGAAGAGACCGAGGTGGATCTCAAGGTCCCTCACGATCCGATTTCAATGCTTCAGGAAGTGGAGAACTTTCGGAAAACCGGCAAGCGTGAAAAAAACGTCGTAAATACCAGAAAAATTCTTTTCATCATGAGCGGTGCCTTCAATGACATCGCGGAAATCGTTCAAAAACGAATATCCTCCCAGGGAATCGGGTTTGGTGCAGCCCTTCCAAAGGCTGATGAAAAGGCTGATCTGTTAAAACACATCAAATCCGAAGACCTGATTCAATTCGGATTCGAGTCGGAGTTTGTTGGCCGACTCCCGGTTCGTGCCGTGTTTGAATATCTGGACGAAAACGATCTGTACAAAATTTTAAAGAACCCCAACAATCCGATTACCCTCGGTAAAAAACTCGATTTTGCGGCCTATGGTATTGATGCAAAATTTGAAGACAAAGCTCTTCAGGCGCTGGCCAGAGAGGCTGCCAAAGAAAACACCGGTGCCAGGGGACTTGTTAGCGCTGTGGAAAGCGCGCTGCTGCTCTATGAAAAACGGCTCCCATCGACGAATCTGTACAAATTCCCCATAACCGCTAAACTGGTTGATTCACCCGCCAACATGTTCGAGAACATGACCAACATGCTGGATGACAGTGATTGGGAATCTACATTTGAACGCCTGGTGCAGGAAGAAAAGCACAGCATCCGTGATTACATCGTCGCCAACAGAGATCATATCGTCAGCAAGTATCAGATGGACATGCCATCTTCACGAATCGATATTGTGGCTGATCAATACAGCAAAGAAGCCACCGACATCAGCAGTATTATCCAGAAGATCAAAGCATACTACAATGAGATCAAAGCCACTGAGCTTCAGTTTTTAAAATCTCATGACGTCAACCTGGTCCTGGAAGACAGTGCCATCGACCATGTCATAAAAAATACATTCGGCTCAAAAATCAACCTGAAGGAGCTTTTCAAAAAGCTGTCTGATGACTTTGAGTATGGGTTGAAACTGGTGAGGGATAAAACCGGTCGAAACCGTTTTTTCATCACCAGGGAAGCCCTTCTGGCCCCGGAAAAATTCATCGAGGGTTTGATCAAGGACAAGCTGCAGATTGATTAAGGCATCGGATCATTGAAGCCTTATTTCTAAATTGGCTGAGAATGCCAAAGAAACCATTATCTATAGATATACGGTATTGGTTCTATCAAGGAAACACCCATGATCGGTATATCAAAACTCTACTGCGGTACCGTGGAGCCTTCCGATGCACTGCGCTACGGGAGGCTGTCTGCGTCATTGCCTTCGCATCTTCTTCAGTTCTCGGCCGACAAGAGACCTGTCGTGGTCTGGAATATTACACGCCGCTGCAATTTGAAATGCGTTCACTGTTATGCCCAGGCAACAAAGGATGCTGAAAGCAACGAGCTCACAACCCGGGAGGGTAAAAAACTCATTGACGACCTGGCCGCATTTGGTGTCCCGGTTCTCCTCTTTTCGGGCGGGGAGCCTCTGGTCAGAAAAGATCTGCCTGATCTGGCTGAGTATGCAGTTCAAAAAGGAATGCGTGCGGTCATCTCCACCAACGGCACCCTCATCACACCCCAGATGGCCCGAAAATTGAAAGACATCGGCCTTTCCTATGTCGGCATCAGCCTCGACGGGATGGCATCCATCAACGATACGTTCCGGGGTGTCAAAGGCGCTTTCAATGCGGCCATGAAGGGAATTGAAAATTGCCAGGCTGTGGGAATCAAGGTGGGACTTAGGTTCACCATCAACAAAGCCAATGCCAGCGAAATCGGGAAGATATTTGATCTTTTGGAGGAGAAAGGGATTCCCAGGGTCTGCTTTTACCACCTGGTCTACGCCGGTCGCGGCTCAAAACTGGTTGAGGAAGACCTTTCTCATGAAGATTCCCGAAGAGTCGTGGATTTAATTATCGACCGTACCAAAGACCTTCACGACCGAGGTATCCCCAAAGAAGTGCTTACCGTCGACAACCATGCCGACGGCCCCTATCTCTATCTGCGGCTTCTCAAGGAAAATCCCCAGCGTGCCAAGGATGTTCTTGAACTGCTGCAAATGAACGAGGGCAACAGTTCCGGCAGAGGTATCGGTTGTGTCAGTTGGGATGGCGAGGTCTATGCCGATCAATTCTGGCGGCATTTCAGCTTCGGCAATGTCAGGCAGCGGCCCTTTTCCGAAATCTGGACAGACACTTCCAATGAACTGATGCAACAGCTCAAAGAAAAAAAGAAATATGTCAAAGGACGATGTGCCGCCTGCCAATGGCTTGACATCTGCGCTGGCAATTTCAGAGTGAGAGCGGAAGCGGTCAGCGGTGATGTATGGGCACCGGACCCGGCCTGCTATCTGACAGATGAGGAGATAGGGATCTAGTAAAATAGGGTCAGAGGGTTCAAGGGTGATACAAGGGTTGGAGGGTAGCTGATAGCTATAAGCCATAAGCGATCAAGTGGCATCCAGGCGTCCCAGGATAGATGGTTTTAGGTGTTACGTTTTAGGTTTTAGGTTTAGCGAATAGCTATTAACAACAATAAATGACCGCCGAAGGCGAAATGACGCGCGTAGCGCTAATATCGTACGAAGGACAAATGACGCCCGCAGGGCGAAATGACGCGCGTAGCGCTAATGTCACACGAAGTGTAAATGACATCGAAATATTTGAAAAGTAGGCATTCTCAAAAGCGCAAGCAATCAAATCAACTATAATTTAAGAGGTTCCCATGCTCTTCCCAGACTATCGACCCAGGCGATTGAGACAAAGCAGTGCATTTCGGCGCATGATCCGTGAAACGCGGCTCTCTGTGGATGACTTGATTTTGCCAATTTTCGCCGTCGGGGGCAAAAATATCAAAAACCCCATCCCATCCATGCCGGGGCAGTTCCAGCTTTCCATTGACAACGTCGTCAAACTGGCCAAGACAACCCATGATCTGGGCATACCGGGTATTATTCTGTTTGGTCTGCCTGATAAAAAAGATGCGTTGGGAACCGGGGCTTATGCCAAAAACGGCATCGTGCAGCAGGCGGTCAAGGCGGTTAAGGACAGTCAACCGGACCTGGCCGTCATCACGGATGTTTGCCTTTGCCAATACACGGATCATGGTCATTGCGGTATTGTGGAGGGTAACACCGTCGACAATGATGCGTCCCTGGATCTTATTGCCAGAACAGCATTGTCGCATTGCCACGCCGGGGCAGATATGGTTGCCCCTTCAGACATGATGGATGGCCGTGTCGCTGAAATAAGAAATCTCCTGGATGAGAACAATTTCAGTCGGATTCCCATCATGTCCTATGCAGCAAAATACTGCTCAGCCTATTATGGCCCGTTCCGGGAAGCGGCTGACTCTGCTCCACAGTTTGGCGACCGCAGAACGTACCAGATGGATCCTGCCAATGCCATCGAAGCCATTCGGGAAGCAACCATGGACATTGAGGAAGGTGCGGATATCATCATGGTGAAACCGGCTCTGGCGTATTTGGATGTGATCAACAGAATCCGGGAAGAGATCGACCTTCCTGTTGCGGCCTATAATGTCAGTGGTGAATATGCCATGATCAAGGCGGCCGAGCAGATGGGCTGGCTGGACGGTAAAAAAGTGATGCTGGAAACCTTGACCGCCATCAAACGTGCTGGTGCTGATATGATACTGACGTATTTTGCCATCGAAACCGCTGGCATATTAATGGAAAAATAAAATGCCCAATTTCTGCGTTGCACTTCATCCCGTCGTCACTCGACGTACACAAAGTACGCCTCGTGACACGGGACTTGTGGCGCCTTGAACTTGGACTTTTTACTTTCCCATTTTGGAAGATTGAGCGGATAATTGGATTTGTGCACTTTGCTGTAACATAACAAAAGCAATCACGAAAACACGAAAATTATCATGGCCTTTTTTCGTGTTTTCGTTCTTTCGTGATTTCGTGATAAAATATTCTTCTCTTTTCTTTTCCGGTTTATCCGGACTGGGATTTCGAATTTCGTGTTTCGGACTTAAATTATGGACAACAAGAACAACATGTCGGTAAAAAATCATCCCCATGCTTCCAAAGAGGAATCCAAGCGAGCGAATCTGCGCCTGGTCGCCTGGGAGATCACCAGAAACTGCAATCTGTCCTGTGTTCATTGCCGTGCATCTGCAACCATGGGTCCTTACAAGGGTGAACTTGACACCACAGCCTGCTTGAATCTTCTCGATCAGATACACCTTGTGGGAGATCCCATCATTATTTTGACCGGTGGCGAACCCTTGCTGAGACCGGATATTTTTGAGATCGCAAGGTATGGGTCCGACAAGGGGTTCCGTATGGTGATGGCTCCCAACGGAACACTCATCACCGAGGACAAGGCCCGGCAGATGGTGGACGCCGGTATCAAGAGAATCAGCATCAGCCTGGACGGTGCCACCCGGGAAATACATGACCGCTTCCGGGGCGTGGTCGGCGCTTTTGACGGCGCCCTTCAGGGAGTCGCCATGGCAAAAAAAGCCGGTGTCGAATTCCAGATCAACACGACCATCACAAAATCGAACCTCGATCAGATTCCCGCCATTCAGAAACTGGCTGTAAACCTGGGTGCGGTTGCCCACCACATCTTCCTGCTGGTTCCCACCGGAAGAGGAAAATACATTGTAGACACGGAAATCGATGCCCAGGAGTATGAAGAAACACTGAACTGGTTCTATGACCAGAGAGAAAAGGCGCCCCTGCAGCTCAAAGCCACCTGTGCACCCCATTATTACCGTATCCTCAGACAACGCGCTAAAAAAGATGGGCAAAAGGTGACTTTTCAGACCCACGGTCTGGATGCAGTCAGTCGCGGCTGTCTCGGAGGGGTCGGGTTCTGTTTCATATCTCACACCGGTATCGTCCAGCCGTGCGGCTTTCTCAATGTGGCATGTGGTGACGTAACGCAGAAACCGTTCCAGGAAATCTGGAACCAATCGGATGTGTTTCTGAAACTACGTGACTATGATAGCCTAACCGGGAAATGCGGTGAATGTGAATATAAAAAAGTCTGTGGCGGCTGCCGGGCTCGGGCGTTTGAAGCCACCGGCGACTACATGACCGAAGAGCCCCTCTGCAACTATATCCCGGCCGTTTAACATTTGCGGTAAATTACTAGGGCTTCAGGCTGAAATACCTTGCGCCAGATTTGGTCAGGTGTGTGAATTATCCGCGTTAGGTCAGAAAAAATTGCTTTGGCCGGCCATATTTACCTCACAAAAAATTGACATCTCACCTTTTTTTGGTTATCGTCATAAAATCTTTCAGGTTATCTGTCCATTTCTATCTATAAATCAGGCGATAAGGACGATATGCTGTACCCCGACAAAGCTAACGGGCAACAGGTACATGACCGTACCCGTTTACCCGTTATCTTGCGAACCCTGTTGCTTGGGTTTATTATAGGTGTTGTGGGTTTTCCGGACCCAGCCACGGCTGAAACAGCGATCCTGAGAAAAGTCCGCATGGGGGACCATGGCAAGTATACCCGGGTAGTGTATGAATTCTCGGCGCCGGTTCAATATGAGTTTTCCGAGAATACTACCCTTGGAATCGTTTCCATACGATTCCTTGAAACAACATCCCAACTGCCGGACAAGCCCATGCCGAGCATGCCGGATTGTATCGAGACTGTGTCGATAGTACAGGATAGCGGCCACACCATTGCCAAAATCTCATTCGCCCCAAAAGAGGTTTCTTTAAATCCGTTCACGATCAAGGATCCGGACAGGGTGGTGCTGGATGTGTTTTGCAATGCAGAGCCGGTGGCACCAATCCTGCTGGCCGAGCCCGAAGATATTGAACCAACACCGATCACGGCAGCTGAACCTGCAAAGGAAAAACCGCTAGCAACGCGCCCAACGATCGAACAAGCTCAACCAGCAGATAAAAGAGAAATCGCATTGACACCGATCACGGCAGTTGAACCTGCTAAAGAAAAACCGCTAGCAACGCGTCCATTGATTGAACAGGCTCAACCAGCAGATAAAGCGGATCAGATTACCCAAAAACAAGAACCCTCTTCCAAAAGGGATAATTCCCAGAAATATCTGCTCCTGTTGCTGGCAGCCATTACAGGCATCATCGTTGTGTTGATCGCTCTGATCATTTTTCAAAAAAGGGGCCTGTCTGAAAGTGGCATGGTAGGAAACCCTGAAGCAGCAGGGAAAACCGATGACATGATGCGTGCCATCGATACGAAAATAAAAGAAAAGCTTATGAAATATGACGAATAAAAACGCCAAAGAAATCGACTTCAGTCTTTCGGATGAAGAAAAAGACGATCTCGACCAAATGATAAAGGATTTTAATCGAGAACGAAATACACTTCGGGAAAGTCCGGACCATGAAAATCAACTGCAAGTCATGAAAGATCGATTCGAACAGCTCGGGGATGTCATTTTGAAAATAAATGATCGGGTTGATTCGTTGTATGAAATCATGCGGCTCATGCATCAAAAAAGCGAAATGCTCAACGCTCGAATAGATGAAATAAGGGAAGCTTTATAGATAAAATCGCCATACGAAGCATTTTGAGTAGAATCCGTCTCAAAAATAGGATCCTGTTTTGAGATTAAAGCGGTCTCGAGTTTCAACCTGCAGTCTACTATTGTATTTTTTGGGGTTGAAACGAAAGAGCAGCGCAAAGATTGGAACAGAAGTCATTTTTGAAATTGATTCTAAACAACACGTGGGGTGCCAAATTGAATAGCCAAAATGAAAGCCGGAAAAACATCATTCAGCGGATTGTCGAAGGGTCCCTGCGGCTGTCCTCAGCAGAAGAATTTGAAGAGTTGATTGACCAGTTCCATGACAATGCGGATATTCATAGGGAATATGCGGATTTTCTTGCCCAAAAAAAAGACACCGATGCTGCCTACCAGGCATACAACAAAACGGCCGATCTTTATATTCAAGCCAACAAAGCCCTTCAGGCAATCGTTGCCAAAATCCGGGCGTGGAGTATCGTCAAACCCAACCATGAGCAAGGGCGGTCCTTCCATGCAGCCATTCGGACAACAAGCCCGGGTGAATCACCACTCCAAACATTTTTTGCTGAGATGTCCTACCCCGAATTTATCGGTATCATGCTGAGAATGATTCGTGTCCGATTCCCGTCCGATCAGTTCGTGGTCAAATATGGGGACCCCGGGAACGACATCTACTTTATTGTTTCGGGGACCATCGAAGAAAGAACCCATGTATCTGCGGATAAGCAGGGGGCTTCACCGACGACTTCCATCAAGTTTCTGTCTGACAATGATATTTTTGGAGAAACCTTTCCCCTGGAACAGTTCAACATTTCCAAATCGGATATCAAGACCCTCACGGCTGTGGAACTCGTGAAGATAAAAAAACCCATCCTGGCTGATATTTTAAAAAAACATAAAGGTATCGAAAAACTTTTCGAAAACCTTTACAAAGGCCCCTCCGGGAATACCAAGGAAAGAATCTGGACAAGTGTCAGGCGTTCTGCCCGACATGAAATACCCATCAAGGTCAATCTGAAAATATTCATGGCTGACGAGAAAACCGAACTCGATTCGGTCGGATATACAAGGGACATGTCTCTGGGAGGCGCCTGTATAGAATTAGAAGAAAAGTACTGGGGTGCCAAACAGGAAAAGGTAGTAGATTCAGATGCGATGTTACACGTCTATTTACCCAATGTCGATGAAACCCTCGAAATTATGGGAACCGTTCTCTGGGTTAGAAAAGACGCGCAAGTAAGTAAAAAAATATCGCTCATCGGTATTCAGTTTAAAACCTTGTCTGATGCCGATAGAGACTTTCTGAATGAATACTGTTTTGGGAGTGACGGGGAACAAAACCTGATTTGGGACCTGTGGGAAACGTATGTGAAATAAAATTATTGCACGATTATAAAGGACGCGACGTTGTCGCTCTACAGCGAAAGGATGACTGTGAAAGAAGCGAACAATATCAATCAAAAACCGGGCCCGACGATTTGGGCTGTCGGTGGTGGCAAGGGAGGCGTGGGAAAAAGTGTCATCAGCACGCTGCTTGGTTTCTGGCTCTCTCAGATGGGCAAACGAACTGTCCTGATCGATGTCGATTTTGGCGGGGCGAATCTCCACACCATGTTGGGGATAAAAAGTCCACCAAAAACCGTCAATGACTTTATCACCAAGAAATATGATCGTCTTGAGGATATCTGCATTGAAACCGGTATTGAGAATTTGAAATTGTTGAGCGGTGCCAGTGAAATTTTGTCTTTAGCCAATCTCCAGTTCGCCCAGAAAATAAAAATCATGCAAAATATCTCGCAACTGGATACCGATATTGCGATACTCGATTTAGGTTCGGGCACCTCGTACAATGTCCTCGATTTTTTTCTTATGGCCCACAAAAAGATCGTGGTGTTGACGCCTCAGCCCATTTCGATTCAAAATGCTTACGCCTTTGTCAGAAATGCTGTGTATCGTAAATTGAGCAGGTTAAGCAGTCAGAAGCCGGCCCTTCTTGCTACGATTAAAACAGCCATGGATCCAAAAAATGAGATGAATGTCCGAACCGTGAAAGACCTTCTGAATGCCGTAAAAGAAAACAACAGCGAAGAAGACATGAATCTGCTCAGCCGGGAGATCACTGAAATTCGTCCGGCCCTGGTGACCAACATGACCAAAAGCCCGCGAGACAAGGAAGCCGGACGGATCATTCAGCTCGTTTCAGAAAAATATCTGATGATTCATCCGACAATATTAGGAAGTATCATGCGGGACAATCAGGTAGACAACATGATATCTGGTATGGCTCCCCTGACCACCATTGACCGGTCAAGTGAAGCCATTGCAGGGGTGTATAATATCGTCGCCGATCTGATATAAGGAGAAGACGTTTTTGGAATTTCAAGTTGAAGATAAGCGCGGCATTCTGGAAAGACTCGCTGATGGATCATTGAATCTTACATCTGAAAAAGAATACCAGGATCTGATGTCTCTTTTTCCGGACAAGGGTGAAATTTTCAGAGCTTATGGCGATTTTCTGTCAAAGCAAGAAAAAAAGAACGATGCTTTTCAGGGTTATACGCACGCAGCCCAGTTTTTCCTGGGTGAGGGTAAGACATTCCAGGCAATCGTATCGAAAATACTGGCCTGGAGTATTTTCAAACCTACCCATGCAGAAGGCCGTGCATTTTTTTCAGGGCTACAATCCAGTACAAAAGAAGAATCTCCTCTCCGTTATCTTTTCACCAACCTAGCCTATCAGGAGCTCATAGCCATTATGCTGAGACTGGTAAGGGTGCAGTTTGATGCAGGTCAGACAATCATCCGTAAGGGTCAGACCTGTAGTGATGTATTCTTTGTCGTTTCCGGCACACTCGAGGAAAAAGTCTCCCAGCCGGTCAACATACAGGAAAACAAATCGGAAGCACCGACGCAGCAACTTTTCGACAATGATATTTTCGGTGATATTTTTCCTATGCATAAAAAAACGACTTCCTTATCGGATATCAAGGCGCTCACCTCAGTAGAAGTGGTCAAGATCAGCAAGGCCGCTCTGGTTGAAACCTGTCAGAAATATCCCCGCCTTGAAAAACTCTTGATTAAGCTTTACAAGGGTCCTCCCAGCAGCGAACATGGACGATCATGGCCAAGTGTTCGTCGATCAACCCGGTATGACAATCCAGTTCGTGCCACAGTGCTGATGGCGCTGCGCCAGGGAGACGCCACCCCGATCGCTTTTGAAGGCGTCAGCCGTGACATCTCGCAAAGTGGTGCCTGTATCGACCTGGGCTTGAAATATGGTTCCATGCGAACGGAAACCCTTTCGGATACCAGGTCGATCATGGAAATCAAGATGCCATCCGGCAATAACATTTCTATTCCGGGCTGGATAGCCTGGTGCAAAAAAATAGAAGAGCCCGGCGGCACCAGCATCATCCTCGGCATCAAATTTGAACCCTTATCCAACGAGGCACGGGATTTCCTGAAAGTCTATTGTTTTGGATATGAAGATGAACAGAGTTTGATGTGGGGGTTGTGGGAAGACTACTTCGCCTGAAGTTTAACGAAGCGAGGTCACCGCATCCGCTGTGTTGCGGCCCATTCGCGGTAGCAAACTACAGCTTCATGGCCCGACGCCTTGCGGATACGGAACCTCGCTTCGTTAAACGTTCAAGATACATTTCACTTTAAAGGAGGCGGCGGCAGATTTTCCCACATCGCCATGTGCTGTGTTGCGTCAAAAATCGTTCGGGAAATGGGGGAGTGTAACGCGAATGTTTCATAGACCTGATTGGTTCTGGCACAAGGCATTTCAGCCTGAAGCCGTAGTGTGCTACTGCGAAGGTTGAATAACGCAGTGCCGGGGCCTATCAGATCTATGAAACGTTTGCGTTTTAGTTGATGGGCAAGGTATCCTTGAATGTCTCAAAGCAGTTGCGTATGGATTCCCTGGTTTCACGCATGAGACTCACGTATTTACACCCGATGCCCCTCTTTCCCTGACTGATCAGTTGGGCTTTGAAGCGAATCGTTCTTTCTTCCGTCGGTATCCGCATACTCACGTCCACCAGGGTACCGAGTTTTAATTTTTTGTTCGTAGCCAACTCAAAAAAAAATCCTCCCAGGCTGATATCCGTTATCTTTACCACCTGATGAATTCCCCGGATAGTGGCTTTACAGTGAAAGGCCAGTCGCGGATACTCTCGTCGCTCGGAGTCGCCTTCAGAAACGTTGTTTTGAATATCGACCATATCGATATCTTTCCTCAATAAATAATGCTGCCACGATACGCTTATTATTTATGTAGCAGTTAAACCTTCCAATATTCGTACCTAAACTGATTCCTCAAGTCAATATAACAATCCAAAACCGCGGGAAAGACGCTGGCTGCCATGGGTCATCCGTTCATTACCGGGCGGAATTCTCCGGGGCAGTTTTTATGGCATTCAAGACCAGCGTGATAGGTCTATCCTCCTCGCTTTTGCCTGCAAAACGAATGGGGCCCGAACACCGATAGTCATCTTCTGCAGGACCGGCCGCGAGCCACTTCTCCCTGGACTCTTTGACAGCCATAAAGGCTGTGGACTGGGTGTCCACGACGCTTTTTTCGATCACGAGAGCCAGTTTGCCTTTGCGTTCTTCCAGGTGCATCAGGGGCGCAATGGGAATGCCGATGGGTTCCCATTCAGAAAAATCTTTCTCCAGATTCTTGATGCCTGCCATCTGGCCGGTACTCCCGTTGGCAATCAGGCTGAAAACCGTCAACCCCAGATTATACGTGTAATTACAGTCAAACCGGGTTGGGTCGTTTCCCCGCCCATCATAACCGTAAAAATGGGCCTGTGTATTAAATTTTGGAACCGACTTCTGGTAAATCTTTTCTACAGGTGCGGGAATATCATCGGATTTCTGAATCAATCCTGCCTGTAGAAGCCCCTGCTTGAGGGTTTTGATACTGATAATCGATTTCTTCACCATCAGAAACGGGTCACCCGGGTAATTTCTGAAAATCGCCTTGCCATAAAGCTCTGGATCCAACCCGCCCTTGGCCATGCTTCTCCGGTACACATCCTGATGAATACCCAGCTTGTACTCCCCCTCTTCTTTCAGGATATCCAGGTAGTCCTTCACCAGACCCATGACCACCTTGTCCGTCTCCACCTGCGAGAATTGGAAGTTTCCATGACTGTCCCGTTCCATCAAAAGGCCCTCCTGGAAAAATTCCGGGATGTCACTGAACAGGTCGTCATCTCTTCTATTCCATACGGCAATCCCGCCTTCTTCTTCGGAACGCCGCGCCAGACGTCTTAAAAATTCCAGTTTATCTTCCAGAATTGGATACGTACTATGAAAATCTGAATCGTGGGTCTGGTTGAATACCCCGATAATCGTGTTCAGTTTTATGATAAAGACCTGTATTTCGTTTACAAACTCCAAGACACCTTCAGGTATCACGATGACACCGTAGTTCTTGCCAAAAGCCGCCCGCCTGACGATGCCGTCGCATATCACCCGGGAAAGATGCCTGAGGGTCATGCCATAGGCAAGATAGTCTGTCTCCCCTTTCTTTTCAGCTGCCTGGATGCGCTGATTGTCTGTATAATCAGCCAGCTCTTCACCGATAAGTGTAATGTTGGCGTGGGTCTGCAGGGCAACTTCAAGCGCCAGATGACTGGCAACCCGCCCCATGACCTTGCATATATGCCAGTATTTGACATCCGAACGACTGTCGGTACAGAGGTTGCCCACCGAGTTGGCAAAGGCCCTTGCAGCTGTATGAAAACCAAAGGACATGGCACAGAGCACATGCCCATCGGCATCTTTGACCTGAATATCACCATCAATGGTTTTCGGAACACCAATGACCTGAATGTTGTCATCAAACATCTCCTGGGCCAAAAAGGCCGCATTGGTGTTTGAATCATCACCCCCGACCACCACCAGGGCACTCAGGTTCAATGCCTGGCAGGTCTCCCTGGAAAGTGCCATTTTTTTGGGTGTGTCGATCTTGGCACGACCGGTCTTGATCATGGTAAAGCCACCCAGATTTCGATATCGGTTTACGAGATCATGATCTATTTCGACCACATCATTTTCCACAATGCCTTCCGGTCCGAGCATAAACCCGTATACCTTGTTTTCCGGATTTGCCTTTTTTGCTGCATCGTAAACACCGGCGATGACATTGTGCCCCCCAGGGGCAGGACCGCCTGAAAAAACAATACCGATATTGCGCTGCTTTTCAAACGTTGTCTTAAATGCTTTGTCCGGTGCATTTTCGCCCACGACCTTCTGCACCACATTATCAATGATGGCCGGCAAGCTTTTTTTGGCTTCCCTGTCCACATGAAACCGGTACCTGTCTTCGGAATTCAGCCGCGTGTATGGCTGGTTAAAAACCTTGCAAATCTGCGGCACATGGATTCGCCGTTCGATCATTTCCTGACTGTCACAAGCGATAACCTTTTCTATTTCCGGATTTTTCATCAGTTCTTCAGCTAAGATGTCTTGTGATTCCTGCATGCACAACCTCCATTTTCCATCTGGTTCATTACTGAAATCGTTACCGCTATCACAAAGAAGGATAATATCCGTTGGGAAGGGTGCCTGTCAAGGTGTTCGTGACAATCGTTTTAACAAAGAATCCTTTACTTTATCTATCGAATACTATATTGATTATTCTTATGCTGTTTCATTTGATTTTTGAGAAAACACCTTGTATCGCGTTTAGCGGTTTTACTGATATAAAACAAAAAGGAGGTTAAAAATGAAAAAGGGTTTATTTTTTGCATTGACTGTATTCCTGTTTGCAGGGATCTTTTTCTCCACCACGGCCATGGGTGCCGACATTGAACTGGCCAAAGCGTCTCATATTGAAAAAATTCTTCAAAGGGGGGAACTGCGCGTTGGTTTTGAATCCGGTTATGTACCCTTTGAAATGACGGATAAAAAGGGTAACTTTATCGGGTTTGACATGGACTTCGGCAGAAGACTTGCCAAATCCATGGGTGTAAAGTTCGTACCTGTCAACACCGCCTGGGACGGCATCATTCCCGCCCTCATGACCGACAAGTTCGATATCATCATGGGTGGTATGACCATTACCCAGGAAAGAAATCTCAAGATTCTTTTTGCAGATCCTTACATCGTGGTGGGGCAATCCATTCTGCTGAATAAAAAACATGAAGGAAAAGTTCTGTCCTACAAAGACCTGAATGATCCCAAATTTATCCTGACATCCAGGATGGGTACCACCGGTGAGCAGGCCATAAAGAAATACATCCCCAAAGCCACCTACAAAGGCTTTGAGTCCGAAGCAGAGGCCGGTCTTGAAGTTATCAACGGCAAGGCTGACGCCCTGGTCTATGATCTGCCTTTCTGTGGTTTCCTCTATGGCAGTCAGGGCAGAGGAAAAACCATTTTCCTGAACGAGCCCTTTACCTATGAGCCCCTGGCATGGGCCATCAACAAAGGCGACCCGGACTTCCTCAACTATCTGAATAACTTTCTGCGACAGTCCAAAGGAGATGGATTCTATGAACAAGTCTACAACAAGTGGATCATAGGCTCTGATTGGAAAAAGGAACTCGAGTAATCATCGAATCCTCAAGACAACTCAGGTAAAATTAACAGGCTGGCTATCTTCTTCCAATGGGTGGCTGGCCTGTTCTGTCAGCAACCAATCAAATGGAAGCTGTCCTAAAAGAATGCGATAGCTAAAAAAAGAAAACTATGAACACCTCCGGAAAAAATCAACTGACAATGAGACCGGCTTCCTACAATATGTGGGTGGGCGTATTTGTCCTGTTTTTGCTGATCGTGGCCGGCATGTTTTATTATGCCACACAGAAAATCGAATATGTCTGGCGCTGGAACCGCATGCCGATTTATTTCGTCTACAAAGACACGGTTGAGATCAATTCCGAAATCGCAGGTGAAGTTGACAATATTGTCAAAAAAGGCAAAGACGCCATCGTTGAGGTCAAAAATGAGACGGAAAGCGCTTCATACACAGTCCCGTTAGATAGCTTGACAGTTGTCGAGGGGGAAATCATTTCTCTCAGAGATAATATTGGCGCCCATGAAACATGGAAACCCGGCTTGCTGGTGATCGGCCTGTGGCTGACGCTGAAGCTGAGCATTATGGCCACGATTTTTGGTATTCTCATCGGCGTGGCAGGAGGTCTGGCAAGGATTTCGTCCAATCCGGCCTTTAAGTGGGCAACCATCGTGTATGTGGAAATTATACGCGGCTCACCCTTGATGGTACAGATTCTCATCTGGTATTTTGTCTTGGGAACCGTTATCAACGACCTCCTTGCCACCTATGGTCTGGGGCGAATTTCCGCCTTCTGGTACGGTGTGGCTTCCCTGGCCTGTTTTGCAGGCGCCTATGTTACGGAAATTGTCAGGGCCGGCATCCAATCCATTCATCGCGGCCAGACCGAAGCGGCAAGATCCCTGGGCATGACCTATGCCCAGTGCCTGCGATACATCATTTTGCCCCAGGCGCTCCGGCGCATCCTGCCACCCCTGGCGGGACAGTTTATCAGCCTCATCAAGGACTCATCCCTTTTAGGTATTATTGCCATTCGTGAATTGACCAAAGCAGGCCGGGAAGCTGTATCAGCCAGTCTGCAGCCCTTTGAAATATACCTGGTTGTGGCAGTGCTGTATCTGGTTTTGACCTTTTCCCTTTCCATGTTTGTTCAACAACTTGAGAGAAGGAGTGCCGTAAAGTGATTGACGTTCAAAACATTTACAAGACTTTTTTTGTACCGCATGAAGTCAAAGCGCTCGTCGATGTATCCTGTCAAATCAAAGCCGGTGAGGTCGTGGTTGTGTGCGGGCCCTCCGGGTCGGGAAAAAGCACTCTGCTACGATGTATGAACCGACTTGAAAAAGCGGAATCAGGCCATATTGTCATTGACGGTATCGATATTCTCAGCCCCAAGACCAATATCAATAAAGTACGTGCTGAAGTGGGAATGGTCTTTCAATCCTTCAATCTTTTTCCCCATAAAACAGTTCTCGAGAATGTCACTCTGGCCCAGCTCGTGGTCCGAAAAAGATCTAAAAAAGATACCCGGAAGAAAGCCGACTTCCTGCTCGATAAGGTCGGAATTTCCGACAAAGCCAACGCCTTCCCTGACAATCTATCGGGCGGCCAACAACAGCGTGTGGCTATCGCCCGGGCCTTGGCCATGGATCCAAAAGTAATGCTGTTTGATGAACCCACCTCAGCCCTGGACCCGGAGATGATCGGCGAAGTTCTGGATGTCATGAAAACACTGGCGAGAGAAGGCATGACCATGGTTGTGGTGACACACGAGATGGGGTTTGCCAAAGAAGTGGCCGACCGTGTGATATTTATGGACGCCGGTGCCGTGGTGGAAGTGGGTACCCCCAAGCACTTTTTCGAAAATCCCGAGCACGATCGGACCAAGCTGTTTTTGAGCCAGATACTTTAAGGGCAGTGTTAGGTATTAAGTTTTAGGTGTTAAGCTGGAAGATCCGGGAGCTGCCATCGACTACGAACCACCCGCAAGAAACCATTCTCTGATAGCCCGGGACCAGCCTAAAACCTAACCCCTAAAACCTAAAACCGGTTGTTAATTCCATATCTTGTGTCTATAAAGTCAATTTGACACTCCCCATTGTGTTTTTTCTTTACAAGCCCCCTATTCCTTGTTATATATTCTCATTCATAAATACCCATCGTTGAATGATGGCTATTAACGTACCAGGAGAACACCTTTCATGAAGCTGAAAAAATTGGAAATACATGGATTCAAGTCTTTTCCGGAAAAGGCGGCTATTTCATTTCCCCATGGTATTTCTGCTGTCGTCGGCCCCAACGGCTGCGGCAAAAGCAACATTGTCGATGCACTTCGCTGGGTGATGGGTGAACAGAGTGTCAAACAGCTGCGCGGCAAGAACATGGAAGATGTTATATTTTCCGGCACCAATGGCAAACCACCCCTGAACATGGCCGAAGTTTCCCTGACATTGCTTAACGACAACGGGTCAGCCCCCGAAGAGCTCAAAGACTTCACTGAAATCAATGTAACGAGGCGATTGTACCGTTCAGGAGAGAGCGCTTTCTTTATCAATCGACAACCCTGCCGCTTGAAAGATATCCATAACGTCTTCATGGGAAGCGGCATGGGAGCCAAGACCTATGCCGTCATTCAGCAAGGCAACATCGGCATCATTACAGACGCCGGACCGGATGAGCGGCGCCTGTTTATCGAGGAGGCCGCCGGGGTCACGCGATATAAAAACCGCAAAAAAGAAGCCCTAAGAAAGGTCGCTTCAACGCACCAGAATCTCTTACGGGTGAGCGATATCATAACGGAAGTCGATCGCCAGATGGCGGGTCTGAAGCGACAGGCCAGAAAGGCGGAACGGTATAAAAAATACTCGGATCGGCTCAAGACGATCACGATTCAACTGGGTGTCCATTATTATGATGAATATACCGAAAAAATAACCCGTACCAGCCGACTGCTTCAAACACGCAAAGACGACGATCTCCAACATGCATCCCAGCTGAAGAAAATTGATGCCGCTGTCGAAGAGATTAAGTTAAAACGCTGGCAAAAAAATCAGGAAATCTCGGCTCAGAAGTCACAGACATTCGAGGCGCAGCGTAAAATAGACCGGATAGAAACGGATATCGACCACCTGCGCAACGAAATCGAACGGTATGCCCATGAGGTGATGGGACTGGAAACAGCCAAAAACGGCCTGGAAGAAAAGAATACCAGCATTATCCAGGAGATCGATGTTGTCGAAAAAGAATATGGGTCTCTATCCGCCGAAAAAAAAATGGCCACCGCCCAGATCGACGCGAAACAGACAGAATATCAACACATACGGGACCGGCTCATCCAACTGAATCAACAGTTGGAAGTAAGCAAATCAGGTCTCATGGAGATGGTTGCCGAAGAAGCACGGTACAAAAATACCTACCAGAACGCCTCCAACAACAAAGAAAATCTGGGCCGGCGGCGGAATCGTATAGACCAGGATATCGAAACAGCCGAACAGCATGTCCAGGAAGCAAAACAATCTGTTCTGGTGCATGAAAAAGATATTTCTCTTCTTCGGGAAAGCCTGGCCACGCTAAAGACCCAACTGACAACCATCGAAAGCCGGGTCAACACCAAAATAGAAGCCCTGAGCCATCAGGTTAAGCGGACCCAATCCACGGAAATGGAACGCAATCAGATCCGGTCGCAGGTCTCGGCCTTGAAGAAATTGTCCGAAAGCTATGCCTGGTACCGTGATGGTGTTCAGGCAATCATGCGCATTCGCCCGGACCTTCCGAAAAACACATCGCCGGATTCCGAATTTCCGGAACAGAAAAAAGCGGGTGTCGACACCCGCTTTTCGAAAGATATTGTGGGACTGATGGCGGAAGTCATCGAACCGGATCCGACCTATGAAACAGCCGTGGAATCGGTCCTGGGAGATGCGTTGCAATACATCATCGTCAAAGATCAGGACACAGGCATACAGGCCATTGATTATCTCCAAGCCACAGGCGAGGGTCGGGGCGGGTTTATTCCCATACCGGGCATCAAACCCGTATCGACGAATGCCAAAGAGAGCACCGAACCGTCTCGAAAACTCCTAGCGCATGTGTCTGTGAAAGCCGGTTTTGAAAATGTCGCCAACGCACTCCTGGGACATGTCTTTGTAGCTGATAATCTGACCGAGGCTTGTACCCGTTTCAACCGTAACGGCCGTATCCAGACAATTGTCACCAAAGACGGCAATATTATTTCTCACCAGGGAGTCTTTCTGGGCGGCAGCAAGGATAAATTGTCCAACATTCTCACCAAAAGGCAGGAACTGAAAGGACTGATACGTCAGGCGGCACAACTCGACAAAAAAGTGGATTCTGAAAAAAAGACACAGGAAGCGCTCGGAAAAGAGGTTCGAAAGCTGGAGGAAATCCTGCAGCAACATATCGAAAAAAAAGAGAAGCTTCTGGTTAAAGAAAGAGAGACCGAAAAAAATCTTTACCAGGCAGCTGAAGAACTGAAACACGCCCGGCGCCATCTGGAAATGCTGCTCCTCGAGCGTGAGCAGCTTATCGGAGAACAAAACAACATCGATGTCGAGATAAGTAAATTTCAAAAGGCCATCACGGAAATAGAACAAAACGTCCGCAATGCCCAAAAAGCCGTCACAGATACCAATGAAAAGATAACGAGTGTCACGGAGGTTCTTGAAAGCGCCAACCAGCAGATTATCGATCTGCGCCTCAGGCATACCTCACTCATCGCAAGTGTCGAAAACAACCATAACACCTTGAGACGTCTAAAGGACTTCTGGCAGGATGGTTTAAAAAGACTGGAACAACTCACCCAGGACATTACCATCAAAAAAGAGAAGCGCATTGCACTAAAGGAAAAAAACAAGCGCTTGGATGATGAACTGTCCCATATGTATGCGCAGTTCAAAAAACTCAAAGAGGTGCTCCAACATAATGAGGCGGAATACCTGACCATTGATGAAGAGTTGCAGAAAAAAGATGATGTTGTTTCGAATATCCAGAAGACCAGGGAAACCACGCTCCAGAATATTCGTATGCTTGAACTAGAACAGTCACAGCAAACGATCAAGCAGGAAAATATCGCCAATCGCCTCCAGGAGAAATACTTTCAAACCATCGACCAACTGAGGTTGCAGGGTGAAAAAATACCTGAGGACACGCCCTTGCCGGTCAAGGAGATGGAAGAAGAAAAGGAACGTCTGGGATCCAGAATTGCCAGAATCGGGGATGTTAACCTGGGTGCTATCGATGAATACGATGAGTTGAAAACCCGCTACGATTTTCTTATAGAGCAGCAGGAAGATCTTGACAAGGCCATTCAGGATCTTCACAAGGTCATCAAGAAAATTAACCGGATTACCCAGGAGCGCTTTATCAACACCTTTAATGCCGTTAATGAAAAACTCGCTGAAGTCTTTCCGCGTCTGTTTGAGGGCGGCACAGCAAAACTGATCTTGACAGATCCGGACAAGCCACTGGAGACGGGTGTAGAATACATGATTCACCCACCAGGCAAAAAACTGACGCGCATGAGCCTTCTTTCGGGTGGTGAAAAGGCCATGTCCGCCATCGCTTTTATCTTCTCCATTTTTCTTATCAAGCCCACGTCTTTCTGTCTCATGGATGAAATCGACGCCCCTCTGGACGATGCCAACGTATTTCGCTTCAATGACCTGTTGAAGGTGATCGGTCAGAAATCGCAGATCATCATGATCACACACAACAAACGATCCATGGAATTCGCGGACACCCTGTTTGGTATCACCATGGGCGAAAAAGGAGTGTCCAAGATTGTTTCGGTGAACTTCGACAAACAAGCCAGCTGAAACAGACTGTTAGACTATTAGGTTGTTAGGCTATAGGCGATGAGCGCAAAACGCCTAACACTCTGCAACCTAAAAATCTTCAGCCTAAACGCCTAACCAACCTAAAAAGATATTTTAATGAATACAAAGACACCCAACAATTCAGAAAAGAAAGGATTTTTCAGTCGTCTCAAAAGGGGGCTGTCAAAAACCCGGGAAATACTCACCACCGACATAGATGACCTTTTTACGGCCAACAGAAAACTCGACGAAGACCTGTTGGAAGAACTGGAAGAATTGCTGATCACATCTGATATCGGCGTCTCTACCGCCATGGACATCATGAATACCATCTCTAAAAAGGCTGCGGAAATTAAAGATGCCCATAGTCTCAAACAAGTTCTCAAGGATGAAATCGTCGGTATCATGGGTCATGTGCCCCCCACCATGGATACCGCGTCTGAAAAACCCCACGTTGTCATGGTTGTGGGGGTCAACGGGGTGGGTAAAACCACCACCATAGGCAAACTTGCGGCAAGCCAGACCGCCCAGGGTAAGAAAGTGCTTATTGCAGCGGCCGATACCTTCCGTGCGGCTGCTATCGAACAGCTCACAATCTGGGCTGAAAGAGCCCACGCTGAGATTGTCAAACACAAGGACAATGCTGACCCCTCGGCTGTGGTCTTCGACAGTATTGAAGCGGCACTTTCACGCGATGTAGACATTGTTTACATCGACACGGCAGGCAGGCTTCACACGAAAATAAATCTGATGGAAGAGATCAAAAAAATCAAACGGACCATCGCCAAAAAAATACCCCGGGCCCCCCATGAAATTCTCCTGGTTCTGGATGCCACCACCGGCCAAAACGCCATCTCCCAGGCCACCCTATTCAATGAAGCACTGAACATCACCGGTCTTGCCCTGACCAAGCTGGATGGCACGGCCAAGGGCGGAATTGCCGTAAGTATCTGCAGCACGTTGAATATCCCATTGAAATACATTGGCGTGGGGGAACAGATCGACGACCTCCAGGATTTCGACCCCAAGGCGTTTGTGGAAGCACTCTTTTAATTTCATGAGGCTGTAGGCAGATGGTGGTCGTAAAGCCCTCCTCAACGCGGCCCGCTGACGAGGGGCTCCCGGATGACGGGTGCCGCCTCGATAATCCGCATCTGCTTCCATTTGCCATGCCGGTAACGCAGATAAAATGCCATGCCAAGGGTTGCGATATAAAAAGTTACCAACACCCAAGCAGTATAAATACCGGCCTTGAAAACCTCCACAGCCAGATAGACGGGAATAATCATCACCCCGCAGGAAAGCGCGGCGATAGTCCACAAGATAAACTGCGTGTCACCAGCTCCTTTCAAAGTACCGGAGAAAATAAGGTTCATGGCATCGAAAAGGCAAAATACGGCCACAAAGCGCAGCAGGATGACCCCCATATCCGTTATCTGACCGGAAAGAATCGGGTCAACACGGTTATTTCTGAAAAGACCGAGCAATGGCTCTGGGAAAAATACAAAGATGGCCGCCATGACGCACATGTAGACGGTGGCGATATGCAACGAACTGATGGTGGCATAGACAGCATCTTCGGGTTGCCCGCGCCCGACGGCCTGGCCCACAAGCGTCATAGTACCGATATGAAATCCGAAGACGGGTAAAAAAGCGATGGATTCAATTGACAGTACAATGTTTGTGGCGGCAAGTTCGAGGTTTCCCAGGCGTCCCAGCATTTGAATAAAGAATGCGAAACCGAAGATTTCCAAGAAGAACTGTCCCCCGCTGGGTAAACCGTAGCGCATAAGACGGCCAAAAAGATCCCGGTCGAAAGGCCAGCTTTTCCACGTTCCGAAAGTTTTGCGGTTATGCCGACTGAAAATTAGCAAAATGAAAATCAGGTTGATAAGGGCGGATGCCGATACGGTGGCAATGGCGGCGCCCACGATACCAAGAACGGGAAAGGGGCCTACACCGTTAATCAGACAGTAGTCAAGAGGTATGTTCAGTACCGCTCCGGCTAGATGAACCCACATAACGGTCCAGGTCAACCCCCGGCCGGTATAGAAGCACGAGAGGGCGGAGCTGAGAACCACCAGCCCGGCGCCCAGAGTAAGAATATTAAAATATGAAATCTCCAAAGCACGGACATCGGCCGAGTGGCCGATCAGATTAAATAGCTGAGGGGAGAGAAAATAAAATAGAGCCAGAAAGCAGGCTGCGAAAAGTGAAAAATAGATAGCCTGCCATATCGCCGCACCAACACGATCCAAAGCCTGCGCACCCGTATACTGCGCCACAAAAGAATTTGTATAACCGGCAACCCCCATAAAAAAAGAGATCAGCGTAAAGGATAAAATGCCGGCCGGCAAAGCGGCAGTGATCGCCTCCACCGAGTACTTGGCCAGAAATATGCGATCGGTAAACTGCATCAAGGTAATGGTGCCCATGGAAGCCACCAGTGGCAGGCTGATTACAAGGACATGCCGGTATCCATTGGGCGGAGCCCAGCGTTTGTGGAAATAGTTGAGGATGTGCAAATGAACTGTCCTTTTGTTTATTAGCCCGAACATGTGGTCAGATATGTCCACCGGGACCCGGTGCCGTTTTTTAGGGGATACTATTATCTATCTTAGATGCGCTGTAAAGCAGAATTTTATTGTTTCCTGCAGGATTCGGCTCAAGTCCGGTCATAGAATTCTGCCTTGTCAGGAGCAGGCTTGACGGTTTTTTGGTGGAATGTTTGTTGAAAAGTTAATTTGAGGAGTTGGAGCAAGGGACCAACACAGAAATTGGGCCAAAAAAACTTTTTTGAGATAGCTTCTAATAGGTCACCCCAAAGGTCTCGAATTCACCGGCATACTCCTGCCAGGTCACATCCACCTTGCTGACCCTGGCACGGGGAGGTCCTGTTTGGCACCACGCCAACATGGCTTTTACATCGACGTCCTTACCTTCGAACACCGCTTCCACGGAACCATCAGCCTTATTTCTTACCCAGCCGACAAGTCCAAAACCCTCTGCAGCATGTCTGGTTTCCACCCGGAAAAAAACACCTTGGACCTTTCCGGTGATAATGGCGTGGGCTCTGATCTTGTTTTTCATGAATCCCCCACTCTAGTTCGTTATTGTGCTCTTTGTGTTCGTTGTGTTTCTTGCGTTGTTTTCAGCAAACGATAATAGCCTCCAACACCCCCTGTTTCCTCAACCCAATGAACCCAACAAACTCAATAAACTCAATGACCATTATTTTTTCCTGATGATAGCAATATAATCGTCTTCGGAAAGGATAGTGACATTCAGCGTACGCGCCTTGGCGATTTTGGCCGCTCCCGTCTTCTCGCCGCACACCAGCATGTCCGTGGTGCTGCTCACTGCTGTCTGTACCCTGGCTCCCAGTCGACGAGCATCCGACTGCATGGCTTCTCGGCTGCCGTGCTGCATCCTGCCGGTGAAAACAATGCCCTTTCCGGCGATGATGCTTTGGGTCGCCTGTATCTCATCAACCAGAGGTGTTGCAACAAGGTTGAAGTCGAGGTCCAGCATGTGGTCGATGGTCTTTCTGAGATCTTGAATACCTTTTTGGATGGACAGACTTGTTATGCCCCCGAAGCCGTTGATGCTTTCGATGCCTGCACGGTCCGCCTCCAGGAGCTCCAGGAGGGTCATGTGAGAAAGCAGTTTCCGACTATCCCCGGTTCCCAGATTCGATATTCCCAGGGCCGCCAGGAACCGCCAGTCTTCCACGGGTTTGTTCCTACTGATATCGAGGGCCTCTACCAGGTTTTTTGACTGAACAGGTCCAAACCCCATGTCAGTAAAATCCGCCTCCGTCAAAGCGTATATCTTCTCCAGACAATCGTACCCATTTTCCACTAGCTTTTGTATGGTTTTGATGCCAAACCAATCCGCATTCCCCAGGGTTTTAAACCAGTGACTGATACCCTGTTCAATCTGTGCCCGGCACAAACGATTGTTGCATTTTAGAAAATCATTCTGCCACACAAGCGACGTCTGACACACTGGGCACACAGATGGTAGAAAAACGTCTTGGGATGGAAGCAAGACTTTCTCCAACTTGGGAATGACTTCACCACTTCTGATAATTTCTATTCTCGAACCCCGCCCGATTTTTTCTTTGAGCACCATACCCGCATGGTGAGCGGTGACTCTCCGAATCGTGGCGCCCGAAAGAGATATGGGCTTAACCTCCATAACCGGTGTGATATTGCCGGTTCTGCCCACCTGCCAGGTGACCGTGTTCACCTCAGTAACGGCTGTGTCACCCTTTGTCTTGATGGCGATCTGCCAGCGGTAATGATGGGCGGTGGCACCCATGCTATCCCGGATCTCAGTATTCACTACCTCGGCCACCGCACCGTCCATGGGATAGTCTGTCTGACCGGTCAGGTCAGACAGGATGGCATCCATATCACGCAGCATGGTGTCGGCGTCGCCCTCCCAAAAGGCAAGCAAGGTGTATGGCACAAAATGAACCGCCTGGTCCTCAAGGGCTTTTTGTGCAAATTCATTCAAAGTGTCCGATGAGACAATGCCCACCACCATATTGCGGGGATGTTCGAACGCACTGGACAGGTGCTCATCAAAATAGGACTGGCAGATAACGATCTCCCCGACACCAAGACCCCGCCCCCCCACAGGAATGACACCTTTTAGAAAGGCATTGCTGATATCGTACCCGACCTCCCCATTTCCCCTGGAAGCCAGTATCCTGCCATCATCGCGCCCGGCAAGACCATCAAGCTTAGGCGTAACACGGTAAACAATCTCTTTTATGAGCATGCCTTTTGCCGCTTTGGACACCCGGGTAACAAACCGCTCCAGAGCCTCTCTGGTATAGGCCTTGTCCGTTGACAACATGGGTACTGGATGCCGAATTTCCTTCTTGCCGGAAAATGCTTCGGGCTCCACGGCGTGCAAAAAGGGGTGGTCGTGATCGAGACTGCGTAATGCCTCCACCAGCCGGTCATAAACAGCATCACTGACAATGGGTGAACCCTTTCGATAGGCTTCATTGTAAATTTTCAGGGTCTGGACAATTTCGTCAATTCTGTCTGTCATGTCAACGCCTCGCAGAGTTTCATGACAATCAGCGCCGCATCTTTTCGTGCTTGCCTGAATTGCTCACTCTTAAATCCTGGTTTCCAGGTCAGACTGGAGAGTTCGTCGGACACCACTAAAAGACCACTCACATCCACGCCATGAAACATGCCAACGGACAACAGGGCCGACAGTTCCATTTCCACAGCCAGGATGCCTTTTTCTTGAAAAGACTGCACCGCTTCACGGGTTTCCCGAAAGGCAGCATCAGTGGTCCACACCATACCTTCATGATGGGTCACCCGGTCTAATTTCATGACCTGCCGGGTTTTTCCCAGAATAAGATTCGACGGTTGAACAATATCCATTCCCTTTTGCATGTAGTGAAGAGAGGTTCCCTCGTCCACCAATGCACCATTGGGAACAATCATGTCGCCGATATGAACATCTTTTGATATGGCACCGCACCATCCCATAAACACAATTCGGGAAGCTCCCCAGGCGATAAGCGTTTCCAGGATCATGGCTCCATAGGGCGCTCCGATAAAAGGCCCGCACAGGGACATGCCGGTACTATGACCGGATCCAAGCACAAGATTGGCGGTGTAAAGATGCCGGCTGTCCTGATCATCAAATTCCAGGTGATTTTTCAGCAGTTGGAAATCGGGTGTGGTTGCCGCCATCACGGCGACAGGTCCGAGGTCAGGCGTGTTCCGGGTCTTGACGGGTCTGATTACAGGTGAGGCGTCCGGTGAGATAGGCATCTTAACTCGTTGCGAGATTGTGTTCGTATAGAATCCAGAGAAAGCTTTAAGCTGTAAGCGATAAGCAGTTTATTGCTTAATGCTAAACTTTCGGGATTCAGCATTCGCGAAAGTTGAGCTGTAGGCTGTAAGCGATAAGCAGCTTAGAGCTTAAAGCTTACAGCTGCTTATCGCTAATAGTTTTATGCCGGTGTCGCCAGCCCTGTCAATGTCTCTTTTACTTCATCGATCACGTCATAAAGCCACAGTACATCTTCCACGGTCAACCGACCGGCCTTCATGGGGGCCCTTTCACCCCCTCCATCCTTTTTCATCAGAATTCGCGGGCCGATCTGTACTTTGGGCTGTCCTTCGTTATATTGATTGATGGAGATGATAAGACCGGTTTCCTCACATCGCCAGGTTTTAAGAACCTTATCTTTTTCAGGATCAAACGGCATTGCTATCCTCCCTTATGAAGCCGACAATTTTGAAAAATCGGCAAATTTATCGAAAAGTTCGGCAACAATGCCGAGAAGTGCCAGCCGATTATGCCTGACACTTTTGTCTTCAGCCATAACCAGGACGCCGTCAAAAAAAGCATCTACATGATCCCGCAGGGATGCAATTTCCAGCAGGCCTTCTTCAAAACGACCCTTTTCCAGGTTCGCCAGAGCCTGGTACCTGACATCCTTAAACGCGGTAAACAAATCGCTCTCAGATGGATGCTCAAACAACTGTTCATCCACCACAGCTCCTTGAAATCCCTCTGCTTTGCGGATAATGTTGACCACACGCTTGAATGAAACCGCCAGAGGCTCAAAATCCGGTGCCCCCTTTAATCTCTCAAGTGCGTTGACCCTGCTCCACACCTCGGGCACTGTGTCCGCTCCGGTACTGATAACAGCGGCGATAACGTCCTTTGAACACCCTTCTTCCACCAACTGACGTGATATGCGGTTTTTCAAAAAGGTAAGGACATTTTCGGCTGTTTCTGCAATATCTTTTTGGCTTTTCTCTGAAAAAAGTGCCAGTGATTTCGAGATCATGTCTTTCAGCGGAATCGACAACCCCTGATCCAGCATGATATTGATAATGCCGATACCCTGGCGCCGAAGCGCATATGGATCGGAAGCACCGGTAGGCACCAGACCGACCGAGAAACAACCGCAAATGGAATCGATCTTGTCGGCAATCGCCAGTACAGCACCGGTCAATGTCTCTGGAAGCGGTGCCCCGCTATAAATGGGTCGGTAATGTTCCTCTATGGCCGAGGCCACATCCGTCGGTTCTTTGGAAAGCATGGCATAAACACGTCCCATGATCCCCTGCAGCTTGGGAAATTCTACCACTACCTGACTCACCAGGTCTGCCTTACACAGACTGGCCGCCCGTACCACGCGATCATGAAAGGCTGCGTCAGTGGAGACCAGCGCTGCCACATGGGCGCCGATTTTCATGACCCGTTGGATCTTTTCCGCCATGGTGCCGAGGGTAGCCTGAAAAAGAACCCCCTGCAAGCGTTCATTCCAGGGCTCAAAAAGTGTCTTTACATCGCTCTGATAAAAGAATTGCGCATCTGCAAGCCGTGCCCGCAGTACCCGCTCATGCCCTCTTGCCACCAGACTGAGATCTTTTGTGCGGGTGTTGTTGACAGCGACAAAATAGGGCATCAGGTTCCCGGCGTCATCCACCACGGCAAAGTATTTCTGGTGTTCCCGCATGGCCGTAATCAGAATTTCACGGGGAATGTCCAGAAAAGCTTCATCAAATCTGCCAGCGGTCGCCACCGGATACTCCACAAGATTGGTAACAATATCAAGCAACTCCTCATCCCACAGAATATTGCCACCCACACCTGCGGCGGCGACTTCAATCTCACGGGCTGTTTCCTTTTTTCGCACCGCCATATCCACCACCACATGAACGGCCTGCAGTTTGTCGATATATTCTCCTGGCTCCATGATTTTGATTTTAGACGGATGCATGAAGCTGTGGCCAAAAGTGGTCCGACCACTTTTGATATTGCCCAACCGGAACGATACCACCTGGGATCCCAGCAAGGCCAGAATCGAATGGATGGGGCGGGCAAAGGAGATATTCAACTCACCCCATTTCATGGTTTTTGGAAAAGGTATGGACAGGATAGCATCCGGCAGCATCTGCTTTAAAATGGTTCGGGTAGCCAAACCCCGTTCCACCACCTTGGCGCTCACATAGGATCCTTTTTCCGTCTTTTTCACCTTAAGGGCACTGACATCCACACCCACCTTCTCCGCAAACTTCTGCATCGCTATGGTGGGGTTGCCGGCCTGATCATAGGCCACTTTCTCAGGCGGCCCCAACACCTCTGTGGTCATGGTCTTCTGCCTGACGGCAACATCATCTATCATGACAGCCAGGTGCCGAGGGGTACCGTACACGCTGACCTCTCCATGGGCGATACGGGCGGCGGTCAGTTTCTTCTTGATATGCGTTGAAAGCGCTTTCAGTGCCGGTGCTATGTAACCAGCCGGTATCTCCTCGGCACCAATTTCAAGCAATAATTTCTCCATATTTTCCCCTTATAAATTCGCCTTGCGAATTTATTTGACGCGGCTTCGCCGCTTTATTACTCAGGATCGTCTCACGATCAGTTGTGGTTATATGAGCTGTAAGCGGTAAGCCTTAAGCTATAAGTTGCTTGCAGCTTACCGCTTATAGCTCAATTCATCAACGGATACCCCATGGCTTCCCGCTGTTTCAGGTATCCTTCGGCACAAAGCCGGGCCAAATTCCTTATGCGCCCGATATATCCAGTCCGTTCGGTCACGCTGATGGCCCCCCTTGCATCCAGAAGATTGAACGTGTGGGAACACTTCAGACAAAATTCATAGGCAGGTATGACCAGATCCATGGCAATTGTTTTCTGTGATTCAGATTCAAACTTGACAAACAGTTCCAGGAGCATATTCACGTCGGCTTTTTCAAAGTTATAAGTGGATTGCTCCACTTCCTGGCGGTGATGCACCTGACCATAGCTAATCGTATCGTTCCACTTGAGATCATACACATTGTCAACCCCCTGCAAATACATGGCGATGCGCTCCAGACCATAGGTCAGCTCCACAGGAATGGGGGACAATTCCACACTTCCGGCCTGTTGAAAATATGTAAACTGCGTTATTTCCATGCCATCGAGCCACACTTCCCATCCCAGACCGGATGCACCAAGCGTGGGGGATTCCCAATCATCTTCCACAAACCGGATATCATGTTCCAGCGGATCAATACCCAGAACCTTCATGCTCTGCAGGTATTGCTGCTGTACATCTGGTGGTGAGGGTTTCAGGATGACCTGGTACTGGTAGTAGTGCTGCAGCCGGTTCGGATTCTCACCATACCTGCCATCCGTGGGTCGCCTGGATGGCTGAACATAGGCCACCTTCCATGGTTCCGGTCCCAGTGCCTTCAATGTGGTATTATGATGAAAAGTGCCGGCTCCTACCTCCAGATCGTAAGGCTGTGTAACCACGCACCCTTTCCGCGCCCAGAATGTGTCCAGCTTTAATATAACATCTTGGAAATTCATATCCTGTCCTTTTACATGTCTATGTTTATTGGGTTCATTGAGTTTGTTGAGTTTATTGGGTTCATAATGCTGGGAAGCCTGGATGCCTGGAACCCTTTTCAGCCTTTTAGGGATTTAGGCTGAAGGCTGTTAGGTGCATTTCGCGTAATGCTGTCAGCCACCCTCGGACCCTTGTATCACCCTCGGACCCTGGAACCCTTTTTCAATCTCCCCGGTTTCATCAACCCAAAGAACACAACAAACCCAATAAACTCAAATAACTCTAACCGCCACCCCCCTGCCGTCAACACCCGAATCGAGTATCCGAGCATCTTTCCGCTGACGGAGAATGTTCTCCCATATCCCCCTGAGTCTGTCAATATCTTCCACGGCCCCCAAGGCCCAGATGCATCCACCGCCGCCTGCTCCTGTAAATCGAACCCCACAGGCATTATCCATTGCCGATGCCCGCAATTGATCGCCCATCTCATCAAAGACTTCCGGCGTCATCTCCCGCCGAAGAACCACCTCCCTGTTCATGCAGCAGACCGCCTCTTTATAATTTAGCTCAATCATAGCATCAATAAATTTCTTGGTAATACCGCAGATATCCTCCCATTTTTGGCGATGTTTGCCGGCAATGAACTGTCTGACCCACTGACCATTGATATCTTTGGAAACATGTGGCACCCCGCAATAGGCCACCAGGACATGCGATTCAATCTCAGTGAATCGAGTCGGTTCTACAACGGTGACTTTTTGAAATACCTGGGCAGCACTCTCCCGGTCCCAATACCAGGCATGGATACCTCCGTAAGCAGCTGCCAGATGATCCTGAAGACCACAGGGTACGCCTGCCACACTTGCCTCCAGAGCATGAGCCAGCAAGGCTGTTTCCTGAACCGGTGTCACTGCCGCCCCTGCAGCGGAAAGAACTGCTTGAAACGCTGCTGCCAGGGCAACCGCCGCTGATGACGATCCCCCCAAAGCACTTCTGGGAGGAGAGGCGGAATCAATGGAAATCTCTACCCCGTCTGCACCAAAATAATTGGCAATGGCAAACATCAGTCCCAGCGGATGATCAAAGGGCGCTTGAGATAGCGAAAAGGCTGTGGGTTCGAACCCACTAGATTTGATCCGCGTAAGGCCTATTCGACCCGGCTTCACAGTCACCGTTGTCCGCAGATCAAGAGCGATGTTAAACGTACACGGCCTAAAATGCCTCAGGGGCAGAAAAAATGTACTCAGATCCAATGTCCCGCCCATGTCGATGCGACAGGGTGCCGAGGCCTCAACGTGTCGGTCTTTCAAGAGTTCTCTGATAGGTATAGTCATGGTTATATCACTATATTGCTCGTTGAGTTCGTTGGGTTCATTGAGTTGCCCTCGGCAAACAATAGACAGCTGTTAACACGCGCCTGCTTGATTAAGCCTATAAACTCAAGAAACACAATGAACGCTATTCCTGGCGAAGCCGGCGCAAAAATTTCAGGCTTTTCGGTTCTCTTCCCAGATGGTACGGGACAAAGGCTTCCAGAAATGCAAGACTCTCCCGCATGGCTGTGGGCGAAAAACGTATTCTCCCGGCCTTGTTTAATTCACACGTGTTCAGCCACTGCAATTGTTTAATGGTTCCTTTTGCAAGGCATCTTTGAGCGGGCGAATAAGGTGTGCAATGTTCACAAACCACACCACCCTTTGCCAGGTCGACATTGATTTTATATTGGTTATTATCTGCCACGTCTGAATGACAGGTGCAACAATAATTCAAATTCGGGCACAGCCCGGACAAGGTAAGCAGACGCATCTGAAACAGGATACTCAAGACCTCGTCAGGTATATCTCCGACATCAAGGGTCTTAAGTGCATACTCCAAAAGCTCATAAACCGCCACCTGTTGCCTGCCTTCTTCCAGGGTGTCGTTGACGAGTTCCGCCCAGTAACTGGCATATGCGGTTTTGGTGATATTTCCCCTGATGTGGTTCAAAGGGCTGGAAAAAGAGGCTTCGGTAAGAACAGGCAATCCCTTACGGTTGCTTATACTGACAACGATATCAAGCAGAGAGAACAACTCCAGAACGCCTGAAAATCGTTTTTTACTTCGTTTGGCCGACTTTGCAATGGCGGTCATCTTGCCTTGCTCGTAGGTCATAAAAGTGATGATTAAATCGAAATCACCATAATCCAGACGGCGGATCAGAATAGCAGGAGATGAAAAAAGCGCCATTTTGGGTCAAATACCTAACAGCGAGGTGGCAATGGCAAAATAGAAAAACACACTGATAATATCGATGGCGGTTGTTACAAAAGGACCTGTTGCCACGGCCGGGTCAATCTCGATTTTTGCAAAGAGCATGGGAACCAGGGAACCCACAAGTGCCGCCACAGACATGGAACAAATGACCGATGAACCCACGGCAATGGCAAGCATGATCGTGCTGTATTTCAGCTGTGCCACAAATCCGATGAGAAGACCGTAAACAAGCCCGAGAATCAAACCGATGGAAAGTTCCTTAAAAACCACCGGCCACAACTCACCTGTGTCTATCCGGCCCGTGGCAAGACCCCGCACGACAATGGTGGAGGATTGCGTGCCAATATTGCCGCCCATGCCCATGATTACCGGGATAAAAGCTGCCAGGTAGGTCAGTTTTCTCAGACTCTCTTCAAAATGACCGATGACAAAAAAGGCGACGATACCCCCAAGGCAGCTGGCAAAAAGCCAGGGAAGTCGAATACGCGTACTCTTAATAACAGATTTTGTCTCAACAAAATCCTCACCCACACCTGCCATCTTCAAGATATCTTCAGTTGCCTCGCGCCGGAAAATATCGATGACATCGTCAACGGTTACGATGCCCACCAGTTTGTTGGTTTCGTCCACCACGGGCACGGCCAGGATATCGTATCGGGCAACGATTTTTGCGACTTCTTCCTGATCCATATCTGTCTTTACTGAAAAGACATCCGTTACCATGAAATCTTTCAGGGGTGTTTCAGGTAACACAACCACCAGCTGCCTGAGGGAGCTGACACCCACCAGATTGCCGTATTCATTGATGACATAGAGATAAAAGGGCATCTCCACATCCTGATGCTCTTTCTGTAAAGACTTAATCGCCTCGCCAGCGGTGACATCCTCGCGCAGCGCAATGAAATCAGGTACCATGATACCGCCGGCGGTATCGTCTTCGTAACGAAGCAGGCCTTCGATCTCTTCCGACCCTTCCGTCCGCATTTTACGAAGAATTGCGTCCGATGTCTCTTCCGGCAACTTGCCGATTATGTCGGCAACATCATCGGTGGGCATATCTTCAAAGATCGCCACGACATCTTCAATCTTCAAAGCCTCCACAAAAGATAAGAGCGTATCTTCCTCCAGTTCACTGAACAGGATGCCTTTCTGTTCAATATCTTGAATCATGCTGAAAAGTTTGAGCTGTTCCGTCAGGGAAAGTGAATTGAAGATTCTTGAAAGATCGGCGGCATGGGTTTTGGCGACAATCTTACGTAAATGGGGAAGGGCATTGCGCCGTAACAGTCGTTTGATGCTTTCCATTAGAATGGTATTTCGATCACTCATGGGCATGCCGTCCTGTAACTACAAGTCATCTCAAATTGAAGAACCTCACAGAATGCGAAGCACTGCCGCACGGCAGAACCTAGGGGAATACGCTGGCTATTTCAGTTCAAGATGTCTTCTATTTATTTGGAAGAAATCGTGGTTTTTTAAGGATCATGCAATGATTACCTAAAAAAATCAAATGATTAAATCTATGGCTTGTGTTTTACATGGAATATATACTGATATACCAAACGCTTAGCCCACCAAACACGATACACCAAACACAAAACAGGTTTGTAAAAGGTATTTTTTTCGGCTTTTCGCAGGATCGTCAGTTCTAAAGGATTATCTTTATATGAGATGCCTCCCGCAGGGTCTTAAGCCAATCGATAAATGCTTTTTCAGAAAGCTCTTTGTACAGGGTGCTCTCGATCTCTGAATAGACCTCCTCCAGGGGCTTTTCATTTTCTTTTAATATATTTTCAATATAGAAGATCTGATACCCCTGATCAGTATCCAGAACCGCAGTGTACTCACCTATGGAAAGACCTTCCAGCGCTTCTTTCAGCTGGGATGTAAAATCCTTGTATGCCAAAATCCCGAGATCGCCACCATTTTTTGCCAGCACCGATTCCGAGTGTTGTCGGGCGAGCGATTCGAAAGATGCCCCATTTTCCAGGGCTGCTTCTACATTCTCCATTTTCTCCAGAACAGACCGTTTCCCGTCCGTACCGGCATCCCCCAATACCCGCATGATAATGTTGCGAAGGTGGTACTTCAACTCGCCCTGAAACTTCTCAATATTGCTTGTATAGTATGCAGCAATATCCTCATTTGTTATCACTATGTTAGCCCTTACGACCGTGTTGATGAGTCTTGTCCTCAGGGCCTGTGTTTTCAAATTCTCCCGGTAGGATTCGATTGTCATGTCCTCATATTCAAGGGCTTTTCGGAATTCCTCATCTGTCCACAACTTGCTTTCCTTGATCTGTTCGATCTCGCTGTCGATTTCTTGGTCGTTTACAGTAATCTTATAGCGCTTGATTTCCTGATCGATAATCTTCTGATCCACCAGTTTTTCGACCACATCGCTTCTGACCCTGTAAAGCATTTGCTGTTCCTTTTCAGGATCATAACCCACCGCTTTTATCTGTGCCTCATATGGAGACATCGCCTTTTGAACTTCGAGATACGTAATGATGTCATTATTGACAACGGCAACAATGCGTTCCACGATTTCATCACCACTGGCAGGCGCCCCCCCTACGAATCCAACCAGCCATATGGAAATCCATATAAATTGCTGTATGATGATCTTGAAATTTAAATGCCTGGTCATCTGTAATATTAATCCGTGGCAGCCAAGGCCGATTGAAGAACCTCGCAGCAAGCTGCGAGAAATGTTCTGCCGTGCGGCAATGCTAGGCATCGGCCGTGAGGTTATCTGCCAAATTTAAATTCGCTCGCTAACACCGCGGCATGTGAAGCGCTGCCACAAGGTTAGTTAGCGCTATTGCGGTTCACAATTCTATCCCACGCCACCTGGTTGACATTCAAGGTATACTGTTTTTCCAAGGTCGTCATCCACTCCCGGTACAGGACTTCTTTTTTGTTGTTTCGCACCTGCTGTACGATAATAGCGTCAATGTTGGAAACATCCTCCTGCTTATCTGGATCGGAGCCCGATGCTCTATAATGTTTTTCATAATAATCGGATATCTCCTCAGGCGTAATGTGTATCCGGGGCTCCAGTTCATGGTCAACAACCTTCACCATCAACAGACGAATCCGCAGGTCATTTTTCCACTGCTGAAAGGATACAGCCTGCTCGAGCATCACCTGATCGAACTCACCCTTGGGATAATCCCCTTTTATCGATGCAATCGCCTCTTCGAGTTCCGTATCGCTGATCTGCAGGTTAAGTTCTCTGGCTTTTTCTATAAGAATCAATCTTTCGGTAAGTTGATTCAGGATGCGTAAGCGAATATCAGCCAACATCCCAGCATCCATGTCCATATCCGTGGGAAAATCATCCGTCATATCCTGGAGCGCTTTTTCAAAGGTATCCACCGTAACAAAACTGTCGTTGATCTGAATTAAAACCTCCGGCGACACCGGCCCCTTTGAGTCCGAACAAGCCAAAAAGCCGGCCCATGCAACCAAAATTGCCCCTAATATACCAAGGTATCGATGGTACCAATGGAGACGCTGCATGAAATGCCCCTGTTTTCCCTAAAGAAAGGAATAAATTGAAACTTAAATGGATCCATTCCTTTTAAATATTTCTAAATCCAATTTATAAATAGAAACACTCACTTTAGATGAAAGTTATTTGTGTCTCAATGCGCTTAAATAAGGTGATCAGGCGTTAACATGATGCGCTATTTCTTTCAAGATGTATTTGGTCTGGGTCAATAGACCGGTCTTTTGACCATCCAACAGCGTTACCGTCAATTTTTTATCGGGAGTCAGTCGAAACCGTTTCTTTTCTGAAAGAATCAGATCGACAATGCCATGAGGGTTGACCTGGTGCTCATCTGAAATGTGAAGCACCAGCTGATTTCCTGCTACATCGAGCTTCTTGATGCCAGCTTTTATCGCCAGGGCTTTGAATACTATCTTCATAAGAAGATTTGATACTTCTTCCGGTAGTTTGCCATAGCGATCGATGAGTTCTTCCTTAATAGCCGAAATTTCGTCCATCTGGGAGATTCTGGACAACCGCCGGTAGGCAGAAAGTCGCTGATCGATGTCAGCGATATAGTGTTCTGGAATAAAAGCAGACATGGGAAGGTTGATTTCCGGTTCAAGATCATCTAACGGCTGTTCGCCCTTCAGCTCAGAAACCGACTCTTCCATGAGCTTGAGAAACATGTCATAACCCACGGCCGCAATATGGCCGGATTGCGATGCACCAAGAATTGTTCCACCCCCCCGGATTTTGAGGTCGCTCATGGCAATCTGAAATCCAGATCCCAGGTCACTGTGATCCATCAATACCTTGAGGCGCTTTAAGGCATCACGGGTAATATAGCTCTCCGGAGGAATAAACAGGTATGCATAGGCACGCTCCTCTGCACGGCCTACACGACCACGCAGCTGGTACATTTGTGCCAAACCGAACCGATCTGCCCGGTTAATGAAAATCGTATTGGCGGAAGGTATGTCGAGGCCCGATTCGATAATCGTCGTGCATACGAGCATATCGATCTCTTTATTGACAAACCGGAGCATGATTTTTTCCAGCTCGTGCTCCGGCATCTGACCATGGGCGATGTCCAGCCGCACGTCAGGAACAATGGATTTCAAGCGGGCAGCCATCCTTTCAATACTGTTGATACTGTTATGGACAAAAAATATTTGTCCACCCCGCTGAAGCTCCCTGGTAACGGCAGCTTTGACGATGCCATCTGTAAATTCGGATACATATGTCACTACAGCATGCCGATATTCCGGAGGCGTTGCAATAAGATCGATATCCCGGATACCGATCAGGGACATGTGCAAGGTTCTGGGTATGGGTGTGGCCGTCAGGGCCAGCACATCGACGGTAGTTCGGATTTTTTTCAGGGCTTCCTTGTGACGCACACCAAACCGGTGCTCTTCGTCGATGACGAACAACCCAAGATCCTTGAAGAAAACATCTTTCTGGAGAATCCGGTGGGTGCCGACGACAATATCTATCTTTCCTTCCTTGATTTCGTCCACAATTTTTCGCTGCTCCGGCCGTGAGCGGAATCGACTTAAACAAGCAATATTAACAGGATAATCCTTAAAGCGCTCAGAAAATGTCGCAAAATGCTGCTCGGCCAAAACCGTCGTCGGAACAAGAACGGCTACCTGTTTGCCGTTGTATACAGATACAAATGCCGCCCGAAGCGCCACTTCTGTCTTGCCGTAACCCACGTCACCACAAACAAGTCGATCCATGGGCACAGATTTACTCATATCGTGCAGAACCTCGTTAATGACTTTCAATTGATCGGGGGTTTCTTCGTAAGGGAAGCCGTTTTCAAAATCCAGAAGCTCTCTTTCGACAGACCGGTGGGAAAAGCCTTTATGCACCTTTCTGGCCGCATATATCTTCAGTAGTTCTTTGGCGATTTTAACGGTCGATTTTTTTGCCCTGGTTTTCACGCGGTCCCAAGCGTTACCCCCCATCTTGTCGACGACCGGCACCACACCATCCACGCCCATGTATTTCTGGATCAGGTTCATACGCTCCACCGGCAGATAAAGGCGATCATCGTCCTTGTAGATAATCAGCAGATAGTCGTTGGTTGCAAATTCCACTGTTAATTTTGCGAGTCCCTTGTACTGGCCGATACCGTGTTTATCGTGTACCACAAGATCGTCGATCTTGAGGTCTTCGAAACTGAGCAGCTGCTTCTGGATACGGGATTTTCCAGCAGCCGTTCCTTTCCGCCGCGTCCCGAAGATCTCATTGGCCGTTATCAGAGCGACAGAGGCTTCGGGCCAGACAAACCCGGATGTTATTTCACCCACGCACAGGTAAACCGTTTTTGTTTGGTGATCTTTCAACGCCGACCCGGTGGGAAAGGTTTCCCTGGACAAAATTTGAACAGGGTACGGTAAAAGCATCGATTTTATTCGCTCGGCCTGTGATGAAAAGGCACAGGCAATCACTGTTAGATAACCCCTGTCCTGCTGTGTATCGATCCAGTCCACAAGGGGCGACAGTGGTGCATCCAGGGATTGGGGATGTCTTAATGCCTCTATGAGTTCCGTGTTGTCATGAACCTGGAAATGGTATTGGGAAGAGGTCGGTATCGATTCCCCTTGGCCGTCGAGCATGGGAAGGGCTTTAAACATCAAGGTCTTTGAGCGTGTCAAACCCGCCTGGACCGCTTCCCAGTCCAGATAGGTCTTCTCGGGAAGCATTGCAAAGCCTCCCTCTTCCAGAACGGTCTTAAATTGCTTCCGGACAAGGTTTTCAGATGTTTCGGCAGCCATCTTTACCTGCTCGTAGTCCGTTACAATAAAGCGTGTTTCAATTCCTGTGTAATCGAACAGGGTCTCGAGTTCAGTATCGAAAAGTGCCATTAAATTTTCCGATCCGGAGTTGACACCCTCGGTTTTCAGCCGATCGATCACCTTCCTGACGGTCGTGACGGGTGTGTTCAACCGTGAGGCTTCCTCTCTGATGCGGCTGATCACGCCGGGAAGTTGATGCCTGTCCAGAATGGCTTCTTTGGCAGGAAGAATGATTGCCTCCTGAACCTGTTTGACGGTTCGCTGACTCACAGGTGAATAGAATCTGAGGGACTCCACCAGGTCCCCGAACATTTCCATACGCAATGGCTGTGGATACAGGGGAGAAAAAATATCTAAAATACCGCCCCTCACGCAGTAATCACCCGGTTCTTCAACAATGGCCGCCCGTTCATATCCGCCGGCTTCCAATTTTGCGATGAGTTTTTCCCGATCAAGATCCTCCCCGGACATGATCAACTCTGCATAGTCGCGCAGGGAAGTCCTGGGAAGTGTCTTTTTCATCAATCCGTCTATGGTGGTCACAATAAGGGGCGGCATACCCTGATTCACCAGATTGTAGAGTACACGGATACGATTGGCGGCGGTTTCACTATCCGAGGTGAGAAATTTGTACGGCAGCAGGTTGTAGGACGGAAAATACTGCACCACGGAGGCTTCAGCCCCGAGGAAAAAACGCAATTCATCGCATACCCGACGACCGTCTTTGGAAGACGGTACGATTACCACCATGGGTTCATGAAAACGCCGGTAAAGCGCTGAAATCAGATATGCCTTATCCGTCTTTTGCAAGCCGATGCAATCAACTCCCTCACCCCAGCCGGGTAGAGCGGTCATAAATTGCATCAGGTAAATTTTTTCTTGATTTTGAACCATAAAAGAAGTACTGCAACCTATTCTTTATTCTGAACTCAAATTCAGTTTAATTGAACCATAGCCGACGTAGCTCAGCTGGTAGAGCAGCTGATTCGTAATCAGCAGGTCCGCGGTTCGAGTCCGCGCGTCGGCTCCAAAGTATTTAAAGGGATTTCAGCCGATTAATGCTGATTTCCCTTTTTGCGTTATAGGATCTTATATCGGCATTCCCAGGCAAAAACAAGCCGTTTTAAATGCAATGGTGATGATGTTTTTGGATTAATTATATAATTTACACCATAGAACGATCCCAAAAACAGGGTATTTCACTTCATAATTATTTGGATTAAAAAAATGTCCCATGACCTAACTATCTGTACTTTTAGATATAAAAATATTTATAAATTATTGCATGATTCTTGCTTTCTTAAATAAAACAACGCTTCCTGGGCACTTTCAAAAGAGAATTGGCGATAAATGGTTGCTGAAAGAATAATTATGAGCAGGACATTGCTACCCGATAATGATGGCAGACGTTCTAATTACGACCGGCGTCAATTTTCATATGCCTTGCATATTCCCGAAAGAAGATTAAACAAGGATCGAAGAAGCAGCGTGGACAGACGTAATTCAGGAGAATAGCAAGGTAAGCGCAAAAATTTTTCAAACCGCACAAGCAGGACCGATTATGGCCCTGCTTTTTTTATGTTACATTTCAGCCACTTTCCCTACAATGTTCAGGTTAAACTTGATATTATTACAAAAAAAGGCTACTATAGGAAAATCTGTAATCAACTGACCGGCGGTTCGAACCCGATCTTAATTTTTTTTATAACAATTGCCTTGAAACCATTTCTAAAAAACATCCGCCTCATTACTCTGGTGACCAGCATCGGGTGTTATCTTGTCTGTGGCTGTGCCCCTTTACAGCCGCTGAAAACACCACCTGCGCGCACAAAATCGGATACTGCATCTGCAGACCTGGCCAATTCCCGCAAAATTCTCGATTTGTTATACCAGCAGGTCGAAGCATGGGAAGGAACGCCCTATCGTCTGGGGGGCCTTTCAAAAAAGGGTATTGATTGCTCCGGATTTGTTTATATGACCTATCTGACCCGATTCAACATCAACTTACCGCGAAGCACACATCAGCAATCCCAGGTCGGCGACTACGTGTTTAAAAAAGACCTGCGTGCGGGTGATCTTATTTTTTTCCGTATAGGGTATTCCACCAGGCATGTCGGTATCTACCTCGAAAAAGGCCTGTTTGCACATGCGTCCAAGAGTAAGGGGGTAATGCTCTCCCGTCTGCAAGATACCTATTGGTCAAAACGATACTGGAAGGCCATTCGTATTAAAATTGACATGTCCTAACTTTTAAGCTACCTTAAGTTAAATTTAGTTTAGCCTATGGTAGCTTATGAAAAAGAAGATACTCATTGTCGATGACAATCGGCTTCTGCGCAAATTCCTTTCGACCCACCTGGAAAAAGAAGGCCACCACGTCCAGACAGCGGAAGATGGCTTTGCTGCCCTGGAAATCCTCTCCACATTTACACCCGACATCATGTTTATCGATCTCTTCATGCCCAAAATTGATGGAGAACGCCTGTGCCAGATCATACGATCCAGAGAAACCTTGGCAGGCTGCTATGTCGTCATACTGTCTGCCGGGATTGCGGAAACAGGCAAGGATTACACCCAGATAGGCGCTGATTCCTGCATTGCCAAGGGCTCTTTCAGCAGCATGGCAAAAAATGTTCTTATCGCGGTTCAGAATTCTGACATACCCACAAAGGAACACATTCAGAAACCGATTATCGGACTGGATGCTGTATATTCCAGGCAGTTGACCAAGGAGTTGATTTCCAAAAACCGTCATCTTGAAACAATTCTTGAAAGCATGACCGAAGGGTTTCTAGAGGTTTTTTCCGAACGGGTTGTGTATGCAAATGAAGCGGCCGTCGATATGCTGAACACAAGCATGGAAGGCCTGTTATACGCCTATCCGCCCGACCTATTCAAAGGGAGGGCCCGTAAGTATATTGAGACCTTGATTTCCGCCGAAAAATCCACGGTATGGGATCTGGCTGCCACTTTCGATGTAAACAACCGCAAGGTCACAATTAAAAGTTTTTCGGTTGAGGGGGAATCAGATACGTCCATTATCATCCTCTCCGATGTCACCGAGCAGAAAAAACTCGAAGAAAAACTCCAGCAGGCAAAAAAAATGGAGGCCATAGGAACCCTCGCAGGAGGTGTCGCCCATGATTTTAACAACCTGCTAATGGGCATCCAGGGCAATATCTCCCTCATGCTCCTGGAAAAAGAAGAAGGCGACACCCTTTTCGAAGAAATCAAAAGTGTTGAAAGGTGTGTGGAAAGCGCGGCCAAACTTACCAAACAACTATTAGGGTTTGCCAGGGGCGGAAAATATGTCATCAAGGCCACCAGCTTGAACGATCTGATTGAAAAACTGACTGGAATGTTCCAGCGAACCCATAAAAACATTACTTTTCACGAAACCTACCAACCGGGCCTATGGGCAGTGGAGGTCGATCAGGGTCAGATCGAACAGGTGATGCTGAATCTCTACCTCAATGCCTGTCAAGCCATCCTCGATAAAGGCGACCTCACTGTTAAGACCGAAAACGTGCTCATAGATAAAAACACTGCCAGATCATTCGACCTTACAGCCGGAAAATATGTCAAAATCTCCATCATCGACACCGGTATCGGTATGGATCCCCAGGTTCGGCAGAGAATCTTTGAGCCTTTCTTCACCACCAAAGAGGTGGGTAAAGGCTCCGGCATGGGTCTGGCCTCGGCCTTCGGTATTATCAGGAACCACAAAGGCATCATTGATTGTCAGAGTGAAAAAGACAAAGGAAGTACCTTCAGCATTTATTTGCCTGCCACTCATTTCTCGGTTATAGAAGATAGCGAGGAAACCTTTGTCCTTTTGAAGGGTTCCGAAACCATACTACTCGTGGATGACGAAAGCGTCATTCTCGATGTGGGCCGGCGCCTGTTGAAAGAACTTGGCTACAGGGTTTTCATTGCCGGGAGTGGAAAATCAGCATTGAAGATCTTTGCGGCCTGTCATGCCGAAATCGATCTTGTTATACTGGACATTGTCATGCCTGAAATGGACGGGAAAGAAGTCTATGCCAGGATGAAGCAAATCAAGTCCGATCTTCAAGTCTTGCTGGCCAGTGGTTACAGTATGGATTGGCAGGCACGCAACATGATCGAAGATGGATGTAATGGTTTTATACAAAAACCATTTAAATTCAATGAGCTGTCCCACCAAATTCGGAAAATCCTGGAAGATCCACAGAGCGTATCCCTCCCTTGACCCGCAAATAGTCGTTGTCATAAGTATGTTCCGTTCCTAATATTTTGATATTGGTTGTCCTAACAAGCGTTTATTTGCAGGTTTGAGCAGTTGTTTGATGTTATTTTCCAAAGCAGTTTAGAATACTGTTCTGGCAAACACGATAACTCAGATTGGGCGGTGATACGGGAATGGCTTGACTTCTATAAAAAAAACGTATACAAACTAAGCGGTTATAAAAAATATTACCCATTATCTTAAAAATCCACTGTGGAGATTTATACATGAAAGAACCCGAAGAGCTACAGATCCAGGCAGAAATGGAAGAAATTTCAAAAAATATCGACCGCATCCTCCACAAGATCGAGCATCTCGACCCTGGCAAAATGGATGATTCTTCTCAGCATGAAGACAGGTAGCCGTTATTAAAACTATTTTTCGTAACAGGAGGCACTGTGGTACTAACCAAAAGTGATATTGCTTTAAAAGTTCATGCGCTCGGTTTCACCCAAAAAACAGCCATAGATACGGTAGAATCTCTTTTAGAAATTATCAAACAGACCCTTGCGAACGGGGATGACTTACTTGTCTCAGGTTTTGGAAAGTTCTGTGTAAAAAGCAAAAGAGCCAGGCGTGGAAGAAATCCCGCCACAGGTTTGGACTTGACCCTCAGGGAAAGAAAAGTCGTAACGTTTAAATGCTCCGGAAAACTGCGGAACAGTATCAATAATAAAGGCTGAAGACTATTCGGCGCTCCTCACCCTGCTGGTGACATTTAGCCTTCGGCTGTCATTTGTCCTGCGGACGTTATTAGCGCTTCGCGCGTAATTAATTGCTGCTTTCCGCTTGTAGCCCTCAGCCACCCTTGAAACCTCGAACCCCGAGTACTTGTTTATTGCGTTTGGTGTTTTGTCTGTCTCTCTTGCCTTTTAGCCATTGGCGTGCAGCACCTAACAGCCTAATAGTCTAAACCCCTACAGCCTATCGCTTATCCCCCAACATCTTACGCAACACATAGGGTAAAATACCACCGTTTTCAAAATAAGCCACATCCACGACGGTATCGAGTCTCGATGTCACTTCAAATTCTGTTTCCTTTCCGTCTCTGTCGATAGCCTTCACTTGCAATTGTTTCCGGGGCACCATGTTTTCTACGCCTTTTATGGAAAACGTTTCTGTGCCGTCCAGACCCAGACTTTCCCAGGTATCATCCCCATTGAACACCAACGGCAGCACCCCCATACCCACCAGATTACTTCTGTGAATCCGCTCGAAAGATTTTGCCACAACAGCCTTCACATTCAACAGGCCGGTACCCTTTGCCGCCCAGTCGCGGGATGAGCCGGTCCCGTATTCTGTGCCACCCAGAACCACAAGTGGTTTGCCCGCCTTCATGGCTTTCATGGCGGCATCGTAGACGAACATTTCTTTCTTTTCCGGAAATGCCAGGGTGTAACTCCCTTCTTTCGGCGACACCAGTTGATTCTTGATTCGGATATTTCCAAAGGTTCCCCGCATCATGACTTCGTGATTCCCTCTTCTGGAACCATATGAATTGAACTTGTCTGGTGCTACGCCCTTGTCCATTAAATATTGCCCTGCGGGATAGGCTTCCGGTATCGCACCTGCCGGCGATATATGATCCGTGGTGACGGAATCTCCCAGCACCAGCAGTGCGTCCGCATCCGCAATATCCATTGGTTTGGTCATCTCTAGTTGAAACCCATCGAAATACGGTGGTTTTCGAACATAGGTCGAATCCCCATCCCATTGAAACGTGGTACTCTCCGTCACCGTCAGCTGCCCCCAGAATTCATCGCCTTGAAATATTTTTCCATACTGATCCGCATAAAACGATTGCCGAATATGTTTTGCTACCAGGTCCTGGATCTCGTCATCATGAGGCCAGATATCTTTCATATAGACAGGTGCCTGGTCACCATCGAATGCGATGGGTTGCCGGGTGACATCGATATCGATCCTTCCCGCAATGGCATAGAGAATCACCAGCATCGGGGATGCCAGGAAGTTGGCCCTGATTTTCTGATGGATCCTGGCTTCGAAGTTCCGGTTTCCGGATAGTACTGCCGCCACGGTAAGTTGATGATCCACAATCGCTTTTTCAATCTCCGGATCGAGTGGTCCGCTGTTACCGATACAGGTCGTACATCCAAAGGCAACCAGATGAAAGCCAAGTGCTTCCAGATACGGCATCAACCCGGCATCGTTCAAATAATCCACAACGACCCTGGAACCCGGCGCCAATGATGTTTTAACATAAGCGGGTACGTGAACACCTCTTTCAACGGCGTTTTTGGCCAGAAGGCCTGCACCCAGCATGGCAAACGGGTTGGATGTATTGGTACAGGAAGTGATGGCAGCAATCACGACGCTGCCGTTGCAGATGGTATCGGCAGCGCCTTGTTCGCGGGTATTCCCGCAGCCATTGTTGGCCATTTTATTCTCTGCCATGCCGGTCCCTGATTTTTCTGAAGACTCCGGGCCGACAATTTGCTTGAATCTCTCTTTGAGATCCGTGAGGAGGATTCTGTCCTGGGGCTTGGAAGGTCCGGCCACAGATGGCTTTACTTCAGACATATCGAACGCAATTGTTTTGGAATAATCAGGGTCATGCGTACCATCATAAAAAAATCCGGTCTCCTTGGTATAACACGTGACAATGTCTGCGCGATCCTCGCGGTTCGTAATCTTCAGATAATCAATCGTTTTTTCGTCAACCGGAAAAAACCCCATGGTCGCACCATACTCGGGCGACATGTTGGCAATTGTCGCACGATCCGTCAGGGTCAGCTTTTTCATTCCGGGTCCATGGAACTCGACAAATTTTTCGACAACATTTTCCGACCGCAACATTTCCGTTATCCGCAGCACAAGATCGGTTGCCGTCACGCCAGGCTTCAGGGCCCCTTCTAATCTGACACCAACAACTTCCGGAATGGACATGTAATAAGGCTGGCCCAGCATCACCGCCTCAGCCTCGATGCCACCGACACCCCAGCCCATAACGCCCAAGCCATTGATCATGGTGGTATGTGAATCGGTTCCCACGAGGGTGTCCGGGAAAGCAATCGTTCCGGAGCCAGTTTTTTCTGTAATGACAACCCTTCCAAGATATTCCAGATTAACCTGATGACAGATACCGGAGTTGGGTGGTACCACGCTGAAATGATCAAAACTTTTCTGAGCCCACTTTAAAAGCTCATATCGCTCTTTATTTCTCTCGTATTCCTTAGCAACATTCTGTTTCAGTGCATCGGGTGTCCCAAAGCTGTCCACCTGGATGGAGTGATCCACCACGAGTTCTACCGGAACCATCGGATTGATAATGCTGGGATCGCCACCCATATTTTTAACGGCATCCCGCATAACCGCAAGATCCACCACAGCAGGCACTCCGGTAAAATCCTGCATCAATACCCTGGCTGGATGATAGGGTATTTCAGGTGGCTCATCATAATGCTTCTGCCATCGGGAAATTGCAAAAAGGTCCTGCTCTGTCACAATGGTGTTGTCCAGTTTTCGCATTAAATTTTCTACCAGCACCTTTATGGAAAAAGGAAGTCGCTGAACGTCGGCAACACCTTTCGACTCCAGCAGTTGTATATCGAAAATCGACAGGGTGTTATGATTCGATTCGATTTTACGGACAAAATCTTGAGGATTCATGTTTTTTCTCCCTTAATTGTTTATTTGGTCCCCATTTTGGGGGCAGACCGAATAAAAATTGATTATCATGGAATTATGGGCTAAGCAATAGGCTTTCAATCAAGAGCCTGCACTGGCTTGTTGCCAAAGGTGAATACTTTGCATTGGACCGAACCGAAAAATTTTTCTGAATGGGCTCAAAGACTCTTCTCTGCCAGGACATTGATGATGAGTATGCTGCTGCTCGTTCTCGTTATCTCAGAACTCCGTTTTGACTGGATGGAGCAGACACTGGGATCCTTTCTCGTGTCCACAAATGCGACCCGCCCCGAATCAGGTGCTATCTGGGAAATAGGAAAACAGACCCGAACAGCCCACCAGGCCATTGAAAAGATCGTCACCGACCGTCGAACCTCTTATCGGGAGGCGGAAAATGCCACGAGTTTTAAGCAGATAGCAGCCACCATCCAACCAGAGGAGTGGCTCCTGGTGCCGCCTGATCTATTCCGCAAACTCTACTTGGAATTACCGCCTGAAGTGGCCCAGGAAATTATCTCGTCTTTTGAACTTCTCGAGCTGATAAACAACCGGGATTGGGAACGAACCTATTTTGAAAAAGACGGGGAGGGTTTGAATATCTATATGCTCGACAAAGAGAATCGCGTTCTGAAACGCCTGCCGATATCACCGGACCTTCTCTATATGATGGCTTACAGCGATGTGGCATTCGGAAAAAAACTGGAAGAATTTCCCATCTTTAAGATCGAATATATCCTGCCGATATTTTTTTCCATGTCCTGAAAGACTTGACACCGGAAGTTAGAGACGGGGTAATTCGTCGTCCCGAGCACCTCCTTCGTGTGCCCGGAAATATCGTCCGGGTTGGTATTTCAGACGAGACCATCTCCGGTTTTATCCAGATCGGATTTGAAATCGAGTCGGGTGCCCAGCAAATGGTGATACGGGAGCAGGGACATGAATGGGCGGTCTGGCGACTGCATTCCTTGCTGGAAAACAAGAACTAACTATAAGCCACAAGCAATAAGCCATAAGCGGTAGGCAGCTTAAGGCTTACGGCTTATAGCTTACGGCTCAAAATCAAGGTATCCTCTTGTCAAAAACAACTGCCATCAACATAATAAAATATCTAACAGGCTTCTATTACCTCGTACTGACCCTTGTGGGGCTTGGGGTGTGCCTTGCTGTAGCCCTGTTTTTTTTCGTTCTAAAGGACCTGCCCCAGGTTCCCGAACCCCTGAGCCGGATCATTGAAACGCCTGCCACGGAAATCATTGCAGCTAGCGGAGAACGCATCCTTGTTCTGGGCGGAAAGGAATTCATCCCTTTGGACCGCGTCTCCCCCTATTTTGTTCGGGCGGTCGTGGCAACGGAAGATCACCGGTTCTGGGAGCATCACGGCGTTGATAAGCTTCGAACTTTAAAAGCCTTGTGGATAACCCTGTTCGAACCCGGAAAAATACAGGGGGCTTCAACCATCACCCAGCAACTGGCAAAAAATCTGTTCTTCAGCTTCAAGCGCTCTTACAAACGAAAGTTTGACGAGTTGCTGGTTGCATTTCAGATCGAATCCCGTTACAGCAAAAACGATATCCTGCAGGCCTACATGAATCAAATCCCCTTTGGGGTGGGAGCCCATGGAATAGAAAATGCCGCCCAGACATTTTTCGGGAAAAGCGCATCGGATCTGAGTCTTTCCGAAGCCACCCTTCTGGCCGGTCTTCCCAAATCACCAACACATTACAATCCCTTTCTCCATTTTGAGCGTGCCAAAGCGAGACAGCAGATCGTTCTGGGAAGGATGGTCGCCGTAGGCGCCATTTCACGGGCAGAGGCCGACACCGCCTACCAGAGTTCTTTATCACTTCAGCCTTATAGTGCCGGCGCACGCACGGGAAGTTATTTTATAGACGCCGTTATTCGGCAGCTCGAAGAAACCTATGGACCCGAAGTCGTTTACCACGGAGGGTTAAAAATCACCACAACCCTTGACCCGCAAATGCAGCGCTGGGCCGTTGATTCCGTCAAGGACGGCATGGAGGCCCTGGACAATATCATGGGGCTGAACAGCAAGCGCGCTGACGGTAATGGCGATGGGAAAGAGCGCCCCCAGAGCGCGCTGGTTGCCGTTGAGACCAATACTGGTGCGGTAAAAGCGATGATTGGCGGAAGAAACTATGCAGCCTCTGAGTACAACCGGGCCATAAAAAACCACCGTCTACCTGGATCGGGATTCAAACCATTTCTATATTACACGGCATTTGACAAACTGAACCTGCACCCGGCATCGGTATTTGAAGATCAGCCCGTTCATATTGCCATACCAGGCGCCGGAGACTGGCAACCACAAAATTTTTCCATGAAATTCGAAGGCCCCATGATCTTGAAACAGGCCTTCATTCATTCCGTCAACACGGTTGCAGCCCAGCTGGTGGAGCTCACGGGACCAGAAGCCGTAATCACATCCGCAAAAAATTTCGGTATCACCAGTCCTCTGGAACCTGTATATTCCATAGCCCTCGGTACTTCCGCTGTCAGTCCTCTGGAAATGGCATCGTCTTTTGCCACCTTTGCCACCAATGGCGTCCGTCACAAACCCTTTATTATCAGTCGTGTGGAAGATGCTGCAGGTAGAATTCTGGAAGAGCACATTGTCAGGGGCGAGAAACATCTCGATCCGGCATGCGTATATCAAGTGGTCGATATGATGCAGGGGGTGGTCGATGAAGGGACAGCCCGCATGGTGAGGCAGATGGGTTTCACGCTGACGGCGGCGGGCAAAACCGGCACCACCAATCAATACAAAGACGCCTGGTTTACGGGATTCACACCCACACTCTCCACTTCTGTCTGGGTTGGCTATGACAAAGAAAGGGGGTTGCGAAGTGCCAATCGCATGGGCATCACCGGCAGCCGGGGTGCTACGCCTATCTGGGTGGACTTCATGATGAAGGCCACGGCCGGAGAATCATCCAGAGCGTTCGGCAAGCCGCCCAATATCCACATTGAAAGTGTCGACGCCACCACGGGCAAAAAAGCCTCTTATTTCACAAAGGTGCCTATAAGGGTAGTGCTAAAAGATGGCCAGGTGTTAAAAAAATTATGGCAATAAGCAGTAAGCGATAAGCGGTAAGCAGCTTAAAGCTTACGGCTTATCGCTTACAGCTCATGTATATAATCAACGCAACCCATACAACAATGTTGGTGTATAGGTTTTCTTTCCCAACGAAAAATAGAGGCGCTGTGATCCACGCATTGAAACACATAGCAATCCGAATATGGCTGACCATTTTGATTGGAAGCCTGGCCGCAATGGCCGTTTTACAGGCACTTCAGATGCCATTGGGACTCGAATGGGCATTGGCTCTGGCAGCCCCTGTTTTTGTGGCGGTGTTCTATGCAGTCGGTTGGCTATTCAACCGATTTGGACTGAATCTTGTTCAGCGCCTTATTAACGAAGCCTCCGTCTGGGAAAGAGCCGGGAAAACACCCCAGGCTGAAAAGCTGTTCCGCAAAGCCGTTGCCGTATTTGACAGCTTCCTCATATCACCCTTAAACAAAGAGAGGCGTGCCCGCAGACTGACCGGTCACATGGCCCGTTTCTACCTGACACAAACGGATATCAGCCCTGAAAGTGGGGATGCCATTATGGCCTACCTGAAAATGCGACCGGAAGATCAGGCGGTTGCCGAAGCGTGGCTGCAACGTCTCCCAAATAGGGTTCAGGACCCCAAAGATCTTGAGAGCCTGCTGTTCTCCCTCGGAAAATCCCAGAGCAACAGCCCCAAGATTCAGACATTGATTGCCCGGCGCTATCTTTCAGACAGACGAACCGACTTCCAGGCGCTGCAGACCTATCGCCGCTTCATCGAAAACAACAAGACTCCGGATGAATCCATGATCATCCACATGGCTGAGCTGTTCTTCAAAAAAGGGCGTATGGACGCCTGGGCCCTGCAAGCTTATCTAACAGCATATAAGCTCGATAGAAAGAGACGTCATCTCATCCATGGGATAGCCGCCTGTTTGCACGGGACACAGCCAGATGGTACGGATTCCACTTATTTTGAGGAAGCCAGGGTATTGCTTTCAAAAATCGACAAAACAGCGCTGAAGAAACTGGCCGCAGGGTTCAAACCCGCTGCGTCCCCGAAAGAAAAACCAGCCAGATCTTCCAAAACCAGCCCGGTAAAAGTACTGACCACAGCCACGCTTGGGGCAGCCCGTGCATTGATTACCGGCATCACCTCTGCAGTAAAGTTATCCGCTGGAATGCCTGCAAAGATGTACCGACGCATCTGGGAATACCCTAATTTGAAACCGATACTCAGGTGGACAGCCATGGGCCTCGCCGGTGCTGGTCTCGCGATATTGGTTATCAATACGGCAGGCTATTTGATGCAGAGCCGATCGGAACCCGAAAAAATTGAAACACCACCCGCCGTGGTGATCACCGACCCGTATACCCTCCAGGTGGCCGCCTATCTCAAAATCGAACACGCAGAAAAATACGTCGCGGAATTGAAAGACCTGGATCTGGATGCCTACTGGACAAAAGCCCAGGGCGCCAAGAGCAAATGGTATCAGGTCCGACTTTCCCACTTTGCTGACAAAGCCTCCGCGCGTGCCTACGGCGACAGATTGAAAACCAAGGGCATTATCGACGATTTTTACGTGGCCAATTATCAACACCCGTGATCTTCTAATTCCCAGGTTGAGTGTTTTATTATTAATCTTCTCCCAATTCGTTGGGAGAACTTGAACCCTGGACCCCTGGAATCCTTGAATCCTTAATTTGGATCAACACTTTTGGAGGTGATCCAAATTTATATTTGACACATGCCCTTCTTTTCGTTAACCTCCAGCCTTTAGCCGGATAACCAGAATCGAAAATCAAGCCCTTGGGCGCTTATCCCAAACAATTAGGAAAAGAAATTTTGGTGGCAAATGAAGTCACAACTACTTAATATCCTTAATCAAAACAATGAGTTCATCTCCGGTGAAACCCTCAGCCAACACCTGGGCGTCTCCCGGGTGGCCATCTGGAAACATATTCAGAAACTCCAGTCCTGCGGATACGATATCCATTCAGGTCCCAAGGGATATCGTATTGTCCGATCTCCTGATACACCCTATCCTTGGGAAATCCCTGAAAGGGAATCCCATATACATTTTTTTGACACGGCAGGTTCAACCATGGACATCGCCCGGGAACTTGCCAGGAAGGGCTGCCCGGATTTCACCGTCGTGATTGCCGAAACCCAGACCAGCGGTCGGGGCAGAATGGACCGCGACTGGTGGTCACCAGAGGGCGGGCTATATTTCACCCTGGTGCTGAGGCCTCATATACCACCGGTGATGAGCCCCCTGGTCAATTTTGGTGCAGCATTTGTTCTGGCCAGGACACTTCAGGAGTTCTGCGGTGTTGAAGCCCGGGTTAAATGGCCCAACGATATCCTGATACATGGCAGAAAAGTGTCTGGAATGCTGTCTGAAATGGAGGCTGCCGGAGACCAGGTCTCGTTTGTCAATATCGGTATCGGTATCAACATGAACAACGACCTGCCCCCTGACCTGCCATCTGCAACCTCCATAAAAAATATCTCCGGAAAAACCTGTTCCAGAAAAGCGTTTCTATCTGAATTTTTGGATCGTCTGGAAAACAGGATACATCAGCCGGAGTTAGCTAACGTCATTGAGGAATGGAAAAGCTGTTCAGCCACCCTGGGGCAGCAGGTCAGGATTGAATCGCGTCAGGGCGTCACAGAAGGAAAAGCCGTGGATGTGGACCCAAATGGCGCTCTGGTTGTGCGCACGGCAGATGGAACAATAAAAAAAATCTATTATGGAGACTGCTTTCACGCATCTTCACAATAATTAACTACCGATCGGATTTAAGTCATGGATCAACTACGAATGACCGCCTATGCCTCCCTTCTGGCTGCCTTGACAGCAGTAGGCGCCTATATTTCCATACCCATCGGACCGGTACCCATCGTTCTCCAAAACCTGTTTGTCTATCTGAGCGGTCTGCTTCTCGGCAGCCGATGGGGTTTGATGGGGATTGCTGCATACCTGCTGGCCGGCGCTGTGGGCCTGCCGGTCTTTGCCGGCGGTAAGGGCGGTATCGGTCATCTGATTGGTCCGACAGGTGGTTATCTTCTGGGATTCTTGCCTGCCGTTGCCATCATCGGCCTCATCACGGAAAAGACCGGGGGAAAAATCCTGTTTGGGACAGGGGCCCTGATTGCGGCAACGGCCGTTATCTATGCCTGTGGAATTACCTGGCTTAGTATCGTTACCGGTATGACAATCGTCCAGTCGCTAATCGTGGGAATGGTTCCTTTTCTCCCGGGAGATGCCATAAAAATAGCTGCAGCCCTTTTCATTGCCAGATCCCTGCGGCCGGTGATGCAACTCCGTCGCTTGTATTGAGCAATATGTTTGATGGTTTAACAGAAATAGATTACTTTCTTGGCGTCATTCCCGCGAAAGCGGGGCACAAAGTAAAGCGTTAGCGCTATTCAGTAGTGAATCAGAACTTATGAATGAGAATCACCCGACACCAGAAACAACCGCATCTCCAAAACAGACAATCATAACCATCGAGCACCTGTCCCATCGGTTTTCAGATCAGGGTGTCGGTCTCGATGATGTCACACTCACCATCTCATCAGGGGAGTTCGTTATACTTGCAGGGCCCAATGGATCGGGCAAATCCACCCTTTTGAAACACCTGAACGGCATCCTCTCTCCCACGAAGGGAACCATTCTCTTGAAGGACCGTCCCGTTTCGGAAGATCTTCAGCGGGCGCGTCGAATGGTGGGTATGGTCTTTCAGGATGCCGACAGCCAGATTGTTGGGGAAACAGTCTGGGAGGATGCTGCTTTTGGCCCTCAAAATCTTTCTTTTAATAAGTCCATGGTGCAAGAAAAAGTACAGACAGTCCTGGAGACGGTAGGCCTGGCACACCTGGCGGAAAAACCACCCTATCTTCTTTCCGGCGGTGAAAAACGACGGCTTGCCATCGCAGGCGTACTTGCCATGGATCCCCAGATCATCGTTTTTGATGAGCCGTTTTCAAATCTGGATTATCCCGGCACCTGCCAGGTTTTGCACCAGATGATTCAACTGCAGCAAAACGGACACACACTTATCGTGGCAACCCATGAACTCGACCGGGTGTATCGCCTGGCTGACAGACTGATCATTATGCACAAAGGCAGGCTCGTAAAAGATGGCGCGCCCAAAACCGTACTTGCCAATGCGGCTGAGTACGGTCTCAAACCGCCTTTCATGCATACGCCTGTTCCGGAAAGAAACCCATGGCAGCCCTGACCCCCTTTCACTACCGCCACGGAAACTCGCTCCTGCATGACCTTGATGCCCGGTTCAAAATCGTGCTGATGGTGATGTTCAGTCTGTCCCTCATTCATACGTCATTTCCGGGACTTTTCAGTCTGACGCTGTTGCTGGCGCTTCTCTTCCTTCGCGCCCGGATACCCATCACATCCGTTATCACAGAACTGCGTTATTTTTTTGTTTTACTCCTGGTTGTGTTTTTTCTCAGACTCATTTCAACCGAAGGCGACCCCCTTGTCAGGATACCATGGGTCACGCTGTCAAAACAGGGTTTGAGAGAAGGCACCCAGGTGTGCTGGCGCTTATTGATGGTTGTTTTGCTGGGTTTCCTCTTTATTTCAACAACCCGTATCTCGGCCATCAAAACGTCTGTGCAGCAACTCCTGGCCCCTGTTCCCCTGATACCCGAAAAACGCATGGCAACCATGATGGGGCTGATCGTACGCTTCATACCCGTCATTTTTCAAAAAACACATGCCATTTCCGATGCCCAGAAAGCCCGCTGTATAGAACGCCGAAAAAATCCCCTCTATCGACTTAAAGCGCTTGTCATGCCGCTAATGCGCGGTGTGTTTCAGGATGCAGATAAACTTGCCATGGCTATGGTCGCAAGATGCTACCATGAGAACCAGCCGGTGGAAACACAGGCAGCCCAAAAAAGTGACTGGCTGGTGCTGATATGTGGATGTCTGTGCTGCCTGATCCTTCTTTTCATTTGAACACTTCACAAAAAATATCCAATACCCAATTTCCAATGACCCAAACATGCTTTACCCGACAAAAGGAGCCGACGTAATTAATCATGTATGCCCCCGTCAATAGCAGTTCAACGCTTGACATACGTTTCGAATTTTTAGTTTGTGATTGGGTCTTTGTTTGTGATTTGTATTTTGCGATTTGCCATTTCAAATCGTGGCTGACCATTGACACCTTCTCCGCTCTATAATAAAGTCATCGTTGGAATGATAGTTTTCATCATAATTACCATATTATTTTAAGTAGTTGTAGATTTTATTCGCAAAAAACAGGGGGAGTAGAACCCATTGAAAATCATCATCGTCGGGGCTGGTGAGGTAGGATTCCACATAGCTGGCCGCCTTGCCCAGGAAAATAAGGATGTCGTGCTTATCGACAACGATATGGACTCGATTCGCCGCGTCAGCGACCACATCGATGTCCAGACCATCCATGGGTCCGGAAGCAGCCCCGCCGTTCTGGATGAAGCGGGTATTCGAGGTGCGGAAATATTACTGGCCGTCACGGACAGTGATGAAACAAATCTCGTAGCCTGTCTTGCCGCTCATATCATTTCACCCAGCACCAAGAAACTGGCCCGCCTTCGTGATGCCGCTTATGATCCATATCATCAAATATTCCGGGACAACCCTCCGCATATCGATACCATTATCAACCCGGAGATAGAGGTCGTCAGCACCATTCACAGACTCTTAAGCGTCCCAGGCGCCGTGGATGTAAGTGATTTTGAAAATGGCCGTATTAAATTTGTCGGTGTGACCCTGGATGCAAGTTCACGCATGGCCGGGGCGGCACTTTCAGACCTTACCGGTATCTTTGGAGATTCCCGACCCCTTATAGCTGCTATTGTTCGCAATGAAGAACTCATCATCCCCAGCGGCAATGATCGTTTGATTCCCGACGACCTGGTCTATTTTATCTGCAAAGAAGATATTCTCTCCGAAACACTTGAGATGTTCGATAAACACGATGAACCCCTCAACAGGGTTCTCATTATCGGCGGTGGTAGAATTGGATACCGCCTGGCAGACCAGCTGGAAAGCAAATCGATTCATACCAAAATAATCGAACGCAGCAGCGAACGCTGTGATACCCTTGCCAAGACCCTGAACAAGACGGTGGTTTTGTGCGGGGACGGATCGGATCAAGACCTGCTCAGGGAAGAAAACATCAAGGACATGGATGCTCTGGTGGCCGTGACAGATAATGAAGAGACCAACATTCTCGTTTCCCTTCTTGGCAAACGAATGGGGGTGCGAAACGCCATCACCAAGATCAGCCGCTTCAGTTATTTTCCCCTGCTGTCCACCATCGGTCTCAATCAGGTTGTTAGCACGCGCCGCTCCGCTATCAGCAGTATTCTGCAGCATATCCGTAAAGGAAAGATTGTGTCCGTGACGACACTGAAGGGAGAGCAGGCGGAAGTGCTGGAAGCCGTAGCCCTGGAAACATCGGATATTGTCGGAAAACCCATCAAAAAAGTTGTATTTCCCAAAGGTGCCCTGCTCGTCAGTGTTATCCGTAATAAAGACATCATCATTCCTACGGGTGACACCGTGGTGGAGCCGGGGGATAAGGTCATTCTTTTCGCCAAGAGACAGGCAGTTCCAAAGATCGAAAAAATCCTCACCGTCAAACTGGAATTCTTCTAATGCGCTGGCGCCTCATACTCCACGTGGTGGGCTGGCTGACTCTTTTTTTTGGTCTAACCATGGTGGTTCCTCTTGCGGTTAGTCTCCTTTTCAAGGATGGCAGTGGTATCCCCATGCTGCTGTCACTGGCTATCACGATCTTTTTCGGCGCATCCATGGCCCTCGGCTTCCGGGGTACCAAAATAGCCGACATCCGCCAGCGGGAAGGCATGGCCATCGTCTTCTTCGGCTGGACAGCCATGGGTTTTTTCGGTGCCCTGCCCTTTTTCTTGGCCGGTGAAGGCGTGTCTTTTACCAATGCCTTTTTCGAATCGGTCTCAGGGTTTACAACCACCGGGGCATCCATCTTCACCAACATCGAACAACATGCCGAGGGTATTCTTTTCTGGCGAAGCTTTATCCAGTGGCTCGGTGGAATGGGAATTATTGTCTTGTCCCTGGCCGTACTCCCCTTTCTGAAAGTCGGCGGTATGCAGCTTTACAAGGCGGAAGTACCTAGCCCGGTCCCGGACAAACTCAAACCCCGCATCCAGGAAACCGCCGTTACCCTGTGGAAGGTGTATATCCTGTTCACCTTTCTACAGGTTTTATTGCTTCTGGCCGGCGGTATGAATCTCTATGAAGCCGTCTGCCATACTTTTACCACTATGCCCACCGGCGGTTTCTCCACTAAAAACGCTTCCATTGCCCACTACAACAGTGCCTATTTCGATACTGTTTTTATCCTGTTCATGCTGATGGCCGGAATCAATTTCTCTCTACATTATCAAATGCTGAAAGGAAAACCTTTGGCGATCTGGCGCGATGCCGAAGGACGCTTTTTCCTCTTCCTTTCCCTGGTACTGGTGCTGCTGGTGAGCTGGAATATCTATGGAGAGGTCTACCACACCCTGGGTGATGCCATCCGGTACGGAGCCTTTCAGGTGGTGTCTATTCTGACAACCACGGGATTTGCCACGGCTGACTACGAGACATGGCCGGCCATGTCCCAGACAATACTGTTTCTGTGCATGTTCATCGGAGCTTCGGCCGGATCCACAGGCGGCGGGATCAAGTGTCTCAGAATCATGCTCCTGTTCAAATACTGCACCAGAGAGCTTTTCCTCCTGGTACACCCCAGATCCATCACACACATCAAAATCAATGGTAAACCTATTTCAGAAGAGATTGTCCGTAGTGTTATCGGATTCCTGGCCCTCTATATCGGTCTCTTTGCCATCTGCAGCGTGGTCCTGTCGGGTCTGGGCGTCGATTTCATGACATCTCTGACGGCTGTGGCCTCCTGTATCGGCAATATCGGCCCGGGATTCGGCATGGTGGGCCCTGCCGAAAACTATGCGGTCATCCCGACCCTGGGCAAGTGGCTCCTTATCTGGTGCATGCTCCTGGGTCGACTCGAAATTTATACCGTCATCATCCTTTTGGCTCCTGAGTTCTGGCGAAAATAATCGAATTAATGAATATATTTTTATTGACACATACGAAAATTACCGTTAAATGATGGTGTTTTACACGGGCCGTTAACTCAGTTGGTAGAGTATCTGCCTTTTAAGCAGAGAGTCGCGCGTTCGAGCCGCGCACGGCCCACCATTTAAATATTGATACATCACGACCCCATCGTCTAGCCTGGTCCAGGACACCGGCCTTTCACGCCGGCAACAGGGGTTCAAATCCCCTTGGGGTCGCCACCCAATAAAAACAGGGACTTAGAAGAAATTCTGAGTCCCTTTTTTTATGTCTGAAAATACCGTCCCCACCGCTATCCCCACCACGATAAAAGGAATATACGGGAATAATCACCCTATCTATTATTGGTGTTGGGGGTGTCCCCTTCTTGATGATTCCAGTTTGGTTTCCCCCCAATGCCATGAAGTGCAGATATCATATTTGCATATCTGTATAGAGTCTGTTAATGCTTGGGGTGGTAATAATCTCCATCTGTACGAAACCGCTCCGCGGTAGCTTTCCCACCCCAAGGTTTTAATCAATAAACCCTACCTACGTTATCGATCGTTTCTTTTCTCCTGATCGTATAAAATACCTCCGAGACGTTAATAACCCACAACAAAGGAGGTATGACATGGCAGAACTACGTCAAAAAATGATCAGGATTATGGAACTTAAAAATCTTTCCAAGCACACAAAGAGGTCCTATCTCGCCGCTGTCAAAGGGATTGCCAAGTTCTATAACCAGGCACCGGATAACCTCACCAAAGAAAAAATCGAGGATTACCTTCTCTATCTCAAGCTTGACAAGGGTAATGCTCCCAACAGCTGCTGCGCAGTTCTTAGCGGACTTCGATTCTTTTACAAAAATGTTGCTGAAAAGGAGATATCCATAACCTACAGCCTCACGAGAAAGCCGAGAAAACTCCCACAAGTCCTGCCCATGGAAGATATCTGGGATATCATCCACGCTACCAACAACCTCAAACACAAAATGATTCTGATGACCACTTACTCGGCAGGACTCAGGGCCAGCGAAACCCTTAAACTCAAATCAGAAAACATCGACAGCAAGGCCATGCTGATCAAAGTCGAAGATGGTAAAGGCAAAAAGGATCGCTATACACTGCTCTCAAAAAGACTGCTTGGCGAACTGAGAATCTATTATCGTAAATATCGTCCCGACACCTACCTGTTCCCATCTTCATTCGGAAAAAAGAAAGATAAACCCTTGTCATACGAGTCTATCCGTTCGGTATACGAAGAGGCCAGAATGAAGGCAGGAGTAAAAAGGGGCTCGGGTGTCCACACATTGCGTCACAGCTTCGCCACACACCTCCTGGAGGCTGGATACGACATCCGGAAAATACAGGTTTTAATGGGCCATACGAGACTGACCACCACCATGATTTATCTGCATGTGAGCCGCCAAACTCTGTCAACGATCCCAAGTCCTTTGGATCTCATTGACCAAAAACATGCAGGAAAGGAGGACAGAAACGATGACCCAAATCATAAAACCTGATCATAAAACCCCGGAGGTCGCCGACATTCTGCGTCATCATCTTAATGACTATAAAGCCGAATATCCTTTATGGCCGGAACATCGTAAAATCGCAACCGACCTTTTGAACTGCCGCACCGCCCGTCTGGGTGGCCATATCGAACGCTGTGACAATTGTGGAGCTGTGCGCATCACGTATCATTCCTGCCGTAATCGCCACTGCCCCAAATGCCAGCATATGCCACGCGAAAGATGGTTGGAAAAACGAAAAAACGAGATCTTGCCGGTCAGTTACTTCCATGTGGTTTTTACCGTGCCGCATGAGTTGAACACCGTCATCTTAAACAACAAAAAGGTGATGTTCAACATCCTTTTTGCTGCTGCATCCAGAACCCTTCTGACCTTTGGCAACAACGAACTCAACGGCAAATTAGGATTTTTGGCTGTTTTACACACCTGGGATCAAAAGCTCAAAGCTCATTTTCATTTGCATTGTTTGGTAGCCGGTGGTGTTCTGCTCGGGAACAAAAAGGAGTGGCTTCCGGTAAAAAACGATTATCTCTTCAACGAAGAGGCATTATCACAGGTCTTTCGCGGCAAGTTTATGGAACGTATTAAGCATGCCCGTAAAACCGGCTCGCTCAAATTTGCCGGCAGATCCTTTGGCGACTTCAAAAACAAGCTGTATGCCAAAAACTGGGTGGTCAGCGTGCGTGAACCAGTCAAACGCCCGGAACATGTGCTTGAATACCTGGCACGTTATACCCATCGGGTGGCCATTGCCAACAGCCGCATTAAAAGACTTGAAAACGGTATGGTCTCCTTTACCGCCAAGAACCGAAAGAAAAAAATAACGGAAATAATCACCATCACAGCGATGGAGTTTATCCGAAGGTTCCTTTTACACAGTCTCCCAAACGGCTTTGTCAGAATCCGGCATTACGGCTTTTTAGCCAACCGCAATCGAAATGATAACTTAAACACCATCAGGCAATTGATGGGAGTGTCTTCTCTCGATGAGAATGAAGCAGCTACCCTTGAGGAAATAATGCTTCAGCTGACGGGGACAGATATCACTGTTTGTCCTTGCTGTACCGAAGGGAAAATGCAGTTTTTTGCCGACATCCCAAAAGGCCGGGCAGGACCACAGACCCAACTTGCTTGTTTATTGGGTTGACCGGACAAATCGATATCTGAAGCTACAAAACAATAGGAGAGGTACGCCCTGGTTCAGTACAGAATCCATAGATGGCGGCATAGTAGAAGGCTTTGAGGTTAATATGGCACAATGTGCGTTCTGGCTCAGCACAGATCATGCCTTTGAAATATCCCGAACTGGCAATTTGTCCAGGTTCCATCATACCAGATTGAAATACAATACCCATATAGATCTATCGTGCAATACCGTTGCTACACGGCTTCGTACATATGAGCTTTATCAATTATCCTTCCTGCATACCCTATCTTGAAAATCCCGTTGTAAAATAGTCAAAATCTTTTTAACATTATCATTGCCAAATCTCGGACAATGGATAAAACTCTAATCATATATCAACACCCTGAAAGAAATAAAATTGAAGGAAAATCTTGTGAATGATATAGTCTGCCATTGTTTTGGATTCTCAGTTAATGACATCGAAAAAGATTATTTGGATAACGAAGTGTCTACGATCATGAAAAAAATTAAGATGGAGAAGAAGTTCGGTAATTGTCAATGTGCTACAAAAAACCCTAAAGGGCAATGATGCTTAGGTGACGTCCGCCAGGTGGTGGCTAAAATACAGCAATCAGTATCCCGTATAATAGAATCATAATTCAGGATAGGAGACTATACATAATGAAATTAAGTGCTATTCCGCTAATTGGGATATTCCTGATTTCCACGGCATTCATCTGTATGGCAAACGAAAACAAGGATCATGTTTGTTTCAGGGTCTTGGATTCAAACAGAGATGGTATGGTGACATTTCAGGAATTTAAACAAGCCTATGGAGATGATAAAGAAAAATTTAACATGGCTGACGAAAACGAAGATGAAAAACTGACACATGATGAATACCATGATTTATTAGGGCATGGGTCATAATAGAAATAGGCCAATTATGTGCGAAGCGAAATAGCTCTGAAAAGTTCGTATTGCGCCAATAAAAATTAAGATATCAATCGCCTGAAATTTTACCGGTGTGCGAAAATAATCACAGTTGGCCGTTTCTTGCATTCATAGGTCTTTCCGTTGACCGATTGACATATCCGGCTGGTATCTGATAATTTTCATATTTATCGGATAGTTGCACTTATCTCCATGTGTCTGGAATCGACTGGTATTTGGTTTTCGAAAGACATTTCAGAACATATCATAACCCATTTAACGCACCTGAAAAATCCACATCTTGTGGTTCGTATAATATTCTGATAGTGCGGCTAATAGAATTTAATGCAAGCGTTGTTCATTTGGAGGAAACGCCATGATTGCTCTATATCTTTTATTAGTTCTGATGGCTCTTATAGCACTAATTTTTACAAAAAAAATCCTTCAGCTAAAAAAAGGAAAACAACTGGCAGATGCCCAAGTTTTAGGCATGACAATCAATAAACTATCGTCGCCTGGGACCATCAAAGCACTTTCAATCCTTCCCCTAATTGATTATTACACGGATAACCCGAATTTAAAAACAGAACCCGGTGTATCCTATCTGATTTCTGCCGATGATACCAAAATCTTGTTAGATGTAGGGTTTAACAAAAAAAAAGAACATCCATCCCCGCTGCTCCAAAACATGAAAACCCTTGGCATTTCTGAATCTAATGTTGATATGATTTTTTTCAGCCATCTACACTTAGACCATGTGGGAGGAATGAAGGAACAAAAAGAAAGAACATTCAGCTTGTCCCAAGGCCCAGTGTCGCTGCCGAATCTCCCGGTTTATTCGCCAGTCGACATCTCTGCCTCCAGATGGAACCCGGATCCTGAAACGCACGTTATTAAAGACCCTGTCGTCTTAAAAGAAGGAATTGTCAGCATCGGCGTCATTCCACGATATTTATTTCTCATGGGCCACACTCTGGAAAACTCCCTGGCTATAAATGTTGCCGGCAAAGGAATCGTCCTGATCATCGGTTGCGGCCACCAGACAATTGAGCGCATCATCGAACGGACCCTGGCCTTGTTTGACGAACCCATATATGCGGTTATTGGTGGCCTGCATTACCCGGTTAACGGTGGCAGGATTATGATTGGTCCCATCAATATGCAGCGCATCGTCGGATCAGACAGGCCTCCTTGGATCAGCATCCGAGAATCAGATGTAAAAAACGCTATTGCGGCAATCAAAAAAGTGTCCCCCAAAATTGTTGCCCTGTCCCCCCATGACAGTTCTGACTGGTGCATCGATCAATTCAAACAGGCGTTCGGCGACACTTATGTGGATGTGAAGGTCGGCAAAGAAATTGTAATTTGAGGGACTGGAGAAAGAAAAAATTATTGATTTTTTAAGCTGCGATATGCAACCATCATCAGTACTGGGCTGATATTTGGTTTTTTTGTGATATCCCAAGTTTTCCAATAGAGAAATTTTAGCATATTTAACCCAACCTACAAAATCTCGGGCCGCTATAATATCTCAGTTAAACTTAAATTTTCGGCATCAAACAAAGGTTCGATGCAGGGGCGCAACTGATACCTTAGGCACCAACAAATTATTGCCAATGATTTATTAAAGACGCACACGGATCATTTTCACAAATATTGATATCAGGGGACAAACTGCCATGGAACTTTATGAAGCTATTGAAAAACGCCGTACCATAAGAGTTTACAAGCAAAAAGCCACTGAAGAGCAGTTGAGCAAGATCATTCTTGCCGGCACCCGGGCCCCATCCGCAACCAACCGCCAGCCCTGGGAATTTATCATCGTGGATGATCAGGATGCCATCGACCGGCTGGCGGAACTCAAATACCGTTTAAATCGCAGGCCAGACCCTGACCGGCCGGAAAAGGATCCGACTGTACGTGAAAAGAAGGCCCGCCAGCAGCGGAAATACTTTCAAAATGCAGCGGTTGTGGCAATGTGCCACCAGGTGGGCTGGGAGCGCAGCTTGTGGTTATGCATTCAGAATATGTCCTTAGCGGCACTGGAAGAGGGGTTGGGAAGTTGTATTGTATTATACTGGGGAAAAGAAAAAAAAGAGACCGAAAAACTACTCAACATTCCGGACTCACATGAATTGACCGCGATTATGAAATTCGGTGTGCCGGCAAGAGAGAATCACCCCGTTCCCAAGAGGCGCCCTGATTTCAGCTGGCTGCATAAAAATCGATTTGAGGAAAAAATTATTTAAACCCCAGACTTCGGGATATCAAACACCTAAAATATTACCGGTGTGCGGAAATAATCACAACAGACGGAATCTTGCATTGATAGGCCCTACCATGATACCTTGGCGATGACCATATGGTATCTGACATTTTTTAGATTTTCAGATAGTTGCACTTGTCTCCATATATCTGTACTTGGATATTATTCGGTTTTATGCTTGACTATAAATATTACCTCTATTATATTTAATTAATCTACACTTAAACTCAATCTTATCTGAAGCTAAAGTTCCAATTCTGAATCTACACTTCATCTGAATCTGACCTGAATTGAACATCTGCGTTTCTGCTTCTACGTTCTCTACCCATTGCAAGTTTTCTTCTGAAAAATGATACTGGGTTACAGCTAACATTTGTTTAGCAATATGGTGAAGTTATGATGGAGCATCCTCTCAAATTGTGCCTACATCGCTACTGGTAGGGAGTAGTATGTCTGCAGAGTTCAAAAGGCCTTCAAATGAGTTAGAGTATTGATATTCATGCTACCTTTATGAGAGGAGATCGAATATGTCTCTACGAAATATATTTAATTTGACAATTTCAGTAGTATTTATTTTATCGATATCTACATCCGCTATGGCCGGAGAGAAACTTAAATCGCATGGAACAAGTGTTACGACTAAGTATGAAATGATGAAGGTCGGTGACGTAGAAGGGCATGTGATTATGATCAGTGAAAGTAAACAAGTCTATTTCAATGAAATAAGTGGAGAGAAGTATTTTGGTACTGCGCATAATATTGTAGATGGCAATATGATAACCGGTGTGGGTAGTTTAAAAGGTTACGGAGTAAATACTTATCCAAATGGTGATAAAAGCTTCAGGTCGGTTGAAGGAAAGCCAGTTGGCAAGGGACACTGGAAAGGTACATGGAAACTTACTGGTGGCACAGGGAAATTTAAGGGGGCCACAGGAGTTGGTACTTGGGATTCCAACGATCTGGAACAAGGGATTAGCTACCTCGAAGCAGAAGGAGAAGTAGAATATCCTTGATACGTATTTTCTGTGTGGAAATTCAAAGCAGGGTCTATTGTGGCCCTGCTCTTTTCTTTGATGTCTGGTACTCTCCAACTCATCAACACCTGCGAACACTCTCCGAAAAGTTGTGATATTCATAATCACTCCTTCATGCAAATTCTGGGAATAAAAGATCCCGTTTATAAAAAGTCAGACAGAGAGCATCCCCGCGATCTGGGCTATCAACACCGCGCTTTTTCATATCTTCCTTCCGCTCGATGATTATGCGGCCGGCGGAATCGAATTTATACTTCGGCGCGGAGACTTGAAGGTGTCTGCTTCGGCTAATGGGAAATCACCCTTGACCCGGACGCGGTAAACATCAGAGTCTTTCCCATATTTTCTGGCAATACGATTCATGTAATCAGGACTTACAAGAAGAGAGTCTTCTGAAGAAAAATGGAATGTTTGCCAGAGATGTCTATCGGCATGGTGGGATCGATAAAATTCATAAGACAAGCGTGTGGGGTTTTCGACAACATCAAAGAAAGTGTGACATCGCCGTCACTGTCTTCTGTACTTACTTCCCAAATCTACTCAGATAGAGTCCTGGGTCGGAGTGAAGTAGTGGCAGTACCGGTACCCGATATGCTGCAAGACTCACTTACGGCCTGCCGGGCTCAGCTTTAGCCGTGCGGGACTCTCACCCGCTGGACGATTAACCGAATTTCCAGAGGTATCGCCCCCTCCTTTCCAACGGACCAGCATTGACTGGTCGCTCCTGTTACATATTCTTAAGTTGGGAGGTAGTGCTGGAATTTATCTAATCTTCAACTTAAAAGAAAATCAGTTTTCGCAGATTTCTTAGTGTAACATGAATCGATGCCCAGATCTATTATGTTGCTTACTATAATTTATTTGGTCAACATTTTATAATTTCAATTGGTCACCCAGCCATACTGTGTATATATGTCTTTCTGCTCATTGAGCGGTGTTCAAATTCTGCAAGAGTCTCTGAAATTCTTTTGAATTTCGTAAAAGACGGCGGCCTGACTCATAGAGCAGATCCACCTGCTCATCCGACAAAGAAAAACTGGTTGCCATATTGTTAAAGACATTGCGCATCTTTATATCAGGGATGTCTTCAAATTTCAGCTCAATAAAATAGATGTTCACTTCCCTTCCTTCACTTGCGAATTTTTCGGCTGCATCTTTAAAAAATTTTTTTACCTGGGAGATCGTCTCAAGGTTATAACGTGATATCTGCGCCGAGCTGACTGCATTCATCACCTGGCGAATTGACGGAGATTTCGGGCTCTGTTCCATAGGCTTTTCTTTACTGGTTTCCGCGTTTACAAGGATAACGACAAAATTCTTTGGCATTTCTATACTATTTGCCTCAATCAATTCATCTCTCTTATAGGTCTCATTTAAAAGCAACAGCCGGTAGACCATGGAACGGATACCTAAGTTGTCTGAGATACCGCCGTCCACCAGGTGGATAAACTGGCGTCGTTCTTTATCGTAAAATGTTGAGATATCACCTATCAGGGACTGCATTCTAATATCTCTTTCAACATCATTTTTCATCTGCTCAAGTGAGCCCTGCATTATATCTTCGCATCCGGGATAATTTTTAAGTGTCACCGGCGAAAATGCTACAGGAACAGCAGATGAAGCTGCCACAGCGCGAGCGACCTTGAAATCATAAAAATCAGAACAGAGAAGCCCGAAAGATCCTTCTGTAAATCCGAAGGACTGGCCCGTCCCAAGATCGGTCGCATTGATCTGAATAAAAGGGCCCGGGGTTGCAGCCATATCACCAAATGTCTTTTCCTGGAAAATAGTATCATCATAGTATTCAATGGCAAGACTGGTACGATCAAACCCGGATGAGAAAAGACGAAACCAGTTGATGGGGTTGAGAAGGCTGTTAATCAGCGTTCTTTGGACATTTTTTCTTAAGAATTCTGTTTCGAAATCCTCAAATATCTGGTCTCCGAAAAGACCGTAGTAGGCGGCTGTAAAACTTCCACCGGATACAGAGCTGATATGGTCGACTTCATCAAGCAGCCTGATAGTTTCATTGTCTATATTAATCTTTGTGTCCCGCAATTCACTTAAGACACCATAAGAAAAAGCCGCAGCCCTTGTCCCGCCGCCTGAAAATGACAGGGCAAGAAATACATCTCCCTGGCTTGATAAATTTTTAAATTTATCATATTTGTGGCTTTTTTCCTGATCTTGAATCTCACTGAATGTGTTATGAATCCGGGTATGTGCCCCACATCCACTTATAATAAATACAGCTGCCGATAGGATGAGAAGCAGCCATGGAAATCGTCTGTTGAAAAATTGGGTCTGATTTGTCACTTTGATGTCTGGGGTCATGTAAGAGCTCCAATAACCAAAAATAAAGGTCCGATTAGATATGTGATCTACAGAGATATCCACAACGTTGCTCATATCATCTCCTTTTATTTTATACTGAGCCAGAGATTAACATTGTCCATTTTTTTGAATACCCCTAATTAAAAGGTCGCAAAAGGGCTTCAGGCTGATCTTGTTTAACCGGTTGCTCTTTATATGATAGAGGCCATATTATTTGCTGCAAGTTGATGGTATTTCTAACAAGGAGAAATTAAATACATTACGAAATGCTTCAGATCGGGTGAAAAAGAATCATTAGAAATAGAAATTGTGCATTTATAACCAATTGTATCGTATTTGCTGAAAGCCAGCTAATTTATAGTGTTAATTACTAAATAGAGATGAAGAGGTCAACAAATAGTGCCTTAAAAATCTCATTGTATCATTGATAGGCGAATAGAATAGATTTTGATTTTCATAAAAGCGTGGCGTGTCTAAATACACAATTTCAAGATATTGCATAATTACCAGTCCAAATGAAAAAATATCATTATTTGTTTTGTCGGAAAGACTACAAATACAAGTAATTTGTGGGCAATCAATATTAGGTGTGAAGAATTGAACAATCTGACAGATTTGTAATGTTGTTGATTGTATATCAGTAACAAAGTGAATTAATATCACTACACTATATATTGTATAGGGAGACACCATCAATGAAAACAATATCAGATACGAGTACAGAAAATGATTATTCTCCTCAAAAAAAGGTGCTTGGATTAAGCGGAAGTCCACGAAAAGGTGGAAATTCTGACATACTGTTGAAGAATATTTTAAAAGGTACCAGGCAGAATGAGATTGCTGTCGAGAATGTGAGATTATGCAACTATCAATATCAGCCATGTATCGGTTGCGAAAAATGTCGCAAGAATAATAAATGTACAGGCCTCAACGATGGAATGCACCTGCTGTATCCAAAAGTAATCGAATCACAAGGCATTGTGATGGTATGCCCCACACACAATTATAACATCACTGCTTGGATGAAGGCATTTATTGATCGGCTTTACTGTTTGTACATTTTTGATAATAATCGTCCCAGAGGATGGTCCAGTTGTTTAAATGGTCAAAAACGTAAAGCCGTAATAGCAGCAGTCTGCGAACAAGTTGATAAAAAGGACATGGGCTTTACACTTGAAGCGATGCGAATCCCTATTGAAGCCTTGGGATATGAAGTCGTTGGTGAATTAGCCGTATTTGGAGTCTTTGACAAAGGCAAGGTTCAGGAACATGGTAAAACGATGGACAAGGCCATCCAGTTGGGGGTTCGGCTTGCGACTTCACTCTAAAACGTTCAGGAACAAATTCCTCCAGATTAGTCCACCTCAATAGTTATTGGTTCCCGATGTGGGGCAACTCGACATCATCAGGAAACACGATCTCGGGTTTTCCCTGAAATGGGTCTATAGGATTTTTAACTGCCGCCTATTTTTGCATTTATCGCCGGTGATACAATCGTAGCTTTGTTACTCTGGGCTTTGGAGTATTACGGAATTCCGTTGTCTTCATCTGCTTTGCAGCCTTTATCAAAAAAATTTTTCTTTTCGATGCCATGAAAGGTTTTTTTGATCCGGACGAAATTCTTCCTTGCCAGGCATGAAAATGGGTCGATCCATCAAGGTTAAGGTGTGGCCTATAATGTTCCTATCGGTTCTGACACTCTTGGAAATCAAAACCTCATAATTTTTACCAACGCTCATCAAGCCTTTATCAAAACTCCAGTGGCAGAGTTTGCACAAGGCCATTCCGTTGGTCGGCCGATCATCGTGGTTTTCACTCCACGGAACAATGTGGGCAGCATCCACTGCCGTATAGCCCTCGGGTGTGATCATCCGAAGGCCACACAAGGAGCATCGGTGTTCATACAAGGCAACGATGGCCTTGCGGAACCCCTGGTCTCTAACTTTTTGCTGTTTGCCTGTTTCAAACTCCTCGCCAAACAATGCTTGCTGTTCTGCAACGCGAAGAAGTTTTTTGCTGTATTTTTCAGATTGATAATTGACAGCGCCCCGTTCGAGCATGGCAGCACGAACTTCGGGAGCAAAATAGGCTTCAACCAGCACTGACCTTAGTTGAAGCCTGCTTTTGCCGTTGCCCAGATGAACGAAGAGTTCTTCATCCATTTTTGCGCCAGCATAAATCCGCCTCAACGCTGTCACAGAGCTGGCATTGTACAGGCGATGTGTGTCATAGCCTTCATTGGGCAAGAGATGCCAGAATCCTTCTGATTTTAGACGCTCAAACGGGTACGCCATGGTAGATTGTTTCCCCAGGGGCATGACCACATTCCAGTACCCATTCCAGGTGTCCACCAGGTCAAAAGAGGGCTCGATAAAATTTCCCCGGATCTTACCCTGAGCGACAAGATCGATGATGGATAGCAGGAGGAAAGGTTTGTGAGGTGCGCAATGATTAGTATTGGCCGGATATCTGTTTCGATTTCGGTCAGTTCGTAGTTTTGAAAATTTATTCAGATAGGTTTCAAGCATGGGATCACGCTTTTTAAAATTCCAGCTTCGCATTCCAGTGAAGTCGGCCAACCCAATAATTCTTCTTGAACAGCTCTTTTCGGGCTTGAGAACAGGATTTTAAGCAAAATATAAGCCCACTTTATTATCTCTTAATCTATAATTTCAATTGGTTTCTTTGGTCCGACTTGAAAACAACAAACTCCTCACTTCTTCAAGAGACCGAGTTAGATCGAATTGCCCTGGCAAACCACCTCCAAAACAGGTAGCTCCCAGCTGTCGGCATTGATCCGTTCCTGGAAATCCTCCTCCGGATCGTCCTGGTTGCGTTTTAGCAGGGCAACTATTCTCACTTCCAATATTTGATCCAATCGATCCTTCCATTTGTCGACTCCCTGTTTCGACAACCGAGCCACACATATTCCGCTGTCACTCCGAATTTCAATCCGCTCACTTTTCCGACAAAAAGATACACATTGCCCTGCCTCCAGCTTGGCCAACTGTTCGTGTATAGGGTGTGTTTGTTGGAAAGTACCTGCGTAGTCCAGATATAGGTCATCCAAACCTAATATTTCGTATGTTTTATTGGCGTAACGGCCGATGTTCATTTCAACCTGAAAGGTCAATGGCAAAGCAAATTTCCCACTAATTTCTCTTAAAAAAGGATTTGTTTTACCAGGGATCTTCATCAAATGGAGCGTTTCTTCAGCTCGTGTCATGCCGACGTACATCACACGCCGTTCTTCCTCCCATTGTTCTTTTCCTGTGGGCCTACTCCAATCACCGTCAAGAATGAATACATGTGGGAACTCCGTGCCCTTGGCGGAGTGGATAGTACTCATAAAAATGCCTTGCCCCACAACTTTTTCGCGTCGTTGTTCACCTAAGAATTCATACAAGTGATCGATCGCCCACTCCACCGGCAGTATACTGTCGGATGTTTCTTCCCGATAGGTGTCAAAGAACATGTCGATAAGCCGCCACCAAATATTGATTATCCGCTTCCCACGGAGGCCATTCAAGTCAAATTGCAAGATGCTTGCACGTGCGTTCTTTTTTTCCTTTATCATCAGCCATTCGATCACGGATTGTAGCTCCCGCACCCGGTGAAGTGGCAGGCCTTTGTCTAAAGTTGTCTTGACGGGATACCCAACATGTTCCAGAACAGTTCTAACCGAGGCCAATGGAGCCTTTGTTCGTGATAGAACGGCAAAATCATTCCACGCAGTATTGGGGTCAAGACTCTTGATGCGATCAATTTCGCTTTTAATATAAGCGGCCTGGTGAGGCAGGTCTTTCACTGAAACGATCTGAACGCGTCCCTGGCTGACCGGATCGAGCTGGCTCCATCTGCCCCCGGGCAAACCGGTTTCCCGCTCATGATTGATGCAAATAGGATGTGCTCCTTTCATCCTGTCCCGGTTCATACGAATCAGGGAATTGGATGCGTCAATGATGTATTTACTGGAACGATAGTTTTCGACAAGATAGATAGGTTCAGTTTTGTAATCTTCCTGAAACCGGCGAATGAAACGCACATTGGCGCCCCTGAAAGGTGTAGATGTTCTGGTCGTCGTCTCCCACGGCCATGATTGACAAACGCCGATCATCCTCTTCCAGGGTACGACCGGCGATGGCCGATACCATATCGTACTGATCTTCGTCGATATCCTGGTACTCATCCACTAAAATGTGGCTGTATCCGGCCAAGAGACGATCTCGTGCTTCATCCGGTTCAATTCCGGGAACCGCATTTTCACCCTTCAGAAGAGCGATTGCCGTTTTGACGATGCCATCAAAATCGATATCGATCTTTTGGATGGATTCGGCCATATCCCGAATGGAAATACCTGCCAACCGCATGGCAGCCCCGTGATAGGTGGCCACCATCACCCCTTTGCCGATCTCCCGACAAGTTGTTGAGCCGCTTTCTGATCACCATGGCCGAACTGTGGTTAAAACAGAGCACCAATATCTGACGTGCCGGGACCCGCTCTACGTCCAACAGATAAGCACAGCGATGAACGATTACCATGGTTTTTCCGGACCCCGGCCCAGCGAGAATGAGCATGTTGTCTTCGATTTGTCTCGCCACAGCCGATATCTGAAACGGATTCCGCAGGTTTTCCACAATAGTACGAAAAGATTCCGCGGTAGTGGCTTTATTTAAAAGCTCTTTGTCATCCTGCGAAATACTTGTTGATAAACTCGATTCTTCCCAAGGCAAAATAATCCAATACCAATGTCAACGCGCCGAGCAATTTTTCCGAGCCCAAAGATGCATAGCGCATCATCACATGGACCTGAAGACGTTTTTCCCGGTAATGAATCGCCAACGGTTTGAAGTCGCTTTTTCTGTAATAACGGCCCTTTGCCTTTGGGGAAAGCCGAAGAGTCATGGCCTGCCTGAGAATGGCCAAACCCCCCTGCAATGTTATCATTTTCTGTTCATGCAAGAACATGAGACCCCTGTCGATAGCCGGCAAGATTTTTTTCACCTGACTGTGCAGCGCAATATCCGATTTGATGGCGGCAGACAAATCGTCACTGGTAAAGGAAAGCTGAACATCGCCAGTCGAATGACCACTGGATTCGAGTCGCTTGTTTTTTGGCCATCTCAACGAGCGTTCGCAAAATCGCCTGGGCGATATCCTGTCTCAGGGATATGGTTTTGCGGATATTTTTCCAACTCCGATGAAGTTTGACTTGATACTGGTTGCGGTCAATGTAGTTGAGCTCGAAGCTGCCTTGGGAGGCCGCTAAGACCTTTGCCGTCATACGATATGCCTTTGATCAACTGCCGCAGAACATCCGGATCAGTTTCATACCCCTCGATTCTTGAGTTTCTGGTTTAGGCGGCTTATGTTGAGTCTCACCCAGCTGCCGTCGTCGGCATCAGGGTCTTCTGACTGGAGCAGAAGAATAAGTTCATTTTCGAGATCACAGACATATTGAAAGACCTTTAAGCATTATTTTTCCCCTTGGGTCGAAAAATGGCCGACAACGTAATTCCCTGATCGAGCAGTCCGGCATCCGCCATATCATGCAGAGCGGTTATCACCATCTGTGCGGCAGTTCGCCCTGTTTTTCTTTCCATTCTCAACAAAATTTCTTTTTCTGGAAAGAGTATTTCGGCAATGGCATCTGCCCGAATTCCACCATCTTCTTTACGATTGAACATATATTGCAAAATCCTGAGCCAAATCCGCTTATGAAAGGCGTCAAGTCTAAGCCGGTCCATCACGGCTTTCGCTTCTTCAAGGGATTCCACCAAGGGTTTACCCTGAAAAATCTCGGTCAGATTCTGGTTGCGTTCCAGGAAACCTGCACGTTCAAGCCAGGCAATGGAGGCCTTGACTTTGGTGTCCCGCATTTCAGGGCGTAAGCTCTTTCATTTCAGTCAAGATCTATCATCCCGCAACAACTCATCACTGGTAACGACGATATCACCATATTGGTTTTTCTTTTTCCCCCCAATGGCCCGGAGAATGCGAGCGATCTCCTTTTGTCTCACTTCGGAAAATGCCCCCATCCCAAACTGCCTGTTGGCGTCTTGGGGGTCGTACAAAAGGACACACCGCGCCGGTTTCAAATCCCGGCCTGCACGCCCAGCCTCCTGGATGTAATTTTCCAGAGAACCCGGCATCTCATAGTGCAGCACCAAGCGGATGTTTTCTTTGTCGATACCCATACCGAATGCATTGGTGGCGCAAATCACGGGGATATCGCCGTCGATAAAAGCCTCGATGATTTCCCGTTTTACCTTGGCGTCCAGACCAGCATGAAAGGCATCGGCTGACAAACCTTGCTGGTGCAAAAAATCTCTGATTTTCTCCGTGGTTTTACGTGTCGCGGCATAGACGATAATGCCTGCTGGTTCATTTGCTTCTTTGAGTTGCGCTGCGATGATCTCCTGGACTTTCTCAAATTTTTCGGCTGTTGACACTGGAATGACCTCGAAAGACAGGTTGTCCCGTTCCACGCCACCGGCATATAGAAACAACTCCTGTTCGAGTTCTTCGCGAAAATGAGTACCTATCTCCTCAACAACACTGGTCTTGGCCGTTGCCGTAAAGCAAGCCACAGACGGCATTGGCAAGTTCTGTTCCTTAGCAAACTCCCGGATAAATCGGGCTGCAAAAAGATAGTCCGGTCTGAAATCGTGCCCCCATTTGGAAAGACAGTGGGCTTCATCAAACACCCAGCAGCCAATTTCGCGTTGACGCAACACATTCATGATGCTGGTGTTGCGTAAAGACTCGGGGGAGATATACAAGATGGCCGTGTCCCCAAGTCGGATTCTCTCGAGCACCTCTCCACGTTCCGGTGGTGTCTGAAGCCCGGAAATAGCTTCTGCAAAAGGTGTCCCGGTTTTCTTGACCAAATTGTCAACCTGATCTTTCATCAATGCCTGGAGAGGGGAAATAACCACCGTTAGAGCTCCGCGTCGTTGGTAACGCATCAGCGCCGGCATCTGGTAACATAACGATTTGCCACCGCCGGTGGGTAAGATTGCCATTGTCGGTTTGTTGGCAAGACACCCTTCGACGATGGCCCGCTGAAGGCTTTGCCCATACTCAGTTTGCGGCTTTTCACGAAAACCTGGGTATCCGAAGAGTCGCGTAAGATGCTTTTCGGGGTCATGATTTTCTACGCAATAGCTGCATTCGGAATTGCCGCAGGGTTCTTCCCGTAGTGTTTTAATAATGGCGGGTATATTTGGAAACCGGAGCCTTACCCAGGGTGGCAGTACGGAATTCCCACCGGCAACCTGCAACCAGGCCAGACAATATGCCACAGCCGGACGCATGTCGGCTTTGGTAAGCGCCTCAGGGATTGTCGCTTCCACTGCTTTGCGGCATACGATACCGGCGGTCAACTCTATAAAACACCCTAAAGCCTCATCAGCCGATTGGATGCCCTTAGGTGCCATCATGGAAAAAATCGTCGAGATACCTGTTCCGGGAAACGTATTAAAAAGACTTTCCTCAAAACAAAACCGATAAAAATCGACAAGCTGTCCCTTCTTAGCCGCCATAGCGACAAAGCTTTCACACTGGTCTTTAAATATGGAAGCAGCTAATTTTGCATCTTCAACAGGGCTATTGATGGAAGACCTGACCAGTTTGTAATTTTTGACCAAGCGATGATATGGGTTTTGCGGAAAAGCGATTGGTGAGAGATAAAGGGTATCGATCACCGGCTTTTGTAGAAGCTTCAGCCAAGGGAAAGTTGCCTTTAAAACAGGGAAGTCATGACCCAGCAGGTTGTGACCCAACACAAAGTCAGCATCTTGAGCAAATGCATCGAGTTGATCCAATACCGCTTTCGACCCAGCCTTTTCGGTCTTTTCAAAAATATGTCCGTCGAGAACCGCACCCACATGTCTGATTTTCCCCGAGTGGGTCGTTTCGAGATCTATTAATATCGTGCGACCCAATAAATTAGTGAGGTTCATCTTCAGTATTTTCCTGATAGTGGGAAGCTATTTCTACTCCGGGAATCGCCAAGTCTTATGGATAGTCCACATTTAGGGGACATCCTTATTTATTTCATTTCTCATTCTCGATCACGCGAGCGACAACTTCTCCACAACGCGTACACTTGCCATGCAACACCAGCATCCCCTTGGCAACTTTGCCGCTGACGTTACCGCCAGTACCGGTCGTTTTTCTACAGTTAACGCACCAGACGTTGTTCAATAATTTTATCTGCACCCTGCCGGGTATTAACTCCCAGATATTCCGGGCCTGCGATGTCAACACCAGGTTGTTTAATGCCTGGGGCTTTGGTTTTGTGTAAGCTTTTCGCTTTTCCTTGACTGTAAATCCAATTTCTTTCCTGGGTGTCTCATCCTGCTCCAAAAGCTGCTTAATGGCTTCGAATACGATTCTGAAATTTTCATCGTATTTTTTCTCCATCGCTTCGATTTTTTTCTTCAGGTCCTTGTGGGTTAAAATAATTTGACGAAGCTGGGTAAAGGCTCTCATGATCTGAATATTGACTTGAATCGCCCGGTCACTCTTCAGAACACTGGAAAGCATGGCCACACCTTGTTCGGTAAAGACGTAAGGCAGATATTTTGAATGTTGCCCTCTTTTTAAGGTCACATTTTGTGATCTTAAAGACTGATTTTCTGCTTTTGTCAGCTCAAACATGAAATCAGCAGGGAATCTGTCGATATTCCTTCTAACCGCTTGTTTTAATACCCTGGTTTGAACCTCATATAATTCTGCCAGATCTCTATCCAGTATCACCTTGATACCGCGCATAACATAAATTTTGCGGGTAATACGCTCAACGGGCACATCCATTTGTCAATTTCCTCGTAAGGCAATTATTCTTCAAAGCATGCAGTTTGTCCTGTTTATTACATCAGGGGTCCTAATTGCCTTGTTTCATGAAGCTTTCATCTGTTTCCTTCACCTGAAAAAGTTTGCCTTCACGGTACTGGTCTAAGGATCGCTCCAGGTCCGATTGAACCAGCCATCGCAGTTCTTCGGGTTCCACCACATAAGCCTCAGACCCCAACCCCAACACCCACTGTTTGATTTCGTCCAGACCGGCCACCCGGAAGATAATCTCTATGGCACCGTCCAGTTGTTTTTGAATCATCTGGCTCTCATGCCATATTTTTTCACCGATGTAGCGCGACCAGGAAGGACTGATCATGATCCGGACGGTGTATCCGCGCCATATTTTCATTAAAAAAGGCTCGAATCACTCCGAGCTTTTTCCTATCTAAAATGACGTAATCAGCAGGTTGCCTCGTTTTGCTGCGATATAAAGTCTTTGTCGAATATAAACGCAGGCATGTTTCGTCCAACTTGAATATCGAATTGTGTCGCCAATGCTACCGGCTTTTTACGCCGATCTTCCTCAATGAGATCTACGAGTTGATGTCTTTGAAAAGTTTTTAGTGTCCGAGACAAATTGCTTTTATTTCTTCCGGATATTCTGGACAGTTCCTCTATCGATGCTGGTTTTTCTTTTTCTATAAGTTTTAACAACTCAATATTTTTTGTACTCAAAACCTGCATACAAGTCTCTACAGACTCAAACCAAATCTTAGGTGCATTTTTTTGGGGTTTATATTTCCCAGAGGCTATTGCCTTTGTATATTTTTGAAATAATTTAAATGACATTATACCAACTTTGACAATCTTCGCCCTCATTTTTGACCCTCCCTTCAGTACGTTCTATCCATTGTCATACCAAAACGAATAACCATTTAAGTCAAGTAAGGTTCGTAGCTCGGCATTTTCTGGTTCACATTTCATTTATTTACTTTTAAGTTATCAACAGATCACAACCTTGTCAAATAAAATATAATATGATTTTGAATAGTAAGGAATATTAAAATTATTTAATCATCACTTTTTAAACCATTTCCAGTAAAATATCAAGCATTTTGCAATTGAAGGTATCGGACACCTCCCGCACATTGATTGCTATGCTGCTGATGTATTTTATTGACTCTCATGTACAGCAAGAATGAAGGTTAAAATCCAATCTCGCTGCACTTGACCTTATTACGCATATTTGACATCTTATTCCATCCCACCCTATTTATTATCTTCACAAGGAGCCTACAGGAATTAAATGCATAGGGAGACACCATCAATGAAAACAATATCAGATATGCGAATCCCTATTGAAGCCTTGGGATATGAGGTCGTTGGTGAATTAGCCGTATTTGGAGTCTTTGACAAAGGCTATGCCTCTATCTAACAGATTCAGAAAAGGATTAACAAACATGGAAACCATATATCAGAAACTGGCCGGGCATCTCAACAAACTCAGCATGGGCTACCCCGGCAGCCAGGAACTGCTGGATCTCCTGCAGGCCATGTTTACCCCAGAGGAGGCAAGGGTGGGCATGGGCATATCCACGGATCTTTTGCCCCTGCAGGTTGAGGATGCGGCCACCATTGCAAGGAGAATCGGTATCTCTTCAGCCGAGGCCGATCGATTGCTGGTGGTCATGGCATCTAAAAGGGCGGTCTATTCCGCGCCCATGCCTTCCGGCGAAATGGGCTATGCCCTGCACCAGGTGGGCTACGGCATCCCGCAGTCCTATTTGTGGGGAGGTCCTGAAGGAGACACGTCCACGGAGATGGCCAAGCTGCTGTTGAAGTATTTCAGTGTGCCCGTTACCCAGGAGGTTTACGGCAAATCGCCGACCAAGTCCTACAAATATGCACCGG
>CAWJIL010000015.1:0-107490 GCA_963842925.1 uncultured delta proteobacterium
AATTGTAAGAAACCTTTGTAAGGGAGATATAAGATGTTAAAATATATGATATATATTATCATACTTGTTTTTACTTTCTCATCGGCAAGCTTCGCTCTGGCTGAAGACGGAAAAAAGTGGAAAGACGAAGCTCAACTGGCTTATGTTAAGACCGGCGGCAATACGGAAGTTACTCTCCTGTCGGCGAAAAACTTGTTGACTTACCAAGCCACCGAAAAAATTAAACTGCATTGGTCTGCCCTGGCGCGTTTTTCTGAAACAGAGGTCAATGGAAACACAGATAAATCCGCCGAACGGTACGCTACGGATTTACGTCTGGAATATGCAATTACCGAACATTTTTATACCGCCGCTCACGGTGGATGCCTTCGTGACAAATTTGCGGAATAAATGATCAATATATATCGGGCCTATACTTGGTTACAAATTATTAATCGGTCCCAAGCATTTTCTAAAAGCTGAGGCCGGCGTGGACTACGTTAAAGAGACTACGTCGATAATACCGATCACGACTACATACGTGGACGTGCTCTCGGTGAATACGCTTTGCCCTTACCGAAAAGACGCGATTTTCACAATCCCTGAAATATTTGCATGATTTTGATAACAGCGACAATTATAATGTCAATTCCGAAACGGCGTTAATTACCGCATTGAGCGACAAGCTGTCATTGAAGACCAGCTATGTTGTCAATTATGACAATGAGCCGGTTCCCAAGGATCTGGACGATACCGACACAACCTAGCGGCAACGATTGTCGTTAACTTTTAGTAAGGTATCTTTTTAAAACAGATAATAAAAGGTCGGGCCGATTGGTTGTAATACCATCAACACCTGTCTTAATGAGTTTTTTCATATCCGATTTAGAATCTAGCGTCCAAGCAATTACCTTTATTCCAATAGCATGAGCCTTATCTATGATTTCTGACGTTATATTCTCGCTATCACCGGTGGCGTGATGATAATTGCATATCCAATAAGATCCACCTGCATATTTTACTGCCTTTGGTATTGAGTCAAATTCATCAATATTTATTCCAGCCATCCACGGAGAGGGCCGGGTTGCTTTTTTGGACCGTGTCACGGTCTTTTCTTGTGGTTGTAACATAGCCTGTGGGTATTTCTGGCATAATCTTCTGAAAATAAGATAATATCTTCCAATCGAATGAGATAATAGTGACTCTATCGGAAATGTTTTCATCTCTTATTATTTTTTCAACGACGCTTACAATCTCTTCTGATGGCTTTGTCTCTTCAGGCTTTAAAGGTGAAAACTTAAGTTCAATGAATAGATGTGTTTTATTGTCTGTATTTTTTACCAATTGTATCACATCACGCAATGGTGGGATGTGTTCTCCATCTATGGATTTTTGCTGAGGGTATTTTTTAGCATATTCTTCCCTATGATTCAGCTTCCCAACATCATACGATTGAACTTCTAATAATTTTAAGTCTTTAATAAGCTGTCTTTTTTTTTACCCACTTGCCGTTAGCATCTCTTGTAATTGCAGGATTTAACCTGGAATCATGATAGACAACTGCCTCATTGTCAGATGTAATATGGATATCTAACTCGATCGTATCAACGCCTAATTCCAATGCCTTTCTAAACCCTGCCAAAGTATTTTCTGGTAATAACCCTGCAGCGCCTCTGTGACCAATGACAATTAGATCGTCAGGTGTAGCATTACTGCTTGATTTGATTGTCAAAATAGTTTCCTCTCAACAGTAATTTATCAATATATGAATGGCCAAAACCCAACACCACAGTCCCAGCACCTATGATTTTCTGTGCTCTGTACTAAGCCACAACTGTAACAGTCAGTTCCATGCGTTGGCAAGCTTTGCAACAATATCACTTTTGCTTTTCCTTGGCCAGCATTTGCAGGTACCACCTTTTTTATTTGTAGAAGATAAAAGGCGGCGTCCATGATGACCCTGCCTGAGTTTCAATTGCCTTTATCAGAGAGATTGTGTAAAACCGGACTTCAGGGTTTCGAAGGAAACAGATGACGTGGAAAACAAGGGCTTAAAAGGAATGCCGACAGATTCCCTGAAGATGACACCTAAAAGAAATACAAGAAAAGATATCAAAAAAAATCCAATGCGTTGGAAATGGATTTTAGGAATCGCTGCTCTGGCGATTGTTCTTTTTGTAGTGGCTGTCTATGTCTACCTAAACACCTATGACTATAATAAACTAAAGCCGCTGATTGCTAAAATGGTTGAAGATGCAACCGGTCGCAAACTGATTCTGGGTGGCGAAGTAAACCTCGAGCTCGGACTGCTGGCTCCGTTTGTCCACCTGGGCGCAAATGACGCCCATATTTGTGATGTCCAGAGCATCGGGCAATTAGGACTAAAAAGTCCTGCCGAAGAATAATTACCTTAGGACGAGAAACTTATAATCTAAGGAGCGTCCCCAAATGGTGGTGTGAAAATGCTATTTGAAAAGCCTACTGCTGAACTGCCAGTCGTATTCACGGCCCAGTCGAAAGGATAACATACCCATGTCTCTACCCGAATTTAAAAAAGGTCTTCATCCGCTCAACCCCGGTGTGTTCGCATATCTTCAACCCGATGGCGCCTGGGGACTGAACAACACGGGTTTGATGGTATTTGAGGACGATTGGATCTCACGATTGGGGGGCACGAGGTGCAGCTAATTGAGGTTGGCCCCTGTCATACCCAAGGTGATTTGATCGTGAATGTGCCCGAAGCGAGGGTCGTTTTTGCGGCAGATATCATGTTTATGGGTGGCCATCAGATCATGTGGAATGGACCAGTGGAAAATTTTATCAAGGCTTTGGACCTTATTATGTATCTTGAGCCGGAGTACATCGTGCCCGGGCACGGGCCAGTGACGGATATAAAAGGGGCTGAAGAGATAAAGCAATACTGGGAGCATTATCATGGCGAGGCGAAAAAGCGGTTTGACCAGGGCATGGAACCACTTGAGGCCGCGTCTGATATAGACCCGGGTCGGTTTGCAGGCTACCTGGACCCGGAAAAGACGGTACTGAACATCAATTCTTTGTACCAGCATTTCAAAAACGATCTTACCCCCCTTAGTCCGGTGGAGCAGTTTACCCATATGGCTGCCTTTGCTAAAACACGACATCAATTAACTTAACCCCAAGGTTGCATAAACAACATGGCAAAATCGACCCCATCTTTTGAATGCGCCTGGTGTAAAAGCTGGACCGTGCATCCCTGCGATACGGGTTTTTGCTGGACATTTGGGATCAAAATGGCCATATATTGATGAAAGAATGAGCTACCCATAAACAGGTGCTGATGATGCACGATGAGCCAAGGATAAAAGCCAAATGACAACCACACCCAAACGCATTACGCTGGACCAGATAGCCGAGGTGATGGCCGAGGAATTCAAAGATAAAGATGCCATTACCTGCTACCTCGGGTCCAATGCCGCCACACCGACCGCCTCCATGGAGGCTTTGACACATAGTATCGAGGCTGGCAGCCCGCGTCTTCCGTTTATCCGCATGGTTCACCTGCTGACCCAGGGGCCTGTGCCCTATGTTGCAAAGGGGCTGCAGGACCGCATTATGACCTACTCGATATTTTCTGGTGGACCTGTCCGCCAGGCAGCCAATGACGGGCGTGCTTTCTATCTCCCCTGCACACTGGCAAATCTGGACGGGCTGATCGGAAAAGGACAGAAATACCAGCCGGAAATGGTGATCATGAAAATAACCCGGCACCCGCACACCGGCGAATACAGCCTGGGACTTTCCGTGGAGGCTCTGCACACCGCCATCGATCATGCATCCGTCGTGATTGCAGAACTGGACCTTGGCATGCCTTTCACCCACGGCCAGAGTCTGGTGGATGCCGGATCCATCGACTATCTGATCGAGGAGGGGGTCAAGCCGGTGTATGATTTCGATGCCCCTGATTTTGACCATCTGCCCCCGGAAGAACGCCGTATCGGAGAGTTGATAACAAGGCATTTTATCCGGGACGGTGTGACCCTTCAGGTGGGTATCGGAAAAATACCGGATGCCGTGGTGGGCACCATCAAAGAGGCTGCCCCCAAAAACCTGGGGATACAGACCGAACTTTACGGTGACGGTCTGATGCTTCTTCAGAAGGCAGGGATTGTCACCAACCGTAAGAAAAAGGCCAACATGGGCTACAGCACCACCGGTTTGATCATGGGCTCCCGGGAGCTGTACGATTATGTTCACATGCGCTCCGGGGTGCAGATGCGGCCTTCTTCCTACACCAATTCAGCTGATACCATCCGTGGGAACCGGCCTTTTATCTCCATTAACACGGCCATCGGTGTGGATCTGTTCGGGAACGTGTGGACCGATTTCATCGATCCCAGGCGTTACTACAGCGGTGTCGGCGGACAACCCGATTTTATTCGCGCCGTCAACAATTCGTTTATTGGATCCCCCATAATCGCCATGAAGAGCTTAACGAACAAGGGCGACTCCAAAATAATCCGTATGCATCCGCCCGGTATCAGTCTCACGGCATCGGCCTACGACGGGGTGGTGCTGGTGACAGAATACGGTATTGCCGATCTGCGGGGCTTGACGCTGGGGAACAAGGCCCTGGCCATTGCCAGCATTTCCCACCCGAAATTCCGGGATGAATTGTTAAAGCAGATTTACGAGGATCCGCTCTTTACCAAACCGCACGATTTATCCTCTAGAAAAACCCCATACGGTGTGACGCTCTACGAGGGGACACTCGCGATAAGTGAAGCCCCAGAGGTGGCAGATGACGTATAATTTCGATCCTGATCGCTGGTATGAAAATGAGCTTTCCCTGCTCCAATCAAAATACAAAGCCGGCCAAATCACCCAACAAGAACATGACAATGCCGTGCACGAGCTTGATCGGAAGCATACGTCGATGTGGGAACGCTTAGACAAATCCTATCAATTACCAAAAAACAAATAAAAAAGGGTACGCTCCTTAAATTAGGTGTGGTAGAACAAACGGTAGGTCACGCCTGACGATTGTATCGCACATTGCGGAAAGACAGAGGAATGGGTAGACAGACATTGGCACTGGGCGGACAGACATTTTTAGTATAAGGGAACGCGATCACGGCACAAATATTAAGCGGCATCATAAAAGGGCATGTTCATTCCTGAACGTGCCCTTGTCTTTTCTGGCATGGTTTTACATCTTCAATCGTGTATAAAACATTGACTTCATTGACAGATATTGTATATCCTAATTCGAGCGGTTCAAATTTTAAGAACGATTAATTTTTGATGGGTATTAAGGCGTTGTATTCTTAAAAATTGAAACGCTCAGCATAGGTTTTTTAAGCCATGGTTATGCCATAAAAAATAGAATTTAAACGGACAGATAAAAAATCTACCGAGAAAAGTTCAACTGATGATCGGAGGGAAGTAGATGCGTTTGGTTTCATGGAACGTCAATGGTATTCGAGCGGCAGTTAAAAAAGATTTCAAGGTTTCGCTGGAGGCTATGCAGCCCGACATGCTCTGCATACAGGAAACCAAGGCCCAGGACGATCAGGTCGTGGAAGCTTTGGCGGGTATTCAGGGGTATCGGCTGTACACCAACTCGGCGGTGAAAAAAGGATACGCCGGCACTGCCATTCTAAGTAAACATGAGCCCCTGGCCGTGCGCATGGATATGGGTATTGAACAGCACGATCAGGAAGGTCGGGTCACGGTACTGGAATTTGATGGGTTTTTTCTGGTAACGGTTTATACACCCAATTCAGGCAGCGAATTGAAGCGGCTTGGGTATCGTCAGGACTGGGATGCGGCCTTTCTGGCATACCTGGAAGACCTGCAAAAAGAAAAGCCGGTGGTGGCTTGCGGCGATTTCAACGTGGCCCACAAACCCATGGATCTGGCACGGCCAAAACCGAACTACAACAAATCTGCGGGCTATATGCAGGCCGAGATCGATGGCATGGACAACATCGTGGCGGCCGATTTCATCGACACATACAGATTCAAAAACCCGGATACGGTAAAATACAGCTGGTGGAGTTATCGCGCCGGCGCACGAAAACGGAATGTTGGCTGGAGAATTGACTACTTTCTGGTTTCCCCGGATCTGGCCGGACTTATCAGGAATGCGGATATCCTGAATGATGTCATGGGCTCTGATCACTGTCCGGTATTGCTGGACATGGATATTCCGAACAATTCCTGAAACGTGTCAGCGCCCATCAGATTTGTGAAATATCCTGCTTCGGTTAGATAGTGTCCGTTTAGAAATAGGGATTTTCGTGTTCTGCCAAGGCGGGCGCTGGATTTAACCCGGAGGAATAGCGTGCTATTTTGAGGCGTTAAATCATGGCGCCCAACGCCGGCAGGGCGTGAAAAGACCATTTATGGATGGGCACTATATAGGCAACATAGCCTAGCTGTTGTGCAAGGTTGAGGAGAGATACGATGTACAGCCATTTTTTCGGCTTCAAGGAGCGCCCTTTTAAGCTGCTTCCTGACCCGACCTATTTATTTTTGAGCAAAGGCCATGAAGAAGCCCTGGCACACTTGAAATATGCTGTGGGGCATGGCGATGGGTTTGTGGAAATCATCGGAGAAATCGGTACGGGCAAAACCACCTTGTGCAGGGTTTTTCTGGATCGTTTGGGCGATGACATGGTCGCTGCTTACATATTCAACCCCAGACTGGATGAAGTGCAGTTGCTCAAAACCATCAATGATGAGCTCGGCATTGATTCTTCGGCAGATAATACAAAAGACCTGATCGATATCCTGAACGCTTTTCTCATTGAGATGAAGGCGGCCGACAAAAAAGTTATCTTGATCATTGACGAGGCCCAGAACCTGAGTGTCGAAGTTCTGGAACAGTTGCGACTTTTATCCAACCTCGAAACCACCCGAAACAAGCTTATTCAAATTATCCTGGTGGGACAGCCCGAACTGGGAGAAATGCTGGACTCAAATGAACTCCGGCAGCTCGGTCAACGGGTGACCATAAGCTGTTACCTGGCACCGCTCACTTTTAAAGAAACGTCTGCGTATATTGAACATCGAACGCAGGTTGCCCTTACAAAACCAGGGCATCTGTTCTCAAAAAATGCTTTAAAGGAGATTTATAAGTACACCGGCGGCATTCCCCGCCTGGTCAATATTATTTGTGACCGATCGCTATTGATTGCCTACAGCCGGAACCGTAAAAAAATACCTGGCAGTATCGTACGTCTGGCGATTCGCGAATTATCGAGCCGGGGCGACCTTCGGAAACGCTTTTCCTTGAAAACGCCTGCCACCGCGGCCATCATTATCGCTGGCTTGGCTGTTCTTAGTATATTTTTATTACCGGGGATATTTCAGCGTGAGGCTGTGCTGGAACCATCGGCCATGTTGCCCGACCCTGTTTCAAACACCAAGGATAAATTGCCTGTTGTCTATTATCCGGCAATTCCTGAGAAAGAAAAAACCACCACCCAGAAACCTAAATATACCAAGGCAGTTAGGACGGTGTCATTAAAAAAATTTCTTGAACAGGCAGATCCTGCTGCAACACGATCCAATGCCATGCGGGCGATACTATCCATGTGGGCGGTTGAAACGCATATTCAACCGTATCTTGAAAACCTGTATGACGACAACGCATTTTTCAATCTGGCAATAAGACATCATGGCATGGAAATCCAAGTGGTTGACGGCAATCCGGATTTGGTCAGGAAGCTTAATCTACCGGCCATTTTTAAGTTTGAAAGTCCGGATTTAAAACTGCCGCTATACCTGACCCTTGAAAAAATCCATGAAAATCAGGCGGTTTTCCGGACACAGGGCTTGGAGATGATCGTTACGATTCCCTATGATGTTCTGGCCGCCCAATTCAAGGGGACCGTCTTTGTTGTGTGGAAGAACTACCTGGGTCTTGAAGGTACCATGCCATTAAGTCATCCCAAGGGTTCCGTTATTATGCTGAAGATGATGTTGCGTGATCTCGGGCATAAGGATGTTGCGTTGACACCGGAATATGACCTCCGGACACAGGCAATTATCAAGGATCTCCAGCAAAAACATGGCATCGAGGCAGACGGATTTGTGGGGCCAATGACCAAGATTATACTTTATAATGAAAAAGAAGATACCGCGGCACCTAGGCTTGTCGCCTTTGAACGCCAGTCAAACAACCAACCGTGAATCAGGTGGTTATTGTCAATCAATATAAGGATGATAAAAATTGAGTTCGATTCTTGACGCTTTGAATAAGCTGGAGAAGGAAGTTTCCTCGCGGGATTACCCTCTGGCACATGCAGGGGCAGGCAGAAAAGGAATTACCCCAAAAAGTGTCATGGGAATGATCGTGATCATCTGTGTCTGTGTCGGGGCCGTTGGTCTTGCGGCTTATTATCGGGTGCGTCCTGAAAAAGTGTCCGAACCTCTTCTCGGGGATGTCAAGCATGGGGTGGAATCCAGGCCACGAGAAACGCCGGAATCCGTGGAAGGCGTCAGCACGTCAAAAGCGCCTGTGACATCCCTGCCCAAAACACCTGTTCCAGCGCCACCCATATCGACAGACCCCAAAACCATGGTCACTGCAACCGCAAGCCAGCCGGAAACGTTATCCCCGGACAATAAAACCAGAACAAAGCCGAAATCATTGGAAGCCGGAAACAATACGGCCGAGATCAAAACCGAACAGTTACAGCAGCTATCATCAAAAAAAGACCCAAAAGAAAAACCTGTGGTAAATACGGCATCCCAAAAATCAGCACCACAGGTATTGCCCGGAACAAAGGATCCGCCCGCTTCACGAGATGATTTATCAAAAAAGACGCCTGTCCAGGAAGAAAAACCACTGCCCATGAACCGAATCGAGGGTGTCGGCTTTAAGATACAGGCTATATCATGGGGAGACACTGCCCCGGAACGATTGGTGGTCATCAACAATCAGGTTCTAAGGGAGGGAGATGGTATCGAGGGGTATCGCATCAGCCGCATCAATCCTGATGACATTTTACTGCGTCGCGGCAGTAACACATATCGCCTCGACTTTGGTTTGAAAGGTGAGCCTTGATCATGGCCGCCGCATCCAGCGTTACCACGAAACCAAATCCAGTTGAAAACAGACATTAAGGTATTATTATATAGGAACCATAAACCATTAGCTCAGAGATACCATCATGAATTTGTTCAAAGAGAAATTTCCACCGACAGTCGAGCTGGCTGTTGATAAGATTCTGTCCGACCTATCCGTCAGGGACAAGACCAAAATTGCCAACATGAATGAAAAAAAGCTGATCGCGTTCCATGTCAGTTTCGGTATTTTTATTAAAAATGAATTCAGACTATGGGGGAACGAGCCTCTCCTGAAGTCGTGCTGTGAGGTGTCAGGACTTCCAAAGGTGAATCCTGATCAGGCATCTTATATCATTCTGAAGGAGCTGCAAAAGAAGATCAATCAGGGTGATGTTTTAAAGGTTGTGAAATGAGTTGACACGCATTTCTTGCGGCATGCGAAGCACTGCCGCAGCAGTACCCGCTGAAATATTCTTGCTATTGCGGTTCAGTTCAGGATTATGAAAAAAGAATATAAAGAATTTGCGCACAGTTAAAGGGGTCAAGTCTACTCTTGACTCTTGTGCACTTTCCTGTTAACCGATATCCATGTCTCGCCCAATCAGAATAGCCTTTCCAGGGGCCTGGTATCATGTCATGAACCGGGGACGCAGAGCGGAAAATATTTATTTGGACAAACCTGATTACATGGCATTTATTGAACTGCTTCAGGAAACTTCTGAGGCATGGAATATTCGAGTTGCGGCCTACTGCCTGATGCCCAACCATTATCACATGCTGATTCATACGCCTGAAGGCAATGTTTCCCGCGCCATGCGGCACGTGAACGGCGTATATACCCAACGCTTCAATAACCGTCATCATCTGGATGGTCAACTTTTCCGCGGCCGTTACAAGTCTATTTTGGTCAATGGAGACAGTTATCTTCTTCAACTCGTTCGATATATACATCGCAACCCACTTAAAGCAGGCATGGTTGAAGATATGAATGCATATCTCTGGAGCAGCCACAAAGCTTATCTATCTGTTGCCAAGAAGTGGGACTGGTTGCATAAGGGGTTCATCCTGGACCTATTGACGGATAACAAGATATCCCAAATAAGCGTATACCGCCAGTTTGTGGCAGTCGATGACGATAAAGAACTGGAAGATGTCATGGCGCGTAAGAAATGGCCTTCGCTGCTTGGCCCACAGGAATTTATGGATTGGGTCAAAGCCACATATAAGGATATCAAAGGCAGTGATGAGATGCCCCAAATGAGGGAGTTATACCCAGATACCGAGAGAATAATTTCCAGGGTGTGTGATTACTATGACGTAGCATGCGAGGGGTTGTTCACATCCAAAAGAGGCACATTCAATGAACCCAGGTGCGTAGCAATCTATCTGATACGAAGATTGCGGCGTGACAGTCTGAAAGAAATCGGAAAAGTATTTAATTTGGAAAAGAACAGTTCCGTCAGCAGTATCATCCAACGAATGAAAACCCGGATACAGAATGACCGAAAAATTAAAATGCGTATTCAAAAGATAGAAGATAAAGTAAGAAAGAGCTAAGAGTAGACTTGACCCCTTAATCCTCTACTCTACCCTTAAGACCCCTTAACGGCATGGCTATGCCGGCGATATTTACTCAAATCCGAAGCACGAAATTCGAAATCCTATCCGGGCCCTTTGGACCCGGGCATCTACTATTTCTATCGAACAAGAAATGTCAAATAATGAAGTGTTGTATGGCTGCGCCCTTTTGCGGGTAAAGACTCCGTGTCAAACCTCTCTGGGTTCAACGCGAATGCGTTCAGCAATAGCATCACCCATCTCGGAGGTGTTGACGGGTGTTGACGATGCACCTGCGATGTCACGGGTACGAATGTCATCCGCCAGTGTGGCATAAACAGCTTTTTCTATGGCCGTGGCGGCCTTGTCCTGATGGAGGCTGAATCGCAGCAGCATGGCGGCGGACAGGATCTGGGCAATGGGGTTGGCGATCCCTTTTCCGGCAATATCGGGGGCCGTACCACCGGCGGGTTCGTATAGGCCGAAACCGGTTTCATTCAGGCTGGCCGAGGCCAGGAGCCCCATGGATCCGGTGAGCATGGCACATTCGTCTGAAAGAATATCCCCAAACATATTTCCACAGAGCAGCACATCGAACTGATGCGGGTTCTGGACCAACTGCATGGTGGCATTGTCCACATAGATGTGATTTAAATCGACCTCTGGAAATTCGCGGCCGATCTCGGTGACAATCTCCCGCCACATGACCATGGTGGTCAGAACGTTGGCCTTGTCTACGGAGGTGACTTTATTCTTTCGTTGCATGGCATAACTGAAAGCCATTCGGGCGATACGTTCGATTTCAGCGCGGGTGTAGACCATGGTGTCGAAGGCTTTTTCATCCGCTCCGCTTCCTTCCCGGCCTTTGGGTTGACCAAAATAAATACCACCTGTCAGTTCACGGACACACAGAATGTCAAAGCCGTTCTTCACGATGTCGGGCCGCAAAGGACTGTTGCCGGCCAAGGACGGGCTCATCCATGCAGGCCGAAGGTTGCAGAAGAGATTGAAGTGTTTTCTGAGGGGAAGCAGTGCGGCGCGTTCGGGCTGTTTTTGCGGGGGAAGGTTTTCCCATTTTGGACCGCCCACGGAACCAAACAGAATGGCATCGGCATTCTCACAGTTTGTAAGGGTTTCCCTGGTAAGCGCCTCTCCATGTCTGTCGATGGAAATGCCGCCGACATCGGCATAACGATAGGTCAATCCAAGATCAAATTGCTTCTGAACAATATCCAGAACTTTGGTCGCTTCCGCCATGACTTCGGGCCCGATGCCGTCACCGGGCAAGATGGCTATGGTATGCATATATGTTACCTCAACTCTTAGTTTCTTTATCGAAATCGTCTCTGATCCCCAATGGATCAGAAGCTGCGAGGAACTATCGTCGCGTATCCTTTATTAGCGCTGTCCAAAAGTCAATAAAAAATAGTCTTAATTCCGTCAGATAAAACCTGGTCCTTTGGGCCAGGTCAGCGATATTTGGCTATGCCGATTTCAATATTTACTCAAATCCGAAATACGAAACTCGAAATCCTAAACAATAACGAATGATCCAAATTCGAATGATCAAAACAAGACCTTGGAGATACCAGTTTAAGCACTGTGTTTGAACCGAAACAGCGAGCGTATTCCCCGTAGGTTCTGCCGTTCGGCAGAACATTCCTCGCAGCTTGCTGCGATGTTCTTCAATCATTTGAGCATTTGATATTCGGCCTTATTGTGATGGTCAGAATAAGGTTGGAAAGCCACAGGGAATGCGTATGCTGCTTCGGCTCATATGGCGCGGATATTGTCTGTGATGAGTTGACGAAAAACGAATCGGTATTATTTTATTCTGCTTGTTTAAACCGGTTCTTTTAGAAAAGTAAGCAACAGGAGCTTCCCCGATATGTCGGAGATAATTTTTGGAATAGATTTTGGCACGACAAATTCTGCCCTGGCAGTGAATGTCAACGGCCATGTAAGGGTTGTGGATGTGGACCCTTTCAATGCCCTAGGGAGCACATTAAAATCCGTACTCTATTTTGATCCGGATGAAAAAGCGTTTTTTGTGGGCCAGGAAGCGATCGACAACTATATTGAAAACGATGGCTATGGTCGGTTTATGCAATCCATCAAAGCCTTTTTGCCGGACGAAAGCTTTCACTCCACTGAAATACGGGGCAAGTATTATCAGCTCGATGATCTGATCGCCATAATTTTAAAAAAACTGAAAAGCGAAGGGGAAAAATACATCGATGCAGTGGTTGACAGTGTTGTGCTGGGAAGACCTGTTTTCTTTTCCGAAGACAAGGACAAGGACAAACTTGCCGAGGAAAGATTGAAATCGGCGGCCAGGAAAGCGGGATTTAAACATATTCATATGCAATATGAGCCCATTGCAGCTGCTTTGTCCTATGAAAACAGTCTTTCTCCAGGAGAAGAAAAAATCATTTTCATCGGCGATTTTGGTGGGGGTACCTCGGACTTTACAATTATGAAAGTAAAGGGGGGGCAGAAAAAAGAGAACATGACAGCAGGGAAAATATCTTATCATTAAATGGTGTCTATATCGGTGGTGATACATTTGATTCACAGGTCATGCGGGAAAAAATGGCTGTGCATTTTGGAAAAGATGTCAGTATCAAAGCGTTTATGGACGACTATTCCGTGGGATTTCCAAAAATTCTGATAAGAAATCTGTGTAAATGGCACTTGATACCACAACTTCGCTTACCCAAAACACTGCAAAGTATTCGTGAAATGAAACTGAGGGCAGACAAACCCGAATTGCTGGAGAATCTTATCAATTTAATTGAAGACAATTATGGCTACATGTTATTCCAGGCCATCGAAAAAAATAAAATCGAACTATCCAGCCAAACTGCCTCAAAAATCGTTTTCGAGGGTTGGAAACAAAAAATAGAAGAAGATGTTACAAGAGTTGAATTCGAAGAAATTATTGATGGGGATATGAAAGAGATAGCAACATGTGTTGAGACGACCTTAGCAGATGCGTCCCTGTCTCCACAAAATATCGACGGGGTCTTTTTAACCGGGGGTTCCTCATACATTGTATGTTTAAAAAAGTATTTTGAGGAACTGTTTGGAAAAGAAAAAATCAACCAAACCGATGCGTTTACAAGCGTTGGTTTTGGGTTGGGCCTGGAGGGATCCTCTTATCTTTAAAACTATTTCAAAAATGTCTTTTTGCGCAAATCCTGTGTTGGGTTCTCGTTTCAAATCCTCAAAATACGAATGAACATCGAACATCGAACGTCCAACATCGAATTTTCAATTTTAAAAAAGGAAGTAATAGGTGTCGGCGTTAAAACCTGACGAGGGTGTACACTTACCATGAAAAATAGACCTGTGATCATTTATAAGCTTTGACAATGATCCCGCATCATCTTTGTGAGGTCAAACCGTATATTTCTTCTTTTGGAAAATTCTTCGTTTCAGTATATATATTCAAACAAAGCTTATACGCTTTTTCCCAGACTTTTAACCCTTTATAACGCTGAAGTATTTAGCTGATGACCCACTTCATCTCACTTGAACCCTGGGCCCCTGGAATCCTTGAACCCTTAATTTGGATCAACTCTTTTGGAGATGATCCAAATTTTTTTATTCGATGTTCGATGTTCAGCGTTCGATGTTGGACGTTCATCTTTAGAATTCTTCATATTACTCCGGCGGTTAAATATTCCACAGGCGTCATTCCCGCGAAGGCGGGAACCTGAAAGACACTGGATACCCCCGGCTAACCAATTGCCGGGGCAGGCTTATCAGGCTTGTCCCCGACATGATCGGGGATCCGGTATGACGGAGTTGGCATTTAGTCGCTATTTAATACCTTCCTACAACGTTTGATGGAATAACGTTCCAAAACGCCTTCGGCAAATAACGTCTTAAAATAAAAAAGGAAAATATCGAATATCGAACAAGGAATGTAGAATAATGAAGTGTTGTATCGCTGCGCTCTATCTTCCTTAGTTCTATAAACTGGGAAGCATCACTTTGAAATTCATGTCTTCGATATTGGATATTCCAGTCCAATTCAAGGGGACTTCTTGAGCCCACCCGCTCTGCGATTGGAGGTTCAGTTTGGGTTATAGGCTCGATTTTTTTCTTGACAAGCCCGGGGAACTGGTTTATCTATATTGAACAAACGAGCAGATAGTGCTCATATGAGCAATTGATTGAGCGCAAGGTAATGAACCCCATGTAACCGTTTAATACTTCAAGAAGGAGAAAGAAAAATGGCTGAGAAATTTTGGACTTATGCAATGGAAGAGATGTCGTATCCGGATGTAAAGGAAATTTTGAAAACCACGGACATTGCCCTGATTCCCATCGGGAGTCAGGAAAAACACGGACCACACATTCCATTGGCCTGTGACTCGATCGCATCGATTGAAACCACCCGAAGGGCTGCCTACAAGGCGGAAGTGCCCTACACGCCCCTGATCCCGGTGGGTTATTCCCCACATCACATGGGTGAGATCAATCAGGGCGTAGGATCCCTGACCTTCACGGGTGAGACCCTGCGACGTATCGTATACGAGATTGGCAAGAGCCTTGTTTTTCACGGATTTAACAAATTGATCTTTATCAGCCAGCATGCTTCCAACACCAAAGTGGTTGATGAAGCCCTTCGCCGGCTGCGTTATGAGTCGGGTGCATTTGTGGCCTGGTACATGACCCCCACCGAACGTCGAACCCAGGTAATTGCCCACCTGCTGGAGGAAAAAGTTGGTTGGCATTCCGGTGAAATGGAAACCTCCCAGTGTCTGGCTTATAACGAAAAGGCCTGCCACATGGACCGTGCAAAAAATCACAAGGCCCATGCGCCTGCATGGCTGGGACCTGAATTTGCTAAAAAAGACGGTGTTCCCACGGTTGTCTTTCAGGGCACGGAAAATATTTTTATCCCCATGGAGCACCATGAATATGGTGACGAAGCCACCATCGGCAACCCACTTCTGGCCAGTGTCGAAAAGGGCGAAAAGATTTTTGAAGCAGCCTCGGACAACCTGCGGGATTTTATCAACGAAGTCAGAAAATTTCCAGTCGATATCAAGACCCGGGAATATGATACCCGCGCCTATTAAACCGAATTTTCATGAAACTTGGCGAAAAAAGTATTCATTTTTGCTGTTAATCAAAATAGTACGGTTTGTGAAAATCATGGTTTAAACTCCTTGCCAACTGGGCTGGAGTTTCTATGTTCGACCCGGTTCGCGGGTATTTGCACCGACATTCGTGCTTAATTAAACCTTTCTCCAACCGGGCTGGAACATCTGTGTCCAGCCCGGTTTGCAGGTAACTGCACCCACTTATTAAAACCTAGTTATCAAGCGAAAGCAATCCGTACAGGAACACATCCATGCGCAGTATCGGCCGACGGGATATAATAGAAATAAGCTATCTGTATTATAACGAGAAAAAGACCCAGGAGGAAATTGCCACCCTACTGGGTATCAGTCGTTTCAAGGTCGGTCGCATGCTCAAAAAGGCGTTTGAAGAGGGGATTGTTTCCATCACGATTAACGATCCCATGAGCAACCTTATTGAAATGGAGATTGCACTGGCCAAGAAATATGGTCTCAAGAAAACCATTGTGGTCAGGACCGTTGCATATAATGGGGAGACGCCCTTTGATCAAATTGGAAAGGCTGGCGCCCGGTATTTAAGCAGGATTGCCACTGACTACAAGATGCTGGGAGTCACCTGGGGCCGAACACTCAGGCACATGATCAGCAATCTCGATGAAATGGATGCTGGGAATTTGACCATCATTCAACTCAGTGGTGGCATGGGGAGCATTGAAGGAACCGATACCAACATGCTTACCATGATGCTGGGGCAGAAGCTGGGGGCTAAACCGCTTTTTCTGCAATCGCCTGTGGTGGTCAAGGATAAACAGACCAAAAATGCCCTTTTAAAGGAGAAAAGTGTTGCCGAGATATTGAGCATTGCACGCAAAACAGATCTGGCCCTGGTGGGTATTGGGCTGCTTAACCGGCAGGGATTGCTCCGGCAGTCCGGCATGATGGAAGAAGAAGACTATAGCGTTTTGAAAAAAGCCGGGGCAATGGGTGCCATATGCGGGCGCTGCTTCGATATTAACGGCAAGCCGTGTGTTTCAGATTGGGATGACCGTGTCATCGGGTTGACCCTGAAAGAGTTGAAACGTATCAAGCACAAGGTGGGTATCGCTTTTGGCGAGGAAAAGCTGAACGGCATTGTCGGTGCCCTGAATGGGCAATATCTGGATGTGCTGATTACCGATGAGTATGTTGCCAAGCGTTTATTGTCATGATCTTATGCGGGGCCATATGGCATACAAGGTAAAATTGGATTCGGTTGCCTGTGTTGGTTGTGTGGCCTGCACACGTTGCGAATCTTTTGAAATGGGCCCGGACATGAAGGCCCATGCAATTCAAGATATTGTTGATGACATCAGCTGCATTCAGGACGTGGCCGAGGATTGCCCTGTGGGTGCCATTACCTATTGCCAGGCTATATCATGAAAGGTTTAAATCTCAATTTATTCGTTCAGAATAGCGTTCCGAAATTGCTCCGGCAAATGGTTAGCCGGGGGCATCCAGTGTTTTTCTGGATAGCGCTATAGCTTCACTTTGTGCCCCGCTTTCGCGGGAATGACGCTCGTAGGGTATTTAGCCTCTGGAGTAAAAAGAAGGGAGTAGAGAATGACCTCAAAAATCCATCCCATACGTATTCCGTTTCAACTGCCGGTCAATGAAAATAAGAAAGTCGACCGGGTCGTCTACAGCTATATCGTTACCGGAGAGAAGTTGTGCCTGGTGGATACAGGAACCGTTGGCAATGAGCATTTCATTGCCAAGGCACTGACCGAAATGGACTTGTCAGTCAAGGATATAAAGCTTGTCATCAACACCCATGAACACCCGGATCACGTGGGTGGAAATACCTATTTTAAAAAGACAACCCAAGCGAGATTTGCCTGTCATGCAGAAGCAGCTCGCTGGATAGAGTCTCTTGAGATTCAATTCAATGAACGGCCGGTGCATGGATTTTATTCCTTGGCCGGTCAATCCATCCAGGTTCACCAGAAATTACAGGATGGCGATGAAATTGATCTCGGAGGCGGGACAAGCTTACGGGTTATCTTCACACCGGGTCATTCACCCGGATCCATCTGTCTGTTTTGCCCCCAGGATGGATCTTTGATCGCGGGAGATGTGATTCAGCCGGTTGACGGTCTTCCACTCTATAATGATTTGGTCCAGGCACGCAATTCATTGAAACGGCTGATGGATCTACCAGGTGTAAAAAAGATGTACCTGGCCTGGGTGGAAAAGCCTTACGTGGGAAATGAAATTCAGGAGGCCATAATGACCAGCCTAAACTATCTCGACCGGGTTGACGCCGAGGTGAAACACGTGGTGGGTGAGCTGCCCAAGGATGCAAAACCTGAAGACATTACCCGGGAAGTGTTGACCCGCCTGGGGTTGGAGCCGCCGCCGGTCATGCCCATGACCATTGAAAGTATTATGACCCATCTACCTACCCCGAATATTTCATGAAACTTGACGAAGAATTCTTTTGTTAACTTTATTCCGTCATTTAAAACCTATTCCTTTGGACCCGGGTATCTACATGTCAGCAACTTCTCAGGATATGTTTGCCATTTCTTCCAGCACGGCGCAGACCGAGGCGGTATCCTGTTGAGATCGGCCGCCGGCCAGGGCTTGGGTATAAATCTGGCAGGATGTGGAAAGCAGCGGGGTGGGACACTGCAGGGTTTTTGCAAAGGCGGTGATAATATCCAGGTCTTTTTGAAACACACCCACTTTCATGGTGGCTTCGTCGTATTTTCCGGTCGTCATCATGGGACCCCTGACCTCAAACATGCGTGAGGTGCCGGCCCCGTCGCTGATGACCTTGTAGATGAGTTCCGGATCCAGACCCGCCTTTTTTCCCAGGACAAAGGCTTCGGCAGAAGCAACGTTGTGAATGGCCACCAGCAGGTTGGCGATGAATTTCATTTTGGAGCCGGTACCGAACTCGCCGATATAGTAGTTGACCCGTGCAAAGCCGTCAAATACGGGTTGGCATTTTTCACAACACTTTCGATCCCCGGAAGCATACACAGCCAGGTCTTTGGTAACTGCCTGGGCACCGGTGCCGCTCAGGGGACAGTCCAGCATTACCGTATTGTTTTTTTTCAGCAGCTCAAAGGCCTCCTGCTTGGCTGCGATGGGAAATGTGCTGACCTCGACGACGATCAAACCTGTTTTGGCAGCTGTCAGAAGTCCATCTGGACCGCTGACGACTTCCTGGAGGGCGGCCACACTGGGCAGTGAGGTAATGATGACATCAGAAGCCTCGGCCAACGCTCGAACACTGGCAGCTCCGCTGCCGCCGCGGTCTTCCAGGGTTTGGACGGAATCGGGTCGAAGATCATAGCCCGTGACCGTAAAACCGGCCTTGAGCAGATTGGCTGAAATGGCAGATCCCATGATGCCCAGACCAATGACGCCTATTTTCTGATTCAACATCGCCATCCTTATCGTTTCAAGAGTTTACTGCCGTAAAGACCGGTGGGCTTTATCAACAGGATGAGCAGCATGATGGCAAAGGGCGCCATTTGAGCCAGGGGCCCGTAAATGATGGCACCCAGGGAAATGACCTGGCCGACAATGAAAGCTGATACCAGGGTGCCTTTGATACTTCCCAAGCCACCGATAATTACCACCATGAAAACAAAGGGCAGAACTTCCAGCCCCATCTGAGGATCCACCATTATCAGGGGGGCGTGCAGACCGCCCGCCAAGCCGGACAACACGCCGGCAATGATAAAGGTTGTGGTAAACAGCTTGTACACATTGATCCCCAGACCTTCCACGTGCTCGATATCTTCAATACCGGCCCGTATGGCTTTTCCGGTAATGGTTTTGTTCAAAAAGGCCCAGATGCCTGCATACACCAGAATGGAGATGACAATGACCACCAGACGATAGACCGGTATATCCGTACCAAGGATCGTTGCCATGGCCTTAATAGGAGAAGGAACCGGCAACGGTGCCAGACCCCAGATATATTTGATTGCCCCCACACCGGCGATCAGAATTCCAAAGGACGCAATCATGGTAAAGGTGATGTCCCTTTCGTATATCCTTAAAAATATAAAGCGTTCCACACCAAAAGCCACAAGACCGGAAATGACCATACCCCCTAAAACACCGATCCACACACTTCCCGTAAAACGGAACAGGGTATAAGTAATGTAAGCGCCGATGGCATAGTACAGAAGTTGATCAAGACTGATGATGCGCATGAGTCCAAAGCACAGAGAAAGACCAATGGCCAGCAGAAAAAAAACGCTGCCGATGCTCAATCCAAAAATGACGCCAGATATCAATAGTTGTGTATCCATAAGCCCTGCCGTTTTCCAAATATTTAATTGATTGGAGTTTTCTTCTTGAAGAAAAACTTTTTAAGAATAGGTTCCAGGGTGCCCCATATTCCTTTTTCCCCCGCCAGCATGATAAAAACAAGCAGCAGGCCGATAAACAGTTCCCAGTTGGCGATGTAGCCACTGATGAGGTCTTTCATGCCTGTGTAGGCGAAGGCCCCGACAATGGGCCCGTACAGCGTGCCCACGCCACCCAGGAGGGTGACAATCACGGGATCGGCCGCCCGGGATGCTGATGCCATTTCCGGGCTCACAAATCCGAAATAAACAGCGTACAGCGACCCGGCCAGGGCCGTGGTTGTGTTGGCGATGATAAAAGCCAGCCAGCGGATATTGAAGTTGCTGTACCCTAAAAATTTGAGCTTGTCTTCATTGGTTTTGGTAGCCAGACAGCAGGCGCCGAATATGGAATCGTCCAGGTATTTGTACAGAACCCATACGGCAAAGGCCACCAGGAAGACAAAAATGAAAAAGTCGCTGGGGTTGCCCAGATCCAGTACGGATGTCGAGGTCATTTTTGTTAAAAACCACAGACCATTGTCACCATGGGTGATTTTGGCCAGGATTTTTTCAAATAGATAAAACACGATGACAGTCAGTGCCAGATTCACCAGAGCAAAATAATCGCTGCGCAGACGCACGAAAAAAGGACCGACAATCAGGCCCACCGCCACCCCGGCCAGTATGCCCAGGAGGATGCCGATATAGGGGTTGGAACCGAAATAAAAGAGGTAGAATGCCGTGGCATAAGCACCCACGGCCAGATAGGCTGGTTGACCGAAGGAAATGAAGCCCACACGTCCTAAAAGAAAATTACAGCCGATTGTATAGATGGCAAAAATAATAATTTCGTTGGCAAAGGGGAGCGGTAAGAATACCCGAACCAGCAATAGGCAGAAAAAAGCCAGTAGAAGTCCCCATGACCAATTGAATGCTTTAACCATTGACGTTTCCTTTTATCCTGATTGACCTCAATATCATCCTAATGCTGTTTCAAAAAAGAGCGGATCGCAACATCCGGATCAGAGATATTTTTCACAGACATTGCTTTTGATTTCATTGTCGTCTGTAATTTCGTGTACGATGCGGCCTTCCTTTACTGCATACACCCTTTGGGAAATAGCGCTGACAAGGGACAGGTTTTGCTCCACAATTACCAGGGCTGTTTTTTTGCTCAAATCCATAAAAACATTCTGGAGCTGGGTGACAATACTCGGGGCAAGACCTTCCGTGGGTTCATCCACCAGCAGTACCTGGGGGTCTCCCAGCAGGGCCCTGCCGATCATCAGCATTTGACGTTCCCCACCGCTCAAAAAGCCGGCTTTACGTTCCATGAGCGTTTTCAGTTTTGGAAAATATTCCATGACTTTGTCCCAGTTGTAGTCCTGGGTGGCATAGCTGCCGAGTTCCAGGTTTTCCCGGACGGTTAAATCCGAAAAAACTTTCTTGTCTTGAGGAATATACTTGAGTCCCATCTTGGCGATATTGTAGGACTTGATGCCCACCAGACTGGTGTCTGCAAAGGTAATCGATCCGGTGGTGGGTTTGATAAATCCGCCGATGGTCTTCAGTAATGTGGATTTTCCGGCACCGTTTCGTCCGACGCATGACACAACCTCGTTCGCATGGATATGAATCGAAATGTCAAAGAGTACTTTTGATTCCCCGTAGGCGACATTCAGGTCATGGACGGCTAAAATTTCTTGGGAAGGCATGTTTTACTCCGTACCTTGGGTGGTTAAGCTCAGTCGATCTGCCAGTAACTTTTGCGTACTTCCGGTGCCGTGAGGCATTCTTCACACGACCCGTCGGCGATGATCTTGCCATCATGCATGACGGTCAGTCTTTCCAGAAATTCTTCCACTTTGGAAATTTTATGCTCAACAATAAGAATCGTCTGTTTGCTCATATTCAAACGCAACACATTCAGAACGTCTTTTATTTCCGTTTCACTCAAACCGGCCAGGGGCTCATCCAGCAGCAGTACCTTGGGCTCGGCTAATATGGACATGGCAATTTCCAGCCGGCGTTTTTCCCCGAGTGCGAGGTGCTTGACCTCCCGTTGGGCCACATCCTGAAGATCGAATGTTTCAAGACAGGCTATTATCTTACGGTTGTTCCGGTGACGATTGCGGGGTGTAAAAAAGAGATTGAACAGGGAATGTTTCTTATGAGCCCTGAAAAATGACAGGACCAGGTTGTCGGTTACCGTCAGGTTGTCGAAGGTCGATGTCAGTTGAAAGGTCCGCATCATTCCCAGGGCGACCCTTTTTTGAGCAGGCAAGGCGGTGATGTCTTTGCCTTCGTAACTGACCGTGCCTTCGTCCGGTGTGTAGTATCCGGTGATCAGATTGAAAAAAGTGGTTTTCCCGGCTCCGTTGGATCCGATGATACCGGCGATTTCGTTTTCATGCAGCGAATAATCGACGTGATCAACGGCTACCATTGTGCCGAATCTCTTGGTTACATTATCCGTTCGAATGATTTCCGGACTTGCATGTGTATTCACATTAAACCTCTTAGGGTCTTCTCCCAATTCGTTGGGAGAAAGGGTTCAAGGGGTCCAGGATTCCAGGATTCAAGTGTTTGTTTTCCAGGGAATTGGTCATCGCTTTCAGCAAACGGTATATGGCCCCCAACACGCCCCTGTTCCATCAACTCAAAGAACTCAAGAAACCCAATAAACGCAACAAACACAATCCCCTTGAATCTATAATTTGGATCAACTCTTTTGGAGATGATCCACCTTTTGTACGAAGGACCACCCCGGTGTCTCTGCAACGAAACACCGGGGTAGTGAGATCTTTTGCCTGAAGATTTCACGAACCTGAGCAGGTTCCATAAAATGTTCGGGTTAGTAGCCTAAAGATTCAAGCGTGGGCATAACAGACGTGCCGCCCTGATAGCCTTCAACGTGAAAGAGATCCCATTCATTCTTTTTTTCCTGGGGACCTTTGCCTTTAACGAGAAAGGCTGCATACTTGTAGACCGCCGCATGGTCTTCTTTACGCCATTGGGCAGGGCCTTTGACGGAGTTGAACTTGCCGTCGTTTGCCAACAGGGCTTTGGACACCTTCATGGCATCATCAAAGGTACCGGCGGCTTCAAACCCACGGAACATTTCCATATAAGCCACATAGGCGATGGTGGCATACGCATCGGGCGGCTTGTTAAATTTAGCCTTGTACAGGGCCGTGAATTCATCGGCGCTCTTGGTCAGTGCCGGATCTCCGAGAGCACTCAGGTCATAATAGAAATAGTGCATGGCATAGATGCCTTCCAGAACGTGGGGCGGAATCCCTTTTGCAACCACATTGGTCATAAAGGCATTAAAAATGGTCATGTCTTTTTGGAGACCCATCTGGTTACACTGTTTGAGCAGATTGACCGCATCACCGGCAAACTGAGCTGAAATAAAGACATCGGGTTTGGCCGCTTTGACCTTTTGCAGGGTGGTGGTATAATCGGCGGTACCCTTGGACACTTCATCATAACCGACGATTTCGGCGCCGTATTCCTTGGCAGCGGCGTAGATGCCGTCACGGATGTCCCATCCCCAGCTATCGGCCCGGGCCAGAACAAATATCCGTTTTTTACCCAGGACCTTAATCGCGGCGGAACCATCCATGTATCCCACTGTCCAGGGACTGAAGGCGGCGGCAAAGGTGGTGTCGGAAAGCTTTCCTTTTTCAAAAGCTTCCTTGGCCATGACGCAGACCGGAAAATAGGGCAGGGGGTCTTTTTTTACAACCGCATTGATGGCAAAGGACAGGGGTGACCAGGTCTGACCGCCCACGGCTTTTACACCCTCGGAGCGCATGTAGCGGAAGCGTCTGACACCGACATCCAGCTTGGCCTCATCATCGGCGACCACGCCTTCCACTTTTACTTTGCCCCAGGGCATGTCCAGTCCGCCTTTATTGTTGATAACGTCCACGGCAAGAAGGGCGCCTTCCTTCTGGGTTTCAGCAACGGCACCAAACACGCCGGTGAGCGGAAGCAATATACCGACTTTGATTTTAGACGGGTTGGCTGCCAAGGTGTTGTTTAAAGCAAACGCAAATACCAATAGAAAAATAGAGAGCAATACCAGATATTTTTTCATTTGTTCCTCCCTGATTATGTGGTGGGTGTTATGGATTTTTCCAAAACAAAGTACTGTGAAAAAGTAGCGAGCATCACCTCCTAGCGGATAGTAAGGTTAAAAATTAAAACGCTCAACTTTAGAAATAGTTTGACCGATACGATGTTCTGTTTCCTGGGCTGGACAACTGGAAAATAGACACAGATTTTTTTCCTTATTGTCAGACAAACATACTGAATGCTTATACATTGACTTAGCAGTGGGAAAGTGCGATGTCAATAAAAAGCTTTCACTCTAAACAGAATTGAACGGCTATTTCCGGACGCATTGCCCATATAATCAGGCGGTCAAAATCACTATAGGTGTGACGCCTACAACATGACAACCCACGGCCCATAAGAATAGTTGTTGCCTCCAAATAAAATTCACTGTAAGTGGAAAGAAGTTTGTTCTCGATAAAAAAAATGAACCAACGACAGATATTTTTCCGTTTCTAAGAACAGGAAAAAGACACCCCAATAGGAAGTGATAACATGCAGGCAGAAATTATAACCATCGGTACGGAACTTTTACTGGGGCAGATCGTGGATACCAATGCCGCTTATCTGGCTAAGGAATTGGCAGCCATCGGGTTTAATGTCTTTCGAACCACGACCATTGGTGATAATCAGGATCGGATTGCCAATGCGGTCAGGCGCGCGCTGGATGACTGCGATATCGTCATAACCTCGGGTGGTATCGGACCCACCGTGGATGATAAAACCCGTGATGCGGTGGCGGCGGCCACAGGTCGCGATCTGGTGTTTGATCAAAGCCTGCTTGATGACATCAAAGCCTTTTTTGAAAAGAGGGGACTGGTGCTTGGGGAAAATAACCCACGCCAGGCGTTTATTCCCCACGAGGCCACACCGATCCGAAATCCTGTTGGCACTGCCCCCGGTTTTGTCGTGAAACAGGGCAGTCGCTATGTGATATCCCTTCCCGGCGTGCCCCGGGAACTATACCACTTGATGGAACATTGGGTGCTCCCGTTTATCCATCGTGAATTCGGTTTGGAGACGGTTATCAAGATGCGCGTGCTGCGAACAGCCGGTACCGGGGAAAGCAATATCGATCGTTTGGTTGCAGACCTGGAAGAATCGGACAATCCCACCGTGGGTTTGTCCGCACATCCCGGGGCGGTCGATATTCGGGTCACGGCCAAGGCAAAAGACGCGGCCACGGCCCAGCAGCTATTGGATGACATGGAAACACAGTTGCGGGCTCGTCTTGGTGATATGATTTATGGTCTGGATGATGTAAGCATCGAGGAAGTTGTTGTTAACATGCTTGCCGAGCGAGGGCTAAAACTGGTGATATTGGAAACCAATACAGGCGGAACCCTGTCGTGTCGATTGACAGCCGTATCCCACGGTTTTGAGATACTTGCTGGGTCCCTGATTGCTTCATTGCCCAGAGCAGCTGATTACTTATTGAAAAAAACGGATCACTCGCATTCTGTTTCCGCCGGGACCGCTGAAATACTGGCGGATAAAATCCGGGAGCTTGCAGGAGCGGACATCGGTATGGCCCTTGTAGGGGATGAGGACCCTGATGCCGGGCCTTATGGCAGTGTCACCGGCAGCACCTATTTCGGGATGAGCCGTCAAGATTTCTGTGAAAGTCAGCATATTCAGCTGGGGGGTATTTCCGAGGAAGGGCGCACAAGACTTATCAACAGCGGCTTGTCTATTTTACGAAACTGGTTGTTGAAATAGATGACACAAATGGTAATCATATTTGTGGCCGGATTTTTAGCCAGCCTTTTCGGGACCTTGATAGGGGGCAGTAGCCTGGTGACCATACCGACCTTGCTTTTGCTGGGTCTGCCACCGCATACCGCCATCGGTACGGACCGTTTTGGCATCATGGGTGTCTGTTCGGCCGGCTGGTATCAATTCCACCGCAAAAAACTGATCGATTATCGAATCGGTCTCACGCTCACCATTCCCGTAGTCCTTGGTTCCTTTCTGGGCGCCCGCCTGTGTCTGGAAATCAGTGAAAATATCCTGAAGTGGATCATTATCGGCGTATCGCTCATGTGTATGGCATTTCTTTTATGGAACCCAAATCTTGGTGTTGAACCCGGTCAGCGCTCAGCAGGTAAAAACAAAACCATCGTCGGTATTATTTTGACTTTTGGGGTGGGTGTGTATGTGGGTATTTACGGAGCCATGGGAGGAACGCTGTTGATGTATATTCTGATCCTGTGGTTTGGCCAGACCTTTCTGGAAAGCGCCGGCACAATCAAAATTGCCGCATTTTCCATGAATGCCATTGCGGCGGTTGTTTTTGGTCTCAATGGCGCCATAGCATACGATTTGGCATTCCCCATGTTTTGCGGCTGCTTTATGGGTTCTTCCATCGGTGCTTACTACTCTGACAGAATCGGGAATGTCTGGATAAAACGGATTTTTTTCGTTCTGTTATCGGTATTGATCATCAAATTAATAATCTAACGCATCATAGAAATCCACTTGTTTTGAAACCCATTTATATTTTTCAGTCCTTTATTTTGTTTGCCGGAATAGCGTTCCGAAACTGCTTCGGCAAATAAAGGCAAAACCCTAAGACTGATGGGTGATCCCTGAGCGGCTGTGAAACTGTCTGCGTTCTTTAGTGACTGTTATGCCGAACGGCATGATGATTATCTCATGGAGTAAGATATAGAAGCTGATGAAGAATTCTAAAGATGAACGTCCAACATCGAACGCTGAATATCGAACATCGAATAAAAAAAATTAAACAAAAACGTGCAGTTCAGATGATGCGGGATCATTGTCAAAGCTCAAAAATGATCACAGATCTATTCTTCATGGGGAGTGTACATACTGTCAGGCTTTAACACCGAGACCTGTTACTTCCTTTTTAAATTGAAAATTCGATGTTGGACGTTGGACGTTCGGTGTTCATCCGTAATTTTATCTAGAATTCTACTTAAATCCATGAGAGAATCGATTACAGCCACAGGGCGCCTTCTTCCGCACCGCTCACCATTTTGCGATAGGCAGCCAGCATGCCGGGTGCCGGGTGATCGGGTCGAACCAAGGGCTGTTGCTGTCTGCGGGCCATTTCTTCTTCTGAAATAAGGACCTGGAGTCGGTTGCTCTCAATATCGATTTCGATCACATCTCCGTTTTGGACATAGGCCAGGGGACCCTTTTGCCAGGCCTCCGGTGTGACATGACCCACGCAGGGACCCCGGGTAGCGCCGGAGAAACGTCCATCAGTCACCATGGCCACGGATGTGTGCAGTCCCATACCCACCAGCATGGCGGCCGGAATGGACAGCTCCCGCATGCCGGGCCCACCCTTGGGACCTTCATAGCGAACCACCAGGACTGATCCGGGCTGGACCTGTCTTTCTAAGAGAAATTGGCGTACATCTTCTTCCGAATCAAACACAACGGCTGGTCCCTTGTGATACAGCATGCCGGGCTCTACCCCGGTCTTTTTCACCAAAGCGCCTTTGGGGGCCAGGTTGCCGTAAAGGATACTGAAACATCCATTAGGGGAAATCGGATCAGAAAGGGGTTGGATGATGGTTTCATCAGGGGGCGGTGTTGCATCCAGAACCTCACCGAGGCTGCCGCCCATACACAAGGGGGCGTCCAGATGCAGATAATCTGCAATGGCTTTCTGCAGCCCCGGCACACCCCCGGCTTCATGAAAATCGGTGATATTGTACGCTGAAGACGGTTTAAACTTGGCCAGGACCGGTACAGCAGACTGGATTTCCTCGACTTGTCGCAAGCCCAGTTTTAGATTCATCAGCTTGGCGCAAGCCATCAAATGCAGAATTGCATTGGTGGAGCCGCCGGAAGCCGAGATGAATCTCAAGCCGTTTTCCATACCGGCTCTATTGAGAAAAGAATCCATGCAAAGTCCCTGTCGGGTCAGACCGACGATTCGTTCGCCCACATCCCGGGCTTGCCGGTGTTTGGCGGCATCAAAAGTGAGCATGGTCGCTGATCCGAAGGGTGCCAGACCCACGGCCTCCAAAAAGCAACCCATGGTATTGGCGGTCCCCATCATGGAACATGTGCCGGATGTGGCGCAATAGCGTTCCTGCCAGTTTAGAAAGGTGGGCATATCGATATCCTGCCGGCTCACTTTTCCGATGGCTTCTTTGAGATCCGACGTGACCTTTGTACGGCCGTCTATTCGACAGGGCAGCATGGCCCCGGCGGTGAGAAAAATAGTAGGCAGGTTGAGACGGATGCCTGCCATAAGCATACCGGGAATAATTTTGTCACAGGAACCAAGCATGACGAGTCCATCGAAACCATGCGCCCTGACCATGGCCTCAATGGAAGCTGCGATAAGGTCGCGTTGTGGCAGAATATAGTGCTGCCCGGGACCCTGGGCCATCCCATCACAGGGTGCCGGTACATTAAACTCTCCTGGTGCCCCGCCGGCCGACCAGATGCCTTCTTTGACCCTTTGGGCCAGATCTTTCAACGGCAAATGGCCGGGATTGACATCGGTCCAGGAATTGACCACTGCAATTTGAGGCTTGTCCAGGTCTTTTTGCCGATAGCCGACAGCGTGCATGAGACCCCGGTAATAGGCCTCGGTAATATCCTCGGATCCACCACGATGGGATGTCATTTGTCTGCCTCCTTCCTGCGGAATTCAACGTCCAGGATTTTTTCAAATACCTTGATCAAGGCACCCTTGCTTTCGGCACCCAGCCCCTGGGCCAGGGCCATCTGAAACACAGTTGTGGTGGCCTGGGTCAAGGGCAGGGGTATTTTATGCCGGGCACCGATTTCAGCGGCACTGACCATATCTTTGTAGGCGCCTTTGAGCGGGTAGCCCTCATCAAACTTGTTTTCCAGGGTCAAAGGTGTGAAAAATTCTGCCGCAAAACTGCGACCGGTTCCCGTGGTTATAACCTGGCAGACCTTGGCCGGGTCCAATCCCAACCTGGCAGCCATGGGAAGCACTTCGGCCAGACCGGCTGCATTGATGTCAAATAAAAGCTGATTGACAAGTTTTGTCAGTTGACCCGATCCCACCGGTCCCATGTGGAGAACCGTATTGCCGATGATTTCCAACAAGGGGCGGATGCGGTCAAAAATCTCTTGTGTGCTGCCGACCATGACCGTGAGGGTTGCTTCTTTGGCGCGGGTTTCCATCCCGGAAACCGGGGCATCACAAAAAAAGATGTTCATGTCACTCAATTTTTGAGACATATCCACACTGCGTAAATAACTGATGGTGCTCAGATCGACAATCAGCAATCCTTTCCCGGCAGTCTGAGCAAGGCCTGTTTCACCAAAAATGACCTCTTCGACAATATCGGTACTGGGCAGGCTGAGGAACACCACCTCGGTTTGCGCAGCGATATCAGCGGGTGTCCGGCCGGCGTCGGCTCCGTTTTCCACCAGAAATTCCACTGCCTGGGTATCGATATCATATACGCTTATGCGACAGTCCGCTTTGAGAAAATTCAAAGCCATCCACTTGCCCATCTGCCCCAGGCCGATAAAACCGATTCGATGCGTCATCTTAATAATTCCTATTTTAGAATACCTTTTTTCTGCGGTATTTTTTGGGGTGGTCACTGGGAAAATTGAGACCACTGGCATCCACGCCTAAATCGACAAACAATTTGGCCAGGGTGATGGCGCTGCTATAACCTTCCAGCACCGGGATTTCCCAGCCGATTTCAGCCAAACGTTTTTGAAGAAATGATTGCAGCCAGAAGACATCGGAGCATCCAAAGGTAATGACCTCTGCACCGTCCTCTTCTATGGCTGCGACGGCCTCCTTGACGGCACGCTCCACCGCTTCAGAGGGTTCGCCCCGCAGGGCTTTGTCACGTTCCTCGTCAATGGTGCTTTCATCGGTATGACCGGGTCGGCCGTGATAGAAATTAATGTTTCGGATGGATGCGCAGCGATCGGTGAAGCGATGGCTTACCACCAAATCATAGTAGAACATGTTATGGGTTTCGGTAAAGTCAATGATGCTGAACTTGTTTCCCAGCATGGAGGCGATATGCATCTGGGAAAATGCGCAGGATGTAACAGGGATGCCGTATTGGCGGGCGATCTCTCTGGACTCCTTAAAGCCCGGCTCACCACCGCCTAATAAAATGATGGCGTTGTACTTACCGCTCTCGCAGGCTTCGCGGACAATAGGTAAGCGGGCGGCGGCTACATGGGCAAACTCCTCACGGGTTTCCACTGCCCAATTTCCGTAGGGTGGGATCGGCCCTCCGTGAAAATCCCATTCGACATCTTCCAGTAGATGCCGGATGTTAAGATATTCCATCCTGAGTCGTTTTTCTTTGGTAAGTTCATCTGAATGATACCGGTCAACAAATTCTCCTCCGGTAGACAGTTGAAAGGGTTGAATGAATAGAAAGCGGTACTTGTTTTTTGTTGCGGTCACGGATTGACTCCTTTCTGTTTATGGTATGTCAAAAGAATCTCTCTGCTGTGAATGGCATCCTGTAGGGGTTGGTCTGTTGCCTGGCATTCAAGCAGCCAGTCGCCTTTATAGGGAAGTTCTGACAAGCGATTGACCAGCATGGGTAAATCAACAAAGCCCTCTCCCAGGCTTGCAAGAACACCGTCATGGTTTTTTTGTTTCAGATGCACGGAGATGAGTCGATGGGCTGTCACGCGCTCCCAGAATCGTTCAGGGTCCCCCATGGGCGTGCCATCAGGATAAAAAACATTGGCCTCATCATAGGCCAGATGAATGTTGCCCTGCACTGCCAGGTCGAGAATTACATGGGCTGGTAAGGCGCTGTTTTCAACTGCCAGTGTTAGCGGGAACTCGGGTGCCAGGGCTTGATAGCGCTGCAAATTGAACACGGCTGCCTTTTTATCCAAGGGGGTTTTAACGTTCATGTCCACCAGGCGAAGTCGTGCGTTGGCTGGTGACAGCAGGTAGGCAATTTTTTTTGCCTGGATGATGTCTCTGTCATCATCTGTTCTGTTTTCCGGTGGCCGCGTCCAGGGATGTGCCATGGCATAGCTGAGCACGATATCAGGGTTTTGTTTTAGGAGCCGGGCAATGAAATTGATTGACCCTTGGTCCCGGGTTTGCAGCCCCGGCACCTGATGGGATTTGCCATCGTGGATAGCCACGCAAAGACCCTGCCATTCACGATCACTATAATGCTGTAAGGCTGTTTCGAGCCCCTCTATAACCTTCCCAAAATTCGAATTGCGCAGATAATCACCATCACGGATTTCGATGTGCATGAACCCGTGCTGCACGAAGGTTCCAATGAGTTTTTCAAAACCATCGTTTTGGGCCAAACGTCTGGCCAGACAATTGCTTACGATGCCGAGTTTATCAAACATGGATGACTCCTGCATAAAACACCGCTTGCCAAATTTTATGAAATGTTCGGGCTAAGGTGCATCATCGAGGCAGTCCGGCAAACCCAGTCGCTGAGCAATCTCGCGTAATTGCAGCAGCACAGGCTGGGCCACCGGTACGCCTTGGGAGCGCATTTTTCGTTGACGCTCAAGGGCCATTTCACCGGGCAGGCGGATCGGTTGAGCACCTTCCATGGGTGTTGACTCGCGTATCTCCTGAATACGCATATCCATCTCGGCTTTGAATTCAGCCATATCCCTGAAGAGATCCGGACGCATGGTGAAAATCATCTGACCGGAGTTGGTGGGGGTGATAAAATCCTTGTTGAAATCGATTACGGCGCTACCAAAGGCCGCGGTGTTCAGCACACCGGCCAATGCACCGATGACGAAATTGAGTCCATAACCCTTATACTCTCCAATGGGCAATAAAAATCCATCCTTGACTCGTTGGGGATCCGTCAGTGATTGCCCTTTTTTATCCACCATCCAGCCCACCGGAAAGGACTCGCCTTTTTGAGCCGCCACCTTTACTTTACCGTAGGAGGCATTTGTGGTGGCCATATCGAGCACAATGGGTGGCTCTTTACCGGTGGGAATGGCAAAGGCGATGGGATTGGTACTTAACAGAAGATCAATGCCTCCCCACGGGGGCATGTGATTGGCGTTGCCGATGGCCATATACATGGAAATCAGATCATGGGGGAGGGCCATGGAGGCATATACCCCGCCCGCGCCGGCATGGTTGCTGTTGCATATGCCCACCCAGGCCATCCCGCTTGTCTTGGCCTTTTGAATAGACAGCTCCACAGCCCGGGTAACCACGACTTGCCCAAGACCGTTGTCACCATCCACGACGGCACTGACCGGCGTCTCTCGTTCAATCTTGATATCCGGGTTCAGATTGTAGCCGCCCGCCTCCAGGCGCCTGCAGTAAGGGGGCAAGCGGAAGATTCCGTGACCGTGCATGCCCCGCAGATCAGCTTCGATCATACGAAGGGAACAAATGCGGGCATGTTCGCTAGCCACGCCCTGTCCAATCAGTACGCTTTCTACAAATTTTTCCAGTCGTTCTACGGCAAATACGTGTTTATCCATGGTTTCTCCTCGGTCATACAGAAACAGGAACAACGAATAAAAAAAGTGGATCTTCTCCCAATTAGTTGGGAGAAAGGGTTCAAGGTTCCAAGGGTGATAGAGGGTGGCTGACAGCTACAAGCGGACAGCAGCATCCCAGCTTCCAGGCCTCCTAGCATCCCAGCATACAAGGAGTCCAGGATTAAAAAACCCCGTAGCTTGCCGCGAGGTTCTTCAATACTTCCTTTACGGCCGTGAAAAACGCGCTATGCTTCGGAAAGTCTGTTGATTTCACCCATGGTTGATTCCACGGCAATGACACCCTCCACCCCTTTGACCGTCTGGAGGATATCTTCTGTGGCACCCGCATTGGGCGCATATCCACCCATGTGTACGGTTCCTTCCTGATCAACGTCTATCTTTAAAATAGATATGTTGTGACCGTTTTTCAGCAATGCAAGCTCGATTTTTTTGACCATTCCCAGCCTCCCCATGGCCTCCAGGGCGGACAGACTGCAGGTATCCATGTTTTCAGGGCTGGCAGCTTCAACGATCAGTTTGACCGCTGCTTCGGGGCCCAGCTTGCCTGGATTAATTACCAGATCATACAGGGTGGGGTCATCCCACTGCATATTGAAGGCATATTGAAAAAAACCCTTTTGGGCATTGTCACTTTTCGCCACCAGTTTTTCCGCGGTATCCTGATCAAGTTTTTGCTGTTCCATGATGCGATGGAGGCGCTGTTCCAAAGGGGCATGAATCAGGACATGCAGGGCACAGCTGAAATCCCGCAACAGAAACTGGCTGCCATGACCGATAACGATTCCCTGGTCCTTGCGGGACACTTCGTAAATGACGGTTTCCAAAATGTCCCGGTAAATTTCAGGGCGCTTGGTGAAATAGCGGCTGAAAAACCCGGGTGCCTTTTCAGCCAGGCTGTCCAGTTCCTGCGTATGCAGTCCCAGTTCCAAAGCCTTTGCCTTTAATTTTTCATCATCGTAAATGTCCAGGTCAAGCGCTTTGCCCACCTGTTGAGCGATAATCATCCCCATGCTGCCGAGACTCTGTGAAATTGTAATTAAAGCCATTATTTCTCCTGTTGATAAATGAGGATCAATTCTTTTGGAGATGATCCATAAATTATGAGGCTATCCAAGGTCAAGATTGTACAAGATCGTCGTAGAAAGACACGATGGCGGCATTATCCCACTCACCCCGTCCTTTGGCCACCAGAGAGGTCAGAGCCTGGGCATGCATGCAGCAAAGGGGCAAGGGAAAATTCAACTGGCGGCTCAAATCGAGCATCAGACGCACATCTTTAAGGTGAAAGGCGAGTTTTCCCTCGGCCGGCAAAAAATCCGCGGTGGTCATTTTAAAGCCTTTCATGTCCACGGCTTTGGAGTATGCGGCGGAATTTTTTAGTACGTTCAACATCTGTTCGCTGTCCACACCGGCTCTTTTTCCCAGAGAGAGGCCCTCCGCCAGAACCATGCGGTTCAGTCCCAGAACCAGATTGACAATCAATTTCATCAATGCCCCGGATCCGTTGGGTCCTAAATAGAACGTTTGAGCACCCATGGCCGCAAAAATAGCTTCACATTGTTCGAAAGACGTCTTGTTGCCACCCACCATAAAGGTGATGTTTTTCTCGGCACACATTTTAGAGGTCCCGCTGATGGTAGCATCCAGCATGGTGATGCCTGTCTCTTGCAACTGTTCAGCCAGGGATTTTGACATGCCGGGGTCGGCGGTGGTGGTGTCGATAAGGATCAAGTTTTCCCGGTTTGTTTCTGTGAGTCTTAACGTTTTTTGCACCACATCATTGACCACATTCGAATTGGGCAGGGAAAGTATGATTACATCCACGTGCGCTGCCATGCTTTCCGGGTCGTCTGATGTTTTGCCACCACATGCGGTAACGGCGGCAACTTTTTCCGGATTTAGATCGTAGCCTGTAACATGAAAGCCGGCCTGAATCAGGTTGCGGGCCATACCGCTACCCATCAGACCCAAACCCACAAAGCCGATTGCTGGTTTCATACGCTATTTCCAAAACTTAATGTTTTATTAGAGAACAGAGGGAAAAAACCGGCACCCTCTATATTTTGAGGATGCCAGTTTTGCTTTTGTGAGAGATCGCGTCTGATTATTGACCCGAAATCTTTTTGACCAGAGTGCGATATGATTCCTGGTTCACCGGACGGATCTTGTCGTAATCAGGGCCATCCATGTACTCCGTATTCTCACCAATGCGCTGCATCAGTCTTTGGTAGGTCTTGTCTCCGTTAAGCTTGGAGAACGCGTCCCGCAAAATTTTCATGCGATCTTCAGGCACGCCTGCGGGGGCCATGACGATGCGATCCATGGTTCCGGTTTCGTATCCCAGCTCTTTGAGATTGGGGACATCCGGGAAAATACGAACATCGCCTGCACTGGCAAGGGCGCGGATTTTACCGGCTTCAACAAGGGGGCCGGCCTGGGAAGGAAAGGACATCATAAAATCACCATCGCCGGCAAGGACTGCCTGCATGGCCGGGCCACCGCCTTTGTAGGGAATGTATGTGGCTTCGATACCTGCCGCCAACAGAACCCTGGCGCCCGGGGTCATGGTTGCGCCCCAGTTTCCGGACGTGGTGAAAATCAGCTTGCCTGGATTCTTTTTGCCGTAGGCAAGCATGTCATCCAAGGTTTTCCAGGGCTTGTCAGCCCGCACCACCACGCTGGATGCACCATAATTGATCCGGCAGACAGATTTCAGGTCCTTGAGGGTGTCGTAAGGGAGTTTCTCAAGCAGGGGTTGCAGCTGGTCAATATAGTTGTGGGTGAAGATCAGGGTGTATCCGTCGGGTTTGGCTTTGATTGCCGCTGCCGTACCGGTTTGTCCCCCTGCACCCGGCATGAGTTTGACCACCACGGCCTGGCCCAGGTATGAGGGGATGACACTGGTAAAAACGCGGGCATTCAGGTCATGAGAACCGCCGGCTCCCAGGGGAATGATAAGGGTAATGGGCTTGCTTGGGTAATTATCAGCCAGAACGGGTGTCAAGCCGACAAAAACCAAAAGCACCGCGACTAACATTGAACGGGATATTTTTCGAAAAGTCATGTTGGTTCCTCCTTCTTATGATTGTGTTGATGTTGGCATAATTATTTGGGATGAAACAATCTACTCCGAACAACCCGATACCACCTCCTCTCATTTTTCAGACAAGGGTTCTTTGATATGCCTGTTCCGCAAACGCGCACCCCGCCACCACAGTCCGGCCGTTACAAAAGGCGTGATAGCCAGGATGATTGCGGTAATGGGACGCGCAGCAAATATGTAGTGCAGGGTATCGCCCCGCCCCAGGTTGATGGTCTGGCCAAAGGAATACTCGAGGACCGGTCCCAGAATATAGCCCATGACCATGGGGGTGACGTCAAAATTCAATTTTTTGGCAGTATAACCGAAAATGCCGAAAAATACCAACACCAGCAGGTCAAAAGGGTCGGAACGGTACACATAGGACCCGGCAAAAGCAAAAATGGCTGTCAGCGGCAAAAGGGCTGATTTCCGAATCGTCACCACCTTGGCAAACAAGGGGATCGTGAGATACCCCAGCACTACAAATATGAGATTTGCAAAGATCATGGCCACCAGAAGGGCAAAGACCAGGGGGCCCTGTTCAGCAAAAAGCTGTGGCCCCGGACGCAAACCCTGGGCGATAAAAGCACCCAATAAAATAGCGGTGACCTTGTCCCCGGGAATACCCAGGGTCAGCAGTGGCACCAGGGTAGGGCCGTTTACAGAGTTGTTGGCTGCTTCGGCGGCGGCAATCCCGTCTAATTCGCCTTTGCCGTATGTTTCCGGGTGTTTGGAAGCATTTTTTGCGGCAGCGTAACCCACAAAGGCTGAGACGACCTGACCAACGCCGGGAATAATCCCGAGAGAGGTTCCGATGGCTGTGGATCTGATAATGGTCCTGATGCTGCGGCGGAATTCCTTAAAGGTTAATCTTTCCCCCGATTTGAGATTGAATTCCTCGGCCACGAAAGAAGTTATCTTTTTTTCAACGGCCTGGAGAATTTCAGGAATGGCAAACAGACCGATGAGCATGGGAAGCAGGGGAATGCCTGATTTGATTTCGAAAAAGCCGAAAGTGAATCGGGACATCCCCCCCAGGGGGTCCTGACCGATCATGGAAAAAAAGAGCCCGATGAAGCACATGACCAGGCCTTTGATAAACAGACCGGATGTGGTGGCAGAGATGATAATGAGGCTGAGAAGAATAATGGCTCCCAGTTCCGGCGGGCCTATTTTCATGGCCATGATCGCAATGGGACCGATAAACAAAATGGTGAGAACATCGCTTGACAGGTCCCCGCAGACCGAGGAGAAAAGGGCCATTTCCATGGCTTTACGCGACTTTCCCTGTTTGGTCAGGGATGGACCGTCAAACGTCGTTGCCACAGAGGCGCCGGTGCCGGGCATGGATACCAGAATCGCCGGAATGCTGCCGCCGTATATGCCCCCTTTGTAGACACCAATCAGAAAGGGAATTCCCACCATGGGATCCATAAAAAAGGAAATCGGCAAAAGGACCGCCATGGCCATGATGGTTGTAAAACCGGGAAGCGCACCAACGAACATACCCAGCATGAGACCCAGGCCCATCATGCCGAATGTGTCCCACCGCAGGGTCAGCATTACTCCCTGTAAAAAATTATCCCACATTTAAACAGCCTTTCCGGAAAATATACCAGGTATTAAGCCCTTGGGATATTTCCGCGGTTGTATTGCCCGATCAAAAAAAAGGAAATTCCGGCAAGGAGACTTTCAACAGTCGCGTGAAAACGAAATAGATGCCCAGGGGGACACCCACGCTCACGAGGATTCCAACCAGAACATTGCGATTTCCATAAAAGGTGGACAGGGACCCGGCCACCAGAACGCTGGTGAGGACAAAGCCCAGGTGTTCAAACAAAAGCGCATACGCGAAAAAAACCACCAGGGATGCGATGATCCGAAAATAGCCCTGCCGCGTGACTTCTGTAAAAAGATTTTTATCCTTGAGTCGAAAACTGATCACCAAATACCAGATGTTCAGGACAATAAGGGACAGGGTTGCCAACTGGGGGAACAGGGTTGGTTTCAAGCCCATTAAACTGCGGCCCATAAAAAGCATGGGCTTCTGGATCTGGTAGGGGATGGCGAAAAACATGAGGGTCCATAAAACGAGAAGAACTACAGCCACGACGGTATTGTAATTGACATGGCGGTACCACGGTTCGCTGTGACCACTGCTTTCACTGTTTTTTATCATTTGATCAAACCCTGTTAAAGGTTCTTACGGTAATAAATTGACCGCATGTAAAGTAACATTCATTTCATGAATCCAGATTATACTGTGCCATGTGCTATTCTTCTGCATCCCATCCCGGGGGTGGGTAGTCATTTTCAGCATCATCGATGAATATAATGTTGGCTGCTTCTTTTGAAGGGACGCCACCATAGGCAAACACGAGTTCCACCTCTTCTGTGCGGCTGGCATTGGCGACCCCGTGGATGATGCCTTCCGGAGCGAACACAAACGTTCCGGTAGGGCATTTTGTTATGGCGGCTTCAGGACCCAGGAACAGCGTCATGGTCCCTTTGACAATGTACATGGCCGCTTCGGCGCTCAAATGAACGTGTCTTTCGTTGGCGGTGTGAGGTGGAATAATGGTACGCCCCATGGAAATTCGTTTGGAACCGCATACGGTGTCATTTATACCGAATTTGATGGCCAGCCCCTTTTCATATTCAGTGTCGGTAAAAACATCTGAAAAATGTCCTGACTTTGGGGGAACGTTGATCAATTCGGGCAGATTTTCAAGTTTGACGTATTGTGCCATTTTTCTATAGTCCTTTCATTTATATTTATATTGTGCAGAAGCTTTGGCAGCGGAAAAATTAAAACAATCGCAGGCCAGTGGGCAAGGAAACAGCATGTAACGAACGATTCGGCACCAGCGCTATGGTGACGCATTAACTATCTGAACCAGTTTTAGTCAATATGTTGTACACAGTCAAGTAAATAAATTCACTCATAAGAAAAAAGCCGGTATTCCCTTATGCCTTTATGGAAAGACGGTTTGAGCGAAAGATGATGTAATATTTATGAAATAACTGAATAAAGTTTGCTCATATTGAAAAAAAATTCACTAATAAAGGATATTTATTCCATTATAAAAACCTGGTCCTTTGGTCCAGGATTCTTTACTGGCCAGTAATTGTAAACGCTTTGTAAACCATTGACCCAGAGCTATTTCTTGTCCCCTTTTCCCAAAGAAAGGTTCACAATCGGAACACCCACAATCGATCCCCATTCTGTCCAGGAACCGTCATACACTTTTGCGCGGGGGTAGCCCAGGAGATATTTGGCTACAAACCAGGCCAGGGATCCGCGATGGCTCAGACGACAATAGGAAACAAGCTCCTTGTCCGGTGTCGCACCTGCTGCCGAATAAACCTCCTGAAGCTCGGCCTGGGTTTTATAGGTGTTGTCCTCGTTCAGCAGATCCATGTAATAAAGGTGCTTGGCCCCGGGGATGTGCCCTTTTCTCACGGCGCCATGATCTACTGGAAACCAGTCTGGGGATACCCGTTCACCCATATATTCTTCGGGTGTGCGCATGTCCAGCACCACCCTGTCAGGATTGTCGAGTCCGGCCAATACACCGTCACGTCCAATCCGGCGATCCGCTTCCTCTAGGGGGCGGACAGGATATTCGGTGGGAGCGAAGCTGGGCACATCCGTGGTTATGGGGAGATCTTCATAAAGCCACAGGTTCATATCGCCATTCATGATTTTCAGATTCTTATGACCCCGCATGCTGCATATCCAGAAGGCATAGGTATTGAACTGAATCTGGTCACTGTAAAAAACGATGGTCGTGTCATGGCTGATACCACTTTTTGACATCAATTCGCTGAAGGCTTCAGGTGTGGGAAAATCGCGTATTTCCGGATGCCATAGTGTTTCCAGCCACGGCCAAAGCAGGGTGCCCGGAATGTGGCTGGCGTAATAGGCGTCGGGATCTTTCAGGGCGCCTATTTCAATTACCCGGACATCCGGATTGTCCATATTATCCGCTATCCAATCCGTACCCACTAGGACATTGTTTAGAGGGTTATCGTTCAAAATATCTCCTTTCAAAATTATTTGTTAATTTTCTTTTCGCGTTGATATGTAAATTCATCTCCCCAGACGAGGAGTTTTTTAATAAAGTGGGGCGCATGAACAGCCAGCCATCGCACCGTGTTGTGAAAGCGGTTCATGGGTTTGTTCCAGGGACAGACCGCGATACACTTACCACCACAGCTGGGCCACTTTCTTTTGTTCATACCCCAGAAGATGATGCACTTTTCCGCGTTGATCCACCATTTGCGAAATCCCGGATTGTTGTGAATCGGATTGGGAAATTCGTCAGTGGGCTCACCTTTGGGTACGGCTCCGGACGGACAGAACTTGGCACAGCTTTCACAGGCCATGCAAAAATCATGCGTGCCAAAGGCTATGGGTTTGTCTGGAAGCAGGGGCAGGTCTGTAGTGACGGCTTTGAGACGCATGTTGTTGCCGTATTCCGGGGAAAGCACCCGGCCCGTGCGACAAAATTCGCCCACTCCGGCGTCCAGAGCGAGGGGCACCATGTTCAATTCGGGTTCCCCACCTCCCCGGGTTTCACGGTACATGGCATCATAGCCCAGTCCACGAATAAAGTCGGTGAGCTGGGTGGTGATCAACTTGAGTCGCGAGTAGACATCGGCCGACGATGACCATGAGAAATAAGAAGGTGCCAGGTCGATGAGGCTGGGTTTGTGCTGTACCACCACCACGATGGCATATTTATGCCTGATATCCACATCCTTGTATGTCCAGCGTTGATCCAGTTTTGTTATACGGATCATTTCAGCCCCGAACAGCAGACCCATTTTTTTTATGAGTCTGGACATCCAGGCGCTGTTGTTTACTTCCACGCGCCCTGTCTCAGGTGTGACCGGGAACGGTTCAGGATCATATTCGCAGCAGGCACGATATGCGGCATCGGCCAGGGAGCGGCCAAATCGATCCTCTATGTCCAATTCTTCATAGGCGAGAGGGGTGAGATAGTGGTCATGGCCGGTATGCTTCTTGAATTTTTTTCGGAGAGCCTTCCCATGGGGATTGCCCGGGCGCATACACAAAAAGGCCATGCGTTCTTTTTCAAAACGTTCGATGGGTCCGGTGATATAGCGCTGATAGGTGGGTTGCTGGACCTCTTTGACCCCCAGCCGCCTTCTAAATGCTTCCTGTTTCTGAAGCTGTTTTTCATACGGCAAAAGCGCTTTTTCTAATCTTTTCATACTGCTGCTATCGCTCATGCTGGCTGTCCTTTTTGATGCTTGGTATTTTTTCGATCATGGACACTAACTATATTTCTGGGACACAACGCTAGGGACTGATGATCATTTTAGCCAGGGCAACGATGATAAAGGCAATGAACATTCTTTTGACCCAGACATTGCCGATTCTTTCGGCATAATGGGCACCAATATATGATCCCACCAGACAGCCCGCCAGCATTGCCAGACCCAGGGGATAATCCACGGCATCATTTAAGGCAAAAATAGTGGCGGCTGTTACGGTCATGAAAATGGAGCCGATTTTTTGGGTGGCCGCGCTCTGGATAAACGTTTGTCGGAACCAGCCAATCAAGATGTATATGGAAAAGGTGCCGGCCATGGCGCCGTAGAAGCCACCGTAAATACCGTTCATAAAGCTCAAGGAGGCACCCACGACATATTCTTTTTTTTGAATCGTGGTTTGTCTTTTTTCAACACCCACACCGCGATTAAACAGGAGAAAGGCCACCAGAATGATGTTGGTGACCACGATAACATATTTCAGAACGTCCTCACTGATCTGCAATACGAGATTGGCACCCAGGGCCGTACCGAACAATACGGGAATGGCCACAATAAAGCCGATCTTGTAGTTGATGAGTTTTTTTTTGTGAAACTCGTACCAGCCCGCTATCCCCACGCCTATAATGCCGAAACGATCGGTCCCGATGGCGGTGTGTGGCGGCAGACCTAACAGAATCAGGGTCGGAATGGTAACGATGCTTGACCCGCCAATGAGGGTACCAAAGGCTGCGGCAACCACGCCCACAAGAAACATGACAATCAGGTGGGTAATTTCCATTACCGGTAAAACTCATGCAGATCGACAGGTAAATCTATTTTTTCGCCACGTGCCGCAGACAGATCCATGGCCATGGTCAGAATAAGGTTGCGATGACCCTCGGCAGCGGTGGCATGGGGTGAGTCAAGTCCCATGCAGACCCTTGCAAACCAGGTGTTGGTTTCTTCACGCATGGGACCCCAGAGCTGCCCGATGTGCATATCCCCCGGGGGATAACTGGTGAGGAAATCCACATGTCTTTTATATTCGGGTTCATAGCCTTCCGGCTTGTACCCGGCGCCCTGGGGGTTTTCAGAGGCCAGCACCAGATCGCGATGGGTATCTTCAACGTCGATGACACCTTCGGTCCCGACAATACCGATCTCCAGCCCATAGACCGCTCCGGGCCACACCACCGGCAGGGCCCAGCTGATATTCATACTGAAGATGGTGCCGTCATCCATGGTAAAGATACCAAAGGTGGAGTCCTTGGTTCCGTATTTGGCCAGGGCTGTGTCTATGGATTGGGCATAAACAGAGACCGGGGATTTTCCTTCCATGAGCCACATGCTCATATCCAGGCTATGGGTACCCGACACCACCATGGGTGTCAGATTTTTCCGCTGATCCGTGCGGCGGGTGGTGGCAATGGGAACCATGCGGTTCATGAAAGCCCGGGTGACAACCGAGGTTACTTGCCCGATCTGTCCGCTCATAAGACGCTGTTTAATGGCCAGAAAACGTCGGCGAAAGCGGTTGGTGTAACCAATGACCGCATCCACGCCGCTCTCCTCGATGGCGGTGAGCACTTTCAAGGATTCTTTGGCATCCGTGGCCAGGGGTTTTTCGATAAACAAGTCATGGCCCTGCTCTATGGCAGTCATGGTAGGGTCGAAATGAAAGTTCTCATCTGTTGCGATAACGACGGCATTGACCTCCGGACGTTTGAGAAGTTCTTTAAAATCGGTGGTGAAAAAATCCGCCTGGGCATCGTTGGCCAGTTTTTTGCCCAGATCTTCTTTGACATCACACAGTCCCAGCCACCCCACAGCCGGGTAATCATGAGCCAGCATGGCGCGGATGCGTCCAATGGTTCCGCAGCCCACAATGGCCAGACCGATTTCTTTTTTCTTTTTCGTCATTTCGAAATATCTCCTAAAATTGTTTTCCGCTATTTATCACTATCAGCGAAGCGGAGTTGTTCTCATATAAGTTTTTTCTTTTTTTTAGGCCAGATGCCACTGATAAATGTTATCAGCACAATAATGATTAATGTGGTCCCCATGGGACGATCGATCAGGACCTGCCATAGGCTTTCACCTTCGAAGATAACCATGGCGCGTCTGAAATTCTGATCGAGCATATTTCCTAAAACAACACCTAAAATCATAGGGCCGATGGGTATATCGGCTTTGCGCATGCAGAATCCCAACAGTCCGAAACCAAACATCAGGTTAATGTCGAACATGGACATTTTTTGGGCAAATGATCCTAATACGCACAGCAGGGCAATAATCGGCAGCAGGAGTTCCCGGGGCAGGGAGAAAAGCTTGACACTCGGTTTGATCAGGGCAAAGGCGCAAATGTACATACCGATGTTGGCCACAATCAAGGTGCCGTACATAAAATTCATGATACCCGGCTGCTCCAACTCGATGGTGGGCCCCACCACGATACCGTGCAGATTCAAGGCGGCCAGAAAAGCAGCCACGGTGGCACTGCCGGGGATACCCAGTACCAGTGAGGGCAATAGCGCGCCACCGATATTGGCATTGTTGGCAACTTCCGAGCAGATCACACCTTCCATGCTGCCCTTGGAAAAGCGCTTGCCGGTAAAACGTTCACCCAAACCGTAGGATACAAAGGTGGCCACGTTGGCTCCGGCACCCGGTATGATTCCGGTGACAAGTCCTACGATGGATGAACGGATAATGCTCTTCCAGTATTTTAAAAATTCTTTGATGGGGGGAAATATCCTGCCGATTTTCTGCGGGATCACATACGGTTGGGGCTGGGAGAGGACCATGATAATTTCGGTAAGACCGAAAAGACCGATGAGCACCGGTATATAGGGAATACCTAATAGAAGTTCCTGGCTGCCGAAGGTAAAGCGCTCGATGCCATGAATTTCTTCCCTGCCAACCATGGCAATCAAGACACCCATCCACCCGGATATCCAGCCTTTCACCGGGGCCTCGCCGGCGGTCAGGGTGCCGCTGATGGATATGCCCCAGAGTGCCAGCAAGGCAACTTCCCAGGATGCGAATTTCAGTGCGATGTCCAGCACATAATTAACACAGGTAACCAGCAGCAGAATCCCTACCCAATTGCCCACCATGGAAGCTGTAATGGACATTCCCAGGACAAGACCGCCCTTGCCTTGCTTGGCCAGGGGAAACCCTGCCATCTGGGTGGGCACCGCATCCGGTGTCCCGGGTATGTTGATGAGTACGGCGGATATGGCCCCGCCAAAAACCGAACCGGTAAAGGTGCCCAGTATAAAAATAATGGCCATTTCAGTGGGCATGCGATAGGTGAGCCCCACCAGAAGAGCCATGGCCATTGTTGTGGAGAGACCGGGCAGGGCAGCCCAGATGATTCCCATGGCCGCACCGGAAAAACACAGCAACATCAGATATGGGTCAAATGCAGTGAAAAAAGAATACATACCATGGCCTCTAAAGTAAATAGTCGAAAATTGAATCCCCGGGTAATAAAATCGAGAATAAAAATCTGAATGTCAGGCTGAAAAACAAGGGGATAACGATGGCTGCCACAATAATCTTAAGCCAGCGACCTTTTTTCCAAAAGACGGCGAAGGTGCTGAATAAAAAAAGAAAGCCGGCAATTTCAAAGGGCAGACGGCCGGTTAGAACTAACATATAAACAGCCGTCAATACGATAATCCAAAGGGATCGTTTTGTCTGTGTGTCCTGCAAAAAGTTTTTGCCTGAAAAGGATGCCAGCCGGGTACGCAAAATGGCAAGACCATTGCGACGCACCGCTGAGATGAAAAGTCCCAGACCCATCAAAAACATGGTGCCGGCGAACATAAGCGGTACCAGACCGGGTGCAGAAGCCCATCCAGAGGGGATCGACATTTTAAAGGACCAAACAGCCACGATGACGGCCACCGCCATGACGATCAAAGAGCTGACAATGTCTGTGCTTGCCATCCGCAATGATTTGTTTTCAATTTTTTGATCCGGTAGTTTCAAAATCTGGGTCCCCAGTGATGCTGAGATTCGCTTGTGTTGGGACAGTGCCCATGAATTTCGAAAGTTCACGGGCACCGTCCAGGAAGAATGACGCTTAACCTATAGATATTGTTTGGTTACATCGTCGGTTTATAACCCTGCGGCGGCCACCATTTGTCAAAATCTTCCGGTCTGGGAATACCCGCATCTGCCGGATTGACCTTGGCGCCTTCAACTTTCAAATCCCACAACAACCATGCTGTAACAGCTTCTGCGCGGGCGGCAGCCTTGTCGGCAGCTTCGCCCACCAGGACATCCTTTAAAAAGAATTTCTTTGCCAACATACCTTCAAATTTTTCGGAATTGCATGCCGCTTTAAATGCCGCGGCAATTTTTTTCATAATCGGAGCGGGTGTGTCCCGCTTGACAGCCAGGGTGTAGTAACCGCCGAAGGGTGCGCTTGCTTCCAGTGCAGGTACATATTTACCTATAGGCTGCAGCACGGTGCCGTTTTTAAGGGTGATGGGATCTTTGGCAAAAATAGCCAGGTTTCTCATTTTTCCGGCTCGGATAAATTCGATGGTTTCGTGCAAACCGCTGCCGGCCACATCAACTTCACCCTGCAGGCAGGCTAGTGCCGCGGGAGCACCCCCCTTATAGGGAATCTGTTTTACGTCAATGCCGGCCGCACTCGTCATGAGGGAGATGCCTTCGGCCCAGAGTCCGCCGACACCTGAATTGGATACCTTGTACTTGCCCGGGTTCTTTTTGGCTGCTGCAATAAAATCGCCCAGTGTTTTAAAAGGTGAGTCTGTTTTTACGGCAAAGCCTTGGATGGAATTGCCAGCCTTAAAATACTGCCAATCTTTCCACGGGCTCAACTTGGTATGGCCCATGACACGCAATTGCTTACCGAAGTTGGATCCACCCAGCCACCAGTAGCCGTCTGAAGGTTTCTGCCATACAAAATCCATGGCCAATGCCCCCAGGGCACCGGGACGGTTGACAGCGTTAATGGTGGATTTCAAGGGCGCCTCCATCTCAGCTGCATAGGCACGGGTCATGGTGTCTGTACCACCACCGGCTTTGTACTGAATGACAGCGGTAATGGGTTTTTCCGGCCACTCGGCAGCGGCCTGGTTGGTCATTCCAACAACAACGAAACAACAGATGGTTAAAAAGGATAATATTTTAATTGTGTTTTTCATAGAGCCTCCTTATCTTTGTTAAAATTAGAGTTGATGGTACCTTGACATAGTAAAACACTTTTTCTGATATGGCTTCTAGGTAAAGGGTTTTGCACCGATGGCGTATCCACCGTCCACCATGAGGTGTTGGCCCGTGATGAACGAGGCCTCCTGGCTGGCCATAAAGTATACAGCCGCGGCTATTTCCGTGGGTTCGCCTGCCCGACCCAACAGACCATAGTCTTCAAACTGGGCACGGAACGCGTCAGGTGATATCCCTTGAGCCTTGGCCTTGTTAAGATGAAACTCGGTAATGGTTTTAGACGGGCAGATGGTGTTGACGCGAATACCGAATTTTCCATAGGTAGCCGCCAGGCTGCGGTTTAAACTTAAAACACCAAACTTGGTCACATCATAAATCGGCATGTTGGTGCGTCCGGTCATGGCCGTGGTTGAACCGATGAGAACAATGGCCCCGGATCTCTGTTCCATCATTTGCGGCAGTACTGCTTTACAGGAGAAGTTGACCCCCTTCAGGTTAACGGCCAACATCCGGTCCCAGTCATCCTCGGTGCTCTCCAGAACGGTTCCAAATGCCCGGATACCAGCATTGGCCACCAGGACATCGATGCGGCCAAACCGATGGATTGCCTGGTTGGCAAACGCGATGCAATTCTGCTCTTGGGACACATCGGCGTGACAGAATATAGCCTCCGTCCCAATAGCTTTCAAATCATTGACGGTCTGTTGTCCGGCTTCATCATTGCAATCGGCTACAACCACATTCACCCCTGCCTGTGCGAATTTTATGGCACAGGCTTTTCCGATACCTGATCCCGCTCCGGTGATTATTGCTACTTGTGATTCTGATGGCATTGCAGTTATCCTGTTATTTACGCAAATCCGAAGCACGAAATTCGAAATCCTAAACAATACCTTGGAGATACAGTTCCAGGCACTATGTTTGAATCATTTGAGCATTTGATATTTAGGTTTGTTCAGTATTTCGATATTCGGATTTAGAAGTTATCACACACTGAATGTGCAAAATATTAATCTCTTATGGTGTTTCATTGCCTATCTTTTTGGGCTTCGGCATTTACACCAGCATCAGCCTGCCACCGTTCACATCGATGGTGGCCCCGGTGATATACCGGCTTTCATCACTGGCCAGAAATGTGATCACATCTGATATCTCCTCGGGTTGTGCCAGCCGGCCCAAAGGACATGCCTTGGTAAACATCTCTTTTTTTTCGGGTGTCAGTAAGTTGATCACCCGTTCGGTCAGGGTGGTTCCCGGGGCAATGGTATTGGCGGTGATGCCATAGGGCCCCACGTCTTTGGCTACATACTGGGTCATCATGGAGACTGCTGCCTTGGCCGATGCATAGTGAGCGGGCGAGGTGCCGGCGCTGGTGCTGCGGCCCGCCAGAGACCCCAGATTGATAATGCGTCCCCAACCTTCTTTTTTCATATAAGGGAGTACGGCCTTGCAGCACAGGTAGACGCTTTTCAGATTGACATCCATGACCTGATCCCAATCTTCTTCATGGATGTCTTCGAAACCGGCATAGGTCTTGTATCCACCAGCACAAGTCACCAGAATATCGATGCCACCCATGAACGCATCAGCATTGGACATGAGAGATTCCACCGCCTTCCGTGATGTCACATCCGTGACAAAGGCCTTGGCTTTGCCTCCCAGGGAGGACACCTTTGTGGCGACTTTTTCAACAGCGGACTGATCCAGGTCTGCAAGGGAGACAGCAGCACCTTCCGCGGCAAACGCCAGGGCTGTGGCAATGGCTATTCCACCGGCAGCACCGGTAATAACAGCCCGTTTTCCATCCAGACGCTTGGGTTCCATAGCTGATATCCTGTTTAAATTTGAAATCCCCGCTGCGACTCGACTTGAGCTCGTGGACAAGTCTTGCAGTTCGGAATGAATTCAAATGGGATTAAGATCCTTATTAGAGCGAGAGTGCGTTGCTTCAGCCCGAAGTGGCTGAAGAAAAAATATCGTAATACGCTGCAGCTTGCTGCAGGGATAGATATTTTAGTCTTTCGCGAAGAAGCAACACCGTCGCGTTTCATAAAATCGTATTTACGATTTTATTTTTTGTCAAAGGCGTGTTCGCCGTGGGCTTTCAGCAGTTTTTCAGGTCCTGGCGGTGCATAAACCAGTACATACGTGAGATCTTCATCCGGGCCCACATCGATCTTGTGCATGGTATTGGCCGGTGCAAACACGGCCATTTCCGGACCGAGTTCAAAGGTTTCATCAGCGATGTACATGGTACCATGGCCGGACAGAATATACCAGCAATGCTCGTTATCATCATGTTTGTGCCAGCTGCCTTCGACACCCGCATTCATGGTGTTGACCAGCAGAGAAAAATGCTTTGCGCCACTTATGTCCTCATCGATAAGCACCCGAAAGGTGCCGGCTTTGCCATGCAATACGCCGGTCACGGCGTCTTTGAGTGGTACGACATAGTTTTTTCCCATTGTATTATCCCCTTTACGTGAAGTTGATCCTTTTTGTGCTTTAAGAGCTATTTTTTGTCAATGAATCGTCCAGCCGCCATCCACCATCAGGATGTGACCAGCCATCATATCCGATAGAGAGCTACACAAAAATAATGTGGCTCCGATGAGATCCTCTGGCTGGGCCCAGCGCCCGATGGGAAGTTGTTCAAGGGCCCAGTCCTTGTACCCAGGTCTTTGTAACAGTTCTCGCCGTGTGGGTGTTTCCGTTATGCACGGAGCCACGGAATTGACATGAATCCCCTGGGAAGCCCATTCATTTGCCAGGGCGCGGGTGAGATGGTGCACGCCGGCCTTGGCTGCCGAGTATACAGACCGTCCCCGGAAAGCCACTTCAGCCAAGTTGGATCCAATGTTGACTATTTTTCCCTTTCCCTGCTCGATCATGAGGGGGGCTACCATCTGGGCCAGAAAGAAATAGGCCTTTAGACTGGTATCCAGGGTCTGGTCCCATTGCTCCTCGGTAACTTCCAGGGCGTCCACGGTGGCAGTCCAAGCAGCGTTGTTGACGAGGATATCAACTTTCCCGAAGTGGGCATGGGTTTTGTCCACCAGGGCGCGGATCTGAGCAACGTCTCTCAGGTCTGTGGGAACAACCAGAGCCTTGCGGTCCAGGGCTTCAATCTCAGAGGCCACTTCTTCCAGTGCCGTTTGGGTGCGGCTGGCGATAGCCACATGGGCACCGGCATCGGCCAGAGCGATGGCCAGGGTGCGACCGATGCCTTCGGACGCACCACTTACAATGGCCACCTGATCTTCAAGTCCAAAGCTTTTCCATTTATCGTTCATTTCGCGTTTCCTGAATCCCGAAAGTTGAGGTATTAAGCCATGGCTTCTTCCATGTGTTCCATCATGGTAAATACCACCGGGCCGTCAGCTGTTACCAGTACGTTTTCTTCCAGTCGGGTGGTCTGGGGAAGACCCGGGTGGCCGCCAAAGGTCTCGATGGCAAAGTACATGTTCTCCTTGATCTCGGCAGGATAGTCCAAAGAGTAGGCCCGGGAGATCCACATGCCCTCATACAGGGTAATGCCGATGCTGTGGGCAAACTGCTGCAGGGTCACCGTGCCGTATAAATCATCGTCGTATTTGGGGAAACAGGCAGCCACATCGGCGGAGGTGTTGCCCGGTCGCAGTTTGTCCATACCGGCGTACAGGGAATCGTACACCTCTTTATAGAGATCTATTTCCTTCTGGGTCATCTTGGAGGCGACCTTGAAACAGCGTACAAAGTCGATAAAGTAGCCCGAGGGTCCCACGGCGTTGATATCCACGATCACCAAGTCTCCCTGGCGGATCAATTTGTCGGTGGCCCAGCGTCGGTAGGGGTTGGTGTTGCCGCCCGAGGCCACAATGATGTCGTAGATGATCTCACAGCCGCTGGTGAGCATGAACTCGTGCACCTTGGCCTCTATGTAGCGCTCGGTTACACCGGGTTTGAGCCATTCGTATTTGATTTTCCACATGGCCGCATCACCGATGGAGGATGCCTGTTTGAGCAGTTCGATTTCGTCGTTGGTCTTGACCACCCGGGCAGCCGACATGGCCGGCCAGGCGTTGACCACGTTGACACCGGCCTCTTTGAAGGCGTCGAGCATGGGCATGTCCAAGATGTCGATGCCGATCTTCTCTTTTTCTACCCCGTTTTCTTTTAACACGTCCAGCACGCCTTGCACCATTTTGCCGGCCATGTGGGGCACGGCACCTTCGGCCCACTGCCAGGTCATGGCCGGTCGAATGCGATCTTCCATCCAGGGCAGATCGATACGGGCGCAGTGCATATCCGACCCGGCGGTCTCAAACAGTACCGGCTCGCCGCCACGGGGCAGCACCACGTAGCGGATGTTGATGTTGTACTTCCAGTTGCCCTGATAAGAGCCGGTGACATAGCGGATATTGGCGCCGGCGTACAATACCAGCGCTCCCAGGTCAAAGGCTTCAATCTGGTCGCGAGTTTTCTGCAGCCTCTCCTGGCGCAGGCGTTCAAAATCGACCCGGTACTGCCAGTCCGCACCGGTGTGGCTGTACAGACGACGTGGACTTGTTTTGTGGGCTTTCTCGATAAAATAGGTGTCTAATTCGTATCCCATGGGTGGCCTCCTTATAATGAATAATTTGCAGGTTTATATGAAAGATAACCGTGTTATTACGGTTATGATCTTAACTTTAATGGTCGTACAAGACCAATAGATGATTCTGATCTAAAACCCCCACCTCTGGTGGAGGACCCGGAAAGGTTCAACCGATCCAATGAAAATTAAAAAGGAAAATATCGAATGTCGAACAAGGAATGTAGAATATTGAAGTGTTGTATCGCTGCGCTCTGTCTTCCTTTATTCTAAAAGCTGGGAAGCATCACTTCGAAATTCATGTATTCGATATTGGATATTGGATATTCCAGCCCCCTTCGAGGGGCCTACTTGAGCCCACCCGTTCCGCGAGTGGAGGCTCAGTGTTACAGGTTTCAGTTAATGAATGATCCAGCCACCGTCCACCATCAACACATGGCCCACCACCATATCCGAAAGGGAGCTGCACAAAAAAAGCGTTGCGCCGATAAAGTCTTCCGGTTGTGCCCAGCGCCCGATGGGAAGCATCTGTCCCAGGACCCATTCCTTGTAACCGGGCCGTTCGAAGATTTCGCGACGGGTGGGTGTTTCTGTGACACAAGGGCCGATGGCATTGACATGCACGCCCGAGGCAGACCACTCATTGGCAAGAGCACGGGTGAGATGATGGACTCCGGCCTTGGCAGCCGCATAAACACTGCGTGTTTTAAAGGTGACTTCGCCAAAGGTGGATCCCATATTGACGATGTGTCCACAGCCCTGTTCAATCATCATGGGCGCAACAGCCTGGCACAGAAAAAAAACAGACTTGAGACTGCTGTTTATGGTTTTGTCCCATTCTTCTTCCGAAACATCCAGAGCATCGGCCGTGACGGTCCAGGCCGCATTATTGACCAAAATGTCAATTTTACCAAAATGTTTCTGAGTCTTATCCACCATGCCGCGGATCTGGGAAACATCAGATATGTCCGTGGGCAGCACCAGTGCCTGGCGGCCCATTGAATCGATTTCTGTGGCAAGCTCTTCCAGGGCTGACTGCGTCCGGCTGACAAGGGCAATATGCGCACCGGCTTCAGCCAGTGCCAAGGCCAGTGTGCGACCAATTCCCTGGGAGGCGCCGGTGACAATGGCAACTTGGTCTTCAAGCCCAAAACTCTGGTATTTGTCGTTCATTGTTGAGCTGCCCCTTCTTATTCGATGGTATTATATTAGGTAAGTCAAAAGATAAGGTCTGGCCGACTGTTCATCGATTAGCAGCGAGAAAGTGTTGTGTCAATAAAAAAAATTTACTCTGACAAAATAAGCTTGCAAGCCAATCGTTGTTCTGCCATCATATATTTTTAATATTCATCCACAAAGATAAAAGTATCTCGTCCTGCTCTGTCAGGGCAGTTTCGGCAGTCAAGAATAGAGCAAATCTAATAAATTGAAACAGGGTCAAACGAGGCTATGAACATCGGTGCATGCTGTTGATGACCGATTTACCATTAAAAAGTTTCACTTGAGGAAAAATAAGCCGATAAGTAATAATTTAAGCTTGATTTAATTAGAGCCTTTTGACAAGCTGAAAAATTAGTTAAACTTAATTGATACATGAAAATTTTGAGTGAGGAGATGGATTTATGTCGACAACATTGATTGATTTGGGGAAAAGGATCCGTGCTGAAAGGCAGAAGCGGCAATTGACCCTTGAAAAATTTTCAAAAAAAACAGGACTTTCAAAAAGTTTTCTGAGTCAGATTGAGCGGGGGAATACAGAACCCTCCATTACTTCCCTGAAAAAAATTGCCGCCGAGTTTGGCTACAGTGTTGTCAATCTTTTTCCCAACGGAAATGAAAATGAATCTAACTGGGGCTATCAGGAGGGTATTACAACGCACCCGGTTACAAAAACAGCCTATAGGAATGAGGTGTCGGTTGTTCGAGCCGATATGCGCAAACGATTGGCGCTGCCAGGATCGAATGTGGTTTATGATTTGTTGACCCCGGACATGCGGCGCCAGCTGGAAGTCATGTATATGCAGGTAAAAGCAGGGGAAAATTCCGGTAACGAACCCATGCTCGATTCCCCCGGGGAAAAAATGTGCTTTGTTGTAAAAGGAAAGCTAGAAGTGTGTGTTGGGAAGGAAGTCTATCAGTTATCTGAAGGTGACACAATCAATTATCCGGCCCATGTAGAGCATTCCTGGCGTGCCCTGGAAGGCGATAGCATTGAAGTTCTCTGGATACTAACGCCGCCCTCCTTTTAAAAACTTTGATTCTTTGCAACAGCCTGATCTCAAATGCAATAGCAAGTAGATGATAGCGTCAGATCCACTGTGCCTGCCAATCGAGGCCGCTTCCTTTAGGCCTTAATGATACATTGCTCTATCCACAAGACCCGGGGTGTCTGAATGCAAAAATCCACTGACATTAAAAAAATTCCATTTAAATAAAAAAATATTGACACAGAAGAATTGTTTCGCATATAAACTTGATGGTGATATATCATAAAATTGTGGTTCAAATTGAAGAACTCCCTATAGTATATGCAAGGGACAAGACTGTTTTCGTCCATTCATCTCATGGATTATTTATCTTTGCTTTATCTGTTTTGAGCCATATCTTAGTATTGACAAAATACAATAAAACAATTCGGAGGGCATACACATGAAACCCACTTCTAAAATCGATTCGGCACACCCCTGGAAAAACGATAACTGGTACGTCAGCCACTGGAACTACCTGGAAGAGGTCACCAAGGATTTTACCCCGCCACCCCAGGTGAAGATACATGACATCACCTTGCGGGATGGAGAGCAGCAGGCCGGGGTAATATTTACCAAAGACGATAAAATTCGTATCGCCGAAAAACTGGCCGAGGTGGGGATTCATCGGATTGAAGCCGGGATGCCGGCCGTATCCCCCAATGACGAAGCCGCACTCAGAGAGATTGTAAAACGGAATCTGAGTTCAGAAATTTTCTGTTTTGCACGCTGTATGGTGCCGGATGTGGAACTGGCCGCCGATTGCGGGGTGGATGGCATTGTCATTGAAATCCCATCCAGCAAGCATCTCATCGAGAAGGGGTATCGGTGGCCCCTGGAGAAAGCCATCGAACTTTCCATTACCGCCACCTCGGCGGCTAAAAGGGCAGGGCTTAAAACCGTTTTTTTCACCATCGATGCCACGCGGTCCGATATGGACTGGCTGCTGGACCTGGTGGACCGTGTTGCGGTTGAGGGCCATATGGATGCTTTTACCCTAGTGGATACCTTTGGGGTTCTTTCTCCCCAGGCAGCAACCTATTTTGCCAAAAAAGTAAAAGAGCGCATATCCAAACCCATCGAAGTTCACTTCCACCCTGATTTTGGCATGGGTGTTGCCAATACGGTCAATGCCGTTCTTGCCGGGGCGGAGGTCATTCACACCACGGTCCTAGGCATCGGGGAGCGGGCGGGTAACACGCCCATGGAGGAAACCGTCCTGGCCCTGCTGACCATGTACGGCATCGACGTGGGTATCGATTTCAGCAAGCTCAATGAACTGTCGGACCTTGTCCAGGAACTGTCCGGTTTCCATGTACCCCCGAACAGACCCTTTATCGGCAAAAACTCCTATAACATAGAATCGGGGATCGTCACCGGCTGGTATAAGAATGTCTTTGAATTCGACCCCACCATCGTGTTTCCGGTTAATCCTTCTTTTGTGGGACATGCCGCACCCAATATCCTGATGGGTAAAAAGAGCGGGATCGACAATATCGAACTGTGGACGAAAAAAATGGGTATTGAGCTTGCTCGGCATGAGGCCATGGCTATATTGCAGATTGTGAAGCAACAGTCGCATGATCTGAAACGGGTTCTCACCGAAGATGAATTTGCTAAAATTGTTCGGGAAATTAAAGCATAACAGGCTGGGCTCAACCCAGGATGTTTAGGAAATGCAAATGGAACAAAAAATTATAGAATCATTGGTGGCTATCGTTGGTGAAGATAATTTTACCGACGCCCTCATCGATCTGGTGAGTTTCAGCTATGACTCATCGGGTCTCAATCACCGGCCGGATGCAGCTGTATGGGTTCATACCACAGAGCAGGTTGCGGCTATTCTGAAGCTTGCCAATACGCATAAGATTCCGGTTACCCCACGCGGGGCCGGCACCGCGCTTACCGGGTCGGCAGTTCCCATAAAGGGCGGTATTGTGCTGGATATGAGCCGTATGAACAAGATCCTGGCCATCAGCATCGAAGATCGGCAGGTGATGGTGCAACCCGGGGTGGTTTTTGATGATTTGAACCATGCCCTGGCTGACACCGGCTTTTTTTTCCCGCCCAATCCTGCCTCAGGCAAGGTGGCTACCATCGGCGGGAATGTCGGGACCAACGCCGGAGGGGTCAAGGGCGCCAAGTATGGCACGACCCGGGATTATGTGCTGGATCTCGAAGTGGTGCTGCCGGATGGATCCATCATGCACACCGGGGCAAAGACCATGAAATGTGTTTCCGGATATGATTTGACCCGGCTTTTTGTGGGTTCGGAAGGTACCCTGGGTGTGGTTACCGAAATATCGCTGAAAATCAACCCCCTGCCCAAGGCTTCTGTGACGTGTACAGCCACATTCGATTCCCTGCCCCAGGCGGGCAAGGCTGTCAGTGCCATCATGCGTTCAGGGATTATTCCCAGCGTGCTTGAACTTATGGACGCTCCGAGTCTGCAGGCGGTTAACAAAGCAACGGACCTGGATTTGCCGGAAGTGGCAGCCATGCTACTGGTTGAAACCGACGGTTACACCCAACATGAGGTGGATTGGCAAATGGGGGAAGTCATCGAGGCGCTGGAAAACAATGGTGCCATCACCATTGCCAAGGCCTCAACCCTAGAAGAGGCTGAAAATCTGTGGGCCGCCCGTAAGGCGATTTACGGTGTTCTTACCCGCTTGAACTACAATGTTCTGGCAGAAGATATCGTGGTGCCCATCAGCAAAGTGGCCACTATGCTGGAGGCGGTGATGGGGGTCAGTGAGCGCAGCGGCATCATGATCGCCACGGTGGCTCACGCCGGGGATGGAAACATTCACCCCGTGATCGTCTATGACGGAACAGACCCGGAAGAGGTCAAAAAGGTTAAGCAAGTTGAAGCGGAGCTATACAAACTGGCCGTTGAACTGGGGGGCACCTTGACAGGCGAGCATGGTGTGGGGATGTCCAAGGCGGCTTACATGGGTTTAGAGCATGACCCGGTTTTTATGAAGGTAATGAATGGTCTGAAAGATTATTTTGATCCGAATGGCATCCTAAACCCTGGAAAATTAGGGCTTAACGTGTAAATAGCCCCGTATGAGACAATCAGGGGAAACTTAGCAGGAGGTGACCAACATGGAGATCAATGGATTCAATTTACCGGATGATCTGTACTATGATGAAAACCATTTCTGGATTCGTCCCGAGGGCGAGAGCATGGTGATGGGGATGGATGCGTTTTCCCAGAAACTGGCAGGTGAGATCGTCTATGTTCAACTGCCTGACGACGGCAAAGTTCTCAAGCCCGGTAAAAAGTTTGCCAAGGTTGAATCCGGCAAATGGCTGGGCAAGGTGTTGGCGCCCTTTGCAGGAGAAGTTGCCTCGGTCAACGAAGACCTGGAAACAGATCCCGGTTTAATCAACAGCGACTGCTATGGCAGCGGCTGGATGTATAAACTAAGCCCCAAGGGCACGCCAGACCTCAGTCACCTGATTCACGGTCCCGAGGCGGTGGAAAAATGGATGCTGGTGGAATTGGAAAAGTATAAAGAAGAACTGGCGAATTAGCTCTCAAACCTGAAATATTCGGGCTAAAACGTTTTAGTTTGCCTGTTTAACCGATGTGATAGCAGGGCGGTCAGCTGCTGTATGAAAGAATCCTAAGTTAGAATGAGCGAAAAACCAATGCCCTGTTCATATAAATGGATTAAACAAAGCGGAACGATTCTATCCGCTGTTGTATATTTGTTTTTCTGTGGGACGTTTGCGGAAGCCGGCTGGTTTGTTGATGCTGAAAAATTTCATGTTTCTGCCCACGGTCAATTATCCTGCCAGGATTGCCACACCGATATCGCTGATCAACCCCGGCACCCCGACCCTGCCCAAACCGGCAAACGACTGACGGATTTTTTCAACGCTGAGCAATGTCTGGAATGTCACGACAATGTAGAAGAAGCGTTAGAGGATAATCAACACGGTGGTCGAGAGATCAACCCTGCCGAGTCTTATGAAAACTGCATGGCTTGTCATAAGCCCCACCAGACACTTTTGTCCGTTGATGAAACAGAGCGTCTTGACCCGCAAAAACCATTGTCCCAACAGTGCGGTGCTTGTCATGAACAGCAGACACAGCTACCGGCTTTTTCAGGGGAAGATGAAGCGTGTATGACCTGTCACCGGTTGACCGGTACAGATGACCCTGCCGCGGCTGAAGAAATCAACCAGCGCTGTTTTTATTGCCATGCAAACAGCGGCACGGACACCCAAAAGATAACAGCGCAATCTGTGGCTTTGATAGCCACGGAAACATACAGGGAAACACCCCATTCACGTCTTGCCTGTACTGAATGTCATATCCAGGCCGCATCATTCGAACATGGTGACCAGGAGGCCGTGGACTGCGGGCAGTGCCATCTGCCTCACGATGAATCCACGGCACATGATGCCCATGCCGCTGTCACCTGTCAGGCCTGTCACCTGCAGGGCGGAGAACCGTTCAGGGACACGGTAAGCGGGCGTATCCTCCGAAAGGCGGAGCGTCATTTGAATGCGCCCTTGGATATTCACGAGATGATTGTCTCTGATGAGGAGACCACCTGCCGACGCTGTCACACCCGTGGCAACGCAGTGGGTGCTTCAGCCATGGTGCTGCCCCCCAAGAGTGTGCTCTGCATGCCCTGCCACACGGCAACCCTGTCTTTTGGGGATACCATCACTGTGGTATCCCTGATGGTTTTTTGTATGGGTCTGGGCATGTCGTTACTGCTCATCTTTTCTGTTTCCTCCGGCAGGAAAAAACAGACCGGCTTGACAAGCGCAAGCGGTTCTGAAACAGAGCCCAGCAAAAATTCACGAAGCCGGAACAAGGTCCGAATTGCGTATGAGATGGTTTTGAATGTATTGCTTCAAAAGCGACTCTTTGAACAGTCACCTGGTCGATGGTTCATTCACGGCCTGTTGTTTTTCCCCATGGCCCTGCGGTTTTTGTGGGGCATGGTTGCCTTGAGTGGGTCCCTGTGGGGCAAGCAATGGCCATGGGTGTGGCAAATGATCGACAAGAACAGCGGGGCGACAGCTCTTTTCTTTGATCTTACCGGTGTGATGATAATTTCTGGTGTGCTCCTGGCCCTTTCCCGGTATCTTCTGGACCGGTCCCATGGGATTGCCGGTCTGCCCCGGCGCAGTTATCTGGCACTGGTTCTGCTGGGTGGTATTGTGCTGACTGGCTTTGTCCTGGAGGGCATGCGAATTGCCATGACAGGCGCAGCGGGCAGTGCTGCATATGCTTTTGTGGGTTTCGGCATCAGCAAGCTTTTTCCCCATCCCGAGGCGTTAAAGGATATTTACGGGTATGGCTGGTATGTGCACGCTGTTCTGACCGGCGCTTTTATCGTTTTTTTGCCATTCAGCCGCCTGCTGCATATTATTCTGTCTCCGGTGGTTCTGGCACTCAATGCAGTAAGCAGACATGAATAGGCGTGTGTCATTGCTATCTGCAACTGCTGTGCAGTTTTACGGACTTGGTGGAAGACCCTGAAAGGTTCAACCGATAAAGTGATAATTAAAAAGGAAAATATCGAACTCCCACGGGGAGAATCCGGAGGTTATGTATGGATGAGAAATATGAATTTGAAGAAAAGTATCGTGACCAGGTGCTGCGATGTTCATCATGCGGTTTCTGCCGGGCGGTATGCCCGGTACATGGTGCCACGCTGCGTTCGTCTTACAATGCCCGGGGCAAGATGCTCGTGTTAAAAGAGGTCATGGACAAAAAAATTGATCTCAATGATGAATTGGTTGAAACGCTTTTTCAATGTACCACCTGTGCCAATTGTTCCGCCAACTGTCCCTCCGGGGTGGAAGTGCCGGAGATTATCAAGGCGGTCAGAAAGGACATGGTCCATATCGGTTCCTGCCACCCTGCCTTTAAAGGCATGCATGAGGTGCTTCAGAAACATACCAATATATACGCCGAAGATGAACCGGAGGATTTTGAGAGGGAACGTAATAAACAGGCAGCGTATGTCTATTTTATCGGATGTGTGGGCTCTTACCGGGAAGATGAAGCCACCCTGGCAACCCTCGACCTGCTGGACAAACTGAAGGTTGATTACACCTTGATCGATGAGGTTTGCTGTAGTGGTGTTCTGGAAGATGTGGGCTACCAGATAAACGATGATCTGGCCCGCTTGAATGTGGAACGCATCCTGAAAACCCATGCAAAGACCATCATAACGGGCTGCCCATATTGTTCAAGGACCTTCAACAACAAAACCCAGTATGCCGAACTAAAAGAAAAAGGCATCACGGTTCTGCACATCAGCCAGTTTCTGAAAGATGTCGACTTTGGTGTTCAGACCGACAAAAAAATAACCTATCATGATCCCTGCGATCTGGGAAGACACTGCGGTATTTACGAAGAGCCTCGTGACATCATCAGAAAGATCGCTCCCAATTTTGTTGAGATGGAAAATCACCACGCCGATGCCATGTGCTGCGGCGCAGGTGGCGGCGTGCGGGGTGCATACGCCAAAAACTCCATAGCCATGGCGCGTCGGCGTCTTGAACAGGCGGAAGCCATTGGGGCCGAGGTTGTTTTGACCGAATGCAATTCCTGTGTTCACAATCTTTCAAATGCCAAACTGCGAAAACAGAAATTCAAGATATCCAATATCAGTCAGTTTATCGGCGATCTTCTCGAGGACGCATAGCCCGGAAAGTTCCCGAACCTGATTGGTTCGGGATACGTGTTTTTTCGGCAGGGTTAAAGGACTGCACCATATGGCCAACAAGGACTACAGTTTCAGGCAAATTCTGGAGATAGAGGCCTGCACTAACTGCCAGATATGCGCAAATGTCTGTCCGGCGGTTACCGCCGCCGGGGATGGAGAACTATCGGCCATATACCGAATTGATGGCATCCGGAAGATTTTAAAGAGTCGAAGCCGCCTGCGCAAACTGTTCCGGGCCAGTCGACTGTCCCAGGATCAGTGGAACCGATACAGCGATACGGTTTTTCGATGCACCCTCTGCGGCAACTGCCAGGAGGTTTGCCCGGTGGGGATCAATTTGAAGGATTTGTGGCTTTCCCTGCGCCAGGATCTGGTTCACACCGACGTTCATCCCAAAAAGTTGAAAAGAATCCGGGAAAATTTAGACAACGAGCACAATGTTTTTGGTGAAGACAATGAAGAGCGCATCGAGTGGGTTGAAGACATGCAGGACCCGCCCGAGGACGAATTTTTAAAAGACAAGGCCGAGGTGGTCTACTTTACCGGGTGTGTCGCCTCCTATTTTCCGGTGGCTCAGAAAATTCCCATTGCCCTGGCGGAGATCATGACATCGAGCCAGGTTGACTTCACGCTTCTGGGTGAGGATGAATGGTGTTGTGGGTTTCCTTTACTGGGAGCGGGCATGCCCGAAGCACTCCAGGGCTATATTGATCACAACCTTGAAGCTATCCGGGAAAAAGGGGCCAGGGAAATTGTCTTTGCCTGCCCTTCGTGTTACCAGATGTGGCGCGAATACTATCCGAAAACGTTTAAAATCTCACATGCAACCCAGTATTTATACAGGCTGATAAGACAGAACAGGGTGTCCCTCAAAGAGCTGCCCATGACCGTCACATATCACGACCCCTGCGACCTGGGAAGAGGTGCCCGGGTTTTTGACGAGCCACGGGAGGTGATCCAGTCAATACCCGGAATCCGGTTTGTGGAGCTGGCGCACAATCGTGAAAATTGCCAATGCTGTGGCGGGGGCGGCAATCTTGAAATGGTCGATGCCAAGCTGGCGGCTGGAATCGCAAAGCAAAAGGTCGAGGAGGCTTTGGCCACCGGCGCCCAGGCCATCGTGACATCCTGCCAGCAATGTGTCCGGACCATGCTCACCTATGTAAGAAGAAACAAAATACCCCTCGAGGTGATGGACATCGTTCAGCTGGTCCGACGTGCACTGAAAGAAGAATAAAATATGATTCTATCGGCCATGTCAGAGGTAAAATGGCTATGAATATGGCAGTACAGAATTAAATTCGAAGCACTAATTTCGAAATCCTAAACAATATCAAAAAGAAAACCTTTATTGGATTGCAATCAGTGCTGTAACATTCAGGTCCGGGGAGCTGCTGGTAAGATGGTTGATTACAGTGCGCACATACGATTTGACTCCGGGGCTGCCGTGGTGCAGACCGGCACCCATACATTCCGGATAGTCGGAGGTCATGAAGATTGTGAGAATCATTCATGCCCCACCGAATTGGTCGTTGGCGCCCTTGGCAGCTGAATTGTTCTGACCATTGCTGCGGTCGCAGCACATAAACAGATTACCCTGGAAAAGATTCATGTGGACATCGGTTGCCATGTGAAAAATGACCGGACAGTTTCAAGTGCTTTTAATATCAGGATCGATCTTGGGTCCGGCTTGACCCGGCGCGAGAAAACGATTTTGCTTAATGTCGCCCGATCCTGTGAGGTGGGTAAAATGTTAACCGGCAATATGAGCTATGCCTATAAATTGGAGTTTTCAGAATGAAACTGTACAATCTGGGAAAAGTTCCCTGGCTGGATTCACAACTTATTTATCATGCCTTGGCCCACATGGGTCAGGAAGCGCTTTCACTGGTATCCCCGGCGCAGCCCTATGTCTGTATCGGCTTCCACCAGGACGTCGAACAGGAAGTGGACATGGACTTCTGCCGGCAAAACAACATTCCGGTATTCAGGCGGGATTTGGGCGGCGGTGCCGTATATCTCGACGGTAGCCAACTATTTTTCCACCTGATTCTGCACCGGGACAATCCCATTGTTCCCAAGGGAAAGACCACATTCTACAAGAAGTTTTTACAGCCGATTATCAATGTTCACCAGCGCATGGGCATACCGGTGACATACAAACCGGTCAATGATCTCCTGGCGGGAAACTGCAAAATTTCAGGCACGGGCGCAGCCGAAATCGGCGATTGCGTGGTTTTCGTGGGCAATTTAATCGTCGATTTCAACTATGAAATGATGAGCCGGGTTCTGAAAGTCCCGGATGAGAAATTTCGAGACAAGGTACATCAGACACTCAAGGAGAACCTGACCACCATTCAACGCGAGCTCGGTGAAGAAAAGTCCCGGCAGTGGGATGAAGCCCGCTTGAACGATCTCATGGCCGAAGAGTTTCAGAAACTGGTAGGCCCCATGCAGTCTGTGGAGAAGGATGCGGCACTGCAGTCAAAAATGGATGAATGCCGGAAGATATTGCAGAATGATGACTGGCTGTATCGAAAAGGGAAAATCAAGGCATCGGGGCGCGATATAAAGATCCGTGCCGGGGTTGAAATGCTGCACCGGATGCACAAGGCACCCGGCGGTTTGATCCGGGCAGAATACGCGGTGGTGGACGGTTGTTTTGAGAATGTGCACTTTTCGGGTGATTATTTCTGTTTTCCAGGTAATGCCATTGAAGATCTTGAAGCACGCCTGAATGGGCAACCCGTGTCTGAGACCGGCAACATTCTGCAGGCTTTTTATGATCAGAACGGTCTTGAAATACCGGGTGTTATGCCTGAAGACTGGCTCAAGGCCCTGGCCGTCTAAAGGTATTCCAGGCATTCTCATCTGATAGTCCAAAAAGCTGAGCGACCTACGCAAATGAACTATGATGAACCGATAATTTCATTGGACGCCATCACCGTAAGGTTGAGGGACAAAGTTTATCTGCAGGACACATCCTGGCAGATAAAGAGCGGTGAAAACTGGGCGGTCATAGGCCCTAACGGTGCCGGTAAAACAACCCTGGCCAAATCTTTATTTGGTGGCGTCCCGGTGGTGGGGGGTAGAATTACGCATCACTACGACACAGTGGCGTCCGAATCCATATATCAGTCCATCGCTTATGTCTCGCCCGAGCAGCAACGCGTTATTGTGGAAAAGGAGAACCTGCAGCTCGACTCACGTGATTTCAGTGGCAATATTGATGAGGTCACAACCGTAGAAGATATCATCCTGGGACGGGCATATCGTCAGGAATCCGGCAATGTGGATTACAGCCATCGTCTGGGCGATGTTGTCAAACAATTAGGGATTGAGGGTATACGCGATCGAAATATACTCTCCATCTCATCCGGAGAAATGACCAAAACACTTATTGCCCGGGCATTGCTAAAAAAACCGCGTCTGCTGATACTGGACGAACCCTACGACGGACTTGACCACCGATCCCGCCGATCGTTAAAAGCCCTGTTGGAACGTTTAATCGATGATCATATTCAGATGGTTTTGATTACGCATCGATTTGAAGAGATCATGTCGAATGTGTCTCATGTCCTGCTCCTGAAAAACGGCAGTGTCTATCAACAGGGTAGACGGGAAGATCTTTTATCCCCGGAGGTGCTGGATGGCTTGTACCGGCCGGAACACAGCCTGCCGGAAAAACCGCATCATCTGTCTGTTTTCTCCGCTGCCCGGAATCAATCCATTCCTGAACATTCTGCCGGGAACGGGGAAGAGGGAGAAAATGAATTAATCCGGATGAGGGAAACCAGTGTCAGATATCATGATGTGACCGTCCTTGACAGCGTCAACTGGACGGTAAGACAGGGAGATAACTGGATGATTCTGGGGCCCAATGGCGCCGGGAAAACAACCCTGCTGAAACTGGTTCTCGGCGAAAACCAGCAGGCTTACGCCAACGACATTTACCTTTTCGGAAAGAAAAAAGGATCGGGAGAGAGTGTATGGGAGATTAAAAAGAATATCGGATTTATCTCCTCGGAGCTCCAAGCCCGTTATCCCATGCATCTGAGCGCCTTCGATGTTGTCTGCTCAGGTTTTTTTGACTCCATCGGTCTCTATCGTCTGTGCAGTAAGGAACAGAAAAACCTGGCCCATGCATGGATTGAAACCTTGGGTATTACCTACCTGGCAGATCAAAAATTCGGGCAGCTTTCCCATGGCCAGTGCCAGTTGGTGTTGATTGCCCGCGCCATGGTTAAGTCACCTGTTTTGCTTATGTTGGATGAACCCTGTGACGGGCTTGACATAACCAATCGGGACAGGCTGTTGCAGCTTCTTGGTATCATCGGTGATCATACGGACACCCACCTTATTTATGTGACGCATCATAAAGAAGAAATCATTCCCTGCATTTCCCATGTATTGTCCCTGGATCGTGGCAAAGTCGTCCGTATTACAACAGACCCCGAATCTATTTAAACGCCACAATTGTGGTTTTTCGCATACTTCCAACAATTAACTTAATCATAACCTAAAATTTCAAAAAATTCCAAAATTTGATCTAATCTATACACCTATTTTTGATTGATTGTATGTCATTTTCATCTGTAATCTTTTGTGCGGAAATAATGCTGGACAAGCTGGGGATCGGAGAAAAGAGAGAAGGCAGCAAGTTCGCTACTCCATGAAGAAGTTTTTTGTCGATAAAGGCTCTGTATTTATTTGGTGGCCGTCGACCACAAACATCAGAATGCGTTGTAATAGATGTTTTCGCAGTCCTTGACTGTCAGATTCCGTGCGCAGCGGGAAAGCAGCCGTTGTTCGTTATGACCTTCTATAGCCCAACGGGCTACCTTACCCTTGTCAGTAATATCCAGGTCACTCAGGCAAACAGGCAGGTCCAATTCTACCATCCATTCACGCAGGGCATCGAGAAAAACCGCGACAATCTCCCGCTTGGACAATCCTTCCACCTGTTCACCGATGGCTTCGGCCAAATGAACGAAATGATCCAGCTTAGCCAGTGAGATATAGTCGAAACAAGAAAGAATGATAGCGGTCAGACTGAGACCATGCGGCGTATGAAGCTCCCCACCAATGGGATAGGCCAGCGCGTGGACGAGACTAGTACCCGAATTGTTCAGAACCAGGCCGGACATCATGCTGCCCATGGACATCCAGTAACGGGCCTCCAGATTATCCCCGTCGGCATAAGCCGGACCCAAATTATTGTAGATAATCTTGACCGACTCCAGAGCAATGGCCCCGGTAAGCGGGTTTGCCAGTTTGGAAAGATATGGTTCGGCCGCATGGATAAAGGCGTCGATACCGGCTGCGGCCGTCACGGATGGCGGAGAACTTACTGTCAGCATCGGGTCTACAATGGCCACATTCGGCAAAAGCGCATTTGAGGCGACCGCTTTTTTTACTTCGCTTTCCTTGTCCAGGAAAATGGCGTGTTTGGTTACTTCGGCACCGGTCCCGGACGTGGTCGGGACCATTATGGTGGGCCGGCCGCGTCTGGGAACCTTGCCTTTACCAAAATAGTCTCGAACCTTTCCCGGATTGACGGCCAAGGCGGAACTCATCTTGGCAACATCCAATATGCTCCCGCCACCAATGCCGACGATTACCTTGGCATCCTCACGTAAAATTTTTCCTGCTGTTTCCTCAGCGATACTCGTGGCAGGTTCGGGTGTATCCCGTTCTACAATATCAACGACGTATTCAATGGATGTGGCCTTTAAACTGGCGATGGCACGATCGAGAGCACCGTGTTTGGCGACGGACGGACCCGTTACTATCAGCACTTTCCCTGCCCCAAGGTTCTTCGCTTCCTGTCCGATGGTATCGATGGTATCCATCCCGAACTGGATAAGCGGAGTCGTGAAGGGAAATACTTGATGCATGAGTGCCTCCTATATGTGATTAAAATTAAACACCCGCTACGGCCACCGGTGACAGTGGTGGGGTTAGCGAGCGAATCTGAATCAGCCAAGCCCCTTACCTTACGGTCGCTGCGAAGCACTGCCGCATGGCAAAGCATTCCACATAGCTTGTTTAAGATTCCAAATTGTAGGCATTGCAGGACTCTTCAATACGTTCGAAGCGGTGCCCAAGACCATTGCCGGAAGGAAACGTAGAAGTTCGCCGTATGGTTGAATGTGCGGCTTGGAGAGAACCGACATTAGGAACTTAGCAGAATACAAGGCATGGGTCCAGAGCGGAAACTGAATATGTTGATATTCGTATTTCGCAAGCAACCTGATCCGTGGGCGTCCAGGTTGGCAACCCATTTTTCAACGATGCTCTTCTTTCAAGTTTGCGGCAATGGGTTCAAAATCATAGGACGGGTAAACTTCATACCGGAAAGCGCCCCAAGCCTTTCCTTCCATAAATCTGTTCAGGTTGCGCAGCCCATCCGGCTCCAGCCGCAAGCTAATGATAAACCCATAGGACATGGCAACTACCCAGGAAACCAATTCCGAACCTTCGGGAGGGAAATCCCGGTAAAAACCCGTCTCGCGCAGGTGAGCCATTATCTGATCTAGCGTTTTGGACTGATCATGATGCAGAATAACTGTCACCATAAACGTCTGGTCTGTTGTCTCGGTTGTCATGTAAATTTCCTCCTTATGGCTAAAAATATTCTTGGTGCGTTCTTGCACTAGTAAGTCAGGCAGGTCCAGCCATTTTGAAGCATTTCGGTGAGCGGCATGCCCATGTAGATGACATTGATCCCCATGGCTTCCAGTTGCTCACTCTTTCCGAACCTATCCGCGCAGGCTTTGCAGGCTAGCAGTTCCACACCTGCATCCTTCAAAAGCGCCATTTCCTCCTGCAATTCAGCATCCTCGCAGAGAAGTTTGGCCGAGGGGCCCCAAACCACCAGGCGCACGCGGGGCCACCAATCCCTGATACGGGCATTTTTTGTGTACATGAAGACGTTGCTCAAGGCCACTTCACGGTCCGCCGAACTCCAGACCACCACCAGTTTCTTATCAGTTTGCCCATCGGGCATAATCTACCTCCCTCAAAGAAGTTGTTACTTCAATTCAAGGTAGTATACTAATTAATTATCGCCTGTCAATGGACCATTCTCTTATAACCAGCGTATAGCTTCAAACCCCATTAGGCTTTTAGAGACAGTTTATTAGCTGCCAATTCTGCCGACAGGCAATTTATTATATTCACAGTGTTTTGATTAAGCGTTGATCCATATCCGTGCTGTTTCTTTTTAATAAACGTTCATTTCAGACGGAATACACCACTATGAATTCTTTCAAACAGGGTGTTTATCGCGAAAGTTGTCGTGATTCAGACACCCTGGAACGATTCGCTTACCTCAGGTTAACACAGTGCGTATTTCACAGAAAACGCTTAAAATATTTTTATAGCGAATATTTATTCACAACATAGAATTTTATCTTGCTAATAAAAAGGCTTTTGTTTAGTATGATCATCAGACAGTCAGAAATTGGATATCGAAAGACCTATTACACCCACAACACTTACATGGAGGAACAAGGTTATGAAGAACAAAATGTTGACCAGTATGATTCTCATTATCGCTATTGTTATGGCAGGTTCGCTCTGGGATGCAGAGAAAACCCAGGCGGCTTCTCTAACAAAAGTTACTGTTGCGGTTCCTCACCCTTCAGCTATCATCTGGATTCCGCTGCACGTCGCTATCGGTGAGGGCTATTTCAAAGATGAAGGCCTGGATGTCAACGTAGAGGCTGTGGACGGCTCGGGTCAGGTTCTCCAGGTCATGTCGGCTAACAAGGCCCAGTTCGGCATTCCCGGTGCCGGTCCCACTTTGGGCGCACGTGCGCGCGGCGTGGATGCTGTTTTTATCTACAATCTGTATCCGAAATCCTTGTTCGGTCTCGTGGTTAGAGATGGGTCATCCTACACCGAGGCCAGTCAGCTAAAAGGCAAAGTAATCGGTGTCGGTACCGCAGACGGTAGCGAAGTGGCCTTTGTCCGCCCAATATTGAATGAGGCGGGTTTGACCGAAGGCAAGGACTATACATTTCTGCCCGTTGGCGACGGCGGCATGGCGGCAGCGGCCTTTGAGCGAGATGATATCGAGGCATACGCGTCATCCACGGTTGATTCTGCCATCATGACAGCCAAGGGACTGACGCTGCGCGAGATCACGCCTGAAAAGAATCTGGCCTATTTTGGCAACGGCTTCGTCGTGTTGGGCTCTTTCATGAAAGAAAACCCGAAGGTTGTTGAGGGCTTCGGACGTGCCCTGGTTCGCGCAGCCAGATTTTGCTCGGATCCGGCCAACCAGGCTAAAGTGCTCAAGGATGCTGCCAAGGGAAATCCTCAGGAGGCTGAGGATACCGCCATGGCCAAAGCCCTGTTAGCCCAGGTTATCGAGCGTATAACACCTTTAGACCTGTCACCCGGTTGGGGGTATATGCCTCCTGAAGGCTGGGAGCTCTGGCATGTGGGGCTGGTCGAATCGGGTGCGCTGAAGGCTCCTCTACCGGATCTGAAGGCTGCCTACACCAATGATTTCATAAAGAAATGGAATGCTAAATAATGACAGCTGTTGAATCGATATCATCATCGGCCGGCCTTTCGGGCCGGCCGGTTTACGAATTGCACGGGGTCGGCAAGACCTACACCCGGCGCAAAGTACATGCACTCGACAATATTAACCTAAGCCTGGAAGAGGGGAGTTTTTCGGCCATTATCGGCCCGAGCGGCTGTGGAAAATCGACGCTGCTCAAGATCATGACCGGGCTGTTGTCACCTTCTGAAGGGAGCGTGATTCTTTCCGGCGAGCCGGTGACGGGACCGCGGCGGGACATCGGTATGATGTTTCAGGAGGCAACCCTTTTCCCTTGGCGCAACACGATCGAAAATGTAGTCCTTCCCATCGAGATACGTGAAGGAAAGAGCGCGGCCCTGGCCAAGCATGGTATCGCCAAGACCTTGCTCGAACTGGTCGGACTGCAGGAGTTCGAAAAGGTTTTTCCCAGCGAACTGTCGGGAGGGATGGCCCAGCGTGCGGCCATCTGCCGCATGCTGATCACGGAGCCTACCGTGCTGGTCCTGGATGAACCGTTCAGCGCCCTCGACGAGTTGACCCGGGATTTCATGAACATGGAGCTGCAGCGGATCTGTCTGGAGCGCAATGCCACGACATTCCTTGTCACTCATTCGATTCCCGAGGCTGTCATCCTTTCCGACGTGGTGTATGTCATGTCGCCAAGACCCGGGCGTATCAACAAGGCGATCCCCATCGATCTGCCCCGCCCCCGGACCCTGGAAATAATGACCGAACCGCGCTTCGGTGACGCTGTCAAAACGATTCGCGATTTACTAGACAAGGGGGCATTCCTATGATGAGTCCAAAGAAAACCGCTGAAAAAACGGTTGTACCACAAACATTCGTGATCCAGCGCGAGGCTTGGATCGACCGGATTCCCCGCTCTGTGGCCATGGTGCTGCTGATGATAATTTTTCTGCTCTTGTGGCAGCTTGCCTATAAGTTGCGGCTCATCTCGCCCATTATTCTTTCCGCGCCCATGGAGACGATCTACGATCTCTTCTTCGTTGGAAAAAATATACTAACCGGTGGGTATATGCTGGCCGCCCTGTGGATAACCACCCAGGAGGTGCTGGTCGGTTTTGCGATTGCCATCGGCATCGGATTCTTGCTGGGGCTGCTGGTCGGGGAAACGAAGTTCGGCGAACGGGCCGTAATGCCCTACCTGGTTGCCATCAATGCCATGCCCAAGGTGGCTTTTGCGCCCTTGTTCGTATCCTGGCTGGGTTTTGGCATTTCCTCGAAGGTGGCGCTTGCAGCCTTTATTGCCATCTTCCCGGTCATCGTGAGCACGGCAGCTGGGCTGCACTCCACAAGCGAGAGTCAGCGCATGCTTTTCCGCACCATGGGTGCTACCCGCTGGCAGACGCTTTACAAGCTGAAGCTGCCCCTGGGCATGCCGCACTTCTTTGCCGGTTTAAAGAATGCGGCGGTGCTCGTGGTCGTGGGGGCGGTGGTTGGGGAGTTCCTGGGCGGTGGCAAGGGCTTCGGGGAACTGATCCGTGTGGCCGCGTCTCAGCTCAATACACCACGTGTGTTTTCACTGATTATCTACCTGAGCTTTTTGGGATTGGCAACTTTTTGGGCCGTCATCTGGGCGCAAAAGAGACTGATCTTCTGGCACAAGGAAACTGTCGGTAACCAGGGTCTCCAGTAGCTGTGTGAAAAAAGAACGGGGTGCTATTTCGTAATACCTTTTCAAACTTACCTTATAAATCAGGGGGTAGTTTTTAGGATAACTACCCCCTGATTTTTTGTTGGCCAATTTAAAGGGCTGTGGGGACAACATCTGGGTTTCTACTGGGGCGTCACCGGGAAGAGCCGTGTTTGTTAATGGACCCTTCTTTTATAGCACAGGTTACGCAGAAACAACCGGATTGCTGAGGGTCTGCATGCCTTCAATCGCGACCTCAACCACATCCCCGGATTTGAGGAATACGGGCGGCTTGCGGACAAAACCGACCCCGCCGGGCGTACCGGAAAGAATCACGGATCCCGGCAGCAGCGTTGTGTCCATGGAGAGATATTCAATGATCTCCGCTACGCTAAAAATCATTTGTGACGTATTGGAGTCCTGCATGATTTCCCCGTTGAGAAGACACTGCAATTTGAGTGCTTGCGGGTCAGGAATTTCGTCGGGGGTTATCAATTCAGGCCCCAGGGGACAGAACGTATCGAAGCTCTTACCCCGGGCAACCTGACCGGCCCCGGCGATTTTTTGCCAATGCCTTGCAGAGATGTCATTGGTCGGCGCGTATCCCAATACATATTGGAGTGCCTCGGAGGCGGGCACATTCTTGGCGGCACGGCCGATCACCACGGCTAGTTCGGCCTCCCAGTCAACTTGGGGTACGTCTTCACAGCACTTCGGGATGACGATGGGATCTCCCGGATGTGCCACCGATGCGGGATTTTTAAAAAAAAGGACCGGGTATTTCGGTTTTTCAAAACCGGCTTCGTCGGCATGTTGCTTGTAATTAAGGGCGATGCCGAAGATGGCAGCCGGTTCCAGCGGTGCCAGGATTTTTTTTACACTGACCCGGCGCCCGGTATCCGTGAACTCTCCCAATAATTTGCCCTCCAAAAGAATGGCGTTGCCATCGCTATAGGCGTGACCATAGCATTGGTGATTATGTTCATCTAAAAAGCGTATAATTTTCATCAGATAACCCCTTCATTGTACCAGCCTTGTCTCGAATATTAGCTACAAAATCTACACCCATTGGGTATCTTGCTAGTACGTGACACACTTGCTGGAGGTGATATCTGATTCATATCTTTTCCAGCGTGTATCCATACTGCACTCACAACCAGGGATTCTATCAAAAAAAGACCGGGAAGTAAAATAAGTGATTCTATTTGTTTGACTACTCGATATTCCAGTGCAGAGTAATCCGGTACCTATTTAGAGTACGCAAGATATTGTATCGTTGGCGTTTTGTCAAGTATCGCGAATGTTAAAAGACCACCTCCGCAAAAACCTTGGGGGCTTTTTACCCTTCTGGTCTTCCATATTTGATCACCTTTTCTTGGCTTTGGAGGCTTGCACCATCTTCAAAAATTCTGTAGATATAAAGTCCCTAAAAATACACCGATGTCCGATTATAATCTCAACAGACCAAATCTTGCATCGATAGGCTTTCCCGTGTTATCTTGGTATGGAAAACAATCTGGATTCTAATTGAGGATGGATGAAAAGCGATGCGTTCCATCAAAATGAAAGGATATAATGGTGAACAAGATGAGTGAGAAACAGTCAATAAATTTCCTGCGTGGCGTTCCTTCTGAAGAAGCATTATCACGCATTATTCCCATGGTGTCAGAGGGATACAAAGAAGTGATTAAGCGATACGGTACGGATGTGCTTCAATACGGCCATTTTACAGGCTTCAAAATTCTGCGGGATATCATCGGAAATCTGCATAATGTAAACGCGGAAAGAGTCATAGTCGGTAACGGTGGTTTAGAGGTAATATCATTATTTTTTAAATCTTTGCCCAGAGAAAGCAATATAATTGTTGAAGAGGCGTCTTACGATCGCGTACTGCTCGACGCCAAGAATTATGGCCATAAACTGATCGGTGTCAGATTGACATCAGAGGGCATTGATTTGAACCAATTAAAGGCGTTGGTGAAGCAAGTAAGGGCTAAAGTGTTTTACGGAATACCTTTTCATCAAAATCCAACGGGCATAAATTACACAAAAGACAATCGCAAGGCTGTTGAATTACTATGTCGCGAAAATGATATTCTATGTGTATGGGATATTTGTTACCAAGAGCTTCGATATGATGGCAAAGTGAATGAGCCCGTAGAAATATCAGAATGGGGGCCGATTATAGCAAGTTCATTTACAAAGACAATATCTCCTGGCTCAAAATGCGGGTATATAATTGTGCCAGATCATTATGTGAAACACCTATCAGGAATTATCCTCAATACACGCATAAACCCCAATCTACCGACTCAGGCGTTTATAGCAGATTTCATCGAATCGGGACAGTATGATGACAACCTTAAAGACTTATGCAAGCTCTATAAGCCAAGAATGAATGCACTGAACAGTGCCCTCAATACAATGTTTCCAGGAGCCAATCGAGAGGAGATTACCGGTGGCTTTTTCGTTTCTCTTAACATTGATAGTGTTTCAATTGATAATGAAGCAGCCTTTATTGAATCAGCTAAAAGAGAGGGTGTGGGTATAGCCGCTGCCTGGGATGCCATCGCTCCAAACTTTGTGGAAGAGAAGCAAAAAAAAGGCCTGTTTTTCAGATTGACATTCCCAGCGTATCAACCCAATGAAATTGAATGGGGAATATCAAAACTCAAAGAGTCAAGTGAGTTGTTTAGTTGATGTAAAACGATTCGTTTTTAAGTTGGTTTTTTAGGGACACTGCTCCTTTTCTGTGTCAATGGGTAAAATAGAACACTTGTATGCCGGTGATGGCCACTAAAGCGTAAACTGCTGGAATCTATCAAAACAGAGATATGAAAAACCATGATAGAAAAAGTGGCCAGAACCACCAATCGATTTTTATGGTTTCTATAGCGAGTTCCATAATTGAGCTTTCTCTGTGTATCTCACACCGGATTTTTTCATCCTATCTGCCCACTGATTTTCATCCTCTACTAAAGTGGATGCCTTGGCAATCGCGATGGCGCCATTGTTTTCCAGCGCCTTTATGATGACCCCCATTTGCTTTTCCTAAATATCTCAGGTTTAACCGCAGTAGTCGGTATCAAGCCCTTGGCTTGTAGAAGATCTCGGGTCACCGGGGCTAAAGATTCTTCGATCTCACTTATTACGATTTTATTTCGCGGATGATTTTGGCAAATTCATCTTCGGTGAGAACCCGTTTCAGATCATGCGACTGTTGCTTCACAATCTGCAATATAGCCATGGCCTCATGCCGAGCAAGCTCAATACCCATTTTTTTCGTCCACAGTTCGATATTGTCGATCCCGCTCTTTTTACCCATCAGGATATTGGGTGCGGCATGTCCCACAAAAGAAGGATTAACCGGAAACACGATGGTGGGGTCGAATTCAAAGACATTCTTATACCAGCCGGTGACGATCCCCGATTCTATGTTATAGGAGTTTTTGCCGATAAAGGGTCTGTTCGGGGGTACATGGAAACCGGACAGTTCCTGGACAAGGTCCGACAGTTCATTGAGCTTGCTGAAATCGATACCCACGTCGATGCCGTACATGGTCAGCAGGGCCAGGACGGTTTCCTCCATGGGCGTGTTACCCGCCCGCTCCCCGATGCCTAGGACCGTGGTGTGAATGACCTCCGCCCCGGCAAGAACGGCATTGACCGTATTGGCAACACCCATGCCAAAATCAGGGTGGAAGTGAACTTCGATGGGTTTGGATATGCGCTCTTTTACTTTTTTGGCAAAATAGGTTGCTGCCTGGGGAGAAAGAACCCCAAAGGTATCCACTAGGGTAAAAGCATCCATATGGCCCTCAACCGCAACACGGTCCACCAGGTCCAGCAGCCAGTCCATATCGGACCGCGTGGCATCGATGGTGAAAAAAACGGTTTTAAGCCCTGCCCTTTTAGCCGCCGAGGTGGCGGTAATGGAAAGTTCGATGGCTTTCTCCAGGGGCCACCGATACCCCTTCTCGATGAGATGCTTGCTGGATGGGATTTCAATGACAATGCCATCCACCCCGCAATCGGCGGCCAGTTCCACATCCGGCACCATACAGCGTGCAAAACAGAAAATTTCCGAACTCAGATTCCGTTTTACAATCTCTCTGAGTGCGGCTTCGTCATTGGGGGATACGGCCGGCATCCCGGCTTCAATCCGATGAATCCCCACCTCGGCCAGTTTTTCGGCGATACGAATTTTATCATCTTTGGTAAATATTACCCCGGCCTGCTGCTCTCCATCCCGCAGGGTAATATCATGAATTTTCACCTGGGGTGGCGGGGTAAAATCCTTGGTGACTTCTTCCAGGTAGTTCCAGTGGCTGACGTACCAGTTATCGTTTTTCCAGGGGTGAGCTGAATCGATTTCAGGACGATTTTTCATTTTTATACACTCCAATAAGTTTTGTTTGTATTTATTGATAAAGCAGGATGTGATTCCAAGAGAATAGAACCGAGATGATCGAATACCAACTCTTAATGCTGGTTATGATATGAGCCCGAAAGGTGGGTCAATCAATTGACGTTTGCCGCCGCCACTACAAACCGAGGTTGCCGCCGATTTCCATTAAACTTTATATGTGAACTTGTTCTTTCCTGTCAATAAATATTATTTAAATGGATTTTTTTTATTGTCAGCGGAATTTTGATCTGCCCCCCAATTTTTATACCACTTGTTAAGTTAGAATCCGGGGTATATTTGCTCCTGTAGATGTAAACCAATTGATAACAGATCGTTGGCATAATGCAGAAAATGATAAGTTTGCGGTAAGGATCATTCACAGGTGGTGTCTTATTGCAAGGGGCGATTCCAAGTTTTTAGGATTTGCACTTTTTGCATTTCTGTAAGAAATGGGATACCTCTATCGGCAATAAGACAGATTCCCAATGCAGATATGCTCGGAAAACGCAGTTATTTGAGCGAGGTGATATCTGCTGGATCTCTCCATGCATTTGTATGTGGGTGATATTTGGTTTTCTGGCAAGGCAACTTGTATTTTCGTTATTTGTATGGTGTGTTCCACCCTAGCGACGTGATCGTGTTTATTACGAATAACAACGCAGCGCATTTTTGTTGTGACTTAATTTTTCACCAATGAGGGGCATACCATGCAGACGAATGTTGACGATTTATACGGATATCACTCATTGTCATCAACCTCCGAAAAAATATGCCGAAGGTCTTGAACAACAGAGGGTCGATGTTGTTCGGGTGGAGTGGGTTTCATCGGCTGGTGGAGACAAGGACTGGGCCAAGATGCTGGACCAATTGCTATAGAGAGAGATGGGGCGGATGATTTCAGGCAAATCCAAAGCACTTTTAATTCTATCTTCAGTATCAATTATAATTGGAACAATTATAATTCTTTCACCGTCCACAATTCTTTCTTCCTCAGAAAGAACCGTGGCGGCGTTGGTGGTTGTAGTTATAACCTTTTGGGTGACGGGCATTATTCCAGAGTATCTAACTGCTCTCCTGTTCTTTGTTGTAGCCATGCTGTTCTCGATAGCACCCGCAAAAATTGCATTTTCAGGGTTTCATTCCCCCGCTTTTTGGCTTGTCTTTGCTGGACTTGTTATTGGTATTGGTATCAATGGAACAGGACTTGGAAATCGAGTCGCCAGGAAGGTGGCTGTGCATCTTGATGGAAGTTACATGAAGTTGATTGGCGGTCTAGTCTTTATCGGATTAGCATTTGCGTTCTTGATGCCCTCCGCGACGGGGCGTGTAGTCTTGTTAGTACCTATCGCCGTTTCAATATCACATCACTTTGGGTTTAAAAATGGCTCAAATGGATTTGTCGGTGTCATTTTAGCTATTGTTTTAGGTTCATTTATTCCGGCTTTTTCGATACTACCTGCTAATGTTCCAAATATGATATTGGTTGGCATGGCAGAATCACTATATCAGTACTCTCCTCTGTATGGTGAATATTTGCTACTACATTTTCCGATTCTCGGATTTTTAAAGGCAATAATTATTACAGCTTTAATATTATGGTTGTATCCTGATAAGCCGATCATAGATAAAAGCAGGTCCCTTGAATACTCAGATGCTATATCTGAAAAGGAAACCGTATTGTCCGTTGTTTTAATTATACTTATCGTTTTATGGGCAACTGACTTTATTCACCATATTTCACCTGCATGGATTGCATTGGCTGGGGCAGTTTTTTTATTGCTTCCAAAGATAGAAATAGTCAGCAAACAACAATTTACTGAAAAAATGAATTATGGGACCTTATTTTTTATTGCTGGAATATTGGGTTTGGGCAGCATGATAAATTATTCTGGATTGGGAAGCATAGCAGCAAAATACCTGATCTCATATTTACCTATAAATATAGAGACTCCATTTATAAACTATCTATCTCTTAGTTTATCTTCAATGCTTACAGGCGTTATCACCACCTTGCCGGGCGTACCAGCCTTACTTACTCCACTATCAAATGAGCTATCGCAAACTTCAGGTTTTCCAGTAGAATCGGTTTTTATGACGCAAGTACTTGGGTTTTCAAACCCAATATTCCCTTACCAAGCCCCTCCAATACTCATTGGTATGCAGATATCACAGGTAAAATTAACAGAAGCATTAAAGGTGTGTTTCTATTTAGCCCTAATTTCTACCCTGTTGTTGTTACCACTAAATTATTTATGGTGGAACCTGTTGGGGTGGCTATAGAAAATGGCATGAACAAAATCGATGCATCAATATTTTCAACCTGACAGTTTCTATCGCTTAATATTGAAAAACGCAGGTTATGCAGGCGTTTGGCACTGTACAGATAATAAGTAGTAATAGGGTGGACAAATTTGCAATTCCAATAGATTCATCTTCATCAAGCGGCCCTGAATCGAATTTCAGAACCGATGGTAATTATTTCAGCCTGTATAATTGTTTGTTTCCGGTGGTGGTTTAAGCTGTTACGAAGTTAAAGTGACTGCCCATTGACCGGCAGCATTCCGTTACTGGCAGTTTTTTCTACTCAAATAATACAAATTCCGATATCAGTGAACTATTTTTACCCCAAATAGTTATTTTCAGGGATATTGCAATCCCTGCAACCGTCATTGGTAGTATCGACTGTCCTTTGACAACCTGCTGGTGCTGGTAAATGTTTCCAGTCTTCATGATCATGACAAACCCCGGTCCGACTGGCTGTGTAAAAAGTGGCATTTCAATTTATTGTAGGAGTAAAACCTTATCTTGACATCACACTTTTTCACTGCTAATCAACGTGGATACATTCAGTATGTTTGTCTGACAATGGGGAAATCAACACCCACCAACTAGGAAGGGAGGAACAAGAAATCATGGATAAGAAAAGCTATTTACTCGTATTCGCCCTGATCATCTGTATGACATTGATCGCGGCCCAAGGGGCCCTGGCTCAGGACCCTATTAAAATAGGTTTCTTGGCGCCCCTGGCCGGAAGCCGCGCCCAAATGGGCCAAGACATGGCGGCAGGCTGGGAAATGGCCCTCAAAGAGGCAAATTACACGGCCGGCGGACGCACCATCGAGTTCATTGCCGAGGATGAGGGCACGCCCAACCTGGCAGTGACCAAAGCCCGCAAGCTCATCAACCACGACAAAGTGGCTCTGGCCGGCGGTATCTTCTCAAGCTCCGTGGCCTATGCCGTGGCCCCGGTCTTCACCGAGGCCAACGTGCCATTCATCATCACCGGCACCAATGCCAACGACGTCACGCAGCGCAAGGCCAGCAAGGCCGTGATCCGGGTGAACCCTGCCGGCTCCCAGATCTGCCATGTGGCCGGCGATTACGCCTATAATCATCTGGGCTGGAAAACAGTCTCCATCATCGGCTGGGAGCATGCGTTTGGTCAGGAATCCATCAGTGCTTTTTTGAGGGTCTTTGAAGAGGCTGGCGGCAAGGTGATCCAGCGCATCTACGTGCCCAGGAAGACCCTGGACTTTGGTCCTTATGTCTCCAATATTTCCAAAGAAGCCGACGGTGTTTTCGCGGTCATCACCGCCTCCCCGGCCATGCGCTTTTTCCGCTCTCTCAATTCAACGGGCTACATGAAAGAACGCCAGGTGCTTACCGTGCTCACGGCCACTGACGAGTCCTTTCTCCAGCAGATCGGTAACATCACGGAAGGCGTTATAAGCCTCAACGCCTGGAGCCCCTCCTTGGACACCCCGGAAAGCACCGGATACGTGGCCAAGGCCATGGAGATGACCGGCCGCCCGGTGACCACCCCCATGATGGACGCCTATGTGGGTGGCAAGTGGGCTCTGGCGGCCATCGAAAAGGTGAACGGTAATGTTGAGGACAAGGATGCCTTTATGAAGGCCCTGTGGTCGGTCAAACTGGCCAGCACCCCCCACGGCCCCTTATCCTTGGATAAATACGGCTGTCCCATTCAGAACGTGTATGTCCGCAAAGTGGAAAAGAAGGGCGATACGTACCAGAACAGCGTGATTTATACGTATGAGGGTGTTTCCCAGTTCTGGAAATACGATCCTGAGACATATCTCAAGGAGCCGCCCTACGGCAAGAACTTCCCACCCTGCAATAACTGCAAATAGGTTGGTTCTGATAAGGCAGGCAACTTGAAGAAGCGCCGCCGCTGTTGACAATTCTGCCATAGGGCAGGAGTAACAACGGGCGGCGCTTTTAATGATGACGGGAAATCGACACGGCCATTTCATTGTCGGGGTAAACTAGAGGCTGTTTCTAAATTGTTTTTTGGCCCAATCTCTGCGTTGGGCGTTCGGTTTCAATCCTCGAAATACTTTAGTATTCCTCCGGTTGAAACCTTTCGGCCGCCTTGACCTTGAACCGAAATAGCGAGCGCATTCCCCGTAGCTTGCTGCGGGGTTAGCGAGCGAATCTAAATTAGACAGAATTCCTTACGGTCGAAGATTCCTCGTAGCTTGCTGCGAGGTTCTTCAATCAAAATCCTAATTTAGAGACAGCCCCTATATTCCAGGGAAGGTTATTGTAAATGGACTTCTGGATAAACCAATCTTTCAATGCGGTTTCTTACGCAGGGCTTTTGTTTCTGCTGGGGGGCGGCATGACGCTCATCTTCGGGGTGATGAAGATCGTGAACATCGCCCACGGAGGGTTTTACCTCATCGGTGGCTATTTAGGCTATTACGTAGCTAACGCCACTGGTAATTTCTACCTGGGAATCATCGGCGGTTGTGTGGGCTGCGCCCTGGCGGGCATGGTCTTCGAACGCTGGTTGCTACGAGATCTTTCCGGTCAGATGCTTCGCCAAATGCTCATGACCATGGGTATCACCCTATTGATCCAGGATGTCATCGTGATTATCTCCGGTGGGTATTCCTACACGCTGGTGCCGCCGGAGTGGTGTATGAATGTGCTGGAAATAGGCGGCTACAATTTCTATATGCTTAGGGTGTTCATGATCGGTGCCGCGGTAGCCGTATATATCCTGCTTTGGTATGTGATGGAAAAGACCAGGGTGGGTGCCATGATCCGGGCCACGGTGGATAACAAAGCCGTCGCCCAGACCTTGGGCATAAACGTTCAACTGGTCAGCATGGGTGTCTTCTGCCTGGGGGCATTTCTGGCCGCCTTTGCCGGGGTGATCGGCTCGGCTTTCACCGAGATATCCCCGGGCATGGACTTCGAGGTGTTGCCTCTGGCCTTTGTCGTGGTGATCCTGGGTGGTATGGGCAGCCTCAAGGGGGCCGCAGTGGGGGCGCTTATCGTGGGTTTTATCGACAATTTCGCTCGCGCCATGTTCCCGGAACTAGCCTACTTCAGTCTCTTTTTCCCCATGGTGGTTATCCTTTCCTTTAAACCCACCGGGCTTTTTGGGAGGGAATTGTTATGAAGGCGCCAATAAAAAAACCCTGGCTTGCCTGGGCAGGACTGGCTGTGGCCGTTTTGGTTATTCTGGTGCTGCCGCCGGTGCTGCCGCCATTTTATGTGTCCCTTATCACGCTGGCTTTGATTTACGGCCTGGTGGCTACCAGCCTTGACATACTCATCGGCTACACCATGATGCCCAGCTTAGGGCACGGGGCCTATTTCGCCCTGGGGGCTTACGCTGCGGCTATCATGAACACGCGCTTTGGAGCAGGTTTTTGGGAAACCCTGCCGGTTAGCATTCTCATCGCCGCCTGCTTTGCCGCCCTTCTGGGACTGGTGGCGTTGCGGGCGGTTGGTGTCTATTTTCTCATGATTACTTTGGCCTCAGCCATGTGCGTCTGGGGCTTGGTTGACCAGTGGGTAGACTTCACTGGAGGTGAGAACGGCATGTCCGGCATCACCCGGATCGGCTTTGGCCTGGACCTGAACGGGGTCCTGGGCTTCCATTATTTCATTGCTGGTTTTTTCATGGTCTGTGTGGCTCTCATCTACCTGTTTATCAAATCCCCCTTTGGCAATACCTTGGTGGGTATACGGGACAGCGCCTCGCGCATGCAGGTACTGGGTTACAATGTCTGGCTGCACAAATACATTGCTTTTATCATTGCGGCCATGTTCGCCGGTATGGGCGGTTGCCTCTATGCCTATTTCAATAAGTTCGTGGGGCCGGATGACGCAGATTTGGCCCAGTGCATGGAGTTCTTCCTCATGGTCAGCATGGGCGGTCAGGGCACCCTGATAGGCCCCAACATAGGCGCATTTATCATCGTGTTTCTTAAGAACCTGGCCAGCATCTACACCGATCGCTGGCTCATGATCCTGGCGGTGATTTACATCCTGTCGGCCAAGTTTGCTGCCAACGGCATCCTGGGGATTGCACAGCAACTGCGTGACAAGAAAAAAGGCGAGGCAGGCAAATGAACGGGGAAAACATGAATAAAGGGCAATCCGCACTTTCCTGCCAAAAGCTGACCAAGGCCTTTGGCGGACTGGAAGCAGTCAAGGATGTGGATTTCCGCGTTACCCATGGTGAGCGCAGGGCCATTATCGGTCCCAACGGAGCCGGGAAGACCACCTTTTTCAACCTGATCAACGGCCAGCATCCGGTGACCTCGGGCAGTATAGAGCTTCTGGGCCGGAACGTGACCAAGCTTCCAGCCCACAAGCGGGCAGCCCTTGGCCTGGGACGAACTTTTCAGATTACGAACCTCTTCCCCACCAAGACCGTGATCGACAACCTGGTGATTTCAGCCATGGGTCTTATGAGCACGAAATTCAGCATGTTTAGGCCCCTTTCCAGCTATGGTCCACTGTATGACAAGGCCGAAGGCATGCTTAAGTCTTTAGGGCTTTTGGCGTTAGACCAGGTGCTGGTTAAGAACCTCTCCTATGGCGAGCAGCGCCAGGTGGAGATCGCAATGGCCCTGATCAGTCAGCCCAAGGTACTGCTCCTGGATGAGCCAACCGCTGGGCTGAGCCCGGCGGAATCACTCATGATGTCCGAGATTATACAGGGTTTGGACCCTTCCATCACCATCCTGATCATTGAACACGACATGGACGTGGCCCTTTCTGTGGCCAATTATATTACAGTACTCCACGAAGGCCGGGTGTTCATGGAGGGCTCGGCAGACGAGGTGCAGGGGAATGCCAAGGTTCAGGAGATCTACTTTGGTGAGGAGTAGCGGTTTTTTGAGGAAAAAGGCGGGACAATGATTTTAAAGGTAGAAGACATTCACAGCTATTATGGTGACAGCTATATCCTGCAAGGCATCAGCTTCGATCTAGAACCTGGTATGGTGCTGGGGTTCCTGGGGCGCAACGGGGTGGGCAAGACGACGCTGATGCATTCGCTCATCGGCCTGGTGCCGCCCCGCCGTGGCAAGGTGACCTTTCTGGATCAGGATCTCACCGGTAAGATGCCTTATGAAATCGTGCGCCAGGGCATGGCCCTGGTCCCCCAGGGGCGGGAAATATTCCCTTCCCTCAACGTCGTGGAAAACCTCACCGTGGCGCACCGGCCGGTGGAAGGCGGCTGGGACCTGGAGCAGGTCTATGAGATCTTTCCCCGTCTGGCCGAACGCAAGGAACACATGGGCAACAAGCTTTCCGGCGGCGAGCAGCAAATGCTGGCTGTGGGCCGCAGCCTGATGACCAACCCCAAGCTGATTCTCATGGACGAGCCCACCGAGGGACTTTCACCCCTATATGTACAGACCATCGGCGAGGTTATCCAGAAGCTCAAGAAAAGCGGCATGACGATCATTTTGGTGGAGCAGAACCTGCGCTTTGCTCTCAAGAACGCCGACTATGTGCACATTATCAACAAGGGTGCTATTGTCCATTCCTCAGACCCTGATGAACTGAACGCCGACCTGGAAATAAAGCAGAAATATCTGGGCGTATAGGCGCCGTCTCGGGCAGAGACCGGAAACCCGTTCATTAACGATGTCCACGCTAAAAATTCGCAACAGCAAATATAAGTTGCATATCACAAACCTTCGGATCAATTTCTCCACGTCATTTAGAGATTACTTACAGGAGCTACCATGAAATACACGCAAGCCGGGTTGGGGCGCATTTTTATCCTACGTCTGGAAGACGGCGAAACCGTCCATGCCGAGATTGAAAAATTTTCCCGGGAGCATTCCATCAGCGCGGCCTCTGTTATGATCGTCGGTGGTGCCGACAAAGACAGCCGTCTGATTACAGGCCCTGCCAGGGGACGGGAATATCCCACCATACCCGTGGAGCATCTCTTGAAGGATGTGCACGAGGCTGCCGGTGTCGGCACCATTTTCCCGGATGAAAACGGTGAGCCGATACTGCATCTACACATGGCCTGCGGTCGGGAATCATCGACGGTCACAGGTTGCATACGCTCGGGGGTCAAGGTGTGGCAGGTCATGGAGGTGATACTGATTGAGTTGACCGATTGTTCACCCGTACGTGTTCATGATTCAAAAACCGGTTTTAAGCTGCTTGAGATTGGTTCTTCTCCCAATTAGTTAGTGTCCGTCCAGAAATAGGGATTTTCACGTTCTGACAAGGCGGGTGTCAGATTTAACCCGTAGGAATAGCGCGCTATTTTGAGGCGTTAAATCATGGCACCCAACACCGGCAGGGCGTGAAAAGACCATTTATGGATGGGCACTAGTTACACATGTCTTCGGTGCATGCCCGCCGCAATATATCTTTTCCAAAAATATAGGCCGTGGCCGCAGCAATCGCCATGACCAGAAACCCGCCAAAAAACGTGCCGGTATAATCCTTGGCCAGACCAAAAATAAGGGTAAACAGGACGGCCCCCAGATTGGCCAGAAAGTTTACAAAACCAAACGCAGTGGCCACGGAAGCTGAATTCACCGTTCGGGATACCAGTTCAAACAAGGCGCCGAAATTGAGGCTAGCAAACCAGACGGCAGCCAACGCCAGCACCAGGGTGACCAGGGGAACCTGGATAGCATAAAGACCCCAAAAGAGAACGGCTATCACCACAATGGAGCTGTTGACAATTTTCAGGGCAGGCACCTTTAAAATAATAAAACCGCCTGCCAGGCGGCCCAGCCCGCCCACCAGCATCGTAAGGGCACCGCCCCAGACAAGCTGGGTGGCTGTGGAATCGGCCCAGACTTCGGCTAATAAAGAAGGTACCCAGTTTCCCAGTGTCATCATGGATCCATAGGAGAGGGCATGGTAAAACCCAAGAATCCAACCGGTCTGTTTTCGAAGTATCCGTCCCAGAGACAGTGGCACGGCAGCGCTGCGGGCTTGTTCGTCCAGAGTTATAAACGACCAGATGAGAAGCAACAGCACACAGCTGATACCCGGTAACAAATATGACCATTGCCAGCCCAGGGGCAGCAGTTCGGGAATTGCCAGATAGGCAAGAATGCTCCCCAAAGAAAAACTGGTGGCAAAAAATGCCTGGAAGGTGCCCCGCATGCCGGTTGAGCTGTAGAGGACAATCAATTTCATGACAGACACAAAGGATAATCCGCTCCCGATACCCGTCACGATTCGTCCGGCAATGGCCAGACTGTAACTGGGTATCACGGCCGGTAACAGATTTCCACAAGCCATGAGACCGACACCCAGGGCGATACTCCTTTTAATACTCAAGCGGTCGGCCAGCATACCTGCTGGAATCTGCATGAGTGCATGGGTCCAAAGCAATGCACTCATCAGGACCGAAGCACCCGTATAGGACAAAGCATACAGATCCATCAAAAGTGTTAATGCAGGCGGGATATTTAAAAAAATAATTCCAAAATTGAATCCCGCCAGAAGTGCAAATATGATTTTTCGATTCATGTGTTTTTTTATTTTGCCTTCGGGTTCAATTCCCCGCGGGTTCTGCCGTTCGGCAGTGCTTCGCATGCCGCGAGTCGTCATTCCGGCGAAAGCCGGGCACGAAGTGAAGCTTTAGAGCTATCCAGGAATATAAACTGGATGCCGGATCGAGTCCGGCATGACAATAGATACCCCGTAGCTTGCTGCGGGGTAGTTCATTCCATCATTTTAAACCGGGTCCTTTGGGCCAGGTCAGAGATAATTGGCTACGCCGATGGCGGTGGTTACGCAAATCCGAAGCACGAAATTCGAAATCCTAAACAATACCGAATGATCCAAATTCGAATGATCAAAACAAGACCTTGGAGATATAAGTTCAAGCACTATGTTTGGATCCGGGTATCTACACATCATTTTCCCCCCTGACGATCCCTTGCACTCAAAATGCTCCTGCAACTGTTGTCAGACAACGTGGCAGGCATCTATTATGGCAGGCCATGTCATTTGTCAACAGGACTGCCTTTTTGCCGGTGTTTTTCACTTGACAAGATTGCGGATTTCATTAAGTATGATGCTGTCATATTGTCAGACAATCATATTTGAAAGGACAGATAACTACCAGCAAGGAGGGTAAATATTTTGGCTGCCAACAGATTGCCCCTTAAACCCATTCGGCGAGTGCTTGTTTCGGATGAAATTATCGAAGAGTTCAAGAACCTCATTCTGGACGGGACCCTGAAACCAGGGGATGGTTTAGGGTCGGAAACAAATCTGGCAACGCAGATGAATGTTGGGCGCAGCACCATTCGGGAAGCCCTCAAGGTGTTGATCCATCTTGGATTCATTGCGAGAAAAGGCAAGGTGGCTGTTGTCGCGGAGGGTGTGGGTGGCGGTATGCAGCCCCGGAAGATTATTGAGCGGTTCAGGGCAAATCGAAATTTTCTTGAGATGATTGAAGTGCGAAAAATCATTGAACCGGATATCGCGGCCATGGCTGCAGCCCGGCATGAAGCCAATGACCTGGATCTGATACGGCAGGCTGTGGACGCCATGAAAGAAACTCTCGGGGATATCAGTGCCTTTCTAAATCACGATTATAATTTTCATCTGTACATTGCCCAGGCCAGCCGGAATCAGATTTTAATCGAAATAACCCGCGGAATCCAGGATATGCTTAAAAAATCCCAGGAGTATGTTCTACGCCAGAGTGACAGCATCCATAACCGCTCTCTCGCGTTTCACACCAAGATTTTTAAAGCCATTCAAAAAAGAAAGCCCGAACTGGCTGAAAAGCACATGTTCAATCATATCGAAGATATCGAAGGTGAAATGTATGCCATTTTGAAACAGGCAAACAAGGATGAAACCACTGCCGGGTGATGATGTCGAAGCGTTCAGGAAAAACATGAAATATCTAATTGGCTCAAACAGCGCAAATCACCATTGGATCAGCTATTTCGCTCGATCCATGGTAAAGCCCAAAAGTTGATTTATTAAGTAGGACGGTCTCGTAAAAAGTCCAACTTCTGCGTTGTGCTGCATTTCGTAATCATTCAAGGTACAATAAGTACGCCTCATGATTGCAAAACTGGCACGCCTTGAATTTGAACTTTTTTCGAAACCGTCTGATTCTGACTTTTTACGATTTCATCAAGTAGGCAAAGGAATTTTTTTTACCATGAATAGAACGGTCCTGCTAATTGCAACCTTTGATACCAAAGAAAAGGAATCCCTGTTTTTAATCAGGTGTCTGAAGAACCGGGGAGTGGCGGTGCTCACCATGGATGCGGGAATCCTGTCTCCCTCCGGTGTTCCTGTGGATATAGACCAGGACCAGGTGGCCCGCCGTGGTGGTAAATCCCTGGAAGATTTGCTGGCCGCCGGTGACAAGGGAGCCTGTCTTTTTAATATGATCCGTGGTGTGGAGATTCTTACGGCGGAACTCTATGAACAGGGGCGGTTCCAGGGCGTCATATCCATCGGCGGCGGACAGGGAACCGATATCGGGTGTGCCGCCATGCGTTGTTTGCCCACCGGGGTTCCCAAATTAATGGTTTCCACGGTTGCATCCGGCCGGGCGACCTTTGGTCCTTTTGTGGGGACCAAAGACATTACCATGATGCATTCGGTGGCAGATATGCAGGGCTTGAATTTTTTAACCCGGCGAATTTTGGAAAATGCCGCCGGTGCCATCTGTGGGATGGTTCAGAACGACGGGGTGATGGATGCGGGCACACCGGGCACGCCCGTGGCCTTGTCCATGCTCGGAACAACCACCCCGGGAGCTTTACGCGCCAAGGCTCTCTTGGAAGACCGCGGTTTTGAAGTGGTGGCTTTTCATCAAAATGGAACCGGTGGCATTGCCATGGAAGACATGATCCGTGGTGCTGACTTTAAAGCTGTTCTGGATTTGAATCTACATGAAATCGGTGATCGCTATGTGGGGGGGCTGCACGGTGCTATTCGAGAAGACCGCCTGGAGGCCGCGGGAGACAAGGGTATTCCCCAGTTCATTGCTCCAGGGAGTATCAATTACATGGTACTCGGTCCCTTGGAATCGCTTTCACCGGAAATGCAGGCCCGCAAATTGATTGTTCATAATTCTTATCTTACTTTGGTGCGCCTCAACCATGAAGAACTTCATGGTGTCGGTAAACAGGTGGCTGAAAAACTGAATCGTGCCAGAGGACTCACCCGTGTGTTCATCCCTTTGCAGGGCTATTCATTCCCTGATCGATACGGTCTGCCGCACTGGGACCCTGAAGGGAATCAGATATTTGTGGAAGCGCTTAAATCCGACCTTAAACCTGAAATACCGCTGGTTGAACTGGATGCGCACATCAATGATCCGGAGTTTATTGACCCGGTCATCGACGAATTTCTTTCGGTAATGGAACCAACGGGTTAAATTGTTAAGGAGTAGAAAATGAGTCATCGTTTAGAGAACAGGGTTGCAATTATTACCGGGGCTGCGCGGGGGATGGGGTATGCCATCGCAAAAGCCCTGTATGACGAAGGTGCCAGAGTGGTTATCGTCGACATCGATGCCGAAGCGGTGACCCAGGCGGCCCTGGCCCTGGATCCGGATAGTGCCCGTGTCATGGGTCGCAAGGTGGATGTGACCAGCAAAGAACAGGTTCAGAGTCTGACCCGGGAGGTGGCATCTGCCTGGGGGGGAATCGATATCCTGGTGAACAATGCCGGGGGGGCTCTTTTTACCCCTCATATCCTGGAGGAAGTCCAGGAGAAAGACTGGAACCTGGTGGTTGATGTCAACTTGAAAGGCGCTTTTTTATTTTGTCAGGCCGTGATTCCTGCCATGCAGAAGCAGGGCCGGGGGGCCATTGTCAATATTTCCGCCCTGGCTGCCCACTGGCGAGCTTCCCTGGCCGGTGTCCAGTACACGGCGGCCAAGGCCGGGGTCGAAGGATTGACCCGCCAGCTGGCCTATGATTGGGGAAAATCAGGCATACGCGTCAATGCCGTGGCCCCTACGGTAACCCTGACCGGGGACCGGGTTGAAGCCCTGTGGGAAAGCAAAAGCGAAGAGGAAAAGAAAAAAGTACTGTCGGCCATACCCCTGGGACGGATGTCCACTCCCGCCGAAGTGGCGTCTGTGGTGGTATTTCTGGCATGTGATGAATCGAGCTATGTTACCGGTATTACCATCGATGTTTCCGGCGGCAGGTACCTGCGGTAATGGCGCCATGGCTGCCACTGTATTGCATCTAATCATTTATGCCGGGTCAGAACAAAAATAGTAAACTATTTAAATCCGAAGCACGAAATTCGAAATCCTAAACAAGATCAAAAGGAAAAAATTTGAATGACCCAAACAAGACTTATTAAATTTAATCCCAATGGTTGTGTTTGGATATTTGAGCATTCGATATTTGGATTTGTTTCGTATTTCGATATTCTTATTTAGAATTTTTTATAAACGTGAGGAGTTGACTTTGGAATCTTCAAAACGTGTTTTGTTGCCGCAGCCCATTGAAGCTGAGGCAGTGGAGGCTTTGGAACGGGCCGGTGTTGATAGGGTTCTGGCCGGAGACCCGAGCCCTGAAACGGTACGTCCATTGTTAAGTGACGTGCAGGGCGTGATACTGAGAACCGGTATAAAAATTACCGCTGAACTCATGGATCAGGCCCCCAATCTGCAGGTAATTTCCCGGACCGGCGGTGGCTTGGACAACGTTGAGGTGGATGCCGCAACAAAAAAAAATATTATCGTTACTTCAAACCTTGGCGTAAACACCAGCAGTGTTGTGGAGCATGCCCTGGCTTTGATGTTGGCCCTGGTCAAACAGCTTCCCACCATGGATCGGGCGGTCCGAAATGAAGAATTTAAAATCCGTTATAAAAACCTGCCGCGAGACCTGAATGGGAAAACCCTCGGTCTTCTGGGATTCGGCAGGATTGGTTCCGAGCTCGGGCGCAGCTGCCGGGATCTTTTTGATATGCGGGTGATCAGCCATGATCCCTATGTGTCCGAAGCTGTCAGAGCGGCCTGCAAGGGACAGGTTGAATTTGTGGAACGTGAAGAACTGTTTGGCAGAGCCGATGTCCTGTCCATTCACGTACCCCTGACGGAATCAACCCATCATGCCGTGGGGGAACAGGCATTGGCCCTGATGAAATCCTGGGCTATTATCATCAATACAGCCCGAGGACCCATTATTGACCAGTCCGCCCTGTTTCAGGCCTTGCAAAACAAAAAGATAGGCGGTGCTGGTCTGGATGTCTTTGAAGAGGAACCCGTTTCCAGGGACAATCCTTTGCTGGATCTGGACAACATCATTATGACACCCCACTCTGCGGCACTCACCAAAGAGTGTGTTGTCCGCATGGCAGTGGAGGCTGTCAACTGCACTCTGGCTGTCTTCAGCGGTCGTGTGCCACCCAATGTGGCCAATCCCCAGGTGTTGGCCACAGACAGATGGAAGCACCTGGTGCCGGTAACGGATCAATGATTAGAAGCTATCTCAAAAAAGTTTTTTGGCCCAATTTCTGTGTTGGCCCCTTGCTTCAACTCCTCGGAATACTACAGTATGCCCGCGGGTTGAAGCTCGGGCCCGCCTTGAACTTGAACCAAAACCCTTTTTTTGAGATGGCTTATAGTGCAACAAACTGAACATAGAAGACATTTATTAGGTATTAAACGGAGGAAAAAGGTATGACCAAAAAATTATCGGGAATTCTGGCACCGATTTGTACACCTTTTGTCAATCAGGAGGTGTCCATCGAGAAGGTTCGGGACAACATGCACAAGTATCGTACAGCGCCCCTGGCAGGCTATTTTGCACTGGGGAGCAATGGCGAGAACAAAAGTCTGACTGAAAAGGAAAAACTTGAAATATTGAAAACGGTTGTCAGCGAAAAGGCCGAACAACAGATGGTTCTGGCCGGAGCAGGATTTGAATCCACCCGGCAGACCATCGAATTCAGTAAAAAAGTGGCCGACCTGGGAGCGGATTTCGTCACCATCGTGACGCCGTCGTATTTTAAGAAACGGCTGACCGATGAGAGCATGGTTCGCTATTTTACCGAAGTCGCCGATGCAATCCCCATTCCGGTGGTGGTGTATAATGCCCCGGGTTTTACGGGTATGACCGTTTCTGCTGGTGTGATTGCAAAAATATCCCAGCATCCCAATATTGCGGGTATGAAAGATACTTCCAAAGGTAATATGAGCAGCTACCTGGACGCTGCTGCTGAGGACTTTGCTGTACTTTCCGGTACCGTCAGCACCCTGTTTGAGTCCATGGCCCTGGGGGCCACCGGTGGTGTGGTTTCCCTGGCAAATGCCTTTCCAGAACCGTGCTGCCAGTTGTTTGAAAAATATCAAACCGGTGATATGCAAGGCGCCCGGGCGTTGCACTATAAGCTCTTTCGTCTCAACCGGTCCGTTTCAGGAAGTTTTGGTGTGGCCGGTGTCAAATACGCCATGGAACTGGGCGGATTTCATGGTGGTGACCCACGTTTGCCCCTGCTAGCCATTACCGAAGAAGGAAAAGCATCGGTTCGCGAAGCTGTTCAGGCGGCCGGATTGATGTAACAGGCCGATTGCTGCCCGATCAGGGCAAGAATTATTATTTTCAGCAGCCAAGAACATTTTATTTAAGCAAGGCCAACAGGCCCAAACCACAAAGGAGGAAGTTATGACTGGCAAAAGTAATCGTTTCAAGTTCAAGTGGATACTTATCAGCATGATCGCTCTTACCCTGATCATAGGGGGTGTTCCCGGAAAGGCCGATGCGGCACGTAAATTCGTCCGATTCGGTGGGAGCAACCCCGGTGGATCCTGGTTTGTGATCGTCGGTGGGCTGTCGGCTTACCTGAGTGGTCAGCTACCGGATCTCAACGTAACGGCCATCGCCACCGGCGGATCCGTGGACAACAACCGTCAGGCCAGAAAAGGCAATCTGGATGCCTGGCTGACCCATGCCCTGACTGCCTACGACAACTGGAATGGTGTCGGTGTATTCAAGGATCAGGCGCCATTTAAATCGATTCGACTGCTGTGTGGTGTCTATGAAAACCATCATCATTTTGTCGCCCTGGAAAAAAGCGGCATCAAGACCATGTCGGATCTGAAAGGCAAAAAAGTGGTCATGGGTTCGGCCGGCAGTGGCGGCGCGGTAAATTCCGAGAATATTTTACGCTCCATCGGTCTATGGGATTCCATATCCCCGCAGTATCTCACCTGGAGTGAGGGGGGCAGGGCGCTGACGGATGGCCAGGTGGACGCCATGGGTGCCAGCAGCGCGCCTACACCGGTTGTGGTAACCGCCGAAGCCTTGCATAAAATCAACCTGCTTGAAATGACGGATGCTCAATTCGATATGGTGTTAAAGAAGTTTCCCTCCTACATTCGGAGTTCCATACCGGCCGGAACGTATAAATCAGTAGAAAAAGACACGCCCTGTATTGCCTTTGAGGTCTATTGGGCGGGTCATGAAAAGGCTGATGCGGATTCTGTATACAGAATGTTGAAGGTTGCCTTTGATCCGGCGCATGCCGAAAAAATAGGCAAGATTCATAAACACTTAAAATCCATGAGGGCCGGTTTTGAGGGGATGCAATCCCTGGGTATCCCCTTGCACCCCGGAGCGGTCAGGTTCTGGAAAGAACAGGGGCTGGAGATCCCGGCCAAGCTGATTCCACCGGAAATGTAGGATCAGAGCGTTTCATCGAATAGACCCTGCAGCTTGTTGTGAGGAATATTCGATCGTTGCTGCGTTAAAAACGGGGTATCGTTCAGCATCCATAAGCGAAAGCTTGCCATGGGGTCTGGCGATATCCTGTTTATTTTAATTCCCCCCTCAGCTTATAAAGGTCTATCAATATGTCGGAAAACGATCCTGTAAAAAAAACAGGGCAATCTAAAACACGGATTCTGGACGGGAAAATTCTCTTTGTGGTCAACCTGGTTGCCATGGGTTTTTCTCTGTTCTACATCTATACCTGCGCCTTTGGTCTGATATCTTCTGAACTTCATCGCGGTGCCTATCTGTTGTTTACCTTCCCCCTCTGTTTGATGCTCTATCCCATCCGCAGAGGCACAGGGGGGCACCGTGTACCCCTGATCGACTGGGGCTTGCTGTTGATTACCCTTGTGTCCATCGGCTACTGGCTGATTGAATACCCTTCCTATGCCTACCGCATAGGTGATCCCCAGTCCATGGACATCATTATGGGTGCTGTTGTCATTCTTCTGTCTCTTGAAGCAGCGCGGCGAGTGGTGGGGTGGGTGTTACCGCTTCTGGCCGTGATTGGCCTGCTTTATGCCTATCTAGGGCCCTATGTGCCGGGTGTCTTGGGGCATTTTGGTTTTGGTGTGCAGCGAATCGTCGAATACACCGCTGTGGGGATGGGTGGCATTTACGGCATCGTGACCAATACCTATGCCACGTTTATTTTCCCCTTTATTGTCTTTGCTTCCTTTCTCCAGGCAGCCGGCGGAGGGGCGGCCATCGAGGAGATCTCCAGCGCATTGGCAGGCGGCACCCGCGGCGGACCTGCCAAGGTGGCTGTTGTTTCCAGTGGTTTTATCGGGTCTGTCACGGGTTCGTCCGCGGCCAATGCTGTAGTGACGGGATCCTATACCATTCCCCTGATGATTAAAACCGGCTATAAACCACAAACCGCCGCTGCCATCGAAGCGGCTGCGTCCACCGGGGGCCAGTTCATGCCACCCATCATGGGTGCCGCTGCCTTTCTCATCGCCTCTTTCACTGAAACGCCCTATCTAACGATTATCAAACTATCTGCATTTCCGGCATTTCTATATTTTTTAGGTGTCGGCATGATGGTCCATTTTGTCGCGGCCAGGGAAGGTTTGAAGGGCTTGCCCAAAGAAAAGCTGCCCAAAATAAAAGAGACCTTTATTCGCCGGGGTTACATGCTGCTGCCCATCATCATGATCCTGACGGTGCTGATTGCCGGATATTCCGCCCAACTTGCTGCAGTGGCGGCCATCATTTTTACCATTGGATTGAGCTATATTCGCAAAGACACCCGTATGGGACCCAAGAAAATTCTCGATGCCCTGGTCCAGGGGGCAAAAAATTCACTGGCCGTGGGTGCCACCGCTGGTGTCATCGGGATCATTATGGCCATTGTCACCATGACCGGGCTGGGTATTAAGTTTTCTTCCGTTGTAATTTCCATGTCAGGTGGCTTTCTTCCAGTGACGGTTCTGCTGGTGGCGATTGCAGGATACCTTCTGGGAATGGGTGTGACCATCACAGCAACCTATATTCTGTTGTCCGTGCTGGCCGTCCCCGCACTCATGGAACTGGGGGTTCCTTTGATCACGGCCCATCTGGTGGCATTCTGGTTCTGCGAAACCGGCGGGGTGACGCCCCCGGTAGCACTGGTGGCTTTTGCAGCCTCCTCCATTGCCAAGTGCAACCCCTATAAGGCGGGTGTTGAAGCCGTTCGACTGGCGTCACCCCTGTTTATCATCCCCATGCTCTTTATATACACACCTATTTTACTGGATGGTCCTTTACCAAATGTGATAGAGACAATGCTTAGCTGTCTGGTGGGGATGATCGCCTATGCCGGAATGATGCAGGGATACTGGATCAAGCATGTCAACTGGCTGGAAAGACTGCTGCTGGGTGTTGCCGCATTCTGTTTGTTTGTACCCAATATCTATTCCGATCTGGGAGGTGTGATTCTGTTGGTTCTTTTAAGCCTGTTCAATCACCGTAAAACAGATCTGTAAGGAATTTGAAAATGAATATTCCAGAAAAAATGAAAGCAGCTGTGCTGTATGATTTTAATGATGTACGTTTGGAAGAACGGCCGGTTCCCACACCGGGCCCCGGAGAAGCCCTTGTAAAAATTGAAGCCTGTGGTGTGTGTGCCGGGGATATAAAAATCATTACCCGGGGGATGCCCAAGCAGCCGCCCATGGGGGAGTTTATCATCGGCCATGAATATGCCGGTACCATCGCTGCCCTGGGGGAAACCGTGGATGAGTTTAAGATCGGGGACCGGGTCGTGGTGGAAGTGCACAAAGGATGCGGTCGCTGCAGGAATTGTATTATGGGTAAATACACGGTTTGCCTGAATTACGGCAACTCGGCCAAGGGGCACCGTGCCAACGGGTTTACCACCAACGGCGGGTTTGCCGAATACGCAGTCAATCATGTGAACACACTCATTAAATTGCCGGACAGCATCTCCATTGACGAAGCCACCACCATTACCACGGCGGGAACCTCACTCTATGGGATCGACATCGCCGGCGGTTATATACCCGGCGACACGGTGGCTGTGCTGGGGCCGGGGTCCATCGGGCTCATGGCCATCCAGTGTAGCAAAGCCCTTGGGGCCGGGCAGGTGATATTGACAGGTACCCGGGACAACCGGCTGGCCCTGGGTAAAAAACTGGGGGCGGATGTTGGTGTGAACGTCAAAAAAGAGGATCCCGTGCAAAAGGTAAAAGCACTGACAGGAGGGAGAGGGGCAGATTTTGTCCTGGTTGCGTCCGGCCAGGAGGCCAGTCTCCAGCAGGCGCTTGAAATGACCCGTAAAGGCGGTGATATCACCATATTGGCTCATTTTGAAACACCGGTCATGACCGATATCGGGCTGGCAGTGAAAAACGGTATCAATCTTTACACCGTCAGGGGTGAAGGACGCATGAGCTGTCATCGGGCCCTGTCCCTGATGGAAGAGGGTAAGATCAACGGGAAAGCACTTATTACCCATACATTTTCTCTTAAAGATATCAACGAAGCCTTGGCAACGTTTGTCGAAAGACGTGACGATGCCTTGAAAGTTGTGGTACATCCGTAGTAGATAATTTGGATCATCTCCAAAAGAGATGATCCAAATAAGGGTTCGAGGGGTCAAGGGGTCCAGGATTCAAGTGAGATGAAGTGGAGCGTCTATACGCAAGGCTTGAGAATTAACAACGCAACTTTCGGGATTCAGGAAACGCGAAAGTTGAGTTAAGAATTAACAACTGCTTTAACAGGAGGTAGTCATGAAAAAAAGAAATATGAGGGTTGTTCTGATTGTAATGATGATGGTCGTTTTCGGTCTGGCGTTTATGCCCCAGGAAAGTAGGGCGGAATATCCCACCAAACCGGTGAGTTTTCTGATTCCTTTTGGGGTTGGTGGCTCGGCAGATCTTATGGGACGCGCCTTGGCCGCCGGTGCAAAAGAGACACTGGGCCAGCCCATCGTGCCCATCAACCGACCCGGAGCCGGGGGCGGTATTATGTATACGGCCCTGAACGCATCAAAAGCGGACGGGTATAACGTGGGTTGGAATTCCACTTCCATTCTCACCACTACCAATATCGGTAATGTGCCGTTCAAATACACGGATTTTGAAAATATTTGCCGCATCGGTTATACGGCCATGCCCATTGCCGTGCGGAAAGACGCTCCCTGGAACACGCTCCAGGAGCTTGTGGATTATGCAAAGAAAAACCCGGGAAAAATTAAAATTGGGAACGCAGGTACCGGCAGCGGCACGCATCTGACGGCTGTCATGCTGGCAGAAGTGACGGATATTCAGGTGGTGCATGTCCCTCTGGGGGCCAAGCGCCGCGTATCGAGTTGCTTGGGGGGTGAAGTTCAAGTCATTTGCGTACCCTTGCCCGAAGCGGCACCCCAGTGCCTGGGCGGGCAGATGCGTTTGCTGGCTGTCTCCACCGCCAACAGAGACCCCAAATTTCCGGAGGTCCCAACCATGAAAGAATTGGGCTATCCCGTGGTCATGGATCTTTTTCGCGGTATCAGCGTACCCAAAGGGACGCCCAAAAGTGTTATTGAAAAACTCGTGGCAGCCTTTGAAAAAGGCTCCCAGGATGAGGGCTTTCAAAAGATTGCCGAAACAAAGGGTTTTAACATCAGCTTCCAGGGCCATGAAGCCTTTGAAGCCTATCTGAAAGAGCAGAATGAGAATGTATTCAAATCCTTGAAACTGGGCGGTCTGATAAACTAGCTTGAAATACACGTTGGGGTGATGGATCTGATTATCACCCCACACCGTAATTTGGGGATGGATCCATGCGGGTTGTAAATATTATTTTAGCGATCGTTCTGATACTCTTCGGCTGTTTTTATTCATACCTGACCATCCACTTGCCGGATCGCAATCTGCCCAACACCCTCGGCAGTGGTTTTATGCCATGGGTATTGGTTATCTGCCTGTTCATACTGTCAGCACTGTTGTTGCTGCAAACGATTTACAAAGGGTCTGCAGAATCATGTGATTATGGCATATCAAAAAAAGAGGGCACCAGCATATTATTCCTGGTGGTTCTTGTTATTGTCTATATCAAAGCCATGGCTTATTTTGGGTTCTTGCTGGTGACACCATTTTTCTTGGTGGCCTTGATGCTTACCATCGGCGCCAGGAAATGGAAGGAAGTCCTTTTGACCTCAACCCTGGTTACATTTGGTATCTATCTTTTTTTTCAGAAAGTGTTCCAGATAATTCTTCCGGCCGGGAATTTATTCTAAACAGGAAACATAAGATATGACCGGACCCATTCTTTCAGCTCTGTACGATGTATTACAGTTCCAAAATATTTTTGCGGTCATGTTCGGCGTGATCTTTGGTTTGTTTATCGGGTCCACACCAGGACTTACCATCTCCCTGGGCATGGTTTTGCTATTGCCCCTGACCTTTAAAATGCCGGCGGTGACGGCTGTCTGCTTGCTGTTGGGTCTTTATGCTTCCGGTATGACCGGGGGGTCCATCTCCGCCATTCTTTTGAACATTCCCGGGACCCCCTCCGCTTCGGCCACCGCCATTGACGGCTATGCCCTGACACAAAAGGGCCAGGCCGGGCCTGCTTTAGGCACGGCAGTGATTTCGTCGTTTTTCGGGGGAATTTTTGGTCTGATGTGTCTGTCCCTGGCATCGCCCCTCATCGCCAAGGTCGCCCTGCGGTTTGGGGCACCGGAACTGTTTGCCCTGGTTCTTATGGGCTTGACGCTAATCTGCAGTTTTGGTCAGGCATCTATTATTAAGGCCCTCATTTCCGGCATTCTGGGGCTTATCGTCATGACGGCCGGGCTGGATCCCATGATGGGGACCCCGCGATTTACATTTGGTGTTGTCGATCTGCAGGCCGGTATCTCCTTTTTACCGGCCATGATCGGTCTGTTTGCCATCCCCCAGATCATTCTCGGTATTTCCAATAAGATTCAGGTCATTCCGACATATGGATCGAGGATACAGCGCGTCCTGCCAAGGCTAAGCGATCTGATTAAACTGTTAAAAACCATGCTCATCGGAGCAGGTATCGGTACCGGCATCGGTGCCATTCCCGGTGCCGGCGGACCTATTGCCGTTTTTCTCAGTTATGATTATGCCAGAAAAACATCAAAGAATTCCAGGGAATTCGGTAAAGGCAGCCTCGAGGGTGTTGCTGCACCGGAAGCGGCCAACAATGCCGTGGCCGGCGGGGCCCTCATTCCCATGTTGACACTGGGGATTCCCGGAGACCCCATCACTGCCATTCTCCTGGGTGCACTCATTATCCAGGGGCTAATACCGGGTCCCATGCTGTTTATTCAGAGTGCTCAATTTGTATACAGTGTGTTCTGGGCTTTTTTACTGGCCAACATCATGAACCTGTGTCTCACCCTTGCCACCATAAGACTGTGGGTGGGCGTGCTCAAGGTGCCCCAGCGGATATTGCTCCCGATTATTTTGACCCTGTGTGTTGTGGGGACATTCGCCCTGAGAAACACCTTTTTTGATACGGGTATCATGCTCTGTTTCGGTCTTCTGGCATACCTTATGAAAAAATACGGGTTTCCCATCGTCCCTATGCTTTTGGCTATCATCCTGGGACCGCAGCTGGAAGAACATCTGCGAATGTCTCTTATCATTGCCCAGGGCAGTCCCATGATATTTGTTACACACCCCATCAGCCTGGTATTTATTATCATCGCGGTGGGCTCTTTTGTGTCACCTCTTGTCAGGCGGCGAAAAAAAGTAAGGGTTGATGAAGATGAGTGTCGAATAGACTCCCCTCGTTGACTTGAACCGCAACCCCAACAAAGAGAAATGACTAAAATTTAAACGGATTTGATTTGGGTGTGCTTTGCTGCTCAATCTTTTTAATACAGAGGTGAACCATATACCCGCCGCTGATACTCCGAGCATTAAATCCCGCATTGGCCAGCAGCTTTGCAGCAAAGTACGACCGTTTACCCACCAGGCAGTAGGTCCATATTTCCCGGTCCCTGGGCAATTCCGAAATTCGCTGCCGCAGGCTCTCCATTGAAATATTCACTGCAGTATCGATGTGACCATTTTCATATTCATCGGGTGTGCGGGTGTCCAGCAGGTAAACTTCCGATGGATTCAGATCTGTCCAGTGGGCAATGGTACATTCATTGCGGACAATATTGGATGCAATCATTCCGACAATGTTCACCGGATCCTTGGCAGCGCCATACTGGGGGGCATAGCAGAGTTCCGCTTCCTCCAAATCAAAAACAGACCCCTGCATCTGGATGGCCATGGCAATCACATCGATGCGTTTTTCAACCCCCTGGGTGCCCACTGCCTGGGCGCCAAAGATGCGACCATCATCAGGAGAAAACAGTAATTTTATCATAATGGTCTGGGACCCGGGGTAATAATTGGCCGTATGGTCGGGATGGGCATAGATCTTTTCGTATATGACGGGTTTGCCGTTGATGTTTGTTTTTTTGAGGATTTTTTCCGTGGCGCCGGTGGAGGCGATGGTCATACCCATGACGCCGCACACCGCTGTGCCCTGCACCCCCCTGAATCCGGACATATCGGGGCGGCCTAAAATGGCGTCGGCTGCGACACGGCCCTGGCGGTTGGCAGGACCTGCCAGGGGAACCAGGTTGTTTGAACCGGTGACACAGTTTTTTACTTCTACGGCATCCCCTACAGCCCAAATATGCGGGTCGCTGGTTTGCATAAATTCATCCACCTGGATACCGCCCAAGGCTCCGATATTCAGACCGGCTGAGCGTGCCAGTTCAACTTCAGGACGCACACCAATGGACAGGATCACCATGTCCACCCGGTCGGTTTTTCCGGATGCAAGGGTCAAGAGGATTTTTCCGGATTCAAGCTGTTGGAAACGCGTCACCGGGCTGCCAAGATACAGCGATATCCCGCTGGATTTCAAATGTGCATGAATCGGGGCAGCCATTTCCGGGTCTATTGCCGGCATGACGTGTTTTTGCATTTCGACAACACTGACACTGAGACCTCTTTTTTTAAGATTTTCGGCCATTTCCAGACCGATAAATCCGCCCCCTATCACCGCTGCCTTTTTGGCCTTGCGGTGCTCGATCCAGTCCATAATATCCCGGGTGTCCGGAATGGTTTTCACGGTAAAAATTCCGGGTAGATGGATGCCTTCTAAGGGTGGGAATATGGGGGCCGAACCCGGTGAAATCACAAGGGTGTCATAAGATTCTATACAGGTCTGGCCGGTGGCGGTGTTTTCGACTTCGATCTCTTTTTTTTTGCAATCGACCCGGCGGACATTGTGACCCAATCGTACGTCGACATTAAAGTAGTCTTTGAAACGTTCAGGTGATGCGACGATCAGATCTTCTTCTTTCTCTATTACATGTCCTACATAATAGGGCAGACCACAGTTTGCAAAAGAGACGAACGGGCCGCGCTCAAAAATGATAATTTCCATGTCTTCGGAATGACGTCGGGCCCTGGCGGCACAGGACCCGCCTCCGGCAACACCGCCGATAATCAACAGTCTTTTTTTCATATTTTGTTACTTTTACCTAAATCTGTTGGATACAGCAATTTTAAATTTGACTTCCCCGCTGCTTGCAGCGCGGGATGAATTCAAATTATGGATAAAAATCCTGAAATACCCTGTAGCTTGCTGCAGGGATAGGAATTTAGCCTTTCGCACCGGAGCGACAACGTCGCGTATTATAAAATCGTGCTACGGTTTTATTCAGGCTTCCAGTATCGCCTGTTTGCCGCTCTGGGACGATTCAATGGCGGCGCGAATAAATGCCAGGGCAGACAGGGCGCCTTTACCATCCGTTTCCGGTTGGGTGCCGGTAAGGATGCAATCTGCAAACTCATCTATTTCTTCGACGATGGGGTTTCCAAGTGTCAAGGGCACGGTTGTGGACCCTGTTTTCCCTTTTTCGAATATCTGAACATCGGTGTCCTGATCCACCTGCTGCCACCACAGGAGATATTCTTCAAAGGGCAGCTCCGGCGGAGTGATGGTACAGAGGAGATTGGCTTCTGTGCCGTAAACATAGAACCAGACCGCTTTGGGTGACGCATAGTTTGAGCCCAGATATCCCAGGACGCCTGATTCATATTGAAAGACAGTGGTGGTCACATCATCGACCGGAGCTGGTATATAGAGTTTGTTAAAATAGGAAAACACGGTTTTGATGGGACCGAACAGGTAATTAAAAACATCCGCATGATGGATGCCCATGGTCATGAGCGAGCCGGCAGGGCAGCCTGTGTCGTCTCCTCGCCAACGGAAACTTTCCGGTGTCAAGGCAAAACCCAGATTCTGGGAATAGTTGCCTTCAACCTGTATGGGATTACCGATCGTGCCGGCCTCAATCAGCTCCTTTAGTTTGCGGATGCCGGTAAGGCGTCGTAAATGCTGCCCCACCATTAAAACCACATGGGCCTTGTGACAGGTCTCAATCATTTTTCGGCCGTCAGTCAGGGTGTTAGCGATGGGCTTTTCCACAAAGACATGTTTCCCATATTCGGCGGCCAGCAGTGTTTGTTCTGCATGCAGATGGTTGGGTGTGGCCAGATGCAGCCCATCAATATCATCTCGCTTGAGAACATCTTCATAGCTTTCTTCATGGTCACAGCCGAATCGCTCACTAAAGGCCGCTCTTTTTTCCGGTATGGGATCAAAGCAAGTGACCAGGTTTACCTTGCTGCTTTTCATCATGGCGTCGCCCACGGATCCGGACCAGGCGCCGGTGCCGATGAGAGCCAGGTTTACAGTTTTATTTTCAGCCATTGGTCAACCTTTCATCACGTTAAGGGCTTAGGTCGGTACTTCGACAAAGTCGGATCCGACCGGTGGTTGGGTATAAAATTCCAGGTAGCGAAGGTCTTTTTCAGAATTGTTAATAGTCGTGTGCTTGACCCCGGCGGGTATGAAGAAGACATCACCTGTGCTGATGGGGATCTCTTCACCATCCATTATTTCGATGCCATTGCCACTGATGATCGTTATGACGGACTCACGTTTGTTGTGATAATGATAGGGCACCTGGGTTCCCGGGGGGAGTAGACCAAACATGCCTCCCAGGTCTTTGGCGCCATGCTCAGCCGTGAGAATTTCAGGTCGAAAAGATTTCCCCTGTGTAGGGTTTTCCATGCGGACGTAATCTTTTGTTTTAAAACGTTTCATTTGTTAGACCCCTATCTTTTTTTTCCATCATTTAAAACCTGGTCTTTTTGGCCAGGTCAGAGATAATTGGCTATGGGGATGGCGGTAGTTTTTTAAATCCGAAGCACGAAATTCGAAATCCTAAACAATACCGAATGATCCAAATACGAATGATCAAAACAAGACCTTGGAGATACCAGTTCAAGCACTATGTTTGAATCATTTGAGCATTTGATATTTTGATTTGTTTCGTATTTCGATATTCGGATTTAGAATTTACCACACGCTGAATGTGCATAATATTAATCCCTTATAGGGTTAATTCAGCACCGGGCCCTTTGGGTCCGGGTATCTGCTCAGTCTATTGAAAACTTGCCTTAATGGCAGCCAGAGAAACTTTGGCGATGGTTTCATCCTGCTCCCAGTCACCCCCACTAACGCCAATTCCGCCGATGCATTCCTTATCTATAAAAATGGGAAAGCCGCCTTCCATGGCGGTCCAGTTCCCGGGACCGGCCGCAAGCGCTAGCCCCAATGCATGCAGGGTATCAAGGGATTGTGCTTGGGCACCTTTTGTGGTGGTGGGTCGCATATTGGATGCAGCGCAGACGGCTTTGGTGGTGGATGAATGAACCGTGTGAAAACGCCCCCCATCCATTCTTTCCAGCATGAGCAGGTGCCCCCCGGCGTCCACAATGGCAATGGTGACTGCTATGTTAAATTCGTTTGCTCTGGCGATGGCCGCATCCATAATCATGCGTACACCTTTTGAGGTTAATTTTTGGGTTTTTTTCACCGGCATTTACAGTTACCTCCTGTCTCTGTTTCAATATCGATTGCATCTGAATACATCTATACCTTTCCGGCTCTATGTACAGATACCGGTCTGGACGACTCAGGCGGGCTGAGGATGAACCACCACTTTCATGGCGCCATCCCGTCTCTCTACAAAGGTGGCTAGCGCTTCATTGATTTCCTCCAGAGAAAAGGTGTGCGTGATCAGCGGCTGGCCGGCAATTTTTCCCTGACCCATCAACGACATGGCCCTGGGTACATTCAAACGCCCTTCACCACGAATGGTATACAGGTTGACACCGTTGCGAACCGCCATGGAGATGTCTGCCGTCACCGGTTTTTTATAAAAGGCGGCAATGGATATTTTGCCACCTTTGCGAACCATTTCAATGGCCTGCTGGAGTGAATTTTCACTACCGGCAGCTTCCAGAACCAGGTCCGCCCCCTGGCCATGGGTGAGTTCCAGCACTTTCTCCACACAGTTTTCCGTTCTGGCATTGATGACATGATCGGCACCCAGTTTTCGACCCAGTTCGAGTCGTTCGGTTCTTGTGCCGGTCAGAATGACCGTACCCGCACCAAGGGTTTTGGCTGCCTGGAGTGCCATCAGCCCGATGGGTCCCGGACCTATGATGGCGATGGTATCACCGGCAATATAGCCGCCGGCCATATCAAGGGCATACATGCTCGAACCGGCCGTGGTGACCATGGTGGACTCATCAAAAGAAATGTTGTCGGGAAGTTTTGTCAGGGTGTTGACATGGTTGACGGCGTATTCGGCAAAGCCGCCGTTGGCGGTAAATCCGTTGGCCCGATGGCCTTTGGCATGATTGCCGTAATTGAGACAGGCGGTGTAGTTGCCCATAATACAATTGCGGCATCTTCCACAGCCCTTGTGAATTTCAACCGCAATTCTGTCGCCGACCTCAAACTCGTCCACGGTTTCTCCCAGAGCAACTATCGTTCCGGCATATTCGTGCCCGATGATAAAATCTCCGAACGCGGGTTGCTTGGGCATTCCATGGGTGATTATTTTTATGTCCGTGCCACATATGCCACATGCTTCTACCCGAACAAGGACTTCATCAGATCCCGGGCTGGGGACCTCGCGCTCTTCAACCCTGACATCGTTGAAGGCATGCAGAACGGCTGCTCTCATTTTACTTGGAATGTTCATTCGTATTATCCCCCTTTATTCTGTGGCCGGTGGCTATCAGTTGGTTCAGGCCAACAGATGCTAACATGGTCAACATTTGATGAAGCACGCTATAATTTCTTTTCCGGTCCAGGAGGTGAATAGATGACGATATAGGTAAGGTCTTCCAATGGATCGGCCCAGACGTAATGCATGGCTTTGGGCGGAACGAAAACCGTCATATTTGGTTCAAGGGCATATTTTTCACCGTCGATGTATATACCGCCGGAGCCGTCAAGTATATACATGCAGTGCTCTTCTTCATGATCGTGTCCCGTACCGGTGGTATTGCAGTTCAAGCCTGCTTTCATGGTGTTGACCAGCAGTGATAGGTTTTTTGCGCCACAGGATTCTTCGTCCAGAATAATTCTGAAAATACCTGCGCCGCCATGGGTCACTTTTTCTTTTGCGTCACTCAGCATGAAAATATTTTTTTTCTTTGTCATGGGCCAACTCCTTTTTCCTATAAAATTCATATTTGTAAAAAAACATACACATGTTGTCGCATTGTCATACAATAAGACAATGTTGACAAACTGATGGAATTCAGGGGAAATGTCAAGTTAAAATTTTGGCTGAAGAGGAGGTTGATACGGCCAGAGCCGGGAAGAGAGAGCCCCGCTTCATATTGGTGCGGCGGCCATATTGGTGAGTGAAACAGATTAAAAGAGAGTTCCTTGCGGGTTCTGATCTTTTACGGCAACCTGGGCTGTCTTTGATAATCAAATGTGTTATCGGAGAGATATAGTCAATTGAAAAAGGAGGTGAGGATCGGTATAGAGAAAAGCTAAGTGGCAATTCCCATTGTTCTGAGAATCCAACTTCAAAATAAGGAGGTCGTATGAAATCCCATTTGAGAGCTCTTGTTTTATGCATGTTTTCTTTGATTCTGGTCATTTCATTTACATCACCATCCTGGGCAGACTGGTCCGGAAGTAAACCGGTCACCGTGGTTATTCAATACAAGGCCGGTGGTGGCACGGATACCAATACTCGGAAATACTGCAAAATAATGGAAGAATATCTCGGAAAAACCATTAACGCAACAAATCGCCCGGGAGCTATCGGGGCCTTGGCAATGGATTTTGTCTACAATAAACCAGCTGATGGCTATTGGTGGATGGGGGGATCTCAATTCAGCAAACCCCTGAGAGTTATGGGACATACCAAGCTGATTCCCTGGAAAGACTGGCAGTATTTTAAAAGCAACAGCGCACTGTCCTCATGGGCTGTTAAACCGGACTCACCCTTTAAAACCATGGCGGATTTTTTAGAAGCAGCGCGGAAAAATCCAGGGAAATATAAGGTTTCGACTTCCGGCATAGGTGGCATATGGCATGAATCCAATGCCATCCTGACAAACGCGGCAAAAATTGAAGTTACCAATATACCTTACAAGGGTGGGGCACCAGCAACCCTGGCCTGTCTTCAAGGCGAGGTGGATGTGGTCTCAAGCGGGCTTCACGAGCAGATAGGATTCATCAGGGCAGGGAAGCTGAGGAACCTTGCTGTTTTTTCAAAAGAGCCCATTAATGACAAAAGCGGGGCGACCTTTATGCCCATCGGTAAGTATGTGCCGGAATTGGAAAAAATGGCGCCTTTTGGGGCAGAACACACACTGGGTGTTCGAAGAGATACACCGGTAGAGATACTGGAAGATATCAAAGATGCATTTTCAAAGGCTGTAAACTCTAAAGAGTTTGAGGAGCATCTGGAGAAAAAATATTTCTTTAAAGAACTGGTTGTAGGTGAAGCGGCGGACAGAATGGCCGCCCAGCGAGAGAGTGTAACTTCGTGGCTCTTCTGGGATTTGAAGATCGAAGGTGTTAAAGTGAACCCGGCCGACCTGGGTATTCCCAGACCGGAAGATTTTGACAAGTGGTGGCCGCCCGAGGGTTACACACCGCGCATAAAGTAAGCTTCAAATATAATATAAGGAACCTGTCAGGATATCACGGTTCTTAGATATGCAGAGATCCGGAGACCTGATCCGGACTCCGGATCTCAACACAACTGGCACGGATGTTCCAGTACAGACCCCTTTTTCTATAGATCTTGGAAAAATTGCACAGGCAAAGACAAGGAATTTAAGATTTGTTGAGGAGATTTTACAATGATATTTGAAATGCCGACTTGTGGTGGATGCAGGACCTGCGAAATGGCCTGTTCATTCAAGCACAAAGGGGAGTTTATCCCTTCAGTTTCAAGCATAAAGATCATAGAAAAAAAAGGGGAACCAGGTTATGTCGTTAGCATCGCTGAAAGCCATGACGGTGAAACCATGGCATGCGATTGCTTTGTAAAACAGCATACCCCATTATGTATTGAGCATTGCATTAAAAGCAAAGACCTGGGTCAAATATTTAAAGATTTTATCGCAAAAAAAACATCTATTGATCCAATTGAAGATTAGATCGGCTTGGTGAAAGGGAAAACCCTATGGCTTGTTTGAGGTCGATTGGTTGGAACGAAAACTATTAAATATACACCGTTCAACTTGGTATGGATAGTACAGGAGGTCATTTAATGACAAATGGGCAAGAGATATGCGGGTATGCAGGCAAAATTTTGAGAGTGAATTTGAGCAATGGTCGCATCACCACAGAGCCCACCGCTAAGTACGCCAAAGAGTGGCTCGGGGGACCGGGTCTGGCGATCAAGATACTGTATGACGAACTAAAATCATGGGTGACCCCTTACGATCCCGCCAATAAGGTTATACTGGGAGCGGGTTCTTTGCTTGGAACAACTGCTCCCGGTGCATGCAAAAGCAATTTGAGTACCCTGGGCCCAATGACCGGTGGATGGGCAACAAGCTGCTGCGACAGCTATGCAGGCGGTCAACTCAAATATGCGGGTTACGATTCCGTGGTTGTTGAAGGAAAGGCACACAAGCCTGTCTATTTATGGATACACAACGACAACATTGAGATCCGTGAGGCCGGGCATTTATGGGGGAAAACCACATGGGAAACCTTTGAAATGATCCGTCAGGAACTGGATGATGCGTCCCTTCATACCATATCCATTGGGCCGGCAGGGGAGAATCTCGCCAGGGGCGCATGTGTCATTCAAGACAAAGGAAGGGCTTTTGGTAGATGTGGTATTGGTGCGGTTCTGGGCTCCAAAAACCTGAAAGCCATTGTGGCAAAGGGGAATGGGCCGGTCAAGGTTGCAAAGCCCGTAGAATTTATGAAGATGGTCGCTGACATACGGGCAAAATATAAAGATACAAAAAAACATATCCAGAATTTCAGGAAATACGGCACCTTGTTCGATCTGCAGGGCAAGCAGAATATTGCCGGCGTTTCATACAAGAATTTCCAGGAAAATATACTCCCGGGTGAGGTATTCGAGACTATCGATCCAACGAAAACCATCGACAAATACGAGGTCTCAAGACAGAATTTTCCCGGCTGTCCCATTGGCTGTAGCAGACATCTTCATATCACCGACGGACCCTATGCCGGTCTGGTTACAGAAGGTTGTCAGATGGAAGTTTTAAATTGTATCCAGTGTAAACTGGCTGTAGAGGAGCCCACGTTTTTATATAAGGCAAATGCCTATTGTAACCAGCTCGGTCTCGATGTTGACGCGGCAGGTGGCGCAATTGGTTGGGCCATGGAATGCTATCAGAGAAATATCATCGATGAGAATGATGCTGATGGGCTATCTCTTGAATGGGGGGATACGGAGGTCATCCTCGAGCTTATCAGGAAAATAAGCTATCGAGAAGGTTTTGGGAACATCCTGGCTGAGGGTTGTGCCAGGGCTGCAGATATTGTGGGTAGGGACAGCAGTTACTATGCTATCCATATTAAGGGGCAGGACCTTTATGAAACCTGTCGTGGAGCCCTTGCATGGTCGTTGGGCACAACGACTTCCACAAGGGGTGGCGGACATACTTCCGGAGCCATTAACGACGCTCGTCCCAGCGCTAAGAAAGAGGATATTGAGGCAGCAAAAAAGATATATGGGGTTGATAACCCCTACAAACCGCTAGAATATGAAGGCAGGGCCAAAATGGTTACATTTACCGAAGCATTGCATCGGGTGTCCAACTGTTTCGGGGTTTGTCAGCAGAACACGGTGAAGTGGGATGCTGAATTATTGAATCTTTCCAATATGGCTGAACTATATACTGCTGCAACGGGCTGGGAGACATCAGAAGAAGATCTTAGGAAGATCACCATGAAACAACTTAATCTGGAAAAGGCATTCAATCTGAGACACACGGGCTTTGACCGCAAAGATGACCTTCCGACTCCTAGAGATCTGAACGAGCCCATCGCGTCGGGGAATCTGGCTGGGTGGAAAATGGATGAGAAAAAATATAATGCCATGCTTGACGAGTACTACGATCTTCATGGGTGGGATAGGCAGACAAGCTTTCCCAAGAGAGAGACCCTGGTTGACTTAGGCTTGGGTGATGTTGCTGATGACCTGGAAAAAATCGGTAAACTGGGATAAGACGCTACTATATGCAAAAGAGATGTGTTTTCAAATGTTAC
>CAWJIL010000016.1:0-51509 GCA_963842925.1 uncultured delta proteobacterium
TGTCAAGACGACAGTTCAAATGACTTCTGAATATTTTTTCCACCAGGTCTCCGGGCATACGAAAACCAGACGTGGTCTTTGCCCTACGAAGAAATTTTTCAAGATCATCAAGACCTGGCAGGGATGCTTTCAACCCCGGCAGCCGTGGCATCAGAGACATGAGATATTGTTTTGTCTCAACCAGCATGGCAAGACCGAGATCGCAAAACAGTGTCGGTATATTTTTCAGGGTGTATCTGATGCTATCGATAAAAGCGGGCAGGGTTTCGACGCGTGCAGCAATAGCAGAGGGTTCTTCTGATTCCAGGGCTTCTGCAATGCCCAGACATACAATGGTCAGGTGGAAAGTGGGCTGCTTTTCCCATGTGCGGACCTCGGTCAATTGTTCCCTGAGAGTAGTGATGGTGCGCGTTAAAAACGAAAGGTCAATCTGCGTCTCAAGATCCTGTTGAATTGGATCTTCATTCTGATGTCTAAATACCTCAAGGGCGTCTTCATACCCTGTGAGCTTACTCGCAAAACTGTTTATGGCACTTTCTGAAAAAGTATCCCAGCGGGACCAGTCAATTTTCTGAGACCTTACCTGGGGGAAATAGAAAAACTCATCGCTGGCTGAGACAATGGGGAAATGCTCGGCCGATGCCGCAAAAAAATCCTGGCAGATGTCTTCTATGGATGGGAATGTTCGATGCATGGTTTCTTTATACTTTCGTTTCTTGCTTGGGTGAAATTTCTGAATTCTGCTATTGGCAGATTATTAGAATCTATCAAATTCTCATATAATTAATTTTAAATTCCATGTTCTTAAAAATTGAAACACGCATCTTAGGTATCACTATTTCCGACATAGTACCCATGTCCCCAACCAAAGACAATATTATTTTTGCTTGACATCCTTGAAAATAAAAGGCAGGCTGTAAAGTTGTAACCTACCAATAACAAACGATATTCCTGCGCCACAATTGAAGAGAACCTTATGAAGCTCAGATGGAAATATTTTATAATTCTCCTCGTGGTTAGCCTGGTTCCCATGGCAATCGTCACCAGCATCAGTCAGAAAGCCACCAAAAAACTGGGAGAATCCCTTTCGACAGAAACCTATAATACACTTGTGCAATCGGCACGAAGAGAGATTGTATCTGCCACAAAAAATTATGCCATGATTACGCTTCGGGCAAAATCAACCCTGGAATTGGCCTTGCAGGTGCTCATCAGGGAATCTGCCATAGTCTTAGCCCTGCCAGTACCTGAACCGACCAAAATCTATTTCGCAGAAGACTTCGACGCATCAAACACTGCACCTGAGGATATAGGACTCTCTTCTATCCACATGAAAGTACTTGAGGACGGACACCTAACGCCTAAATCGATCAGCTACAATCATCCCAATTTTTTATTGGCGCCGGGTGTTGATCGTACGGAAGTTAATGAAGATATCATGAAATTTACTCGTTTGATACCCGCGTTAAAAGGTATCGCTGGTATGCTTGAAGGAAGTCTTTTCTGGATCTACGCCAGTCTGGAAAGTGGTGTGCACCTGTCCTATCCTGGACATGGTGGATATCCGGCAGCCTACGATCCCCGCAGCCGTGTCTGGTACACTAGCGCGAAGAATAGAAGAGGGATGACCTGGAGTCCGCCGATTATGGATATCACCACCAATCAGTTGACGTTTACCGTCTCAGCACCCTTTTTCAATCTTGATGGCTCGTTGGCCGGTGTTGGCGCCATCGATGTACTGATTCCCAATGTTCTGCTGGAAAGCCAGATTTCTTCGCAATGGTCCAAAAGCGTGCAGTCCTTTCTTTTTAGCCTTTCCGATGTGCCGGGTGGCGGGAAAAAGCAGGAATGGATTTTATCGCAAAAGGGAAAGACAGATACGGTCAAGCATCCGGCTGGTGGTCCAAAAAAAGACGCCTATCTTCAGGAAAATCCCAAAGACTTCTCAAAATTAATTCCATATATTGAAAAGGAACAATCAAGCAGTGTCGAAATGCCATATCAGGGGGTAGATTCCTTTTGGGCATATGCCTCGATTTTCCCCGATCTATATTTTGTGATAATCGCACCAAAATCCATGGTCATGGGGCTGCCCGAAGAAGTTGGAGCGAGATTTAGAAATTATACCCGGAACCAGATGCTCATTTCCATTACAGGTATCATAATAGCCGTTATTGTTATAGCCGGCATAGCCCTTTTCATCTCACAAAAAACGACACAAAAAGTGATGTCAATTGTAAATGGAATCAAGCGCCTGGAGAAAGGTGATTTCACAACGAGACTGGACATGCAATTCAAGGACGAACGGGATCTGATCGTCACCACCTTCAATCAAATCGTACCCAGGCTTGAAGAACACTTACGCATGAGCCGGGCCTTGGGTGTTGCCAAAGAAGTCCAGCAGAGTCTCCTGCCCAAGGAAGATCCAGAGATACAAGGCTTTGACATAGCCGGGTCCAGTATATATTGCGACGAAACAGGTGGGGATTATTATGATTTTATTAAGGTCAACGAAGACCGGCTTGCAGTGGTCGTGGGGGATGTTTCCGGTCACGGCATTTCATCCGCTCTGCTCATGGCCACGGCCAGAGCGTTAATCATGCTGCGTGCCTCCATGCCCGGCTGTGCTGCCAACATCATCAATGATGTCAACAAGCAGTTGAGCCTGGACACGTATGATACAGATAATTTTATGACCTTTTTCTACTGCGAATTAACACCGGCTGATCGTGATATCGGTTGGATAAGAGCAGGCCACGATCCTGCACTGACATATGATCCAGACACAGACACCTTTGATGTACTCAAAGGTGACGGCATGGCAGTTGGTGTGGATTATTCTTTCGAATATGAGGAATTTCAACGCACCCTCTCCGCCGGACAGGTCGTCCTGATTGGAACCGATGGCATATGGGAAATGCGTAATGAAGCGGGTGAAATGTACGGGAAGGAAATACTTAAGGACATTATCCGAACAAATTATTCGGCGACCGCAAAAGAGATCATTGCGATGATTACAGATGATTTGAAGAAATTTCGTGGCAGCAAACAACCAGAGGATGATGTCACCATGGTCGTGATCAAAGTAAACCCCATGGTTGGGGTGAAAAACGATGTGGCTTAAGAAATTGTTACCCCGAAATCGGTACGACATAGAACAGAATGGAAAAAAAATGCAGTATGCTCCCGGCCAGTACAAACAGGTGCCAGATGGCATGGTGATATTTCAATTTTTTCCAGCAATAAAACAAAACACCGGCCGTATAGGCCAACCCGCCCAGCACCAGGAAAATGACACCGCCGGTTGCCAGAGATACAAGCAATGGCTTGATCGCCACCACCACCACCCAGCCCATGCCAAGATACAATGCCAGTGACACCGCGTTCCAACGCCGCATGAATGACAGTTGGAACACCACCCCGAAAACCGCCAGTCCCCATATCACACCAAATAGCCACCAGCCCCATGGGCCGCGAAGACTCACCAGCGTAAACGGTGTGTAGGTTCCCGCAATAAGCAGGTATATGGCAGCATGGTCCAGGATCTGTAGAATGCTTTTTGCTTGGGGATTCTGAATGCTGTGGTAAAGTGTGGACGCCGTATAAAGAAGCACCAGGGTTGTACCGTAAATGCTGACACTGACAATATGCCGTGCATCACCGTAGATACCTGCAAATGCGGTCAGAATTCCCAACGCGGCAATGGCCAGTACGATGCCGATCCCGTGTGTGATGCTGTTCGCAATCTCTTCGCCCATGCTATGTTGCTTGATACTCGTTTCCATTTGGTCGGATTCCTATCCCCTTTGGCAGAACAAGACGATACACAATTGTAATACATATCCGCATCGATGTATAACGCATTTCAAACACTTTACATTTATTTTACAATATGAATGTTCGCTGCAGGTCATCGGTCGGTGTTTTGAGAACATGCAACATTTTCTTTCTTTTAGGCATTGTTTTTTTCCTTTCTCATGGCCTCGATAGATTTGACACACCCCAATCCCATGCATAGAATTGCTTTTGAGATCGTACAATCTTTGGCAACAGTATCTGCCTGTTTGTACGGTTAAAAATGCAAACCTATCTCTTTAAATAACAAATGGTGCAACACATATGGACGCAGACAATGGCTTGATCACAAAACCAATTCCCGGCTTGATTGCCCAACTGGCCATCCCCGCCAGTATCGGTATGTTTTTCAACACCATGTTCAATGTGGTGGATACCTACTTCAGCGGCATGATCTCCACCGAAGCCATTGCGGCACTGTCCCTTTCCTTTCCGGTGTTTTTTGTCATACTGGCTATCGGGTTTGGCATCAGCACCGGCACAACGGCATTGATCGCCAATGCCCTGGGTGCCGGAGATGAGAATAAAGCACAGCTTTACGCCATCCAATCCGTGTCGTTCACCATCTTTTTGTCCCTGGCGCTGACGCTGTTAGGTCTTTTTACGGCACCGTTTTTGTTTGGTATCCTGGGGGCTGAAGGCACCTACCTGGCTATTTCACTGTCTTACATCAACATCATTTTTTACGGTCTGGTGTTCTTTTCCCTGACCTTTGTTTTAAATGCGATTCTGACAGCCCAGGGCGACACCAAGTCATTCCGCAATGTGTTGATTATCGGTTTTTTTCTCAATTTGCTTTTCGATCCCTGGTTTATCTACGGCGGGTTTGGATTGCCGGCCATGGGTCTTGCCGGTGTGGCATGGGCTACAATTTTAATACAGCTGTTCAGCACGCTTTTTATGAGCATGCGCGTCATCAAATCCGGTTTGATCTGCCGGGAATGCTGGGGCATGTTCATTCCACGACATCATTTTTTTATGGATATCGCAAAGCAGGGCTTTCCAGCCAGTTTGAATACCATGAGCATCGCCATCGGGATCTTCATCATTACCTGGTTCATCAGCAAATACGGACAGGCTGCTGTTGCTGCCTACGGTATCGCGACCCGGGTGGACCAGATCGCCCTATTACCCATCATGGGGCTTACCACAGCGACATTGACACTGATAGGCCAGAACAACGGTGCAACATTTTATCAACGCTGCCGTGAGGTGTATAGAAAGGCAATGCTCTACGGCATCTTCATCACCACGGTGAGTATGATCATCGTCTTTTTCTTTCCCCATTTGATTATGCAAATTTTCACCCAGGATGCGTCGGTACTGGATATCGGCACTTTTTATTTAAGAATTTCGGCCTTTATATACTGGGCCTACATCATCCTGTTTGTAGCCGTGGCCGCCCTGCAGGGCTTGAAACGGCCCCTCTACGCCATCTGGATAGGGATTTATCGTCAGATTCTGGCACCGGCAATTGTGTTTTACCTCCTGGCCAGTCTGCTGGGGATGGGGCTTACCGGGATTTGGTGGGGAATTTTTCTGGTCACCTGGTCCGCCACCATTTTCACATTGTTCTACGTTCGCTGGACCATGAACACGATGTTTGTGCCAGCCAACAAGTCTACTGCAGAGCTAAGAAATTAATTTTTCATTCGTGCAGTAAACTCCGTAAACCCTTTCATATACTTAACAACTTGCCCTTTTACCCCATCATCCGTAAGGTTCCCCTCTTTATCAAATTTACCCATGGCACCGCTCACCCACAGCAGCCGACCAGACCATACCTGTGTCCCCAGTACACGTAATATTGGAAGCCAGGCGTATTGGGAAAAAGCAGTGCCAAAACTTCCCGGTGTGACACCCATAAGCCCAACAGGCAGATTTCCGAATATGCGTACGCGGTCTTTTGGCGGGCGCGTCAGCCAATCGATTGCATTCTTGAAAACACCGGGAATCGAGTTGTTGTTTTCCGGCGTCACCATCAACAAACCATCCGCAGATGCAATCAGATCTTTTAAATCCTCGACAACTTTAGGGATGCCTTCTGCTTCTTCCAGGTCCGCGTTATACAAAGGAATGCCTTTGATGGAACCTATGGTGAGCGAACATTCCTCCGGAGCCGCTTCAAGCGATGCACGTAACAGACCGGAATTATAAGAATGTGTTCTCAGGCTGCCGGATATTCCAAGGATATTTACCATTTTTTACCTCCTCTGCTTACGGGTTTGAAAAATAGGGCTATTAATAACCAGGCTGCTTTTCAATTTTTAATATCGGAACAAGAATATCGATGCCGTCTGTGCCGAATATATCAGGGTCTGGGATGGTTGTGTGCTGATTGTGTAGCCGTATCTGAGGCAGCAAATAACCACATTGTGACATAACAATTGATCTAAATCAATACTAAAAAAACGGTCTGCAAGATCAAGACGCATTCAATTTGATCCCCATGGCCGATGGTATTGCCCCTATGGTCGCAACCGCAATGTGGCGCAGCTTTTATCATCTTGACATGCAATCATCGTCTCTTTATACTTCATGGTTCAAAAAGTAATGTCTTACGACTAAATTATTTTGGAATAATTCATGTTTGGAACAAAAAATACTATCTCTGAAAATATTTTGATCCTCGGCCTCGGGGGGGTTGGATACTATCTGGCTAAACGCCTGGCGCACGAAGGGTATACCATCACCGTCATCGAGTCGGAGGGCCGGCTGATTCGTGAGGCAGACGGCACCCTGGATGCCCGGCTTATGCAGGGCAATGCCATGAGTATCGAATGCTGGCGTGAAGCCAATGCCGAGAAAATGGATTACCTCATCGCCGTTACCAACAATGACGCCGTGAACATGATGGCATCTATCATCGCCCATCGTTTTGGAATCCCACGTAAAATTGCCAGGGTCCGGTCCCTGGAATTCGGGAATGAAGATTCATTTCTTTCGGATGAAGACCTGAAAATCGACCTGATCATCCACCCGGAAGAATTGGCGGCCCAGGAAATTGTCAGGATCATCAAACTCAGGGCAGGCAATGATATCATCGATATCGCAAATAAGCAGGTTCAGGTCATGGCCACGCGTGTCAGGGAATCATCCTCCCTGGCCCACAAAAAGCTGACAGAAATTTCCCAGACCTATCATGAGTTTCCATTTCGGGTGGTCGCCCTTGCCCGGGGTATTGCCACTGTCATTCCGGGTGGGAATGACACGCTTCTACCTCACGATCAGATCTTTATTATGGCCGGCACCAAGGATTTGAAAAAACTGATGTCCCTCACCGGTGACAGTCAGCAGCACAGCCACAGGGTGATGATTTTGGGCGGCGGTTTGGTGGGAAACCGTGTTGCCCAGCTACTGGAAAAAACCGTCCAGGTTACCCTGGTCGAAAAAGAAGAAAAATCAGCTGAAGAATTGTCTTTTATGTTAAAAAATACGGAAGTCCTGCACGGAGATGGTTCCGATGCCAATGTCCTCCAGATGGCCGGTCTACTGGACATGGACACGTTTATCACTGCAACCGGGGACAACGAAACCAATATCATGACCTGTCTGCTGGCAAAGCATCTCATGCATGAAAAAGACCTTGAAGAAACAACCCGTCAAAGAAAATCCATCTGCCTGGTCAATAAAGAAGACTATCTGGTGCTGGCCGCCACCATGGGATCGGATATCGCATTAAACAAGAAAATGCTGGCCGGCAACGAGATCCTGAAATTCATTCGAATGGGCCAGCTCTTGTCCGTAGCCCATCTGCATGGTTCTGACGCCGAAATGGTGGAAATCGTGGCCGAACCCAAGGCACCCATTACCCGCAAACCCCTTTCCAAATTGGATCCTTCTTACTATGGTAAGATTATCATCGGCGCTATCTTTCGTGATGGAAAATGGCAGATCGCCGTGGGCGACACCCAGATTCACGATAACGAGCGAGCCATCGTTGTGTGCAAGTCCCTGTCTTTAAAGGATGTACAGCAGTTATTCTTTGCCAGAAAATAGAACCTGAGTTGAGCGATTGTCGAAAAAGACTTATTTTTTCCAGAAGGATGGGTAAAAAATCACCAGGGCCGAGAACATCTCCAACCTGCCCACCAGCATATTCCAGGACAGAAACCACTTTCCAATATCGGAAATGTGGGCATAGTTTTCAGAGGGTCCGATGCTGCCGAATCCCGGGCCGATGTTCATCAGTGTGGCGATAACGGAACTCATACCGGTGACATAGTCCATGTCGTCCACGAGCACCATGAAGCAACCACCGCCTAAGACAAGAAAGATATTGACTATAAAATAGCATATGGCCAGATCGATAATGAGACGGTCGATGGGTCGGCGGTTCAGGCGGACGGTGACCACCGACATGGGTTGAAAAAATATTTTTTTTATGGATGCCACCATGTATTTCCATACAATCACATAATGAACCACTTTGATGCCACTGGTGGTTGATCCGGCGCAGGCACCGATAAAACAGGATGCATAGAGAAACATTTGTGCTGCCTGGGGCCATTTTTCATAATCGGCAGTGGTGAATCCGGTGGTGGTCAGGAGGGACATAATCTGAAACGTGCCGTAGCGTATGGAATCTCCCAGACTGCTGTAGGTTTCTTCCTTCCATAATATCCATGCCACCATGCCACAAAAAAAGAGCAAAAAGCCCACATACCATCGAAATTCGGTATTTATTCTGATGACCTTCCATTCCCCTTTGACCATATGGTAGAACAACATAAAGGTCATACCGCCAAAGAACATGAAAATGGTAATAACCCAGTCAAAATAAGCGCTATTATAATGCCCGATACTGGCATTTTTTGGCGAATACCCCGATGTCGATACCGTCCCGAAAGAATGGCACAGTGAATCAAAAAAGGACATGCCACCAAAACATAGCAATGTGGTTTCCAGGACATTCAAGGTGAGGTATATGCCCCAGAGCCAGATCATGGTATCTCGGTTACGGGGCATGAATTTTTCTTTGGTAATCACCTGTCCGGGACTCGATTCGGCGCGAAAAATACGCACACCACCCATGCCATGCGGAAGAAAGATAACGGTCAGGGTTAGAAACCCCATGCCACCCAGCAAATGGGTTTGGCTTCGCCAGAACAGTAAGCCATGTGGGACAATTTCAATATCCCTAAGAATCGTGGCACCGCTGGTGGTATACCCGGACATCATTTCAAAAAAAGCATCGGTGAATGAAGGAATGGAGCCGTGAAACATAAATGGCAGCCCCGAAACTGCGGAAATCAGAATCCATCCAAATACGGCAATAAAAAAACCGTCTTTGATGTTCAGTTCATGGTATCTTCGAAAAAACCACCACAGGGGCCATCCCAATAAAAGTGTAATAAACCCGGAGATAAATAGGGAGAACAGATCGTTTTCCCTGTAATAGATGGAACAGGCCAATGGCAATATCATGGAACAGCCCGTAACGATTAGCAATTTTCCCAGGACATTTGCGATGGATGCAAAATTCATAAGCGGCTCAGAAAGAAATTAACACCTAATTTGAAACGCTCAAATTAGGTAACAGTCTCCCTGCTTACACGAAAACCAATGAAAAATCAAAAGTCATCAATTAAGACTCCCTGCAGCATGCGTAGCACTGCCGAACAGCAGAACCTGCAGGGAATCTTATCAATAAAAATTTTATCTATTAATTCGCTCGCTAAGCCCCAGAAAATTATGGGAAATGCACGGGCTGTTGCAGTCAGGTACTATGCAAGTTTTTCAGCACCGCTATACACCTCTTCGATATGAATCACCACGGCCGCATGTCCCGGATATTTTTTGTCCAGCCACCCGGTTTTCATGTCGTCGAATATGGGCCCCTCGGTTATATACGCTACAGATCCTTTGAGCTGAAATGCTTTTTTGTTTTTTGTAATATACAGAAGATTTACTTTGCTGCCCGCCGTGATGTTCGCCCGGGTTTTGTGCATCTTATTGTCTGCTACTACAATCTGATCGTTTGAATATTTATTCACACAAGTTACGTAAATGGTGTTGGGCGTGCCCGTGGAATCAACGGTCGTCATGACGACCGGGCCCTCACGATTTTCCCACGCTTCCGCTGCAGCTTCAGGCAAATTGGCCATACCATTCCTCCATTATCATTAATTTTTATCGTCAGTTTCCAGTTCCGCAATTCTTTTCTGGACCGCCGCCAGGGATGCCTGCATGGCATTGGCATCAGCCTTCAGCATTTCGATTTCATCGGATTGACTTGCCGGAGAATCGTAAGCGAACGGTCTTGGGTTATCGTAAGACCGCAGGCCATAACCACGCCCCCAGCCTCTGCCTGGCCCGAATCCGGTTCTAGGACCCCGACTCATCCCGGGGCCCCTGCCATAACCCATGCCCCCACGTACCGGCGCGTTATAGCCAGATCCTGCCTGACCGCACAAACCCCTTCGTCCACCGGTCATGGGGCCGGAACCCATGGGACCACTTCTATCTAATCCTGGCATGATATTGCCTCCTTTTGTTCATGAAATGTTCAACCGTTATTGGTCTTTCCTTTTCCCTGGCCCATACCACGGCCCTGCCCTTGACCACGACCACCGGCGCCACCTCTACCCTGGCCGGTGCCGCGACGTCCGTCTATTCTTCCCTGGTCTATTGTATTTTGGCTGTTCCCCTTGCAGGGACCCTGGCCTCTTCCTGTTCTCCGCCCCTGTCCATCGGGGCCTGTACCGTCTCCTCGTGGCATAACCATCACCTCCTTTCGTTTAAAAGTCCGTGCGACCCCGCCTCTGGCGTCGACGCCTTCCTCTCCCGCGCATGGCATAGTTTCCACCGGCAATTTTCAGGGTTTTACCCGTAACCAGCGACTTGCTCACGATACCCCGCGCGCGGGTCAAAATCCTTCCATAGGTCTGTCGTGACACCTGCATGAGATGCGCGGCCGTTTCCTGGTCCAGGCACTCGAAATCACTCAATCGAATGGCCTCCAGCTCTTCCACCGTCAGCGTCATCTCGCCGGTGATCGGCGCACCCTGGGGCACAAATGCGGCTATGGCCGGGTAATCAGACACGAACCGCAGTTTCTTGGGTCTTGTCATATGAACACACCTTTATGGGCATTTGCTCATAAAATAAAACATACCCGACAGCGTGTCAAGACTTATTATGGTCATATGATCATAATAATGGGGTGTGCTTTCTGATATGATCTCCATAAAATATGGCAACTGTCTTGACTTTATGGTTTTTGTTCCCCATGTTACTGAAAATAGTTATTCCAGCCAAAGGAGTTTGTAATGCAAAAAGTTGAAAATGGTTTGTATGTAAGTGTCGATTACACGGGTACGCTGGACAGTGGCGAAGTGTTCGATTCCAGCAAGGACCGTGGACCTCTGGAAGTTCACATGGGTGCCGGTAATATGATTCCCGGGTTTGAATCCGCCCTCATGGATATGACCCTTAACGAGAGTAAAACATTTACCCTTTCTCCGGAAGAGGCGTATGGCCATCGTGACGATAGCCGCACCTATGATTTTTCCAAGTCTGAAATCCCCCAGGGAATGGAACCCGAGGTGGGCCAGATCCTGGCCTTAACCAATCCAGATGGCCAGCAAATCCCTGCCCGGGTAGATCGCATGGATGAGGAAACCGTATTTTTTGATCTCAACCACCCCCTGGCAGGTGAATCCCTTACCTTTGCAGTGCAGGTGTTGGGTATCAGCGAAACCGCCGTTCAACCAAACGATGGATGCCATTGCAGCGCTTCCGATGTTGGCTGTGGTTGCGGTGATTCAGGCTGCTGCTGAAAGACTGGCAATCCATGATTATTTCTTTTCTTCGTTGTTTAGCCCTGATGGGGATTTTTATGGGATTGGCAAATCCCCTGTTCACCTATGCTGATGGAAAAGTATCAGGGGATTATCCTTCCCTTATATCGTCTCTGAAGATAGACGATTCGCATAATTTCTGTAAAGAAAACGTCCCCATAAAAAGTCAGGAAATCCGGGAACGATTCGAAAAAGAACTTTTGCTTTCCCTCTGGGATCGACCCCAGGTAATTCTCTGGCTGAAACGCTCCCAACGCTATCTCTCTCACATTGAGAAAATGTTGAAAGAAAACGGGCTGCCGGACGATCTCAAATATATCGCTGTGGCTGAGAGCGCCTTACGACCCCATGTTGGTTCAAGAAAAGGGGCCATCGGCTTCTGGCAATTTACAGCCGCTACCGCGCGGAAATACGGACTGGTTGTCGACAAATACGTGGATGAGCGCCGAAATATTTTTGCCTCGACAGCAGCAGCGATTCGTTATTTGAAACAGCTTCACCAAGATTTCGGGTCGTGGACCCTTGCCGCCGCTGCATACAATATGGGCGAAGGCGGCCTCATGGCTGAAATAATGGAACAGGGTGCGAATAACTATTACACGCTGTATCTGCCCCTTGAAACACAGCGATATCTCTTTCGTATTCTTTCGGTAAAGCTGATTTTTTCGGATCCGGAAACCTACGGTTTCAGACTGACAAAAAAAGATGCCTATCCACCGCTGTCCTTTGAGCAGGTCAAGGTGCCCTGTTCCCGGGAAATCCCCATCCGGATTGTTGCCCAGGCGGCAAAGACACATTTCAAGGCGATTAAGGACCTGAACCCTGAACTTCGGGGTCACTATCTTGCCAAGGGAGAACATACGATTCTTGTACCCAAAGGGGCTTCAATGGGTTTTCAAAAGCGATATACAAACCTTGAAAAGAAGTATTCAGCAACCCGGGAGGAAAAAATCTATATCATCAAAGAAGGGGACAATCTTTCGGTCATTGCCGACAGGTTTGGTGTTCCATTGGCAGCTCTCATTATCTGGAACCGCCTTGATCTCCAGCGCCCTATTCATCCGGGCGACCGCCTGATTATTAATCGAACGACTGTCAAACCCTGAAAAGCTCACCCTTTCTATCCAGGTCTTGAAGCAATTCTGCAATGATCCGAGCCCCGTTGCCCACACGCTCCACACATTTTACATGATCATCGGACATTTTGTAGATCATCGCCGCCTCGAGATCCGTGAAATCCACACCGGTCATATCAAGGCATGAATGCCCCCCGATACCTTTGGTCAGTATTCTTACCATGCGCTGAGCCGGCAGAATGATCGGCATCATACCGTCAAGCCCGGACTCAAGCTTTTCCCTGCCCACCAGCAAGCCTAAAATCATAAGACTCGCTGTATGCACACCACAGGTCATCGAACTCATCATACCTCCCTGCATGGCCCCGCCGGCACGAAGCACCATGCGGTTTTCCATACCCAACGCCTCCATGAAAGACCACAGGATGCTCTGGCTGCAGCTGTCATATTTCTTCAAATAGGTCATGGACTGTATTTTCATTCTTTCCGGCCATTGTAAATCGCTCGGCACCGCATATAAATGTTTTTGGGTCTGCATCTGTGTAGAAGCTGCTTTCATCACAATCCTCCTTGTCAAATAGTTTTATAGTTAGATTACTTTCGAACTATTAAGGCAAAATTTTTTACCGCGTAAAAAACACCCTGAGCTGATCAATGATATCCGGATCTATCCAGCAGGCAATGTTCTGGCCCCTGCGTTCTGTCCTGACGATTCCAACCTGCCTAAGTTCCTTGATGTGATGGGATACTGTTGACTTGCCCACTGCCAGTTCTTTACCCAGATCACCAATAAACATGGTATCCACCCCTGTGTTCGAATTATAGATCCCAACCGTTCCCGGACGGCAGCAGGTGCTTAACTTCAGAAATATCTTCAAGCGATTGGGATTGGACAAGGCCTTGAAAATATCTGCCAAGTGTTCAAGTTGTATTTTTTGATTGTTCGACATATATCGAATTATAAGAATCGAAACCGTCGTGTCAAGCTTTTTTTATGCGGCATGCATCATTTTAGATTTTTATCTGTTCTTGCTATGATGGCCTTCGTAAATTTCCCCAGACTTAAACCCTGAACAATAATAGAAAACACCACCACCGAATAGGCCATGGTTAAAATGATATCCCGTTGGGGGCCTGCCGGTAAGGACAGAGCCAAAGCAACCGAAATGCCCCCCCGTAGACCCCCCCACGTAAGGATGGAAATCGCACCGGGTGTAAACGTTCGGAATACCCGTAACAGAGAAATCGGAATAGAGATGGCAATAAAGCGGGAAACCAGTACTACCAGGATAATGAGCAACAAGGCCCATAGCAAGGAAGACGATATATGGACAACCAGCACTTCCAGGCCGATGAGAACAAATAAAAGAGCATTGAGAATTTCGTCAATCAGCTCCCAGAAAACATCCATTCGGTAACGCGTCTCATCTGACATTCCCAGATGACGCCCCTGGTTCCCAATCAATAATCCGGCACAAACAATGGCAATGGGACCTGACAGATGAAGCGCATCTGCCAGAGCATATCCCCCTGCAGCTATCGCCAGGGTCAGTAGAATCTCAACCTGATAGTTGTCCACACTTTTGAGGAGCTTATACCCCAGATAACCGAGGGCCAGACCGAAAACAACCCCGCCCAAGGCCTCCTGAACAAAAAGAGTACCAACATGGGTCAGACTGACATCATGGGTACCGGTAGCTATTTCCAGTATAATCAGAAACACGACGATGCCTACACCGTCGTTGAAAAGGGACTCCCCTGCAATCTTTGTTTCAAGGCTTTTGGGAACACCGGCGGTTTTCAGAATCCCCAACACGGCAATCGGATCGGTTGGCGAAATCAGGGCACCAAAAAGCAGACAATAGATATAGGACAGGTCGATACCAAACCAGTTCAGCACGCCCCAAGTAGCCGTACCCACCAGAAAAGTCGACAAAAGGGTCCCCAGAGTTGCCAGTGTACCGATGCTCCATTTTTTTTCCGCCAGATCATTGATGTTGATGTGCAGCGCGCCGGCAAAAAGAAGAAAACTGAGCATCCCCTGAAGCAGTGTCTTGTCAAAGTCGATCTGTAGCAGAACGTTTCGAACAGGATCCTCTATGTGAAATCCAGCCCAGGACAATACATTCACCAGCAGTGACAGTCCCAGGGCAATCACCATGACACCGATACTCACCGGCAGACCTATGTAGCGTAGATTGATATAGCTGAAAAGAGCCGTGATGGTGATTAAAATGGCAAATACATGGATGATGTCCAATTCGAAAAAACCTTTCCTGGCGCTTTCTATTCCATTGTTGGGTATTACACAGCTTTTAAGTAAATTAGTTGCATGCCGACAAGTATTTAAGGGCACCGGTCAAGACAGACACCCCTTTTTCGATATCATCCCACTCGGTCCACTCCATGGGTGAATGACTGATGCCCTTGACGCTTGGCACGAATATCATCCCAGTCCTGGCGATTGAGGCCATGTTCTGGCTGTCATGACCAGCACCGCTTGCCATTCTCTTGAATCTGACACCTGTTTGAACCGCTGCTTTTTCAATTGTTCGGACGATCTCATTCGACAGTTTGACCGGGGCTTGCGTATCCGGAGATTCCATGCGTACATCCATGCCCTTCTCCTGCTTTAAGCCGTTCAAAAATGATATGGTTTCATCTGTTAAGCACTGCATGCTCTTTAGTGATGTACTCCTGATATCGAACCCCAGTTTCACCATTCCCGGAATGACGTTCATATTATTCGGGTAAACGCTCAGATGGCCGGTGGTGCCGACAATAGGGGAATGCTGTGACTGGGCCATCTCCAGCGCCCGTCTGTCCAGAAACCTGACCGCATCTGCAGCCGCCACCAGGGCATCCTGCCGCAAATGCATGGGTGTTGTACCTGCATGGTTTCCAATACCTGTGATAATGGATTTTAGCCATGTAATACCGGTAATATGCTCCACGATACCCACAGGGATATTTTCGGTGTCCAGAACCGGCCCCTGTTCGATGTGCAGTTCCATAAATGCGTCGATATCGTCGCTACAATATTCAAAATCACCTTGATATCCATTTTCTGTGAGGACCTCTTGGAGGGTCCGGCCATGGGTATTTTTTGTTGAAAGAGCCTCGTCCGCAGTCATTTTGCCGGCCAGAAATGCACTCCCCAGCATGGCACCGACCACAAAAGCCGACCCCTCTTCCCCGGTGAAGGCAACCACTTCAATGGGTCGCTGGTTTTGAAAATCTTCATCACACAACCGTCGGACAGCTTCAATTCCGGCAAAAACACCCAGGGCACCATCCAGATGGCCGCCATTCATCACACTGTCCAGATGGGAACCGACCATGACGGCTTTTTCATGGTTCATACAACCATCTTTTCTCCCAAAAATATTACCCACCCGATCTATCCGGACTGAAAGACCGGCAGTTTGCATACATTGGACCGTAAAATCACGCAGAATCTTGTTTGCCAATGATCCTTCAGGTCGTGAGACACCCATTTTAGGATCCAGCTGCCCATAGGATGCAACAGGTCGATTCGACACCCTTCCCATTGCGCTGGTCCTGATCAAATCTTCCTTGAGTCTGTTTATCACCGGCCTGTCCTTAAATTTAGGGGACGCTCCTTATATTATAAGTTTCCATCCATTATTTCATATCCATTTTCTGATACTATTTGTTCTCCACGACGAACACTCAAACTGATAGCCGGCTGCGACATATTGAGTTTTAGAGCCAGGTAAGCCATTGTAAGCCCTAATTCTCTAACCGCCCAGTAACAGAAAAGGCTTCTTGCCTTGACTTTCACAGGTTGCTTTCCAGGCTGAAAAATTTCTTCCGGTTCGATATCTAAAATCTCTGCCACACGGTCGGCAAGTTTTCTTATATCAAAACCCTTTGACTTCAAATGATACTTTTTTTCAAGAGACTCATCAGCAGCCTTTAAAACCCTCTCAACAAACCCAGAATCACCCAGGACACGTTCATCACTTTTCAAATGCATATTTGCCCGGCGAAAAGACTTGATCATAGACCAGCCTCCGTTGCTTCGAATAAGTCCACCCCCGGTAAACTCGGGCCGCCTGCCTTTCTGGATGCCTTTCAGCACAAATGCTTTGTACTGACGTCGCGCAGTTGCTATCTTTTCATGGAACAGGCTCAGCACATACGCGTCATCTTGCCAGGCCCTTTCCTTTTTTCCCATAATAACTGAATGTCCGCAAAAAGGGTATGTATCCAAGGTAGCCATATCCACAACCTGTCCTGCTCGAATCGGATTCAGGTGAAGATATCTGACAAGTTCCAATAGATAGGTATTCTCTTGGCATAGAATCGACTTGTAACGGTTCTGAAAAAGATGGCCACTTCGACCATGTCGACGATTAAAGGTAATGGCATGTCCTGTTAGAAGTCGGCGCATGACAGTAGAAAGCGGACACGAACCCGTACGCAATAAAAGGTGAAGGTGATTGGGAATCAGGGCCCATGCAAAACATTTTGTTTCGGTTTCCGAAACGATCTTTCCCAACCGATCCAGAAAGTTGTTCCTGTCGATATCGTCAATAAATATTTTTCTCTGCTCAATGCCTCTTACCATAATATGATGAAGAGCGCCGGGAGCATCAATACGTGCGATTCGTGGCATAAGACGCTCCCTAACATATCCCTGACAAAATTGAAACTTATAATTTAAGGAGCGTCCCCTATTTTGTCTCTAATAATGTTGGTTAGTTTGTATACATATGTTAAGAAAGTCTTATTATTATCTTATGTGAAAGGATGATAATTTCAGAATGCAAAATAAATCTATTTAATTGAAATGAAACCATGTTAACAAAAATGCCCCTTCTTTGAGGCAGGGGCTGTTAAGGCAAGAAAAGCTGCAGGCTTTTTAAAGAAGGGTTAATGCAAAATATTTTACAAAAGGTACTCAACAAATTCAGAAAAAAAACCAAAGCACCTATAGAGGGAAAAAACAATCCTCAAAACAAATCAGTGCAGGACAAGCGTTCCACCAGTAAAATCAAGTCCGGATCAATACAATCAGAACAGAAAGGTCGTGCCTACCACAAGCCCCCCCCACAAAAGAAAGCAAGACCCCATCGACCGTCCGTCAGAACCGCAAAAGGAGCTCCAGACACATATCCTGCAAAGAAGTGGGATCTTTCCAAATTCAAGGTTGCGCCGCTTGAAGGCAAGACCCGGTTTCACGATTTCGATCTTCCCACCCCGTTGTTTCAGGCTATTTTCGATCTGGGATTTCAGTATTGTACACCCATCCAGACTGAAATCCTCCCCAGCACCCTGTCCGGTAAGGATGCCACCGGTCGCGCCCAGACAGGTACAGGCAAGACAGCTGCCTTTTTGATCACCGTTATCACCCGCATGCTTAACAATCCCATCCAGGGTAAACGAAAGCCAGGCACCCCCAGGGTTCTGGTCATAGCCCCCACGCGGGAACTGGTTCTCCAGATCTCCGAGGAGGCGCGCCAGCTCGCCAAGTATTGCAGCCTGAAGATCGTGTCTGTATTCGGGGGTATGGATTACGAAAAACAGAAAAGACAACTGACCAACACAGCAGTGGATATCATCGTGGCCACACCGGGAAGGCTGCTCGATTTTAAGCGACGGGGCGACCTGAACCTGAAAAAAGTTGAGGTAATGATCATTGATGAGGCCGACCGGATGCTCGACATGGGATTTATTCCGGACGTACGCAAAATCATCTACAGCACACCAAAAAAGGATCAGCGTCAGACACTGCTTTTCAGCGCCACCCTGACCAGGGAAGTCACCCGTCTGGCAGAGCAATGGACCCGGGACCCTGTGACCATCGAAATCGAACCGGAACAGATCGCGGTAGATACCGTAGAGCAGATCGTCTATCTGGTGACGCTTAGCGAAAAATTCGCCCTGCTGTTCAATATTATTTCAAAACAGAACCTGGACCGGGTGCTGATTTTTTGTAACAGACGTGATGAAGTCAGACGATTGGCGGAAATGTTGACTCGTTACGGGATCAACTGCGCTGAGCTTTCCGGTGATGTTCCCCAGAACAAGAGAATTCGTCGTCTGAATGATTTCAAAAACAAAAAGGTACGGGCACTGGTGGCAACCGATGTCGCCGGACGCGGCATCCATATCGAAGGCATGGCCCATGTCATCAATTACACCCTGCCGCGTGACCCGGAAGACTATGTGCACCGTATCGGCCGCACCGGCCGTGCCGGTGCAGCAGGTACCTCTGTCAGTTTTGCTGACGAGGAAGACGCTTTCTATCTTCCCCCCATCGAAAAATTCATGGGTCGCGAGTTGAAGTGTATCCAGCCGGAAGATGAATGGCTCACAAAACCTGTGCCGGTTCATGCAAAGAAAAAAACCAAACCCCGTCCTGCAAAAAAAGCCGCTTCCGGAAACAGACGAAAATATCAACCCAGACGAAATCGGGCAAAGCCTGCAAACAGATAGCAGTCGATACCCGGGTCCAAAGGGCCCGGCACTGATTCAACCCGATATGGGATTAATATTATATACACTCAGCGTGTGATAAATTCGAAATCCGAATATCGAAATCCGAAACAAATCTAAATATCAAATGCTCAAATGATTCAAACACTCCTCCTGTGGCCTGGGACTCATTGCCGCAAAGCAGAACCCACGGGGTTGGACCGGAGATTTCACAACCCCCGCCAGTTCAGGCCAAAGGTGGTGGTGGTGGCGGCAGCTCTCCGCGTTCCAGAGCCTCCCGGGCCGCTGTTACAGGAATGCCCGCCTCACACGGCACACCCACCTGGCACAACCCGCAGCCATATCCCTCGAACTGGTAGGTCTTTTTCACATACTTTCTGGAACGTCCCAGGTGCTGCCGGCACTTCTCCTTGTCATGACCCTTCCTGGTTATAGCACGCACCGGGCAGCGATCGATGCATTTGCCACAAGTGCCATTGGCAAAAAAGAGACAATAGGCCCGGTGGTCGGTATAGAAACGCGGGCTTGGTTCAATGCCGACTCTGGCTACCACCGATCCCACCCGCATGGCTTTGCCCTTTGCGGTAATGAGCCCGTCACATAGCCCGAACGTTCCCAGACCGGCCGCATGGGCAGCGTGACGCTCAGACCATGAAGAAGCATAGGAAAACCGTATTGATTTGACGATGGTCCAGTTGGAAACCAGCATGGGGGCAATGGCTGCATGACCTGTTTTTGAAAGACGCCCGGCCACATGCCGGCGCAAAGCCACGTTGAAGGCTTCCCCGTAAACCCTTATCCGGGCCCATTCTTCGGCTGGGTATGTCTTGTTCCTGCGGTTTGCCTTGCGCACTAGCTTCCGCTGGGGCAGGACCCATGAAATAACGGTCAGCTCTTCAGGGCTGGCCGATTCCCCTGGACAGTGCTGGTTGAAAACCTCCCAGGGAGTCCAGTGAAAAGCTCCCACATACTCCTTGTACTGCTGCCAGATCGGATCAGCGCCTGACGCAAATCCGACCAGGGCCTCTTCCCACGCCGGTTCTTCCTTTTTGTCTTTCATGCTGTTTTCGGGTGACGTACTGATGAAATCATGAATCAAATCGCTGATCCATTCTCCCGAGATACGGGTATTATTTTCCACTGAACACCTCCGGTTTTCCGCGAGATCTGCCTTTGAACAGATATGGATAATATCTGTATACGGATACTACATACCGACTTTTTGTTGCAAATCATTTCAGCATATGATGAAAATAGTTCTCCACCCATAAGTATTGACAGCTGTATGACACACCACCAAAGGAGATCAGCGTGAACGTATCATTGGCTTTTGATCCCGTTATCTGTGCATCCTGCGATACCTGTGACTGTCTCATGAGGTGCCAGTACATGACATTCGATCTGGCTGAGGCCAAACAAGAAAAGACCAAGATCAACGCCGGGGAGAATTCCAGGGTCCTGACCGAATGCGCCACCTGCTATGCCTGCGAGGAATACTGCCCCAACAGCAATCATCCCTTTTATGTGATCGTGGAATGTCAAGAAGCTCTGGGCTTTCTTCCCTCGCCGGCACCCATCACCCGTCAGCAGATTCTTATGATGAAACCCAGGGGCACCATCACACCCATGAAGGTAAGTGCACCGGTAATCGATATGTGTTACTTTCCCATGCTGACAGGCAGCATACGGGAACCGCTCTACGAAAACCCCTCCATCATTGTGGGGAGTGATCTATTCTGCAACATCATGTGGCTTCACTTTGCGCGAAATTCCGTTATTCGTGAGCAACTTCCAAGAGTGATCGATAATATCTGGCACTATTATTTAAGGGACAGCAACGTCGACGAACTGATCTGCTTTCACGATGAATGCTACGCAACCTTCAGCCATCTGGCACCGGCATTCAATATCCCGGTGCCCTTCAAACCGATTCATGTCTTCGAGTACATTTCCCATCGGTTGGATGTCCTGAAGGAGACCATCAAACCCATCAATGCCAAGGTAGCCTATCAGCGCCCCTGTTCCAATCGATTGATCCCGGAAACCCAGCATTGGGTTGATGACATTTTTGAAAAAATCGGGGTAGAGCGGGTGGAGCGGACCTATGACAGGGAAAATGCCCTCTGCTGCGGCCAAGTGTTGCGGGCGCATCAGAGGGAGGACCTGGCTGATGACATCCAGAACCGCAACCTGGAAGATATGAAGGAGACCGGAGCGGCTTATTGCGTATTCAACTGTCCGGCATGTATGGCAACACTGGCTGAACCTGCTGCGGAAAAAGGACTGTTTCCAATTCACCTGAGCGATCTTTGTCAACTTGCCCTGGAACAGAATGCACCGAAAGGATAGACATATGAAACAGATCTACGATATTCTACTGGGAATTGTCGGTCCTGGTTTTGTCTCCGACGCCCAGGAAGAAAAGTATATCTATTCCATGGATCCCGGAACCATGCCGGCCTGTGAGCCGGATATCGTGGTCATGCCGGGAAATACCGACGAGGTTCAGAGGATCGTGCAGACAGCCAATACGCATGGTGTGCCACTGGTCCCGCTGGGAGCGGGTCTGGTACTTTCCGGATTGTCCCGGGCCTTGAAAGGCGGCATCGTTATGGACATGAAACGGATGAACCGGATTCTTGAAATTAATGAAATGAGCCGCTACGCCCTGGTGGAAGCCGGAACCTCCCAGGGTATGCTCCAGGCCTATCTTCGAAAACACTTTCCGGATCTCAAACACTCCGCCCCGGATGCCCCGCCGACAGCCACGGTTGCCGGAAATATTTGCATACATGGATCCGGGCACATGTCACATGCTGCAGGTTTTCATTCTGACATGCTGAACGGCCTGGAGGTGGTCTTGCCCACCGGCGAGATTGTCAAACTCGGATCCTGTGCCACCTCTCCATACTGGTTTGCAAGAGCCCCTTTGCCCGACCTGGCAGGTCTTTTTTTGGGGTGGGCCGGAACCACCGGTGTTGTCACCAAACTTTCCATAAAACTCTACCCCAATTATCCTTTGAATGATGTGAGTGTTTTTGTGTGTGAAAATGCGTCCATCCTCCCGGATATCCTCTATCGGATAACCGGAACACAAGTGGCGGAAGATGTCACCACCTGGATGACACCCAAACCGGACTGGGCCGCCGGTTTTTTTCACTGCAATGTCAATTACGGCGCCAAAACCAAAAACGAACTGATCTGGAAACGAAATCTTATCCGATCTGCGGTGGAAACCTATATCGATGATAAGACAGGCGGGTTTCTGCCCCTGCCGGGCATGATGAAACAGAGATTCCTGGAAATCCCTGCCAGACAGCTTTCCCTGTTTGCAGATGTTCGCAAGGGAGGCGGCTTCGAATACGTTGGCGCCATCATGCCGGTGGAACTGTTTTCCAAGGCCTATGACCTGGGTCTCGACATTGCGCACAGACTGGGTGTGAGCTATTCCATGGGGTGCCGGATCATCGGGGTCAATCACAGCATGATGTTCTTTTACGCATATGCATTCAACCGCGCAGACCCAGCTGACGTAGCCCGTGCCCAGGACGCCCTCGAAGAAACCAACAAAAAAGTATTGGGCCTGGGGGGCATACCCTGGAAAGCGGAGGCACCGGCTCAAAAAGAAATCCTCCGCCAAATGGATCCCAACATGGTCGACTTGATGGGTCGTATTCGATCAATTCTGGACCCCAACCACATTATGAATCCAGGCAATTGGGAGGATGACCGATGAAGTACGCAGAGATTCTGCACAGGTGTTTCCGGTGTGGTTATTGCAAACTGCCTGGGAATTACATTGATTTCAATTGCCCGGCCTATGCGGCATTCAGGTTCGAGACCTATTCACCGGGAGGCCGCATGTGGCTCCTGCGGGCCTGGCTGGATGAGAAGATCGAGCCATCCCGGCGTTTCCAGGAGATACTTTTTTCCTGCACTGCGTGTGGGAACTGTGTGGAACAATGTGCTCTGACCAAGATCAAGGATGAACTGCTGCTGGCATTTACGGCCGGCAAGGAAGCCCTGGCAGTTGAAGGAAAGGTTCCGCCACCCGTTCGGGACTGCCTGACAAAACTTCAAAACTACGGCAACCCCTATGGTCTTAACGGAAAAAAGAGAGCCGACTGGGCCGTGGGTACCGGGGTTGAAGCTTTTTCAGATCAGGAATTTGTATTTTTCCCGGGAGATGTGGGGGCCTTTGACAGCCGCGGACAGGAAATCACCCGCTCTGTCGCCACACTTCTCCATCGCCTGGGTGTCTCCTTCGGCATCCTGGGAGCCCGGGAAGTATCGGATGGGAATGAAGCCAATGCCATGGGTGAAAGCGATCTCTTTCGTCTGCTGGCCGAAGAAAACATCAAACAGTTCCATGAACTGCATGTAAAAAAAATCATTACCCTCTCCCCCCACGGCTTCAATGCCCTGAAAAATGAATATCCGGCACTGGGTGGGTCTTATGAGGTGTTTCATTACACCCAGGTCCTGGCAAAATATGCCGACCGTCTCTCCTTTGAAAAGAATCTTCCGGAAGAAACAGTGACCTATCATGACCCCTGTTATCTGGGTCGCCACAATGGGGAATACAGATCAGCCAGAAACGTTCTGGCCGCCCTGCCGGGTGTTAAGACCCGGGAAATGGATCGCTCCATGCAGAACGCCTTGTGCTGCGGCGGCGGCGGCGGGAATCTGTTCACCGACATCCTCGGAAACGGGCCGGAGTCTCCTGCGCAAAACCGTGTAACAGAGGCGCTGGGCACGGATGCCCACATCCTGGCCGTCGGTTGTCCCACATGTGCGATCATGCTGGGGGATGCTGTTAAATCAACCAACCTGGATACACGCATTCAGGTTCGGGAATTATCGGAAATTGTCAACAACAGGCTGGGGTAATATTACCCCGGCAAATAAAATGATGGATCTGCCTGAGAATTTACATTATGATGCGGACATGCCCTTGGCCGCAAAGGGGTTTGCCGAATCATATCCCAATACAGTCTGAACCAGAAGGGGGATGACATGAAAGGATTAACTGCAAAACATGTAATGATTTCGAAGGTGATGACGGTAGAACCTGACTGGTCTGTCAGTCGTCTGGCCGAGTTTTTCATGGAAAACTGTATTTCAGGAGCCCCGGTGAAATCCAGTATGGGGACCCCCATTGGGGTGGTGTCTCTCACCGACATCGTTCACCACGAAACCCAACCCGAGAAAGATCGTGAATGGCCCCATGACTACTACCTGCATGCCCTGGAGCGCCAATACGCCAGGGAGGAGGTTGCCGGTTTTCAGATCGAGACAGCCTCGTTCACCACGGTCCGGGACATCATGACACCCGTGATCTTTCAGGTGTCTGAAAATACCCCGGTGCAGAAGATCGCCGATATGATGATAAAAAAGTATATCCACCGGGTCATTGTGCTCCGCGATGAAAAAATCGTGGGCATCATCTCCACCCCTGATATGCTCAAGATCATAAGGGATATGTGACAAACCTCATTAGAGATTTCCCCACGGTCCCACTGAGCCTCAACCCGAGGGGCGGGTGGGCTCAAGAAGCCCCCTCGAAGGGGGCTGGAATATCGAATATCGAATATTGTTTTTGTTGCATAATTAGAAAAAATAGATCACATAGAGCCATATCATAAATCCTTCAAAACCAGCAAATGGAGATGAAGATGAAACTATTGAATCCCAAGGAAAACAAATATGAATACCTGGATGAAAAATCCAGGATGCTCATGTTAAAAACCATTGAATTTTTTGAAAATAAAGGTAAGGCCAAGCTTAAATCCGATTACCAGGAAAACGTGTGGTATGCGGACTTCATCGGCTTCTTGAAAAGAGAAAAAGTGTTTGCCACCCTGCTCACCCCCTCGGCGCACGGAAAGGAGGGGTGCCGTTGGGATACCTACAGAAATTGTGCTTTTAATGAAATACTGGGCTTTTATGGCCTGCCTTACTGGTACACCTGGCAGGTGACCATTCTGGGGCTGGGCCCCATCTGGATGGGCGACAACAAAGCCGTAAAAGAAAAAACGGCCCGACTGCTCCAGGAAGGCGGCATATTCGCCTTCGGGCTATCTGAAAAGGCACACGGTGCCGATCTTTACTCCAGCGAAATGGCCCTGACACCACTAGGAGAGGGCAAATATGTGGCCGACGGGGGCAAATACTATATCGGCAATGCCAACGAGGCGGCTCTGGTGTCAACCTTCGGCAAGGACACGGAAACCGATGAATACGTGTTTTTCGTGGTTGATTCCCAGCATGAAAATTTTGAGCTGGTAAAAAATGTCGTCAGCTCGCAGAACTATGTTGCCGAGTATGCACTGCAGAGCTATCCCATCACCGAGGCAGAGATTCTCACCAGGGGACAGGCGGCCTGGGATTCATCTCTCAACACTATCAATGTCGGCAAGTACAACCTGGGCTGGGCATCCATCGGCATCTGCACGCATGCTTTTTACGAAGCCATCGCCCACGCGTACAACAGGGTTCTTTTCAGCAAGCGGGTAACGGATTTTCCACATATTCGGCAGCTGTTTGTGGATGCCTACACCCGGCTGGCAGCCATGAAGCTTTTTGCCCTTAGAAATGCGGACTATATCCGGGCCGCTTCAGCCGAAGACCGTCGCTACCTACTTTACACACCCATGACCAAGATGAAGGTGACAACCCAGGGTGAGGAGGTCATCAACCTGCTCTGGGATGTGATCGCGGCCAAAGGTTTTGAAAAAGACATGTATTTCGAGATGGCCGCGCAGGACATCCGGGCCCTGCCCAAGTTGGAAGGGACCGTGCATGTCAACATGGCATTAATTATCAAATTTATGCCCAACTATTTTTTCAACCCGGACGCGTTCCCGGAGATCGATCAGCGAAACGGCACCGAGGACGACACCTTTCTCTTCAACCAAGGGGCCACCCGTGGGCTGGGGAAGATCCGTTTTCACGATTTCAACATTGCCTACAACAGCATCGACCTGCCCAACCTGACAATTTTCAAAGAGCAGATCAAGACCCTGCAGGAGATGCTGCTGACCGCACCCCCTGAAAAAGAACAGCAGGGCGACATCGACTATCTACTGATTCTGGGTGAGCTGTTCACTTTGGTAGCCTACGGTCAACTGATCATTGAAAATGCTTCAATTTACAAGGTTGAGGATGCATTTCTCGACCAGATATTCGATTTCATGATCCGCGACTTTTCCAAGTTTGCCCTTCAGCTCTATTCAAAGACGAGCAGCACGGATGTCCAGATGGCTGTCTGCCTGAAGATGATCAAAAAGCCGGTGGTCAACCCGGAACGGTTCGAAAGGATCTGGAGCGAGTACGTGGAGCCGCTCAACAATGCTTACGAGATGAACCCATAAAAACCGGTTCTGTCAAAGCATATCGGTCTGGACCGGAAATTTTCTAAAACTATCTGTAAACATCCTTAATATTTCCATATCCAGGTTTTTATCCACAAATATCTTACGCTTTATCATGTGTCCCCGTGATTCATCTGCCGTGACGATAAGTCCAATGTAGGACCTGTCATCATAATTCCAGATCTGAATTCCCATATCGCCACTTTCTGTAAAAACAGGGTCACCATAGGCCACGGTATTTTTTCGACTTTCGTGAGCAATGTAATCACGTACTTTATCTGATCGATCACGGTAGGTGGTGTAGGTACAACCCGATATCAGCGAATTTTCATAGAAAAAATAAGATCTGGGGCTTCTTCCCTTTTGCTGTGTCAGGGGATACAGGTGCACTTTATCGGCATGCATGGTGTAAAACTGTTCGCCGAATCGTTTCAATTGCGGTGGCGCCACAGACCCTGAAGGACGCCCGGTCAAATTTTCCACTCTCAATACGTCTTCGGGCGACATTCCCCAGTCACATGCAAAAAATTCACGTGTCTCCCAAAACCAGCTGTTGTGTTTGTATCGCCCGCCAAAAATAACGATTGCAGATATTAAAACCACCAAAACAAGCGCTATTCTTGCCTCGGCTATCCAGAATTTCTTTGATCGCCAGGGCCACTTTCCACTGTCTCGGTAGGCATACCAGACGTGCATACTCAGCATTAACAAAATAAAAATGGATGAAAAGATAATATGGATTTTCACCGATGAGACCCTTGCACGATTTTATTCCGTCATTTAAAACCTGGTCCTTTCAGGCCAGGTCAGAGATATTTGCCTGCTCCCGGTTATACTGAATCATGAAATCGACAAAAACCTGCCCGAATTTTTTCAGTTTTGTATCGCCGACACCATACAAGTCGGCCATTTCCATCAAAGAAACAGGTTGTTTCGAAGCTATTTCTTTTAAGGTCCTGTCATGAAATACAACATAAGGAGGGACTTTGTTCTTTTTTGAGATGTCTAAGCGCAGCTGTCTCAAGGCCTCAAACAACGACTGTGGATATTTAAGTCCGGTTAATTCAGATGATGCCTTTTTATGAATACGCCGGCTCGCTTGTCCGGTTTTGACGACTTCTTTTCTCAGATAAATAGCTTGTTTTGATTTCAAGAAAGCCCGGCCTTTTTTTGTCAAGGACAAACCACCATAGCCGTTAATATCGATTTCAGCATAGCCTGCTGCAACAATCTGGCGATAAATCGATTTCCAGTCGTTATGGCTCATTTCCTTTCCGATGCCGAAGGTCGATACGCTGTCGTGTCTGAAGTCTTTGATGCGTTTGTTTTCTTTTCCCCGCAGCACATCCGTAAGATATTTTACACCAAAGCGCTCCCCGGTTCGATAGATGCAGGACATGGCTTTCTGGACAGCGATGGTCCCATCCCATTTTTCGACGGGTTCAAGGCAGTTATCGCAGTTCCCGCATTTTTTGTCATACGATTCACCAAAATAATTCAGCAATACAGGCCGCCGGCAGTTTATGGTTTCACAGTACCCGATCATGGCTTGCAGACGCTGGTATTGTATACGTTTGAATGCTTGATCCCCTTCTGAGTTTTCAAGTATTTTTTGGATGGTGACAATATCGGAAAGATCATAGGCCAGCCATGCGCTCGATTTTTCGCCATCACGACCGGCACGACCGGTCTCCTGATAGTAGCTTTCTATATTTTTGGGCATGTCCAGGTGGGCCACAAAGCGAACATTGGGTTTGTCTATTCCCATGCCAAAAGCGATTGTCGCGACGATGATGACGCCCTCCTGCTCCTGAAATATACGCTGGTGCCGTGTCCGGGCAGAGGCATCCAGCCCGGCATGATACGGCAGGGCATGATATCCCCTTTTAGAAAGCCAATCAGCCGTTGCCTCCACTTTTTTACGGGTAAGACAGTAAACGATACCAGAATCACCAGGGTGTTCTTGACGTATAAAATGATCCAACTGGGATTTTGCATTCTTCTTTATGGCCACGGAATACCTGATATTGGGTCTGTCAAAACTGGATACATATTGTCGGGCATTTTCCAGTTGAAGTTTCAGCAGGATGTCTCTGCAGGTAGCGGCATCCGCAGTCGCGGTCAGGGCGATGCGTGGCACATGGGGAAATGTTTCGTGCAGAAGGTTGAGCTGCAAATATTCAGGTCTGAAATCATGCCCCCACTGGGACACACAGTGGGCTTCATCAATGGCAAAAAGGGAAATCTTCGTTTTTTTCAGCCGCTGTAAAAAATCAGGCATAAATAGACGCTCAGGGGCCACATACAATAGATCCATTTCATTGGAAATCAGTTTCTTTTGCATGTGCTGGATCTCAGCGGAATGCATGCTGGAATTGATATAAAAGGCCTTGATCCCAACCTGTCTTAAACCATCAACCTGGTCCTGCATCAAGGCAATCAAAGGTGAAATAACGATGCCGACACCCGGCCGAATCATGGCCGGAATTTGATAACACAACGACTTTCCACCACCCGTGGGCATGAGGACAAAGGCGTCTTGACCGGAAATCAGGTTTTTGATGATCTCTTCCTGGTTTTCATAAAAGCGGTCAAACCCAAAGTAAGTCTTCAGGATACTATCCGGATGTGTTTTGCGTTTGTTTTGCGCCATTGATAGGTCCTCGAAGTTCTAAAAAAGTTCTAACGGATTCTCCATTCCTTGTTCGACATTCAATATTTTCTTCTTAATCTTCACCAGACCGGTTGAACCTTTCCGGGTCCTCCACCAGAGGTGGAGGTTTTAGATCACAATAATTTTTTCCCCTCGTCCCCTCGTCCCCTTGTCCGCTGGGACGCTAGGATGCCTGGAAGCCGGGATGCTGCTATCCGCTTTAAGCTGTCAGCCACCCCTCGAACCCTTGTATCACCCTCGGACCCTAGAACCCTTTTTCCAACACATAACTCAGCCACGTATCCTTCTGATTAACTTTCGATACGCCCCGGTGAAAATCAAGAATCTTGAAATCATGCTTTGAAAAAATATCACGAAGGTCTTCATCCTGCCAGAAATAAAAAATCCGGCCATCTCCATCCATAGATGACCCACCACCCTCCTTGAGAGATACCAGAACGTTTCCACCCTCACATAGTCCACTGACGATGTTCTTGAAAACCGTTTCAAGACGCGCATGCGGGATATGGGCGAGAGATCCGGAAAGAAGAATGGCGTCGAACGTTTGTTTTGAAAAATCATAATGCTCAAAATCACCCTCTATGATATCACAGTCAGCATATTTTCGTGCAAGAGCTGCCAGCCCTTCTGAGCGTTCGAATCCCATAACGCTAAAACCGCGGGTCTTAAGCCAGAGAAGGTCCCGTCCGCTGCCGCACCCCACATCGAATATTTTATCACCGGGTTTCAATTGTTTGCTGATGGGTTCTAAAAAAGAAGAGGGATCGATGTAAAAGGTCTTTTCGTGATAGACCGTGTGGTGATTTTGGTAATAATCTTTCATGGATGTCTGTTTTTTTTAAAACCACATGTTAGCGCATGTATTGGGTTTTATCCTTAACCATGGCAGCAGTATATTACCGTTGTCGGACTTGGAAGGTCAATAACGCATTGATCATAACCGCTATAAGAGACAAAAAACCCGGATCGGTTTTGCACGGTCAGACAGCCAGGGCGATTTCCCTGTAATGGTGTGCTTCCCTTTCTTTGGCCACGGCGGCGCTTTCCAGATAGTCGTCAAAACACATGCGCCGGTCAATGGCGCCTTCCTTGGTAAGTTCCACAATACGATTGGCTAGCGTGGAAACGAACTGGTGATCGTGAGAAGCAAACAGAATAACCTCGGGAAAGGCCATGAGTCCTTCGTTGAGAGACGTGATAGCCTCCAGATCCAGATGGTTGGTGGGCTCATCCATGAGAAGCACATTGGCATTGCTCAGCATCATGCGCGAAAGCATGCAACGGACCCTCTCCCCGCCGGAAAGAACCCCGGTCATTTTCAGGGCTTCCTCGCCGGAAAAAAGCATGCGGCCGAGAAAGCTACGGGCAAAGTTCAGTCCCTCTTCCGGGGCGTACTGAAGCAACCACTGGACCAGGGACATATCACTCTCAAAGAAGCGGCTGTTCTCCCTGGGAAAGTAGGAAGTGCTGACGGTCTGTCCCCATCGGAAACTACCGGCATCCGGTGTGGTTTCCCCTGCCAGAATCTGGAACAGGGTGGTTTTGGCCAGACTGTTGTCTCCCACAAAAGCGATCTTGTCCCCCCTGTTCACCACCATGCTAAAGTTGCTGAGGACCGTCTCCCCATCTAGCACCTTGGTGATGTTTTCGATTTCCAGGATCACACCCCCACAGGGGCGTTCCGGTCTAAAGGCGATCCAGGGGTATTTCCGAGATGAGACCGGCATGCCATCCAGGGTAATTTTTTCCAGGAGTTTTTTCCGGGAAGTCGCCTGTCTGGCCTTGGAGGCGTTGGAACTGAAGCGTTGGATAAATGCGGTCAACTCTTTGGCTTTTTCCGTTGATTTTTTGTTTTCGTTCTTTTTCTGCTTCTGAATCAGACGACTTGCCTGGCACCAGAAGTCGTAGTTGCCCAAAAAAATCTGGATCTTGCCATAATCGATATCGGCAATGTGGGTACAGACCTGGTTTAGAAAGTGACGGTCGTGGGATACGACAATCACGGTGTTCTGAAAACGTGCCAGAAAATCTTCCAGCCAAGCAATGGACGTGTGATCCAAGTGGTTTGTGGGTTCATCGAGGAGCAGGACATCGGGGTTGCCGAAAAGAGCCTGGGCAAGAAGCACACGTACCTTGTCCCCACCCTCCAGTTCTTTCATCTTCAGTTGGTGCATCTCTTGGGCAAGGCCCAGGCCATTGAGAAGAACGGCTGCTTCGGACTCGGCTTCATAGCCGTTCATCTCGGCAAACACAGCCTCCAACTCACCGGATCGGATACCGTCTTCTTCGGTGAAATCGACCTTTGCATAGAGGGTCTCTCGTTCCATCAGGATGGTGTAGAGCCGTTCGTGCCCCATGATCACTGTGTTGACAACGGTTTCCTCATCGTAGGCAAACTGGTCCTGCTTCAGGACGGCGATACGCTCGCCGGCTCCCACGCTCACAGATCCTTTATCAGGCTCGATCCCGCCGGAAAGAATATTCAGAAATGTCGACTTGCCGGTGCCGTTGGCACCGATAAGACCGTAGCAGTTGCCAGGTGTAAATTTGATATTGACGTCTTTAAACAAAACATGCTTGCCATAGGCAAGCGCCACATTCGATGCACTGATCATACCTTGTTCCTCATTTGTGTGCCCATGAAGGACAAGCCCCTCAAAAGGACACCCATATATTTAAAACGATATTTAACAATAAAAAACCACGGGCCGATTCAACCCGTGGTTCATGCGACCCATGCTTATAGCGAATCACATGGTTCGTTGCAACTCTTTTTTTATAACCTGACTTGAGTGATTGTTATCGAAGAGATGTACCGGGATCTTGATGGCGTAACGATATGGTTTCCCCAGCATGTGACGGTGGCATTGCCGGATGGTTTGTGATAACTTGTAAAAGTAATTTTATGAAACACGTCATTGTCACTTCTATGGCGGCAGAACGCCATTTTATCCCTTCAAAAAGGTTGCCTGATGGCTCTGATTGGAATGCGGGATGTGTGCTGGGGGTTTGTTGAGCCTCCCCTGCTGGAAAATATTACCTTCCAGATCGAAAAAGGCGAACGCGTGTGTCTGGTGGGTCGCAACGGTGTGGGCAAATCGACCCTGCTGAAGCTCCTGGCCGGCCAAATAGCTCCGGACAGTGGCGATGTCTGGCGACAACAGGGCATCCGTGTGGCTGCGCTGGAACAGGATGTGCCTGCAGGATTCCACGGCACTATCTTTGATGTCGTTGCCCAGGGTCTCGGTAAAACAGGCCGAGCCCTGGCCGAGCACAGTCGGATCTGCGGACACGCCGAGACCCGAATCACTCCTCCTCTGGCAAAAAGACGTGACGAACTACAGCATATGCTGGACGCCGACAATGGGTGGGAACTGTCAACCCGTGTGGAAAACATTCTTTCACGAACCCGACTGGATCCAGAGAACCTCTTCGCCGATCTCTCCGCAGGACTGAAACGGCGAACGTTGTTCGCGCGGGCTCTGGTCGGCAAGCCCGACCTTCTCCTGTTGGATGAGCCCACCAACCATCTTGACATATATACGATTCTTTGGATGGAAGACTTTGTTCTGCGCCATGTAAAAACACTGCTGTTCATCACCCATGACCGTGCTTTTCTAAAAAATATAGCCAACCGAATCCTGGAGCTGGATCGGGGTCGCCTGGTATCCTATGAAACTGATTACCTTACCTATTTAGAAAAAAGACAGGCTGCCTTGGCGGTCGAAGAAACCCAAAATGAGGTCTTCGATAAAAAACTGTCCCAGGAAGAAGCCTGGATCAGAAAAGGCATAAAGGCCCGTAGGACAAGAAACCAGGGACGTGTCAGGAGCCTGCAAAAAATGCGGGCAGCTTTCCAGGCCCGTCGCCAAAAAATCGGTAATGTCCGGCTGCAGGTTCAGGACGCGGAAAAGACCGGCAAGCTTGTCCTGGAAGCCGGCAATGTGGGCTTTGCCTACGGGCAACATCCTATTATAAAGGATTTTTCCACGGTTATCATGCGTGGAGACAAGGTGGGCATCATGGGCCCCAACGGTGTGGGTAAAACCACCCTGCTGAAAATCCTACTAAGGACCATGTCACCGAAATCGGGCAGTGTCCGCCACGGCACCAACCTTCAGGTGGTTTATTTTGATCAGCTCCGGGCACAGCTCGACGAACAAAAGACCGTGCGGGAAAATATCGTCAGCGGCAACGACTTTATCATCTTTAACGGTCGGAGACGCCATGTAATCGGCTACCTTCAAGATTTTCTCTTCTCCCCTGAAAGATGCCGTACACCGGTTTATGTTCTTTCCGGCGGAGAAAAGAACCGCCTGATGCTGGCCAGACTGTTCACGCAGCCTGCCAATGTTCTAGTGCTGGACGAACCCACCAATGATCTGGATACCGAAACCCTGGAGCTTCTTGAAGAGTTGATTTTCGAGTATCAGGGGACCCTTTTACTGGTCAGCCACGACCGGGACTTCTTAAACAATGTGGTCACCAGCACCATTGTCTTTGAAGGCAACGGGAGGGTGGTGGAATATATCGGCGGTTACGATGACTGGCTGCGTCAGCGACCCCAAAGCACAGCTTCATCGCGGCCGGAAAAAGATAGTCGTAAAAAAAACACACCAAAACCCAGGGCGCCCCGATCAAGAAAGCTGGGGTATATGCAAAATCTGGAAATGCAGAACCTGCCCCAAAAGATCGAAGCCCTTGAATCAGCACAAAAAAAGCTGTTTGCGATCATGTCCGACCCTTTGTTTTACAAAAAAGAAAAACACGAAATCGCTGCCGCCAGATCAGAGCTTGAACGTGTAGAGCATGAAATCGAGATGGCCTACCATCGCTGGGAAGAACTTGACGCAATGACATCATCCGGAAACACTTAGCCTGAACATTTCATGACACTATAAGCTATCTCAAAATAGTTTTTTAGCCCAATTTCTGTGTTGGTCTCTTGTTTCAACTCCTCGAAATACTTCAGTATGTCTGCGGGTTGAAGTTCGAGCCCGCCTTGAACTTGAACCAAAATCCTTTTTTTGAGATGGCTTCTAATCACATTTCCAACAGGATCAAAAACCTTCCATTCTGGCGATAATTTCTTCCATGACTTCATCGGCGCCGCCACCGATGGATGCCAGACGTGAGTCCCTGAAGGCCCGCGATATGGGCATTTCCGCCATGTATCCCAGGCCACCGTACATCTGCAGGCACCCGTCCGCCACTTTGTGCCCCAGCCTGCCGGCTACCAGCTTGCCCATGGAGACCTCTTTGGTCACATCCAGACCGGCCGTTTTCATATTGACGATATGATAGGTCAGGCTTTTCAGGCATTCTATTTCCGTCAACCAGTCGGCCAGCCGGTGTCGGAGCACCTGTCTTTTGATCAAAGGTTTTCCGAAAACAATCCGGTTTCTCAGGTGCTCGAGGGTCATGTCGATGAGTCGCTTTGAGCTTACGTAGACCAGGGGCAGCGTCACAAATCGTTCATGCTGAAACTGGCCCATCTGGTAGATAAAACCTTCACCTTCCTTACCTATCAGGTGTTCCACGGGGATCTTCATGTCGTCGAAAAACAGTTCTGCCGTATCGCTGGCATGCATACCCAGTTTGTCCAGTTTCCTGCTGACGGAAAATCCAGGCAGGTCCGTGGGCACCACAAAGAGACTGAAGGAGTGATAGCCGGGGTCGTCGCTGGTTCTGGCTAGAAGCGTCAAAAAATCAGCCTGGGTACCGTTGGTGATATAGGTCTTGGAGCCATTGAGAAGGTAATGATCACCCTGCTTGACGGCGGTGGTCGCCAGCGCACTGACATCGGAACCCGCACCGGGCTCGGTAACCGCTATGGCACTGACCATCTCTCCGGAAATGGCCTTGCTCAGATAGGTCTCCTTGAGATAATCGCTGCCGAACTGAGCGATGGCAGGGGTGGCCATGTGTGTTTGAACGGTAATGGCCATGGAGATCCCCGCCGCATCGATATTACCCATTTCTTCCGCAAATACAAGATCGTGCCAGTAGTCGAGCCCCTGGCCTCCGTATTGGGGGTCAAAGCGAATTCCCAGGAATCCGAGATCTCCCATCTTCTTAAAAAGATCGTGAAGGGGTGCGATTTTCTGTTCTTCCCACGCTTCCACATGGGGATTTATCTCCTTGTTCACGAAATCACGCAGGGCCTTTCTGATCATCTCATGCGTTTTGTCGAAATAGAGCTGGTTTGTCATTTCTGCCTCCCTATAATTGTGTGCCCGTTTTCCCATATCACGCGTGTGTGTCTTTGCTTGATCCGATCTCAAGCGCTCTTGCGAGAGCCTCGAGTCTTGATCGGCTTTCCGGGCTCAACTCCCCGCCCGCAGCAGCCACGCGGTTGACATTCTCGAGCAGTCTCTTTTTCTGCTTTTCCGTGTATACGCCCTTGGGTACAAACATGTCCCGGGGACCATTTGCCATGAGTGCCCGGAGAACGGTCACCCGTAAGCCGTCGCTGAGCCGGGACTTGTTCAGCACGTGGTCCAGAACCATTGCATGGGCTTCTTTTGAAATATCCTCATGTGCGCGCGCCATGTCCACCATGGCAAAAGCCAGGTCCCTTTCGAAAGCGACCTTATGGGTGTTGATGTCCCGCCTGCTGTATACTGCCATGGCCTCTTCACCCACGATGGTAATGATCCATGTCAACAGATATCGGAAAGTAATTTCCCTGGCCGACGTGTATGCAATTTTTCTGCCCCAGTACCACGGATTCAAGGCGTTGTAGCTGAGCCATGCGTGACTCCCCATATTGTAGAGGGTCTTGTATTTTTTGAACCACTCGATTTTATCTTTTATTTTCGAATTGTAATAGTCTTTGCCCTGCACAATTTTTTGGATGCTAATGTCCTTGACGTTGTTGAGAGGAAACTCGCGAATTTTAAGATTGAGACGTGTGACAATGCGTTCATTCAAGCTCAGCAGATCGGAAATCGAAGCCTGCAATACCGGGTTGTCGACAGCCGGATAATAAATACCGGCGATCTCCCTGGTGAGTTCCGCAGCCAAGGCGTAGATCTTTTTAGGGGCAACGGAGGTACTCATGGAAAAGTGACGACTCACAGCCCTCACTTCCGATTCGATCCGGTCACAGGCTTGCTGGTCTACCGAAGCAGGAAACTGGTTCCGCAGCAGGGCGATACGTTCCAGCGCCTCTTCACGGCCACGGGTTCCCGGTTTTTCACGCAACCTTTTCCTGCGCCGCAAACGCATAAGAATCAGGGCTGTCAAGAGAGCCAGTCCAGAAAAGATCAATATGGCGATAGTCGCTTCCACGGATAAATGTTTCCTCGTCCGGAAATATACCCCTAAGCTCCGGCCAGCTTAGCGTTGTAACCATGTTTCTTTAGCGCATCCAGTATTGTTTGCCGGTGATCCCCCTGGATAATAATTACACCCTCTTTAACAGATCCACCAGCCCCACAGCGGCCCTTTATTGTTCTGGCCAATTTCTGTAGCTGCTCATTTTCAAGGGGGACACCAAAGACGGTTGTAACTGTTTTGCCTTTTCGCCCCTTGACTTCCCGTTGTATCCGGATGATTCCATCGCTGGGATACCGATTTGGCTGTTTTTGAACCTTAGCCGGTTTCTTTTTTTTACAGGCACATACGGAAACCGGTTTGCCACACAGGGAGCAGATGCGACCCGTTTCTGTCGAATAAACCAAGCGGTTATCATTCATTGCGATTGACAATCTTTAATTTTCGCCACTCCGATGCATTTTCAAAGGGAACGGTTCCATCGTCATAATCCCTTAAAAAATAATTTCCCTGGCCATCAGTGTAGGCATGGTTGTACATGGGCAGATATTGATTCGACCCTGTGGCTGGATCATAGGTTTCGATTTGTTCCGTGATGACCTTATAAAATTCTTCCTGGATATCACTGTTTGTCTGAGCCCGATTCCGGCCGATCTCATTGTCGATTTGTTGCATGTCCTGGATGACCTTGTGGTATTGCCGCGCGCGCTGCTGAGACGCAGCCGCTGCACGCGCAACCCATGCGGGATTGAGCCTGAAAGACCGTATGCATATCTCCATAAGCCGCTCATCATGCTCACGACGGGATTTGGGGGCCACCCATCCAAAGGTTCCGACCGTCGACCAGATAAGGCCTTGAATATCATAGTTGATACTGTAAATACGGCCTGTCATGGGAGTGCCCTTGATCCGACATTCAAAATTGACATAACCAAAGTCGCAGCGGGTGGCCATTTGCGGAACAAAGGGTTTCAGCTCGGGCGCTTGAACCCCATGACCGATAATCCTGGGATTTTGAAATTCATTGCCTGCTAATTGTCCGAACACAATATATTGGACATATTCTGCAACATTCAGAAAAGGATATACCCAGCAACCGTTCAATACCTGCCCGATCTGAGGCTGCAATATCCCGCCGCTGGAGCGAATAAATGACTGTGGGTCCTGGAAGTAAAATCGTGGATACCATCCGAAAAACGATTTCCCGTCTGGACTGGAAACACGAAAACGAATGTTGTTTTCCACCAGATCCACAACATTCCACTGGATTCCGCTGGGAACCATGCCCCCTTCATCTTTCCAGCCCTTGGGTATCAGCATGTGAAATGCCTTTTGATATTTTTCAGTATAAGACGTGAGAAAAACACCCTTTGAATCCTTTGCCTGAAGATCCCTGTCAAATATCAGGGTGAATGCTGTCAGGAAGATGAGGATACAAATTGAACGTGTTTTCCGATTTGCACAAAGACACATGGGGTCCTCCCTTGGACTTTCGGTTGGCAACTGAGCCTCCACCAGAGGTGGAGGTTTTAGATCAAAATGAAATTATTGCTGACAGCTTCGATCCTGTGAATGGCGTCAACAGTGTTGGTTGCCGAAACAGTGTAAAAATGTTTTTCTGACAAACACCATATGTCCCTTAAATCCGAGACGTTTTCATTCTTCGATATCCTGCGAATAGTCCTATAAATCCACTCAAAATCAGGGACAACTGTCCCAGATAATCGCCATGGCGGGCAAAAAAAGTCTGCCCCCGGCGTAAATGAACCTTTCCTTTGAGGGTCGTTTTTTTCCACCAGGGCGTCCGGGCAACAACCCTGCCTTTGGCATCTATAATAGCAGAAATGCCTGTATTGGCAACACGTACAAAATCCCGCCGGTTTTCGATGGCACGTAGCGTGGCGAAATTGAAGTGATGCACATAACCCGGTGTATTTTTCCACCACCCATCATTGGTGATCATGCAGATAAAGCCCTTTTCTTCCGACAGGTTTCGGGCGCAGTAGGGACCAAATATGGATTCAAAGCAGACAATCGGCAATATGTTTATGGCTTCGTTGGGTAATACAAAGGTCGTGCTCTCCTGACGAGGACTGTAGGTGCCGGTGTATCCGCCAAGTTCCAGAGAGTATTTACCCAGAAAGCCCAGATATTGCACAAAGGGCATGCGTTCGAAAAGGGGCACCAGCTTGGTTTTGTGATAAAACTGGGGCACGGATGCAGCCCCTGCCGGCAAAAAAAGCGCCGTGTTAAAAGGCTCGTAGTAAAAGTTATTTTTGCTGTTGAAACGACTTCCCGGAGGCAGGTCTTTGGTGTCGAGCTTCTGGTAGCTGTGAATACCCAGAAGAATATTCAGTTTGGGGTGCTTTTCCCGGAACGCCAGTAAATCCCGATAATAAATGGAATCCGAGGGGTTATTCTCGTCGATCTGCTCCAGAATAAGGGTTTCAGGACCTAACAAATACTGGGTGTCGTCATCCACAAGTGCATCCGCCGTCCTGAAAAATTCTGCCACGTGTTGGGCATGGTTTTGCGGGTCAAATTTTTCCGTATAGGGATCCAGATTGGGTTGAATCAGGGCCATGTTTATGGTTTCTCCCTGCTCTTCAACCTTCTGTGAAAGTAGATATGACCCAAAGATGGGAACAAGAAAAAGCAGCAATGTCCCCGTGCCAGATAAAGCCATCGATTTCATGCCTTTATCCCGATACAGACCATACAGTCCCAGAAGCGCAAAGTTGGTCAGTATGATCCAGAGGGTCCCACCACGAACGCCGGTAAACGCATACCATTGGATGAATTCCGGTGCTGTGGCCAGGGCATTACCCAGATTCAGCCAGGGCCAGGCCAGATCCCAGGATAGGTGTAAGTGCTCGTAGCCCATCCAGATAAACAGCAAAGGGAACAATAATGAAATCCCCAGGAGTGTCCGGATACGACTTGCCAACCAGAAAACAAGCGCCTGCAACAGTGCGTTTGCAAATATGATGAGGATGGCTCCCACGAACTGAACCTGTGCAATCCACCAGGTTCCCAGGATATTCCACAACAGAAAACTGACAAAAGCATAGTTGAATACGATGTAAGGATTGGCCTGATGTCGAAGATCCTCTTCCAAGATCAGAAGAGGCACCCAGGCAAGAAAAACAAGTAAGAACAGATCTGAATCAGACCAGGGTATCCCCAACAGCAGGCCACTGAGCAGGGCCAGAAAAAATTTTTTTCTGATGTTCATGGCAAGTCAGCAATTATGGGTCTTCTCCCAATTAGTTGGGAGTAGGGTTTGAATCAAACCTTTTGCTCCACCTTGTTGAAGCAGGGCTGGCAGAGTGTCTGGCCGGCGAAACGTCGGGTACGTGATTCCATTGTCTCCTCGCCACATGCTTCACAGACAAGACTGGCCAGAATACGTGCATTTCTGGGCATGGCCACATTGGGTTGCATGACTTCGAAAAGCTGGTCCAGATCGCTGTCCATGAGCCCCTCTTCCATTTGTCGTCTGAGCTCCTTGCAACGCGCCTGTTCTGTTTCATTGGCTTCCCCGGAGGCTATCTTCTTCTGCAAAGAAGACATCTCCCCGGCCATGCCCCCCCGTGCCCCGGATCTGAAGAGGCATCGGAAGCCCCGCCCTGTTTCTCGGTCAAAGAAGGTGAACGCCGTCTTGCCGTAATCCCTGTGAATCAGATTCCCTTTACCGTAAGTACAACCGGTCAGGTATTGCACAGCATCCACCCCGCACATGTCTGTCTCGGTAATACAGACCAAGCGCGCATCCGGCAGATCGCCAAGTTCCCGCCGGGCCAGTTCCGAGACCCTTATCCCGATGCTCAGACCCGGGCAGGAATGGCCGTGAAAGTTGATGACATTTGATATGGTTTCTCGTGATAGCTTACAGGTCATTTGTCTTCCTCCTCGCTCTTATTTACAATCGACATTCCTGCCACGGCCGAACCAGCAAAATAAGCCCGGCCGCTGCCATAAACATTACTCCCAGATAGGAGAAAACCAGGGTGTAGTTGTCCTGGGTAATATCCAGGATATAGCCGGTCAACCACGGGCCAAGGGGCCCAGATACAAAACCGTAAGCAGTAAAAACCAACCCGAAGATGGACCCGAAGTGCGTCATGCCGAAACAGTCTCCGGTCAAGGGGCCGGAGATCGCAAACAGCGTCCCGAAAGCAAAACCGATGACCGCTGCCAGTGTGGCCCACAGCCACAGACCCGCCAGATGGGGCATGATCAGATAGGCCAGACCGGCCCCGATAAAACTTATGGACATTGTCCGGGAGCGTCCTATTCTATCCGACAAATAGCCGCTGATCAACCTTCCGAAACCGTTGGTCAGGTTGAAAGCTGTGAGCAGGGCTACGGCATGAGCAAGCGTCAGACCACGGGCCAGGCCAAACCCGGTAGCCAGTACCAACATGCTGGCCCCGGCAGCACCGGCAAACACCCAAGTGAGCCAGAGGCACCAGAAATCCCGGCTCTTCAGAGCCTCCGCCACCGAGCGGTCATTAAGGGCCATGGATGTCGCGGATGCCGCTGCCAATGAGTCGGCCTCTGGAAACCGGATCAGAACGGAAGCTGCCAGACCGATCAAAAGCGCAGTACAACCGGTAGCCAGGGTCAGGGATTGGTAACCCCATTCCAATAAGAGAATGGAAAATATCGGGGACATCACCGCGGCCGATACCCCGAAAGCCATGCTGAAAATACCCGAAACCAGGCCACGTCTTTCCGGATACCAGCGCTGGACCACGGTCAGCCCCGGAATGTAGATAAAGGCCGATGAAGCACCGGCGGAGAACGCCCAGATATTAACTTCGAACATGCTTCCGGCATGACTCAGCCAGATAGCACTGCTGCCGCAAATCACCGATCCGATAGCAGCCAACTTTCCAGGGCTGTATTTTTCCTGCAAACGCCCGCACAGATACATGAAACAGGTGGCACCGCTGAGAATAAAAAAGATTGTCCCCCCCACCGCACCGCCACCGGCATCAAATGCCTGTTGCCAATGCTGGCGCAGGACACCTGGAAGACCGAAAATGAACGCACCCGGCCAGAAAATGGCACAGGAGCAGGCTATCAGAATAACGACTCGGGGGCTTTTTTTCATCGTGCAGAACAACTATCACGGTTCCACGCAAAAAATCCATGTTTTTCTATTTGCTTGCTTTAACAGCAAGTTGGTGAGATATTTGTTTAAAATGGTCAGGTCAGAAGTATGACAAGATCTTTGCCAGTCATTTTATTGGAGAGAAAACAGATATGGAAATGAAATTGACCGTTGAAGCAGCCAAGAAGCGTGCACTGGAGCTCATGTACCGGGGATACCACTGAGGACCTTCCATCCTGCAAGTTATGTGGGAAGCATACGATCTTGAGAATGAAGATTTTCTATGGGCCGGTATTCCCTTTCTGGGAGGTATCGGTGGTTATCAGAATGCACCGTGTGGTGTGGTGTCGGCATCAGCCATATGTCTTGGGCTGCGGCACCGCTGTCCGCTGGACGACAAAGAGCAGGCCAAACAGGCTCGGCATACCATCCGCGCCCTTTCGGCGAGTATCGTCACGGAATTCAACCGGAAGTTCGGAGACATTACCTGCAGGCAACTTATCGGCATGGACTTTTCCAAACCCGGCGAGTACCGAAAGTTTCAGGAATCCGGCATCTGGAAGGATAAATGCGAAAAGTACGTTGCATTCATGATAGACAAGCTTTACGAATTTGAAAATGACAGGGGTCTGTTTGTGCAGGCATCGTGACGTCTGATCCGTGTCAGCTAAGTGCATTCCCCGCGGATTTTGCTATGAGGAAGTGCTTCGCATGCACTACAGCGATGTTTTGACTTTCGAAATCCACATATCAACTTAACAAGGAACGTCCCTAAAACTTATAAGGTACCTATAAATGAAAAAGGAAACAATCGGCAATATCGTACTGCTGCTACTGGTCGTCTTTTTCTCGGTTCTTTTTTTATCGATGATCCGCAGCTTTCTTATGGTGATTTTCCTGTCCGGTATCTTTTCGGCCTTGGCCAAACCTTTGTACCGAAAATTTGTCAAATGGTTTAAAGGCCGGCGCAGCCTCGCCTCCATCACCACCCTCCTGCTGATCGTCTTTGTCATTTTGATCCCCCTGGCCGGGCTGCTCGGCATCGTTACAGGTCAGGCCCTAAAGGTGGCTGAGAGCGCCAAGCCCTGGGTGGAAAAACAGATCGCACAGCCCGATACAATACTGCGTGCAATTAAAGATCTGCCGCTGGTGGAGCATATCGCACCCTACCGGGATATTATTTTTCAAAAGGCCGGACAAGCCGTCGGCAGTATGAGCACATTTTTACTCAGTCACTTCTCATCCCTGACATTCGGCACCATCAATTTTTTATTCATGTTCTTTGTTTTCCTTTACAGCATGTTCTTTTTTCTGATGGACGGCGGGCAGCTGGTGGATAAAATACTCTATTACCTGCCCCTGGAGGATCACGACGAGCAGCTGCTGCTTGCGCGGTTCACGTCTGTTTCGCGGGCCACTCTAAAGGGAACCGCCGTCATCGGTGTTTTACAAGGAGGGCTTTCGGGTCTTGCCTTTTGGGTTGTCGGTATCCCCAGCGCCGTGTTCTGGGGTACGATCATGACCGTATTGTCCGTCATCCCCGGCATTGGAACCGCTCTGGTATGGGTCCCGGCAGCTTTCATCCTGGCTGGTGGCGGTCACTATTACAAAGCCGCGGGCTTGACGGTTTTCTGCGCCCTGGTCGTGGGAAGCCTGGATAATTTACTACGGCCCGCCCTTGTGGGCAAAGACACCCAGATGCACGATCTGATGATTTTTTTCGGCACCATGGGCGGAATCTTTATGTTCGGTGTGCCGGGGATCATTATCGGACCACTCATCGCTGCCCTGTTTATCACCATATGGGACCTTTACGGGGTCGCGTTCAAGGAGGTGCTGCCGGAATCGTCTTTCACCAAAGCCCGTAACAAAAACAGTGCCGGCAACGATTAAAGCACGCCTTGACTTGATAAGGTGGTTTAAAGATAAAATCCTTGCCGAGAAGTGAAGTAAGCCCCTTGGCTATAACATTCCCTGTCGCTTGCTCAAGGCTAAAGCTTCAATGACTTTAACCCGGCCGACAATACCGCTTGTCAGGCGAACCTTAATACCATGTGGATGTGTGGGGGATTTGGTAAGAATATCCTTCACAATCCCATCCGTCAGTTTCCCGCTTCGCTGATCCTGTTTCTGAACGATCCGTACCCTGGCGCCCACCTTAATATTCGATCGATTTCTGCCACTCATTTTTATACTCGTTTCATTTGGTGTTCTTTCCGCGTCAGTCATCGTGGGGCGGCAGATGAATAATATAGCCCCCCGAGCGTTCATCACTTTCCAGTTCCAGCAGACCACGACGTTTCCCATCTTCCAGCAGTTGGCTGAAGGTCCGAAAGCCGTAATAGGATTCTGTAAAACCAGGCTTGCGACGCTTCAAGGCCTGTTTGACCATCGAGCCCCAGATTTTATCCGCTTCGCCACGCTCGGCGATGAGAGCTTCGATGGTTTCAACAATCATATCCACAGCTTCCTGTTTTCTTTCTTCCTCGATTTTTTTGACACCCTTTTTGGATGTTTTGCCCGGGCTCGGTTTTGCGGCCGTTTTTTTGCTCTTTTTCTTTTTTGTCTCTTCCTCCCGGACCAGGTCGTCGTAATATATGAACTCATCGCAGTTGGATACCAGCAGATCCGAAGAGGAATTCTTCACGCCGCAGCCGATGACTATCTTGTTGTTTTCCCGCAGTTTGCTCACCAGGGGCGAGAAATCCGAATCCCCGCTTATAATGACAAAAGTCTCCACATGGCTCTTTGTATAGCAAAGATCCAGGGCATCCACCACCATGCGAATATCGGCAGAATTCTTACCTGACTGACGGACATGGGGGATCTCTATCAACTCAAAGGCAGCTTCGTGCATGACACCCTTGAACTCCTTGTAGCGCTCCCAGTCGCAGTAGGCTTTCTTGACAGCAATGCTGCCCTTGAGCAACAAGCGTTCGAGTACCTTCTGGATGTCAAACTTTGCATACTTCGCATCTTTTACACCCAGGGCGACATTCTCAAAATCGCAGAACAGGGCCATGTTTTTAATCTCTACCTGGTTGGTCATAAGTGGCAACTCCTTCAGCTTAAACAGATACCCGGATCCAAAGGGCCCGGCACGGATTCAACCCTATAAGGGTTAATGTTAACCACATTCGTCGTGTTAGAAATTCTAAATCCGAATATCGAAATACGAAACCTGGATAAACCGGATAAGAAAAAGATTTTTTATCACGAAATCACGAAAGGTCGAAACCACGAAAAGGATCATGAAACAGTTCGCGGTTTTCAGATTTCGTGTTTTCGTGATGGCTTTTATCTATTTGATTCGCTCGCTATTGCCGTTCAATGGCTTATGCTGGGGCCATTTTGGATATTTGAATTTTGAATTTGTTTAGAATTTCGAATTTCGTGCTTCGGATTTAAGTGACGACTACCATCGGCATAGCCAAAGATCTCTATCCTGGCTAAAAAATATCTTTTGTCTCAATCTCTGTGCTGCTATCACAGTTTTAGCTCTGGAAGTTCCCGTTGCGTCGCCAAATCAAGGGCAAAATAGTTTTGCTTTACAAAGCCAAATTTTCCGGCGATAAAAGTAGCGGGAAACGATTCAACGAGGATATTTAATCTGGCCACATATGCGTTATAGCGATTTCTGGCCTTTTGAATATCTTCCTCGATCTCGTCCAGATTGTTTTGTAGATCCAAAAAATTCGTACTTGCTTTAAGGTCCGGATATGCCTCGGCCAGGGCTAAAAGCCCACGAAGTGATTTGGATATCTGGCTCTCCTCTGCAGCCCGATTTGACATACCGGTCACTCCGGTCAGATAATCGCCCTTGGTGCGAAAGACTTCAGCTTCGTGTTCACTGTATCCTTCAACAACACGAACCAGATTAGGAATCAAATTAAAGCGGCGCTTCAATGCCACATCAATCCCGCTCCATGCTTCCTCGATCCTGTTTTTATAGCGGATAAACCGATTATAGGTTGTGATAAACCATCCTACGGACACGAACAGAACAAAGACAGTGATCATAATTACCGGCACCATAATAGCTCCTTTGTGGCTTATTGCCCGGACTTTAAATTGGAGATCTTTGACATCAACACCAATCACCCAAGGGATCAAACTGAGAATACTCTCTCAATGGAGATCACTGGCTTTTCCCTGATAATACGTCTGCACTTCTTTTAACTTTTCGTGAAACTCAACTTCAGTGATATATCCTTTTTCCAAGAGAAGTCGATACAGCGTGTCAAATTGAATCGTATTTGATACAACAAGGTCCTCGATCGACTGATGGTCTGTTTCGTGTGTCATGGCGGGTCTCCTTTGGGCTTTTTTAACAGACAGCGCCTTCCGGCAAATGATTGTTAAAGAGCTTCTGTTTCAGCATCAATGTCAGAACACAACGTCCCGTGAAGGTCACCATAATGTTACCCAGCAAGCGTAGAATGGAATCTGTCTATTTCACGCTGTTTTTTTATTCCGGTCAAAAGATAAAGAATAATCTCACATCCGAGACGAGGCATACCAGAAAAAGTTTATGCCAGAACTATTTTTAGATCAACGGATTTTTTAAGGGTGTTGGCGACGATACACCCGCGTTCAGCGATGCTCACCAGTTTTTCCATGGCCTCTTTATCGCTGTAGTCTGCGGCTATTTCCATGTCCACCCCCGTAAAACTGGGGGGTGCAGAAATTAGGGTACCTGCAATACGCAGCTTGACCTCTTTCAGGTCATATTCCCGGGCCTGGGCCGCAGCCAATAGATTGCTCATGAAGCAACCGCCCAAAGCCATCAAAAGATTTTCTCCGCCCATGGCGCCCCGGTTCTGTCCGCCTTTGGCCTCGGGTCTGTCCATGACAACGCTATGTTCTCTGGCCCTTCCTTCAGAAGCGGTGGGACCAACCTGGTCAACACGAACACTTACGATTACGACATCGTTCATCCTGTTTTCTCCTGTTATTTATTTACCGGCAACGTGCCTGAAACACCTTAACGGAATTAATATCGATATCCAGCAACCGGGCAATGTGGTGTTTGGCTTCCATACCCTTGGGATGGCCGCCCCTGGAGGTGATAAACCCGATTTTAAGATCCTCCCGAACCTCTCGCATGAGCACTTCATCCATCAGTTCCAGAACAGATATTCCCAATTTGTCAGCCACATATTTTTTTGCCTCTGCAATTTTCATTCCCCGGGTCATCTGCATACGGGCAACCAGATCTCCAGCTGTCCGTATTCCGCCCATGCCCGAGGTGATTGCATGAGGAATGGCGACCCCTGCCGGATCACCGGTACCCACCTACAACCCGTCCAGGCGGGTCATCTCTACCATGGCCCTTGATGCCATGCTCACCATATCCACCGGCAGGGTCTCGCAGGTGGGCAGGCCCCCGACACCCATGCCCATATTGCCGTGAATCGGAATTTCTGAACGTTCTACACAGGCTTTGGTCATGGTAACAGCCCGGGAAATATTCCAGGGAATGGTCCTACTGGGTACCGTGTTGACCACTGGTCCAAAAATGGTCACCCCGCTTTTGTGTGCGATTTCCATCTGCTCGTGGGGATAAAGACCTGCCAGCCGGGTGCCGTGATGCGTTATTTCCCCGTGAGTGCCCAGTACAAATTCACCGGCCATACCCATCTCGATGCAGATGTCAGGATATTTCTCTCTTAGTTTTTCTGCGGCCATCAGGGCCGCCTTGAAGTCTGGATCCCCAGAGGCACCCACCGTGTCAAAATTAATCCCATCGGCACCGGCTTCATAAAACGCCGAGGCACAATAGACCATGTCATTAACGGCCATCTCGATGGCTGCTTCATAGGATTCCTGCGCTTCTTTGATTTTTCCCAGCGGTAGCAGATCTCCCGGGTTGGGCATGGGGCCGTCAGGATAGGTATACAGGCCCAGGTTTGGCATGGCCCCGTAAAAAAGGGGAATTACCATGAGCATCTGAGATTGTTCAAAAAGTGGCAAATCCTCATGAACCACGGATTTAGACGGTTTATAGCTGTAATCCACATGGGAAAACTCCATGGTATCGGCACCAAAGCATCTCTCAAATATCTGAAGGGCCTGCTGACGATTGGCGATGATGCCCGCATGCCGAATCTCGATGGTGGGGCCGTCGTAGGTGGTGACAATTTCAAAACCCCTTTCCACGCTGGTAAGTCTGTCTCCGGATTTGCATATATCAAACAAGTGAGCGACTTCGTCATCGGAAAGGGAATCAATCTGCGCGTTTTCCGCAGCCGCCTGGGTCCCGTCCACGATGTCCCGCATAAGCTCAGCTTCTGTTAATTCCGTAATCCAGCCGTCTCCCAGCCGGGAATAAATTTTTGTCATATCCAAAACGCTCCTCAGGTATAAGACCTTATGACATAGATAAACGAGCTGATTAAGACTCCTGAAATAAAAGACAAATATGAAAATCGGACAAACCGGTACTTTTTCTGGGCCAGATACTGCCCCATGGTATATATTTCACGAATCTGGGTTTCATAAACGGCGTTTGCATCATTCATCATGGTTTCCATGGCGTCCTTATACGCATCATAGTCCAAATGGGTAAAGGTTCCGAAAAACAGGAGATTCGATGAGGTTTCATTAAGATCAGGCTTTGCATCTAACATTTTACCCGTTTTTATCTTTGGCATGGCCGCAAAAGCGGCCATCAGTATGGTCAGAACGCAAAAACCGATCAGGGTAACAGCAGCCAGATGAGACCGCTCGTCATACAGGAACCCTGTGGAAAGGGGTATCATCAAAGATGCAATGGTTAACATCATGTTTGCCTTTCTATCAGCCATTGTGCTTAGGCTCACATGATGCGCGCGTGTCTGACGAATCATTTGGTCCAGGTGGGCTGAGTGTTGCATTATCTGCATGGTCAAGCTCCTTTGTTCTTTACCGATTGTCTATTTTGATAAAAACCCTGTTATTTCCTTTCAGGAATGCATTATACTACGGCAAATTAAGAATCCGCGTCAAGTTTCATTAACTATACGGTTGCGGCTGTCTTTCCAATGGCTCACTTGCCTCATCAACCAGATATAGAATCGACCGGTAGGGAATGTCCCCATGCAGTGACAAGCCGATTTCACATGTTTTACTGGTAGAATAACCTGCCTCACAGCTACAGACATGCTTATTTAAATCTTTCAGGGCAGATGCGTTAAGTTCCGGGAATTTGAATCCAAGATCTCCCGCAAAACCGCAGCAATAAATTTCTCGCGGCAGCACCACTTCCCTGGCACAGGCCCTGGCAAGCTGCACAAGTTTTTCTTCCAGACCCATTTTTCTTGTGGAACAGGTGGGGTGTACAGCCACTTTGACGTCCAACTGGGTAAATTTCAGCCGTTTCATTAAGTATTTGAGAACGAATTCGATCGGTTCCAGTAACTGTAATCGTTTATCCGACATGGCCCGCATCCTGTAAAGGCAGGGACTGGTTTCACAGAGTACAGGAATCTCGCCGTGGTTAGACGCCATTAGCAGCGCATCCGACAGTTCCTTTGACTTCCGATCTGCCTGGGCAATAAATCCCTTGCTTTCGAAAGCCTGTCCGCAGCACAAGCAATTCAGGTTCCGGGGATAAATAATTTCATAGCCAGCCTTTTTTAATAACGATTGGGTCTTTTCTGGCAGGCTCTCAGATTCCTTTTCATTTATGGAAGGGCCACCCATGAAACGGCTGGTGCAACTTGGGAAATAGACCACTTTCAAGGGATTTTTGGGGTTCACCCGCTCAGGATGGATGGCAGGTACACCAGAAGGCATTTCCCGGTTCCAAAGGGGTAGTTTGTCCCCGGTGACCCTCCTGGCCAACGTTGAAGCCCTTTCCATAAAGGGCGTCCCCGTGGTCTTATGCACCATGTTGACTGTCTTGAGGCCCGTATTGATGGTATGACTCACAACACCCGAATGATCTGCCACCCAGTCAGCAATGATATTGCCGAGCTTGCCATTGGCCTCCTTGCGTAAAACCTTGACCATCTTACCAGTATCAATCTCAACCGGGCATCGTAAGCCACAGAGCCCATCGGTGGCACAGGTGTCCGGACCCGGGTATTGGTATGCCTTTGAAAGAGCCATCACTTCTCTAACATCACAACCGGCGGCCATTCTTCTACTGATCTCCCGCCGCGCGACAATCCGCTGCCGCGGGGTAAAGGTAAGGTCCTTTGAAGGACAAACCGATTCACAAAAGCCGCACTCGATACATTTATCCACAATCTCGTGAGTCGGTGGCAACGGTTTCAGATTTTTTATATGCGCTTCTGCATCTTCATTGAGTATGACACCTGGATTCAGTATTTGATGAGGGTCAAAAAGGGCTTTGATTTCACGCATCAGACCATAGGCGGCTTCCCCCCATTCCTTATGGACAAAAGGCGCCATGTTGCGGCCGGTGCCATGTTCTGCCTTTAATGAGCCGTCATATTTTTCCACCACCATTTTAACCACTTCTTCCATAAAATCACGGTACCGGGTAACCTCTGAATCCTCTGAAAAATTCTGGGTAAAAACAAAATGAAGGTTGCCGGCCAGGGCATGGCCGAAAATAATCGCCTCATGATAGCCATACTTCTTAAACAATCCCTGCAAATCAAGTGAAGCATCTGCCAGGTGTTCCCCTGGAAAGGCCACATCTTCACTGAGTACCGTCCTACCTGTCCGGCGGATAGCACCCACAGATGCAAACAGCCCTTTTCTGACCTTCCACAAGGCATTGTACTCCTCAGGTTTGTCCGTAAAAGCGGTTGGGCGGACCGTAGGCAGTTCCTGAATGGCCTCCTGGATCTGTTCAATCTGGGCATTAAGCACTTCAGCTGTCTCTGCCCTGGTCTCCACCAGCAAAGCGGTAACCGACCCGGTGAGTGTCTTCAGATATGCTGGGACACCTTGTTTGTTTTCCACAGAGCGCAGGCCTGCTCGATCGATAAGCTCAGCAGCGGAAACCGGCAGTTTCCGAAGAAACGGGATAGCCGTACACGCACTCTTTACATCTGGGTAAAGGATGAGGGCGCTGGCCTTGTGCGGATGTTCAACAACGGTCTTAAGAACCACATTGGAGATAAATCCCAGTGTTCCTTCACTACCTATCATCAAGTGGCTCATTATCTCGTAGGGATCTTCGAAATCGATGAGAGCATTAAGACTGTATCCTGTTGTATTCTTAATTTTGTATTTGTAGCGTATACGTTCGCAAAGCTGTTTATCTTCAAGGACCCGGTCCCGGATCAGACTGAGTTTTCTAAGCATGGTACCATGCGAGGTCTCAAAGTTGGAACGGCTCGAATCGCTGGCTGTATCAACATGCGTTCCGTCAGCCAACACGACCCGTATACTCTCAAGTGTCTGGTAACTGTTCTGTTCAATACCACAGCACATGCCACTGGCATTGTTGGCAAGAATGCCCCCTATTTTGGCGCTGTCAATGGAAGCGGGGTCAGGTCCGATTTTTTTGTCAAATGCTGCAAGAATTGCGTTGGCATCACTGCCGATAATCCCAGGCTCCAGTTGTATTTTGCTGGCATGGTCCAAAATTTGGTACTTGCGCCATCCTTCTCCCAGTCTCACCAGAATACTGTCAGAAATAGCCTGGCCAGACAAACTGGTACCCGCAGCTCTGAATGTTACGGGGAGTTGCAGTTTATTGGCCTGGAATAGGATCTGCCGCACTTCCTGCTCATTTTCGACATTGATGACGATTTTTGGATTCAATCGGTAAAAGCTGGCATCAGTACCAAAGGTTACCGTTCTAAGCGGATCCGTGATAATATTTTTTTGGGGTACAGTTTTTACAATCATGCTGTAAAATTCGGCGTATTTTCCTAAAAGCATGCGATACACATTCCTACAAGTATG
>CAWJIL010000017.1:0-560809 GCA_963842925.1 uncultured delta proteobacterium
ACGAATATGAAAATCGTCACTCCGCCTGCCACCGCCAGCTTATGACGTAAAAAATGGCGGAAGAATATCTGAAATTGGGTTTCATAATGATCGTTGGTGTTTTTTTTCTTTTTCATATTTTTTTCTCGAAATATGGCCTAAGCTCTATAAAATAAAGGGTTATAGAAAAATTTTGAGCCAACTCATTTTATTAAGACTTTTTTGCACAAGGGCCGGGGTTATTTGAGCCTAATCCGCGGGTCCAGCATACCAGTGGCCAGGTCAGCCATAAGGTTCCCGACAATTACCAGAAAAGCGGTCAGTACGACCATGCCCATAAGGATTGGATATTCTCGAACGGTCAGGGCATTGACAAATAATAGTCCCATGCCAGGCCACGCAAAAACAGATTCGGTCACGAGAGCACCGCTGAACAGCCAAGGGAATTGAATACCAGCCAAGGTGATCAATGGAGCCGCCGCATTGGGTAATGCACTAAAAAGAAATATCCGGGTTCTGGAGATTCCTTTACTTTTGGCTGTACGGATGTAATCCTGGTTAATAACATCAAGAAAACTACTCCTGTGTATCTGGCCCACTGAGCTATTAGAATCAAGGATAGAACAAGCGCCGGCAATACCAGATGTCGCAGCAAGTCAAGAATGGACACATCCATTCCCAAGGAGTACATTCCCCCTGTCGGAAACCATCCCAATTTAACACCAAAAATAAAAATGGCCATCAGTCCGAACCAAAAGGTTGGAAAGGACAGAGCCACCATGGCTCCGACAGTGGCCAGATAGTCAAATATGGAATATCGCTTATAGGCCCCAAGAACTCCAACGAATACTCCTATTAGTAAGGCAAATGACATCGCCGTGCCCATAAGCAGAACGGTGGCGGGTATCCTTTCAAAAATAACGGTGCGAACCGCTCTACCCCCAAAAAATGTTCGTCCCCATTTACCCGTGGCCACGTTTTGGCCCAGGTTAAATACTGCACATGAATTGGTTTGTCCAAACCAAATGCTTTTTTGTTTCTTTCTATATCCTGGACGGTGATGGTCGGATTCAGAGTATATACCGCCAACGGGCCACCTGGTGTTATATGCATGATAAAAAAGCAATGATCCATACACCAATGATAATGGGTATACTGTGAAGCAAGCGTTTGATGACAAAAATTAGCATGGCTATACTTTCTCTCGCCGGGATTTCGCCAGCCATCCGAGTGAGCTTAAATCCGGAAATCTATCTAACGGCACCGCATTTTTATTATAAATGACAGGCCACATAATGATGGTCCTCAACTTTCTTGAGTTCCGGTTCCTGGTGTTCACATATATCCTTACACTGATTGCACCTGGGATGGAATCTGCAACCAGCCGGAGGATCAATGGGATTTGAAACATCCCCATGTAGAATGATCCTCTTTTTGATCGCCCGAGGATTGGGTACCGGCGCCGCGGATAGGAGCGCTTCGGTGTAGGGATGTTTATAATTTTCATATATCAGATCGGCTTTTGCCATTTCCACGTCTTACCGAAGTACATCACGGCAATATCATCGGACATGTGCCGAACCACGCTCAGATCATGAGAAATAATCAGATAAGTCAAGCCGAATTCTTTTTGCAATGCTTGCATCAGGTTAATAATATGAGCTTGAATGAAATATCCAGGGCCGAGACGGGTTCATCACCCACGATCAGTTTGGGCTTACAGGCCAGGGCCCTGGCGATCCCGATCCGTTGCCTTTGTCCACCGCTAAACTGATGGGGGTACCTTTTAATGTCATCCGCTTTCAATCAATCTTGACCAGGAGATCGGCAATGATCTCTTTTTTCTTTATTTTGAGCCAAATTGTGAACGTCTATGGGGGTTCCCACAAATCACGACTCGCCAGGCGTGGATTAAGCGAGGAAAAGGGATCCTGAAAGATGATCTGCATTAGGCGCCGAAATTTTTTCATCTCTTTTTTGTTAATTTCGTCATATCCTGGCCTTGGAACGAAATATTTCCGGCGTCGGGCTCAATCAATCGCAATATTGATTTTCCAGCGGTGGTTTTACCACAACCGCTTTCTCCACCAGACCCAGAGTTTCCCCAGGGGCGATTTGAAAGCTAATCCCGTCAACGGCATGAACATAAGATTGCGTTTTGCTAAACATACTCTTATCGACAGGGAAGTATTTTTTTAAATTTTCAACGACAAGTAATTTATTATTCATGGTCGTAAAGCCAACAGCTGACGCTGTGATTGATCCCTTATTTCGAATTTTATTAGGTTTGTGATCGTGACAACGATCAAGTCGAGAGGCACATCTTTCGAAAAAGGAGCACCCTTTTATTGACAAGGACAGGTCAGGCACGAAGCCCTGCAGTTCAAACAGGGGGCTTTCCTTTCCCTTCACCGTGCAGGGTTGGAATGGAGGCTAAAAGGGCCTTGGTATAGGGATGAAGCGGCTTTTGAAAAATAGAATCAACATCGGCATGATGTTCTTAACAATTCCTACTCGTAAACACGACCGCCACCTGATCCGCCATCTCCGCAATAACGCCCAAATCATGGGTAATGAGTAATATGGTTAATCCCATATCCGCCTGTAAATTTCTTAAAAGATCCAATATTTGAGCTTGAATGGTCACATCTAAAGCGGTTGTTGGTTCGTCCGCGATAAGCACCTTGGGTTGGCAAGCCAAGGCCATGGCGATCATCACCCTCTGCCGCATGCCGCCGCTTAACTCATGCGGATAAGCATCGACTCGTTTTTCCGGTACAGGTATGCCAACCTTTTGGAGCATTTCAATAGCCTGGTCATTGAGTGATAGATTTCGATCATCCAAATGCCTCTTCAAAACTTCTTTAATTTGAAATCCAACCGAAACCAAAGGATTGAGCGAGGTCATTGGTTCTTGGAAAATCATCGAAATAAGCCGCCCACGGATATTCCTCATTTGCTTTTCAGGTAAAGACAACAAATCCTGGTCTTCAAATAGAATTTCTCCGGGACACGACTTTACCCGGCGGACACTCATTAAGGCGAAGGATGGAAAGTGCGCTCACACTTTTACCGCTGCCCGACTCACCAACGAGTCCCAGTGTTTTTCCGACGTTTAAATGATAAGAAACGCCATTAACGGCTCGAACCGTTTTGTGCTCCAAATGGAAATGGAACCTCAAATCGTTAATTGTTAGAACTGGTTCATTTTGCATTAATTTTTTTCTTCCCCATAAGGGGGTCGAATTGATCCTTTCCTGTGTCTTTTTGAAAGTATTTAAATGAACTACCCCGCAGCAGAGCTGCGAGGTAGCAAAATGAATTTTTAGCTTATTCACTCCGATGCAGAGCATCGAGGAATTCTTTTGATAAATTAGGATCAATCCGGTAATAATCTGAGAATACTTTCACCGGTTCTGATAAATTGGATTAACGCTAAATTACCAAAATCCAATTGTATCTTTCTCTATATCTATCACCGCAAGAATCCTAAGGTCTGCCTTTGACAGCCATTATACAGAATCGGCGTTATCCCCATTTTGGGTTACTGTGAGGGGCGTTTCGATTTGTGGCTTAGGCCCAATCCCAATCCTGAACGTTCCAGGTTGCATCGGAAATATACATATTCGTTTTGAAACCGACCAGATCTTTGTTCATACCTATAAAATCGGTCCAGTCAAAGATAGGTGCGAATGGTACCTCTTCAGCAAATATTTCTTGAATCCGCCCATATATCTTTATTCTTTTTTCCTTATCCATCTCTACGACACCTTGCTCGAGCAATTTATCAACTTCCGCGTTTTCATACTGGGAATAGTTGGCACCTTGACCGGTTTTGACAGGTATTGATTTACTGTGGAGGCACATGGTGAAGTCCGGATCCGCTCCAAGCGGTAGCTGCATGCCAACCATTATCGAGTCGAAATTCTGAATTGGTGCGATATTTACCCCAGACCACGGAGCTGGGAAAGTTTTTGATTTCCATATTTACATTAATATCTTTCCAATTTTGCTGAATCAGAGCCTGAGCCTGTTCGCGAGCTCCTGCACCGGCAGTGGTGGACATGCTGAACTCAAGTTTTACGCCGTTTTTTTCCCGGACCCCGCTATAACCGACCTTCCATCCAGCGGCATCTATAAATTCTGCGGCTCCTCTTGGATCGAATCCCGGATCCTTTAAGTTCTTGTTGTATGCCCAGTGACCTGGATAGAAATAAGAGAGGGTTCGTGTTTGTAGGCCATAATAAATATCATTTATTATTTTATCTTTATCGAAGGCCATATACAAGGCGCGGCGCACTCGAGGATCTGTAAATTGGGGTTTTCACAGTTGAAATAACAAAATTCAGTACCCATGCCGGGGGCCATTACAAATTTGAGGTTAGATATTTTTTTAGACTCTGCGTACCTTTCCGGCGGCAGACTAGAGGTACTGATATGAAGTTCTTCTGTTTTTAATTGGTTAAAGAGTCCCATTTTTGTGGGCACATATTTATGAATAAACGTTTTAACATTTGAAGAGGGTCGATGGTAGTTGTAATTCTTCTCATAGATTTGATGACTCCCGGCTACCCGCTTGACAAAACGGTAAGGACCGGTGCCGATTGGATGATCGTTGTATGGATCCGTGGCGAAATTCTCGGCTTTGCCTAATATATGTTCCGGTACAATGTGCATCGATTGCCAAATCCAAATATAAGGCGCAAAAGTGTTCTTTAACTTAATCTCAAGATTAAAATCGTCGTGAACGGTAAACTTTTCGATCAGGTCCATTCCAGCTCGAGTTCGAACGGGAATGTCGGGATTGATTAAAGTTTTATAAGTGAACTCTACATCTTTCGCGGAAAACGGAGCACCGTCGTGCCACTTGACATCCTGCCGTAGCTCAATTTTCCACGTTAAACCACCGTCGGTTATACCACCATTTTTAGTAGAGGGCGCCTTATGACCAGATTAGGTACAAATTCACCATTTTCACTAATGTCCCATAAAGCATCAAAAAGCAAAGCTTCAGGCACATTCTCCGGACCTCTATCGTGGTATAGCAAGGGATTAAGTATGATGGCTTCCTTGTTAGTGGCGTGAATAATCGTATCTTTATTGGCCGCGAAAGCTGGATTTCTCAGGTTTCCATATAGTCCCGTACCAATCACCGCACCAACTAAACCTTTTCCGGTTTTCTTCACGAATTCTCTTCTGGTTATTTTCATCGCTTCTACTCCTTGTCATTGTATTTTGGTCATGAGTTGATATGATTTGGCCCACGTCAAAAAATAATGTGACTTACCTGTAGTCGCTGATTTTGTAAAAGACCACCACCTCCTCTCGTTACAAGGCTCCGGCCTTGTAATGTAATTGACCTACCCGTAGTCGCTGATTTTGTAAAAAGACTACCACCTCCTCTCATTACAAGGCTCCGGCCTTTTAATGTAATGTCTTGCCGGCTCCGCCGGATCTTTTTTTATGTGGTCGAAGACAGAACACCACGGGTTTACCCGTGGATGAATGAGCCCGGTGGTGGTATAATACCATCATGGACTATATAAAAACAGCTCATAGCGTATACTATCTTCAGTACCATGTAGTTTGGGTTTGTAAATACCGCCGCCGGATCCTGAATCCTGGCATATGCGGCTATATTCGAAAGCTCTTGCCGAAGCTGCTTCGAAGTATGCCCGGCGTTAAACTGGAGACGATTGGCTTTGATAAGGATCATCTGCATATGGTAATGTCGATACCGCCGAAATATAGTATTGCCTCGGTCATGGGAAAACTGAGTCTCCACCCGCAGAGCGGGTGGCCTCAGGAAGCCCCCCAGAGGGGGGCGATGACATTGGGAAAGCCCCGTTGGGGCTATTTATTCTCATCAAATTCTAACTCCAATTGTTCTTTTTCGTTCTTTTCTTGCTCACGAATGTATTTGCGTATGGTTTCTTCATCCAATCCAACTGTGCTGACACAATATCCTCTGGCCCAAAAGTGCAGGCCAGATACCCGTTTCTTGCCCAATACGTTCCGATGGATCAGTACCGCACTCTTGCCTTTCAGAAATCCAATCACAAAAGCTATGCTGTACTTTGGCGGAACGCTTAAACACATATGGATATGGTCTGGCATCAAATGCCCTTCCAGCAACTCCACTCCTCGTTGGCGACATAAATCTCGTAATATTTCACCAACTCGATTCCGAAATTTTCCGTACAGCTTTTTCTTGCGATACTTGGGAACAAATACAATATGGTATTTGCAATCCCATCTTACATGCGATAAACTTGTCCAATCATGCATAGGTAATTCCTCCTGTCTGCCCTTCGGGGCTTTCCCGGGGAATTACCTATATTATTTCTCACCGGATCGGTAGAACCTATCCGGGTCCTCCACCAGAGGTGGAGGGCTTAGATCAAAACTAAAAAGCCAATCGTCGTCTCACCTCCGCAAATCTTTTTCATGGCTGACCAAAGTGTATTGGAATGAGAACATAGTCTGGTCGCCGGGTTACTTCGTGAGCAGCGTAGGCGTCGATGAAGAAAGGATAAAGAAGTACGTCGAACTTCAAGGGCGCCAGGATTTAGGTCAGCTTCAACTGAAGCTGTAATATGTTTAGGACCCCGGGCATGCCCGGGGGAATCTATCAACGGGTATCATGGCTGAATCTGATTTCCGCCCAAATTCCAAGGCGACTTCCAGTATTCTGAATTTGATGCTTCACCGCAACTTGCTGCGGATAATTAGACCTAACAGTGATTAAGTAGGCTTTCTATCTGGAGGATTTCTTCAGGCTTGTTCTATACTTCTCACCTTAAATCACTTTTTGAGAGTTTGAATCTATCCTTAAAATCTGACTCAGAGTTTAAATAAATTTAACATATCAAACATCAAATGTCAAATGATTGTTTAAAAAAAAATTATTCAACACCGATTATCACAGATGGCTAAAGCGACACAATGGTATCCCATTTTAGACGCAACTATAGTAGCCTCATCAACTGTTTTTGGTAGGTCGGATGGGTATTGGGGGTTGCATGTGTTTGAAGGGTGGATATGTTATTGTTTGAAAGATGATTTCTGTATTGATGATTAGGTAACCAAATTTGTAGAAAGTCTGAAGGAGATTATCAATTATGCTTAAAATAGCCAAACAAACAAAGTTAGTTCCTGAAGAAGTTATAGATCGGGCATTGAAGTTTTTCGGTAAAGGCGGTTGGGGATTAGAAGAAAAAGGCCGGAATCCATGTTGTATTTCATTTGAAGGTAGTGGAGGTCATGTGTCCATTTCAATTGATGATAAAGAAAAACATAGGATAGTAGATCTTGAAACTAGAGAATTTGAATACCCAGCTAAAAAGTTTCTGGAAAAACTTTGATTAATAATACCCTTTCCACGACATTTAAAATGAACCTCCCCGGGGTATCAATCTATCATTTTTGATCTTTTTCGCGGCAAGCCGCGAGGAATTAAACCCGAACCGAGATTAAATTGGATGCATATTCAACTATTATTATCCTATCCTTGAGTTCCAATCCGCGGCCAAAAATCAACCATACCCATCGTAAGCATCAGCGGCATATCAAGATTTTGTGGTTGCTGGGTTGTTGCTGAAATCTGCGATTGCTTTTTGAAATCACAGGCAAAAAATCCACCGAATTTCTTTTGATTTCTCCAACTCATCAACGGTTTAGGAAAAACTGTGATACCATCATTTCACAGTCAGCGAATCCTATTTTCAAAAAGTTGTGTTTTTGTATTATCAACCCTTCGGAATTGACCAGAAATTGAAATGACCGCCTATTAGGATTACCGGAAGAAATCTTCTTAATTCGACCACTGCCGAAATATAGGTGATTACATCATCCCCGGCGATACCTCCCAGGTAGATTTGTAACAGCACCTTTGAAACCACTGTGGTATAAAACTGCTTAGAAAATTGGATTAATCTTGACCTCTATGTAACGGCATGTCCAAAGAGATTGCTTCCTGTAATCATGAAAGCTGATCATTATCAGAAAGGGAATTTGAAGCAGACGTCAAACCTCATCAGATGAACATTTCTATTATTATCATGGCATATGGCAATTTCCGATGGCCGCCATCGACAAATTCGGGAAAAAAAGCAAAACCACTATATCTTGGGGTTGGGGGATATCCGGTAAAACCGTTGATTACGCTAATAAGTCTTCAAACCGAAACACCGGGTAGCCGGGGGCCATTGCTGGCCCCAAGCCCCCTAAGAACTGTGCGTGATAGTTTCCCATCACACAGCTCAAGCCCTTCAAAAGCCAGCCTCGGCATAGAGGCGACCCAGTGATCGGGAATGCCGATCACCTTTGCGATACACACTGGCAGCCAAAACCCAATCGGGGAAGAGCGCATGGCTCACCGTTAAGTGGCCTCATTTGCTTTCCCTTCTAAAATCGGTTCTGTCAGCTTTCTCGCAACGAAGCACCCGATGGACGTCAGCCCCCTTGCAGGTCGGGTAATATCGAGTCTAAGACCCTCAACCCGTATCCACCCCATTACAAGATGGCCTTCGCTTCTTCCATCATCTCTCCCCATACCTCCAACAGCATGCCTTACGGTTAGCCTGCCCAAAGGGCGAAGGCATGGGGTTACCACGTTCCACGTATCCGACAACAAATACCTTAGGTCCACTCTGTCTACCGGTGGGAATACTGCCCGCGTCGGACGTTCACAGATCCATCCGAACCACCCACTTACCTTTTGGTTCAAGCCTTACAGCTCCTTTGGCTTGTTCATCTTCACGGCAGTTACGAGTGTTCACTTATGTTAACCATAGTATCCTATCCTAACCCCTCACCCGGATGGAGCTTCCAGGAGCGTTTCCACCTCACGGCTTCCACACCGTTCGCACAGGCGAACTTCAGCGCATTGTCAGGAAGGCTTCATACCCGTCAAGGATGCACCTTGAGCGCATGCTTCCATAGGATTGCAGCGACGGGACACTGAGTTCAGACAAAGGCGAACTGCCTTCGCTGAACAGTCAAAATACGCGACTTCGTGTCGCAACTTTGATGTATGGAGACAAGTCCAACTATCCGACAATTAGGGGATTTGTCAGATACCATCTGGTCATCACCAAGGTATCACGGAGGGCCTATCAATGCAAGATTTGGCCTGTTGTGATTATTTTCGCACACCGGTAATATTTTAGGGCTATGATAACTGCAACTTTATTGGAGTGAACATCGGTTTACTCAATTATCTCGATCGCTGTTATTGTCTGTTTCTTTATATCCCCATTTGCCATGTTCATCTATAAACGAATTCAACACCCAACTAACAATACTTATCAAGAGTGAACCAGATAAAGCAGGCCAAAATCCATCGAGCTCGAAACCGGAAATTACACCTGAAGCCATCAATAATAAAATTGCGTTTATCACAAAGGTAAAGATCCCTAAAGTCATGATATTTAGTGGCAGGGTCAGCATGATTAATATCGGTCTAAAAAAGGCATTAAGGATCCCCAATATGGCAGCTGCAGAGAGAGCAGACAAAAACCCAGTCACACGTATTCCATTAAGCAGATAAGATGCGATTATGATAGCAATGGTTAAAACAAACCACTTTATAAAAATACCCATATAGTATCTCCTATTTATCCATTAATTTTATCCCTCATACTATTAACCAGGGCCGAGGACTTCTTGCCATATTGCTTTGTCATCAGATCCAAATAACCAGCGCGGTTTACAATAGATAGTGTTGATTTTTAGAAAATAATGAATCAGGAAAAGCCGAGGTGTGTTTGAAAATCAGGTTTGGTTCAAATCTGATTCATAACTCAAAACATACTATCAGAATATCTAACAGCACGCAACATCCCTTGATCTTCAGGATCATTAGAGATGAACCTTTCATCTTTTAAGCGTTCTAATAATAGGTCTTCAGGCGTGAAAGCTACATATAACCTGTCCTGATCATCAGTTCCCCTTGTCTCTAAAGATCGCCAGAAAAGGTCATATATGACCATTCGGTTGCCCATGGCCATATTTGGTTGGCGACCGATGACCTGACTGGGGATACGTATCTATCTGTTTGATCATATAAGTCAATATGTTAGGTGAGATTCGACAGGAGTTCGGAAAACTGGCATTAAAGGTGCAATAACTAGTAAAATAACAAAGATAACAAAACGCACTACAGTACGAATCGACCGGTAACACCTTCCGGACAACAAACAAAAACATGAAGGAGGATGAACAACGACTGACATGCCAAAAAGAGACGTAACCGGTGAATGTGAAGGTGAATGCAAAGACCAGGTTTCTATACTCGAGAAAAAACAACAGGAAAAATTAGACGCAGAGGGGATGAAACATTCCACGGCCGAAACACCTGCAGTAGAGCATGCCAAAACACGAGACAATGTACCGGGTGACTTGGGGGGGCGGGGGCATGTGTGATTCCCTGAACGCAGTCCGACACCAAAGACATCATTAGGAGGCAAAAAATGGCTAAAAAAGGAGAGGTCTACAAATGTGAACTGTGTGGGAATGTTGTGGCCGTGCTCGTCGGCGGTGACGGTGACCTGGTATGCTGCGGGGAAGACATGCAGTTGATCAGCGAAGCGGAGTCAAAGGAATTCCTGACCGGCTTACCTAAAATCGGTGTGAGTTAGCCACCGGTAGCACGTTTATCACCAAGCCCATCACGAACAGTGCCGCTGCAGCAATATTATACTGTCGCTGTTCGTATTCATGGGTCAGTTTATGCCGCCTCGTATTGCAAGTCAAATCCAAATCATTTTCCTAATCGATTAAATAAAGGAACTACTAATGATTGACCAAAACATTTTGTGCCAAAAAATACGCGAGCTATACCCGGATATTGGTGAGTGTGGTATTGATGTCTCCACCGAATATGACCAGGGACAAAAAGCCTGGGTCGTTTATTTAAAAAAAGACAATCAGGAGTTGAAAACCTACCTGGATGACGGCGACACCGAGAAGTGCATACTCGGAGAGATGTGTGTTGGGTTGAGTGTTATGGTTGCGCAGTTACGGGCAAACATTGAAGCGTTGGCCGGAGAACAAACGCTGTCTGAGCCGTCGGTCTGCACGAAAGCGCCCGAGATGGCCGAACACCAACGCTTTGACGATATGGACGAGCCTTGTGATGACGGCCGTTCCGGTTAGTCCGAATCGGCATTGTAGCATCTATTTGATTTGAACCGCGAGGATTTGTTGAATACGGGATAGATTGTCCCACAAATCGTTGAACGCATATCGCGTAATTTCCCCAGAAAATATATTAAAAATTGTGTGTTTGGGTTGAATTAGGCGATGTAAACCGTCTTGATGTTGACGCTGATTCCGCGCTGATGACCGCCTGAATAAGAAATCTTTGAGGAGGGATAAGCTCTTTCAAGCCATGGGTATACCCCTCATAGTCTTTGACATAAAAAGAGAACAATCCACGGATTTCAACCCGATCTCCCTTTTCGAGTGTGCTGGCCATCTGATCGAAAAAGATTGATACAAGTTTTGCTGCTTCAACTTTAGAAATATCATTGGTGGTGCTGAGAGTCTGGATGAGGTCGATTTTGTTCATATGGTTCCCTACTTTGATAATCGCTTTTGGTCGGATAAAAAATATCAATAAATTTAAAACAGTGTGACCGGATCTGTCAAACACATGTGTTAATCTGCATTTCAAAATATGGTGAAACAGCGTTCTAATAATAAAAGGAGGGTATCAAAATGAGAAAGCATGAACTGCATACCGAGTACCAAGACCATTTTGAATATTTTGGTAACACCGAGATTGAACGAATCCGGAAACAGGGAAGTAAAACATTACGACATGACTGGATCATCTTTAATACAGTTGATGAAGCAATGGAATATTTCAATGATAGGTGCGGAGAGTTTGTGGGTTATTATTTTTGAAAATATCTCGACCCAATTTGCATTCTTCAAGAACATACCCCCACCCTAGAAAAAATAATGAAATATAGAATGGGTTACGGGTATAGTTATATCCTCTAGTTTGAACGAGTTCCGATTTTTTCTCTGTACCCGCCAGTGGCGAATCATTAAACACCTGATCAAATTCTCCTTTTCCACGGATCTTTTTAATATTTTGATGGATTTTCCGCCCTGGATAATTCAAATAACGTTACATTTCCGTTTGCAATGAAGGTAACCTTTTTGATCCAGTCATCTCGTCCATATATATGCTACGGTTACCACGTTACACAGCACCACCAGAGTATTGTCAAGCGTTTAGATACACAAGACCCTTTGAGTTAAAACCACAACTTGGAATGTTAACAATTAAACTATAACCTAAGTTAGATTATTATTCTTGAACCTCTTACTGTTATTTCACTCTAAAAAGGAGAAGATTAATGAAAACTTGTGCTATGTTAACGCTATCAGTTTTATTGGCTCTCTTTACAGTTAATAACGCTTTTGCTGGGGCTGCAATTAAAATAGGTTTTGACTTGGAAGGCGAACACGAGATTGATGGGGAAGGTTTCAATGGGACAGAAGATGTTGATACGGGAATTTCAGTGTCTGGAGAAGTTTTTACTTCGATAGGTAAGAACATGGATATTGGAGGTGGGATAGTCATAATATTTCTTAATTAATGGCAGAGATGAAAAGACATTGGGGTTGCTGCTCAAGTTGATAATTTTAATATAGCTATGCTTATTACAATAAAGGCAACTACGACCAGGCTATTGAAAATTATAGCAAGGCCATAGAGATAGACCCAAGATTGGCTGTGGCTTACTATTATCGGGGGATTGCTAATTTTTTTTATAAAAAATATGAAAAGGCGTGGGGTGATGTCTATCAGGCACAAGTCTTAGGTTATAAAGTTCCCCCGGGATTCCTCAAGATCTTTCGCAATGCCAAAGGCACCATAGTTGATCTTGATCTATTTGCTATTGAGCTGCCCTAAATCTGCCCTTTTAAAGGTGCAGATAGCTGGTACCAACTCATCAACAGTATAGGGGTCTTCTATAAAGCTGTGATACTCCATTGTCAATTCTGGCTTCGGTTGTTATTGATGGGGGATTTAGCTGTTTTTAATTTGAACAGATAACCATTTGGATAAATCTTGGAGGAGGTTTGTCTCATTTAGCGATTTTTCTTATATACCAAGGTTTCAACTATACTTATAATCAACGCACACTCAAGTCCGAATGGGAGATATCCTGCATATCCCAAAATAGGCATCTCAAACACTTGGAAACGGTGTACAAAAGGAATACTGTATTCCCACTTCGCATAACTGTAATAATTCCACATTTCCCAAAAAAATCCACATGCTAAAGCTGATAGAGAAAATGAGACCACCTTGACCCAATTCCCTTTAGAAAAATCTTTTAAAATATGTGGTTCCCCTAAGATAATCTGAAGGCAAACAACAATTAATAAAGGAGACATCCAAAGCAAGGGGAAAAGGTAGTCTGGTAAAATTCCTATAAAAGCCAAGCATATGGACTGTACTTGGCATCAAGGATTGCTTGGATATGCCGGTAGGCCGCTAGGTTTTTTGTCAGGCTCAAACGCCTGGTTGTGCATATCGCATATTTCATAATTATTGATTTTTTGAGTGCCTTGTTCGAAATTTATCTCTCTAATTGTGCATAAATATTCTGCAATTTTTTGAATTTTCTTTTTGTTTTATCTTATGGCTTTTGGTGTAAACTAATTTGGAAGATTTGGCCAATCTTATAAATTTAATCAATAAATTTACCAATGATGCTATGCTGTAGCTTAATTTCATGAATAAGCCGATCATTATTTCGTATCCTTATTATTGAACGAATAATCAGATACACGCCTAAAATGACTAAAACAAGATTGAGTATTCCTATCGGAATGAGAAAATGCACAACGTGAAGGGCATCATAAAATTTTGAGGTAGCTATCAATACACTCATAACCGACAGAGGTAAGGCTAATACAGTTATACCTGCCCTCATAGTAGCTAATGATGTGCGCTTTTCTGCTAAAAGCAGTTGAATCTCATTGATTATTATTGCATCACTTTCAGCTTCTTCGTTTTTCAAATTGAACTCCTTTTAAAAAACTTCTTTGTTGCACAACATTAATATTAATAGGTTCTATTTTTAACCATTGTGGTAGAGAAATACGGTAAAAATCCAATAGAAATTTCGCATTTTTCGCCCAACAAATCTGCTTTTTATCAAAAATATCCGAATTATATAGAATCTACATAATCCTTGAGATTTATTATTCAGAGGCGATTGCAGATGAATGGAGAGAGATCAAGAATATCAGTCTACCCAGATAACGGTGTTTTCAGAGCATATCTGCAATCTGATCCCACATCAATTCCGTTACAGATAACTCATTTCTTACAAAAATGCAAAAAATGGAAGAATCCGTCAATTGGATTTCCCTATATAAGCCCAACTCAGTCCTCAGTTATAAATGCATGCTGTTTGGATTTTCATCGTCGTAAGTGCGCCTTGATTTCAGCAATTGGCATCATGGCAAATTTTCTTTTCTGTATGATCGTTAAAAGATTGTTGCTGAAGAAAACCTGCACGATAGAGCAGAAAGAGCATTTCGATCTGACTAGTGATGGCTGTGATTAGAATATTTTCTTCTTCTGAAAGAGGTATTGCGGGCAATATACAAACCGTCAGCAAATCAAGGTTCTTTTGGCACGTATCAATCTTTCTCAGTCCTTCGCTCGGGCGATCTTCGAGGATTTCTCGATTTCCCATGCAAGCCGATGGAAGAACGTTTTTTGGGCGCACGGCGGTGTATTCTTTGATGGTTCGGCCGTTGCATCGACTAATTATACGGACGACAACCCACGGGGTTCCAGCAACGGTCATGGCTTTGGCAGCCAGGTGATCGATGAACAGATTGAACTCTCTTTTGGTCTGTGGGTAATGCTCTACACCACAGAGAATGGACCGAATCTCCTGCAATTCAACATTAATTATGCCGATATAGCTGAATGCATCCGTCAGACGGGATACCAGTCGGGATTTTTCCTCACCGGCACGGCCGACTACAAGCTCGTGGTCTTTGAGCGTGTGCTTGAACCCTCGTAAAATAAAATAGGAAATTCCGAACAGAATAACTATCAGCGAGGTTTCAAGGATTCCTTCTTCGATTATGATATCCCGGGCCAATAATAACTCACGCTGAATAATCAGCGGCATAACGATAACTGACAGCAGCAGAAAAACTAAGGCTCCAAGATAAAGAACAATGAGACATTTGAGTTTTTGAACGCTCTGCATAGCTTTCCAAGATTTAATGATCCATAAGCCACAAAAACTATGATATCTTCTTCTTAAGGGTTCGTACGGAGACAAGAGATTGATGCCTTATCTTCATATTCACCGTTCTGGTAATAGATTGAAGTATGGTCTTTTTTGCTCAGTGTATCATGACCATCTACTATCCCTATTTTTTGAGCGGAGCCTGAATTGTAGTGCCGAATTGACCAGCCTCAGCAAATGTGACTTCTACCATTGACTGTTCAAGCCGTGAAAATACCTTACTTGCTGCGCTACGTATGCGCTTATCTTGCTCGCATTTTCTTGCATAAGCCTCATCAATTGTCTGTGTGACAAGTTTATGATCACAGGGCTTTTCTAAAAACTCAAATGCGCCCTGTTTCATTGCTTCAACAGCCATCCGCAGTGTGCCCTGGCCTGACAAAACAATGCACTCCATACGAGGCCTGATTAACTTCAGCCTATGCATAGCGGTAATGCCATCTGTGTCCACCATAATGAGGTCTAAAATCGCAATGTCATACTCTTCAGTTTGCGCCCTCTTCAGTGCTTGCTCTGCATCATTGCAGGCGGTCACAATGTAACCGGCTAATTCCAAACGCTCTTTCATTGCATCAACAAGTTCTTTTTCGTCATCAACTAATAAAACGTGCGCCTTTTGCAAAATTCCTCTCCTTCTGTGCGAACTTATAACTAAAACTTTCCTTCCCCTGATGGCTTTCAAAAGATAGAATTCCTCTACTTACTAAACAAATCCTCTGAAACCAAAATCCACTTACGCTTTTATTTGTTTGTTGACAGGCCAAAATCATATTCATGCAATTTTTTCAAATTTTTCAAGTCATCACAAGCCGTTCGATTTCCCAGGCGGCAAGCCTCGTTCAAAGCCTTTTTCATAAACATCGGCTCATGTAAAATATAATGAGCTATGGCTTTTGCCATATAGATACTGTCCCAATTCGGATATTTCTTTATAAGATGATTAAAATAGATCATCAAGATTCGCCATTTTTGTTCTCGTAACAAACGGTATGCCTTAGCAAGGTCTCTACCCGGGTCGATTTCTGAGGTAAGGTATTGGCCCATTTCTTCTCGATAAGATTCTTTTTCCTCCTCTTTTTCCTGCTTGAAGTCCTCAATCGTAGCTTTGACAAAATCGGAGGGATGGATTTCGACTTTGATCCGGAGTCGATATCTTGTGAGATTCCCAACTGTTTCTCGTCTTTCCTCCAATACTTCGGTCTGTATCTCCCTGGCCGCAAGGCAGTATATTTCATCTTTTTCTTGGTCATCAAGCCCAATAAGACTTTTACGTGAAAGGTATCTTCCAGCCAGGTCCACAGCCTTTTTCTTTGCAATGAAAAGAGCCATTTCTTTTGCTGAATCATTTGAGGAGCCAATCGCTATTGGATAACTGCCCGCAGTCTCAATTTCAAAAATATCATCTTCCGCAGCTGAGGCAACACTGTAGATGGAAAACAGAATTAAGAAAACTATTATAATAAAATCACGCATCACTATCAATTTATTCTCCCAAAACTTCACACCCGAACATGATGAATGCCCGAACAATCTATTTCTCCTCATTATCCAGACGAGCTAACGCTTTGAGTATGCCCAATGGAGACGAACCGATCGACAGCTTCTGAATTTCTTGGTTTCGCTTGGCATTCTGCGCAAATTTTCTTTTTAGTCTGGCTTCGTAGGCATCCTTGATGGTTTCAACGAAATTTTCAAAGGCATAGGGTTTTTCAAGATATTTAAAGGCACCTAGTTTTGTGCTCTCAACGGCCGAATCGATCGTCGCATGACCGGTCAAAATAATAATTTCAAGATATTTATGCCTGTCCTTAAGGTTCTTCAAGACTTGAACACCGTCCATCCCAGGCATCTGAAGGTCTACAACCGCTACATCAAAGAAACCATTTTCAGCGCATGCGATGGCCTCTTCTCCGTTTGAAGCACCGGTAACATCAAAGTTTTGGAGCCCAAGTCGCCTGGAGATGGACTGCAAAAATTTAACCTCGTCATCAACCATCAATAGCTTTATTTTGTTTTCAGTGCTCATGGCATCCTCCCTCCCTTCTGCTCATGCAAAATGTGCCCTAATCATGGGCGCCATTATTTTTCTGTTTTAATAGTTTCTGGTATAATGATATCGAAAGATTGAAAATCATCGGTTATAAAAACCTTGGCATCAATTGACGTAGCGATTGCAAAGACTTTATCGACCGGAAATTTCCCATCGTATAATTCTCCAAGATCTGAAAAGGTTATTCTGACGCCGTCGTTTTTATCCGGGTATACGGAGATCTGAATCTCTTCTCCCGGGCCCGTTGCCTTAAATGCAAATACTATTGCCTCATATATCAGCTGTTGGAGCTTAAAGGGGCATGTCAAAATCATCAGTTTAGCGTCTTGGGGAGGATTAACCCGGATCCTGCTCGCATAACTCAAGAAACCGGCAATATTGATCATCAGCCTCAGTACATCTAAGAGATTTAGACGTTTAACCGACGTATCCACACTGTGAGAAAAGGTATTCATCTGCCTAACGGTTGCAAAGCCGCGTTGAATTTCTTCTTCAATATCCTGGCTGCACGTTCTGAACATGTCTATATCGATCTTTTTCCCTTTTTCCACCAATGCCGTCAGGTCATTTAAGAGTCCGGCTGTTTCAGAAATGATGGCAAGAATATTTTTCAGCTCATGCGATATGTCGGCATTGATTTTCCCAAAAAACGCCAGGTCTTGGTCATTTTGAATTTCAATGGCATTGTTCATGACGTCTCCTTCTACTTTTTTGCATTCTCGAAATAAAGAGATTAAACACTAATGCTGGCCCTCCAGAAAATTGAACCATCGGGTCCTGAATATGTGATCATCTATTCGACTACCTTGTGCAGAATTTTTATTAACGTTTCAATATGAAGTGGTTTCGATAGATAACAAGCGGCTTCCGCTGAACCAATCTTGAAATCGCTTTCTGAGCCATGACCGGTGAGGAAAATAATTTTCATTCCGGGATTCAAATCTATCAATTTCCGTTTTAACCTGATCCCACCGATTCCCGGCATCTTGACATCCAGGATAGCCACGTCGTATCGGTTTATTTCGGTTTTTTTCACGGCGTCTTCGCCTGTAAAAACAACATCGACATCAATTCCACGTAATGCCAGTCGTTTGGACAGCATTATGGCGAATTTCTTCTCATCATCCACTAAAAGAATTTTCATCGTCGCGCAATTCCTCCTGAGTACGAATCGGCAGGGTTATGGTAAAAGTTGTGCCTTCATTCTGTTTGCTCTTTACCATAATCTCTCCATGAAGCTTTTTAATAAGCCCGCTCGTAATGGCGAGTCCTAGCCCGGTTCCCACACCCTGTTCTTTTGTGGTAAAAAAAGGTTCGAATATTTTCGGCAGGACTTCTTCCGGCATACCACAGCCATTGTCACTTATGGAAATGACAGCGCTGTCAAGCCCATCGCGCTCGGCCGTGATCTCCAGCCAGCACCCATCATTCAAGGCCTGAAAAGCATTGTTAACCAAATTAAGCAGGATCTGCTGTAATTTTCCACGGTCACTTTCAATTTCGATATCTTCTTCCGGCATGTCCACTTTCACGTTGATATTTCGATATTCGGCCTCCTTATTGTGAAACGCAAGCACATCGGTAATGATCTCTTTAAGATTGATTTTTTGAATTCTGATATCGAATTTCCGAGAAAACCCTAGAAGTTGCCCGGTGATTCGACCACAACGTTCCACTGCTTCCAGGATGGCGTCAATGTTCTCTATCAATTCGTCATCCTGTCGATATTTTTTTGCAATGACGAAAAGATCCTTTATGTAGCCAGCGGTTTCGTTTATCAATGCCAGCGGGTTGTTGATCTCGTGGGCAACACCTGCTGCCAACTGGCCGATTGACGCTAACTGATTGTTCTGTTCCACCAGCGTCAGGGTTTCAGCCTTGCTTTTATCCGCCAGAAACATCTTATTGACCATGAATGTACATGTAAGGGTGATGACAATGAAAATAACTATGACACATATCGCCACAAACCAGCTGATATTTGAAAATAAATCATCCCATACACCCATCATGCCTTCCTTCTGTTTGATCACCATGAGAATAAAAGGGGTATCGGCAATTTGGGTGGAAATAAAAGCATAACCCGCTATTGATTGCCCTTGCCCATCACTAATTGTAACAGTTTGTGTTCCTGTAGAATATTTAGGTATGGGCAGAAGTGTCAACGGCTCAAAGATGTTGCCGTAGTGTTTTGAGGGAGTTTGTATGATTCCGGACCGGTTTATCAGAAAAATATCTGCATGTTTGCCGGTTTCATATGAAGTCAGCGTTTGTATAAGTCTTTCTGTTTCGAGGGTGGCGCGTAAGATAAAAAAGGTATTGTCCTCACGATAGGACTTCACCGCAATGATGATATGAGGTACGTCGCGATATCCTCGAAATATCTCACTAACATAATAATTATTTTTTCGGCATTCGATGAACCATTTTTGGTCGCTGTAATTTCTTCCCTCAAAACTGAAAGGACCAGCATAGGCAATTTGGGTACCACTTGGAGATATAACGCTCAAGTCAGATAATCCACCGAAACCCAGTTTTATGTTTCTGAGGATTTCAGACAGGGCCTCTGAATTTGTCAGCTGTGTATACTCAATTTCATTGACGGTGAATCTCAAAGCATTGAGCCGTTCTTCTAAAAAGAAAGTCACAGCACTTCTTGCATTGGAGGTCAATCGTTCAGTACGCAGAGCAAATTCCAAATCAACCGATTTTTGGATTAGCTGGTAGTTAATAATAATGACGGCTATCAACGGAACCAATGCTGCCATGCCAAGAACCAATATGCCGATACCCCAGATTCTGTTATAATTCGCGAACGTGAAATAGGGGTTCAAAAGCTCATAAGGCTGGTGATTAAATTCCAGACGTACCAACTGCAATATGCTGCGAAATACGCCTCTCATGCAGACATCCCTCTGATTTGTCCTAAAATCGTCATCAGCGCTTCAATGCCTAAGGGTTTGTGAATAAATGCGTAGGCACCTTGTCGCATGCACTCGACGCGATCTTTTTCCGTCCCATGTCCGGTCAATATGATGACGGGCATCATAGCGCAACACGCCTTTATGCGAGTCAAAACTTCGGTACCATACATATCCGGCAGGTGAAGGTCCAGTAGCGTAAGAAAGAATTGTTTGTGTTTTATAATCTCCAGCGCCTGTTTCCCGCTGTAACAGATCTCGCATACACAGCCTCGAAGATTCAATCGTTTGGCAAGCATGTTTGCGTACCGTTTTTCATCGTCAACAATTAATATATTGTAATGTGTCATTATGCAACTTATTTTTATATTGACTGTATCATAATTTTATTTTATAGCACAATATATATAAAATAGTTTCATTTGTAAACATTTATTTGAAAGGTTGATTAAATGTTAAACGATCGAGTTCTTTCGCTGAGCCGGTGGATGGTGTCTATATCTGTATTGGTCCTGAGTAACCCGATGGCAGCATATGCTGTGGAGCAAACGGCGGCTATCGACTCGGCTAAACCCTGGTGGTTTTGGCCGATTGTTCTGTTTTTTTTCTGTCTTGGCCTCGGCATACTGGCTGTAATGGCAGGCGTCGGCGGCGGTGTTCTTTATGTGCCGCTAGTGAGTGGCTTTTTCCCCTTTCACATTGATTTCGTCAGGGGAATCGGGCTTATGGTCGCGCTGGCCGGCGCATTGGCAGCCGGTCCGGGTTTACTCCGGCGCAACCTGGCAAATCTGAGACTCGCCCTGCCGGTGGCCCTCATCGCCTCTACCTTTTCTGTTGCCGGCGCGATGCTCGGGCTCTATCTGTCCGCATTGAACCCAAACATCATCCAAGCCTGTTTGGGTGTAACCATCGTAGGCATAGCGACTTTGTTGGTTTTTTCAAAAAACACTGAAAAACCGGTCGTAACAAAGCAAGATGCCATAGGATTGGCCCTGGGGTTGGGAGGGGCCTACTGGGATGACGGCGCCCGTGAAGTCGTGGAATGGAAAACCCATAGAACTTTCCTGGGATTGTGTATGTTTATCCTGGTGGGCCTTGTGGCCGGCATGTTCGGGCTCGGTGCCGGATGGGCCAACGTGCCGGTTCTCAACCTGCTGATGGGTGTTCCTTTAAAGGTTTCCGTGGCAACCAGCAAGTTTTTATTATCCATTACCGATACATCAGCAGCCTGGATATATTTGAACAGGGGATGTGTTATCCCGCTAATAGGGATTCCTTCCATTGTGGGATTGATGCTGGGCTCCCTCATTGGTGTTAAAATCCTCGCCGTTGCAAAGCCAAAAATGATACGCTATATTGTTATCATCGTTCTGTTTTTTGCAGGAATGAAAGCCATTGACAAAGGATTGGGTCTGGGGTTGCTGGGATAACGATAAAACCGCTGAAACAGGGAGCAACGCATGCAAAACAGCGATAAAGAACAGAATGTTAAGGCGTCACGGGAACAAATTATCTACGCCAACCTACTGATTATTGGTGTATGGACTGGAATTGCTGTTCTTGTGACAACCTATGCGATATATTTGGTCGGATTATTGCCTTCCCACGTCGATATGTCATTGATTCCAACTATTTGGGACAAAAGCGTCACCGAGTATCTGGAGATTACCCATTCTCCCCATGGGTGGGGCTGGATCACCTTGCTGGCAAAAGGGGACTTTCTCAACTACATCGGTTTGGCCCTGCTTGCCCTGATGACCATTTTTTGCTTTCTGGTATTGCTCAGGGGCTATCTCCGTCAGAAAAACTGGATTTTCGCGGTCATTGCATTCCTGGAAATCGCGGTGTTGTCGATTGCAGCTTCCGGAATTTTGGGAAGTGGTGGCCATTAAGTTAAGGTGCGTCATTGCTGCCACCAAAAAAAATGACCCTTTTCCCGAGCATTGTCAGGGGATAAACATCGTTTTTTTAAATGACACCATATCTGGAATTATTTAAAGGTGAAACATGAAAGCAAAGAAAATCAATATCCTACTGGTGGATGACAACGAAAAGTTTTTGAAATCCGTGGCCGAAAGGGCTCTGATAAAAGGCTTCAACGTTTTTACTGCGACCAACGGACAGCAAGCCCTCGAGATCGGCCAGAAGCAACACTTTCATGTTGCTGTGGTCGATCAAAAAATGCCCGATATGGATGGCCTGGTGGTGATCACCAAGTTAAAGGAATTATCGCCCGACATCAAAACGATCCTCTTGACAGGCCATGGCGATGAAAAACTTAAAGAAACTACCCAAGCGCTCAATTCCTCCTTTTTTCACAAATCGGAAATGGGAAAATTCTGGACGTTCTTGTCGAATCTTCCTTTAGGAGGCATCAATATCCTCCTAGTGGACGACAACAAAAATTTCCTTGAGAAGCTGGCCGAGCGAATCCGGCTGAAAGGATATGAACCCTATTCGGCACTAAATGGGCATGAGGCCATCGAAATTACACGAACCACCAAAATCCATTTGGCCGTCGTCGATCAGCGAATGCCGGATATGGACGGTTTGGTGGTGATTACAAAGCTCAAAGAAATCGATGCTGGCATCAAAACCTTGCTGTTGACAGCTCACGGTGACGAAAAACTTCAAGAGGCCACGGAAGCCCTCAACGCATCCTATTTCGAAAAAGAGAACATGGGAAAATTCTGGGGTTTTGTAAGGAAAACCCTGCAAAGTCTTGAAAATTCCATGGCAGCTGCAGGGATGGCGAACGGCGGAAACATTGAAGACGCCATCGATATCGAATCTCATCACACAAAAAGGAAATAGTTCGAAAAAATGTCGGACATAATCAAAAAAATACTGTTGGTGGATAACGAGGATAAATTTCTAAATTCCATCGCGAAACGCTTTAAGATAATGGGCTTTGATCCACTCAAAGCATCCAGCGGTCAGGAAGCCTTGGCACTTGCCAAAAACAATCCCATCGATCTCGCCATTGTGGATCTGAAAATGCCGGGCATGGATGGCTTGGTGACCATTACCAAGTTAAAAGAAATCTATCCGGATCTACGATCGGTGCTATTAACCGGTTATGGCAGTGAAAAAGTCAAACAGGCCACCGAAGCTATTAACAGCACCTTTTTCGAAAAGGACCACATGCACGCTTTTTGGGATTTTATTAGCAAAAGCCATAAACACGGCAATACCATTGTGATTACGCCGCCTTCCAACACAGGGGATGACGATATGGGCGGCAATACAGAGATGTTTCGTCCGGGAAAGGTTGAGATCATCTCTGACCAGATGTCAAAATCGGGTATTCAGAACACGACAACCCAACGGAGAGCGGCTGTCACCAATTCGTCTGAGCGCTTACGAATGATCGGCGAAACCCATGTCATGCAGGAACTGAGACGGAATATCGAAAGGGTGGCGATGCTGGACTGTACGGTTATTTTTCGTGGAGAGACCGGCACCGGAAAAGAATTGGCGGCCAGGATCATTCATAATTCAAGTCCCAGAAAAAATCATCGCTTTATTGCATTTAACTGCGGGTGTTTCAGCAATGACCTGATCATTGAGGAACTTTTCAAACAAGGAAGGAATGTTTTTTCAGAAAACGTACATCCGAACCAATATGATGCTCGAACTGAATCCGGCGGGACGATTCTACTGGATCAAATCGAAGATATGCCCATGAAAATGCAGCTTTCCATGTTGAAGATAATTGACAATAAAGAAGCGTTTCGGGAGGAAAGCACCCATCGTTTTCCGTTCGATGTGCGAATTCTCGTTGCCAGCCGTTACAGTCTTGAGAAACTGGTAGAAGAAGGAAAGTTCAGAGAAGAGCTTTATCATCGATTAAATCTAATGGAGCTTTTCATCCCGCCTCTGCGCGAGCGGAGGGACGACATACTTCCCTTGTCCGGCTACTTTCTCGATAAATATGCTTTAGACTTTAAAAAACCGGTCGAATCTATCTCAGACGAGGTCATCTCTGTCTTTATGGCCTATGATTTCCCGGGAAACGTCAGGGAGCTTGAGCACGTCATTGAACGTGCCGTCATTCTTTCCGATGGCCAAGCGATAGAAACCAAACACCTGCCCGTCCGTTTTCAAACGACAGCCACATCGACCCCACCGGCTGCGGACAGTATCATGACGCTTGCTGACATGGAAAGAAACCACATTCTCAAGGCATTGAAAGCAACCGGGGGAAACAAATCAAAAACATCTGAATTGCTTGGGATAAGCCGTTCAGCGCTTTGGAGAAAATTGAGCACCATTGATAACAGATGAATGTGTCAATAGATTTTAAGTAGATTTATCCTCCCAAGAGTTCACGCTCGAACATGATGAATGCCTGAACAATCTATTTTTCCTCATCATCCAGGCTGGCCAATGCCTTGAGTATGCCCAACGGAGACGAACCGATCGACAGCTTCTGAATTTCTTTGTTTCGCTTTGTGTTATGCGCAAATTTTCTTTGTAATCTTGCCTCGTATGCTTCCTTAATGGCTTCAACAAGTTTTTCAAACGCATATGGTTTTTCAAGATATTTAAACGCACCCAGTTTTGTGGATTCAACCGCCGAATCGATCGTTGCATGACCGGTCAAAATAATAATTTCAAGATATTTATGTCTGTCTTTCAGTGTCTTTAATAGTTGGGCACCAGCCATTCCAGGCATATCAACGTCTACAATAGCCACATCGAAAAAGCCATTTTCAGCAGACACAATCGCTTCTTTGCCGTTCGAGGCGGTGGTGACATCAAAGTTCTGGAGTTCAAACCGACTGGAGATGGCCTTTAAAAATTCAACTTCGTCATCGACGATAAGGAGCTTAATTTTATTTTCAGTGCTCATGGTATTCTCCCTCCCTTTAACATAAGACGCGTATTGAAAAGAGCTGTTTACTGCTTAGGCGGTCTCCGATCTATATCACCGACCTGAGTTTGAAAACAACGGTCCTATCATTTCGCTATTTACCATGAAAAAAACGCGATCAAATATCTTTTCAATAACTTATCATTTTCAATCAGAAATTGCTTTTCTGATTGTAGTAATCAGTTCTTCAAAATCACATGGTTTTGAAATATAGGCAAAAGCACCGTATTTCATTCCTTCCTGCGTTGTATGCTCCGACTCATGGCCGGTGAGTATGATGACTTCCATTTTAGAATACATTTTTTTAAATATTTTGAGTACTTCCAAGCCGTCCATATCTTCCATTTTTAAATCTAAAATAGCCACATCAAAATCCACTTTGCGAAGCGCCTGAATGCCTTCTGCTCCGCTGAAAGCCTTTGTGACATCAATGTTTCTTTTGTTCAATCTTTTAAAAAGCACATCAACAAAACGTTTCTCGTCATCTACAAGAAGAAGTTTGGTTTTCTTTTGGATTAATTTTTCGTTTTCCCGCATCATCATTCTCCCGAATTTGCCGGTGTCTCTGCTGGTAGATCTTCAGCTTTTGGTTTTATGGGATTCTTCAGAGGAAAGCAGATATCAAACCGGGTTCCCACATCAACGGTACTGTGTACATCAATTTCACCACCCATTTTTTTTATAATTCCAAAACAGATGGATAATCCCAGTCCATTGCCTTCTCCCACCGGCTTGGTGGTAAAAAATGGGTCGAATATTCGGTCGAGGTTGGCTTTGGGAATGCCTGGGCCGTCATCTTCAACAACGATCAAAACATGGCGCTCTTTCAAACGGGTGGTGATATCGAGTTTCCCACCCTTTTTTTTCAAGGCATACAGTGCATTATTGATAAGATTCAGAAGGACCTGTTGAATTTCGGTCTGAGATCCATAAACGGGGGGCACTGTTTTATCCAGATCTGTGTTAATTGAAATTCCAGTATAAGATGCTTTGTCGGAAATCGCGACAACCTCTTCAATCATTTCGTTTATCCGAACACTCTGCATTTGCATGTCTGTTTTTCTGGCAAAACTTAATAACTTGTGGGTGATTTCTTTACAGCGTTTCCCCTGGTTGTTAATTTGTTTCAGTGCACGGTTGATCTCTTGTAGATTTTTTCCCTTTTGAAATTCCTCTTCCTCGAGCAAGTCCTCTATCCATCCCGCCTCTTGAACCATAATGGCAACCGGGTTGTTTATCTCATGTGCGGTTCCGGCCGCTAAACGGCCCACGGACGCCAATTTTCCGGTTTCGATTATCTGCCGATTCATCATCTCCTTTTCTCGGTCCACTTCTGAAAGGTGTTTGATCACTTTGTGAAACAGTATCGAGTTCATAATCACAATGAACAATGCCCCGACAAAAAGAATCACAGCCGCAATAATTTGAGTGCGTATCAAGTCTGAAAAGGCTTCCTTCTTTTCCTGCTGGTAGACCAGAATCCAATCCTCGTTTTTTATAAGGGCTGCCAGGTATAGGGTGTAATCCCGGTCGGCATTATCCTTAAGCTCACCAATGTATATCCCGTTCTTTTCTTTTTTGCCCGCACGTATAAAATCCATATAGGATTTATTGCTTGGCAACATATCGTAATGCGGTTTGGTCTGAAAATCCCCTTCCCTGTTCAGAATAAAGACAAACCCGGTTTTGCCGATACGAAGATTTTCTGCAAAGGAATTGAATGCTTCAAAACTGATGGTGGCCCTCAGTAAAAAAAGTCTGCCTTGATATATCCGTTTCACAGATACGATGAAATGAGGTATGGAACGGAGGCCGAGAAAAACATCGCTGATATAGTAAGGCTTTTCAAGCGCCTCATTGAACCATTTCGCTTCGGAATACTTTGCTTTTTCAAGCTTGAAACGCCCGGCATAGGATTCCTGCACACCTGCTTCATTAATGACCCCCAAGTCTTCGAATACGCCACCATATTTTTGTTGAAGTTGAAACAACTTCTCTTGCAGAACGGATTCATCAAGAAGGTTTTCATTCTCGCAAGAATCCAATAGGAATTGAAGGTTGTTTAGTCTTTCATCCAGGAAGCTATCGATATCTTGAGCGTGGCGATAAACCAGTTCTTGCAGGTAGGCATATAGCTTCTCATTGTAAGAGATGCTGAATTGATGCAGAACCATACCGCTAACCAGGAGCATGGGTACAAATGATAAAATGATAACAAATAACACCATGTTTCTGGTAAACTTTGTACTTTTTTGCTTTTTTAATTTTCTATCTTGAACCATAACAACCTTTCAGAAAGCCTGAAAATTATTAAAAAGATATCTTTCATGGATAGGTATTAGAAAAAACTATGGTTCATATTTTTGCAAGATTTTTTTGCTCTTAGCATCCGCTATCTTTTCATCATGCACCCTTTTATTCTTGGTGGCTTCCTCCACCTTACTGACAATCTCTTCAATATCACACGGTTTCGTTAAAAAATCATAAGCTCCCAGCTTCATTCCATCAATTGCCGATTCCATCGTGGCATAACCGGTCAGCATAATGACCTCTATTAGGGGAGACATTTTTTTAATTTCCTTCAGCGCCGCTATTCCATCCATTCCCGGCATCTTGACATCCAGGACAATGACATCGAGGTTTTGATTCGTTTTTAGCTTTTCCAGACCTTCTTCTGCACTGAAGGCCACAATGATATCAATGTTCCTTGTAGCCAAACGCTTGGCCATGGTTTCCACAAAAGAGACTTCATCATCAACTAGCATAATGAATGGCGCGGTCATAAAAATCCCTCCTTTCCATCGCGTTCCAATATTTATGTGTAATAGAATGGTCCATACTTTGCCAAGGTTTCTTGTTTTAAGGCTTCCTTTATCTTTTCTTCATGTGCTCGTTTTTTCTTAGCAGCTTCATCCATTTTGATGACAAGTTCTTCAATATCAAATGGTTTCATTAGAAAATCATAAGCCCCCAGTTTCAGGGCATCGATTGCCAATTCTATTGTGGCATGCCCGGTCAGCATAATGACCTCTATCATGGGTGATACAGATTTTATTTTCTTCAGCGCCTCGATTCCGTCCATGCCCGGCATCTTGATATCCAAAATAATGACATCAAGGTCCTGATTCGTTTTTAGTTTTTCCAGGCCTTGTTCCGCGCTGAAGGCCATAATTGTCTTTATGCTTCTTTTCTCCAGCCGCTTGGCCATGGTTTCTACAAAAGGAACTTCATCATCAACCAGCATAATGAATGGCGATGCCATGGTTATACCTCCTTACTGCCGCTCTCCTATAAATTTACTCTCAATAATTTGTGATAGCAACTCAAATGCCAACGTTTAAATAATGGCTTTCTTAATCACAGCCTGATCGTAAGCTTCCAGAATATCCCTGCGCGTCAGGATACCTAACAGTTTTAAGGGGTCATCCGCTGAGACGACAGGAAGGATAGAGAAATCCCCCGCAGTGATTTTTTCCATGGCCGTGCCGAGATTGTCTTCTATGGAAACGGTAACCACCTCCGGAGTCATGATATCTTTTACGGTCATCTGACCATCTAATTTTCCATTGAATAAGTTGTCATAATAGTCAAGAAATGTGAGTATCCCTGTAATTTGTTCTTTATCATTCACAATCACGAAATTGTTCGATCTGCTTTGGGGCAGTCCTTTTGCAAATTCTTTCAGGTGCAAATTCTCCGGAATTATTTCTACCGTATGATACATTACATTTTTTACAGGCATTGAAGTTAATATATTGACTTCCTTGCCACCCCTGATGTTTATCCCTCTTCTGATCAATTTAAAAGTATAGATAGATTCACCGCATAGCTTTCTTGCAACCAGCGTGCTGATAATACATGTAATCATCAGTGGAAGGATTATTTTATAGTCCCCGGTCATCTCAAATATGATCAATATGGCCTGTAACGGACCATGGGTGGTGGCGGCCACAACCGCCCCCATACCGACGACAGCGTATGCCCCAGCCGATACCGCCACTGATGGAAAGAGACTGTGAACAACAGATCCAAAAGCACCCCCTGCCATAGCGCCCATGAAAAGTGAAGGAGCGAAAATTCCGCCGGAACCACCTGATCCGATCGTAATGGAGGTAGCCAGAATTTTAAATAGAACCAGCAGCGCCATAAACCACCAGGACAGCTTTACCATGAGAGCTAGGTCAATAGCGCCGTAACCGACACCTAATACCTGTGGGAAAACGAGTCCCATGCTTCCCATGATCAATCCCCCTATAACAGCCTTTAAATATTCTGGAAACTTAATGCTGTCCCAGGCATCTTCGGCACGATAGAGAAATAGAGTAAAACCTACAGCAACCAGAGCACAAATAATACCCAAAATAGCATACAATGGAAATTCCATAGGGCTGTGTAAAATGTATTGCGGAAGAATAAATGCAGGTAAATTCCCAAGGTAATGACGAGAAATCGCTGTGGCCGAAACAGCGGAGATAATGATGGGGCTGAAACTGGCGATTTCAAATTCGCCAAGAATAATTTCAATTGCAAAAAGGGAACCGGCAATAGGGGCGTTGAAAGTGGCTGCAATGCCGGCTGCAGCGCCGCAACCAACCATAGTTCTAATTCGATTGCCGGATACGTTAAACAGTTGTCCAAGAGATGAACCGACCGCGGAGCCTATTTGAACGATGGGGCCTTCTCGTCCAACCGAGCCGCCGGTTCCAATACATACGGCAGACACCAATGCCTTGATAAAAACGATGCGTTTTCTTATGATTCCTTGTTTCAGGGCAACGGCATACATGACCTCCGGAACGCCGTGACCCTTGGCTTCTCTGGCGAAAAAATAGACAATGGGACCAACGATCAACCCGCCGATGGCAGGAATAGCAATCCTCATATACCATGGGACCGATCGGATCACACCAAGGAGTTCATCCGATGATCCATACGAAATAGACTGGATAAAGTTTATGAGATAGCGAAATCCAACCGCTCCATAACCACCCGCCACCCCCACCATAATACCCAATACAACCATAATCGTATGTTCATCTGAAAGCAAAGACCTGAGTGTTGAATGCGAAGCCTGGCTTTTTGAAGAATTTTTATTGTCCATATTTTTTGTTTTACCTTACGAACCCAATGGGGTCTGAAACGTTATGAGAGAAAAGCGATATTCATCTGGTTTTGCCGGGGTCCACCTTGCCTTCCTTCCTTGCAGCAATCTGCATGGTCTTCAGGCGAAGGCAGATAAAATCGAAAATATCTGTCAGACGCACGACTCCTGCGATATCAGAGCCACTCGTTACCAGCAGGGAATGATGTTTGCCGACAATTAGTTGATGAATGGTTTCATTCATGCTTGCCGATATTTTGATGTATTCGCCAGCGGTGGGTTTATACATGAACGATTTGACTTTTTGCTCGAGCGCTTTTTTGTATAGATTCTGCAAAGGTTTATCCCAGGTGTCGTATTGCAGCGAAACGGACTCTATGAACTTCCGGCCGAATCCTAAATGGTCAAGGGCGCCCTTTCTTCGCTCTGTCGCTTCTTTATGCCTGGGTTCCAAAGCCATAATGATATCGTGCTGACTCAGCTTACCCACCACACGCTTTTCCTTATCAAGCACGATTACTGCCCTGTGGCGGTAGCGGTTTGGGTCAAATGCCTTCTGGGCATCTTCTAAAGCTTTGATCGCTTCAAGTATGTTGGAATCTTCGGAAACAGTCGCATACTCTGAAAGTGGAACCATTAATTCTTGTAAGGTTGAGGTCTTCATAAAGCTTTTCCAGGCATCTATCTTTTCCTCATGAGCCCGTTTCTTCTTGGTCGCCTCTTCCACTTTACTGACAAGCTCTTCAATATCACACGGTTTCTTTAGAAAATCATAAGCTCCCAATTTCATACCATCAATGGCCGATTCTATTGTGGCATGCCCGGTCAGCATAATGATCTCTGTAAGGGGGGATATTTCTTTAATTTCCTTGAGCGCCGCTATCCCGTCCATACCCGGCATCTTGACATCCAGGACAATGACATCGAGGTTTGGATTTGTTTTCAGTTTTTCCAGGCCTTCTTCGGCGCTGAAGGTTTTGATTGCCTTAATATCTCTTTTAGCCAGCCGCTTGGCCATGGTTTCCACAAAAGAAACTTCATCATCTACCAACATAATGAATGGCGCTGTCATACTTACACCTCCATCTTTCGGATTATCTAAAAAACCACTATTTAGTAAGGTTATTTGGTAGCACTTTGCAGTACCTGTGTCGCCTGCTCGAGAATCCCTTCCGGAAAACCAACGATGGGATAGATCACAAGAAAACCGATGATCCACAGCAACAGCATGGACAGGATAAAAAATCCAAAACCGTATTTTACGAAATCAATCGCTTCAAGGGCTCTCTTGTTTGTATCCGGATAAACACCCAGGGCAAATGTCAACGCATTGGCGGGAGAGCCCACGATAAGAAAGTGGGCATACGAAGACGCCAAGGCTACGGCCATGCCGATGGCCCAGGGCTCGCCGGCGACCTGGGTCATAATCCCCATGGGAACCACAATGGGGCCGATAAGGGCCACGGTTGCGGCATCGGACATAAAGTTGGTAACAAGCCCCGAAAAGCCGGACATCCCGACCCACAACCCGTAACCTTTATCCATACCAACCTGTGAAAGTCCGTTTAGAAAGGTTTTGGCAAGCCACAGGGCTCCGCCACTTTCCTTGAGAAGCGCCCCCAGGGTCAATGCGCCACAATACATGAACCAGGCGTTAAAGGATATGCGCCCTAATATGTTTTCAAATTTAACACTCTTGAACAAAACCGGAACAACCAGAGCCAGAAGCGCCGGTCCTCCCAATCCCGTTGCTTCTCCGCCAAATATCCACAGGGCGACAATACTGAAAAGCGTTAGTGCAGTAACCCACTCGGCATAACTCATCTTACCCATTTTACGGGTCTCATCTTTGATATATTGCAGCCCGGGAGTAAGATCCCGGGTCTTTATCTTTTTACTGAAGAAAGTCGCCATATAGAGCAGTAACATGGCACTGCCAAGCGGCACCAGGCCCCACCCGTATTTCATCCACCCGGAATAGGTGATGGGGATACCATAATCGGTGAAAAAGCCCATCATAATCACGTTACGACCCCCGGCTGAAGGCGTTCCGGGTCCTCCCATATTCAAGGCAAAGCAAAGGGAAAAAAGCAGGTATTTAGCCAACGCCGGATCGTGAATCACATTTCCCTCAGGGCTGGTGGCTTTCACCGATCCAAAATAGACGGCCATCATCACCGGCACCATAAAAGAACACATGGCAGGAGCCGACATAAATGAACCCACGATTGACATACTGAAACACAACACAATCATGGGCACCCAGAAACCCTTGGTCCACCCCAGCAACCAGACAGCCAGCCGTTTGTGGAAACCCACCTCCACCACCGTTCCACCCAGGGCAAAGACACCCAGCATGAATAGTGGTGCATCACCGGCAAATGTTTTTCCGATCATGTTAAAAGGAAGAAGTCCGAAAAAATAGGCCAGAATAGGCATCAAAAGACCCGTTGCACCAATGGGAAGGGCCTCCACAGCAAAAAAGATGACCGCCATGGGGACAATCCCCAGCACGATCATCGTTTTTTGGGCAGCCTCCTCGACGTTTTCGGCGATCTCCCAGTCTATCATCTTTTCGACATAACCGTATTCTTGCATCACTTCGATAAGAGAGAGAGGTGTTGGCAAAATAAAAGCAACTACAATAAAAATCCCAACACCGATACCGATCCACAGTCCTTTCTTAGCAAATATTCCAGTCTTTTCCCCATGAGTATCCATAAAAAAACTCCTCTATATGTATCTCATTAAAGTTTACGCTGAATTCAATCCCGCCGGCTCTAAAAGACAATCCGGATTCAGGTATTGCAGGTTCTGATCCTGTCGCAAATTGTTGCAAATACATCCGACAGCCTCAATATTCCCACGACTTTCTTATCCCTGGTCACGAGTAGGGAGTGATAAGGATACACAATCAGTTGATGTATGGCCTCACCTAATGTGACATTTTCACCCACATACTCACTCTCCTCAGGAGGCTTGACAAAATCTCTCACCTTTAATTGGGTTCCTCGTTCGCAAACAAACTGTAAAGGTTCGAGCCATAGCACATTCTTTTCAAGCATGGACTTGATTAAATCCGCACTGTGCCCTAAACGAGACAGCACTTCCATTCCTTCCAATTTGCCGTAATTGGGCTCTAGTGCGATCAAGATGTCTTTCATGGTTAATTTCCCCAAAACGTTTCCACTTTTATCGAGCACCAATATGGCACGGTGCCGATGCTGCATCGGTTCAAGAGCCATTTGCGCTTTTTCCAAAGCACGGATGGCCTCTCCTAAAGTCGTCTCATAGGATACTGTTGCATAATCTTTGAGCGGCACCATCAAATCTTTTACATTTAATGTTCTCATGTCAGGTCCCCCGCTAACGCAAATGTTTCTAAAATTAAAACCTAACTCCGATTTATAATTTTTAAATTGGTTCCAGCCAGTTCCGCCATTGTTGTTTGCCCCAACCCATACTATCACTCTTGATCTTTCTACAGAATGGCTTCCCGAATGCGTTTAGAAAGCGAATCGATATCCAATGGAATCAGGAAATCATCAAAAGCACCCAGATCCATCCCTTCAATTGAAAGGTCCATGTGGTTGGGATCGTTTATGATGATAATTTTGGTCATGGGGCTGATGGCTTTGATCGGTCGGATCAGTGACAAGCCTTCCCTGCCTAAACCATCCACCCCCAGCAGGACCAAATCGATCTTTTCTTTAGTAACGATCGTCTTGACGTCGTCCTGTTGGGTGACTTTATCAACCGTAAATCCCTCTGCTTGCAGACACTGGTATAGATTTTTACGAAAACGATTTTCGGCTTCAATGATCAAAATGTGGATGTCCATTGCTCTTTTCGCCTCTCTCCAATCAATGTATTGGAATTCAGCAAGAGGTGTGCCAATAATAAATTATGCTACGATTACAGTTGGTTTTGATTATAACAGGAGAATAGAGGCGGGAAACCAAAACGAAATGAAACAAAATGAAACGAATTAAATGCTACATAATGAAACATTATAGAACATTTAACGTCAATTTGTTTTAAGTCTTAAAATGAATCAACACCTATGAACACGAAAAAAAGTATGTGCCATTGCTTTCAATTAGGGCTTATTACAAAATATCCCCAGGCTTGAGTGTACCTTCAATATACCGTTTCAGGGCCAACGCGCTTGTCCCAACAACTGAATCGATTACTTCAATCCTCTTCCAGGTGAGATACTGATAATAATCATCCTCTATGCCACTGCAGATAACCGTCTGGATACCTTCCGTGATGATTAAATGGCAAAGCTGGTCTGCCGACGCCCGGGGAAGAACCATGATCCTTTTATCCCCTGAATCAGTTTTTTCAATACTGGTAATGATCTGAACTTCCGTGGCCAGATCAAATCGCGGAGCCACATCATTTTCGTGCAAAGGAATGAGAATTTTTGTAGACATTATCAGTGTATACCGTATTGTTTTAGTTTTCGCCAAAGTGTGCTTCTGGCCCAGCCCAAAGAAACCGCAGTTTTATTTTTACGGCCGCCTGCTCTAACCAATGCGTCCAAAATCATTCGCTTTTCCCTGTCGGCCCAATCCTGGGGGGGGTCTGGATCAGTGAAGTTCTTGTCTTTAGCTTTAAAGGTAAGACGGGATGGAGGATCTTGCGCAGCGACAGTCACATCGAATGAATCTGCTTCAACCAAGTAGGAGGGTAGATGCTTGGGTTTAATTTGACGCTCTACACAAATATTTATGGCATATTCGACAATATTTCTCAGTTCTCTAACATTTCCAGGATAATTGTAGGCCAGTAAAATTTTTAATGCTTTGCGTGACAGGTTAAGCTTCTTTTTGCCCATCTGCGTTGAAAGGGTGTTTAAAAAATGATCCAGCAATAGCTGGATATCACCCTGCCGCTTACGCAATGGGGGGAGGTGAAGCCGGATCACGTTAAGCCTGAATAAAAGATCCTTTCGAAATCGGTTGCCATTGACCCTCTGTTCGAGATTGCGGTGGGTGGCAGCAATAATACGTACATCTGCGGTAAATCCTTTGATGCCACCAAGAGGGAAGATCTCTTTATCATCCAAGAAAGTAAGCAGCTTTATCTGAAGCGAAAGCGGAAGATCACCGATTTCGGTCAGATAAAGCGTACCGTTGTGCGCCAGTTGAATCCTCCCAGGCTTGTTCTCTACAGCGCCGGTAAAAGCACCTTTACGGTGCCCGAACAATTCAGACTCTAAAAGCGTTTCCGGTAAAGCGCCACAATTAATTTTAACAAAAGGACCCTTGGCCCGGTTTGACGCGTGATGAATTGTTTCGGCAACCATGTCCTTGCCCGTACCTGTTTCTCCGGTGATCAGGACCGATGAGTCACTCTGTGCCAGGGATGGAAGAATCTGGAAGATTTTTTCCATTTCTGGACTTCTGCCGATAATGTTGTTGAAATTGTATGCATGGTTTGCTGTTTCATCGATTTTCCGAAGAAGGTGGATGTTCTCAACAGTTTCCAAAATTCCAACTATTTTGCCGTTAATGTTTCTTAAAGGCGCTGAGGTGATACGAATAGGAATTAATTGACGGTCTTTGTTGATAAGGTTGCCCTCATTGCATTTCGGGCCGGATTTTTCATTGATATGCAATGCTGGACAGTCGTGAAGACAAACATTGCTGCGTAGGATATGGGAGCAGGCTATACCAAAAAAAGCTTTCTGGCTGAATCCGGTAAGGGCTTTCAAGGCTTGATTCATAACAACGATCTTGCGATCCAAGCTCAGTATCACAACCCCGATGGCAATTTCATCGAGTAATTCGGTGAAGCCGATCGGAATATTGAAAAGGTTGTTGATGTGAGGTGGCATTGCGGCGCCGCAACCGGGAATAACCTGGATAGCGTTTCCGGTATTCGCTTTTATTTTCTCACTGGCACCTTTTTTCATTCGCAACCCATAAAATATGCATACTCTTTTGAAAACTTGACCCAGTGCAATCGCAGCTATCGGGCGGAGACTAACGAAAAGATTCCCACCCGATTCGGAAGGAAGAAAAAGTGTCTTTCATAGGACACAAAGATACTATTTGTATCAATACCACCAAATTTGCCAGGGAACAACCGAAAGTAATAATAGCATAATTAGTGACCACAAACCAAGTCTTCAATCTTTTGTTTGCGCAACGAATGTGAAGTCTTCTTTATGGAGCTACGAAATTGTAGTTTTTCATTTTTTATCCCGGATTTTCATCAGGGTAATCGTATGTTCATTATAGAAGATTACAAATTGGAATGGCAACCGGGCGGTTGATAATGGGTATTAAGACTTCATCAAATTCAGGAATTATTAGATATTTAAAGTTTTATGATTATATCAATAAATAAAATTACTTATCACCGCTCTCCTCACTTACCGAAAAAAGCTGAACCATTAGGCTGAGATTCCCAGATGAAATCAAAGATAGAAATTAATGGTTGCCGTATTACGTGTTTTGTAATCTTTTCCGAAAAAATCCTGTATACAAAAAATATACAAATCTCTGCTGACCTTAAATGTAACTATCTGACTTTATTCACCGCATTCTCCGTATTCTCGAAATGGCTCTCAAACAGTCAGCAAGGAATTTACACGCCATTTCAATAGGTTAGAATTGTTTCTTGAGCCCTCAATGCCTTAAATGGGGTTCAAGGGGTCGGAGGTTCAAATCCTCTCGCCCCGACCAATAAATTACAAAAGAAAAGGCACTTGCCTAGGATGCGATCCTGACGTCGTTTTCGAAAGCCCGGATCCCCCAAAAAAGTTCAGTGGCATCCCAGGGGGCACGGCAAGGCAGGATCGCCCATCTTGAAAAATTGCATGGCCTGGTGGGAACGGATTGTGAGGGAGCGTCACACACCGGTAAAACACACGCTTTTTATCGGGGAGATTGTTGACGGTGGGACCCGGCTTTCCGGCACACCGCTCTGTACGCTGGATTATGAAGGGATGCATGTCAGCAAGGGCTAGAACCCCAGCTTGCATAGGCACCAGGGCCAAACGATTTCATGAAATACCCTTTTCCTGTTTAAGAAAAATGCCGATTTTTGATCCGAGCATGCACAAAGCAAAGCCGAGCAATATCGTCACCCAGTAGGCGCCTGAGTGTATCTGGGATAAAAAAACCAGGGCGCTGGCAATGGCCGCCAAAGCCGCATTGATGTGACTGCCGGACATGGTCCCGGCGGCATATCCACTGACAAGAAATGCTACCATTAGGATGGCGACAGAAAAAGCCTTTTGCGTGGGTTGGGCCATGAATTCAAAGTAAAGGGATTCGGCTTTATTTTCACGCTCTGATCCGGTGAGCCCCTGTGGCATATTCGCGGCTACGTAGGCTTTCACCTGTTTCTTCAATAAAAAATTGGTTCTTATGTAACTAGCCCCGATTGAAGCGATTATAAAAACCATGAAACTGATCAGTATCGCGGAGATCTTGATTTTTTTCAGCCATGCATTCATTGGGTATTTCCCTCTATCAGCAGCAATTTTAAGGTAACGGGTGCTTATCCAGAAGTTTATAATTCTATAAAGATAATTGAATTATTATCAAATTTCTTAAAAAATACAAATAGTGCCTTATAGCACAGGAGAATACACATGAAAAGCGATCGCGAGGAATTATGGTCATCCATTTCCGATCTCTTTTTAGATTTGACCTTATAATCTATTCAAGATAGGAAGTTATACGAAGGCTCTCTTGATAGCACTATAAGCAAAGGAAAAGGATGGGTGTTATGACCAATCGATATGGCCCACGTGGGGTTTTCGCCATTGTCGCGCCACTACAGAATGCCAATATGCAGCCGGAATTCGAGCTATTGAGACCCGACGGTATCAGTAATCAAATATACCGGTTTGATATTTCGAACCATGCTAGTGCGCCTGAAGCGGTGGTCTCGGCAATACCTGGAACGTTGGGCTGCTGGCCGGATTTGATCCTGTGCGGTAACTCTGTGGAAATGGCCGACTGGACCGTCAAAAAGCAATTGATGTATCGCACCCGGCTCGAAGAGAAAGCCAATGGTATTCCGATACTGACGGCAACGGATGCGTGCCAGGCAGCCCTTCAGACCTTGGGTGCACGACGTCTCGCTATCCTTTCGCCGATGGGTGAAAAACAGGCGCACGGTGCACAGGAATATTATAAGTCGCTTGGTTACGACGTGCCCCATGTGACCTGGCTCGACATAAAAAAATCGGAAGATATCATCAAGACAACCGATGCGCAGATACTGGATGCCTTTCGCCGACTCGATCATGATGACGTGGATACGTTTTTGCATCTTGGCGGTGCCTTACCACTGGTCAGCCTGATTTCAGCTCTGGAAAATTCTTTAGGACGTTCTGTCATATCGACCAATGCCGCAAGTTATTGGTACGCGCTACGACACCACGGCATAAAGGATCGACTCGATGGGTATGGTCGTTTATTATTACAAACGGATATTGTTGATTATTAGAAATTATATTGATGTTTTTCTAGTTGATCTCTGCATATCAGCGATAGCGACTCGTTATACCGCTTATTTTGTTGCTGCTGCTTTGGTTATGCCGGACAAAGCCTTTTTGATCTTCGATATGACTTCTTCACAACCGGAAATGTTGTGCCTTTTTTCTAAATAGCCTGGGTCGTTATACGATATCCATACCTTAGATTCATGATCTTCCCAGACAAGTGCTTTTTGCGGTAAGTCAATAGCAACACTTTGCTGACATTTCATGAGAGGACTTCCTACTTTTGGATTACCGAAAATTATTAGTTCTGTCTCTCTCAGCTCAATACCGACCTTGCCTGCACTTTCGGAATGCTTAATTCGTTTAAATATAGTCATTCCCTTTTCATTCAATATACTCTCCAGTCGATCTGCAGTTTTTTGTACATTAAAGGCACTCTGGACATTGATCACACCGTCTGCAGCCATTGCTGGTATAACCATTATCATTGCGATCAACGTGGCCATCAATAATTTTTTCATTTTTTTCTCCTTTGGTCGATCTAAATTTCAATGCGGATTGCTTTGATTAAAAATAAAAGTGCCACCAAGCAGTTTCTTTTCAGGTGTTGATTCAAGATCTCCAAGTTTTTTTTATTTCTTTGGAAACGCTTTTAGTCTGTCCCACGCTATAAAATGAAATAAGAATTAGGGCAACGACAATTGCACATAACACTTCTATAACAATATCGGTAGTGTTTGAACCCTATCCATATGTTTTTACAGGAAGCGAGATGTAATGAAATTTCTTCAAATTTGAGCAGATCCTTTGATCTAATCCAATATTTTTCGGATCTTTTGAGATAATTCAGAAAGGCTGAACGATTTTTGAATAAACCCATTACAGCCTTTTTGCATGATTTTTGTAGCATGACCGTTGATGGAATAGCCACTGGAACGCATCATTTGATGATAGATCTTCCTATTTGAGCTTTTCTTTCGATTTTGCTTGCTCGGCACGGCGGATTTCTCCTGCCTTTTTATACGTTTCTCGCTGCTCCTCTGAGACATGCATGAAAACCTTGCGCCATGTCTCATCTTCAGACCAAATAAAAGGTGTTTGTACGGTGGTTCGCGGTTGCCATGCAAATTGCAGCAGGTCAAGGGCCATATCAATTATTGAACGCTGCATCTCTTTATCCCCAGGCTTGCCACAGGGGTTTCCCAGCGGAAAGTCCGTAAAAAGGAAACGAGGCACTCCGCACGCCTCAACGATATCCCGGGCAGATCCAACAACAATAGTGGGAATTTTATTTTCTTCGAGATGTCGGGCTACCAGACTCACGGTCTGGTGACAAACAGGTCAGAGGGCGGGAAGAATTAAGGCATCGACACCATCCTCTCTGCAGAATTTTAGAACCCGAGGGGCAGATTTCTTGGACGTCTTACCTTGACTGTAATCGGTCATGACTCCGTAAAATCTTGGCGATGCTGACAAAATTTTACCGTTTGCAGCACATTCAGCCAGGCGGTTCAGTGGCAAAAAGCTATCGTTATCATTGGTGTGGGTCGACTCCTGATCCCATTGTAAATCCTGGGTATAGAGGTGTTCAGGAACATCATCTACAGGCTGGGCATATACTTTTCTCGATAAGTGTCTTTCTTGTACATTTTCTCCTGGCAGCTTTTTAAGATCTGCCGTCGTCAACAAAGCAACCCTGCATTCGGATAGAGGCTTATCAAGTTTGGTGAAGGGGACATCTTGATGAAAAGCCCATGCATAAGGTTTAGAATACCCGTGGGCCTTACTTTACAACAGGAATTTACCGAGATACCATTCCGGGAACCCATATCCTATATTTTGACGCTTTTCACAGGGATAGCGATGCCGCTGAAATTGATTTCGGGAAATAACTCTCTCGAACTCAAAATAAAACGGAAGGCTTTTTTCCCCACACTACATAGCAGCACCGCAGTATTTGCAGAATTGAGCATCCTTGTCATGCCCCTGGGCGCTGCAGGACGGACAGGCCTGATTGACAGCCTTATGCTCCATGGCATGGGAGATCTCCACCGACACGATACCGGTGGGAACTGCGATCAGCCCGTACCCCATGATCATGATCATCGACGCTAGGACCTGACCCAGACCAGTCTGGGGAGAAATATCGCCGTATCCAACAGTGGTTAGGGTCACAACGGCCCAGTAAATACCCCTGGGAATACTGGTGAAGCCGTTGGATTCACCTTCCACGAGATACATCAGAGAACCGAAAACAATCACCAGGGAGAGTACTGTAAACAGGAAAACAGTTATTTTTCGGCGGCTTGCCCGCAAAGCTCGCATGAGCATCTGAGCCTCGGCGAGGTACTGGACAAGTTTTAGTATGCGAAAAACCCTCAGTATCCGAAGGACCCGTATCACGATCAGGTAATGGCTTCCGGGAAACAACAGACTCAGGTAGGTGGGAACAACGGACAATAGATCCACAATACCGAAAAAACTGATTGCGTATGCGATGGGCCGGCCGATGCACAACAGCCGCAGCAGATACTCCACCGTGAACAAAAGGGTAAACGCCCATTCCAGGCGCCGCAGCAGTCGGCCATGCGCGGCCTGGAAAGCACTGACGCTGTCCAGCATCACCACGGTGACGCTCAGGAGAATCGAGACGATCAGTAAAATGTCGAACCATTTTCCGGCCGGTGTATCAGCCTCAAAAATGACTTCATATATAGCTTTCCGCCAGACCTGGATCGGGGGCTTATGCTGAGTTTTTTTCATGGGTAGACCACCGCCGGTTCTTTCCTGTTTCTAAAACGAGTATGTCAAAATGATACTTTTGCGTCAACACGTTATTGATTGCAGCTATCCCTACTCCTTGAATAGTGAACCCTCAATTTGCTATAGGTATCACAATCAGTTACACTATTCCTCGGTATTTAAATTTAAAACAGGAATCAGCACACATGCCCATCTCATTTTCCTCTAAAAGCCACGGCAGGATTCCGATAGGATTTTTTAACATTGAAACCGACATGCTGCTCATGGACCGCTACTTTTTCTTTTCCACTGATTTTTGTGAGTGGATCATCGAATGGGCTGATACTGGAGCGTTCGGTCGTGACAATAAAATGATTTATGCTATTCAACAAAAGGAAATGATCGGGAATTTGTCTGGTGCCATATACGGATACGAATTCACGGGCTTCATCGGGGAAGTCTACAAACTTTTTCCTTTTCCGGAACGTCGCCCAGATTTCAAGCAAAAACCCTACGGGACGCAAAACAGACAAATAGTCGAGAGGATAATACAATCTTTTTCTGTACAATTGAAGATACCGATCGTCTTTCATCAGGAGAGCCAAACCATACACTTCGGTGGATATACATTCAGCGCAGATGTGTTACAGGAAATTATAGGATATATCGAAGTGGGCGGAATGCCCGGCTGGCTGAATGGACGACCACCTGATTACGTCAATAGGATGATGACTCAGCTTGAAATCACTAACAAGCAGCATTTCAGGAAATAAGGTTCAAGTTCTGAAGCTTTTCCTTCTTCATATAATTTTTAAACATTTAGCTGGTGATCCACTTCATCTCACTCGAATCCTGGATCCCTGGAATCCTGGAATCCTAAATATGGACCCATTGGATTCATTGAAACACTCAGATGTTCACCCTTGGCGACACAAAGCTCCCGTTCCCCATCCAAAGCAATCACAGACAGGGTATTTTGAACCGCAACAGTGAGCGCATTCCCCGTAGCTTGCTGCGGGGTTAGCGAGCGAATCAAACTGAGGCAGAATTCCTTACGGTCGAAGATTCCCTGCAGCTTGCTGCAGGTTACGCTTCAATCGGAATGGACTCCCCTGCCCCGAATGCACAATTTCAGGTCTGTTTTCGGCCTCTTTCCATGATGCCCTTCGTGCGCTGAGCAATTGCTCCCGCCTGTACCGTTTGGAAGTGTTCATAATTCGTCTTTCTTTCAAGCTCGAGGCCTTCATCCAATGTCATGTGAAAGCCGTCATCTATCAGCTTTTTATATTTTCGGATCATGTCCTGCGGACAAGATATAATATCCCTGGCAAGACTCCGGCAGTTAGCCAGCAGTTTGTCTGGTGCTACCACACGATTAACCAAGCCCCACGATAGGGCCTGCTGAGCATCAATGAAATTCCCGGTGAGAGAAACTTCTTTGGCCCGGTATATCCCAAGCAGTCGTGACAATTTCTGACTCAATTCTGATCCCGGAATAATACCCACCCTGGCATGGGTGTCTGCAAAGCGTGCCTCTGTGGACGCAATTAGAATGTCACATCCTAGCGCGAGTTCAAATCCCCCCGTGATGGCGGGTCCATTAATTGCGCCAATCACTGGCTGCCCGAATTCCTTTAAGGGCGTTGTCAGGTTTATTCTTGCTTTCCTTTCTTCGGATAGATCGGCTATCATTCCATTGCCTTGGGCAAGCTCTTTCAAATCCAGGCCGGCACAAAATGCACGCCCGGCTCCGGTTAAAATGGCGACCCGTATGGACGGATCATTTTTTAAGTCAGAAAATGCATCTACAATCGCATTTCTTAATTCAGTTGAAAGGGCATTCATGGACTCCGGGCGATTCAAGGTAATGAAAGCAATTTGCTCTTTTTTTTCCACGATTAATACAGGTTTAGACATAAATGATATTCTCCAATAAAATTGATAATAACGCTGTTGTCCATTCTGGATGATGGCAAAAGGGTGATGGGAATTCTGGATCCCATGAAGAAATTTTGGAGGCTTTGATTATAATTTTGACGGGAAAAAGATTAGAATCTATTGTTTCGTGATCGATGAATAAAACCGACAATCAAAGCAATAGAGCCGATAAATAGAAAATATATAGCTTCCTTTGGCATTGCTGACCCTCTGGCAATATTGCTCACGATAGAATCTGCTGGTATGGATACATACTTAGCAGCAACAGAAGATACCAATATTAAAGCAAAAACAACAGACCAGAATATAATGCTTGAAAACTCTTTCATGAGAACCTTCCGGATGAACATTATCTTTCATCAACAATGTAGACAGACAGGGTTTGAAATATACAGACCAGCAAGTTTTATTCTCTAATGCACCATATATCATATATAATACAATAAATCAAGTGGTTATAGATGAGGTATAAAAAATGCCGATTTCTGAAGAAATCGGCATTTTTTCATTTTGGACAAGATGTGACCCTCAGGCGTTGGAAAACAGTGTTCAGAATCCCACAGAGCCACTGTCAATTCTTTAATCCAGAAGTTCCATTAATTTGCCGCAACATGGTGGAATGCGGTCACCAGCTTTGAGGTTCACGTACTTGTTGCATGTCTGACAATAACAGGTTGAATCTTTATCCACATAAACAACCGGATATTCCTCGTCACCCTTTTCTCCTTCTACTGCAAACTGGGCAGTGTTGCTTTTTGCCGGGACATACTCTCCCACCGGTACCAGTTTCTGGTTAAAGCGAGAGCAATCCACAAGCATACGCCAGAGTCCTTCTAACATTGTTTTTTCGTAATCAGCTTCGGGGGTGAATTCCACTGTATTTTTGTTGAGTTCGATCCGCATAGACATTCCTCCTTGAATTATACGTTAATCAGACGGATGTAATCACTGGTTGCTTATGGTTATTGATCAAAAATCATTATCGAGTAGGGGGAGGCCTCACGACCTCCCTCTCTCACACCACCGGGCATACGGTTCACGTACCACGGCGGTTCCTTATGTCAATACCGTTCCAAACCGTTGCAGCGTCTTTAGCGTTGAGATAAGCCCGAACTGATCAAAGTAGCGTTTTGGAAAGGCTTGGTTCATGTGTGATGCTCCAGCATTGAACCATGGCCCCTTCTGATTGAACGCCGACCGGGCTGCCCGTTCTTCTGACAGTCCGTGTTTCATCAGCATCCGAAAGCGCGTCCAGGGTCGTTTCCACTGCCGCCAGAGGATGCACCGCAGTCGGCGGCGTAACCACTGATCCAGCTCTTCCGCGAATCCCCGAAACTCCGTCAATCGGAAATAGTTGCTCCATCCCCGAAGAACCGGATTGAGATCTTTCTGGATAAACCGGACGATATTGCGGCCACGCCCTTTCCTAAACAATGCTTTCAGCTTACCTTTGAAACGTTCAATCGATTGCTTGGCTATCTGAACGCGTCTAACCGGCTTTGGCTCATACGTACCCTCACATAACCGCTCTTTGATCTTTGGCCAGTGCCTCCGCAGAAAAGCGCCCAGTTGATCGACACTCATTCCGTCTATCCCTGAGGCTCCTTTGTTCCGCCTGACACGCTTTAAGGCCGCTTGCATGTTCGAGCGTTCGACCACACGCTCCATCAACTGCATCTGCTCGGGGACAGAGGTTCCTCCTGTCAATGGGTGCCTTGACACACTGTTGCGGTCCTCTCCCGGGTTCCGCCCGGTACCTGCCGCTCCAGCGCCGTACATCTCAGCACGGCCTCCTATGTCTACAGTCACTCGCACAACAAAAGCCCATGTCCTTAACACAAAGTTTGGCCCTTTACCCGTGGTCACTCGGGCTAATATGGCCTCGGCTGACTCCTCACGACACATCCCGCCGTCTCGCGACAACGGTAGCACAGATGGCATACCGTGAGGTCTCCCCGGGTAATGCACACCCACCTTCACGCTTATATCCGCCACATATACGTTCATACCATCCGGTCAGGTATCGGACTTCAGAGATATTTGTCTCCTCATCCGGCATGAACGCCTCGTATGTGGTTCCTGTTCGTCGGACCAGCGCTTTGCCTTCAGCTTCCTTCCCACGACATCTCGCAATGACGCAGTTGCCGTTCAGCTAACACTTCCCCCTGACGGGTGTGTAGAGGACTTGACTTCAACAATCTCTGTCGAGTCGCACCTCCAAGTGGGTGCGCCCTGCCGGGCGCACAAAAAAAATGGGCAGCAGAAAATTAATCCTGCTGCCCCAGGTATTATCGGTACACACGTTTGATAGTGCCTACCATGTTACCCTTAGATGCGCCGCCTTGCCGTGTCAAGCATTCCCTAATCAAGCTCCACCCTCGCAGGCATTGCCCGATTTGGTTGTGCCTAACCTGACCTTGCTAAGCACCCTGTCTCGCTCTGTCCTGCCCAGTCTTACCATTCTAAACGCTACCCTTGCGGGTTTTGCCTCGTCTGGTAATGCCCGGCTCGACTTTGCTCTGCATCATGCCTTGCTTTGTCATGTTTGGTCTTTCCGAGCCAAGCTACACTCTTGCGAGCTTTACCTGACCTAGTCATACCAAGCGTGACCTTGCTCGGTACAGTGCTTCGCGCTGTCTTGCCTAGCCTTCCTAGCTTGATTCACCCCTTGCGAGGTTTACCTATTCTAGTCATACCAAGCCTGACCTTGCTCGGCTCCGTGCATCGTCTTGTCCTGTCTGGTTTTCTTATGCCAGATACTGTCCTTGCGGACGTTACCTTACATCGTCAGACCAAACCTTACGAGATTTTACACTTTGCCTCGCGCTGTCCTGTCCAGTCATTCTTGGTCAAGTTCCACCCCGAAGGATTTTGCTTAACCTAGTCAAACTGTACCTGACCTTGCTCGACATTTCAGGGTCATCATGATTGGGATCGATAATTACCCTTGCCTCATACGTAGTTTATATCTTTATCACTTGTCAAGCTTTTTTATTACTTTTTTTCATTTTTTTTCCAGATGAATGTTAAACTTTTATTGACTATTAATTCAGTAAGTTATAAATTTATATAATGTTTGCTATAATCATATTTCCATTTAATCCGGCAGGTTACTTTTCTAAGCCATTTATTGATTTCCAGTTCATCTTATGCGGTCAAATGGACACCATTTTTTGTACAATCAACAGACGGAATAAAATGGAAAACAAACAAATATGTTAGTAATTCAGTGAGATGAATTTTTAGTAAACTTTTTTTTGCTCTCAATAATTTAATCCCATCAATGCTTGGCGTTTCATCACGAGCCTGAATTGTTCTCACACCAACGTTTGAATAAATTGTTATCGATATGAAAACAATCCAATACCTTGCCAACCAGATGATTGATCATGTCATCAATGGTATCCGGGCGGTGATAAAAGGTCATAAACGGTGGCACAATCATTCCTCTAAGCCGTTCGACTTTTGCCATCAAGTCCAGATGACCACAGTGAAGGGGTGATTCCCGCGGTACAACCACCAGTCGCCTTCGCTCTTTCAGTGTTACATCTGCGGCTCGAACCAGCAGGTTGGTATTGAATGAGTTAGCCAGAGCCGACATGGTTTTCATGGAACATGGAATGATAACCATTCCCCTGGTCCGAAAAGATCCGCTGGCAATCGATGCGCCGATGTCATGAAAGTCATGCACAACATCTGCCAGTTTTTTGACATCGTCTACATGCCAATTCGTCTCCAATTCAATCGTTCTTACGGCCGATCCCGAAATCACCAAATGGGTTTCAAAATCAGAATCAGAAAAATACTGAAGCAAGCGAATACCCAAAATTGCGCCCGAAGCGCCCGACATACCCACAACAATTCTTTCCATACGTACTCCTTCTATGGTCAACGGATTTTCAACTCTTCTTTATGCCCAAATCCTGATGCGTTATCTATAAAATATATCTTTACCGGCAAAATTTGATAAAATTTCACCCTTGATACCTTCTGTGCAATTTTTTTACCCAGTTTGTGCGGAGATAACAAGAAATCGGCAACATTTGGAAATTTCTTAACATAGGCTTTTACAATGCGTGCATTTTTTAAAATTCCACCGATACATTCAACCCGTCCTTCAAGCTGAATCCCCTTGATTTGAAGCCAGTTTGAATAATCTTCATTGATCGTACCGGAAACCATCGGGTTTTGTATTAGATTCTCCCCGTGTCGGCTTTTTGGATTGCTTAAAAAGTAAAGATTAAATCCGATGTTGACGTAAAAGACTGATGCAGCATGTGGTATGCTTCCCGCCGTTGTTGCCAGCGAAAGGGTGTTACATGTTTCCAGATAACAACATATTTTTTGTTCGAGTTGTTGGTTTTTCATGGATTGATCTTTATTTTTATACAGACCTGATTCTCGGTATCTGTTACGTATCCAGATACCAAAAAAAATATCGATAACCGTTACGTAAATGATTACGGTATGTTTATCAACTCAGAATTAACCCGGAAATTTCACAAGCCTGATCGATCATTAAATAATCCGCTTAAGCTCTGCCGCATCTATCCGACAAGGTATGAAACGGTGTAGTGGCGTCCCCAATGGGTCGCGATGGGTGTTCTTTGTCAGATAGTTGGCGTTGATACCATAAACCTGGTCATCATAGATCAGACCAAAGCCATGGGGAATCAGGACCGTACCCGGCCGTATCTGCACGCTCACTTCCAATTCGCCGGTTGCGCTGCCGGCTTCTGTGGTCACTTTTACTTCTTGGCCATCGGTCAGATCTAGGTTTTCCGCATCTGTCGGGCTCACTGCCACGGTACAAGCCCGTTTGCCGAGATTCCATTCCGGATTCCGCATCAGGGTATTGGCGTTGTGCTTCATGTGACGACCGGCGTTCAGAATCAAAGGGAAACCATCCGGCATCTTTAAGTCCTGGGCCTCTTTTTCAGGTGTCAACCCGAGAACCCCTTCTTCCAGTTCCGGAATGAACACTTCTATCTTTCCCGATGGTGTCTTGATGCCCTCCGTGGGGTTCTCCACATCAGCCTTGCCTATCCAGATTCCTTCAGGCTTATCCAAAAGGGTCTGAAAAATACGGTCTCCCTGATCCATTCCCGGATCAAAGCCTGCCCGGGCTGCATTCTTACGAAAGGCTTTGGGTGCCGTCATGAGAACGCCCCAGAGCCCGGACTTGGCGGCGCTGTCCCATACTCGGCCAAGGGTTTTGGCCAATACAAAAGGCATGCGTGGCAGGGCCCCTGGTACCTGTCCCCCATATTGCATTAACTTGATGCCAAAGGTCAACCGATCCCCTTTGGCAGCGTCTTGAAGCTCTGCAGGTATCTCTGGGATCAAACCCATCTGGTCGGCCAGGCGGGTAATGATCTGGGACACTTCCAGACACTTTGCCGGCGGCTCCACAACGGGCCGCCGTAGTTGGAAAAAAACTTCCGGATAGGTCCAGGGAAAAAAAGTCGCGTCCCAGGACTCGTAAAATGTGCGGCAAGGCAACACATAATGTGCCAGTCTGGCAGTCTCGCTCATCACGATGTCGTTGACAACCAAAAGATCAAGATTTTTGAAACTCTTTTCATAAGCGTGGGTGTCTGGATAAGCCCGCAGGGGATTGCAGGCACTGACCAGTACCGCCCTCAGCTTTTCCGGATGATCGTTGAGTATCTCTTCGGGCATTACTGCCGGTGGAAATGAGCCTGCTGCTGCGGGCGGCATCTCCGTGGCAATGGTCCGCCAGGTTTCAGCATTTCTTTCATCGGCATGAAACCCCATGGGTACAACCATGCCGGGTATAATGTTGCCGCCTCGGGTGCCAAAAATGCCACAAACCGAACCGAGAATGTTGAGTAGATAGGAGTTCAGTGTGCTGTGACGCCCCATATAGATACCAAGATCCGGATGGAGACACCAGCGCCGGGTAGTCATCAATCGACAGACATCACGCACTTTGGAAACATCGAGTTGACAAACATTCAACGCTTCCCGGACGTTGAATTTTTCAAACCAGCGTTTGATTCGTTCCCATCCATCCACGTGCTCATTCAGATAGGTCTGGTTCTGCCAACCTTCCCCGAGAATCAAAGCGATCATAGCCTTGGCTAACAGGGCGTCGGTGCCGGGCCGTATAGCCAGGTGGATATCGGCAATTGCGGCAGTTTCGCTTCGGCGTGGATCTATGACCACGAGTTTCCTCTCGGGATCCTTGCTAAATGCTTTTAAAGTGATAGGCGCCCGTGGCATCTGGTGGCTTTGCATTCCGTTCCATCCCCAGCCCACCATCATTTCAGTAGCATGTTCGTCCGGAATGGCGATATTGTATTGCTTTCCCAGCATGCGGCCAAAGACCCACCAGGAACCAGAGAACTCCTGACCGGCCGAAGAGTAGTAGTACTGGGACCCGAGCGCGCGGATAAGGCTCAAACCAAAAGCAGCTTCCATATGCCCCCCCTGGGCACTACCACCCATGTATGCTAAACAGCGCGGGCCGTTCTGGTCCAGAAGCATTTGAAGTTTTTCGGCGATCTCAGTGATGGCCTGGTCCCAGGAAATCGGTTCGAATTCCCCCCCCACACGTTTAAGGGGCACCTTTAGCCGGTCTGTTGGATACTGATGGTACATCACCTTAAGCCCTTTACGACAGGCATATCCCTTGCTGCGCAAATTGGCCTTGTCCGGGCGCACGCGAACAATGCGCCCATCCTCCACCAGCATTTCCAGCCCACAATTCTGGGCACACAATACGCATCCCGTTTTATGCCAATTTTCCATGCTTCCTCCTTATCTTTTTTTATCGCTCATCTGGGGATCTGCAGCCATCGTCAGCTTACCCTTCCCGGCGTTCTTTGTAAATATCCATGGTACATCATGCTGATGCATTGCTAAATAGTATCCATCCACAAATGGTCTTTTCACGCCCTGCCGGTGTTGGGCGCCATGATTTAACGCCTCAAAATAGCGCGCTATTCCTCCGGGTTAAATCTGACGCCCGCCTTGTCAGAACGCGAAAATCCCTATTTCTGGACGGACACTAAACACAATTTTGCTTCGGATGCGATTACATTGAAGCGCTTCAAATCGGGGCCTTGCATGCCGTCCTGGACGGAAAAAGGATGGATGACAAAGGAGAAACCAGATGATATGCTGCCATTAGAAAATATGACCGGCCCGGGGAAGCTTCCATAAAGCGGACATGTCACCGTGAGGAAACCAAGGATAAATGATGGGGCAGACAAATAAATTATTATTCATCATCGGCATGCTTTTGTTGTGCACCATGGGGCTGTGGATCGCAGCCGAGACCGGGCTGGCTGCGTCGCCGGGGGAAAATTCAGTCTTCCCACGAAGTCTGGAAAGCTATGGCGACCAGGACATGACCAGTATCATTGAAATTCTCTGGAACCGCGCCCAGGAAGAACCCTTCAACCTGGCGGCCTTGTTGATTTTCTTTTGTGCCATTGTGCACACATTCCTGGCCAGCAGTTTCATGACAATGTCGCACAAATGGGAGCACGAACACGAAGAAAAAAGGAGGCAAGGACTCGCTGACAAAGACGCGGTTCACTATGGAGCCGGGCTGTTTCACTTTCTGGGAGAAGTGGAAGTCATCTTTGGCGTGTGGGCCCTGGCCCTGCTGGTGACGATCATTGGGTTTTTTGACTGGAAAACGGCGGTCAATTACGTCGGCCATGACGTCAATTTTGTTGAAGCCATGTTTGTGGTAACGATCATGACCCTGGCGGCCACCCGTCCCATTTTAAAGCTGTCAGAAACGATCATGCAGAAAATCGCGAACCTTCTGGGGGGCGGTCTGACGGCCTGGTGGTTTACCATCCTCAGCCTGGGTCCGATTCTGGGATCACTTATCACCGAACCGGCAGCCATGACCATTTCCGCCTTGCTGCTGGGTCGCAAGTTTTTTCATCTGCAACCCACCAGCAAATTCAAATACGCCACGCTGGGCTTGCTCTTTGTCAACATTTCGGTGGGAGGCACCCTGACAAACTTTGCCGCACCCCCGGTAATGATGGTGGCCAGCACCTGGCATTGGGATAGCCTGCACATGTTTACCCATTTTGGCTGGAAAGCGGTTCTTGGCATATTGGTAGCCAATGGGCTGTATTTTTTGTTCTTTCGCAAGGAACTGGCAGGAATGCAACATGACTTTTCCGTGGAAGAACTCAAACACCGCATTCAGACAGAGCTGATCAAGCGCAAAGATCTGCAAGCCCAGTTCGACAAGATCGGACCGGTTTCCTCGAAAACCCTTGCTTTCGAGGAAACCCTTCATCGCAAAACAGCGGAAGTCTCTCAACACATTAAAGCGCGCCTGGATAAAGATTTTCTGCCGCATCTTTTGGAAAAAGGCTTCGATGCGGATCTGGTCAAAGAGGCCTTTGACAAACGTTTCAAGGAGATCGAGCTTCGAAAAATGCGGCAGCTTCTACCTGGCTTGCTTCCCGAAAATCAGCGGCCTTTGTTTGTCGATCCGGAATGGGATAACCGTGACGATCCGGTCCCGGCCTGGTTGATCGCCGCTCATGTGCTGTTCATGGCTTGGACGATCTTCAACGCCCACTACCCAGGGCTTTTTATCCCGGGCTTGCTCTTTTTCCTGGGGTTTTCACAGGTTACGACACTGTTTCAAAATCGCATCGATCTCAAACCGCCTCTGCTGGTAGGTTTTTTTCTGGGCGGGCTGGTGGTGCACGGAGGGGTCCAGGGATGGTGGATCGAGCCGGTGTTAAGCAGGTTAAGCGAAATTCCACTCATGCTGGGGTCTACGCTCCTGACCGCCTTCAACGACAACGCCGCCATTACCTTTCTCTGCACCCTGGTGCCAACATTTACAGACAATCTCAAATACGTGGTAATGGCCGGTGCTGTGGCCGGCGGCGGTCTCACGGTGATTGCCAATGCTCCAAACCCGGCCGGGCAATCACTGCTGAAAAAATACTTTGACGACGCCGTATCCCCGGTGGGGCTGCTCATGGGTGCCCTGCTGCCGACGGTAATCACATGGCTGTGTTTTGCGGTGTTCCAATAATTTGATTGTTGCAGATATCGGAACCCCCAGTTCCGAATCGAACAGTCATTATAACAAGTTGCGAGGTGTCAAATTTCCCGAGCCAGATCTTCTATGCAGATGCTGGCTATAAGCGGTAAGCAATTAGCTGTAAGCATTTGACTGCTCAAAGCTTACAACGCAACTTTTCGTTTCATAAATCCCTGAAACGTGACGGCGTGATCCCTATGCGGTAAGCTTTTCCTTATTTTCCAGAGCAATTTTACACTTGATACAATGACGGGCCACCGGACGTGCCTCTAAGCGTTTTATGGAGATCCCATTCCCGCATATTTCACAAATCCCGTACTCGCTGTGTTCAATATTCCACAGTGATTGTCTTATCTTCCTGATGAGGGTACTTTCACGACTCCGGATCCGAAGTCTATATTCCCGCTCAGACTCGACATTGGCCTGATCGAGAAGGTCTGCCGACACTTCCTCATTTTTTCTCAATTCGGTCACAGTATCGTCTGCCTGATGAAGTAGATCCTCGAGCCATGATTCTAAAATATTTCTAAAATACAACCGTTTTTCTTCATTCATCCCATCACCTGTCTGTGACATCATCCATAAACTCCTCCCCCATGTCCCAAACATCTTTACCAGCAAGCAATTCTGGCGAAACCGAATCTTCCCAATCCTCATGGGAGGCCACATCATCAAACTCGGGATCAATTAAAAATTTTGACAGGTATTCCATATCGCTGTACCGCATGATGCCTCCTTACTAGTCTTCATTCATATGTTTTGACCATTCACCGCGCTTTCTATTTGAATGACGCCGGTCTTCCGCCTGGTCCAAATTTTTGTTCTTGTGTTTTCTGCACGACGGACATCGCTTGGGCATGTCATATCCCCGGGCCTCATATTTTCCCTGTTCCAATACATTGAATTCAAATTCTTCTTCACACTGGATGCACACCATGGTTATATCTTCCATACTCGGAACCTCTGATTCCGTTTTACGCGCATCATTCGTTTTAAATCGGAATTCATGCTTCCGATTTAAAACAAATGACGGCTTTTGCAATTTGCCTGATTAATAACATCCTGAACATGGATATACGTGATCGCTCCCCATTGTTCTATGACACCAGAAACCGTAATTTCTTTCCTCAAGTACCTGGCTATCATATCAGTAACATCTTGATTTGATATTATATATTCCTTTTCGTTAGCTGATGCGATCTTCAGCGAGGTTATATTGCCCTTTTCATCCCAATTGGATGGGATCAAGATACCTTTCAATGAAATTTTTGCTTGTTCTATTGTCACTATTCATCACCTGATTGCTGGTTCGTTCAAATCTCATGAGTGGATTTAGCAACTCCTGTGCCAAGATCATGCCGGCGTTCGGGGAAAATGTATTGAGATGGCATCTATTTGGTGGGAAAGGAATGACGGGTTATTTGAGCGGCCACGTTTAATTAAATACCCGGGCTAGCCTTTTTTGAATTCTTCTTTGGATATGTTGTAACGATGCATGAGTTTGTTCAATTGTCGCGGGCTGATACCGGCCTTTCGAGCTGAATCATTAATTTTACCGTGGCAGGTTCTTAAAAGTTCGCGGAGGTAGTTTCGCTCGATGGCCTCGATACCTTGTCGGCGTGTGTCCGCCAAGGAGTGAAAAGCGGTATATGCGGATGTTTTGATTCCGGGATCATGTTCAAAAAACTCACTGGGAAAACTACCCACCGTCAAAATCGATGATGTTTCCAGGATGTAAGCCCTTTCGATCAAGTTTTCCAATTCACGGATATTACCAGGCCAGGTGTATTGCTGGAAAGCAGTGATCACCCGTTGATCGATATCATGGATCTCCTTGGATTCGAATTGGTTGAGCCGGCCCAGAATCGAATTGCAAATTTGAGGTAAATCCTCCAAGCGTTCCCTGAGAGGTGGTATCTGGATGGGGAATACATTTAATCGATAATAAAGATCTTTCCTGAATTCCCCTGTATCACACATCTTCAACAAATCCGAATTGGTGGCGGCTATCACACGCACATTGGCTGTTAATGTTTCTTCTCCGCCGATCCGCTGAAATGTACCATCCTGAAGAAACTGCAGAAGTTTGACCTGCGCTGGTGCCATAATCGTTCCAATTTCATCCAGAAAGATAGTTCCGTTGCCGGCAATTTCAAAGCGACCCAGTTTCCGCCTAACGGAACCAGTAAAGGCACCTTTCTCATGTCCGTATAATTCGCTTTCCAGAAGTGTTTCCGGTATCGCCCCACAGTGCACGCTAATAAATGGATCATCTCTGCGATTACTGTGCTGGTGGATCAACTTGGCCATCAGGGTTTTACCAGTACCGGTTTCACCCATCAAGAACACCGTGCTTTTAGTGGGAGCCACCGAACGAATCTGGTCAAACACTTTCTGCATGCGCAAATTGTTTGTGCGCACAACCGCCAAGGAATCAACATGCCAGAACTTATCCCGAAGATAGTCAAGTTCCGATGTCATGATAATGCAGTCCTGTATGTTTTCCGATACAAGCCTGACTTCCGCTTCGTCCACCGGATAGCTTAAGTAGTTTCGCGCACCTGCTTTGACGATCATGACGGTTTTTCGCATATCTGTAGGGGGCGCCAGAATAATGATTTCAATGATGGGGTTCAATTCCCAGATGGGCTTCAAGGCAGTTTTGAAATGAGGACCAGACAGGTTTTCCAGCAGGATATCCTGGTCGATAAAAAGATAATCGTAGCGCACTGACTTAAGATATTGAAGCGTTTCTGCCATTGAGGAGGCACTGTCTACCCGGTAATCCTTGGCAAAACAATGATAAATGCTTTGGATGGCATCGTGTTCCGTGGAGACAACCAGAACAGCTTTCATGCGTGCACCCTTTCGGTTTGTCGATGATGATTTGTCTCAAGCATTGTCTATATAGCGCTTTTCCAAATGTCAATACCCTATCACACCAACGGACAATCACCAGGTTTCACCCTATGGCACGCCCCCGGCTACCATCATTTTCACGCTTTTTATTACAGGTACATACTTTTGAAAACATGCCAATATTCAGGAAAGGACTTTTCCACGCAAGACTCGTCTCTGATGGAAATACCCGGGATTTTAAGTCCTGCAATGGCAAAACTCATGGCAATCCTATGATCGTTGTAGGTATCAATCTCGGCACCATGCGACCAGCCTCCCGTTATGATCAGATCCGTGTTTGTCCATTCCGCTTCGACACCCAGTTTGGAAAGCTCCCTGATAACCGCATCAATGCGATCACATTCCTTGGCTTTAAGGTGCGCCACATTTTTAATAACCGTTGTCCCTTCAGCAAATGCAGCCACGATGGCAAGGGTCGGGACCATATCAGGCATATCTTCCATATCAACTTCGATTCCTGAAAGTCGCCCCCCGGTGACGGCAACACCGTTGTTTTGCTTGTGAAGAACACAGCCCATTTTCCCAAGCGTTTCAGCAAAGTGAACATCCCCTTGTCGGGAGTTGTCCTTTATCCCCATTACCTTGACAGTTGAACCGGTAACGGCCGCTGCTGCCCAGAAATAACCGGCTTGAGAGCTGTCCGGCTCCACCAAATACTTCCCGGATCTGTATACCTGACCACCTTCGACTGTAAACCTGTCGTATGCGTCGCATGCCACTCCGACATTGAATTGACTCATTACGTCAACGGTCATATCGATGTATGGCTTTGAAACAGGCCCCTCGGTAATCTGTATTTCAAGCGTGCTTTCTGAAAAAGGTGCGACTAAAAGCAGTGCTGAAAGAAACTGGCTGCTCATTTTACAGTTTAACTGAATGGTTCCGCCTTTTATACGATGCCCGATAACTTCAATTGGAGGGCACCCATTGCCTTTAACAGAAGAAGCCGGGATACCCATCAGATTCATACTGTCCAGCAGGTCCTGAATTGGCCGTTGATGCATTCTTTCTGATCCCACAAGTGTATAGGTGCCCTTCCCCAAGGATACCAGCGGCGTAAGCAAACGCATGGACGTTCCGGAATTTCCCAGATAAATCGGATCTGCCAAAGTCTGAAAATTTCCTTTTGACCCATGTACTTGGGTGGTGTCTCCCAGATCGTCAATTCTTATCCCCAGTTTCATCAACGTTTTTTGGGTCAACAAAGTATCTTCACTTTTCAAACAGTTATTCAATACGCATACGCCGTCAGACAGAGCTGCGGCAATAAGCATTCTATGGGTATAGCTTTTTGATCCGGGAACATTTATCTCAATATAATTTTTAATTTTATCAGGTTTTACTTCGATCATTTTTTTGCCTTTCCCTAAGCCGTAATTTATCTCTTTTTAATTTTCCGGACCATAAAATCGATATCCTTATAATACGCTAAGACAATGACGGAAACCCTGTAAATTAAATCAATACGGCCGCGGTGTGCCAGGATGGATGTATCCATTGGGAGGCGTGGTAACCCTATTTCTCGGATATGGGCCGATTCCCCATCGGGGAAGGACATATATTTCTCGATAGCGCTGTTTCTCCGAGGCGGTTGCCTGCGCTTCCGCCGCCGCTTTCATGGCCTCTTCCGCTTTTTTCTGGGCGGCCTTGGACTGGCGCTCGGCTTTTTCAAGACGCTTTTTCAATGCTTCAGTTTCTGCTGCTTCTCTTTTCAGCCGTCGTTGGGCAGTGATCTCTTCCATCATCTGTCGATGGGCATCAGCATGATTTTTATCGGCAATTTTGTCATGGGGGATTTCTCTTGCCACATGGACGTCGGCAAAATAATCTGGGGGGTTGTCACTGAAATGCCTGGCACCGTTTTCGTCGACCCAGGAATAGATCTCCGCTCTGACCGCAAATACAGGTAGAAGTATCAACAACAATGCCCATCTGAACAGGAGCCGTGTCCCGGCAGCCATCCTGTATTTTTTTTGTGGTTTGGACATTTTGTAGATATCTTTTATCATTGGCGTGCCGCTTTTTTTCATCTCTTTCACAATCGGAAAACCAGAAGGATCCTTACTTTTCTAAAGCCGTAAAACCGGACCGGGCAATCTCTAAGACCCTTCTTTCCCCGGCATCCTGTAAAAATTCATCTATCATCTGTGAAGTCCCGGCAATCTGGACAGCATACACATCGAACTCTTGGCGATCAAGGATTTCAAAGAAGTGTTTGTCTTTAAGACGCTCAAGATTTGTTTCATCAGCCTGGAATTTAACGATTGCCACTTCTCGCCAGAAGCTCTGATTGATATCCAATTCCCGGGCTGAAATCACTTCAGTCATTTTTTCAATCTGCTTAACCACCTGACGCATATTCTGGTCGCTGTCCTCCCGTAGTGTCAGGGTCATGCGACTGATGCTCGGCTGCAATGTGGTACAGGCCGTAATCGTTTCAACATTATACATTTTACGGCGGATGAGCATGGAAATTTTGTTCAGAACCCCCGAGCGGTTCAGTGTAAAAATCAGGATGGCACGCCGTTTGGCTTGCACCGCGCTTGTCATTGAAATCCTCCCATCAGTAGCTCCCCGGGCCCAAAGAACCCGGCATTATTGCTCTTGCGATTAAAGATAGCTTGTCGGTTTGAAACTTGGAAACCTTGTCTTGATCATTTATATTTATGTCATTGAGAAACAATCATGTCTTTTATCCCGCCGCCTGCCGGCACCATGGGCAGGACAATTTCACTGGGGTCGCACAAGAATTCCACCAAGTAGGCGCCTTTGTGTTCGGCAGCGGTCTTGAGTGCGTCGGCTATCTGATCCGGCTCCGTTACCCGCAGATAGGGTATACCGTAGGCCTTGGCAATGCCCCCGAAATCCGGGTTTTTCATGGGTGTCCCGGCATATCGGCCATCGTAAAAAATGGTTTGCCACTGCCGTACCATGCCCAGGTAGCCGTTGTTCAGCAGCAGGATTTTAACATCGATACCATGCTCCATGACAGCGCCCAACTCCTGGATGTTCATCTGGAATCCTCCGTCACCGCAGATAGACCACACCCGCTCATCCGGGCGGGCTAGCTTGACACCCACAGCCATGGGCAATGCGCAACCCATTGTGCCGGCACCACCGGATGTAAACCAGCTATTCGGGGTCTGGAAATTGTAAAACCGAGCCAAAATCATCTGGTGCTGACCGACATCCGAAACAATGATATCCTTGCCGCGGGTTACATGGGACAATTTCGAAACAATGCCCTTCATTAGGAGCTGCCCCTCTTTACCGATACCAACATCGATTTCTTTCTGCATGGCCGCCGCAATTTCAGATCGATAGCCATCGATCTGGTCGAACCAGGGCAACCGTGGTCTTGTCACAATCCCTGGATCTTTGGCCAGCAGCTTGAGCGCCTCACCAATGTCAGCATTAATAGACAGTGTTGTCTTCACATTTTTATCGATTTCAGAGGGGTCGATCTCCACGTGAATTACGCGGGCATCCACGGCAAACAGATCGAGGTTCCCGGTAACCCTGTCATCAAAACGCATGCCAAAAGAGATAATAAGATCGGCGTGCAACAGCGCGCGGTTGGCCTCCACAGTACCATGCATCCCAACCATACCCAGACTCAAAGGGTGATCCACCGGCATGGCCGAAAGTCCGTGCAGGGTAAACGCCACCGGAATATTTGCTTTTTCGGCCAATTGTCTCAGCTGCTGTCCGGCATTGGTGGTGACCACACCGTGACCACAAAGAATAATCGGTCTTTGGCTTTGATTGAGCATGCTTACTGCCGTTTGAATCTGATCCTTGTCCGGTATTGGTGAATAAAAAAAACCCGGCAGCTTGGGCTCATAGGCCAGGGGATCAAAATGATAATCGTTATCTGTTTCCTGAGCTTGGATATCTTTGGGGATATCCACCACAACCGGCCCGCCCCGGCCTGTTAGGGCCACGTACATGGCCTCGTGGATGGTTTCTTCGAGTTCATTCACGGACAGGGGTAGGTAGGTCTGCTTGGTCAGGGGCATCATCACACCAACAACATCACTTTCCTGGAAGGCATCCGAAGCGATCACCCCGGTAGCTACCTGGCCTGTGATGGCAAGCAAAGGCACGGAATCCATGCCAGCATCGGCAATGCCGGTCACAAGATTCATGGCACCGGGACCCGATGTTGCCATGCATACACCGGTACGTGGATGGGCAGTACCTACCGATGCACGTGAAATACCCTGGGCCATGAAAGCTGCGCCCTGTTCATGACGCGACATGATGAACTTGAAACATTTCTGTTTTTCCATTTCATCGAATATCGGCATGATGGCCCCACCGGTATAACCAAAAATATATTTGACGCCCTTATCTCTCAGCGCTTTTAACACCAGTTCCGAACCTTTCATGATATGCGGTGTCCTCCCGTTAAATTCCCGGCCCTGTGACAAGGCATGGGTTTAAAAATAGAATATAATATAAACACGTTTTCTATCTTTGGCTACAATTCCCCGCAATAGGGTTGACTTAGCCCTTTTGAATCACCATTTTAGTCATGTTACAAACATCAATGCAAACAATCATATGAACGAAAAGAGCCAACATGGGAAAAACACTGTTTGAAAAAATTTGGAACAAACACAAGATAAAAGAGCTACCGGATGGATCGACCTTGTTGTATATTGACCGCCATCTCGTGCATGAGGTTACCAGCCCCCAGGCCTTTGAAGGCATCCGACTGGCAGGGTACACCGTCCGCTCCCCGCACTTGGCCGTTGCGACCATGGACCACAATGTTCCCACAACCGAAGACCGCTTCAACATCGAAGACCCGGTCTCCAGAAACCAGGTGGAAGCTCTCAGGAAAAACTGCGCAGATTTCGGGATCAGACTGTTTGATATCGGAGATGAGCACCAGGGCATCGTACACGTCATCGGACCTGAAACGGGTATCACGCTTCCGGGACTCACCATCGTCTGCGGCGACTCCCACACATCGACCCACGGCGCTTTTGGCGCACTGGCCTTTGGTATCGGAACCTCTGAAGTAGAGCATGTCCTGGTAACACAGACACTTGTGCAGCGCAAACCCGGTACATTGAAGGTGGAATTCAGTGGCCACCTTGCGCCCCATGTATTTTCAAAAGACATGGTACTCAAAATGATCGGCATCATTGGTACAGCCGGTGGATCCGGCTCCGTGCTGGAATACTGTGGTGAGGCAGTAAGCGCGCTTTCCATGGAAGCACGTATGACCATGTGCAACATGAGTATCGAAGCCGGTGCCCGTGCAGGCATGATCGCCCCGGATGACACCACTTTCTCGTATATCACCAGCAGGGAACGCCCCTATGCACCTAAGGGAGAGGCATTGGATCGCGCCCTGGCCTACTGGCGCGCCCTCCCCAGCGATGCCGATGCCGTATTCGACCGATCCCTGACCATCGATGCTGCTCGTCTTGCACCCCAGATTACCTGGGGAACCAATCCGGGTATGGTAATCGATATTGATCAGCCCGTGCCGGAACCGGGTTTTGCGGAAGGTTACAGCCGGTCGGATGTGGAAAATGCTCTGGCTTATATGGGTCTGAAGCCAGGCACCAAGATGACCGACGTTCCCGTGGATGTTGTCTTCATCGGCAGTTGCACCAACTCACGCATTGAAGACCTGAGACAGGCGGCAACCATCCTGAAAGGCAGGAAAAAGGCCGAGCATGTTCAACTGCTGGTGGTGCCCGGCTCACACCAGGTCCGTCTTCAGGCGGAAGCCGAAGGTCTGGATACGATATTCAAAGCCGCTGGCGCCCAGTGGCGCTATGCAGGGTGCAGCATGTGCCTGGCCATGAATCCGGATCAACTTCACCCCCAACAGCGTGCAGCCTCGACATCAAACCGAAATTTCGAGGGCCGCCAGGGAAAAGACGGCCGCACGCATCTGGTCAGTCCGGAAATGGCCGCTGCCGCTGCCGTAGCCGGTAAATTTGTTGATATCCGCCAATGGAAGGAATCATCATGAAACCATTTACCACCCACACCGGCATTGTGGCCATTCTCAACCGGGCCAATGTCGATACCGATGCCATCATCCCCAAACAGTTTCTAAAGTCCATTAAACGTACCGGATACGGACCCAATGCTTTTTTCGACTGGCGCTATACGTCCGATGGCAACCCCAACCCCGACTTTGAACTCAACCAGCAGCGCTTTAAAGATCGTTCCATCCTGGTGACCCGTAATAATTTTGGCTGTGGCTCCAGTCGGGAACATGCCGTCTGGGCCCTGGTTCAGGACGGTTATCGGGTGATCATTGCCCCTGGTAAAGACATGGGGAAAAAAGTACTGCCGGCCTTTGCCGACATCTTTCGCATCAATGCCGCAAAGAACGGATTGCTGGTCATCGAATTGTCGGAGAACCAGGTGGATGAAATTTTTGGGCTTGTGGAGACGCACAGCGGCTTGAAAGCCACCATCGATCTGGTTCAACAGCAGATTGGTTTGCATGCGGATCCGCCGCAGGCATTTGATTTTGAAATCGAGCCTGCCATCAAAGAGCAGTTGCTTAAGGGACTGGATGACATCGCCCAGACACTGCAGCATGAAACGGACATCGCTCAATTTGAAAAAAGTCACGATCCCCTGGGGCCGTAGAACGAATGAACGTCGAACCCTTGTTTGTTCATTGAGTTCATTGTGTTTGTTGGGTTTATTGAGTTGCCCCCGGTAAACAGTATACAGCGTTTACCAGATCACTATTTCCTCAACCCAATGAACCCTATTCCCTCCAACCCTTGTACCCTTTCATAGCCTTTTAGGGTTTTAGGCTGAAGACTGTTAGGCTGCTTACCGCTTAGGGCTTATTGCTTATAGCTCAAATCACCCTCGGACCCTTGAATCCTCGAATCCTTGAACCCTCTCTGTAGATCACTCATCCGTAACACAGCCTTCCGAAGCGGATTTCACATTTTTGATATATTTGTACAGCGTACCGCGACTCACCTTGTAAGGTGGTGCGGTCCATGCGTTGTGCCGGGTGGTGAGTTCTTTCTCGCTCAAATCAACACTGATGGTGTTATGGGCCGCATCGATTCTGATTTGATCCCCATTGTGCACCAGCGCAATAGGACCGCCCACCTGAGCTTCGGGTGCAATATGACCGACGATAAATCCGTGTGATCCGCCGGAAAAGCGGCCGTCGGTCAGCAGGGCCACATCTTTTCCAAGACCGGCCCCCATGATAGCCGAGGTGGGGGTCAGCATTTCCGGCATGCCCGGACCACCCTTAGGTCCTTCGTAGCGAATGATGATCACATCGCCCTTTTTTATCTGGTTTTTTTGCAGCGCCGTAAGCATGTGCTCCTCCGAGTCAAAAACATTGGCCGGCCCGGCAAAGGAGACACCTTCCTTTCCGGTAATCTTCCCTACGGCGCCCTCCGGTGCCAGATTCCCCCGCAGAATCTGAATATGCCCTCTTTTGTGAATCGGCTGCTCCAGGAAGCTGATGACCCTCTGACCTTTGGTCAGCGCCCCGGCGTCCGTCAGGTTTTCAGCCAGGGTTTTGCCCGTAACCGTCAGACAGTCCCCATGCAGCATGTCTTCCGCCAGCAGGTATTTCATCAAACCCGGAATGCCACCCACATCATCCAGATCTTCCTGCATATAACGGCCGCTGGGTTTCATATCCGCCAGCAGTGGCACACGGTCACTGATACGCTGGAAGTCGTCAATACCCAGGTTGACCGATACAGCCCGCGCCATGGCAATCAAATGCAGCACGGCATTGGTCGATCCACCCAGAGCGGAGGTTACGACCATGGCGTTTTCAAAGGCTTGACGGGTCATAATATCTCTGGGTTTGATATCCTTTTCCAGCAGCCGCCGAATGGCCGCCCCGACCTGGGCGCATTCATCAATTTTCTGGGAGGATTCAGCTGGGCGACTGGCGCTGTATGGCAGGGACATCCCCATGGCTTCAATTGCCGATGCCATGGTATTGGCGGTGTACATACCCCCGCAGGCACCCGCACCTGGGCAGCTGTTTTTGACAATTGCTTGGCGCTGCTCCTCATCGATGGCACCGCTGATAAACTCGCCATAACTCTGAAAAGCGGAAACAATATCCACTTTCCGGTCTTCAAACATTCCGCTCCTGATAGTGCCGCCATAGACCATCAGGGCCGGTCTGTTCACCCGGCCCATGGCAATCAGACAGCCCGGCATGTTCTTGTCACAGCCCGGAAGAGAAATGTTGGCATCATACCACTGGGCACGCATGACCGTCTCGATGGAATCGGCAATCAAATCCCGTGACTGTAATGAATAACTCATTCCCTCGGTCCCCATGGATATGCCGTCGCTAACCCCGATGGTATTGAAACGCAGCCCCACAAGATCAGCCGCTTCCACACTTTCTTTTACCTTTGCAGCCAGCTCATTGAGGTGCATGTTGCAGGGGTTGCCTTCGTACCATACACTGCTGATCCCAACCTGTGCTTTGGTCATATCAGAATCGGTCAATCCGACGCCGTACAGCATCGCCTGAGACGCACCCTGTGACTTGGGTTCGGTAATGCGTGAACTATATTTGTTCAATTTGTTAACCATTATATAATCCCCTTTTTTTGGGTTCTATCACCTTTGCCATAAGTATGTTCCAGTTGGCTTGTTACTAACGCTTCGGCGGGTGACGGCAAACAGCCGGTCGCCTGTTTGAAGATTCCCCGCGGCATGCAAAGCACTTCCGCACGGCAGAACTCACGGGATATGCGCTCACTATTGCCGTTCGAATTCCTTGAGACGCTCTTCTGTCAAGGGGTGTGTGGACAGATAATTGATCCATTTTCCAGATGCCATGTCCGAAGCACCTGGCTTCTGGTCTTCAATCCTGCGCATCAAGGAAGCAAAGCGATTCGCTGATATACCATGGTCGTGCATGGCAGTTAAGGCATATGCATCTGCCTCCCTTTCAAAGTTCCTGGAATATGCCAGTTCCGTCAACAGAACCGGCAAACCAAGAAACAGTTCCGATGACCCGGACACATCCCCTGTCATAGCCAATAGAACAAAGCCCAGAATAGAGTCCTGAATCAATGACCGCATACCATGCCGGTGCACAATATGCCCTATTTCATGAAGCAGGACAGCTGAGAGTTCATCATCATGTTCGGCTATCTGAATCATTTCATCGGTAAAAACGATGGCGCCACTGGGCAAAGCAAATGCATTGGGGCCTATTTTCCCGCCTTTTCGGAACATGATCTCCAAGCCATAGGCTGTACGCGTCGCCAGTACTGACTGGAAGTGTTCCAACAGTCCCTCGCGGGTTTTTTCGTCCAGATCCGACAGTTCAAAAATGGATCGATCCAGAACATCAAGTGTCTGGTGGCCGGCGAAGTCCAGCATGGAGGACGGAAGTCTGTAGGCAATCGTCTTGGCAAGCCATGGAATCCCGAAAGACATGCCAGCCCAGAGGATAAAAAGCAGTGCTACCAGGGCAGGTAATACATAGCGCCAGTGACTCTCCAGCTTGTAAACAACTTTGCGCCACGTTGCTTGTGCAAATCGGGTTTCTATCCGGTCGACAGCCTCATTGTCGGCTGTCTCGAACTTTTCACCCTGGGGAAAAAGAAGATAGCGTTGTGTGTTGGCCAGCCTTGGAGAAATGTCAATATCAAAGCGCGGCCTGGTCATGATCAGACCGCCATTACTAATCCTTTCAATGCGAAGAGCACCGTTGTCGTAGACAATGCACACAACGTTTTCCGCTGCCGATGTTTTTCCATCATACCATTTCCCCTCAAAGGAAATCATAGACCAAAGTCCATATCAAAAAAATCACCCACTTCTTCAGCAATAGCACTCACTTGTTTCTCCTCGTCATCAATAAAACCCGCGAGGTCTCCGGAAGCCAGCAGCGTTAGATGCTGAAGTTTATATTGAGCCGTTCTGACCTTTGCAAAGGGAAAGAACAATCCCAGTGTTACCGCGACACCCAGGGAGTTGGTAAATACGAGCTTCATGTATTCGCCTGTTTTCAACCCGGCCTCAAACCGGTGATGGGACAGGCTGCTGGTGTTAAATAAAAGATTGGTGGTCTTCACTGAAAAGTAGGCAAACAGATAAAGGTATAAAACCAGAAGTACCAGGGCGGAGACAGGCGGCAGAAAAAAGGCGCATAGTGCTATAAGAATAATACCGCCCAGGATCGGAACAAGGGCGCCGAAATAGATTCGGTAATACTCCCGTGGCGTTGCCGTATAGACAAATGGGGTTCTGCCATAAACGCTGTTTTCAACAATATATTTCTTCTGACGAAAATAGACATAGGGAAATAGAGCGCCCAGGGTCAGGGTTGCTGCAAGCGGCCACAGGATAAAGACCTTTGCGGCACCCATGATACTTCCCTTGAAACCGAATCGAACATTTCTCAAAGCACTGTTGCGTGCATTAAATACCAGCGACCGGACGATCAACCAGGGAAGAATCAGAATAAATGCCAGACCCATAATACCGGAAACAAGCGGAAGCAAACCAGACAACACCGAGTAAAGAATAAATACACCCACGACGATAAGACGCCCCTTGAGAATCTTTACGGGGTCGGCAAGATATTCAAAACTACTCCCAGAAAGTGTCGTGCTCCCATAAAAGTACTGTTTACGTCTTACTTTGGCCCAGGCCGAGTAGATGCCGAGTGTGATGACCGATAAAATAATGTTCACAAGCCAGATTTTGAAGTACTCCGACCCTTTGCCACTGAATTGAAAGGGTACCCTGGAAACCTCATCTCCACCCTCATCAGATGCCTGGTGGGCACCCCCCTCTTCCCCTGGAAGCGCCTGGTCCGTCTTTATCGTTTTTTTCGGCGTTTCAACTTCTTTCTCTGCCCTTCCCTCAGCAGGGGGTGGTGGTTCTTTCACGGAACCGGGTTCTTTTTTATCTTCGGCCAAAGTGACTTCCAACCCTATTTTTTTCAGGGTCGTTGCAAACTTTTTAGCAGTAATCTCGTCTGTGTTCTTTTTCAACACGATTCCCTTGCTCTTGAGTATCTTCACAGCCTTTTCTTCGCTGATGGAAAACACATCCATCAGTTTGGATTTTACAGCATCAACATCGAAACCCGGCAGTATTTTTCCGCGAAATACAACATCATAGCGTGCAGCTGTCATGAACCCTCCTCTCGGAATTCTGTACAAAATTGAACTGGTGAGATATCTTCACAGTAGAAAAAATACATTGATACCCTATTCTGATTACGGATATAAAATATTAATTTGATAGGAGATAGCTTGCAGGTTCTGCATAGGCTGAAAGCATAGCATTTGGGTTTTTATACCGTCAAGCGTAATTCTATTGTCATTGCCATAAGTATGTTTGGTTTGACTTTTTTTCACACGTCGGCGGGTAACGGCAAACAAAATAGATTGTTAACTGCTTATCGCTTATGGCTTAAAGCTTATCAATGGTTTTTACCTATCACTATACACCCATTTCTCCCCTATTGAACGTTTCCTTAGCGTACATATATTATCTACAAGCAAGAACAAAACAAACAATCATAGAGAGGTGCTATCATGGCAAATACAGAAAACTACGTTGAAAACGAAAATGAAAGAGAAGAAGGACACGTGGATACCCGCGAGAGAAATTTTGATTGTAAAGACAAAGATCCCCATCTGGGATGTGATCCGGGTATTGATGTAGCCGGTTAACCCAAAACACACTCACCGGATTCATATATCATTTAAATTGAGAAAGAGCAGAGCCAAAAACGACTCTGCCTTTTTCATTTGAACCGCAATGGTAGGTGTATTCCCCGTGGTATTCTGCGAAGGCGGATAAAATACATACCCAAGTGGCGACTGCATTTTTATGATGGGTTATATTCGTTTTATGGTGGTAATTATGGATAGTATGAAAAAATTGAAATGGAACAAGCCCCTGACAGCTTTAATCGTTGGGATCACATGCTTCTCTTTTACAACGGGGTGTAGCTTTTTCGGAATCCGCACTTCTGAAGAAGCGAGTTATCATGTTCTCGCAAAATATGATCGGATCGAGATACGGGAGTATGGCGAGTTGGTCGCGGTTGAAACGGATGTCCAAGCGAGCTATGATGAGGCTGGCCGTATCGCCTTCAAGAAACTCTTTGGATACATATCAGGTGAGAATGGTTCGCAATTAAAAATTGCCATGACGGCACCCGTTATGTCCAGCGAGGCGTTTGCGGCTGATGGTGAAAAAATTGCCATGACCAGCCCCGTTATTGGAGAAAAACAGGGCTCGGGCTGGCGTTTTAGCTTCGTCCTGCCGACGAGCTACACGCTTGAAAATGCACCGGTTCCGTCTAATCCTGAAGTCAAACTGGCGGTGATACCCAGAAAAAAGGTTGCCGTCATCCGCTACTCCGGACCATGGAAAGAGCGAGCAATGCGTGAGAAATCCGAGGCGCTGATTGAATGGATCCGGAGCAATGGCATCGAGCGCCTGTCGGAGCCGCGTTCCGCGGGGTATGACCCCCCATGGACGCTTCCGTTTTTGCGCCGCAATGAAATTATGATCGACGTCAAATAGCAACAGGGGCCGGTGATTATAAAACCTCAAAAAAGTCTTTTGGCCCACTAGCTGTGTCGTTCTCTCGTTTCAAAACGGTGTGTAAATGAAGAAAGAATTAAAATATACTAAGACGATGGCGTTCCTGATAGCTTTGTTATTTTTTTTTCCATCGATCCTTTGGGCCGCGGATTTATCAGTGCATTTGCACGATCCGCCATCCGAGGGCTTCTTACAATTTGTTTTATTTGATTCGGCCGATACCTTCGGCGACCTTCGCGATCCGGTAAAGGTCGTAAAGCGACCACTGGACGGACGCGAACACTACCGTATCCGGGATATCCCCCCGGGTGAGTACGCTCTCCTGGTTTACTTCGATGAAAACAACAATAATCTTCTGGACAAGAACTTCATCGGTATTCCGAATGAACCGCTGGGCTTTGCCAATCAGTATCAGCCTAAAGGCCCACCGAACTATCAGCGTGCAGCCTTCATTTTAGCCGAAGGAGAGTCACGTACCGTTGAGGTAACGCTCCACCGCCCCCTGGGAAAACGTGGCCGTCTCGGCGTGGGATTGGGTATTATCGCTCAAACGAGTCCCTATCGCCATGTCACAGGCGGTGTTTATCGCACAATCCCGGCGATTGTCTACACGGGTGAGCGTTTGCAGATTTATGGACCCAGGATCCAGTTCGGTCTTGCCGGCAGTGGTAAACTGCGTCTTGCCGCAACGGGTAGCTATCGTTTTGGCGCCTACGAGGAGGATGAGAGTGATTTTCTAAGGGGTATGGGCGATAGAAAAGACACCTTCATGGCTGGCCTGGCGCTTAATGTCGAACTTCCTGGCGGCGTGGGCCTTTCAACCGGCTACGCGCATGACCTGCTCGACGAGATTGGCGGGGGAGAAGGTAATATAAAATTTGACAAGTCATTTCAAATGGGTGTTTTCAGATTCTCGCCTCAATTTGGGCTGAACTGGCTCAGTTCTGAACTCGCCAACCACGATTTCGGTGTGCCATCCAGCAGGGCCACGCCAGACCGCCCTGCCTATAAACTCGATTCAATCATCAATGTGGAGGGTGGCGTGGGGATGTCTATCGAGGTTACCCGTGACTGGCTGGTCATCTTGAACACGCGTGTAGAATTTTTCGACAATGATGTCACCGACAGCCCCATTGTCAGCGACAAGTACATTGTCAAGGGATTGGCTGTCATCAATTATGTGTTTTAATCGAAGACCACGGGCAAACCCGTGGTCTTCTGCGAAAGCGGGTAAATAAGCATCCACTCCTTTTCTTTCTCGATATCGGTATTATAGTCTGAAAATATTGTAATCACTCAAAACGGGATTGACCATCTGATCACATGGGTCAATTCAAAAGGAGGTTCCCATGGAACTTAAAGAATACTTTGAAAACACGGAAGGCAAAGGCGTCATGGCCACGGCGGACAGCGACGGCAAGGTGGATACGGCCATATATGCCCGGCCCCATTTTATGGATGATGGAACCATCGCCATGATCATGCGTGATCGCCTCACCCATCATAACCTTGAATCCAATTCACATGCCTGCTACATGTTTATAGAGAAAAGCCCGGGCTATAAAGGCAAACGCCTCTTTTTGACCAAAGTGCGCGAGGAGCGGGATTCTGAATTGCTGCAGTCCCTGCGACGGCGGCAATATATCGACAAAAAGGATGAGTCTAAGTTTCTGGTGTTTTTCCAGATCGACAAAGAGCTGCCTTTAGTGGGCGCAGGGAATTAGATTTACCGAATCCCCCCCCGCGGATAGGTTCTTGATTTGGATCCAGCGAAAAAGAATTTGCGCGTCACTTGGGTAAGCCGCGATGAACGCACTTGCTATTATGGCTCTTTTTGCCTAATATGTCAGGAAGTCTTACATGTTCTTGAACCCATACGGATACCGTTCCTATGAAAGTAAATGAGCTGTTTCGAAAAAGAGTGGCAGAATTGTTCCGTTCCCAAAACCTGGCAACCTTATCTACGCAGCATGCCGGACAACCCTATGCCAGCCTGGTTGCCTTCGTTGCCAGCGATGATCTGCGTCAGATTTACTTCGCAACACCAACGACCACACGTAAATATGCCAACGTGGTCGCCGACAGTCGCGTGGCCATGTTGATCAACAGCAGCAGTAACCAGACCTCTGATTTTCATCGGGCTATTTCCGTGACAGCGGTGGGCAAGGCAAAAGATGTCACGGGAAAAAACAAAAAGCGCGTTCTGGGCCAATACCTTGCCAAACATCCTCATCTGGAAGATTTTGTTCATTCGCCCACATGTGCCCTGGTAGGGGTTTCGGTAGACAGTTACTACATGGTGAAAAACTTTCAGAATGTGACGGAGCTGCACTTAAACCCATGAACTGGATTCTATCCACAGAAGAGATCCACCCCGGAAATCGACAGCGCGTCGGTGGCAAAGGGTATGCCCTATCCCTGCTGACCCAAGGGGGCTTCAAAATTCCAACGACGATCTGCGTCACCAGCGATGCCTATCATGCATATGTAAATGAATCCGGCCTGCGTGAGCGTATCCTGATGGAGCTCCATCGAAAAGCGTTTAAGGAAATGCGCTGGGAAGAAATCTGGGACTGCGCAACCCGTATTCGCAACCTGTTCTTGACCAAGGCGCTGCCTGCCAGCCTGGCCCAAAATATTCGCGAGCAAATCGAAGAACGATTTCAGGACAGAACGGTAGCCATTCGATCCTCGGCACCCGAAGAGGACGATGCCCGGTCATCCTTTGCCGGGCTGCATGAATCCTTCATTAACATATCCGGTACAGAGTCGATCTTAAAACACATACGCCTGGTATGGGCCTCCCTTTGGTCGGATGCAGCTCTGCTGTATCGCCAGGAAATCGGGTTGGACGTTGAAAAGAGTTCCATGGCGGTGGTGGTACAGGAAACTGTCGCCGGTGAAAGGTCCGGCGTCGTCTTTACCCGAAACCCCAATGACGAGAACCAGGGAATTGTCGAATCAGTTCACGGGTTGAACCAGGGTCTTGTGGACGGTACGGTCGAGCCGGATCGCTGGATAATCGATCGCCATAGCAACAAGATCGTTTCGCACACACCCCCGGAACGGAAAAACTGGATCATGCCAGGCCCAAAAGGCATCCAATTGGCGGCTCTTCCAGCAGAGAAATCAGCCCAACCGCCCCTGGTGCCACAAGAGGTCGATGTCGTATTTCAAACAGCCCTTAAAGCAGAACAATTTTTCAAAATACCCCAGGATGTGGAGTGGACCTATTTCAAAGACGCGCTGATCTTGCTCCAATCCCGTCCTATTACGACCCTGAGTTCAGCTAAACCAGAAGACAAACGTGGCTGGTACCTGAGCCTGCACCGCAGCTTCGACAATCTCAAAGACCTGCGCCAAAAGATCGAAAATGAACTGATACCCGGTATGATCGCTGCTGCCGAAAGCCTGGGCGCAATAAACCTAAAAAATATGTCGGATCAGGCTTTGGCGGATGAGATCAGGGAGCGTCTGGAAATCAATCACAAGTGGGTCAACATCTACTGGGCGGATTTTATCCCCTATGCCCACGGTGTAAGGCTGTTCGGGCAGGTTTACAATGATGCTCTACGCCCTGATGACCCTTACGAATTCATGGACCTGCTTACCCATACCCAAATGGCAAGCATCGAGCGAAACAAGATGCTGATGGATCTGGCAGCCATCATTCGCAGGGACGAGCCGTTGGCAAAGAGTTTAAAGCAGGGCAATTACGACAGTCTCGATGTCGAATTTACAGCCTTGATCAATGAATTTATCGAAAAATTTGGTGACCTCTCCTGTGCGGTCACAGGCGGTAAGAATTGTGTTCTGGGGACCGGACCCCTATATCGGCTGCTGCTCGAAATGGCCAAATACCCGGCCCAGACCAGTGCTCACAGAAAAAAGGATTCCATCAAGCGATCGATTCAGAAATATTTAGATCATTTTGAAGAAGATCAGAAGACTTGGGCCAAGGAACTGCTCGATCTGGCCAGGAACAGCTATCAATTGCGTGATGACGACAATATCTATCTGGGCCGTATCGAAGCACAATTGCTGGCAGCCGTCCAGGAAGCCAAAAAACGCCTTGAAAGTCAGGCCGGCGACCCAAGCGCCAAGGTCTTGCGGCATGTTTTAAAAGAAGTTGATTTCGGAACCGAATCTCAGTCGGGCCTCCCCATAGAAGAGATCGCAGGCGACAGGCTTCAAGCTCGGCAATTGACGGGCCAACCCGCCGGCCCGGGCATCTCAAAAGGCAAAGCCCGGGTGATCCGGAATCATTCCGATCTGTCGAATTTTAAGCATGGCGAGGTATTGGTGTGTGATGCGGTGGACCCCAATATTACCTTTGTTGTGCCTTTGGCCACGGCCGTTGTGGAAAGAAGGGGCGGCATGTTGATACATGGCGCCATTATCGCACGCGAATACGGTTTGCCGTGCATTACCGGCGTCCCGGACGCAACCAGCTTGATCCGGACCGGGGACAACATCACCGTGGATGGATATTTGGGGATTGTGACCATCGGTGATGCCAACCTTTAACATTTGAAACATCAACACAGGCAAACACAAGGTGGGAAGGACTTTCAGTATGGATGGAAATTTCAGAATAGGCATAAGCAGCTGTTTGCTCGGAAATATGGTGCGTTGGAATGCGGGTCATAAACTCGATCGCTTCCTGACGAACACATTGGGTCGGTTTGTTGAGTATGTTCCCGTGTGCCCTGAGGTGGAAGCCGGTTTCGGCATCCCCAGGGAATCCCTGCGCCTGGTGGGTGATCCTGAAAAGCCCCGCCTGATAACCTTCAAGAGCAAAACAGATCGTACCCAAGAGATGACCCGCTGGGCCAAAAAACGTGTAAAAGAACTCGAAAAGGAAGCGCTGTGCGGCTTCATTTTCAAGTGCGATTCTCCCAGCAGCGGCATGATTCGGGTGAAGGTTTACAACGAAAAAGGTATGCCGGAAAAGAAAGGCGTGGGTATGTTTGCCCGGGCTTTCATGGATCATTTTCCGCTTATACCGGTTGAAGACGACGGTCGGCTGCACGACCCTGCCATTCGGGAAAATTTTATCGAGCGCATTTTCACCCTGAAACGCTGGCGAGAGAGCATTGCCAGCGCCCCGAAAATGGCCACCCTGATTGATTTTCACACCCGTAATAAACTCTTATTTCTGGCTCACAGCCAGAAACACTATCGCTTGATGGGAAAACTGGTGGCAGAAGGCAAGAAACTGCCCCTAAAAGAGCTTCTTGACAGCTATGTGCAATTGATGATGGACGCATTGGCCCTTAAAACGACGACAAAGAAGAATATCAACGTCCTGCAGCACTTGATGGGATATTTCAAAAAAGAGCTGAGTGGGGATGAAAAACAGGAACTCCTCACAATTTTTGATCAATACCGTCGGGAGCTGGTGCCTTTGATTGTCCCCATCACCCTCATCAATCATTATGTGCGTAAATATGACCAGCACTACCTCAAGCACCAGACCTATCTCAACCCTCACCCTCTGGAGCTCAAGCTGCGCACGCATGTGTAAGAGAAGGGTCCGAGGGTTTAAGACTTAGAGGGTTTGAGGGTTGCTGACAGCTATGAGCGAACAGCAGCATCCCAGCCTCCAAGCATTCAAGTATTCCAGCATAAAAGGGATCGAGGAAAAAAATGTGCCATCAGCTGTAAGCTGCTTATCGCTCATAGCTTATAGCTTATTAGAAGCTGTCTCAAAATTAGTAATTTGGCTCAAGATCAAGGCGGGCGAGTGTTTTAACCCCCAGGAATACTGTAGTATTTTGAGGAGTTGAAACGCTGGCCCAACACAGATATTGGGCCAAAAGACTTTTTCGAGATAGTTTATAGTAGTTTTTACCTATCATAAATCCCCTATTCCTCCCCTGTTGATTTAATTTTTACCGTGCTTATATTATGAACAAGCGAGGATAAAACAAACCAACCAAGGGAGGTACTACCATGACAAAAGACAATGATTATGTTGAAAACGATAAAGAGAGAGAAGAAGGGCATGTGGATACACGCGAGAAAAACTTCGAATGTGAAGATAAAGATCCTAACCTGGGATGTGATCCGGGAATTGATGTGGCTGGCTAACCCGACCAACCCAATTTTTAGAACCCAACTATGGATGATTTGAAACAAGGCAGAGCCTGAACAGGCTCTGCCTTGTTCATTCCAGCCCGCCGAAACCAGACAAGCTATTATCCGAAGGAAATCCAATAATGAAAACAGACCCAATTTTAGTGACCGGCGCCACAGGATATGTGGGTGGGCGTTTGATTCCAGCCCTGCTTGAAGCCGGGTATCGGGTACGCGCCATGGCAAGAAACCTTGAAAAAATGGGATGTCGCCCCTGGTCTGGCAACCCCCGGGTGCAAATGGTGCAAGGCGATGTCCTTGATCTGGAATCACTTACAAGAGCAGCTTCCGGATGCGGGTCCGCTTTTTACCTGGTCCACTCCATGATTGCTCAGAAAGAAAAGTTTGCCGCAGCCGATCGCCGTGCAGCGCAAAACATGGTTTCTGCAGCGGCGGATGCAGGGTTAAAAAGAATCATCTATTTAGGAGGCCTGGCGGAAACCAGACATGGAACCCTGAGCAAGCATCTGCAGTCACGTATCGAAGTGGCCAAAATCCTGCAGGCCGGTCCGGTTCCCACAACCGACTTGCGAACCCCCATGATTCTGGGTTCCGGAAGTGCTTCCTTTGAGATCCTGCGTTACCTGGTGGAACGGCTGCCGGTTATGACTACCCCACGCTGGGTGCACTCATTGAATCAACCCATCGCCATTCGTGACGTTATCGCTTATCTTGTGGGCTGTCTCGGGCACCAGGAAACCATCGGCCAAACCTATGACATCGGTGGGCCCGATATTCTCACCTACCGAGATCTGCTGGATATCTATGCCGAGGAAGCACGACTCCCCAAACGATGGATCATTCCTGTACCCGTTCTGACGCCCACCCTGAGTGCTTTGTGGATCCATCTCATCAGCCCGGTGCCCAAGTCTATCGCCTTACCTTTGACCGAAGGCTTGACCAGTGACGCCGTCTGCACTGAAAACCGAATTCAATCCATCTTACCCCAGAAATTGATGAGCTGCCGGGAAGCCATACGAAAGGCTCTTGATCGTATTGAACAGGAGCAGGTTCAGACCTGCTGGATGGATGCAGGCAGTTTGCTGGCGCCTGAATGGGCCCATTGCGGGGATGCGGAATGGGCCGGCGGCACGATCATGAAATGTGGGTACCGGGCGCTTCTACAGGCAACCCCACAGGACGTCTGGCAACCCGTGTCACGCATCGGGGGAAAAACAGGCTGGTACTTTGGCAATTTTCTCTGGCGTTTGCGCGGGGCTATGGACCGGCTGGTTGGGGGCGTGGGCTTGCGGCGTGGCCGCCGTCATCCTGTAGAACTCAGCGTCGGAGACGCCCTGGACTTCTGGCGGGTGCTCGAAGTCGACCCGCCAAACAGGCTTCTGCTGGTGGCTGAGATGAAAATGCCCGGAGAAGCACTGCTTGAAATCCAGATCACAGAAGACAAAAACAATCGAACAGAGCTCCAGCTGTTGTCCCGGTTTCTACCCAGGGGTCTTTTTGGCATCCTCTATTGGTATGCTCTCTATCCATTCCATCAATGGATTTTCTCAGGTATGCTCGAGGGTATAGCCAGGGCAATTCAAAAACCGATTCTGGGAGGTCCAGAACGATTTACGCCCAAGATTACAAAGACATGTGTATTACAACCTAAAGAATGAGCTGTAAGCCATAAGCGATATGCTGTAAGACACTTATTGCTTAAAGCTTACCGCTTACTGCTTATCTTAAAAACAAGGTGAAACATTGAAGACGATGCCCATTCAACCCGCACGCATCCAGCTATTGAATAAACACAGCATCAAAAAGGGACGCTATGTACTTTACTGGATGCAGCAATCCCAGCGGGCCGAATACAATCATGCACTGGAATATGCCATACAGCAGGCCAATGAATTCGGGCAAAGCGTGCTGGTGGGTTTTGGTCTGATGGATGACTACCCGGAGGCCAACCTGCGTCATGTCACCTTTATGCTGGAAGGGCTGCGAGAGACTCAGGCCACCCTGGCCGATCAGGGGATCAAAATGGTGATCCAACACGGGTCGCCTGCTGACGTGGCCTTGGCCTTGGGAAAAGAGGCCGCGTTGATCGTCTGTGACCGGGGCTATCTCAGGCATCAAAAAGCCTGGCGTGCCCATGTGGCCCTCTCGACAGACTGCCCGGTTGTGCAGGTGGAAAGTGATATGGTGGTGCCCATAGGGCTTGTCTCCAACAAAGCCGAGTATGCGGCGCACACGATTCGCCCTAAAATACACAGGCATTTGCATGACTGTCTCGTGCCGTTTAGGTCCAGCAAGGTGAAAAAAAAATCCCTCGGACTGAAGGTCCACAGCCTGGATCTAACGGATGTGGACATCCTAGTTCACAAACTGTCTCTGGATCAAAGTGTTGCGCCGGCAACCCCATTCTTTAAAGGGGGTACCTCTCAGGCAATGGCAAGGTTTGAAGATTTCATCCAAAATAAATTTCATCGTTATGTCGAAAACCGCAACCAACCCCAGACCGATGATATCTCCCACATGAGCCCCTACCTGCATTTCGGGCAGATTTCGCCCCTCTACCTTGCGTTGAGAGTCAAAGCAGAGGGAGACCGTCTTGTGGAGGCCCAGGAGGCCTATCTGGAAGAGTTGATCGTTCGCCGTGAGCTGGCCATGAATTTCACCCATTTCAACCCCAGCTATCATTCTTTTGCCTGCCTGCCCCCATGGGCCCGGAAATCATTGCAGCAACACCAGAAAGACTCCCGCGAGACCCTATATACGCGCAGTCAACTGGAAAACGCCAGGACCCACGATGTTTACTGGAATGCTGCCATGAAAGAGATGAAGACCACCGGCTTTATGCACAACTACATGCGGATGTATTGGGGAAAGAAAATCCTGGAGTGGTCCAGAACGCCTGCGCACGCCTTTCGAACGACCCTAGCCATCAACAACAAATATTTTATCGATGGCCGTGACCCAAACTCCTATGCCGGCGTGGCCTGGATCTTCGGAATGCACGACCGCGCCTGGTTCCAGCGGCCAATATTTGGGAAAGTCCGTTACATGGCGGCATCCGGTTTAGAAAGAAAATGTGACATCCAGGGGTATGTAGACAAAGTAGACTCTCTGGCAACACGATCCTGATCAGGATGCCCAAAAAGAAAGCACTGTGCCAATCCTTGGGAACCCCCTGAATGTCAATAATCATGCGTTCGAGGGGGCAAGGGGCCAAGGGCACTTTTGTGGGTATCGAGTAAATCAGTTGCCCCGCGTCAAATGACCGATGATGTCCTTTGCAATTCTGGCTGTCGATTGAACGATACTGCGGGCCATGCTGGCGTCTATTATCTGGCCACGAGTCATGGCGCCGACAGCATATATGGCATTGGATGGGGTAATTGTATTGTCAGATCCCATTTGAATGATCTTGTGGGAGACTGGATCGATCCATATACTGCCTGTTTCATAGACCTGTGCAGTTGATTTCGACCCAGCAGCGATCTTCGACGTCACGTTTTCCTTTTTGACCACGGGTCTGATCTCGGTTGTCTGAATGGTTCCGGACAGACGTAAATTCTTTGCCAGGGCCGAAGGGTCGCTTTCCAATGATTTTTTTTGCCCGCGCGCATCCACGACATAGTAATAGACATCTTTCTTTTCAGTTCCCTCGACGTCTCTGTAGGTCAACGCATAACCCCTCTGGTTTTCATTTTTCATCAAACGATACGTTTCGCCCAGCTTGACAACTTCAACAAGTCCGCTCTTCATCAGGGCCAGCAGCTTTTCAGCGTTAACAGACGGCTGGACTGCAGCGTGAGTGAAAAAGACAGAACTGTAATTTCTGTCAAATCGCTTTCTCTCTTCAAATGTCAGGTGCAAATACAGCTCCCTCACCCCATCAAACGTCTGGTGCAACACGGTTTGCCAAATGAGTTCCCCGCCGGGACCATCCCCGTCGATGGCATCATCCAAATATCTTTGCAAAAGATCTGCGGGCTTGTTACTTGGGTTGACGATCTCCTCCCAATCAATCCTATGGCCATAAGCATCTTCCAGATCTGAATTCAGCAGTTTGAAAATGAAATCCAAAGTCAAATTCTCACCATTATCAGCTAATGCCTGAGCAATTTTCTCACGATTCATAAACTTATTTTTGCGTTTACCCATCCTGCCTCTGACCTTCGGCAGTAAACCCCGTCTGGAGTTTAGGACAAACGTTCTTGAATTTTCCGGGGGCTTGTAAACCAGTTCTCCGGTTCGGGAACGAACGAATTCACCCTCCGAGGTGAGTGTCAGCACGGTCTCGATGGCACTAAGGCTAGTGCCGATAATGGCTACGCTTTCACCTTTAGGAATGCTATCCAACAACTTTTGCGCTGGCCAGGGAGATGTAAAATAACCAGATCTATCATTTTTTTCATTCCAATGACCGGTGGCAAGCAAAACACGATCAGCCTCTTTTGAGAAAACCGTTTCCAAATCCAGACATTGGATGCTCAGCTGGAGCGTGCCTTTGACCTGGCGCAGATCAAGCACTTCGGACCGTGGATAGAGGTGTATCTCCAGGCCAATGCTGCGTCCTAAACGAACGGCATGCTGAAATCTATCCTTTAAATACTCTCCCATGATTGCTCTAGGATAATGATGGCAGCCCCCCTTCTCGTCGTCCGCCACCGAACACCATTCACGAAACCAATTAAACCGTTCTTTCAGATGATTGAAATTGTCAGACACCCAATCCTGGAAGTCTCGGGGCTTACCGTCAATAATGCCCATTTCAGATGCACACATGTTGGTGATATGAAAGGGACACACAAAGCGGTCACTGTGGGGAAAGCCAGGCCCGAAAACATCCCCCTTATGAAACACCTGGATGACCATCCGGGAAGGGTCCAGCAGCTTTTTGGCGGCTTTTGTCTTCAGCATGGCTACGAGCTGTGTCAGCATGGCTGTGGCAGCCAATCCACCGCCTATTATAGCAAAATTGAAGCGCTTGGTTTTCAATTTTCTTGACTCTCATATAAACATGTGTAGGTTTGTCCTATCATTCTGCTCGTCTTTTTCTCATATTGCTTTATGATAATTCATGCTGAACATTTTCTTTAAACACGTTTCATATATATGAGAGGTAAATGTATGCGATATACCAAACTTATCTTGGTATTGCTTTTCTATAGCATGGTTGTGGGGTGTCAGACAATACAGCCGATTCACACGGTTGAATCGGTAGACCTAAAACGTTTTATGGGTGATTGGTATGTTATCGCCAGCATACCGACATTTATAGAAAAAGACGCCTACAATGCCCTGGAATCCTACCGTCTCGATACCGACGGCACCGTTGCCACCACGTTTCGGTTCAACAAGGGGAGTCTGGAGGGCCCATTGAAAGAATACAAGCCCCGGGGATTTGTGAGGAATGCATCCAATGCGGTGTGGGGCATGCAGTTTATCTGGCCTATCAAGGCCGAATATCGCATCATTTATTTGACAGACGATTACACCCAAACGGTCATTGGGCGCACGAAAAGGGATTATGTATGGGTCATGGCCCGTGAGCCCTCGATTCCCTATAAAGACTATCAGACCATTCTTGATTTTTTAACGAAGCAAGGCTATCAGCTGGAGAATCTGAGAAAGGTTCCTCATAATGCGAATTTGGTCACCGAATAACAATATTATCGAAACATCCCCGTTTGATCATAATCCACCTCAAGATGTTCAATTTATAGAAAGGCGCAGCCTAAAACCAGATAATGATAGAGGGTTAATGATAGTTAATTCAGTTGAACAGGCATTACATGCCACCGACAGCCGGGGCCAATCCGACACGGTCCCCGTCTGACAGGACCGAATCCAATGCAACCACACGGCTGTTTACGAACACGATCTTGATATCTTCATCGGCAATACCGGCCTCACGAACCAAATCCGCAACAGTTTGTCCTTGTGTCAACGCATAGCTCGTACTTTCCCGGAAATCACATGTATCGGGATTCACCAGCGATGCGAAGCATTTCAATTCTATTTTCATAATAAACTCCTCAATGGTTTGATTTTATTTCCTCATAGTCAAACATACGCATGTTTGACCACTTATCAATAGATAATAAATAAGGTTTATTTAGGTGGTAAAACCTATCATTTGAGGTCATCGGCTAATGATACAGTTCCCTAAACCTGCTTGTATTTGCTGTCAGGGAATCACCCATAGTGCGCCGTCGGATAGGTTGTTGATCATATAGCGGGAAACACTGCCCATGAAAAAAGACCTGTCGATACCGCGGCGGCCCACAACCAGAGTATGGAAATCCCCTTTTTCAGCAAAATCCATGACCGCCTTTCCGATGCGCTTTCGGCCCTCGATGGTTTCAAATCGCACCCGTTCCCCAGTAATGCCGGCTTGCTTAAACTTTTCCAACGCACGGGCATAAAACTGGTCGATACAAGCTTTGTCGCCACGAACAATGATGTCTTCCAACTCGGTATCAGGTGGATCCTCCATCTCGATCTCGCAGGTGTTACGGGTATTGCCGGCGACGTTCACAAGGGTCATCCGTGTTTCTGAATCAGCGCTCATCATAAAACTGACATGATCGACCACGCGCAAGGAAGACTCGGATCCGTCTACCGCCACCAGTATCTCGCCGGCACTCGCCTCACCGTCCACCAACCAAACCGGGATCACCTGGGATTGCTCCAGAATATTGGCAGTGACGCTACCGGCATACAGTTTGGCAAAACCGGACAAGCCCCGTCGCCCAACCACGATGGCATCGTATCGCCCCTGCTGTGCAAACTCAATGATATCCTTGGCAAATCCGAGTCTGCGCGCCTGGGTCACCCCTTCGATACGATCGGAGGCGATGCCTCTGCCGATCATGTCGCTCTGGTATTCATCCAGCAGAGACTGCGCCAATCGGGCATTCCTGTTTGAAATCTTTTCCATTTTTTTTCTTGCCAAGACGCTGGTCCGCGCCTCCTCTTTCAGAAAAATGGATACCATCGGCTGAATATGAAGTAAAACAAAGTGCAGATCCGGTATCATGGCTGCCATCTGGACAGCGTAGCCCAGGGCCAGTTTTGAGGGTCGGGTATTATCGATAGCCAGCAATATTTTTTTATTCATCTTTCTTCTCCTTTCCTCGCAGGGTTGCTTTGAGTTCCGACAACTCCTTTGCAAGCTCTTGGTTGTTCACGTTGTTCCGGTAGGCCATGAGGATCAGTTTGACGGACACCAGGAAAACGCCTGCTTCCAAGAGAAGATCGTGTGTAAATCCCTTGGTAAACAAGGCCAGTACAAACAAAACAAATGTTATCAAGATAACGATCAAAGATCCCGCATCAAAATGCTTGTACATATTGCCTCTCCTTTCTAAATGGGGTCACATCTAAAGCTCGATATTCCCGGAGTAACGCTCAACCACATCCTTTTCAACACACGCCTCAGACATCTCGCTTTCAGAGGCAGGGTTGTCTGTTTCCACGGGGCAATAGTGGTCTGTGCCTTGGGAATCCTTAACGTTTGTATATTTTTTTTCGGAATCTATCTTCATTTTTATGTACCTCGCTTATTATGGCCTTGTTTCGTGAGAATACTGAGGTCTGAGAAAGCCCAGGCCCGCAACCCCACGGGATTTTTCAGTACCAGAGCATCAGTTGAATTGTTTTCTCCCCCAGACCGCATACAGAGGATCCGAATACCTCAGTTCAGGAAAATATTTGTCATCATGCGGACGTGGCAACCCACGCATGGAGTAGCTATGCAAATCTTCGAACGCCTGCGTTTGCATGAAATACTCCAGTACCAGCCCCATGCGCTCAAACTCGTGCAGTTCTGTCCACAAACGGATGGCCTTGGTTGGAAACCAGCGGTTGGAAAAGGTCACCACAAAATATCCACCCGGTCTCAACACCCGGGCTACTTCACTAAAAACTGCCAGCGGATCGATGAGATATTCCACCGAAACCGTGCACAGTACCGCGTCAAAAACATTGGTATCGAAGGGTAGCCGGGGATTGGCGTTTAAATCCTGGACGACCGACTCAGTCAGTTGGCGATTGTGGTCCAGCTCATTCTGATTGAGCCCCAAACCTACCAGGCGCTTCAAACGGTGTCGCACGGGTATGTGAGACTTCCAGCTGCTCATAAGATCGAGCACCAGCATGTCATCCTTTAAAAATCGGCCGTAGGTGTTTTCCACCATGGCCACAGCCGTATCGTCCAAGTGCTGAATCAAGCGAGGGCTGCCATAGAAAAGGGTGTCAGAAGATGCATCTTGGCGCTCAAACGCACTGTCTGATAGATATTCGGACGCCTGATTACGCCAACGAGCCTGCATACCCGGACCGTCGGTGAGTTGTTCCATCCAGTCAATACTGGTGCCCCCGCGCTCGATCAGCTTCGATTCAATTTTTCCAACAATGGCGGAAAGGTGCAGATCCTTGTCTGCCAACGGGTGGTTGAAATCGACGGATAGATGGCCATTGTTGATACCAACACAACGAAACGGGGCAATGTTGTTTCTAAATACCCCTTTGATGTCAGTCAATAGGCCTTTAGGGTAGAAGCGGCCCAACTGGGGTCTGGCCTGGTCATTTCTCAAGAACTTATTATTAAACTGTCTGTTTTTTACCTGCATGAGTTTCTGTTTTTCAAATGATGGCACCCCCTTTCCGCCACTAAGCGTCAATACAATATCATCTCCTGCTTGCTTGTCCATAAGGCGTTCATTCAGATCTGCTGGAAACAGATCCCGCCACATATTGACCTGATCCGCCTGATAACAGTCGGTATGGTTCACGCGTTCACTTTTCCACTTGAGTTGGAAGAGCAGATCCACCTTGCTGTTAATATCTATATTCTTCATGTTGGCTCCTTGGTCAGCTTGTCTATGATGATTTTCAATATGCCATTAGGTTCTTGTTATAAAAACATAGGGACAGATGCCTGCCATTCAATAGGGGAAGGATAAGGTTAATTTGATAGGTAAAAGCTATTAAAATAGCAGCCCTAAGCCTTAAGCAATAAGCAGCTTATGGCTTACAGCTTATTATTTACCTGATCGTCCTTGAAAAAGAACCACCCTATTAGCCCGGAAATTTCACAAACCTGAAATGTCCAGGTTAGCTGAGGGACATCAGATAAGCACGCAGATTTGTTTGCTTGTTGGTGAGACCGAACTTGGTACGCAGGTTCTTGCGGTGAAAGTTAATGGTGGCTTCGGATACAATCAGGATTTCGGCAATTTCTTTACTGGTCTTGCCATCTTTGACAAGGGTCGCCACCTGCATCTCCTGAGGGGTTAATAGAATATTGACGTTGGTCAGATTCTGCATCAAGGGTGTAACGATATCCTTTAAATGCGTGTCGATAATCTCAACCAGTGTCTTGTCCTTGGCTTTTAATGGGGCGCTTTTCAGTTTTTCTACATAGGGCAGAACCAAGCCTTTGACATTGGTCAAAAAGCGCTTTTCTAGATCGTTTTTGTCCTCTTCACGCTGCCTCAAAAGAACTTTGAGCGCCACATTGGCTTCTTCCAAGCCTTGCTTCTGATCATTGAGCTTCTCTTGACTATCTCGAAGGGCCTGCTCGGTGAGTTTCAAGGCCGTGATCTCTTCATGACTGACCACGACCTGCACCGGATCCGTGTCCGGAATGCGGATCACGCGCATATAAAACCAGTGCTGGCCTTTAGGTTCATGGCAGGGATAATCGTACAAGAATTCATCCAGTTCCATGTTGATGACGGCCCGTATTCCCGTAGCAACCTTGCAGGCATCACGGCTGTCATCTCCGAGCGCTTGATCGCAGAGAGAAAGATAATTGACACCATGAAAGTTATGACCGGATGGCAATCCTCCTTGGACAGCGTGGTTCTGCCAAGCACGATTGGTCGCACGAATAACACCCTCGTGATCCAGGATGGCGATGTGGGCAGACAGGGCATCAAATGCGGAGCGGGCCAAAGATTCTGAAAAGCGAAACGTTTCCGGCTTTGAGAAAGTATCGGTGGCTTGGGTCGTCATGGACACGTTCCTCTTGAGATGGGTTGTTGACAGTTAACGGGATAATACACCATTCGCCGGAGGGTTTCAACCAATGGTTCGTTGACAACTTTAAAAGGCGCTATTTAACAATCCATCTGTTCCTGCAAATATCGATTTTGTATCGCATTTTTCGGAATAACGCTCCGGTACCTCCCAAAAGTGGTTTCCATATTTTTTACAATCCTATAAAAAACGGAAATATGGCGGATTCATTCAGGTTGACAGGTCATCATTACTTGGATAAGGATTATAAGTGCTTATCGTAAACAACGCTATGATATTTTAAACAGAAAGGCCTCAAATCAAATGGAGGGAACCCGGATGCGCATTGCCATTATCGGAGCCGGCATTTCCGGCCTGGTCACCGCCTACCTGCTCAGTGATTCTCACGACATTGTTGTGTACGAGGCCGATGATACCATTGGTGGGCATACCCACACCATCGATGTGCCCGTAAATGGTCACACATATGCCGTCGATACGGGATTCATCGTTTTCAACGAGAATACTTACCCCAATTTTATCTCCCTCATGCAAAAACTGGGGGTTTCCTGGCAGCCCTCCAACATGAGTTTCAGTGTACAATGCGAGAGGACCGGTCTTTATTTCTGTCCCAGCACACTCAACAGCATGTTTGCTCAGCGCAGAAATCTGTTTCGCCCGGCGTTTTACCGCATGCTCACCGATGCCTTGAGATTCCGACGAGAAGCATCCGAATTGATGGAGACCGACGACTATAGCATTACCTTGGCGGAATACCTGGAGGCAAAAAACTATGGCCCATATTTTATAGACAATTTTATCATTCCCATGGGAGGAGCCATATGGTCGGCGGATCCGGTGCAATTCAGAGAATTTCCAGCACGCTATCTGGTTGAGTTTTTCAACAACCATGGTGTACTGAATATCCACAATCAGCCCCAATGGCTGGTGATCAAAGGTGGCTCAAGCCAATATATCGATCCCCTGACACAACCCTTTCGAGATGGTATCCGCCTCGGCACGCCGGTATCTTCTGTAAAACGGTTTGAAGACAGAGTGGAAATTACGGCCAAAGGAAGAACCGAATCCTTTGACCAGGTGGTGTTGGCGGCTCACAGTGATCAGGCCTTGCGAATGCTGGCGGATCCCACCGACTTGGAAAATGATATTTTGAGCGTGATCCCCTATCAGGAGAATGTTGCCGTACTGCACACGGATGCGTCCCTCATGCCGAAAAAAAAGATCGCCTGGGCCAGTTGGAATTACCATATCCCCAAGGAGGAAACCGGTCGTGTCGCCCTGACCTACGATATGAGCCGCCTGCAGAGTCTGGATGCGCCCGAAGAATTCTGTGTCACCCTGAATATGCCGGATGCTATCCAATCCCGAAAAAAAATTGAATCCCTTGTGTACCATCACCCGGTCTACGATCCCAAAAGCCTGAAAGCCCGTCGCAGCCAGGATGAACTGAACGGTCAGAATCGAACCTATTACTGCGGCGCCTACTGGGGGTATGGATTTCATGAGGATGGCGTCAACAGCGCCCTGGCAGTGTGCAAACACTTTGGGAAACATCTATCGTGATAAAAAGCTGCATATACGAAGGCACCGTCCGCCACCGGCGATATCGACCCCGGCCAAATAGGTTCCAGTATCGCCTGTTCTTTATGTATCTGGATCTTGATGAACTGCCGACACTGTTCGATATGCATCCGTTATGGTCCAACCAGCAGGTCAACCTGGCCTATTTTCGCCGCAGAGACCATTTCGGCGATCCCCAAATACCCATCAAACAAGCGGTTCAAAATCTCGTTGAAGAACGTTTGGGAAGGCGACCCCAAGGGTCCATCCGGTTGCTGACCCATTTGCGCTATTTCGGCCACTGTTTTAATCCGGCCAGTTTTTACTATTGTTACAACCAGGAAGATACCGATGTGGAAACCATTGTATTGGAAATCCATAATACACCCTGGGGAGAGCACTTTTGCTATGTATTGGACAAAGCGGACAACCTGCACCCCTTCAAGGGTTGGCGTCGGCATACCGGCAAGAAAGTCTTTCACGTCTCACCCTTTATCGATATGGACATCCGCTATGATTGGCGCTTTCGATTGCCGGGCGATACCCTTGGTGTGCATATAATCGATTATCAGAAAGGCAGCAAACTGTTCGATGCCACCCTGGCGCTACGACGTCGCAGCCTCCATCGCCAAGCGCTGACACGATTATTACTCATATATCCAGCCATGACGATGAAGGTGGTCACACTGATCTATTGGCAGGCTTTAAAACTAATCCTGAAAAAAACCCCTTTTTATAGCCATCCGAAAAAAAAGGAATGACTCTGGGAAAGGATATTCGCATGACGGACTTCATTATACCGGCCGAAGCACCGGATCTTGTTGAACTCAAAGCAGGCAGACTGGATCAGTTCGCACGCCTCACTGTTTTATCTGTAATGAAGAAATTGAAATTTGGCCGTATTCGAATTATAGAAGATCTTGATCAGCACTCTTTTGGTGGTGACAGAGCCTCGGAATTGCAGGCCAGCATTCGCATCCAACACCCGCGCTTTTATAGTCGCATCCTGTTTAGCGGTAGTATCGGTGCGGCCGAAGCCTATATGGAGGGACTCTGGTCGGCAGACGATCTGACCACGGTTATGCGCATCATGACGCTCAATCAGCCTGTTTTTGCTGAGATGGAAACAGGCCTGGCCCGTCTGACAAGCCCCATCTACAGGCTCTATCACTGGGCTCGCAAAAATACCCAGGTGGGCAGTCGTAAGAACATTCTGGCCCACTATGACCTGGGAAATGCATTTTACAAGCTTTTTCTGGACCCGACCATGACCTATTCCTGTGGAATATTTGAAAGTGCGCAGAGCACGATGGAAGAGGCCTCGGTTGCCAAATATGATCGCATCTGTAAAAAGCTCCAGTTGACGCCCGGGGACCGTGTCGTGGAGATCGGTACCGGATGGGGGGGCTTTGCCCTGCATGCCGTGCAGCATTACGATGTGCATGTCACCACCACCACCATCTCCGACGAACAACACCGGTTTGCTGCTGAGCGCTTCAAAAAAGCGGGAATGCAAGACCGTATTACGCTATTGAAAGAAGACTACCGCAATCTGAAGGGGCAATTCGATAAGCTGGTATCCATCGAGATGATCGAGGCTGTCGGGCATCAATATTTCAATACTTTTTTCAGAACCTGTAGCCAATTGCTGCATGATAGGGGCATGATGCTGTTGCAGGCCATCACCATTCGCGATCAGGAATTTCAGCGCTATATCCACTCAGTCGATTTTATTAAACGCTATATTTTCCCGGGTGGTTGCGTGACGTCCGTGACTGCCATGCTGGCTGCGGTCGCCCGGGTTACGGACCTAAGAATCTTTCATCTCGAAGATATCACGCCTCACTATGCCCGCACATTGCGGGCATGGCGAGAGCGCTTTTTCGACAATATCCACAAGGTACGCGCATTAGATTTTCCAGAAACTTTTATCCGCATGTGGGAATATTACCTGTGCTATTGTGAGGGCGGATTTGCCGAACGCTATATCGGCAACGTCCAGATCCTGCTGACCAAACCGCTCTATCGCCAGGATGCTTTGCTGCCAGACTTGATCGATGGTTAGAAATTGAACATTCCTCGCAGCAAGCTACGAGGAATGTTCTGCCGTGCGGCAGTGCTACACAACGACCGTGAGACATTCTGTCTAATTTATATGCGCTCGCTATTTCGGTTCAATATGCGCTTCATGAGCTCTCGAAAACATTTGTGCCACAATCAGGCGAGATCGAAGCGATCAAGGTTCATTACCTTGCTCCACGCCGCTACAAAGTCGTTCAGAAACTTCTCTTGAGAGTCCTCACTTCCATAGACTTCCGCCAGAGCCCGGAGTTGGGAGTTCGAACCGAAAATGAGGTCGACACGGGTGCCGGTCCATTTGCGTTCGCCCGTTGCGCGATCACGACCCTCGAACACGTCTTCGTCTTTCGAGGGTGCCTCCCAAGTCGTGCTCATGTCTAGCAGATTCACGAAGAAGTCATTGGTGAGCGTCTCGGGTCGCTTGGTGAAGACGCCGTGCCGGGACTGTCCGAAGTTGGTATTCAAGACGCGCATACCGCCAAGGAGAACCGTCATCTCAGGCGCGGTCAGCGTCAGCAATTGCGCCCGATCAATCAACAGTTCCTCCGCCGATACAATGTATTTGGTTTTGAGGTAGTTGCGGAACCCGTCTGCAGCCGGTTCGAGTACGGCGAATGACACCACGTCGGTTTGCTCCTGCGACGCATCCGTACGTCCCGGCGTAAAGGGAACGCTTACAGTGTGACCGGCGTTCTTGGCTGCTTGCTCGACACCTGCACACCCACCTAGGACAATCAAGTCGGCAAGGGAAACCAGCCTGCCTGACTGCGCACTGTTGAACGTCTTTTGGATTCCCTCAAGGGTCTGCAGCACCGTCTTCAGTTGGGTTGGCTGGTTAACTTCCCAATCCTTCTGCGGCGCAAGACGGATGCGCGCTCCGTTCGCACCGCCACGCTTATCAGAACCGCGGAACGTGGATGCCGACGCCCAGGCCGTCGAGACCAGTTGGGAGACAGACAGATCCGAGGCAAGGATTTTGCCCTTGAGATTGGCGATGTCCTGGGCGTTGATCAGCTCATGATCGACTACGGGAACCGGGTCTTGCCAGATCAGCTCCTCCGTCGGGGCCTCCGGGCCGAGATAGCGTGAGCTAGGCCCCATATCGCGGTGGGTCAGCTTGAACCACGCCTTAGCGAAAGCGTCCGCGAATTCCGCGGGGTTCTGCTGGTAGCGCCGCGCGATCGGTTCGTAGATCGGGTCGAAGCGAAGGGAGAGGTCTGCCGTGGTCATCATCGGCCGGTGCTTCTTCGACGGATCGTGGGCATCAACCACCATGTCTTCTTCGGCCACGTCCTTGGCCAGCCACTGATTTGCGCCGGCCGGGCTCTTGACCAATTCCCACTCGTATTTGAACAGCACGTTCAAATAGCCCATGTCCCATTGGGTCGGGTTCGGCTTCCAGGCGCCCTCGATGCCACTGCTGATGGTGTCACCCCCTTTGCCACTGCCGAAGCTGCTCTTCCAGCCGAGCCCCTGTTCCTCGATGCCGGCAGCTTCCGGTTCAGGGCCGACCAGCGCGGCATCGCCCGCGCCATGGCACTTGCCGAAAGTGTGACCGCCGGCGACGAGCGCGACGGTCTCCTCATCGTTCATCGCCATGCGTGCAAAGGTCTCGCGAACGTCTCGGCCGGAAGCGACGGGATCCGGGTTGCCGTCCGGACCTTCCGGGTTCACGTAGATCAGCCCCATCTGCACGGCGGCTAGGGGGTTTTCGAGATCGCGGTCGCCGGTGTAACGGCTCTTGGGTTTGTCGCTGGTAGCCAGCCACTCTTCTTCGGCACCCCAGTAAATGTCTTCTTCCGGCTCCCAGACGTCCTCACGTCCGCCGCCGAAGCCGAAGGTCTTAAATCCCATGGACTCAAGGGCGCAGTTGCCGGCGAGGATCATGAGGTCGGCCCAGGAGATTTTGTTGCCGTATTTCTGCTTGATGGGCCAGAGCAGGCGGCGCGCCTTGTCGAGGTTCACGTTGTCCGGCCAGCTGTTGAGAGGCGCCAAACGCTGATTGCCGGAGCCTGCCCCGCCGCGGCCGTCGCCCATGCGGTATGTGCCTGCACTGTGCCACGCCATCCGGATGAAGAATCCCCCGTAGTGACCGTAATCGGCCGGCCACCAGTCCTGCGAGTCGGTCATCAGTGTATAAAGGTCTTTCTTCAGGGCTTCCAGGTCGAGTTTCTTGAATTCCTCGGCGTAGTTGAACCCTTCGCCCATGGGATTGACCATGTGCGAGTTCTGATGAAGAATCTTGAGGTTCAACTGGTTCGGCCACCAGTCCCGGTTCGACGTGCCACCGCCGGCAATGGGTTTGCTTGTCCTGCCTGTTACCGGGCACTTGCTCTCTTCATTCATAACATTACCTCCTTGGGTTAAATATTAGTTTTGTTTTTCTTTGGAAGCGCATTGATGACAAATTCCTTTGACTTCAACCTGTGTCATTTCCGCATAGCCAATGGATTGAGCTGACTCGGGCAGTTTGAGCTTATCGAATTTATCACTGTAAAAATCCCGTGTCAGCCCACACTGGATACAAACGAAATGATGATGTCGGCTGAGATTCGCATCAAAGCGTGTTCGTTCGCGTAGAGGCCCGAGTGTCTTGACCAGCCCGAGTTCTTTTAGCCACCAGAGCGTCCGATAAACCGTATCCAGTGATACGGTGGGCATCCGTTCGCGTACACCTTTGAAAACCGTCTCTACGTCAGGATGGTCTCCGGTCTGCGCTACTTCACGGAAAATTTCCATGCGCTGATGGGTTACTTTTGAACCCGATCTCATGCATGCCTGATTGAACACGGTCATACGTTGATCAATATTTTTTTTTGGGGTTTTAATAATAGAATCCTCATTAAGAATTTATTCTTATTCAAAACAAAAAATAAGCCAATAGATGCCCCTTGTCAATAGTGCTTTTTCAATCGAAAAGATATCAGCGGTTAGTTGAAATTGAAATGATGTGAATAGTCGGAGGGTTGAAGAAACTCGCAGCAAGCTACGGGGATTGCGCTCGCTGTTTCGGTTCACCCTGTCTTTTCTTTTATCAGTGGTTTCAACATGTACAGCAAATCACTCTCCCGCGACGGATATGGAGACATGATGCTCTGTTGGTAGAGGGTTTTAGCAGGTATCCGGTTCAACATGGCCAGACGGATGGTATTGATGATTCCCGATGCATTGTCCGATAGGATGTGTGCACCAAGAAACTCGCCGTTAGGGCCAGCAAGGATTTTAAATGCCGCGTTGGACATGCCAACTCGGCGATACGTTGGCCAAGTGAGGTTTTGTCCAAAACTTTTTATATAAGGAATGGCCTCAAGTTTCAGGGCATCTTCGGTATATCCCACCATGGCATATTGGGGATAGGTAAACAAAATGGCTGGGACCGCTGAATAATCCATTTCAAGCCTGGTACCGTTGTTGAGCTCTCCCAGAATCGTGTTGGCGGCAACCATGGCTTCATAATCGGCTACACGTGCGAGTTGAATTGTTGCCGCACAGTCACCAATGGCGTAAATATGCGGTTGGGATGTTTGCATACTGTCATTCACTACAATACCCCTGGGTGTGTAATCTATACCTGCCCGGTCAAGATCCAAATCATCAATGTCGGCTGCACGACCGGCACCGTTTACGACAATATCGGTGGAGAATGAGGCTCCATCTTTGGTCATCAGGCTAATCCCACCGGCATTTCTTTCGATGGCTGTAATTTGAACACCGTTGTGAACGGCGATACCTTCGGCTTGCGAAGCGTTAACGAGCAAGGAAACCATTTCGGAATCAAATGGTCCCAACGGACGAGAAGTGGCTTCAAGAATAGTGGTCTGCCGGGAATGGCTATCCCCCAGGCGAGCCACAAAATGGGCAAATTCAAAAGAGATGAATCCACCGCCGATAAAAACAAAGCGGTCGGGAATTGACGAAAGGTCCAAGAACTGATCGCTGGTGATCACGTGTTCGATGCCCTCGATAGGGAGAGACATAGAGCGGGCACCGCTGGCGACTATAAAAGACCGTGCTGATATTTTACGGGCGCCAATGCCCAGCGTTTGTTCATCCAAGAAATGAGCTGTGCCGGAGATAAGTTCGATGCCGGCTTTTTCAAAGCCGCCTAAGGTATTGCGTGGCACTGTATTCGTAAATTCGTTCTTCTCCCTCAAGAAATCAGCCCAGGAGAAATGTGGACCGGACACAATGCCTTTTCCTGTTAGATGATGAGATTTGGCGATAATCTCTGCACCCTCGTAAAACCACTTCTTTGCTTGACATCCTGCTAGGGCACAAGTCCCACCGGGTTGGTCGCTCTTTTCTATGACGGCCACATTTAGTCCCTTGGAATTCAAATCATAAGCAGCTGTTTGCCCCGCTGTGCCGGTGCCAATGACGACAACATCGTATTTAGTCATAAAAATCCCCGTTGGTATAAAATCTGGTTTTTTTTCTCATCTCCTGCTGAAATCCTTTTTTAATAAATTTCAAATATCAATATTTTTATTAAAATGCAAAATGAAGAATAATCCTTCAATGCAATCGTCAATCGAACCCCTAAAAACGGATTACATCCTTGTATACCAGTAATGTGCGTTCAAACACACGTTTCCATGTATAATGGGAAGTAATCTTCTCGGCCTGAGGATCGTCCATATCAGGATTGTTTTTTGCAGCAGCAATCATATTGAGAATGCTTTTGGATAATACGTATTCCAAATGAGTTTCGTCTTTTTGATAAGGCTTATCAATGGTTTCTAATGTTGGCAATTGAATCAGATCGATGGTCTCTTTTTTTGCTCGTCCAAAAATCTCACCAAAACCGGGCAGGCGCGTGGTAATTATTCGGCATCCCGAAGCCAGTCCCTCAAAGAGTACGAGAGGAAGGCCTTCAAAAAATGAAGGCAGCACTTGCACATGGGCCTTTTGCATAAGCGCAGCTAACATATGATGGCTTACATATCCATGATTGGTGACTTTAGGACCCAGTTTTTCAGCCAGCTTAATGCAGTGCTTGTATTCCGGGCCACTGCCGCTTCCCGCCATGTGGAGATGCCAGTCGTGATGATTAATTTTCATCAGAGATTTCAACAGCCATATGACACCTTTGCTCCGATTGTATTTTCCGGCATAGAGAATCTGAACGGTTCCGACCTGGGTCTTTGGTGCACGGGTAAACATCGTTTCATCATATCCGCCACCGATAACCGTTATTTTATTGGGTGGTATGCCATACAGATGGCTGATATCTTTTTTTTGATCGTTTGTCAGTGCAATAATCTTGTCCAGTCTCTTGCAATAACGTTTTACAAAATGTCGAATATGAGGACAATTATTATACTGTCTCAAATCCGTGCCGTGGCAGGTTGCCACGACAGGTAAATTCGGAAACAGTTTCCTCACTAGAGCCGAGAGTAAAAAAAGGTGATTGGTGTGGATAATATCGGGGGAAAATCGGGTGAAAACCTTTTGCAGTTCATAAGTAAACGCCGCCTTGTAGGCAGTTAAACGTTTACCTTTCAGTTCTTTGAATAATGAGCTTTTGTAGGGCATCACATCCGACATGCCGGGTACAGAAAAATTGAGCGGATCCGAATCAAAAAAAACATAGGAGCCCGCGTTTCGATGCATAGCATTTTTGGGGGGAGTATTTCCTGCAGACACACCGGCAACTTTGTAGTTTGAGAAACCATGTTTTTCGGATTCTCTGATAATCGACTCAAGATAGATGCCACTACCGGTCATCTCCGGTCTCTGGCCGATAACATGCAGTATTTTTAAATGTGCCATATGGGTTTATCCGTGGGGCGCCATTTTCGATTCACTTCCCTTGATACTGACGATAAGCCAAACGCCATGTTTTAGATTGTTTGGTTGTTCGTGTCGGCCATTGTACACCAAAATGGCCACACAATCTGCAAAAGGCAGACATCTGGTCGATGAGGTTATCGGATTCATCCGGCACTTCTTTCCTGCCGATATCATAGCCAAAGATCCGGTCTATACCACCGGCAATGGCGCACATGTAATATCCTGAAGGTGTCAGGCCAATACCACACTCTTCTATGATGCGGCAGCCACAGGTGTAGTCTGAAAATCGGTTATAAACGGTATCAACAGGTGCCACATTAAACGGTTTAAAAAGATTCATACGAGAAGACTTCAGCGTACTTTTAAGTATAATGGCCTCCGGCATCTTTTTGAGAACCTGATGAACGTGGTTTCCAAAATAATTTGTTCCAAGTTCCAGCCGCACGGAGGGATTATGCCGCGATTGATATTCAATCAATAGGTCGGTGATGTCAAAAATACCACTGTGAAGCGTTGGTTCTCCACCCAGAATTCGGATACGCTTCCATTCAATTTTTCTCTCAATGCTTTGTTGTATGAAAGCCGCAACATCTGCAACAGGCATTTCTATGTTACTTGGGCTCTGAGCGCATGAGCGATTGCAGTTTATGCATTTCAAGTTGCATTTGTAAGTTATGTCCATCTCCGCATAGGTACGGCTGGGGTGATACTGTCTTCCAAAATGGCAAGAAATAAATGATTGTGCACGCAAAAACTGGTAGGTATCGTAAACCAATCTTTTTAACGTAATGTTTCGATGGCGAAAAGGTGTTTTCACGGATTATATTACCTGGTTTTTACAATTTTCTAAGACCATTTTCTATTGCCAACCCTCTTGGTTTCATTTCCAATCCGGCAGGCGCAGGCAATGGATAGAACGGTCCAGTCACGAATTCGATGCGAAGTTTCTTCTTAGCATCATGGCCAGCACAGTCAAGAACGTTGCAACGGCCTTAGCCCGAATATTTCATGAAACTTGACGAAGAATTGTTTAGTTTCTTTTAAATATCAGAAAATGATCAGGATATCTGAGCTATAAGCGGTATGCCCATAAGCTACTGGATGCTTACAGCTTACAGCTCTTTATGCTTAGCGTTAGGTGAAGTTAAGTATCATGCTGTCTTGGGGGACATACGCCCGATGAGGCAGATCCGTCTGTCTTGCGACATAATTGGGCACGGCAATACCGGACGCAAACTGCACATAGTTCACAAATGTCCTGCCGTCGATGCGCACTTTCATGCCCTCAACCGGTGACTTCAATGGAACAATGGCATTGGCATTTTGGTAGCACTCCCGGGCTTCTATCAGGCCTAACTTAGCAGCCTTTTCAGCAATACTAACTTCAAGGTAATGCCGCGAAGCATCATCAATGTTGTCTGCATGGTCTGCAGTGATTTTTTCTATGATATGGGTCAGATGATTTTTCATTTTTCACCTCTATATTGGTTTGTAATTGAAGAACCGCGCAGCAAGCTACAAGGAATGTTCTGCCGAGCGGCAGACCTACGGGGCTTGCGCTCGCTGTTTGGGTTCAGCTTATCTTCATCATCCATCGAACCGCGTAGGCCAGCAAAAGAACAGCGGCCAAGCCACCACACCAGAGAGCGATAAACCACACCCACTCCTGGACTGTTTTAATACGCGTCTTCATGGGATGTTTTCCCTCTAAAAATGTAATAGCAGTATCCCGTATATGTCAGTATCACCGGCAGCATGATAACGGTCCCGATCAGCAACAACGACTGGGATTCGGGTGCCGCAGCCGCCTGCCAGAACGTGACCTCGTAAGGCACGATCCAGGGCCACAAACTGATGCCCAAGCCGATATAGTTCATCAGGAAAAGCCCCTGAGCCAGAAAAAACGGCCGGAGTTCTCTTTGGGTATGCAAATCACGCCAGAGGTACAGAGCACCGGCTGCGGAGAGAAGCGGCATGGGAGACAGCAGTAACACATTCGGCCAGCTAAACCACAGGTTTTTGATATCTTCATTGACAAAGGGCATGCTCAGGCTCACCAGCCCCATAAACCCCGCCACAATGATGAGAACATAGGCCGCACACTTACGGGCCCATTCCTGTGTGTTACCGTCAGTTTTCATAATCAGCCAGGTCGAGCCTAGCAAAGCATATCCGAAAACCAGCGCCAGGCCGGTCATCACGCTGAAGGCACTCAACCAGTCCAAGGGCTTGCCGGCAAAGCTGCGGTCGACCACTGCGATCCCTTGGACAAACCCGCCCAAAATTACGCCCTGCATGAAGGTTGCCCCCAGGCTACCAAAGTGGAAAGCATAATCCCAGATTCTGCGTGATTTACCTGCGGCTTTAAAGCGGAATTCGAAAGCCACGCCACGGAAAACCAGCCCCAGCAGCATGAGGATGACAGGTGTGTAGAGGGCGGGCATGACAATGGCGTAGGCCAGGGGGAAAGCTGCAAACAAACCGCCGCCACCCAAAACAAGCCAGGTTTCGTTGCCGTCCCAGAAGGGGGCTATGGAGTTCATCATGCGATCACGACACCTCTCCGATGGGGCTAAGGGAAACAAGATGCCGAGCCCCAGATCGAAACCGTCTAGAATGACATACAAGAAAATTGCCGTAACAATCAGCCCGTACCAGATGAGGGGCAAATCGAGAAAGTTTGCAAAACTAAACATGTTCATTTCCTCCGGTTGGCGTGCCCAGATTTGTCACCAGCGCGGGCACCTTTATGCCGTGGTCGCCGTATGCGTTGTCAGCAGAATCGGGCCCCTTGCCGATGAGTCGGATAATGTAATAGCTTCCAGCACCGAAAACGAAAACATAGGTGATAATGAAGGCCAGCAGTGACAAGGCGATGTTGGGTCCCACGACGGGAGATACCGTATCGGACGTGCGCAGGACCTCATACACGATGTATGGTTGCCTGCCAATCTCCGTGACAAACCATCCGGTGAGTACGGCGATGAATCCGGCCGGGGTCAAAGCCATGCACCAGACCTGAAACCAGCGGGTCTGGAACAATTTCTTGCGAAAGTACAGCACCACGGCCACCAGTCCGGTAAGTGCCATCATAACGCCAATGGCTACCATGATTCGAAACGCCCAAAAAACCAATGCCACAGGGGGTCGATCCTCCCGGGGCCACTCTTTCAAACCTTTGACCTCGCCATCCAGGTTGTGGGTCAGGATGAGGCTGGACAATTTTGGTATCTCAATCGCATAAAGGGTTTTTTCCTGTTCCTGATCCGGCCAGCCGAACAATTTCAAGGGTGCTCCCTTCTGTGTGTCCCAAAGCCCTTCCATGGCGGCCACCTTGACCGGCTGGTGTTCCAGGGTGTTCAAACCATGCAAATCACCCAAAATAGGCTGGATCGGTGCGACAAACACGGCCATGATCATGGCCATGCCGAACATCACCCGGGCATGTCGGACATGTTGTTTACGCCAGAGGTAGAATGCGCCAATACCACCGACCACAAAAGCCGTAGTCAGGTAGGCCGCTGAAACCATGTGGACAAAACGAAAGGGAAACGACGGGTTGAAGATAACCTGCAGCCAGTCTGTGGGATAGAACAAACCGTATTCACCTATTCTGTAACCCTGGGGCGTTTGCATCCAGCTGTTGGCCGATAAAATCCAAAATGACGATAAGAGGGTGCCGAATGCCACAATCACGGTTGCTGCAAAATGCATCTTGCGGCTGACCCGTTTCCAGCCAAACAGCATGATACCCAGAAAGGATGCTTCCAGAAAAAATGCGGTTAAGACTTCATACCCGAGCAGCGGGCCGATGACGTTTCCAACTTTGTCGGAAAACACCGACCAGTTGGTACCGAATTGATAGGACATGACCACACCGGAGACAACACCCATACCGAAAGTGACCGCAAAGATTTTCACCCACATACGGTAGATCTCTTGATAAACCTCCTTACCGGTTTTAAGGTAACGCCACTCCACCACGGCCAACCAGCTTGCCAGGCCAATGGTAAAGGATGGAAAAATAATATGAAAGGTAATCGTAAACGCAAACTGAATGCGCGCCAGAACAACCGGGTCTAAAAAATCTGTCATGGTTCAGTGCTCCTTTGCCAGCCGATAATGTGAAACAAACCACGCGTGTCCGTACTTATATCCGAAAAGTGCGGATACCCTTTCGAATCAGACAATCGGACAGCCGTCGACGCTCTGCTATTTCCAGGGCCGGGTTTATACGCCCCCCTTTTTTTTTGGAAACCAAGGGAAAAAAGTATTGGTTCGTGCAATGTAATCTTTATATTTTGGCCGCGTATGAACAATGGCCTTTTCCATCAAGGTCACACCGGTCATTTTCAATAGAACGGTGGTAATGATAATGGGGCTGATGACGGTCCATAGACTGGACGGGGTCGCCAGGGCAATTAAAAATATGCCCCACCAGATAAGACTCTCCCCAAAATAATTGGGGTGCCTGGAATAGGCCCACAGTCCCTGATCCATGACACGACCCTTGTTGGCGCCGTCAGCCTTGAAGCGGGCCAGCTGCCAGTCACCCACCGCTTCAAAGAAAAAACCAACCGCCCACACGCTTACACCCACATAATCAATCCATATCAATCGGGGTGGCTGGGGTGACATCTGAGCCCACTGCAATGCCAGTGCGATGGCCCATAAAAAGATCGCCTGCAACACGAAAACCTTAAATAGACTGATCAGCCAGAAGCGATCCCCGCTTTCTTCACGCCAGCGGCCGTAGCGAGGATCTTCTCCATGCCCCCAATTGCGCCAACTCAAGTGCAGGCTGAGACGCATCCCCCATAAGGTAACCAGAAGGGTTATCAGAAGCATGCGCCCCTGAAATCCTTCAGCAATAAAAAAAGTCAACCATGCTATCAGCACAAAACCCAATCCCCACAAGGAATCCACAATGGTTACATTCTTGGTGATCAGGCTAATTATCCAGCCCAGGAGCATCATGCCCAGTACGACGATAAAATTGGTGATTAGAATTGATGTGATGTCCATAATCGTTCTCCTTGGAACATTATTATGTCAATCGCTATATATACAACATCCCCGCAAGTTGACAGCATTGTCAACTTAATTTGCTCGTTCTGGCCAGCGGATTTTCAGATGTTTCACCGGCACGCTCTTTTTCGATGGCCAACCTGATTTTCCCATGTACCTTATCGCTGATGGGATAGGCCAGGGCAACAACAAGACCCAAAAAATTGAAAAGGGAGGGAATGAAAGCATACAGCATGCGTAAAACAAACTGAACCCTCTGGGTCTGTTCGGCATTGGGCGTATATCCGGCCATCCCCAGAAGCGCAAGACCGATACCAATGCCAACGGCCGCAGCCAGTTTTTTTGAGATCGACCACCACCCGATATACTGCCCCTCTCGCCTCTCACCCGTCAAGTATTCATCGTAGTCGATAACGTCCGCCTGTATGGCGGAAGGAAGGGCCAGTGTCGCCCCGAAACCGATACCGGAAAGAAACACCAGTATGCCATATAACCAGACATCACCCGGACCCAGAAAAAAAACACCCATGAAAGCCCCCGAGTTGATGCCCATAGAGACCAGCCAGGCTGCCTTCTTTCCGGTTCGACGGCTGATGTATATCCAAAACGGCAGAAACAGGATGCCGCTCATGAAGTAAAGTAACAGGAAAAAGTCGGCCTTGTCAGACTGGAGTACGTACTCTACGTAAAAAAGAATCAAGGTTGCCGGCAGGTTGTTGCCGATGGCACTGATGGTGTACGCAACCAAAAGAATCACAAACGGACGGTTTCGAGCGACTTGCCGAATACCTGAAAACAGACCCAGCGGCGATCCACCGGACTGAGGGTGGCGCTCTTTGATGGATATTACACACCACCAGGCCGTGCCTATCAACAACGGAGCGTACAGAACGGATATCCAGAAAAACTTGGCTCGCTCGCCCGTTGCATTGTCCGGCAGACCAAACAGCCACTGCACCAGAGCAGGCGCACTGGCCGCAGCCAGGGTTCCGGCAATCAGAAATCCGTCGCGCATCCCGAAAAGGGAGGTGCGTTCGTGATAGTCGAATGTAATTTCGGGACCCAAGGATTCATAGGGAACCGTAACGATGGTCCAGAAAAAGAAAAGGGCGTAGATGAATACACCAAACCATACAGTCTCAGCAGATGGTGATGCTTGTGGCGGATTGAAAAGCAAATACATTGTTAAAGCTACGAAAACGGCCCCAACACCGATATAGGGTCGTCGTCGGCCAAAACGGGTTTGGGTACGATCGGATAGATAGCCGATAATCGGATCGGTAATGGCATCAAAGATGCGAACACTGAACAGAATATATCCCAACAATATGACGTTGATCCCGACAACATCGGTATAAAATTTAGGGATATAGACATACACTGGAATGCCGATAACAGCCAGAGCATAGGCGGGTGCAGAATAGGCAACCTTCTTCCAAAAAGGAACCTTGAATGGATGGTCATGATTCATGGTGACCCCAACAGCTGCCGTTTAAATGATTTGTTCATGGGTTTCTCCCCCAGCCACATGGCATAGAGAGCAGCTGCAAAGTCAGCGCCCTGGATGACACCCAGAGGTTCACCATTCAATGCCAGTTCGGTCCCTTTACCGGGCACATAGCTGAGTGCATACCGGTCGCCAGGTTGAACATCCCGATAGAGTGCGTTTTGTTGATCAAGGCGGGGCTTCAGCTTTTCAAATTCTTCAGGGCCAACATTTTGAGCCATCACTTTATAGGATGCAGAACCAAAATCCTCAGCCTTGATGGCGTGAAAATATTCGATTTCCAATCGTTTGGGTGTATCGTTCAGGACACTTTCAGACGGTGTTCCTTTCAACATGTACAATGCACCAACATAAGCTTTGACAACACGCATGAAGCGAAAAAGACCCACACCCCGAATCTGAAGTGTCGTCCCGCTGATGGCGATGCTGTCTTTGAAGTACACGCCTTGAATCTCAACAGCGACAGCGCTCGTTCCTGAAAGAAATAGGATCATAGCCGGTATGACTATTATCCAAAGATAGGTTGTTTTCACAGATATTTCCTTTCAAATTTCGGTTATGAATCCAAGGTATGATCATAATGGTTAGCATTCTGCAAGCAAATACAACATGAGATGAATAGGGGGTTAACAATAGGTATTACCTATTATGAAAAGATGAACTGAAACAACACATGGTTCCCTGCTGGAGAAACGTCCCTTGCTTTTTCTGGCAGCATTATCCTATTATTAATAAGGTCAATTGATTGGTTTCGTTTATCGTGAGGTAAAAATGAATTTTTTATTTTATGTAAAGCTTTATCTGCTGACAGTTCCAATCTTCTTCCTGTTGGACATCATTTGGCTGGGAGTTGTTGCCAAAAGTTTTTACCGTAAACATTTGGGATTTATATTGAGCCCGGAGGTAAACTGGCCGGCTGCAGTCACATTTTACCTTATCTACATTGCCGGCATATTGTTTTTTGCAGTAAGCCCGGCTATTGAGCGGGCATCACTGCTAAGAGCCCTTGTATGGGGAGGCCTCTATGGTTTTTTTACCTACGCAACCTATGACCTGACCAATATGGCTTTGATCAAAGGCTGGCCCATGAAAATTGTCGTGGTAGATATCTTGTGGGGTATGGTTTTATGCTCCGTGGTTGCAATGTCGAGTTTTGGCGTCGCCAGATGGCTCATTTAACCCAAGCTGGTTTCTGAACGTTAATCATTAAAAGATACCTATTAACGCGCTGTATGGACACATAATAGGGCTGAAACATATTGTGGGAAAGTTACCATGAAAAGATTTACGACAATTTATATGCTATCGCTGGCGCTGGCGCTGTGTGGCAACGGTTGTTCTGCATCGAAAATAAGCCAAGGTGCTAGCGAAAATCAACGACTGGCTGACTGCCCGACCCGGCCGAACTGTGTTTCTTCGGAAGCACAGGATGCCAAACACGCCATCGCACCCCTGATCCTGACGGGTGACCCAACAACAACCTGGGAAGCGGTTGTCAAGGTCGTCAATCAACTGCCACGCAGTACAATCGTTGAAGCCAGCCATCGCTATTTGCACGTGGAGTGTAAAAGTCGCCTTTTCAGGTTCATCGATGATCTGGAACTTCTATTAGACCCCTTAACCGGGGTTGTCGCCATCCGATCCGCTGCACGGGTCGGAAAATCGGATTTGGGTGTCAATCGTCGCAGAGTTGAGACCTTGCGCAAAAATCTTAAAGAAGATGGACTCATCGAATGATGCTGCGAGACCATGAAAACCGATTCCCCTGAATTCTAATGGCATTCATGTGACGTTAAAATTACCTGCAGTAAGACGTGCCGGATAGCGCCTTTCGGTCTGAGTTAAAGGCCGAAGACAAGTCGATTCGCCAGGCAGAAATCAAGCTAAAGCTTTAGATTAATATTATTTTATAAGAGATTAATAATATATGGATATCTGGTTTGTTGTAATGGAGCTGGTATTACTACTGGGCAGCGCCTTTCTCCTGGGCGCCATAGCTCAGCGTCTGGGACAGAGTCCCATACTGGGATATCTTCTGGCAGGCACCCTTGTCGGCCCCCTGCTCTTTAACACCGCAACGGTCAGCCAGGCTTCCGAACTGGGGGTTGCCATGCTGCTGTTTGCCATCGGTCTGGAGTTCAGCTTCAAGCAGTTGATGAGAATGGGGCGCATGGCTTTTGGCGGGGGGACACTGCAGGTGCTACTGACCATGCTGGTGGTGACCCTTGTCATGTTTTCCATGGTGGGTCTCCCCCGGGCCCTCACGCTGGGAGCCATTCTGGCACTGAGTTCCACCACCGTGGTGCTGCGGATGCTGGTGGACCAAATGGAAATGGATTCGGTCAAAGGACGGGCCTGTCTGGCCATTCTTCTGCTCCAGGATATAGCCATTGTACCCCTGGTGATGATGGTCAGTTTTTTTACACCGGCTGCGGCAGAAATGAATATGGCTCTGCACATCCTCAAAGTAATCCTGTCGGTCATCGGCCTGGCCGGTGTTTTTTATCTGCTCCTATACCATCTGGCCCCGATACTGCTGAGTGAAGCCAAACTCTTTGCCAATCGGGAATTAACCGTCCTGCTCAGTATCGCGGTGGGCCTGGGCGCTGCTTGGACCGCCCACACGCTGCACATTTCACCGGCACTGGGCGCATTTGTCGCCGGCATGCTTCTGGGAGAATCTCCTTTTGCCACCCAGATCCGAGCCGATATCGGCTCCATGCGCATTATCATGGTCACCCTGTTTTTTGCCTCGGTGGGCATACAGGCCAAGCCCATGTGGTTTGTCACGCACCTGCCCTGGATCGTTCTTGTTTCCCTTCTCGTGCTGATGCTGAAAACCGGAATTATTTACGGCGTAGCCCGCCTGTTCAGGCTCGACAACCGCCAGGCCCTTGCAACGGGTATTACACTGAGCCAGGTGGGCGAGTTTTCCTTTGTGCTGGCAGCCACTGCCGCCAGTGGCGGTGTGCTGGCAACCGACACCGTAGACCTGCTGGTCTCGGTGATCATTGTGTTGATGCTGGTCACCCCTTATCTGATCAGCCATGCCGACACTCTGGCAGAGCGGCTTCTGGCACTTATTTCCCACCGCAAGCCATTGGCCGCAGATTCCTCCCCATCCTTACAGTCGTTGACCAGCCGGGTACTGGTAATTGGGCTTGGACCTGCCGGACGACAGGTCGTGCAGATGCTCCTAAGGCACCGGCTGGAACCCGTTCTTATGGATGTAAATCCCAAAAGCCGTGAATATGCCGGTGAACAACGTCTTCGTTTACATCTTGGAGACGCCGCTCACGAGGAAGTATTAATGCATGCCGGTCTGGCCGACGTGTGCATGGCGGTTGTGACGGTTCCTGACCCGCATGCTGCGGCCCAGATCGTGGCTATGATCCGGCGGCTGCGACCTAAAATCACCATTGCTGTCCGGTGCCGGTATAACCGGCACATGGAAAGTCTTCATAAAGCCGGCGCCGACATCGTCGTAGACGAAGAGATCACCATGGGTGACATGCTGAGCCGGCGTATCGTAGAGCATCTGACCGATGAATCAGGCGTTCTAATTGCTTGCCGCATTGGCGGACAAACGCCGAAGTAGATACCCGTGTCCAAATGGCCCGGTGCTGATTTAACCCTATAAGAGATTAATATCATGCGCATTCAGCGTGTGATAAATTCTAAATACGAAACCTGGATATACCGGAAAAGAAAAAGATTTCTTATCACGAAATCACGAAAGGTCGAAATCACGAAAAAGAGCATGAAACATTTCGTGCTTTGGATGTAAATAACTACAACAATCGGCATAGCCAAAGATATCTGACCTGGCCAAAAGGACCAGGTTTTAAATGACGGAATATAACCAAAAGGACAGTATCTTTTTAACGATAGAACAGGCCACTGAAGCCGTGTGCGTGGATTTTAAGCAGTATGAGCCGCAGGTCCTCCTTTTCAGCGAAATTATTAACGTGCTGTCAAAAGGGGACATGATCGCCAAACGCGAGATGGGTAAAAACGGCATCTGGATCCGCAGGACCGGTGAGCGGAAAATGCGCTGGCTGGAAGGGCCCCAGCTGATCGACAGCATGTGTGACATTCTCTCTGACAGTCGACCGGACCCCACGGTACTGGCTGCCGTGTGTACCCGGGTGTTTCAGACCCGTGCATTTCCGGACAAAGACCCCATTACCGGCCAGCCAGGCATTCGCGTATTGACGGGCATGGAAGGTTTTACCTGTCATCAATGCGGCAAGTGCTGTCAAAAGCTTGATTATCACAATGAGATCACGGCCGATGATGTTGCGTATTGGAAGCGGACAGGCAGAAGCGATATTCTGGAGTGGGTGGGCACTTTTGAAAATAACGACCAGGAGACTATCTACCGAATCTGGATGAAGCCGGGTACCAGAACCTTTGCAGAAACATGCCCTTTCTTACAAAAAAACCCCCATGAAAATACCTGGATCTGCCGCATCCACGGTGACAAGCCACGTATCTGTCGTGAATATCCCGTGAGCAGAAAGCACGCTGTCATGACCGGGTGTCCAGGGTTTAAGCCCCGCTGATCCTCCACCAGAGGTGGCGGGTTTAGATCAGGATAAAAAGCGTAAAATGATTTTACGGGACGCAACATAACACGTAATTAGGGCCTTGAACTTAAAAATATCTGCACTATATTATTTGTCCTGAAGCTTGACAACGCAACGTTCGGGATTCAGAAAACGCGAAATAAATAAAACCCAAAAGTTGCGTTGATAATATATCTCAACAACCCATAAAACCCATAAAAGGTGGATCAATGAAAAACACATATTTAATCATATTCGTCATGATTCTGATGCTGGCGGTGGTCGGTTGTGCAAAAGATAAACGCCATCACAAGACAGAACTGCCGGAACCGGCATCCTTTAATGCGCATTTCGGAGATATCGACACGGATGGCGATGACCTGGTTAACTGGGAAGAATTCAAATCTTATTTCCCCCAGGCCACGCCTGACATTTTCAAAACATTGGATGGCAATGAAGACAGCCAGGTGGATCACGACGAGTGGCATGAATTCAAAGAAGCCCACGGGATGAAAGATCACGACTGATCTCCTCTGCATTGTCACAGCTATCAATCACGCCACTCTTCGTGAAAGCCCGCGCTGAGTGGCGTATTGCATATATGCCAAGTCTTTGACTGTGAGCATTTATGCCTAATTGAAGAACCTCGCAGCAGGTTATGGGGTTCTTCAATTTTTTGCCTTGGCCCGAACCTTTCAGATCCGCCTCGAATTTTATCGCCTCCAGGCCTTGATCATACCGAAATCGTTCTTAATATTGATCTATAGTGGCTATTGTGCCACAATGTAGCAGTTGCAACGATCAACCACATTGCTGCCCCATCAAAACAGCAAAGGAGACGATACATGAACGATACTTATCAATTTGAGACCCTGTGTCTCCACTCCGGTCAAGGGCCTGACCCGGCCACCAATGCCCGGGCAATACCCATACATAGAACATCCTCTTATGTGTTCAACAGTACCGAACACGCAGCCAACCTATTTTCCTTGAAAGAACCCGGCAACATCTACACCCGCATCATGAACCCGACTCAGGAGCAGTTGGAAAATACCGTCGCAGCCCTTGAAGGCGGTGCCGCTGCATTGGCTTTGTCTTCGGGAACAACCGCCATCTACTACGCCATCATCAATATCTGTTCATCAGGGGATGAGATTGTTTCAGCCAACAATCTGTATGGCGGCACCTACACCATGTTTGATACTATTTTACCACAGTTTGGTATCCAGACCCGATTTGTGGACCCACACGACCCACAGAATTTTGAACCGGCCATTAACGAGCGTACACGGGCGATATTTATCGAAACCATTGGTAATCCGGTGCTCGATTTCACCGATATTGAAGCCGTGGCGACCATCGCCCGACGCTACAATCTGCCTTTGATTGTTGATGCCACCTTTACGACACCCTATTTATTCAAGAGTATCGAGCATGGGGCTGATATTGTGGTCAATTCACTGACAAAATGGATGGGGGGACATGGAACAGGCATCGGCGGCATCGTCGTGGACGCCGGAAAATTCAACTGGCAGGACCCCAAGTTTGACCTGTACAATGAGCCCGACGCCGGTTATCACGATATTCGCTTTGCCCATGACCTTGGAGATCTTAACCCCCTGGCCTATATCATGCGTATGCGACTGGTACCTTTGCGCAATCTGGGCGCCTGTATTTCCCCGGACAATGCATGGTTGTTTCTGCAGGGATTGGAAACCCTGCCCCTGCGCATGGAACGACATTCAGAAAATGCTATACAGGTTGCCGGGTATTTGAAAAACCACCCGAATGTGACCTGGGTGCGTTATCCGGGGCTAAAGGACGATCCCACCCATACCACGGCAGAAAAGTACCTCAAAAAGGGGTTTGGCGGTATGGTTGTCTTTGGTATTAAAGGTGGATTCGATGCCGGACATACCTTTGTGGACAACCTGAAGCTGTTTTCGCATCTGGCCAATGTTGGAGATGCCAAGAGTCTGGTGGTGCACCCTTCCAGCACAACCCATTCACAATTGTCTGAAGAGAGTCAAAGGGCCAGCGGTCTGACACCGGATCTCATTCGTCTCTCCATCGGCATTGAACATATTGACGATATCATCGCAGACCTTGACCAGGCTTTTAAGTAAAGAATCCTGGCCCAGAGGACCAGACTTTGGGTTGCTCCTATAAGGGGCTTTATCACAAAACATATGAGCCAGAGAATTCAGAATACAGAAGTCAGGAGACAGAAGAACTTAGATGTCGCTTCACTCCTACAATTTTATCTTCTTTTTGACTGAGCCGAAGGCGAATCCATTCTTCTGAATTCTGACTCCTGGATTCCCTTTCGAACTGTTTCAGCCAGAGCCAATCGTCTCTGACCTGGACCAAAGGACCAGGTTTTTAATAATGGAATAAAGATAATGAGCGAATATATCGAAAATGACAGACACGGTCTCTCGGTCGGCATGGTTGAGAAGAAATTCCACATCACGGCGGAACCTCCCCACGAGATGTTGCTGGAATGCGATGCCAGGCTGGGCCCCATAACGATTGCTTATGAAACCTACGGCACATTGAGTCCCGATAAAAGCAATGCAGTCCTGATACTACACGCTCTTTCCGGCGATTCCCATGTGGCCGGCTACTACAGTGAAAAAGATAAAAAGCCTGGATGGTGGGACAGTATGGTGGGCCCGGGAAAAGGGATAGACACGGACAAGTACTTTGTCATCTGTTCCAATATTATCGGAAGCTGCATGGGTTCCACCGGCCCCAACACACTTAAGCCCAAAACAGCCAAACCCTATGGATTGGAATTTCCTGTGGTGACCATCGGGGATATGGTCAGGGCCCAGAAATTTCTGCTGGACGCCCTGGGGGTCAAAAAACTCCTGTCCGTGGTAGGCGGCTCTGTAGGTGGCATGCAGGTGCTGGAATGGTGCGTTCGCTACCCTGAAATGGTGGCCTCAGCCATCCCTCTGGCCACGACGACTAAGCACTCCGCCCTTGCCATCGCCTTTAATGAAATTGCCAGACAGGCGATTATGACCGATCCGAACTGGAACGGCGGCGATTATTATTCCGGTTCCCGACCCGAAACCGGATTGGCAGTCGCCCGTATGATCGGTCACGTCACCTATCTTTCAGACCAGTCCATGCGACTGAAATTCGGCCGCCGGCTGCAGAATAAAAATGATTTTTCATTTAATTTTGGTCCTGAATTCCAGGTTGAGAGCTATCTTCGTCATCAGGGCAGACGTTTTGTGGAACGCTTTGATGCCAACGCATTTTTATATATTACCAAGGCGGCCGACTATTTTGACCTGGCAGAACAGCACGGCAATGGCTCCATGGTAGAAGCATTCTCCAAAACAAGTACCCGTTTTCTGGTGGTCTCTTTTACCTCCGACTGGCTCTATCCAACCTATCAGTCCCGTGAAATGGTAAAGGCCATAAAAAAAACCGGTCAGGATGTCAGTTTTTGTGAAATAGAAGCCAAATGGGGGCATGATGCCTTTTTGATACCCAACCCGCGCTTGTCGAGTATTATAGGAGGATTTTTAAATCGTGTCTTCAACGAAACCACCCCATAATCCGTTGCGTTTTGATCTTTATTTGATAGCCTCCTGGATAGAACCAGGCGCCAGAGTGCTGGACCTGGGTTGCAGTGAAGGGAGTCTTCTGGAACACCTGGTCCAACACAAAAAGGTGATCGGTTCCGGTATTGAGAAAAATGAAAGCAGGGTTGCAACATGTATCCAGAAGGGATTGACCGTGCTGCAGGGCGATATCAACAAGGAAGTCGAGGACTATCCAGACAACAGCTTCGATTACGTCATCTTGAGCCAGACCTTGCAGCAGGTGTATGCACCGGATGATCTGATTCGATCCATGCTGCGCATCGGCAAAAAGGGAATCGTCAGCTTCCCCAATTTCAGCCACTGGCGTGTAAGGCTGCAACTTTTGACAACCGGCCATGCACCGGTGACCCGGCAGCTTCCCTACCAGTGGTATGATACGCCCAACATCAGGGTGATCACCCTAAAAGATTTCAGACGGTTTGCACGCAAAGTGGGTTATCGCATAATCGAAGAAATCGCCATTGAAACCCAGACACCCAACAGACAGGGAAACATTATCCGGGTATTGCCGGATATCAGGGCTACCTATGGTATCTTTTTGATAGGCAACTGAGCGGGCTATTTCTTTAGATAAATTCTAAATCCGAATATCGAAATACGAAACCTGGATAAACCGGAAAAGAAAAATATTTCTTATCACGAAATCACGAAAGGTCGAAACCGCGAAAAAGATCATGAAACATTTCGTGTTTTCGTGATTGCTTCTATTTTTTTTGCCATAAACTCGAATGCTCAAAACAAAGAGATAACTTTCAATTCAATAGCTTATGCTGGGGCCATTTTGGATATTTGAATTTTGAATTTGTTTAGGATTTCGAATTTCGTGCTTCGGATTTGAGTAAATACCGCCATCTGCATAGCCAACGATCTCTGACCTGGCCAAAGGACTAGGTTTTAAATGAAAGAACAAGCCCAGTCTTATCCGTCGACGAACGATTCGAGCGTGGTCATCCCGATGTGGCAGACCGATACCGGATTCCACTGACACTGAGCACTAATTTCAACCCCTTCCTGAACGATCGAAATGGGGCGGTCCGAAGATACAACAACCACGAGAATGTTTTTATGCTCATAGGTGAAGCGTAGAGCGGAATTGTAACGAGCACCCCTGGCCCGATCTTCTCCGGGAATGGATCGTCCATCCAGCAGGCACGCAAAAGCATGCAGCTTTAAATCCTGTCCAATGTGCAATGCGCCATCCACCTTGGCCAGAGACATGGCCAGTTCAAGATGGCAATCTTCCGTGAGGTCCAGGGCCGGCAACAATTTTTGGCCGACTATATTTTCGGATTTCTTGTTTAAGTCGATGATCAGGGTGCAGCCGAACTTTTGAGCTTCTGCATGATGAACAATGTTGCAAATGATTTGGTAAAGCCGATTGCCGATCTCGGAATCAAGGGGCATTTCCAATAGGGCTTCTTCCACCTGTACCAGCTTGGCCTGGTGGGTGGTAGATTTGTAAACACCGTCTGAAAAACTGCACACAGCCTCACCATTGAGCCGGATAAAACCATGACGCCCCCTGAAATCTGCAACGATACAAAAATCCTTGATAATCTCGTTCGATATACCAATAATAGTGGATCCTTGGGAGACAAGCTTTCTTTCTGAGTGTTCCACCGCCTGAAGCAGTTTACGGACATGTTTGAAATTTTCAATATTAGGCTGCTCCATTTCCGGAAAACGGGCCACAAAATGCATGCGTGAAAGTGCGGACGGATCAATAAAAATGAGCTGCCCCCTGGGCCAGGCGCCTTCTTCTCTTGTGTTGAAAATGCCCAGAATTGCGTCGAGTATGGGATAGACACGCAACTGGGTATCCCAGCCCAGCTTCAGGTTCATTTCATCGACGATAAAGTCCCGAACAGCGTGGGTGGCATATTCCCGTAAAAAGCTGCCGGAAATACCGGTATAAAGACGCTTCTCGTTGGCAATGTCGTGGGAAAATCGCCAGGCAGCATGTTCCAGCCATCTTTCAGCAGGACCTACTGAGCACATGTCTGGATGATGCTCGCTGAACCACATCTGGTAAAACACTGAACTCGAGCGCCCGCCACACGAAATAATACCGGCCAGCTGCAGGTTTTTTTCAGGCACCATATGAAAGGATCCGTTTTTCAAAAAAGGCCTGAGTGGTCGATTCCGCCAATCATCCGTGTCGATAAAAAGTTCTTTTAGCCTGGGTTCATGACCCTTTAAAAGGTTTTGCGGATCATATATACAGATAGGGGAATCAGGTTCAATGGCGTAAATGACGGCTGTGCGGCTGGGGCCACAGAAATGCGACAGACCGTCCCGCAAACCATCGGCAGTGTCGGCAATACAATTGCAGATAAAGGTCGCATCCGGCATAAAAGGTTCCCATGCATGTTTGACGTTTTAGCACTCACGGTTTAACCTAAGTTGAGCGATTGTCGAGGTTGCTGTAGCTACAAGGAAGATGCTGTTCCGCTATAGTGAACGATGCGGTATGGCATCTGACACTGTAGATGCCATAAGTTCGGCAATCCCAACGGGTTTCAAATTTTAAGAAGTCAAATGAATCAAATCCTTTGAAATTATTTTAAAATCCCATATTCTTAAAAGTTGAAACGCTCAACTTAGGTTTAAGATATTTCGACTACGATATCATACGACAAGGGAAACCGCAATTGAAGGGGTGAGGCGCCGAGCGGGTATGCTCAACAAGCCCCCTCGAAGGGGGCTGGCAAATCCAATATCGAATACATGAATTTCGAAGTAATGCTTCCCAGTTTTTAGAATAAAGGAAGAAAGGAGATCCTGATAACATGAATACCATCATCATATCGGTCGAAGATGTCTCAATGAAGGCGGAGGTCTTTGATACGCCAACCGGGCGAGCGGTTTTGGCGGCACTGCCCTTTGAGTCCACCGCAAATGTCTGGGGCGATGAAATCTATTTCGACATACCCATCAAAATGGACCCGGAACCCGACGCAAAAGAAACGGTCGCAGTGGGCGATCTGGGTTACTGGCCCTTAGGATTCGCCTTCTGCATCTTCTTTGGCCCGACCCCGGTGAGCCAAGGGGACATGCCCCGCGCATACAGTCCTGTCAATGTTTTCGGCAGAATTATAGGAAATGCCAAACGATTTAAACAGGCAGGCGCCGGTGCATTGGTGCGTGTTGCCAAAGCATACTAAATTCATATAGTTAATATGCTAATCTTGAGTATGTTGTTGAAGAATGTCCTGCGGCAAGTTGCAGGAATTGGACACACTATTTCTGTTCAATTACCAGCCGGTCAAATACGTCAACCTTCACAGCCGGACATGTATGGAATGATATACCGGTCAACTGACTCAATGTTATGGATGTTTTCATGGCCGTTTCGACATCCGGAAGTTTGACGCAGAACAGCAGATCATATTCCCCCAGCAGTGCATAAACACCATTGGTTTCGCCACCCATACTTTGGATGGTGTCGATGGCTTGTTCGGTTCGCTTGATGCTGATATCCTTGATGGCATCGGATGAATATTTGCCAAACATAAAAAATGTCGCCATGTGCTTCTCCTTTCTTTTGACCTGCCCTCACAAATTATACTGGGTCCATCTCCAATAAGGACTTCCCATTCACTCGCAATGGAGATACCTAAGTTTTCGAGAACGGGATAAAATTCGTCGATGACGTACTGACCGTACTCTTTTTTTCTTGCTAATGGGCTTTCATTTCCTTACCAGCCGAACATCAGATCCTCACCCATATTTCTGGCAACATGATCTTGAAACTGATGGAAACGAAACCCTACCACCTGAATCATATAGGACATAAAGAGATAGCCCATCTGGAAATCCTGACTGAACAGCTGTAAAAGATCCGATTTAAGTACACGAACGATATTGCAGGTATTTGTGACACAGTAAGCAGAAAGTCTCATTTTATAAGGTGGTACAAAACACGACCATCCCAGGACTTTGGCTTCCGGTACTTTTTCTGCTACTTCAACGCTGTTAACAGTCATATCAGGAGATGTGATTCGTCTATCCGGCAGTTCAAAACGGAGATCCACGAAACCGTCCCTGACAATCCAGAGATGCAGGGCTTCATCATTCTGGGTAAATAGCTTGTCTCCCTTTTGGAACACGATTTCTTCGCAACTGGCCTGAAGCCTTTTCAAGTGATTCTCATTCATGTCCTGAAAAGGCTTCAGTTGCTGTAAGGCACTGATTTCTATCATGATACACCTCCTATTATGAGATGATATGAGTGGACTTGAAGCAATAAATAATGTGCTTCAGCCTGGGTTTTATATGGATTGAAATTTAAATAGTATAGATATGATTTCAGATGTCGATTTTAATACCTAACGGGTGAGTTCGGCTTCAGAGATATGCGCTGACAATAAATCGACTGTGTATACATGGTGGCAATAATGACCAGCAAGCACCATAATTTGAGATACTTATAAAATAATCCAATGCGCATAAAAAGTCAAACAATAATTAATTCACTTTGCGGATTTATGGGTATTGTCGTTGCCCTCCCATGCGGCGAAAACAATATCAGAACATACTCAAACCCCTCGATATTTCAACAAATTGCCGCTTGACATACCTCCCGGCTTGTGATCTTCTTGTTTTCACTCATCGCCAGGTAAAACATTACACAAAAACCCTGCATCCCTTACATTTTCGCCGCTTTTTTTTTTGCGGTTTTATAAAACAGCAATAACGACCATTGCGTTAGATATTAGGCAGGCCGTCGCATCGGAATAGATTTATTTATCAATCCGTTCAGCAAAAGGAGGGACCAGAAATGAAAACCAGGAAATTGAGAATTTTACGGATTCTTTTAAGCGTGGTAATTTTTATTCTGCCGGCGTCTCAGGCCCTGGCTGAAAAACCGATCGTTCTCGGTTGCCCGCTCTCGACCGCTTTTCTATACGGATGGGATGCGGAGAGGGGGTTTAAATTGGCTGTCGACGAAATCAATGCCAAAGGGGGCGTGAACGTCGGTGGGACCAGGCAGATGTTCAAGGTGGAAGTTATCGACACCCGGGACCTGGAACCCGGTGTGCCTGTCAGTGAAGCCCTCCTGGCGGTGGAGAAGCTGATTCTGGATAAAAAGGCCGATTTTATCATGGGTGGACCTGTACGCTCCGAGGCCGCACTGGCAGCAATGCCGCTGCTCAGCAAGTACAAAAAGGTCTCCATCCTCACCACGGGTGTCCTGACGCCCAAGTATCACGCTACTGTTGCCAAAGAGTATGACAAATATAAATACTGCTTCCGCATCCACGGTGAGGCCAAGAATCTTGTGGGTGAAATGTTTGCCAACTTTTCCGAACTGAAGGAAAAGTATCAATTCAACAACCTGTTCATCATTGCCCAGGATGTCTCCCATGCAAGGGGGGCCGCCAAGGTGATGAAAGCGGTCGCCGAAAAAAAAGGCTGGAACGTAACTGGTGTCGAGATTTTTCCCACCGGCGCCACCGATTTTTCCATGGCGCTGCTGAAAGCGAAAAAGACCCAGACGGAGATCATCAACATCTGGATGGATATGCCCGAAAGCGCTATCCTGCTGAAACAATGGTATGAGATGAAAATTCCCGCTCTGCCCTTTGGATCGACACTCGCCGCCGCCGAACAACCCGGATTCTGGGAAGCAACGGATGGTAAAGGAGAATATACCCTGTGCAATGTGGTGAATGCCGGCAATGCACCTTCCAATGCCACGCCCTGGACCATGAAATTCTATGACGCCTATACAAAGAAATGGGGGGTGGAACCCGAAGGCCTGGGGACCTCCAGCAGCTACATGGCCGTCTACGTGCTCAGGGATGCCATCGAGCGGGCCGGCAGTCTGGATCCAGACAAGGTCATTACTGAATTGGAAAAAACCGATCTCATGGGGGTATATGGGCGTCTGCGCTTTGATCCAAAAAGCCACCAGGTTATTCCGTCCACCGACCCCAAAGAAGGCGCCGTGGGCAGCATCCTGCAATGGCAGGCCGGCAAACGGATTGTTGTATACCCCAAGAGTATTGCGACAGGGACTATTCAGCTGCCACCCTGGATGAAAAAATAAATCCAGAGGATTTATTTTAGATTATGGAAATACTGGTATACGGAACCATAAACAGCGTCATGCTTGCCCTGTACGCTTTGGGATTTGCCATGGTGTACGGGGTAAGCCGTCTTCCCAATTTTGCCCACGGGGCCCTCTATGTTCTCAGCGGGTTTATTACCTGGAGTTTTCTAAATACCCTGGGATTTAACTACCTGTTAAGCATCATTCTGGCCATACTTATCACTGGAATCATCGGTGCGCTGATCTATCAGTTCGTGCTCATCCGCGTCCGGGGAATGGAGATATCGGAAATCATGGCCTCCTATGCCATTGGCCTGGCAATCCTGGAAGGCCTCCGGTATGGCGGATTCAAAGGCATGACCTATACTTTGCCGGCCTTTATATCCGGCAGTACTGAAATAGCCGGGGTGCCGGTTGATTACCAGCGTTTACTGGTGGTGGTAATCGGCGTCGCCGTCGTGGCACTCCTCTGGTTGTTCACGCGCTACACACGTATCGGGCTGGCCCTCAGGGGCATGGCCCAGGACGAAAGAGCAGCCATGATGCTGGGTATTGATTCCGATCTGATGGCGGTGACCGCCATGGGATTCGGTTCCATGCTGGCCGCGCTGGCTGCAGCGCTGCTGCTCCCACTGGGTAACATCGTGGTGGAGTCCGGCTACAATATCCTGATCCTGGCGATTGCCGTATGTGTCGTCGGCGGTCTGGGGAGCTGGATGGGTGCGGTACTTGCTGCATTTCTGATCGGCTTTGCCCAGATACTGACAGTCGTCTATCTGGGGTCCCATTTTCAGATGGTCGTCGCGCTGCTGGCCATTATATTGACACTCATCATCAAACCGTCGGGACTTTTCGGCCGGCAGAAGGAACTGGAGGAACGGGTGTGACAATACCCAGCGATCAGCAACGTAAAGAACGAATCGATCGGGGCATCAAGATCCGCTGCGACAGTATTTACGCTATGATGTCCCATCGGGAGTTGTCGTACCTGGCTCTGCCCAGACTGATCCTGATTGCCGGTATGCTCATTCTGCCATTTGTCGTTCCCAGTATGTACTGGCAACGGGTTTTTACCATCAGCTGTATTTATGCTCTCCTGGCAATCAGTTTCGACTTTCTGGCCCACTATGTGGGTCTGGTATCCCTGGGCGGTGCTTTTTTCGTGGGTATCGGGGGTTATCTTGCCGCCATTGCCAACACATCCTTGGGTCTTTCGCCCTGGCTGACCGTGCCACTGGCCACGCTGATCGGCGGCGGTCTCTGTACACTGCTGCTGCTTCCCTGTCTGCCTTTGAGAGGGGTTTACTTTGCCATTGTCAGCCTCATGTACCCTCTTTTCCTGGCACGTGTCATCGAAGCCCTCGACATTCTGGGCGGAACAGACGGCATCATGGGTATCGACAGCTTTTCCAATCGCTGGGTAGAGCAGTACTTTATCATCTGCATTCTGCTGTTGATTCTGTTTGGTGCCAGGCGACTGGTCAACATGGACCTCGGCCTGGTCCTGCGTGGTGTAAAGGACAACGATCAGGCCATCCGGGCTTCCGGTATCAGTGTGACTTTCTACAAATCTGTGGCCGTCTTTTTGGCCTCGGCCATGGGTTGTCTGAGTGGCGCTTGTCTGGTTCACATCTACATGTGGTCAGGGATTTCCCTGTTTGCTCTGGATTTTTCCATCATTCCCATTGCAGCGACGGTTATCGGGGGAAGCGGGACCCTGGTAGGCCCCCTGCTGGGATGTCTGATCCTGGTCCCCATTTCGGAATTGTTACGAGATTTTGGGACCCTTCGAATTGTTTTTTATGCCCTGATCCTTGTGGCCTTCATCATTTTCAGGAGCGAGGGAATCATGGTTTACGGGCAGCGAAAATATCATCAATTTGAGAGGTGGATAAAATATTGAACAAAGAACCGATTCTCAAGGTCAAGGGCATCACCAAGCATTTTGGAGGGATCCAGGCTCTGAGCAATGTGAGCTTCGATGTCCATGCAGGTGAAATCCTGGGAATTATCGGACCCAACGGTTCCGGCAAGACCACGGTGGTCAACTGCATCACCGGATTTGTCAAAAAGAGTTCGGGGCAGGTGTTCTTTCGAGGAAAGGATATTTCCAGAAAGCCACCTCACAAAATTGCGGATATGGGCATCACGCGAACGTTTCAGATCATGCGGCCCTACTACAGCCTGCCCGCCTATAAAAATCTGGTCATTCCCCTTTTTTCACCGCGGGCAAAACGCACAGGTGGATGGCGAGGCGGTGGCCGGCTGGGTGACCGCAATACGGTGGGAATCGATATTCTGGAAGAGATCGGGTTCGAGAGGGATTCCTATGTGCCCTACAAACTGGCAGCCACACTGCCCACCGGTTATTTGAAACGTCTCGAGCTTGCCAGATGCCTGGCGTTGAAGCCGGAGATCATCATCTGCGACGAAATTTTTTCAGGTCTCAGTATGAGTGAGATTGCCAGCATGGTGCCTTTGATCGAACGTCTGCAGATGGAAGGTATTACCCTGATCATGATCGAACACCGGCTGCGGGAACTGTTCCGGGTCACCGACCGGATCATGGTACTCAACTTCGGGGAAAAGCTGATGGAAGGAAATCCAAAAACAGTCATGGCCAACGAAGAGGTCAAGGCCGCCTATTTTGGCTCACAGACGATCCAGGAGGTAATGGATCATGCTTGAAGCAAGCGGGCTTATGGTTTTCTACGAAAACATGCTGGCCTTGAACAACATCGACATCAAATGCGAGACCGGTCAGATTGTGGGTGTGTTTGGTGCCAACAGCGCCGGGAAGTCGACCCTCATGTATACCCTGTCTGGCATCATGCAGGACATCCAAAAAAAAGAGCAAATGTCCGGCGGCGAGAGAATCACCGTTCTGGGTGAAGTCAAGTACAAGGGCGAGGTCATCACCGATCTCAAGCCGAGCCAGCGAGCTAGAAAGGGCATTGTACTCTGCCCGGAGAGGCGTCGCATCTTCAGTGAAAGCAGCGTGCTCGAGAACCTTAAAATAGGCGCTTATCTGGCCACCCGGGCGGAGGCAAAAAAAACACTGGCATACGTGTTTAAACTGTTTCCCGCCCTGGAAAAACTTAAAAAGCGAATCGGTGGTTTTCTAAGCGGTGGCGAACAGCAGATGCTTGCCATCGGGAGGGCCTTGATGGCTCAGCCAGATATTTTGCTGCTGGATGAACCCCTTTTGGGGTTAAGCCCCCTGATGCAGGCCACCCTGATCCATGCCACCCGGGAGATCAGGGACCAAATGAAAATCTCCATCATCGTCACCGAACAATATGCCCGGCCGGTGTTACCCATCGTTGACTATGCCTTTATTCTCGAAAACGGATCGGCCGTTATGGAAGGTACAAAAGAGGCGTTGATGGACAACCGAGATGTTCGGGCTGCCTATTTTGGTGTTGAGGAGTCGTATTCGGAATGAAAACCAGTAGCACCAACCAGCAACTTGAGCTTACGTACACCCGCTTTGATGGGATGGTTGAAAAATATCCCCGGCACACTGCTGTCATCTATCTGGGTGAACATTTTTCCTATACCCGGCTGGACGAATTGAGCCGACGGTTTGCCGGAGCGATAGAAGATCTGGGTATCCAGAAAGGTGACCGGGTGATGGTCTACATTGCCAACTGTGTGCAGTGGGTCATCGCCTTTCTGGGCATACAGAGACTGGGTGCGGTGATCGTACCGGTCTCTCCCATTTACACCTCTCCTGAACTCAAATACATGATCGGGGACTCTGGCGCCCGGACCATCATCTGCATGGATACCAACTTCTGTTATGTCAAAGATGTAATGGAAAGCACGGATCTTGAAAAGGTTATCGTCACCAACCTGGTTGACCTCCTGCCGGCCTGGAAACGTTATCTGGGAGTATTGTTCGACAAAATTCCCACCGGAAAGGTTGAGAAAACCCCAGGTGTTTACAGTTTTAAAACCCTGCTGAGCCACGCCCCTTTGGAAAATCCACCCGAAATAGACCCCATGGAAGATCTCTCTTACATGCTCTACACCGGCGGAACCACAGGTTTTCCCAAGGGCGTTCCTGGAAACCACAGTGGCATGACCTCCTATGTAAACGATGTAACCGACGATGTTGCCGGGAATCGGCTTCTGGAAGGGGAAGATGTCTACATTGCCGTCAACCCGCTGTTTCACATCATGGCACTGGGGTTGTTCATGTCCATCGGCTTGAACAAGGGCAACACCACAGTGCTGATGCCGGTACCCCAGGTGGACGCTATCCTTGAAAGCATACAGCGCTACAGGGTGAGATGGCTATTGGGTGTTCCCACCCTTTACCGCATGATTCTTGACAACGATCGTCTGGATCGTTACAAACTCGACTCTCTCAAATACTGCTTCTGCGGCGGGGACGTCCTTCCGGTGGAAATGTTCAATCGCTGGGAGGCCCATTTCAGTATCCCCATTTACCAGGTCTACGGGTCCACGGAAGTGGGTCACGTCTGCTACAGTCGAATCGACAAACCGCCTAAACCGGGCACCATCGGTCTGCCCCTGGGCAGCAGGGAATGTGTTGTTGTCGACCCCTTGACCCTGGATCCTGTCACCCAGGGTGAGAGCGGGGAACTGCTGGTCGCGTCACCTTACACCCTAAAAGGATACTGGAACAAGCCGGAAGAAACCGATAAAACCTGTGTTGAAATCGACGGCAAAGTCTTTTGTCGCATGGGTGATTACGTGCGAGAGGATGAGGATGGCGAGCTCTACTATGTGGAGCGAAGCGCGGATATGATCAAACACAAAGGATACCGGATCTCTGCCTCGGAAGTAGAGTCCGTTCTCCAGGATCACCCCACCGTCATCGGCGCCTGCGTGGTGGGCGTTCCAGACGAGCGTGTCGGCGAACGCATAAAAGCCATTGTCGTGATCAAGGAAGATGCACGGGGCGTGGGGGGTGCCGATCTGATACGCTGGTGCTCAAAGCACCTGGCATCCTACAAAGTCCCCAGTTACATCGAGTTTCGGGACATGCTGCCAAAATCGAAAGTGGGCAAACTCCTGCGCCGGGAAGTCAGAGATGAAGAAAAGCGCCGGGCTGAAAAAACGGAAAGCCAGGCCTGATTTGCCAAAATTCGCTAGCCTAAAAAACTTGGCACTGGTTAAAGTAAAAAAGGATTTACTTTTGGATATGTTTGGTCGCAACAAATCTTAAATTCGAATATCGAAATACGAAACAAATCCAAATAATGAATGTTCAAATGACCAAAACAGCCCATGCACGTATACCCGATGCTGTTTGTTTTGATTATTCGAATTTGTGTCATTAGGTATTGTTTAGGATTTCGATATTCGTGCTTCGAATTTGAAGAAAGGAACCACCATGGACATCATGACTGCCATAAAAGAGAGAAGGAGTTGCAGAAGCTTTACCGACGAACCCATCGAAAAGGAACAACTGGAGAAGATTCTGGAGGCAGCCACCTGGGCGCCCTCCCCCCTGAATGCCCAGCCCTGGAGCTTTGTGGTCATTACCAACAGCGAAGTGAAGAATAGCATTTTCGCGGAAGCGGAAAGAAGCCGGGAACAGGGTGTTCAAAAAAGTGCTTGGGGATGGTTGGGGAAATACCGTGTGGATTTTCTGCTGTCAGCCCCCGTAATCATTGCGGTCGCCGGAAATCCCAAAAAGTCAGGTGTCGATCAGTTTATGGAGGGAGGCGCAAGAGCCTATGAACACGCGTGTGCGGCTGCCGTACAAAACATGATGCTTACGGCACATGCCCTGGGTATCGGATCCGTCTGGTTTACCCTCTTCGACAGAGACAAACTTCAGGAAATCCTCGGTCTAACGTCAGATAAGGTCCCCCTGGCGCTGGTGTGCCTCGGCAAGGCTGATGCAGATCCCGCGCCCGCTCCCAGAAAGAGTTTTGCAGATAAAACGACCTATATAGGGTGATTTTCTCTGCGTCTATGCACGGGGCCTTTTCATAACGGCAAAAATTACGGGTCACGATGTTTTTCAGGGCTGGCGTTTTACGCGCCTCTGACATAGTAATTGCGCATCATTCCCATGTCTTCATGCTCCAGGTTGTGACAGTGGTAAAGAAACAGACCCGGGTAATCTTCAAAGTCCACCAGGATGCGAATCCCCTCGCCCGGCATCAGCAGAACCGTGTCTTTCCACCCATCATCCACATAGCCCTGGTGTCTCACGCCGCTTCGCCCGATGACCCGGAACTGCTTGCCATGCAGGTGGATGGGATGCGGCATGCGCATCATACCGCCACCGGTGTTATGGAACTCCCATATTTCCTTGGATCCCAGTTGAACGATCTCGTCATCTGCCACACCTTCCATTTGAAACGTGCGACCATTGATGGTCCACTGCATATGTCCCATAGTGAGATAAAACTGCCGGGGACGGTCGTAATTGTCGGCTTCATTTTCTTGAATGGATCTCATCTCAGAAAGTTTCTGCGGCAACGGCCTTCTGACAGTCACAGACCTTGTGACTTCAATTCTGAATAAAGAAACCTGTGCGCCATTGGGAAGACCTTGACCCCTTCTGTTACCCATCATCATACCGCGCCCCATTCCCCCGCCATCAAAAGGAAGGCTGATGAGAGCGGTTTCGTATCCGATTGGGCTGTCGCTGAAATCAGACCAGAGCTCTATCCTTTCACCAGGGGCCAGAAATACATATGAACGGGATACAGGTCTTTCCAGCAATCCGCCGTCTGTGCCGATGATGACGATCGGACGGCCATCCCGCCACGCCAACCTGTAAATACGCGAATTGGATCCATTCAACAAACGAAGTCGATAGGCGGTGGTGGATACGGGCAGGGTAAAATCGGGCCGCCCATTGACAAGAATCGAATCGCCCAGAAAACCGGTCATCTGCGCCATCCTGTTTCCTGATGTGTATACCAGCTGGTTGTCACGATCAAAGACCCGATCCTGAATCACCAGAGGAACGTCATATTCACCATCCGGTAAGCCCAGGGATTTCTCTTCTGCGTCGGATACAAGAAAAAGACCTGCCAGACCGCCATATACCTGTGGCCCGGTACGCCCATGGGGGTGCGGATGATACCAGTAGGTTCCGGCTCTGTTCTTTATCTCGAATTCGTACAGGTAGGATTGCCCCTGTGGAACCACATAACGTGGGTGTCCGTCCATAACTTCGGGAACATGCAGACCATGCCAATGCACGATGGATTTCTCTGGAATTGAATTGGTAAATCGAATCCGTATTTTCTCGCCTTGCTGCGCTTTTATGATCGGGCCGAGATAGCTTCCCGGAAGCTCGATCACCCGATTTTTATTACCCTTGTTGACTTTGGCGTGGTATTGCCATACCTGGGTGGCAGATCCCGGAAACATTGCCAATTCACCTGGCTTTGACACAAGGGAAATATCGAGATCCGGTGTAAATTCTGTCTTTGAAATGGCATCTCCATGTTGGCCTGCGGCTACCTGATCCAGTAAGGGCCGGAAACCACCTGACATCAGGCCAAGGGCTCCATAACCAGCCATTTTCAGGAACTGCCGTCTACCGTTCCCGGCTTCAAATCTTCTATCCTTAGGTAACTTTTTCATAATAGATACCTTTATCGATAAACCCATCCATTTTTTGAAATCAAACAGGGCGGTCACAGAATGACCACCCTGTCGCAAACAATTTCTCTATAACCATAGAGATGACTACCAGCAGTAGCCGCCACCGTTATTTCCAGATCCCATCATGGAACCTCTGGAACCCATCATGGGGCCGCCGGAACGATATCCACGGCCAGCATTCGGATTCAACTTCCGCATTTCAACCATATGCTCGATGCGCTTCTGGTCGAACTGGGACTGCAGATCAGAAATTTCTTTTTGTATACGGGATGCCTGAGCCATATCCGGTTCATCCTTGGCCAATTCGTTCTGCAGCTCACGTTCTTTTTCAAAAAGACTGGTCCGGATATCCCGGGTCTCATTGAAAAAGGCTTCTTTATTCTGCTCGAACTGCTTGTAAGCTTCCGGACTCATTTGATCTGAATTTCCATTATTGTAGGCTCCTTGATAGTGCATACCCCCGCGGTGGTGACCCCCTCCGCCGCCCCAGCCCATTCCGCCGTGAGCAAAAGCGTTGATGCCGATTCCGATAATTGCGATTGAAGCGATGGCGATAATAACATTTCTTAGTGTAAACATTTTTGTTTCCTCCTTAGCTTGTTTTGGTTCAGTGTTGTTTGTTGATCGATCTGCTGGGATAGTAGAGCAAACAGCATGCCAGTTGCGTAAAAAATTACCTAAATTATATTATCTCATTGTTATTATTTAGAATTAGAAACTTTAGGAGATTTGATCCGAAAAAAGGAATACTGTGGCAGGTATATGTGATCGTATAAATTTTACCCGATTGAATTTATCAAACATAAAACAGTTTATTTATTACCCGCAACCACGTTTTGGACCTGATTAATTGTTTTGCCTTTTATGTATCACTGCGGGCATTTTGGGAAATGTGGATCAAAGCACAGCTTCGAGAATCATGACGGCAACTCCCTTAAAATCTAAAACCGCACCTGGAACCCGCCTCCCCAACCGAATTCCGAATGCCACTGGACCAGCAAAGAAACAGATTTTGACAGCATATATGACAAACCGGTCTTACCCTCCCATGAATCATGGGTGTCATACTGGACTTCGCCAATCAATGAAAGACGCGGGGTCAAGGTGAACGCTTTGTCTAATTTCACCCTTGCTCCACCATCGGTGTCCACCCACGTCATGGATTCCAAATTCAGCGGCAGTAGATAGTGTAAACCCAACACACCCCGGGTTTCCTCTGTTTCGTCCCCTTCCCCTATAACATCCACGCCGGCAAACAGGCTGCTAAACCGGTTCAAATAGCGATCGTATGTGAGAAGGCCTTCCCAGTCGGTTTCATCAACGTTCTGCCAGCCGGCTTCCCACTGAGCTTTAAATATATTACGCGTGTCAGCCAGAGTTAAAGCGCCTTCGCTCATGTTGCTGAGCACATCGGCATCACCCCACGCATACCAGGACTCCTTAAAGAGCTGGGACCGAATGGCTGCAACCTCAAGATCCGGCTGATATTCATCATAATGGATGACCCGAGCCATACCGCTTTTCATGTGATAGAGCAAATGACAATGAAAAAACCAGTCACCAAATTCATTGGCCTTAAACTCGATAACTGTTGTAGACATGGGCGCAACATCAACCGTGTGCTTGAGGGGAGCATGATCCCCCTGACCGTTGATGACCCTGAAAAAATGACCGTGCAAATGCATGGGATGGTGCATCATGGTACGGTTGATCATGATGAAACGGACGACTTCACCGGCACGGATGCGAATCACATCACTTTCAGATAATGCTTTGTTGTTAAGAAACCACACATAGCGCTCCATGTCCCCGTCTAATGTCAGCCGGAGTTCGCGGATAGGTTTGCCGGCATCAAATACAGTCGCCTCGATGGCACGCATTTTTGCATAGGGTGACCAGGGGCGTTCTGGGTCCATGCCGTCGGCCGTCAGGTCTTTCACGGATGAAACATCCGATGCAAAAAGACGAAAATTTTTAGCATATTTTTTCCCCGTGCGCTCGTTATCTTGCCTTTTGGGCATGGTATCTGTGCCATGCCGGGTTTCCTCGTTGGCCATCATTTCATGCGATTCTGGCATTGTTACAACAGACATTTTATGCTCCCCGAGCTTTGGCATCTTGTGACTGGACATATTCGAATTTCCGGGAGTGGTGTGTTCACTCTGACCCATGGTGTGCCCCTTGTCCCTGGCCATTTCCTGCATACCCGCCATACCGGGCTGATCGAACATACCTGATGCTATCTGGGTATCCGGCATGCCCATGGCAGCAGCAGGGGTGAACGCCCAGATAGAGGCATTATTTCCATGGCTCATGCTTTGATATAAATTGGGTTTTGGAACATCACGCGCAGGAAAACGCAGACCACTCCCTATCCACACAGAAGCATACCCGGAAGCATCATGGGCCGTGGCTCTCAACTCATAGGCACCCTTATGAGGAATTTTTATCAGAACGTCGTAGGTCTCAGCCACGGCGATCAAAAAGCGTTGCTCTTCCACCGGCTGGATTTGCATACCATCGGCTGAAATAATTGACATGGGGCCTCCCGCATACTCGAGATGAAAATAAGTTGTTGCGGATCCGTTGATAAGCCTCAGCCTTACCAAGGCCCCGGCTTTTGCGTTGACAATGAGCTCTGGTTGACCATTGGCTAGAAAATAATCATAGGCAACATCGGCAATATCCATTGCTGGCATCCGCTGAAGCTCACGATTAAAATAGTTGCCAAGCATTCCCAAACGAGCAGCGCCCAGAATACTTTGGCTGCTGCCCTTCTCTATTGCATACCATTCGCTGCCTCGTTTAAGCATCCGCAACACTTTATGGGGATCTTCCGTGGTCCAATCGGACAACAGCACCACATGATCACTATCCACATGCTCTTGCGAATGCTGATCCTCGATGACGATGGAACCATAAACACCGCGCTGCTCCTGCAAATTTGAATGAGAGTGATACCAATAAGTACCGCTCTGGCGGATGGGAAATTCATAGGTAAATGTTGAGTCCGGTTGAATGGGCGGGAAACTGATGAAAGGCACGCCATCCATGTTTGGCGGCACCAAAATGCCATGCCAGTGAATCCCGGTCGGTACAGTCATTCGATTATGAACAAGTATGCGAGCTGTATCCCCTTCCTTGAAGCGTAGCGTCGGGCCGGGAATACCACCATTGATGGTCATTCCTGCAGTTGCAGCGCCTGCAATCGAGATCTTTTCTTGAGCTATGGTGAGTTCATAATCCATTATCTCAGCCAAGCACCAACCTGGAATACCCATCATTATAAAAAGCATTACAGACAACAGCAGAAACTGTCTTTTTTCTTTTCTCAGCATTGCGTCAACCTCTTTGCCTAATATCGTTCATTTCATATATCCTTTTGATGAATCTCTCATATCTAATAACTTAATGACAACATTGGGGTTTGCCACCCGTTGATTTGTTGAGTCGATCCAGATATCTGCCCCATATTCCTTTTTTCTTGGGTGCTTCCGCCCCTAAATATTTATCCGGGTCAGCAATAAATGCCTCCCGGCAAGCTTCGGCACAAAAATAATATGTATCAGCGTGAAACGTAAAAGGCTGTACCTTGCCGGTCTTGGCAACTTTCATCTGACATACGGGATCTATATGAGCATGTTTATTGTCTAGGGTTGTCATGTAGCACCTCCAGTGTTGTGTGAAAAAAAATTCTTTAAATTAAGGATCTTCTCCCAATTAGTTGGAAGAAAGGGTTCAAGTTATAATTCTAAAGCATTTAACTGATGCCTCACTTCATCTCACTTGAACCCTGGACCCCTTGAATCCTGGAATCCTTAATTTGGATCAACTCTTTTGGAGATGATCCAAATTAAATAAATCGCGCTGTATTTCTTCAAATTCAGTTTTATCGATCTCACCGCGGGCGTAGCGCTGCTTAAGGATTTCCAAAGATGACACACCATCTGGATTTCGTTTGGTGCCACGCAGTCCGCGGACCGCCCCTGAGAGCAGCAGTACCACAGCCGCAATCAAGACCATCCAAAAGATAATCATAACGCTTCCCATACCGCCTCCCATCATAGCGTGGTGACCCATTGCCCCGCGCCCGTGTCCTGGCCAGACACCGAAACTGTGATTGTAAAGAAACCATACACCGACAGCTATTAAAACTGCTGACACCCCGATGCTGAGAAGTGTTGACGTCGTTCGATTCATGTTAGTGCTCCCGAGTATGCAATTGAATATTGTTGTTCAAATGTTCATGACAAATTAATAGCTGCGAAGTCTATGCCAACAGAATCTGAAGAGAGATGAATTCGGTCTTAACCGACTGAATCAATGGTTTTATAATTTTATCGTTGGTATGAAATGAAAGTAAGGTAATGTTTCAAAGGGAGGGCTTGTGTGTAAAAAAGACCCGGCTATTTTATTTGAGTCCATAAATTTTCAGTTTATTGTGCAAGGTCTTGCGGGTAACCCCTAAACGGCGGGCCGCTTTGGCCTTATTTCCGTCACAGGCTTTCAGGGTGGTCAGTACAGCCTCTTTTTCAATTTCCTCCAATGAACGGGTGCCGTCCATTGCCGGGACCAAAGCGCTTGCTGATCTTTCAAGGTCAGGATATTTTTCGGTGATATTCAGGGGTAATTGTTTCTCGGTAATATGTTCACCAGAGAGCAGAATGACAGCCCGCTCCATGGCGTTTTCCAGTTCTCTGACATTTCCAGGCCAGTCATAATTGAGTAGCATATCCATGGCCAAGGGGACAAAGCCTTTGACCTCCTTGCGGTTCTTATCAGCATATTTTTCAAGGAAATGCTGAGCCAACAAGGGGATATCCTCTTGCCTTTCCCTTAGTGGAGGTACTTTCAAAGGCATGACATTCAGGCGATAAAAAAGATCCTCGCGAAAATGTCCCTTGGCAACATCCGCTTCCAAGTCACGGTTGGTGGCGGCAACGACCCGCACATCCACTTTGATGGTCTCCTCACCTCCCACACGCTGGATCTCCCTTTCCTGAAGAACCCTCAATAGTTTGGCTTGCATTGTGAAAGGCATCTCACCAATCTCATCCAGAAAGATGGTGCCATGATTGGCCATGAAAAATCGGCCTTCACGACGTTTGTCCGCACCCGTGAAAGAACCCTTTTCGTGTCCAAAAAGTTCAGATTCCAACAGTGTCTCCGCGATGGCCGCACAATTGACCACCACCAGTGCTTTTTCCCGGCGCGGACTGTTGAAATGCAGTGATCGGGCAATCAATTCCTTGCCGGTGCCGCTTTCACCACTGATCAACACAGTTGCCTCCGAAGGAGCCACCATGAAAACCATCTCCAATAGGCTCTTCATGGGTTGGCTCCTGCCAATGATATTTTCTAGGTCATAGTCTCTTCGCAGGTGTTTCTTTAATGCCCTGTTCTCTTCTTTGAGACCGGCATGCTCGCTAGCCCGCTCAATGCTAAGTTTTAGAACCTCAAAATCCAGAGGTTTAATCAGATAATCGTAGGCTCCGGACTTCAATGCCTCAACTGCGGTATCCACCGATGAATAGGCTGTCATGATGATAACAGGGATTGTGGGGTTATAAGTCTTGATTTGCTTAAGCGCTTCAATGCCGCTCATGGTCGCCATACGAACGTCCATCAGGATAAGATCCAAGGGTTCTGATTTCACCATATCCAAAGCAACGTTGCCGTCATCGGCAGTTTCAACCATATATCCCCAACTTCGAATAATGGTTTTGACGGATACCAGATGACCGGGATCATCATCCACAATCAATATTTTGGTTGTTTTAGGCGATATCATCATGACCTCTCGATTTTTTCATTACGTTGACAGGGAATCACAATGGTAAAAGAAGTCCCTACACCCATAGTACTATCTACCTCTATCTGTCCCTGATGGGCTTCAACAATTTTGTATACGATAGCCAAACCCAGCCCGGTTCCTCGCTTTTTTGTGGTAAAGTAGGGATCGAAGATATTGCCAAGCTGATCGGGTGGAATCCCCGGACCGCTATCTTTAACGATAATATGTAAAAAATCGTCCTTGCCTGAAGCGCATTGCACAGCCAGAGTCCCACCGTTTTCCATGGCTTGAATGGCATTGATGTATAGGTTGAGCAGACACTGGGCCAGTCGGTCCGAATCTATCCATACGGGGCAGATGTCCGTATCCATATGCAGTTCGATGTCGATGTTCTTGTTGGTGGCATCCTGCTGGATCAGTTTTATGGAACGGGAAAGTAGTAAGCGCATATCGTTGGGCTGTCTGTTCAACTCCGAGGGTCTAGCAAAATCCAGCAACTCGGTTATCACCCGGTTTAAGCGATCCACTTCCTGAACCATGACCCCGGCCGCTTCCTTGGCTTCACTGCCATCAGCAAACTGCCCGGCAAAAAAAGTGGCCAAGGCCTTGATGGAGCTTAATGGATTTCTGACTTCGTGCGCTACGCCGGCGGCCAATCCACCCACGGCTGCCAGTTTTTCCTGTCTATGAATTTGATCTTGTAATCGGCGAATTTCACTTAAATCTCTTAATATAAAGGCTTGTCCAACAAACTCTCCCGAGTCATTGGTAATGTGGGTGGCACTAACACTAATTGCCGTCCTTCTGGCTCCTGAAAAAGCGCATTCAATTTCCTTCTCGGAAATCGTTTGTCCCTGATCAAGTTTTTCTTGCAGTCCACACAACCCATCAGGCAGAATTGTTTCCGGCTTTTTATTCAGAGCAACTGTTTTTTTCAGACCCGTGATTTTTTCTGCTGCGGTATTGAAAAAAGTAATCCGTCCCGACTGGTCAGTGGCAATCAAACCCACAGGCAGATGACTGACCACCTTGTCGGCAAAAGCACTGGTGTCCTGCAATGATTTTTTGGCACCCCGATAGCTGTACATCCAGAACAAGGAAACAAACCCGCCAAACCCTAAAACAAGCATGATAACAGACAATAACACTGTCGTTCGAATATCGCTTTGAATGGCCTCTTCAAATGGGGTGACATCCAACCCGATAATAATCAGCAGTTTTTGACGCTTTTCCAGTGAAAACCAATCCTTGCTTGAATCGGGTCGCATACCGTGCCGCTGCATCATTGATTGCATACGGCCATAAGCCTTGTTTCCGTTGAACGTCAACGGGCGAAAATGGCGATGGACTTCAAATATTCGCTGCTGGTTGCTCAGGGTCACCAATTCCCAGTTTTCAATCTCATCCGGTCCAAGATGTGTTATCTGACGGTCCTGATCAAAGGGTTTATTAATCTTTTTAGGGTTACTGTGAGCAACTGCTTTGCCATCCTGATCAATAACCGCCATATATAAAACATCCGGCAGACGAGCGGTTTCCTCCAGGAGTTGCTGGATCTGTTGGCCGCCCCATCTCATGCCCATCATGCCTGTACGGGCGCCTGCCTCCAAAGCTCGAATAAGAGCCGCACCCTTGGCACTCATAAGCTCGGACATATAGCGCCGCTCCCGGTTGGTGTTCTGAAATGCCAGCACCATAACAACAATCAATAAAATGACGGTCAATCCCAGAATGATCCAAGGCGATGTTTGCATTCCTGTGCCTAAACTGCCTTTGGATGACTTGACCATGCTGTTTCCTTTCGCTTGCGTAGATCCTATGACACAAGCTAAGACTCCCGTGTAAATTGTAAACACTTTTCCCTGAAATATAAAAATGCCGTGTAATATTTATACTCAATGACACCGTCGAACAATATCATGAAACACGACATGCTTGCAATCCCCAGCAGAATGCAGCCGGCCAGATAACTCCGCCACAAGGGCACCTGGAGCATTTTTACGCCATCCACCAGCACCACCGTACCGGCTCCATGTGTTGCCCCTATTGACAGATCCAGACCAAAGGGCATTTTGACGATATCCATTGCATCCGGTCCGATAAATCCGTAAAACAACGTGCCAAGGAAAAACGATGCAATGGCATACATGGTAAAGGGTTTGATGAGCCAGTTGATGACCAGCGTCAGAAACACTGGTTTTCCGCTTTTACCCGCCTGGATCACTTCACCGAAGTCAATCTTGACTAGGAGAAATCTCAGGATCTTCATCAAGCCAGTGGCGCAAATTGCCCAGGAGATTGGCAGAAAACGGACTTTGAAGACCGTCCGCCAGGTGATAGTTCACCCACAAGCCTTCCTTTTTAGACATCACCAGACCCGCATCTTCCAGTATTTTAAGATGTTTGCTGGCCGTAGATTGCGCAGTTCCCAATGCCGTTTGAATTTCACATACACACATGACCCGCCGTCCCAACATCTTTATAATTTTAACCCGGGTCGGATCAGATGCCGCCTTCATGACCTTTAAAAATTCTTTCATATCCCCTTCTCCATATCGTGTTTCTGGAATATAGTGGCCCGAAAACATCTTGTTAAGCAATTGATTCTAACGGCCTACGATTTGATGGGGAATACGGGTACCGGTTTTCTATACTCCCCCCTAGGTTGGGGTAACGTGGCGTTTTTAAGGGATAGGGTATTGTCTGACCGGAAAGAGTACAGATGACGTAAAGACTTCTATTTTTCGGAAGGAAGTGCCAAGGATACAGTGGTGCCTTTGCCGGGTATGCTGCGAATGTCTATGGTGCCGTCATGGGCTTCGATTATGGTTTTACACAGACTTAGCCCCAATCCGTACCCGCCGGTATCTCTGGATCGTGACTTGTCGGCCCGGTAAAACGGCTCCCAGATATATCTCAAGGCTTCCGGTTCAATACCGATGCCGTTATCCTCGATCTCGATGAAAGCCCATCCATCCTTGGCATATGTGGAAACTTGAATGGGTTGACTGTCTTCTTTTGAATATTTGATAGCATTGTCCAGAATGTTTTTCAAAACAATGGTGATCTGTTCAGGGTCTGCCATGCATAAAACAGAAGATGCTTCACTGCTGAAGGTGACACCGGGCTGCTGCTGACGATAGATAGCAGCCACATCATGGATGACTTCTGTGAGATCGATTTTCCGGAGTTTGAGACGGCTGTGATCGTGATGCATACGAGCGGTATCCAGAATATGGGTAATGATTTCCTCCATTTCCAGAATATCGGATTGCACCAGTTCCCTTGTCTTACCCTCTTTTACGAATTCAAGCGCTACTTTCATACGGGTCAAGGGAGAGCGCAGTTCATGGCTGACATCCCGCAGCAGTTGTTCCTTGGTAGTGAGCATCTCATCGAGATCTTGGGTCATGGTGTTGAAGGCCAGGGACAACTGGCCAAGTTCATCCGATTTTGTAACAGGAACCCGATGATTAAGATTGCCGCGACCGACTTCTTTTACGCCTGTATCCAACCACTTGATGGGCCGCATAATCCTTCGGATCAACACATAAGCCCCCAGCAAAATCAGTGAAATCGATAAAACGATCAAACCGTGAACCCATTTCAGGGCCGGATTTCTTTCGTATTCACCCGACAGTTCAAAAATAAAATCACCCCTGTCGTGCCGATATTCGATATAGAACCGGCCATGGGACATGCCCCCGCGAATATTCGGTTTGTCTCCCCAGTCTCGAAAATGGATTCTGCGGCGATCAATGGTATTGGGCGATGTGGACCAGGAGGTGTCCGGACCTTGAAAGTGAACGTGAAGACCAACCTGACGAGCCAAGGCACTGGCGCGTTCATAACTGGGGGGCGTGCCCAGATCATCGATCACATAGTTGAGATATTGATGAATATTTCTGTGAAAAGGCCGGCCGGCCATGGCCCGGTATGCCCAGAAGAAACCCCACAATGCAATATTGATGGTGATGCCCGCGATCAGAATGATCGTCACTATTTTGGTGAAAACAGAGTTGAATATTTTTTTGAACCAGTGCGGGCGCATGATCGTTTGCTGCTCCAGATTTTTATGGCGATAGCTTTAAGTGCTAACTCAACTTTCGGGATTCAGAGAACGCAAAATGAATAATCCCCTGGCGTTTTGCAAACTCACCGTAAGGGCTCCTAACAGTGCAAATCGTCATTGGATCACCCATTTCGCTCTATTTATGGTGAAACCCGAAAGTTGTGGCGGTAAGCTATAAGCTTTAGGCTGTCACCGGTCAGCCTGATTACTGCTTACTGCTTACCGCTTATGGCTTATCGCTGTCTTCCCCAATAAACACATACCCGGCACCCCATACTGTTTTGATATAATTCGGCACCTTGGGGTCATCTTTCAGTTTTTGACGCAGACGACTCATGGTGATATCAACGGAACGGTTGAAAGCTTCTGAATCCATTCCTCTTAATTCCTGCAATATCTGATCCCTGTCCAGCACCCTGCCTGCATTTTTCACCAGCAACGCCAGTGCCGTGAACTCGTTGGTGGTCAAATCCAGTAAATCATTGTTCAGGTGGGCACTGCGTCTGGTAAAATCGATCTTAAGAGGGCCATACGATAAGGGGCGACTTTCCCCCATACCGCTTGTCCGGCGTATCACCGAATGAATGCGGGCCACCAGTTCCCGTGGCTCAAACGGTTTGGGCAGATAGTCATCGGCTCCCAGCTCAAGCCCGACAATCTTGTCGGTGGTTTCTCCTCTGGCAGTCAGCATAATAATGGGTACGGAATGGGTCTCACGAATGGTTTTACAAACCTGGAAACCATCCATTTCCGGCAACATGATGTCCAGAATCACCAGATCGGGTGCTTCTTTTTTCAGCATCTTCAGACCAATGGTCGGACGTGTGGCAGTAAGGACCTCAAAACCGAACTCTCCCAAAAACGTCACCAGTAGCTGGTTCAGCTTCTTATCGTCGTCTATGATGAGAATCTTATGCATCACGATATCGTCCCATGGCATTACAATGTTGCTGCTGTTCGGTTTAACAGATATCTGCTTTACCGAACAGCAGTCATCGCCCCATACCGAATATTTAACGACATACCCGGGTTATTGATCCCACTTGGTTTGATGTCGCTTTTCGAACTTCTCCAGCTTGCTCACCAGTTTTTCGCGTTGCTCCGGCGACAAAGTCGCGTGAAATTCCGCTACCCGATCCACAACAAGGTCTATCACGTCATCCATCCCGGACCGGTGCTCGGCAATGAGCGTCTTGACGCGATCGGTGTCGATGGTGTCGCTGCTCAACTGGCGTTTGAGTTCATCGTGCATTTCTTTCTTTTCCGAATGCTTGGTCTTGATCTTGGCCAGAATTTCATCCTTGTAAGAATTGGCCAGGGTCTGTTGTGCCTCAGTCAGATCCAGGGCTTCTGCCATGTAGTCCATCATAAAAGCGGCGCCCCTCTGGTGACCTGGATGCCGGCACCCCACAAAAACCAACGAACCCACTCCCAGAACTGCAATCAATACGGTGAATGTTAGTGTTCTTAGCATAATTCCCCCCTTTTTGTCATCTTTGGTTATTGGTAGCCTGGCACGGACAAGCCATTCGTGCCGTTTTGTTGAACCTAAGATGAGCGCTCAACTTAGGTTAGTGTCCATCCACAAATGGTCTTTTCACGCCCTGCCGGTGTTGAACGCCATGATTTAACCGCTCAAAATAGCGCGCTATTCCTCCGGGTTAAATCTGACGCCCGCCTTGTCAGAACGCGAAAATCCCTATTTCTGGACGAACACTAGGTTAAGGGAAGGATAAGCATATTTTTGAATAAATGCTTTTCTCCGGGGTAACAGTTTGTAACAAGATGTAACAGGAACATTTGTGGAATGGTTAGGTCTATATGGTTTTACTGGCGAGGTGGTTTTAAAAAGAAATCACGAAAACACGAAAACTTGAAAACACGAAATGTGTTTTACCGTGTCTTCGTATTTTCGTTTGTTTGTGATAACACATCTTTTTATATAGAGGGATATACTTCTACAGATCACTCGGGAGCCTTACCACAAGCACCGGTGTGGGCGAACGGCGGATAACCCGCCTGGCGGTGCTTCCCATAACGACATCCGCCAGGACTCCCCTGCCATGGGTCCCCATGACAATCAGATCGCAGTTTTTCTCCTTGGCAACCTCCAGAATCACTTCCACTGGATTCCCTTTTTTGACCACAATGTCATCCACCATCTCCTCACTGCGGCTGTAATCTGATCGGGCTTTTTCACGGAATTGATCGAGGATTTCCCTCATCAAAAGATGATCCTTTCTTTTGCCGATGAGCGCGTCCTTGGCTGCCTTAAAATTACTCTCCTCCAGCGTCTTCCATCTGTTTTCCCCGATATAGCCGATAGCCTTGCTGCTTTCTACGATGGCTGGTATTTCCGGTATAACATTTAAAAGTGTTAACCTGGCACCGTACTGGTTTGCCAGGCTAACGGCATATGAAAAAGCATGATGAGCACTTTCGGAAAGATCGGTTGCATACAGGATGTTTTCAATTTTTACTTTCACTGGATCCATCTGTTCCTCCTGTTGTTGAGATTAACCTAAGCGATTGTCGAGCTTGCCGTAGCTACAAGGAAGATGCCGTTCCGCTCTTGTTGGAGCGTAGCTTGAAGAGTGAAGACCAAATAGTCAACTATGCGGTATGGCATCTGACGCCGTAGATGCGGTAAGATCGGCAATCGCTCCTTTTAGGTTGATTTTTTACCGGACAGTACCCCTGATTCGGTGGGACCACAATATGGCGCCCGCTGGATGTCGCTCAATCCGGCCTGTTCCATCATATCCACCAACTCCTGTTCCGTATAGCTTCTTCCTTCGGGAGTTCCCAGAAGCATGTTCATGGAAAAAAGGGTCGGAAACAAGGGACCGTCTCTGGTGTCGTCCAGGATAAAATCATGCAGCAGCAACATACCGCCGGATGTCAGCATTGTTGCGGCCTTTTGGATCATGTTCTGGCAATCCAGGGGTCCTTCGCCATGCAGAATATGCGACATCCAGACGACATCGTACTGGCCCTGCATCGCTTCCGTGACATAATTGCCCGCTACAAAAGAAATACGATCGCTCAGCCCGAACTGGGCGATGGTTTTTTCTGCAAAGGGCTGTGTGGTGGGCAGATCAAAGACAACGGCTTGCAATTGGGGATTCTGCAGGCAAAAATGAATCGCATAGGTGCCAGGGCCACCGCCCATGTCCAGCAGGTTTTGACATGCCGATAAATCAAAGGTCTCAACCAGGTGGGGTGCCTGCAGCATGGCATTGTTGAACATCCCCATGAGAAAGGCCTCTCGAACCGATTCGTCATTGAAAGAAGAGCGGGTTCGAACCGGCTTACCCGTAAGGATTGCCTGGTCTAATTTAGACCAGGACGCCACCAGGTGGTGGTGGTGCAATATCATATAGCCCAGATAGGCCTTGGAATCTTTTCGTAAAAACCGGCTGGCAGCATCCACGTTAAAAAAAGAATCATCTTTTTTCTCGAGAAGCCCCAATGCCGCAAGGGCGTTGAGCAGACGCTCGACCGCATCGATATCGGCATTGATTTTCTCCGCGATCGTTTGGCCGTTCATTGCTTCATCGCCGATGGTTGTGAATATGTCCAGTTTTACGGCAGTATGCAGCGTGCATGTTTTCCAGTATTGACCGGAAAGTCCCAAAATTGTGCCTGGATTCCAATTCGGTTTGTCCACATTGCCCCCTTGTGTATTACCCATCACAACAATTCTTCTAACCAATCAAGACCTAAGGCAATCAGTTTTTCATGACGCGGTCGGCCGGTTTCAGAATCACAATCGATCATCTCGTAGTACAACGCTATGGCTTTATTAAACGCATCTTCTTCAAATATCTTTTTGCCGGCACCTGGGCCATCAGGTTTGGGACTGAAAAGTCGCTTTGGTAGCCGATCGTCTTTAATGGTAAACCCTTCCCGGCTGTTAAATGCACGTGCCAGCATGGAACCTCTCTCGGCAGCTGTCAACAGCTCATCAAGATCGGTATTCCATCCTGTTATAGCATTTAAGGATTGAACCATGACATCCAGCGGTATCACACCCCGGGGTGCGTATCCAAACACACACAGCCCCAGAGCATCCATCATGCGCCACAGTTTTTCCAGTTGCATGTAACTCTGAATTTTTTCACTGGTAATCTCTGTGGCGGACATCGCTTTGTCAATTCCCAATGCTTTGACAGATTTAAACGAAAAAGAGTTTTCATCGCATAACATAGGATCATGTGCTGCAGTCATATGATCAGCCCCGTAGGTGCTGACCGCAAAACCAATTCCCACACCGACTTTTACACGTGGGTCGTGCATGGATATTTCCTGGCCCTTGACCGAGAGGTTGCAAGATCGGTCTTCAACCCCCCATTTTTTTGCCAAACGAGCAGACCCGTTTGCCAGAATATCACCAAACCCCTCCCGTCGGGCAATCAGTTCCAGGAGCTGAATCATCAGATCGGCATCACCGAAACGCAGTTCCAATCCTCCGGTATCTTCCTTTGAAATGACACCTTCCTGAAAACACTCGCAGGCCAAAGCGATCGTCATGCCAGCGCTGATGCTATCCATACAATAGCGATTGCATATTTCATTTGCCTTGGCAATGGCTTTTAGATCCACGATGTTTAGATTGGTACCCAGAGCAGCAATGGTTTCGTATTCAGGCCCCCCATAACGCGAATCAACACCATATTTGGGATCATCCAGAACAATGCCTCTTTTACATTGAATCGGACACCTGTAGCAGCCTTTTCTTTTTTGAAGCAACAGCGTGTTATAGGTATCGCCGCTGATGGGTGTGGGGTCGTCAAGTGAGCTGCGCCGGAAATTGTCGACCGGCAAAGCCCCTGCATCAGACAATATTTTGGCAAATGCGGTGGTGCCATATGTATACAGTGCCTCACCCAGGGGATTGTCACGAAAGGTTGTGGCATATTCCTTGGCCTTTCGGTCAAGAAAATCCCGGTTGAAAAAATTGATTTTGTCAGAACCCAGAACGGCAACCGCCCGTATATTCTTGGACCCCATTAAGGCGCCGAATCCGTTGCGACCGTTAAAATGACCCAGGTTGTTGGTGATGTTAGCAAAAAGAACCTGGTTGATGCCGGCTAGACCGGTTTGGGCCACCCTGATTTTACTGCTACCCAATTCCTCCCGGATGGCATCTTCAACTTCTTTCGCACCCAATTGATAGATATGGCTTGCATCTTTAATTTCAACCTGGCCGTCATTTATCCAGAGATACACAGGTGTTTCGGATCGTCCTCGAAACACAACGGCGTCAAAACCGGCCTTTTTAAGCTCGGGTCCGAAAAAACCGGCCGATTCCGACTCTGCTGCAGTTCCAGTAAGTGGGGATTTCCCAACGACAGCAAATCGACAAGAAGCAGCCAGTGGGGATCCCGTCATTACACCGGTGGCCATCACGAGAATATTTTCCGGTGACATGGGATCGGTCCGGGAAGGCACCATTTTCATCATGTAGTGATAACCAATTCCCCTGCCGCCCAGGTAACTCCGATAAAAGGACGCATCTTGTTCTTCTACGTCAAAGCGTGAATTTGTTAAATCTATGTGCAATATCTTACCGGTGTAGCCGAAATTCATAGGTATACCTCACGATGGTAAATTTAGCGGTTCTTATTAGAAACCATCTCAAAAAAAGGGTTTTGGTTCAAGTTCAAGGCGGGCCCGAACTTCAACCCGCAGACATACAGTCGTATTTCGAGGAGTTGAAGCAAGGAACCAACACAGAAATTGGGCTAAAAACTTTTTTGAGATAGCTTCTATTGTCCGTTCATTAAAGAATAAATGCTTAATAGAACTTTACCCAAAATATTGTGCCCAGTCAAAATGAATTTTGGGTGTCCATATCAAACCAAATTTGACTTTAAATTTTACAATATATATACATACTCTGAACTGAGCGATTTTTATCTTGATCGTTCAAATTGAAAGGAGCTATTCATGGATAAAAATGTACTGGTACCGGTTGCAGAAGGAACCGAGGATCTGGAGGCCGTGGCCATTATCGATGTGCTGAGACGGGCCGATGCCAAGGTAACGGTGGCATCGGTTACGGGAAGTCGGCAGGTTACCTTTTCCCGGGGATTGGTAATCACGGCCGACACCCTGCTGGAAAATTGTTTGAACCACGCATATGACCTGGTGGTGCTGCCCGGCGGTATTCCGGGCGCCGAAAACCTGCGGGATTCCGCGGACCTGGTCAGCTTGCTGAAACGCCAGCGGGAAACAGGCCAGCTCTATGGCGCCATCTGCGCCAGCCCGGCCGTAATTCTAGAACACCACGGATTATTGGAAGGGCGCCAGGCCACCTGCCACCCGGCATTTGTGGAACAGCTCACCAATAAAGACCGCACAGCATCCCGTGTGGTGGTGGATGGAAACTGTATCACCAGTCAGGGCGCCGGCACAGCCGTGGAATTTTCACTTGCCCTGGTGGAGCAGCTTTTCGGTAAAGAAAAGCGGGATGAGGTGGCAGTGGGTATGGCCCTATAGCCAGAATATTTCATCCTAAGATGAGCGATTCAAATTTTACGATTATGGGATTTAAATTTCTTAAAATTTGAAACCCGTTGGGATTGCCGATCTTACCATATCTACAGCGTCAAATACCATTCCGCATAGTTCACTATAGCGGAACAGCATTTTCCTTGTAGCTACGGCAACCTCGACAATCGCTCAACTTAGGCTCATGAAACTTGACGAAATTTCATAAACCATCCGGCTCAGACACCTTCACCATAAGCTTGCCCTTGTTGGAGCCGTCAAACAGCATGTTGATGGCCTGGGGAGCCTTCTCCAGCCCCTCCACCACATGGACCCGGTATTGAATTTTTCCCTGAACAAGCCATTTCCCCAGGTCTGCAACGGCTTCCTGAATTCGATCCAGGTAATCACCAAAGACAAAACCCTGAACCCGCACACGCTGGGTAAGAATACTGCTGAAATGGAAAGGTCCCGGTACGGGTTTTTGAGCATTGTACATGGAAATCAGACCGCAAATAACGATACGTGCCTTGACATTGATCAGGGTCAGGACAGTGTCCAGTATGGCGCCACCGACATTGTCGAAAAAAATATCGATGCCTTGGGGGCAATGCGTCTTTAATTGTCCCCTGACATCCTCTGTTTTATAGTTGACGGCGGCATCGAAACCAAGCGTTTCCGTAATCCAGCGGCACTTTTCGTCGGAACCTGCAATGCCCACCACGCGGCAGCCCTTTATTTTTCCAATCTGTCCGACGATGGACCCCACCGCCCCGGCAGCTGCCGACACCACCAGGGTATCTCCGGCCCCGGGCTTGCCGACATCCAGAAGCCCGAAATAAGCTGTCGGTCCCACCATGCTCAACAGTCCCAGGTAGGCGGTCAGATCTGGAACCGCGTCTTTTGGCAGACGTGCCAGTCCGGTGCCATCCGAAAGCGCATAGGTCTGCCACCCCAGCAAACCCTGAACCAGATCCCCGACCTTGAATTTGGGATGCTTGGACTGCTCCACAACCCCGAGTGCAATACCCCTCATCACCTCCCCCAGGGCTACTGGCGGCATGTAAGACTTGACATCGTTAACCCACCCCCGAACAGCCGGGTCCAGAGACAGATAGATAATCCGTACCAGAAGCTCTCCATCTCCTGGAACAGGCATGGTTTCTTCACGCCATTCAAAGTCAGATTCCTTTATGAGTCCCTGGGGTCGGGACGCCAGACGCCATTGTTGATTGATTTGATCGTGCATGGGGTACCTCCTGTTTCAGTTAGTTTGTTCATTGTGTTCTTTGGGTTTGTTGTGTTGTTTAAGGTCGTCTGCACTGAGCCTTCAACAAGTTTCCGTTCGATCAACCCAATGAACACAAGAAACGCAATGAACGCTATTCCCCTCAGACCCTTGTAAGCTGGGACGCCAGGAGGCTGGGAGGCTGCTATCTGCTATTTGCCCTCAGCTACCCTCCAACCCTTGTATCGCCCTCGGACCCTCGGACCCTTGTAAGCTGGGACGCTAGGATGCTGGGAGGCTGCTATCTGCTATTTGCCCTCAGCTACCCTCCAACCCTTGTATCACCCTCGAACCCTCGGACCCTTGTAAGCTGGGACGCTAGGATGCCTGGAGGCTGGGATGCTGCCATCTGCTATTTGCCGTCAGCTACCCTCCAACCCTTGTATCGCACTCGGACCCTCGAACCCTTGTATCACCCTCAGACCCTTCTCACCATCCGTGCACATATTTCCACTGCCAGGGCAAACACAACATCCAGGGCAAGAAACTTGCAAATGGATCGATCAAACAGCATGCGGGCCTCTGGGGGAAAGTCATCATCACCCTGCCAGTACAGCACCACCACCGGCAGTCGCTCTGTGATTTGAAATCGAAAGGCTGTGTCGCCCATTTCGACAGCTTCTCCGTGCAGTGCTATGCATCGCCGGTCAAAGACCGCAATATCGTTCTGGTAGGTCCGGGTTATCAGATCGGTTGGGATGGCATGCGGACCGCGAAAAAAGGTGGGTCCCCCGGGAATATCCTTTTCGGAAATCCATTCATCCTCGATAGCCGCTTCCACGGTAGTCAGGAGATAGTGGACAATGAAGATGGATAAATACTCATGAAGGGTTTGAGAATTTCTGCCCTGGCACGCAATTCGATGTTCATGAGGATAAATGTTATAGACATCTCCCCAGACTTCGAGTTCGTAGCACTGTTTATCCTTGTCGTAACAACATCCCACGCGCCGACAGACAGTTTCGGGATCTTTGTCTGCCAGTTCTCTGTAATGTATCGGTGCTATTAAATCGGCCAATGCTTTTCCTTTCCCTTTATGAGCTTATTGCTTAGTGCTTTTCGAGAAACCCGGCCAATGTTTCCTCATCATACCACCTGCCGGCAGCCATGACACCACTTATCTTGCGGGTATTGGCTATATCTTCCAGAGGATTTTGTTTGAGCAGTATTAGATCCGCTCTTTTGCCGGGTTGGATGGCCCCAAAAGTATCCTGTCCGTTCATTCTCGCAACAACCTTGGAAGCAACAGTGGTACCCGCGGCAATGGCTTCATAGGGGGTAAAACCGTTTTCCACCAGGATTTCAAGCTCGTCATGGAGCGAAAAACCCGGTACAATGCCCATACCGCCGGTTCCGGCATCCGTGGACAGCAGCAAAGGCAAACCGATCTTTTTGAAATTGGTCAACAACTTTTTATCCAACGCGTATTTGAAAGGTGCAAACACCTCACCGCCCTTGAACTGCCGCTGGTGTTTCTCCTTTCCGGCTAAAACTTGTTCCCGGTAGCCATTGGGCATATATCGAATTTCCGGCTTTCCCAAGAAAAGATCCGGCTCGAACAGCTTCTGCACGATAATATCATCCACCACCAGGGTGGTACAGACAGGAATGTCTCTGCCTTTAAGCTTGCTCACTAGCGGTGCGACCATGTCATCGAGTCTCCGGTCTCTATCCAGCGGGCCGAGTTCGAGATAGGGTCCAAGTTGATGGAAGGTTTGCTGGATAACATAGGTCATCCACTCCCCTTCACTTTCGAAATAGCGCTGGCGATCGAAATCTGAGAACTCCCACAACAACTCTTCGATATGGGCAATTTCATCCATGCCTTCAGCCAGGACACCGTCCAGACCCACCTGAAACGGAATGTGGCCGGCAGTATAAAAATTGAGTTTTTTGGCCGTTGACACGATTGTATGGTACTCATCCCTGGTCACATAGGAATAGATCTTAATGAAGTCAAACCCCTGGTATTTTTGACGGATGACGATATTTTCCGGGTTCTTTTTGAAATGACCCCGCAACTGGGGGCCACAAGTCAAAATACTGGGTCCGGCAAGATGCCCTGCGTCAATTTCTTTCCGCCATGCAAGACCATACCGGCCGGATTTTCCTATCGGTCCGAAACAGCGAATCGTCGTGACACCATTGGCAAGATAGAGCTTCAAAGGGGACACCGGCCAGACATCGCTCATCCAGTTGTAATGCAGATGCATGTGCATGTCGGCCAGACCCGGCATCAGGTAGGCGTTGCTGCAGTCGATCACCCTTGCATCCTGTGGCACGGCTGCATGATTATCTGGACCAACGGCCACGATCTCTTTCCCATGAACCACCACGGTTTGATCGGCCAGCACAATTTCGCTGGTCATGGGTATCAGATTGGCATGGATGAAAACCGTAGGATTGTTTTCCTGGGCGGAAATATTCCCTGTCGTCAGAAGCCAGAGCACAGGCAGAGGTCAATCTTAAAAACGTGGTATGCGATGGACATTTCATAGAAGACCTCCTTTCCAGGACAGATTGCGTTTCATCAACCCGATGAACCCAAAAACCGCAACAACCGCAAGGAACGCTTTTTCCTCGAACAATTCATAGTCTTTTAGCCGTTTAGACTATAAGCTGTTAGGTGCAGATCGCTCACCGCTGTCAGCTACCCTCAAACCCTTGTATCACCCTCGGACCCTTGGACCCTGCTCTATCCTCCAACCCCTGTATCACCCTCCAACCCTCAAACCCTAAAAAAACCCATGCCTCCCCTCACCTTTGGAAAACCTGGCAGCGCCTTTCACGCTTTCACCTTGCTGGATCGTACCCATCCCGTGCTTGAATTCATTTTGAAGAGCCTCTTGAAGGGTCATCCCCCACTGCTCGTAGACACTCAAACGATCACTGCACATACAAGCCTGCGGAAACTCGGAAATTTGTCTGGCCAGTTTCTCGGCAGCAGAGCGTGCCTCGCCCCGGGGTACGATCCGATTGACCAAGCCCATGGCTTTGGCTTCATCTGCTTCCACTGGACGTCCGGTGAGAACAAGATCCAGGGCATGACTCATACCGATCAAGCGAGGCAATCGTATGGTACCGCCATCGATCAACGGCACGCCAAATCGTCGGCAGAACACACCCAAAACGGCCGTCTCCTCCATAACACGCATATCGCACCACAAAGCGAGTTCAAGCCCGCCAGCCACCGCATGACCCGCAATAGCTGCAATGACAGGTTTTTTCAGGACCATTCGGCTGGGCCCCATGGGTCCGTCTCCATCGGAAGCAAGACGATTCAGCCGCCGACTGTCCTGGCTGGCCACCGCCTTCAGATCGGCGCCCGCACAAAATGTATCCCCAGCGCCGCACAATACAGCCACTGAAAATGCATCGTCCTTATCAAACGCTTTGAAAGCATCCGCCAGTGCTGATGCTGTGGGGCCATCCACAGCATTTTTCGCTGCGGGTCTATCGATGATCACCGTGAATATGCTGTCTTTTGTTTCAATACGAATCGGCATGCTACCTCCCATGCGGTCATGATTTTTTCGGGACAGATAAATTTTTGCCCATATGGAACGCTTTGCCGACATATGACCCGACACCATGATATGTCTGGACGCCAGGGCTGAAAAGAATGGGGCGATTGAATTTTAGGAAATCTACAATTGCATGACCCAATTGTCAATGCCATGCATGGGATTACTTTTTCGTGGGAATGCTAGTGCCAGCAGGATAGGTGGACTGATTCTCCACCAGAGGTAGGAGATGTCGGGGATTAACTTTTACACCACAATAATCCCAACGAACGCAATGAACGCAACAAACCCAGCGCTTTATACTGCTCCCTCCAGGAGCCAGTTGATCACATCTTCAGCTTTGTAGGAAGCGCCGTCCTTCAAAAAACGATTGATGGTCATGATGCCGTCACCGGAAGTGACCAGGCTTTCTTCGCAATAACCACTCTTTCGCATCTGCCCCAGACCAATGTTCGACATGAGCGCATTGCAGAGACATTTCTTGCCCTTTATGTCATCGGCATTGCCGCCTTTTGCAACAAAAACAGATTCCGGTTCTGCCGGGCAACGGTAGCCGACCTTGCCGTCAGGCTTTTCATAGAGATGTCTCAGGTATCCGAGATCGCACCTTCTTGGCCTTTCCTGGTATACATCATTATCAGACAGCGATCCCTCCAGGGAAAGCACCTTAAAAGGAAATCCCGTGGGTGACGCAGAAGGATCGGTAAATACGGAGGCCGTTCCTTTGCGGATGTTTTCAATGGTCAACGTTTTAATGGCCTTTGTAAAACCGGATTCTTCTGAAAAAGCCAGCGCCGTACCAATTTGTATGCCTTCGGCACCCAGGGAAATGGCTTCCTGCAACTTTTCCGGCGTTCCCCAGCAGCCGGCAAGCCAAAACGGAAGACCAAGGGCCTTTATTTTTTCGAGTTTGATGGCATCCCGATCACCATAAACCGGTTCGCCCAGGTCATTCAGTACGAGTTTTCCCCTGGGAGGTGCATTGTGCCCACCGGCTTCAGGCAACTCCACCACAAATCCATCCACCCTGCCGTTGGCCTTTTTAGCCATCATGGTCGCCAGCAAAACCGAAGATACAATCGATAGAAATCTGGGCCGTTGCAGTGGGGGCAGCTTTTTCTGCATAAACACCTTTGGATCGAAGCTTGAGTAAAACCGGTTGCCATTGAGAGCACCCACCGCTATCTTGAGTGACACCTCCCGGTGATCTGCCAAAAGATCCAGGGCACCGGGAATCTCCCGTGGTATGCCCGCTCCCATGATAACGTAGTCGACGCCTGCCAGCATGGCTCCATATAAGGCGTAAAGGTTCGGCAGCTGAACTTTCTCCAAGAGGTTTGTGCCCACAGGGTTTTCATGCCCTTCCTTGGCAAGAAACACTTCTGCAAAATTCGCCAGGACCGTCAATTCCTGGGTGTGCTGATCCGTATCAAGGGAAATCATGGGGGGGGTCCTGAATGGTCGTTGTCCAGAACCGTTGGCAGACCTGTAGTATCTATCCAGGATTCTGTCCGCCATGCCGGCATCCGGAAAATGCCCCATTGCCCGTCGCATGTGGCCTCCGGGATCTCCAAGCTGGAGTCTGCGGGAAACAATCGTATCGAGTGCCGTGCCGGAGATCACTCCCAGTTGCCCGGTCTGAGAAACAGCCTGTGCCAATTGCCAGTTCGATACACCGGCTCCCATGCCGCCCTGAATGATCATTGGATATGTCATCTGTTTTCCTTTATGGTACACTTCCCTACATAAACGAATTACCCTGAAATGCGCCTTCACCCAGGCGTGGATAACGGGCAGTGGAAGAAATTTTGATTTGAAGAACCTCCCAGAAAGCTACGAGGAATGTTTTACCGTTCGGCAGTGCTCCGTATCGACCGTAAGGGATTCTGCCTAATTTAGATGCGCTCGCTAACCCCCCAGAATGCTACGGGGAATATGCTCGCTGTTGCGGTTCAATCAGACTAAAATCATTAAACAATTGTAAAACAAATAGGGAAGCGTTGCAAGTTTGGTCATAATGATGACAAATCTTTTACAAATAAAATCGTGAAACACTTTAAGCTAATTTAATTGTTTCAAATTCTAAGAATTCAATGCATAAAGAGAATAAAAATGCAAAATGGGGTATTAGAAATGGATCAACGAAAAATAGCCATCGTTACCGGAGCTTCAGGAGGATTGGGCGCTGCCACCGCCTGCTGGATGGGCAAGGATTCAACCGTTGTTGTTCTGGTGGCCCGATCCAGGGGTAGCCTCGGCGACGTTGCTCACCATGTTGAGCAGCTGGGCGGCACAGCCCTGGTCATCCCGGCAGATGTATCCAACCCGATTGCCTGTCAACATATTGTGGATACAGTCTTAAAGCAGTATAAAAAAATTGATGCCCTGGTAAACAATGCCGGTGTGATTTCACCCCTGGCCGACGTCGCCCATGCGGATATCGACCAATGGCGGTATGCTCTCGAGGTAAATCTCTTGGGCCCCTTTTACCTGACCCGGTTTGCACTGCCGTCTCTGAGAAACACACAGGGCCGCATCGTCAACATCAGCAGCGGTGCTGCCCATACTCCGATAGCGTCTGCCAGCGCCTACTGTGCTTCCAAGGCCGCATTGACCCATTTCAACCGCGTCCTGGCTGAAGAAGAGCCCCAGGTAACGGCAATTTCTGTAAGACCCGGTGTGGTGGACACGCCCATGCAAGCCCAAATCCGTCATGAAGGCTCAAAAACCATGGACGCAATTCAGTATGCCTACTATGTGGACCTGAAAGCAAAGGACCAATTGGAACCTCCGGAAATTCCAGCCCGCTCCATTGCCTGGCTGGCATTACACGCTCCCCATGGCATGAGCGGAGAATTTCGAAATTACAACGACCCGGATATCGCAGATCCATCCCTGTCTGTTTACGGATCAAGCTTTAAAAAGGTTTAAAAAAGCAGACACATTTTCCCACAAGGATTGTTTTATTGACAAGAAAACCGGGCTATATTAGTTAGCAGAAATTAATTCCATACATGGACCCGTTGGAAACACGCCTCACCACTGAAGAACCTTTTGGCAAGCGGTAAGAATGTTCTGCCGTGCGGCAGTGCTAGGCATCGACCCTAAGGAATGCTGACTAATTTAGATGTGCTCGCTGCTGCAGTTCACCCTGACTTTGATGCGAGGATTTTGATATGTCTCCAGATTCCAACAACAAGACCCCTTACTACGGCAGGATCCTAAACGGCGATTTCAGTCCGAAACTCAAAGCGAGACTTAAAAAGATCATCCCTGTTTATTATGTCTTTGACCAGGCGGGCTCGCCGGCCATTCCCTATATTTCTGCCTGGCAGGGAAATGAAAAAAATATCTGGTATGAATTCGTAAGTCGGAAGTTCCTGACGCTTCTCGGTTGTGGCCCCGCCAATATCGCTGATATTCTTCGTTCCGCCATAGTGGACCGCCGGATATATAAATCCAGTGTTGTCGATCCCCTCGAAGCCACAGAAATTACCAGCCGCAAGGAACTGGACGCGCACAGAGGATTGCTCCGGGAGAAAAGCGAAAAAAAAGGTCTAATCGAAGCCGTGTACAAGCTCAGGCTTTCGCCTGAAAAAACGATCTGGCTGAAAGATCAAGCCACGATTTTGACTTATCCCGAAGATGATACATCTTTGTCTTTTGGCTGTCTGACCATTGTCACCACCGAAATGGAAGTTGAAGAAGAACGTCAACGCTTGACATCCGAAAAAATCCGCCTCGAAAATCAACTCCAGAAAATACATCATTTCGAGGCCATAGGAAACCTGGCAGAGGGAATTGCCCATGACCTTAATCAGAAGATTCTCGGCATCGAAAAAAATATCGCGGCAACCATCGAGAGCCTCGGGACCGATTACCACGGTGATTCGTCAGCTTTTCAGGACTATCAGAACCTGAAAACGGCCCAACAACAGATCAAGGACATCAAGCATATTTCCAGCAAACTGTTGCTCTTTGCCGGAAAGGGCGTCTACAACTACTTTGAAACCGACCTGAATGAAATCACAGCCTATACACTGGAGGAATTTCGACTGAAGATGCCTGCGGTGGAACTGACGATACAGTACCATGATAATCTATGGCATGTAAATTCAGACCGGGCCATGATCGGCCGTGCGCTTTTGAACATCTGCCGACACGCGGCACAACTGGTACCCGATACCCGGAAGCTTGAGGTAGAATCCAGAAACATCACCCTGTCACCCCAGTTTGTGGAACCCTACAGAAGAGATCCCGGTGATTATGTTCTGGTTCGTATAACCAATCGTACCGCCGTAATGGATGAGAATGACGTGGGCCAGTCTCTCGAGCCGTTCAACACGCCCGACAAGGGCCTTGGTATGGCGTCTGCATTCGGCATTATTAAAAAACACAGCGGCATCATGACAGTGTCCAGTGAGGATGAAAAAGGATCTGTTTTCAGCATCTATCTGCCGGCAATCAATACTTAGACTTTCTTTGATCCAAAGGCATCAAGACGGAGAACACACCGAGCATACCGAATAGAATTCCCACTGTGATTGGAAGTCCTTCCGGTCCCAACAGATCCATGGCAGTCCCGGCCAATGAAGGGCCAATGATGCCGCCGATTCCCCACATGATACCAAATGCGGAATTTCCGGCCAGCAGAAGTGTACCGGAGAAACGATCTCCGAGCTCAACCATGGCAACGGTATAGGTTCCAAAGGCAACCGCGCCCCAGACAAACAGCATGGGCCATATCAATATGGATCCTTCGATCAATAGGACGAGAAATATGCATCCTGCAACGGTTCCAAAGGCGAGATAGCACAAAAGATTTTTTCGGGAAATGCGATCAGCCAGCCAGCCGATGGGGATTTGAAGTAAGACATTGCCAACTATGAGTACCATAAGCAAATAGGATGCAGTTGATTCGGCCAGACCGTGCCGAAGACTGTAAATCGGCAACAGCGATATCATTACCTGGTCAAAAAGGGCGGCAAATCCAACTGCCAGTAAAAGCAGGGGGGCCATCAGAAAAAATGAGAACGTGGAGGTCTTTTCCGAGCCGTTGAAATCCGGCAGATGGGCTCTGGCAGATGCAACTAGCGGCAAGGCCAGAAGTATCCCCACCACACCCACCAGAAATGGCAACCAGCCCTGGGAACCGATAATGGCGATGGCCAATGGCCCCAGGGCAAATCCGGCAGCAGCGACGGTGGTGTAAAGACCGATGATCCGTCCCCGTATCCGGGGCGGTGCCAGCTGATTGATCCAGGTTTCGCTGGTAATAAAAATGCCGGTGTTGACAACACCCAGTAGAAACCGCAATAGAAACCAGATTGTTACATCTCTGAAAACAGCCAGCAGAGATAGTATAACAGCTGCCAGGCACAAACTGGTAACACACAAACGCCAGGCACCAAAACGTCTTGCCAGTGATGGCATAAAGGGCGAGGAGACGATAATGCCCAGGGGTGTCATGGCTGCATTTAGACCGATCAGACCGGTACTGATACCCATGCTGTCAAGAATCAGGGCCAACAAAGGATAACTGAGCCCCAGGGTCAGGCAGAAAATTCCAATAGCGGCAATGGATACAGCAATTCCCGGGTTCATCTCCCTTCCTGGGCTTCGACCCCCTCTGCTATCAGGTCCAAAACACGGGCTTTTTCTTCGGGGAATTTGTATCCTTCGTAACTATGGGTAAACAACAACTGACCATTTCGATTGGTCCAGCTATTTCCGGCGTGATCAAAGCAAACCTTGGATGTGACATCCAGGGTTTCGACGAGAAGTTTCAGCTCAATCAAGGTCTCTCTGGGGGACAGGAGGGTCAGGGTCCCCTGTTCGCAGGCATCATGGATCGGTGTACCGGGCCATGGCGAAAACGGCCGGGAACGAATATAATGCGGGTCGATGCCGTTCAATACCCGTGCCGTGTTCCGGGCATGGTTTTCCCAGTCTTCCTTACCACCCAGACCGGGCATCCAGTACTCAGACAACTGGAAACCGGCTTTGATGGCCTTTTTCCCCCCTTTGATATGTTCCTCACCTGTGACCCCTTTTTTTATTTTTTTCAACAAGACATCGTCCCCGGTTTCCAAACCCACATGCAGCCGATCCAGACCGGCTTTCCGGATAGCGGTCAATTCCTCCTGGGGTTTTCTCGCCAAGGTCTTTGCGCGGGCATAGGTGGTGCACCGCTCCAAAGATGGGAAAGTGCTGCGAAGATAAGTGAGTACATCAACCAGTTTGTCACTGGCCATCATCAAACTGTTACCGTCCTGCAAAAAGACGGTTTTGCCCCCGGAGGACAGCCAGTTCAGAACCATACCAAATCCCTGGCTGGTGTTGAGCTGCGGTTCTTTTTCGATCATGGCGATGATCGTATCTCTATCGATCTGCCCGTCATGACCGAGCTCCCGTGAAAGAGACTGCATATCATTGATCAATCCGGCGATGGCATCGATATCGCCCTTAATTTCCTCAACAGTTCTAAGGGAGAATTTCTCATGTTTGTACATGCCGCAAAACGTGCACTTGTTCCACGGGCAGTTCCGTGTAAAACGCAACAGCAGAGAGAAACTTCCCCCTTCACTCGGTGGTCTGTACATCCCCACTTCAAAATCGTATTTTCCAGCCTTTTCCGGTAACATGATGTTTATCCTTTCTAAAAGCTATCTTAAAAATATTTTTTGGCCCAAATCCTGTGTTGAGATCTCATTTCAACGCCTCAAAATACATGAGAAAATATTGGGGACGTTCCTTTATAATTTCATATGACATAATCTATATCCCAATTTTTGTAATCCTCGGGTTAGGGCGAGGCGCTTTTCTCCTGTTTTGCCTCCAGGACCTCCAATTTTAGTTTTGCCCGAGGTCTCTTTCCGGGATCCAGGGCTTTTGGTTTTTTAACGGCAACCCTGTCTTCAGAGACCCCCATGACTTCAAGCAGTTCCCGGACGATTACCTGGGTCCTTGATTCACCCAGTTGTATCAGGGCGAATTCTTCCAGGGGCTCGTCAGCGACCATTCGGTGGTAAAGTGTTTTCCAAAGAGCTGCAGGGTCCTGTATCTTGGCCTCCTGGTTGGACGTCTCGGTCTTCTCCTGGTCCTCAGCCGACGCTTGTTCAGCTTTAGCTTTGGTTTCATCCAATGTTTTCTTGCCGTATCGTTCCGTAAAAACAGCCTCCAACACTGACTGAATATCGGGATTCCCGAAATCCAGAGCACTGGGTTTTTCACCGGGCGACGGTGTTTGCCCCTGCCGCTCAGCAATAACTCTTTTCAGCTGTAACGCTTTCAACACCTTACCGTCCTTCTTCGCGCTGTATCGTCCCTGAACCAGAAGTTTCAGATTTGGGCGCTTTTCAAGTGCCTTGGCCAGATTGGCCAGCTTTTCCACCTCCGGGGGCATCAATTCAGCAGATCCATTTTCGAAACCAATGACATCGAGTTTCTCGGCATCCACTCCCATCAGTGCGCCCAGAGCCCGAAAGGGTGAAGCCGCAATCTTTACAATCAGGTTTGTAAACGCTTTCCAGACCAGCTGACCATAACTGAATTTAGGGTCTGCCAGATCACCGCTCACGGGCAGTGCGACATCGATGACACCGTTGGCATCCTGCAGAATGGCAACCGCCAGGTTCAGTGGCAAGGAGACCGCGCCCGGGCTGTCGATCTGCTCTCCCAGTTGGATGCGTTCCACAATGACTTGATTGTCGCCCTTGAGTTTGCCACTCTCTATAAAATATTTTAAATCCAGGGATAACTTTCCGGAATCGATCCGTCGTCCCACAAATTTTCCAGAATATGGTGTCAAACGGTTCATTTCCAGATTCCGAAAAAGGACCGACATGTCTAGGTAGGCGATGGGATCAAAAATGTTGATATCGCCTTTGATCTTCGACATACCGTAGTCATCGACACGACCATCCAGTTTGATCCTGGCACGCGCCCCCGGTTCCGACGACATGCCAATGATGGAACCAGCCAGTTGATGTATTTTTACAGTGAATTTGGAGGGCAGGCTTAAGTCGGCAAAAAGCAACCCACCGTCCTCAACCTGCAGTTTTTGAATATAGACCGGAAATGCTGATCGTTCACTTTTGGGGTCGTCTTCAATGTCTTTCTTTGACGGTTCCATTTCCTCGCGTTTGAAAGCATGAGCAAGATTGAGAGTCCCATCCTCAAATATAATGAACTGCCCGTCCATACCGGAGAGTTCCAGCTCATTTATTTCCAGACGGTCCGGCTGCAGTTGGAAAATGAGGTCTGAGGTCATGAAGTGCTTCCACCCCACCAAGGTCTCCTTTGAATCCGGTTCCAGAATATTAAGATCGGCCACATCAAAACCACCTTTAAACTGAATCTTGGGCTGTATTTCTTTTGCCCGGTATACAAACTTCCCCCGGGTGGAAAGCGTTCCTGAGGCCACGTTTAAGGATGCCTGTGACCTGAGGTAGCCTTCAAAGGGAGACAGGGCAAGGGTGGAAATATCAATGTCGGTTTTTAAGGACGGTTCTACCGGATCAAACTGACCCTGGGTTTCAACGCGTCCCCCTTCCCGGATATCAAAAGAAAGCGCCACAGGCATCTGGGATTTACCGTCAATGTTGGAAGCCGTTACATGCAGATTGTCCAGATGAACGATCTCGCCTTCCTGCTCTACTGTCTGGTCGCTGAATACGACGCCGAATTTTTCAAGCGCCACAGCCCTGATTAAATATTGAAACATTGAACCCCCGGCATCCCCGGTTGGCTCCTGTGCCTTTTCAGTTTTGGTATTCTTCGGTACAAACAGATCAGCCAGGTTCAGTTGGCCGTCTTTTTCACGGCGGACATCAATGCTGCCGTTCTGAAGAGAAATGCTTTCGATCTCCAGGGCATTGCGGCCGAGGTCATAACGTCCCCCCTTTAGGAGCCATTTTTCCAGGCTTATTTCAGGGTCAGGCGAATCCGGATTTCCAATTTGGATCTCGTTTAAATCAATGGACACCTCCGTGACCTGCAGGTCCGTTCCAGCCTGACCTGACACCAGAGCCAGCTGAAAGGCTCCGTCTATATCCGTAACACCAGCCCGCAGCATGGGTATCCGGCTTTGATCCTGATACTGAAACTGGATATCCCGCAATTCCACATCCGACAGCTTGATTTCCCAGGGTGGTTCTGGTTGTTCCTGAAGCACGCCATTGCCCTGCCCCGATGTTTCTAGTGCAGACCCTGCATCGTCCGCTTTGGAATCGGCCGCAAATCTACTCCAGTTGAGCCGACCGTTTCCATCGAAATCAACCGCGGTCTTACCGCCTTGGAACAGAATCTTTTGGACATCCACTGTTTGATTGGTCACATCCACAAGCGGGGCTTTAATGTCTAGCCGGGACAATTCCAGCAAAGGCGATGCATCGCCAGGAAATTGCATGGCCAAGTCCGCAAGACTGAATTCGAGCTTGTTGAGACGTATGATCGGTCTGGTCGGCCCGAGGTCGATCTCATATGCCGTATTGAAATCGAAACGTCCTCCCGGATTGTCGATGGCCATGCTATCATGGAAAAACTGCCATACCGAAGACAGATTGATATTGTTGAAGCCCAGGCGACCGCGAGATCTAAAGGGATGCAAGGTAATCTCGCCTGTCCATTGAAACGACTCATTCTCCGGGGTGGTTGCGACCAGACTGTAGGGTCCTTCCCTATCCGGAAGCGTGGAGATGTCATGCAACTCGAGGTTGAGGGGACGAATGGCGATTGTGGCCGGCACAGACTGGCGCTGATCCGTATAAACAACTTCACCTTCGGTAACCTGAATGTGCTTCAGAACCAACCTGAAGGGTGCGGTTTCCTCTGTTTCCTGTGCCATGGCATTGTCTGACGTGTCTGCTTCCTGTTTTTCAGGTCCCATACGGGCAAGGTTCAAAACGCCCTCCCCATCGATGATGATATTGGCTTTGGGTTCATCCAAACGGATGGCTTTGAACACCAGGGCCCACCGGAAAAGACTGCTCAATTCAAAATCCATGAAGCATTGCCTGAAATCGGCAATAAGCGTACCGTCCAATTCATACAACCCTACATCGTCTGCTTGAAAACTGAATATAAACGGGTTCATCTTCACCGCTCCCAAGCGAAGTTCCCGTTGCAGTTTTTCCGCCACCATTTCAGGTGCATAACGGCTCACCAGATAAGGCGCCAAAAAAAATCCCACCAGTGTGTAAAGTATCAGCATGGCGCTCAGTGCCATCACGATCTTGTTGTGAATAATCCTTTGAAAAAGCGTCATATTCATTTTCCCCCGGGAAAAAATTGTTTATCAATTGGCTTATTGCGGTTATAAATACCTAACTCGAATATATTATGAAACTTGACGAGAAATTTTCAATATTTTTCAGCCCTGGCAGTAAATTGATAGGGCGTCAAGCGGAAATGCTTTGCGCCAGAACCGATCAGGTTTGTGAAATTTCCAAGCTAAAGCAACGTTCTGGAATAATATGAAGCGTTGGGTCGTATGTCAATTATATAGCGGTTTAAACCTGAACAGAGCGCTTATTATCTTAATCTGCACCGATCTCTGCGGAGAAAATAATTCAGTTCAGGTTTAAGAAAGGAAACACAGTCATATGAAACCACTCTCACGATGTGCCTGGACCGGTATAGATCCCCTTATGATCGCATATCACGACCGGGAATGGGGCATACCGCTGCATGATGACCAGAAGCTGTTCGAATTTCTCTGCCTGGAGGGGGCCCAGGCAGGTCTGAGCTGGTCAACGGTTCTAAATAAACGGATAGCCTATGATCTGGCCTTTGACGGATTTGATCCAAACCGGGTGGCCTGCTACGATGAACCCAAAATCCAGGCACTGTTGCAGAACCCGGGAATTATACGCAATAAGCTCAAGGTCAGAGCCTTTGTCACCAATGCAAACCGCTTTCTGGAGATCCAGTCTGAATTTGGCAGTTTCGACCGCTATATCTGGCAGTTTGTGGGCCACCGTCCCATTCAAAACCACTGGAAGCGACTGGACCAGATCCCTGCCACGAGCCCTGAATCTTTTACCATGAACAAGGATATGCGGCGGCGGGGATTTAAATTTGTCGGACCCACCATCTGCTACGCCTTGATGCAGGCCATCGGCATGGTCAATGACCACATTGTCGATTGCTTTCGTTATCATGAAATAAAACTATTTCATGATAGTATAGAGGAGACCGAATAATGAAACCAAAAAAATGGCGAACCCATAATTCTGAGGGTGCCAAAAGAATTATTGTCACCAAGGAGTTGCCGGGTCAACGATGGTTGGAAATTCTGGCAGAAGCCGACTGCCGTATTGAGATTTGTGCCTCAGATGAAGTCCTTACTACCCAAGATATATTGGCATCTATCGGAAATCGCTGTGATGGTGCTATCGGCCAGCTCACGGAGTCCTGGGGAGAAGCACTATTCAACGCATTAAAAAAAGCCGGTGGAACAGCTTACAGCAATTATGCCGTGGGCTTCAACAACATCGATGTGGCAGCAGCAACCCGGCACAAAATACCCGTTGGCAATACCCCTGGTGTTCTCACCGAGACCACGGCCGAAATGGCGGTGGCCCTGACCTTTGCAGCCGCCCGCAGGACCGGAGAAGCCGAGCGGTTTATGCGTGCCGGCAAATACAAGGGTTGGCTGCCGGATCTTTTTACCGGCCACCTGCTCTGGCGAAAGACCGTGGGAATAGTCGGAGCCGGAAGGATCGGTGAGGCATATGCCCGCATGATGGTGGAAGGGCACAAAATGAACGTTATTTACTACGATCTGCATGCCAACCAGACCCTGGAAACATTTATTGCCGATTACAGCCGTTTTTTGGAATCCCAGGGGCAGTCAGGTGTGACCTGTAAACGGGTTCAAAACATCGAGGATCTTTTAGAGGAAGCCGATTGTATCAGCATTCATACCATTCTTGACGATTCAACCCGACATCTCTTCAACGCGGACCGTCTATCAACGATGAAAGCAGACGCCATTCTCATCAACACCAGCCGGGGACCCGTTATCGACGAGTCAGCACTGGTTGACCATTGCAGGGCCAATCCTGATTTCCGGGCCGGTCTGGATGTTTTTGAAGATGAACCAGCCATGAAACCGGGCTTGGCAGACCTGGACAATGTGGTTGTGGTACCCCATATCGCCTCTGCAACACGCTGGACAAGAGAGGGTATGGCCATACTGGCAGCCTGCAATGTGGCGGGTATTTTATCGGGATATCCCCTGTGGCAGCAATCTGAAGTTCTACCCTTTTTGGAAAACGAGCCCCCCAGAGCAATCCCCAGCATCGTCAATGCAGAAACGCTGGAATAAAAAAAGCTTGAGTATCGTGCCCAGGCATAATATGAATAGTTTCAATTAACAGACTGAAGTCTGAATAAAATCACTGGGTGATTTTATGTGGTGTGATCTTGCAGCGTTATTCATGCAAAAACAAAGTTAAGCGTATAGTAATAAAGAAAAGCCATCTCAACTCAGAATCTGGGTCAAAAGACATTTTTGAGATAGCTTCGAATAAACGACCACGAAGGCGTGCTTTCGTGGTTTTTTTTTAATAACTGAACTGAATGATTTTTCCCGAAGAGATATGCATATATCAGAAGGTGTTTTAAATGCTCCGGTGCTGATTACAGGCGCCGCACTCGCCATCACAGGTACTGCGATCGGATTGAAGCAGATGGATTATGACCGCGTTGCCCATGTGGGTGTTCTATCGGCAGCCTTTTTCGTGGCTTCCCTCATCCATGTCAATGTGGGGCCATCCAGCGCACACCTCATCCTGAACGGCATGCTCGGTTTGATACTCGGATGGTCGGCCTTCCCGGCAATCCTGGTAGCGCTGATTCTACAGTCTATTTTTTTTCAATTCGGCGGCATCACCACCCTGGGAGTCAATACGATACTGATGGCGTTGCCGGCGGTCATCTGCTATTATGCTTTCAGAAAACTGATCCACCGCTCCCCGGCGCTTGCAATGATGGGATCTTTTGCCTGCGGTTTTATTTCGGTACTGCTGTCCGCCCTTCTCCTGGGGTTTGCCCTGGTGTTCACAGAAAAGAATTTCTGGTCCCTGTCTGGAATCATTGTGGTGGCCAATTTGCCCATAATGGTTATCGAGGGCATCATAACGGTATTCTGTGTGGCTTTCTTGAAGAAAGTACACCCGGAAATGCTAAATCCGGAGATTTCATGATGAATATAGTCAATAAGGTGAAACATCTCCCGCACCACTACTTGAGCAAGTCCGGTCATGCCACTGCAGGGTTTCTTTCAGTTCTGATCTTCCTGGTATTGTTGAATGTTTCATCTGCTCTGGCCCACGGGGTGAGCATCTTTGCCTGGGTACAGGGAGATACCGTTCATACCCAAAGCAAATTCATGGGAGGCAAACGGCCAAACCAGGCATTGATTGAAGTTTTCGACGAAACCGGCAAGCTGTTGCTGAAAGGCAAAACCGACAACCAGGGACTTTTCAGCTTCCGGGCGCCAAAAGTATCAGACATGCAGATTGTTTTGACGGCAGGCATGGGCCATCGTGCTGTTTGGGCGCTTTCCAAAGAAGATTTCCAGGAAGCTGCCGTGGAGCCCGGTAATCATCAGCAAATGAATGCCATCACTTCGGAAAAATCTGTTCAATCCGATCTGAAAACACAAATTGTTGAGGTACCCACTGAAAACGGACTATCGGCAGCGGAAGTGACGGCTCTGGTCGAATCCATCCTGGATCGGAAATTAAAGCCACTCATGGACAGGATCACCGCCTTGAATGAAAACCGGATTTCATTGTCCGATATCCTCGGCGGCATCGGATACATTGTCGGTCTTGTGGGGCTTGCCGCGTACATGCAGTCTCGTGGAAAAAGGAGTGATGCCGAGAAATGATACCGGAAGCTTTTGCCGGCGGAAAATCCGTCATCCATTCCATTGACCCAAGGATCAAGGTCGTATCGGCGATGATTTATTCGTTCGTCATCGCCCTGTCGAGCAGTTTTGTCATTTTGTTTTCAGCGCTCGCCACCTCGGTGATACTGGTAATGGCAGCCCAATTGGATGCAAGGGAGGTGCTAAAGCGATTGACCGTCCTGTGGGGATTCATTCTGCTGATATGGATGCTACTGCCGTTAACATACCCGGGCACGACCCTTTTCAGGATCGGTCCCCTGGGTTTCAGCAGCCCCGGAGTGCTCCTTGCTGCACAGATCAGCTTGAAATCAACGGCTATCCTGCTATCTCTCATGGCACTTCTGGCAACCATGTCCATTGCGACCATGGGTCATGCACTGGCTTGCCTCGGCATACCTGACAAACTTGTACACCTGCTGCTGATAACCTATCGGTACGTTTTTGTCATGGAGCAGGAATACCAACGTTTGATCCGTGCCATGAAAATAAGGGGTTTCAAGCCGGGAACCAACCTCCATTCTTACCAGTCCTATGCCTATCTGGTGGGTATGCTGTTCGTACATGCGTCGGCAAGGGCAGACCGTGTTTCCAAGGCCATGAAATGCCGTGGGTTTACCGGCAGGTTCCACTCTCTCCGACAGTTTGAGCCGCATCCACGGAATCGCTTTTTTACTGTCATCATGGCCTTTATCATTATCTTATTGGCAACGGTTGAAGTATGGATTCAGACAATACACTCATAAATCTCAAAGGCGTTTCATACCGGTATCCGGGCGGGAAGACTGTCCTGGACCAGATCGATTTCAAATTTACCAAAGGAGACCGGATCGGCCTGGTGGCACCCAACGGGAGCGGAAAGACAACCCTGTTCCATGTCATCATGGGTCTTTTGAAACCGTCCAGCGGTACCATCGAGATTTTTGGAAAAGTGCGACAGAAAGAAAAAGACTTTGTCCCCATCCGCCATCGCATGGGCCTGCTCTTCCAGGATGCAGACGATCAGCTGTTTTCTCCCACCGTCATAGAAGACGTTGCCTTTGGCCCCCTGAACCTGGGAAAATCAAAACAGGAAGCCCTGGACATCTCCAGAAAAACCCTCGATTATCTGGGTCTGAACGGCTTTGAAGATCGGATTACCTTCAAGCTTTCCGGTGGAGAAAAGCGCCTGGTATCCCTGGCAACGATCCTGGCCATGCAGCCGGAAGTGCTTCTCCTGGACGAGCCCACCAATGCCCTGGACACGTCCATGAAATCACGACTGATCAACATACTCCAGAAACTCGAAATGTCATATATTCTGATTTCTCACGAATTCGACGTGTTGTCGAAAACAGCCCGTACGTTTTACAGCATGGAAGGCGGCAAGATCTTCAGGGATGACCGCGAACACATACATACGCATGAGCACGCCCATAAAATTGGCAGACAGCCGCACAAACATGTTTAGCCCGAATATTTCATGAAATTTCCGGGACAGGTCAGATGGATAGGCTGTGGACTGAAGGAGGAGACATTGAAATGAACTATTTTATCGAAGAGTTGTGTCAGATTCTACAACAAAAGCAGCCGCTTGTCATGGCAACGGTATTGTCTCACCAGGGCTCCACTCCCAGGGGTGCAGGTTCCAGAATGCTTGTTTTACCCGGCGGAGAAATCATTGGTACCATCGGGGGTGGCAAAGTGGAAGCGGAAGTCATGCAGACCGCATCTGAGCTGTTTGACTCGGAAACATCACAAATACGGTCCTTTGATTTGCAAACAAGACCGGACCTGGACGATCTGGATGTTATCTGTGGCGGACAGATGACAATTCTCATCGAGTACATCCATGCAACAGTTCAAAACATCGATACTTTCCAGGAACTCCAAACGGCCCTGAAACAAGGCCGCAAGAGCCTTATGATCGCATCGCTGGAACAGACATCCAGCAGGGTTCGTGTGGGCAAGCGGTGTCTCATACAACAGCGTGAAAAAATAGCCGAGAATTGCCCCTATTCTGAAATTGATCTGCATCAACTTGTGGAACAGCTTGGAGAAACCCAAATACCGGTGGTGTTGTCGGCGGGCAAACAGGAATATCTCGTGGAATCCTATACCGTGAGCGCAACCGTCTTCATCTTCGGTGCCGGCCATGTGGCCAAACAGCTTGCAGCTATCAGCAAAATGGTCGGTTTCACCACCGTGGTACTGGACGACAGGAAAGAATTTGCCAACCCGGAAAGATTTCCAGGTGCCGATCAGATCCTGGTGCTGGGCACTTTTGAAGACTCCCTGCAGGGACTCAGCATAGACACCAACAGCTACATTGTCATACTCACCAGGGGACATCGTCATGACCAGACGGTTTTATCACAGGCTCTTAAAACCAATGCCGGGTATATCGGAATGATCGGCAGCCGTAAAAAAAGGGATACCATATACCGCAATCTTTTGGATGGCGGCTTCACCTCAAAGGATATCGACCGGGTGCACAGCCCCATTGGTCTTGATATCCAGGCAGAAACCCCTGAGGAAATCGGTGTGAGTATTGTGGCAGAATTGATATTGGAGAGGGCGAAAAAGTAGGGTTGGAAGCTGAACTCAGCGGTAAGCTATAAGCCTTAAGCTGTAAGCCATAAGCGGCTTATTGCTTATCGCTTACGACTTATAGCTCTTTCCAATACATTGAAAATTTACCAAAAAAGGTTAAGGATCCCAATAATATGAAAGAAGGTGCTATACTGAACAAACCCTACCGCATATCAGCCGTTCTGTTCGATTTTGACGGCACACTGACCAAACCGGACGCCCTGGATTTCTCTGTTATCAAAAAGATTCTTGGATGCCCCGATGGGATACCGGCTCTTGAATTTATTGAAAGTATATCGGACCCACAAAAGAGAGCGGCTGCCTTTGATGAACTGAATCGTTTTGAAAGCCGGGCTGCAGCCAATTCCGAACCCAATCCAGGTGCGGAAAACCTGATACAGACGATGCATTCAAATGGCCTTCCCATGGGTCTTGTCACCCGAAATAGCATGGATTCCGTAAAGGAAGCCCTGAAAAATTTTAATGGCATCGATCTGGATTATTTTGACGTGGTTATCACCAGGGACGACCCCGTGAAGCCAAAACCGAGCCCCGAAGGCATTTTGCTGGCCGCCCGTAAACTCAATGTCGATCCCGGGCATATCATGATGGTGGGAGATTTCGTGTTTGACATCGATGCAGGAAGAAGCGCCGGCACCCTCACGGCACTCCTGGATGTAAATCCACGCGTGGATAAACGTCATCTTGAATGCGATATTATCATTTCTTGTCTGGCAGACCTCGAGCCAGTCCTCCAAATGGGGTCACCGCTACCCCAGGGAAAATTACCCAATAAGATGCTCGAACATATCCTGAATGGGTTTACATTTGAAGATCCAGCCCTGCTGATCACAGCCGGTGTCGGCGAAGACATTGCAGCAGCCGATATTAGCCGGGAAGAAGTCCTGGTATTAAAATCCGATCCCATCACCTTTGCCACGGATGCCATCGGACATTATGCCGTGCTCGTGAATGCCAACGACATCACAACCTGCGGTGCCGATCCCCGCTGGCTTTTGACAACACTGTTGTTTCCCTGCGGCAGCACCGGTTCCGAGATTCAACACATCATGCACGGACTGAACCATATTGCATCAAAATACGGCGTTACGCTATGCGGAGGCCATACCGAGGTTACCGATGCCGTCACCAGACCTGTTGTGGTGGGTTCTCTGGCCGGAACCGTCCGTAAGGACCTTCTGATAGACAAGAAATCCATGAAAACAGGTGACTGCCTGTTGATAACCAAATCGGTTGCCGTAGAAGGTACGGCCATCATCGCACGTGAAATGGAATCCAAGCTGCTTTCATTGGGTTTCAGTGATGCAGAGGTCTGTTCCTGCAAACAGTTTTTAGATCACATCAGCATTATGGAAGAAGCTCGAATCGCTAGAGACATCGGTGGTGTTACGGCCATGCACGACGTCACTGAAGGGGGGCTGGCTACAGCGGTTACCGAACTGAGCATTGCCGGCAAGCATCGCATCCGAATCGACATGAATTGCATTCCCATCTTTCCCCAGACACAGAAAATCTGCGACGCCCTCAACATCTCACCCCTGGGTCTCATTGGTTCCGGCAGCCTTTTGATCTGCTGCAGCCCCGATACCAAGAATGATATCCTGACTGGCATCAGGAAAGCCGGTATTCAGGCGGCCTGCATCGGTGAGGTCCTGGAAAAGGGAGAGGGTGTTGTGGCCATGCATGGCCGGAAGCAGACAGCGTGGCCGACATTCAATGTCGACGAACTGGCCCGGTTGTTTAATAAATAAAATCGTTACACGATTTTATTTGCTCATATTGAACCCATACTGGAGAACCAAGTATAACACATACACACCGAACAGCCACCCACCCTGCCATCTTTTGAAGGTGCCATCCTTGTTGATAAAAATAAAAAATCGAAACAGATACAGAATAAGAAGCATGGCCGGGAAATGGAAAAGGTAGAAATTGGGCGGCACGACCAGGGGTTTGGCTGCCGCGGCAGCACCAATGACGAAGAGACAGTTCAGAACATCGGCTCCGACAATGTTTCCTACCATGATTTCAGGATGTCCCTTACGGACAGCAGCAATGGCAGTCATGAGTTCCGGCAGAGATGTACCAAAGGCCACCATAGTAGCGGCGACGACATCATCCGGCACACCAATTCTCTGAGCAATCTCGGATGCAGCAGGCACCAGAATCCTGGCCGAAGTGACAATGATCAAAAGGCCGCCGATAATCATCAACCAGCACAAGCCCAAACCCATTGAGCCGGTGGTATCTGTTTTTCCCATATCCAAGTCTTTTTCTGCGCCCTGCTTTGCCCAGGTATAAGTCATATACAAATACCCCCCCAGCAGGAGCAGGAAAAGCAAGCCCACCCATCTTGAAAGAACCGGTTCGCCCTCCATCCATATCAATGCAGCGAGCGCTATCCCCACCAGAAGCGTTGCCGATCCCACCTGAACCCAGCCAGTGCGATTCAAGATAAATCGGTTCATGGGAACAACCGTCAGCATGCAGGTCAATCCGAATATCAGTCCGGTATCGGCAATAATGGACCCCACGCCATTCCCTAGTGCCAGACCGGGATTTCCCATCCAGGCGGCCATCACCGACACAAAAGCCTCCGGCATGGTGGTCCCCAGAGATATGATGGTAGCCCCGATGACAATGCGCGGTAATCCTGTTCGGCTTGCCAATTCGACCACGCCATCGATCATCCAGTCTGCCCCCTTGGCTAACGACAGGATGCAGATGGCGATGATCCCAAGCAACGCAATGGTCGGAAATTCCTGAAGCAAATGAAGCAGGTATGTTTCATCCCCGACCCACTGCAATATTTGATGGAGCATCCCCATGTTTTTTATCCTAAGTTAGGATCTTCTCCCAATTATTTGGATATGATCCAAATTCTATAACAATGATAGAGAAATAACGGTCATGTCAATTACTTTTTAGCTTAAGATGAGCGTTTCAAATTTTAAGAATATGGTATTTAAAAATATTTTCAAAGGATTTTATTCATTTCAATTCTTAAAATTTGAACTCCGTTGGGATTGCCGATCTTACCGTATCTAAGGCAATATCGACAATCCCTCAAATTAGGTTTAAATTTGATGGACTTCTTTTTTCGTTAATGCTATAAGCAGTTGTTATGTTTTCCTTTATTAAAAATTCTTCCAAGCATACCGACTTCAGTCGTCTTCCACTTTCTACGTATTCATTGAATTTTTCTCTGAACCAGATTGTTCCGGGAGTAGACAATGTCAGACACGACGTCTACCTGAGTCCCTCTTTTTGTGAAGCCGCCGATAATATTGTCCCCCAGATTATAGCCAAAAATGTCCAATTGAATGAATTTTTCAGAATCGACAAGCCTGCTGTGTGGGCCAAAAAAGTGACTGACTTCAAGCAGTGTTACCACCAGCTCATCGAGAATGCCATCTATAAGTCAAAACAGGAAAACAATCCCCAAATAGATCTTTTGGCCCAGACGGCTGTAATGAAATTGCTCATAGAGGGCATGCGAAGTCAATTTGATAAGACCACCACCAAAATTAAAAACCTGATCCGTAAAGATCAACTGACAGACAGGCATAAGGGAGAGGATACAGCCAATAGAAAAGAAGCCCTTTCAAATGTCCTGCAGAACAAGGATATCTTTTTGAGAAAAGTGGGACTGCAGCTCTTTTCCCTGCTATCCGACGTCAACAATGAAAAACTTAAAACCATACGTGAGGCAAACTTCGGAGCTGAAAAGCTGCTGCCGGACGATATCCTGGAAAATCCAATTTTTCATTCACTGAATCCCTATCACGATGCTTTTCTCATCGATGAATATGATATCATTTTTGGCAGGCGGCGCGAGGACCTGGACAATTATGACAACTTGATTGATCTTCTGGAACAACGCTTTCGTTCCATTATTGATAAAAATTCACCCCAGGAACAAAAAGTAGATGACAGCACATCAAACATGTCGGACAGACCAGCCAGCACAACTGACATCTACAAGTATCTCAAACAGATCGAAAATATCGACTGCTTACTGAATTATTTTGGAACCCTTGAGAACATCAAGAAGAACAAAAGGCAGAAATCAGACACCGTTGATATGGAGAAGCTGAAAGACCTGGCCGCCAAGCAGAAAATAATCCTCCAGGATTTTTTCAAAGCATTTAAAAAAGCCCGTCTGATTCAACGAATTTCCGCGTCCTATGAAATGCGATCGGTTTACCGGAATTACTGTCCCCCCTTGGTGCCACAGCAGATTCTTCTCTTCATGATAGATCCGAAATCAAGAAAAATCGTCACAAAACGACTGAAACAGCTAAGAAAAATTTACCGTAAACCCTTTTCCCTCGGCCCTCTGAAAAAACAGATCAAAAAACTCGAATACCTGCACGTAAAGGATAAAAAGAAATACCTGATCCGATTCCTCAAAGGGATTGCCCACTATCACCGGGATATTGAAAACTACAAAGTACTCAGTGAGGCAATGGACCGGATCAATTTGACCACGGATGATAAAATTCTCAATCTGTCCAGGGCAAACAATACCCTGTATGAATTCCTGCTTTCCAGCGAGAAGTGGGAAGATGAAAAACCTATCATCAACCACGTTGTGATAAAGGCAGATGTGAGAGGCTCCACCGACATCACACACCAGATGATAAAAAGAGGTTTGAATCCCGCCTCCTATTTCAGTCTCAATTTTTTCAACCCCATATCTAATATTCTCAAGGATTATGGGGCCGTCAAGGTTTTTATCGAGGGAGATGCCATTATCCTGGCAATTTTTGAAAGAGAGAAAACACCCGAAGGGTGGTACGGTGTAGCCAGGGCATGCGGTATTGCCATGAACATGCTGTTTATTATCAAACGTTACAACGATAAAAGCAAAAAGAATCAACTGCCGATCGTCGAACTCGGTATCGGTATCAATTATCTAGACTCTTCACCCACATTTCTCTTCGATGGGAACCAGCGCATCATGATTTCTTCCGCTATTAACATTGCTGATCGCCAGTCGAGCTGTTCGAAACCCTTGCACAAGATCATTTCAAAAAGGAGGCCCCCCTTCAATCTCTATGTCTACCAGACAGCTTCAGAAGAAGATATGTTCAAGACATCGGACGATATCTCTTTGAGATACAATGTCAATGGCATCGATCTAAATCCCGACGGATTTAAAAAACTCTCTCGAGAAATCAATCTGACCACACTCAAGACAGACCTTCCCGAACTCAATATGAAAAATATCAAACTGCACACCGGAAAGTTCCCTTTGACATCCGGCAGGTTCCAACGTCTTGTCATCAGGGAATCAAAAATTCGCCAGGTGAACCCAGATACATTTGAACTCTTAAAGCCCACCAATAGAAGTTATTTTGAAGTCTGTACCCATCCCGCGGTTTATCAGCATGTAAGAACTCAGGTAAAATAAAGACAAGGCCATAAAGCACCATTTCGAACATTTCACAAACTTGACGAAGACTTGTTCAGGTTTAATACGGCTTGAACGAGGGTTTGAAACACATCGGACCCCTCCACCGAAACAGGCGCCACACCCTTGGCCACCTGGTGTATCCATTCAAGTTTTTCTTTATCGGCAAGCGACAGACTTCCTTCAATGAATTTCAGCTCGTTACGCATCTTTCCATAAAGAACCATAGGACCGAAAAATATCCCTTCTTTCGAGTTATTGGTGGACAATCCGCTGATATAAAAATGTTCGATTGCCAATATTTTCGGCGGGGCCTGAAAACCCAGAAGCTCTCCAAACAAGGTGAGACACTCAATGACGCCATCCTGATAGGCGTTATCCAGCGAGGCGACCCCTTCTTCGGCAATGGCGGTCAGATCAGCCTTCGTATAGCTGAGATCCAGTAGATCGATACATTCTTTCTGGATCGTTTCCAACGTTTCAGGCCCCTTTTTCACCATAACGTCCTTATCGTTGAGTATCTTGATGGCATTTCGAATGCTGACCATCTCTTTGACGGTTGGGCTTCTCCTCATAACGACATCCGCTATGGTCGTCAAATACATGGGCAGATCATTTCCCAGAACGATGATAGGGTATTTTTCTCCATCGGTCTTTTGCACGTACAAGTCCAGGTCACGTTCTTTATGATGGGTATAAAGGCTCATGCCAAGAAGCTCGCGCACAGCATGGGTGTCCGTTCTTTTACCGCTATCAAAAGAACCCATGGATGCGAGAATTTTCCGTCCAAGAAAATTGATTTTGATTTTTTTTAATAGGTTTTCTCTAAAAGACATTACGACCTCCAAATAACGGAGTAAGAATCCGGATTGCGCGTCAAATGCGATGATCATAGATGAATAGCGTGCCTTTTTCAATCACCTTCTTGACCAGATATACAAATTAACGTATGTAAATGTCTTCATTTTTTTAAAAAAAGGACACCCAAACCCATGCCTGAATATGCCGAATTAACTTTCAATGGAAAAAAGTACAAACTCCCGGTCGTTATCGGAACAGAAGGGGAAAAGGCCATCGACATCTCCAAGCTGCGTCAGGAAACTGGTTTCATAACCCTTGATGTCGGATACGGCAACACGGGAAGTTGCGCCAGCGCTATTACCTTCATGGATGGTGAAAATGGCATTCTAAGGTATCGGGGTATTCCTGTAGAGCAACTGGCTGAGCATGCAACCTTCAAGGAAACCGCATACTTGTTGATACACGGTCGTCTCCCCACCTGGGAAGAACATCGACAGTTTTCAGTCCTATTGAACGATCATTCTCTTGTCCATGAGGACATGCGTTCTTTTTACCAGCATTATCCAAGAGGATCGCATCCCATGGGAATTCTCTCTGCTATGCTCAATGCCTTAAAAAGCTTCTACCCGGAACTGGAAAACATGGAGGAGGAAATTAACATCACCGTGACCCGTCTCCTGGCAAAGATTCGAACGCTGGCGGCCATGTCCTACAAGATCTCCCGTGGTCATCAGGTTGTTTACCCCCGCCCGGACCTTGCGTACTGTGAAAATTTTTTAAACATGATGTTCGACAGCCCTGTCCGGCCATATAAAATCCAACCGGATGTAGTCAAAGCTTTGCGGCTTTTCTGGATTCTGCACGCTGACCACGAACAGAACTGCTCCACTTCTGCCGTCAGGATTGTCGGCAGCGGGCGCGTCAATCTGTATGCTGCCATCTCTGCTGGAATCGCCGCCCTCTGGGGCCCGCTGCATGGGGGTGCAAATCAGGCAGTGGTCGAAATGCTTGAGAAAATCCAAAATGAAGGGAGCAGTATCCAGCGGGTCATCGAGCGTGCCAAGGACAAGAATGATCCCTACCGCCTCATGGGGTTCGGTCACAGGGTTTACAAAACCTACGACCCCCGGGCAAAGATCATGAAAAATATCTGTGATACGCTTCTCTCGAAGCTGACTACCCAGGACCCCTTCCTTGAAATCGCAAAAAAATTGGAGGAAGCTGCTTTAAAAGATGACTATTTTATTGAACACAATCTCTACCCCAATGTGGATTTTTACAGCGGTATTGTCCTGCGCGCCATCGGTATCCCGACAAACATGTTTCCGGTGATGTTTGCCATAGGAAGATTACCGGGTTGGGTTGCACAGTGGTTGGAGAGCATGAACGATCCAAACTGGAAGTTGTGTCGTCCCCGGCAAATCTATACAGGTCCCCAAAAAACCGACTATGTCCCTTTTGAGCAGCGATAAAAAAAGCCCTGAATTAATTCACTTCTCTATATTAATTCAGGGCTTTTCTTATTTGGTACCAAAAATTTTATCACCCGCATCCCCCAGCCCAGGGAGAATATAGCCAATCTCATTCAATTTTTCGTCAACCGCTGCCACGTAAACATCGGCATCAGGGTGTTCCTTCTCCACCCTTGCAATACCTTCGGGAGCAGCCACGATAAAAATGCCTCTAATTTTCTCACAGCCGGACTCTTTCAAAAAATCGATTGTGGCACACAGGGTACCGCCAGTGGCAAGCATGGGATCCAATATCAAAGCGATCCGCTCCTCCATATGGCTTGTGGTTTTGATATAGTATTTTACCGGTTCCAGTGTTTCTTCGTTCCGATATAGACCGACGACACTCACCTTTGCCGATGGAATCAGGTCCAATACACCATCCATCATGCCGAGACCCGCCCTTAAAATCGGAACAACTGTAATTTTTTTTCCTTTTATTCGTTCAACTTCGACATTTCCGGCCCAGCCCTGAATAGTCCTTTTTTCCGTTTCCAGATCCTTGGTCGCTTCATATGTCAGTAAACTTGCCAGTTCCGAAGCCAGGTCACGAAAATCTTTTACCGTCACATCATGTTTTCGCATAAATCCCAGCTTGTGTTTGATCAGTGGATGGTTAACAATATGTATCGTCACATTCACTCCTTCTTAGAAACAGATAGTCCTATGGTTTGCCGGTTGGTAGACAGTCACGAGGAACGAGGCCTTCTCACAAGGCCGGTTCAAATAAACCGTCATCTGACAGCTTATACTATAAATCCCCCAGTGGTCGTGTAAAAGTAAACTTTGCCGGAGCTACCACCAGTTTCTGTCCCGCTTCCTTTACATTTTGCCCCAGCGCTGAAAACGGTAAAGAGATAACGAACAGACCTACACCCAAAACGACGGCACAGAGACCCAGCGGTCGAACGAGAATAGCGTCCACCACCATGTTCTCCGTACTGATCTCTTCGTCCTGGATCACTGCCTGCGCAAATGAGCCCGAAGCGAATACGGTGGTTACAAAAACAGCCACCACTAGCATAACAACGGTTTTTTTTGCAATTGCTCGCATGTACGCCTCCTTGTAAAAGAGTTTGCCGACGCTTTCTTTCTGACAACGAAAAATTCGTTCCAGGTTTATTTTAATTCTCTGAATCTGCAACGGCAAATTTATTTGTAAAAAGATTTTGCCTTAATCATCTGAAATCGGTTATAAATACATTATCAGACTTTGCCAGCTTTTTCAACAAAAGAACCGTACGAGTGTCATTTCATGCCTCATGCCATTTAAAATGCAAATGAGTAAAGAAAAAAAAATCATCGATGTCGCCGTGGCGTTGCCAATCTATGGAACATATTCGTATTCCGTGCCTGATAATCTATCAGCTATGATTGCGCCGGGAAAAAGAATCATCGTTCCTTTTGGCAGCCGCCGGGTTACCGGATATGTTATAGGGATACCCGATGAAATCAGTGATCTGAACCTGAAAAACGTCCTGGATGTACTGGATGACCGTCCGCTTTTTCCGGAATCCATGGTTCCTTTTTTCAAATGGATTTCGGATTACTACATGTATCCACTCGGACAGGTTATTAAAAATGCGCTGCCAGGTGGATTGACAACCGCCGAGCAAAACGTCCTCACCCTCACCCGGAAGGGTCGCCGCTTTCTAGAACAGGGCATTATGACCACCATGGAAGCAACCATTCTCAACACATTAAAAGCCGAATCCCTGAGTCTGAAAGCGCTTGAAAAGAAGATCCGGCAGCCCCTTCCCACAGCCATCACCCTTGCCATGTTGGAAAGGGGGTGGGTTTGCCGGGTAAAGAAGCTCAGGGCTAGCCAGACACAAGAAAAAAAAGAGAAATTTGTATTCCTTATTGATAAGAAAACTGACAAAGTAAAGTTATCGAAAACAAGAATAAAAATAATTGACTACCTAAAAAATGAGCAAGATGTCTCATTAAAGGAATTGAAAAAAGTTGTACCAACGGCGCCGCAAATCGTTAAAGCCATGGCATCTTCCGGACAGGTCCGGGTGGACCGAAAGCAGGTCTATCGCGACCCGTTTGGAGAACCGGTAAAGCGGGATACGCCGCCATCCCTGACCATTGAACAAAAACAGATCGTTGAAAAAATTCAAAAAGTGATGGGGAAAAAATTTTCGCCATTCCTTCTTTCAGGCGTCACCGGCAGCGGCAAAACAGAGGTCTATCTCCAGCTCGCACTGGAAACCCTCAACCAAGACCTCTCCGTTATCATACTGGTACCCGAAATTGCGCTTATTTCTCAAATGGAAAGACGTTTTCGTTCGCGGTTCGGCAATCAGATAGCGATTCTGCACAGTGGGCTGTCCCCTGGAGAACGCTACGACCAGTGGTTGAAACTTGCAAGGGGTGAAATCAATATCGCCATAGGCGCACGCTCCGCCATATTCGCACCCATTAAAAATATCGGTCTGATCGTCGTTGATGAAGAGCATGATGCTTCTTACAAACAGGAAACAAGCTTACACTACAATGCCAGAGACATCGCCATTGTCCGGGCAAAGCAAGAAAGCGCGGTGGTGCTTCTTGGGTCAGCAACCCCTTCCATCCAGTCCTATCACAATGCAATGACCGGTAAATATACCCAGGTCTCCCTCACCCGGCGTATCATGAATCGCCGGCTCCCGGATATCACCATTGTCGATTTGTGCGGTATGAGAGATCAGCGTGGATACCGACGCTATTTTTCGAAAGAACTCCTTCTGGGGCTTGAAAACACGATGAAGCGCAATGAACAGGCGATTTTATTCCTCAACCGCCGGGGCTTTGCAAGTCTACCAATATGTGGTGCCTGCGGAATGCCCCTCCAATGCAAAAATTGCGATATCTCCATGACATATCACCAGCAATCAAACGCATATCGTTGCCACTACTGCGGTTTCTCCATGTCAGGTAGCACAAAATGTCCTTCCTGCGGTATCGCAGACATCCGCCATTTGGGCTTTGGCACAGAAAAGATCGAAACAATCGTCAGGGAGCTCTTCCCGGACAAAAACATTGCCAGAATGGACCGGGATACCGTTGCTCATAAGGGGTCTGTCCTTAAAATTCTCAAGGGTTTGAACGATGGGACCATCGATATCCTCATCGGCACACAAATGATTGCCAAAGGGCACGATTATCCGAACATAACACTCGTAGGGATTATCTGTGCCGACCTATCACTCAGTTTCCCGGACTTCAGGGCTGGTGAACAAACCTTTCAACTCCTTGCGCAGGTGAGCGGCCGTGCCGGCAGAGGGGACAGGTCCGGCAGCGTAATACTCCAGACATACAACCCGGAGCATTTCAGTATTCTATGCGCCAAGCAACAGAATGTGCACCAGTTTTACGACCAGGAAATCACCTTTCGAAAAGATCTGAATTACCCGCCTTTTTCCCGAATGGTTCAGATCATTGTTTCCGGCCGTGACAAGACAAAAGTACAGCACCATGCACAGGCCCTTGGGAAAGCCTGCAATACATTGTTTGGAAAGGACAAAAAATTCAGGGAAACCATCGTGATGATGGGGCCCATAGAAGCTCCCTATGCCAAAATAGCCTCCAGATACCGATGGCAGATCCTGTTCAAGGGCAGCCAGACCGGCTTACTTCATCGGTATATACACAAGCTCATGGTCCTGAATTCTCCATTGATGAACAACCGGCACGTCAAAACAACCGTCGATGTGGACCCTGTTTTCATGATGTAACCCAGCGGCTCCCGACAGAACCTATGTCCGCTGATTGTCTTGACATTTGGCGGTATGCCGATTAGATTGTGCCGTCCTGTGAACAGTGCTTGGGCACAACATTCAATGAAACTTGACGATGAATTCTATAGTTTGACTCTATATATCAATAACTTGCCATAATATCATGTGTTAATCAGAATGAATTAATCGTCATACAGGATTATTTATGACAAAAACTTTTTCCGGTTTTTCAGGTTGGGAGATAAGAACATGAAACACATTTGTGGATGGGCAATTCTTTTCGTACTGATCCCTTTTTCGGTATTTGGCCAAAGCACCATCGACCCCGGGGCTCCTTCCCTCCATGTACCCGAACCGTTATTTCAGTTTGAACCGGTGGTGAGTGGGCAGGAAGTCAAACACGACTATCTTGTGTACAACAAAGGAACCGCCGAACTCAAAATTACCAGCGTTAAAACCGGCTGAGGTTGCACAGCGACCTCTTTTACGAGGCAAATCCCTCCCGGTGGAGAGGGAAAAGTTAGCTTGGAACTGGGAACCAGCGGTTACAACGGCAAAGATGTAAAAAAAACCGCCATCATTCATACCAATGACCCGGCAAACCCAAAATTCACACTGACTATCTCCGGTCATGTGGAAAAATTTGTTGATCTAAATCCAAAATATGTCCGTCTGACCGGGTATTCAGGAACGCAGATCACCGTACCGGTAACCATCGTACCCACAGCCAAATATCCTTTTAAGATTAACGATGTGGCTTCAAGGAGTGGCACCTTTATCAAGTACACGCTTACAGAAAGAAAACCCGGCGAAGGAAACGGTTACACGCTTCTCATTGAAAATCTGAAGACGGATAAAGGCCGCTACACGGATCTTCTCACCCTGACAACAGACAGCCAGATCCAGTCCAAGATCACTATTCGGGTATACGGAAATATTTTGGAGCCCAAATAAAATCATGAAACGATTTTGTTTGACGCGACTTCGTGGCTTTTAAAAGCGGACCTATAAACCAAAGAAACATTCTAAGACGGCAATATACTTTTTTTGCTTATCGTCTTGAAAATGAATTAGAATAATTCAGCAGGAGTATCCATGTCGCGCTACAAAGTGATCGCCTTTGACTGCGATGGTGTGCTTTTTGACACCGCAGAGTCCAACAGGGCTTACTACAATGCCCTTCGCAACCAGTTGGGTATGCCAGACATGACGGAAGAGGAGTTTTCCTTTGCCCACATGCATACCGTCAAGGAAACCCTGGCGTTCTTGTTCAAAAGCCCCCAGGCACTCAAAAAAGCTGAGGCCGTAAAAGCGCAGTTAAGCTATACGCCGTTTGTAGTAGCCATGAAAATGGAGCCGACCCTGATACCGCTCCTGAAAAAATTGCGCCCCGCCTACAAAACAGCCGTTGCCACCAACCGAACAGATTCCATGCCCACACTTCTCAGGGAACATGACATTACACCCTATTTTGACCTTATCGTATCCGCAAATGATGTTCCCCGGCCAAAACCGTACCCGGATCAACTTCTTCGACTTCTCGATTATTTTAACGTTTCACCCCATGAGATGCTCTACGTGGGCGACTCCAAAGTTGATGAAGCCGCTGCACAAACCGCCCAGGTTCCTCTGGCTGCATACGACAACGGATCCCTGTCCGCCAAATATCACATCCGTTCTCTCAAAGAGATAGAGGGTATATTAAAACTATGATTTTTGTAAATTCGAAGCACTGAATTCGACGGCCCAAGCAATACCCAGAGAGATATACTAACCTGGAACTGAGCTGTAAGCCATAAACCTTAAGCTGTTTTCAGCTTATCGCTTAAGGCTTATGGCTTATGGCTTACAGCTTATTACTGATTCCCAAAACCGTTCCATTCCCCACAGTCAGGACACTGCCAGGTAATGTGATTGCAGGACATGCCCCAGACATTCTCGTTCATGCATGCCTGGCAAATGGAAAAGCCACACCGACAGGTCCAATTGAATGGGGTTATGGCATGGCAGCAATCACAGGGAATATCCTTTCTGCGACGAGCCCGGATCCTTTTAGCAGGACGACGTTTTACAGAATCTGGTACGTTCAGACTTTCTCCTCCGTGTACAAAAGCGGCCGGCACAACAATCCATGCCACTTTGCTTGCCTTTTCCCGCATACATGTTATATAAATTAAGCGATTAGCGATTAGCGATTAGCGATTAGCGATTAGCGTTAAGCTTTAAGCCGCTTACAGCTTAATGCTTATCGCTCAACTTTCGGGTTTTACCAAAGACAGAGCTAAATGGGTGATCCAATGGCGATTTGCGCTGTTTGAGCCGCCCAGGGCACCTTACATCAGCGCATGATAATGGACAATCCAATATGAACAACATGATCATTTATGAGCCATTCCTGTTTAACCATATGGCCAGCCCTGATGTTAGGAGGCATTGCGGCGAGTTCGCAAAGCGCCAGAGGATTATTCATTTCGCGTTCGGTGAACCCCGAAAGTTTATTTAAAGCTTTTCCCCTTGAACCCTTACATTGTATTCCAGGAGAACAAGCATGTCAACTAACACCGATGCCAGCATTACGCGGGTTTACCAGTGAACGATTTTGTCATCCTCAGCCTGGAAATCATGCAGGGTATTGCAAGGAGCTGGCACTATGGGCCATAAGCTTTAAACCGCTTACAGCTTATGGCTTATCGCTCTTATAAACCCTTAATCGACGAAAAACTTCTAACAGGAGTTCTTACATGACCGCGAAGGTATCCAATAAATTTCCATTTGAGCCACAGAAAACCATTTTTCTCATTGACGGCAGTGGCTATATTTACCGCGCCTTTCACGCCATCCGGGGTCTCACGAATTCAAAAGGCCTTCCCACCAATGCGGTCTTCGGCTTTACCCGGATGCTCATGAAACTTCTGGAAGAAAAAATATCGGATAGAATGGTCATGTTCTTCGACAGCAAAGGACCGACATTCAGACACCAAATGTATGCAGCCTACAAGGCCAACCGTCCGCCCATGCCGGAAGAACTGTCTGTTCAAATTCCCTATATTCATCAGGTCACCCAGGCATTTAATATACCAAGCTTTGCGTTGCAGGGCTACGAAGCAGATGATCTGATCGGCACCACAGCCAAGAAAGCCGAGGAAGACGGATATTTCATTGTGGTCGTGACAGGTGACAAAGACTTAAAACAACTTATCTCCCATCGCACGATTGTATGGGATCCCATGAAAGATGTCACCGTAGCCTTGCAAGATATCATCGCCACCGGAATCACGCCCCCACAGATAATTGATGTGATGGGCTTATCGGGCGATACTGCCGACAATGTACCGGGTGTGCCGGGAATCGGCCCCAAAACAGCGCTTTCTCTGATCCAGACGTTTGGAACCATGGAGCACCTGTATGAACAGGTAGATACCATCACCAAGAAAAAGCAGCATGAAAATCTAATCCGATTTAAAGACCAGGCAATGTTAAGCAAACAACTGGTGAAATTGAATAACCAAGCCCCGATCCAATTTAAAATCTCAGATCTCAAGGTGGGTGAACCTGACAGCTCGACACTTGCTGACCTCTTCAAGGAGTTAGAATTCACACAATTACAACGACTCTTCCCCAAAAAAACCGATCTCAGTAAAAAACAATACCATACCATCCAGGACGTGGATGCCCTGACAACACTGATCACACGACTCAAAACAGCCCCCCTTGTATCGGTTGACACAGAAACGACTTCCACAAACCCAATGCTGGCGCAGATTGTTGGCATTTCCTTTTCTATCCAGCAAGACGAAGCCTTTTACATTCCCTGCACGCATCGGTACCTGGGTGTTCCCACCCAAATAGATCTTTCTAAAGTTTTGGAACTGCTAAAGCCTGTCCTCGAAGATCCAGAGCTCCCCAAGTTAGGCCAAAATATTAAGTATGATTGGATTGTATTTGACAGACACGGGATAAGGCTAAACGGCATCGTCTTCGACACCATGCTCGCATCCTATCTTATCAACCCTTCCAAACGAGCCCATAACCTGGATCAGATTGCACTCGACTTTCTCGACCACAAAACCATTACCTATGAAGATCTCACCGGTAAAAAAGGCAAAAATGCAGCCACATTTGACACAGTACCCATTGAATCAGCCGCTCCTTATGCCTGCGAAGATGCCGATATCACGCTCATGGCATATCATGTTCTGAACGAGAAAATGGAAATCCTGGGGCTTTCAAAGCTTTTCCAGGAGGTGGAAATGCCACTGGTATCCGTGCTAAAAGGCATGGAGATGAATGGGGTTACGGTAGATAAGAATAAACTCCAGGAGCTTTCCACAACATTTGCTCATCAACTCAAAGCCATTGAGCAGACCATCTACGAACTCGCCGATGAATCCTTTAATATCAACTCAACACAGCAGCTGGGCAGGATTCTTTTCGAAAAACTCGGTCTTCCTGTCCAGAAAAAAACCAAAAAAAAGACCGGCTATTCAACAGATGTTGAAGTTCTCACAACCCTTGCCGAACACCATGAACTGCCAAAGCTGATATTGCGGAGCCGAACTTTATCAAAACTCAAGTCTACATATGCAGACGCGCTGATGGAGCTCATCCACCCGGTAACAGGACGCATCCACACCTCTTTTAACCAGACTGTCGCCGCAACCGGACGGCTCAGCAGCTCCGACCCAAACCTTCAAAACATCCCCATCAGAACCGAAGAGGGCAAGGAAATCAGGAAGGCCTTCATTCCGAGATCTGGCTGGAAAATGATGTCCGCGGATTATTCTCAGATCGAGCTTCGTATCCTTGCGCACTATTCTGAAGACATCATTTTAAAGAAAGCCTTTGAGGAAGAAGAGGACATCCATACCCGAACCGCTTCAGAGGTTTTCCAGGTTTTTCCTTCCTTTATCACGGCAGATTTGCGCCGTCAGGCCAAGATCATCAATTTCGGTATCATATACGGCATGAGCCCCTTCGGTCTCGCAAAAGCGCTCAACATCAGTCAGAAAATGGCCAAAGCCTATATCGACAACTATTTTGGCAGGTACAAAGGCGTCAAGACATTCATTGATAAGATTGTCGAGGAAACCAGAAAAGCCGGGCAGACCACCACACTTTTAGGCAGGATTCGCCTCCTTCCAGAAATCAACAGTAAAAATGTAAACGAACGGAAGTTTGCAGAACGAACTGCCATCAATACGCCCATCCAGGGCACAGCCGCCGATCTGATCAAAGTCGCCATGATTAATGTGGATAACGAACTACGGTCCCGAAACATGAAAACCGCCATGCTCCTGTCAGTTCATGACGAAATGGTTTTCGAGGTCCCGCCCGAGGAAGTCGATGCCGCATCTGCCCTTATAAAAGAGAAAATGGAATCGGTATGGGATCTGAAGGTTCCATTGAAGGTGAATATTGAGGTGGGTAATAACTGGGCATCCGCCCATTAAAAGTGGTTTCAAAAGCTTCAATCGGATTTAAGTCCAAGGCGGAGCGAGGTGTTCAGCCGCAGGAATACGTGGGTATTTCGAGGATTGAACACCTCGCTCCAACGCAGAAATTGGATTCGAGGGAAGCTTTTACGACCGCTTTTTAGTCGTCTTCGGCCAATAGTCCCAACGCCGTCTCCTTGATGGTCAGGTGCACACTCCTAAAAGTTTCGTGGAAACCGGCAGGGGAAACCCTTCCAGCTTCAATAAATTTGACAACAATTTCCTTGGTCGCCTTTAAAATCTGCTCATCCATACTGGCCATAGATATCACCTTTATTTTGAAAGTTGGTAAGCAAAAAATAGCTCAACTTAGGTTTGACAAAGTTACACAGGTCTATTAGGACAGAACTTATTTGAAACGTATAGAGACAATTTTTTTGAAAGGTATACCATGAGCGCCCAATCCGATCAATATACAACCCATTACACTATCGAGAGTCCGGATATCATCAGCAAGGGCATGATCGATCCCATCGATTATCAATATCAAGGCAAACGGGACGTCGATATCACTATCCGGCAACCGGAATTCACATCCGTATGCCCCATGACCGGTCTGCCCGATTTCGGTCGTATCAGCATTCAGTATATCCCGGACAGTAAAATCGTTGAGCTGAAATCTTTAAAATATTATCTAATGCAGTATCGGAATGTTGGAATCTTTTACGAGCATGTCGTCAATCGAATTCTGGACGATCTGGTGACCATGCTGAAACCCAAATCCATGAAGGTGACCGGAGATTTCACATCTCGCGGCGGCATCGACACAACGGTTTGCGCATCTCATAATACATAATTTGCACATTTTAGAATAGGAGAAGAGACCTATTACCCTTTGTGCTTTATAATACAATGTACTGTCATTTGCTACGCGTCATTAATTGTCATTTACTTCGTGTCATTCATTGTTGCTAAACGATCATAGTAACCTGCCCAGATCCTCGAACCCTTTATCCCCCTCGGACCCTTTTATGCTGGAACGCTGGGATGCTTGAAAGCCGGCATGCTGCTGTTTCCTTATAGCTGTCAGCGACCCTCGAACCCTTGGACCCTTGATCCCTCGAACCCTGTCTCTTATTCCCTGCACACCAACAGTGGATACTTCACAAAAGCCACAGACGCATCCTTTCCGTGCCGTTCCCTGGCCATGTCAATCGCCATCTCCACTGTCCGGGCATGCTCGAAACCGATGTGACTCACCAGGGAAGGATTCTCGGCTCCTGCCACGATGACATGCCCTGCATGCCGTAAGCGTTTCAAGGGATGGGTCACCATAATGCCGTGCATGGGATGAAATCCATAGCAATGCCGGTACTTGTAGATATATTCCGGTCGGTGGGCAAAGTCCTCTTCAAACATGTCGACAATCTCATAGGGATCACGGTGAAATGGTAGAATTTTTTCCCAGATTTCTTTGTGGCTAGGATGGTGCTCATGGTGCCAGACATCGGGAACCGGGCTCGCCAGGATAACGGTACAGCCGGGTTTTCCCATGGCCTCGATGACACCCCCGAAATAGCCAAGCCCTGTGGAAATCATCGTAAGCATGGGATTCATAACCGAAAAGGCCGCATATGGACTCCAATTCGGTATGCCGTATAAGACAATATCGGCTTTTTCTTTCAAAATCTCCCGCCGGGGCGTGAGTTCCGACCGCATCAGTTCCAGGGCAGCCTGTCGGCACTCAAAGATACCCCCTGCCCACACAGCATGCACCTGGAGAGGATTTGCCAGAACCGTTTCAATCTTGAATATGCGATCTTTACCGATGCTTTCTTCCACCTGTTCTCCCATCTCATCCAGAATTTCATGCATCCTGTTCTTATTCATGGACATGGACATACTGTCAGGTGTGTGATGCCACCGAATACATCGATAGGATGCCAGCCCCACGCAGATTGACTTCCAGCCCCCGTTGAATCCCCGCCACACCACGGTGTTGATATACACGGTGAGATCCGAATCTGTTACCAGTTTGTTGATCTCTACGTCATACCCGTTTCGAGTGGTACCGAGATATGACAGATTGCTTTGATCCTCGGCGTCATGGCAGATCAGGCGGTAACCGAATTCTTTCACCAGGTCTTCACCGATAATTTTTGCCAGTTCGCGTCGTGTAAATTTTCTATGGATGCCACCGGCACTCACGAGCGTTATATTGGAACGCTTGACACCCCCTTTTTCCAGCTCACCGATTACCAGCTTTATGGCGGGTTCCCATACCGGCGCAAAACAAGGCACCGTGGGGTCATCAAAAGCGATGGTTACCCGTGAACCGGGTGCCACGAGTTCATGCAGTGGCGGTCGGCCCAGCGGGTTCTGAAGCGCCTTCTGGATGGCACCCTGAATATCCTCTGTCGCTGTCAGGCTTGTGGAAAGACCCGGAGGGGCAGTTATTACATTGTCCGGAAGTACTACGGGGATGGTGCCTGTTCCAAAAACGATCTGTTCTTGCATAAGACGCCTCCTTTAATATAGGGTTCGAGGGTCCGAGGGGGATACAAGGGTTCGAGGGTAGCCGACGGCTATCAGCGGACAGCAGCATCCCAGCTTCCAAGCATCCAAGCATCCAAGCATAATCAACGTATTATCAGAATCCAAAACGAATGAAAATGGTGAATACAATCATTGTGATTGAACCCTGTATATTCTGATGGGTTTATCAACGCCTTTGACCAATACAGGCTCGAGCGGGCAGGCATGGATTTTGTCCGGCAAGCGCGCCAGTGTATCTTCCGTAATCAATACCTCGCCTTCCCGGGCCAGCCCCTGCAGTCGGGCAGCGATGTTGACCGCCATACCAATGGAGGTAAACTCTTTTTTTCGCACAGATCCCAAAACACCCGAAAAAACCTTGCCGGTGGAAATACCGATTCCCAGCCTCAGTCGAAATCCATTTTTTTGACTGAGACCCTCATTTATCTCCCGTGCCTTTGCCTGCATAGCCACGGCGGATCTGATGGCCATGGCCGGGTCATCCTTGCGGGAAACCGGGACGCCGTAAACCACCATCATGCTGTCACCGATGTGTTTGTCCACCGTCCCGTGATAGGTGTGGGCAATCTCGCCCATGGGGGTAAAAAAGTAATCATTCAGATAATGGGCCAGCATCTCCGGTTGAATATCCCGGGACATCCGCGTGAAACCGCGGATATCTGAAAAGAGTATCGAGACTTCGTGATACCTCGGCTTCAATATGCCGGCCGAACTGTTCATCTCCTGAAATACCGACTCGGGAACAAACTGACGAAGATATTTTCGGACCGATATATCGTGAATCTTGGCTCTGAGTTCCATGTTGTCAAAAGGCTTGGTCAAGAATCCATCAATGCCCTGATTGGTTGCCTCGATGGCTGTCTCCACCGATGCATAGCCTGTCAGGATTATACGGGTGATCTCCGGATTCAGTTTGTATACAGCCATCAGGGTCTGCAGCCCATCGATTCCCGGCATGCGAAAATCCGATATAACTGTGCTGATGCATGCCACATGTTTTTTCAGCATGTTAATGCCACTGTTTCCGTCACCAGCAGTAAACACCTCGTAAGACTCCTTGCCCAAGGCTCTGACAATGGATCGACGGATCCCCTCTTCGTCATCGATAAACAGTAGTCCATTCATGACAGATCTCCTTAGCCCGGATATTGCATGATGCCACATGACGTCGTGGATGATCTCCAGCATGTCACAAATTCAATTGATTTCAATACGGGATATATATGTATTCACTACGGAGTAAAGTTGAGTAGTGCTGACACCTTCACCTTTATCGAACGCGAAAAGGGTCAGGCTGAGTGACGGGTTCTGGGCAAAGGTCCGGTTGACAACCCGGCCTTCCTCGTATTCCACCAATTCATCCAGCTTCTGGGGTTCCGAAAACGCTATATTCTTGATAAATACTTGTTTGTCCATTTTATCTCCCTCGAATTTAATTGTGTCTGTGCTATACGTAAAGCCTTTGTGAAACTGTTCGTAAGGGCGACCTGATGGAATGCTTTCAATCGATCAAAATGCATAAAAAATCCTTATAATATTTATTATATATTATAATTTGATCTTATAATAAAAATGATTTATTTTATCAAGGCATGCCTGCCGATTCTTTGAAATGAATCTTTATTGACCTGTTAAAATGACCTCACAAATCAGGAGTATTGCATGGACAAGATTATACCTAGATATGAATTTCGTACTTTTGCTCAGAATTTTGGACTGGTAGAAACCAAAATGAGAAAACAGTCCCTATGTTCAATGATCCGTGAAAGCCAGGAGATATACATTGTTTCCGCCGCTAACAACGAAAACAATACTAAGATTCGCGACATTAAAATGGATATCAAGGAACTGGTGGAAAAAAAACAGGGTCTGGAACGATGGAATCCACACATGAAGGGTGAGTTTCCCATGCAAACCGAAGTCATTAAGACTAAAGTTTTCCCGGCATTTGCGGTCAAAAAACCTGCGTTTAAAAGAGACGCCTATACACTGGATCAATATCTGGAAGAACTTATTCTTCCACATCCCGAGTTGTCTGCCGTGAATGTCTTCAAACGGCGGTTCGCCTTTACAATCAATGGTTGTATCACTGAAATCGCCCAGTTATTAATCAATGGGGCCGCCATACAGACCGTCGCAGTGGAGTTGGAAGATATTGATGCCATTCAAAAAGCCAAGGAACTGCTCGGCCTGACCGAATACGAAAATATCAATTACCTGCTGGCCATCAAGCGGGTAATCGGTATGGAACCGCTATCCGTGTAGAGCATTCAGCTTCGCACACTACCGCCAAGACAGGACCAAGCCCGGTTCAGTCAAGTGGCCACGGGGTTGGCCCGAACATGTCATGTATCTTGACGAAATGTTATTATTTACATTTTTATATAATTTAAGCAGTCAGCAATGCAATGATAGGAGAGCATAGAATGGGAATTGAAATTGAAAGAAAATTTCTTCTAAAAAATGATGCGTGGCGATCTTTAGCCGGGGGGACCAAATACAGACAAGGGTATTTGAACAGCACCAAAGAACGTACCGTACGGGTTCGCACCATTGACGACAGCGGCTTTTTAACCATTAAAGGTCCCAACAAAGGGGCCACCCGGGTCGAATATGAATATGACATTCCTAAAAATGATGCGAAGACCCTGTTGGATGATCTTTGCGAGAAACCTATCATCGAAAAGAATCGGTATAAAATTGATTTTGCCGGACGTGTATGGGAAGTTGATGAGTTTTTCGGTGAAAACACGGGATTGATTGTGGCCGAAGTAGAACTGGAAAGTGAAGACCAGCATTTTGAAAAGCCAGACTGGGTTGGTGATGAGGTGACGGGTGATCCCAAATATTATAACGCCAATCTTGTGATTCATCCATACATTAAATGGTGAGGGTTTGGGCCCGGAAGGGGTGATGGTTCAATGGACTATATCGAGGTAAAAGGTCTGACTAAAATCTTCGGCAAGAATATTGTCGCTGTTGACAATGCGAATTTCAGTTTGAAAAACGGGGAGTTTATCAGCTTACTGGGTCCGTCCGGCTGTGGGAAATCGACAATTCTGAATATGATATCGGGTCTGATCGAACCCACTGAGGCGGAAATATTTGTGGATGAAAAATGTTTTTATTCACATATCAAGCAGATAAACGTACCCGCCGAGAAGCGGAAAATGGGGATGGTCTTTCAAGATTTTGCCCTCTGGCCCCATCTGAATGTCTTTGAAAATGTGGCTTTTGGTCTGCGCTTGCGGAAAGTGCCCTCGAAAGAGATCCAAAAAAAAGTGCTGGAATCTCTGGAAATGGTACAGTTGCCCGGTTTTGAAAAAAGGCTTCCCAGGGAATTGTCCGGGGGGCAGCAACAACGGGTTGCATTTGCGAGAGCCATTGTCATTTCTCCCAAGGTGTTACTGTTGGATGAGCCGCTCAGCGCTCTGGATGCAAAATTACGTGAGGAGATGAGAGAGGAGATAACAAATCTGGTGCGTGAACTCAACATCACCACTATCTATGTGACTCACGATCAGGTTGAGGCCCTTACCATGTCCGATCGAATGTTCGTCATGAATCAGGGGGAAATATTACGGGAAGGGACACCTTTGGCTATCTATGAAGATCCTCGGGTTTCTTTTGTGGCGGCCTTTATTGGAAAATCCAACTTCATAAATGGGACTTATCAAAAAAATGCTGAAGGCGTGTCGATAAAAGTGAATGAAAACCTGATCATCAAAAGCATTACCCCCAAGGGCGACATTGAAGACGGACAAACGGTTTCGGCAGTCTTGAGACCGGAAAAAATCAAGATTGCCGAATCGGTTGAAAATGTGAATCGCACCGGGATGAATATCCTGGAAGGCAAATTGCTGCGCTCCGTCTTTCTGGGGGATATCTTTGAAACCCAATTTCAGATTGATGACGATGTTGTGTTCAAGGTTCCGCTTGAAAAAGAATACCCGGCAGACAAGACTTTTTATCTGATATTCAATAAGGCAGAGGTAAAGATTCTGATAAAATAAGCTCGGGTAAATATCCAGGGCGGCTTGCCGGAGCTGACACGTCGAATGGCAGTCAGTGACTTTACCGTCCATAACCCTTTATCTATGAAAAGGAGACAAACATGAAAAAGAGAATATTTCCGATCATATTTCTGGTCTCGTTGTTTTATGTGTTTGCAATTGGTTCCGTGTTAGCTGCCGATCTTGTGGTTTATTCTGCCGGCCCTAAAAGTCTTTCCACGGAGGTTGTGGCAAAGTTTCAGGAAAAGACGGGTTTAAAGGTGCAGCTGTATCCTGCCTCAACCGGCAAGGTGCTCGCCAAACTGGAGGCGGAAAAATATAATCCAGTAGCGGATGTGGTGGTATTGGCCAGCTGGGCTGCCGGGCTGGGTCTGAAAAATCAGAATGTCCTTGCACCGATTAAAACCGAACACAGCCAATTTCTACGCGATGAATGGGTTGATGATTACCTCATTGCAACGGGAGCTTCTGCCATGGGAATCGCTTACAACACCAAGCTGGTGACAGATCCTCCCAAAGACTGGTGGGACATGGCCTCGCCCGAATGGCAGAAACAGGTAAACATGCCATCTCCGACCAAGTCAGGGTCTTGCTCTGATTTTGTCACGGCTTTTATCGGGCTATACGGGGATAAGGCCTGGGATTTTTTTGCAAAACTGCGTGATAACGGTGCCAATATTGCCGGCCCCAACAATCAGGCGCTTACCCCGGTCTTGACCGGAGCACGAAAGACGGTTTTTGCTGCCGTGGATTACATCATTTATAAGCAACTTCAAAAGGGAGAGAATATCAATATTGCTTACCCGGCGAGTGGTACCGTGGTTAATCCACGTCCCATAGTTGTTTTGAAGTCATCAACCCATAAGGAAAATGCCCAAAAGTTTGTGGACTATTACCTGTCAAAAGAAGGACAAGCCCTTGTTGTAAATACGATCCTCATTCCTGCAAGAACCGATCTGAAGGTCCTCCCTCTCAGGGTTGGTATGGATCAGATCAAGACCATCCCTGTAGATTGGGACTGGCTGGGAAAAAATCAGCAAGAGATAGTCGGCAGATTTTATAAAAAGATAGAGACCGGTATGTAGACCTAATAATACCTATAATGAGCGTTTCAACTTAGGTATTACCTATACAACCGGGAACGAGGAGAAGAGATGATCAACTTCAAGGAACGCAGATGGTATCAGAGAATAATGAATTCCGCCATGCTGTATATCGTCTTGCTTATCATGCTCATCATGATTCTTTATCCCTTGGCGATGGTATTTCTCCAGAGTCTGTTTCCGGATATATTAGGCGGCAGTCTGCGGGGCTTTCTCTCTCCCTTTATGCAAGTACTTAAGAGTGAAGGCCTCATCCAGGTTGTTGTAAACACTATCCTGTGGGGTATCGCCGTTACCTTTGGATGTGTGATCGTAGGCGTTCCCTGCGGGTTTATTCTGGCCAAGACGGATATGCCCGGAAAGGGTCTCATTCGTATAATCTATGCGATCCCCTACATGAGCCCGCCTTATGTAGGGGCTCTGGCCTGGATTCTATTCATACAGGAAAAGGGTTTTCTGGAGAAAATGCTGGCCGGGCATTTGCCCGCAGTTGTCCAAGAGCTCTTTTTTTCCTTCTGGGGCCTTACTTTTATCATGGTTCTTTTTCTCTATCCGTTTACGGCTTTGGGCGTCGAGGCCGGATTGAGAGCACTCCCCTCGAATTTCGAGAACTCTGCGCGGGTGCTGGGAGCCGATCGCAAGGCACTGCTGCGGAGAATTGTCGTCCCCTTGTTGATGCCCGTTATTTTGAATACAGGCCTACTTGTTTTTTTACAGACTGTTTCTAACTTTGGTGTTCCGGCGACGTTGGGATCAAGGGCTCGATATCCGATTATTACTGCGGAAATATATAACCTCATCTCAAGCTGGCCCATCAACTTTCCAGTGTCTACTGCGCTGTCCTGTATCCTGGTGGTTATGGCCCTGACAATTATGTATTTTTCGGAACGTGTTCTGAAAAAAAGAGATTACGGTGTTATTTCCGGACGGGGGATCTACCAGGTTTACTCATTGAGCAGACGCCAAAAGCTGCTGGCTGCCGGTTTTATTTTTATACTTTTTATTTGCTCGGTCGCCATACCCTTTGGAACCATGATTCTGGCTTCCCTTGTCAAGCTCTGGGGCGGGGGTTTTTTCAACCTGAGCAACTATACGTTGAAAAATTATTATGAGGTATTCGGACTGCATTCTCCGGGGCTGCAGGCGCTAGGAATCAGTTTTTCGTTGGGATTAATAGCCCCCACGATAATTTTGCTGGGTGCGGCGTTCATTTCTTACGTACTGGCCCACTACAAAGGAGGACTGGCTTTTGCTCTTAATTTCATCGGTTTTCTCCCCAGATCTCTTCCAAAGGTGGTCGTTGTTGTGGGATTAATTTTAGCCTGGAACGCGCCCTGGATCGGAATACGGATATATAACACCTATTTTATGCTGCTCCTGGCGTATGTGGTCCTGTATTTACCGGATGCGCTTCGCTACGGGGATTCGGGAATGCGAAATATCACAAAAAATCTTGAAAACAGCGCTTTGGTGATGGGGGCATCAAAGTGGCGGGTTTTCACAAAAATTATTTTTCCGCTCCTGCGACCTTACCTTATTGCATCCTGGATTTTAAGCTTTATCATTTCCGTGCGGGAACTGGTGGCTTCGATTCTCCTTCTTCCTCCGGGGCTTGAGACAACCGCCACTTATATCTTTAGCCAATTCGAGCAGGGCAGCATATCAGAAGCGATGTGCATGGCAACAGTAACGATCACACTCACGGTAGTGGCTTTGCTGTTATTCAACCTGAAGTACGGCGGCGGTCCGGTCCAATCACGAACCTAATTATCTAATATGCCTTCAATTTATAACATTCTTGTCATCAGCGGTGCCACATCCGATAAAATTTCATGGGGTTTCATGGTCATCGGGTTGTGTGGTGGTTTAGCCCTCTTTCTTTACGGGATGGAAAAGATGAGCGAGGGTATGAAAAAGTCTGCCGGCAACAAGATGCGCTCGATTTTATCCGCACTTACCAATAATCGTATCATCGGAGCTGCTGTGGGCGCGTTCGTTACGACAGTGATTCAGTCCAGCAGCGCAACCACTGTGATGCTTGTGAGCTTTGTCCAAGCTGGATTGATGAGTTTTACTCAGTCATTGGGTGTGATTCTCGGCGCAGATATTGGCACCACCATTACAGCACAATTAATTGCCTTTAAATTGACCGACTATGCACTACTGTTGATCGCTATTGGATTTGTCATGCGAACCTTCGGTAAGGGTGACAATATTAAGAACATCGGCGAGGTAATCTTGGGCTTTGGTGTGCTTTTTTTCGGTATGAAGCTGATGAGTGACGCAATGAAACCACTGCGAACATATGCTGAATTTATCAACCTGATGAAAGGCTTGGAAAACCCGCTTTTAGGTTTATTGGTCGGTACTATTTTTACTGCCCTGATTCAGAGCAGCAGTGCGTTTACCGGGATTATCATTGTAATGGCACAGCAAGGATTGATCACCCTCGATGCTGGAATTCCGCTTGTGTTCGGAGCGAACATCGGTACTTGCATTACAGCCGGTCTTGCCAGTATCGGTACTTCACGAGAGGCCAAGCGTGTTGCTTTGGCGCACGTACTGTTCAAAGTATGCGGCGTCATCTTGTTTGTCTTCTGGATTCCGGCTTTTGTGAATCTTATCCATGCTATCGCTATCAGATTCGGATCTGACACCGCCCGCCAGATCGCCAACGCCCATACAATTTTTAACGTCAGTATAGCACTGATCTTTCTCCCGTTCACAACAGTATTTGCTCGATTGCTATTGAAAATTATGCCACAGGAAGAAGAGCTAAAGGGCATTATTCCCGTCACCTGGCACCTGGACGAAAGCATGATATCAACTCCGGATTTTTCCATCGGTCTAGCGCGAACGGAAATCACACGCATGGCAAAAATCCTGGGACGCATGCTGAAGGCTATCATCATTCCTTTTATGTCTAATGCCAAATTTATCAGCCGCGAAGTAAAGGGAAAAGATGAAGTCGATCTTCTATTAAAAGAGATACCAACACAGGATGAGATATTTCCGGAACTGACACTTCTGGATGGAATAGATATGCGAGAAGAGAAAATTGATTTTCTCGATGAAAAAATCGTCGCCTATCTAATTAAAGTTGCCAGGCAAGAGATATCAAACAAACAAGCCAGTGAAGTGTTCGGAATGATTTCTATTGCAAATGACATGGAAAGCATAGGAGATATTATCCACCGCAATATGATGCCGCTGATTGTAAAAGTGCAAGATCTAGCTTCGGATTTTTCTGAAGAGGGAAAGGAAGAACTGATGATCTACCACGTCAAGGTGTGTAAACAGATCAGCAGATTAAGGGAAGCATTTTATGAGCATAACCTGGAAACAGCCCGAAAAATAATGGAAAAAGAAGGAAAGTATTTAGACCTTGAAACAAAATACCGGCTCCGGCATCTAAAACGGCTTCAACAGGATCATAAAAAAACGATTGAGACGCATGAGGTTCACATGGAGTTGCTGGATCTACTTAAACAGATTAATGTGTATACTGCCAATATAGCTAAAACATTTCTCAATACATCCAACATCGATCGCTCAAAACTGAAAAAACTATAAATCTTCAGAAAACAATTGCGACCGTGAGGTTAAAATTTCTTAAATCATATCAATTAATTGATATGATAGATAATCCAACCTTCTATTATAAAATCAATACGCGTAGGGATCGCTGAATTTGATCAAGTCTTCAGTTGATGATCAAATCAGTTCTCATAGATTACCTTTGGTAGCCTTTGTTTCAACAGTTTGCCATATTTCCACACGGTGTCTTTCCGGATCAAAAAGATAGAACACTAAAGCATCCCAAGGATGTTTTTTGACTGTTGTTGGATTCAAACCTGCTTTGTCGGCATGTCGCCATGCATCGTCTATGTTTGGCACTTCCAAGGACAGGGTTACTCCTTTTTCCTTGCAGCTTTTTATACTGGCTCGTTTTTCATCGGCAACACTTAACCGGGATGTTGGCCCCACACAAAACTCAACAAACCAGTCTGTTGAAAAATTTACCGCCAAATTGAGGGAATCCCGATAAAATCGGACCGTTTCCTCCCATTTCCGGCAATATAAAATTGTGTTGGCGGTCTTGATGTCCATACCACGCCCTCATGCCAATCCAGGAAACGTTCAGTTCAAGTCGTATTTAGTACGAAGTAGGCTGGAAAGTTTTTGCACAATTGAAAAAGCCTTTTCCACGGTTTTTTCCTTGTCAGGATTAACAAGGCAGCAGGTCGCCGGTGAAAGCATACTTCTGTCTATCAAGTGGTCTATATCGATGCCTTTTTGGGATAGAATCTGCCACACATTCTCTAATTGGGCTGTTAAAGAGTTCATATTCTCTTTTTCAAACGCTTCAAAACCGGTAGGGACGATTCCCCAGACAATAACGCCATTGTTATCGAGAAATCGCTTTATTGAAGGGGCATACTCTTGCCAAAACAGCATAGATGTCCATGATATCTGAGCCTACAATATTCCTTGACTATTCAGGGCCTTGTTTTATTTTGTGTAAACATTTTCGATTGCTGATGCGTCGTTATGTTCGTCATAAGCCATAAATCTGCTTGCAGATTGGGGCGGGGTTATCCAAATAAATTTTTAAAACAGCATGTTAGAGTAAAAATGATAAAATTTACCACCGTACTGGCCATCTGTATCCTGCTGTGTGGTTGTGCGGCTTTCGATCCACAATCACGAACCGGGCCACCCCTTGAGATGCCCCGCACATACACACTTTTTGGGGAAGGTGTCTCTGATATGGGCATGTGGTGGCAGGCATTTGAGAGTCCTGAGCTGAATGATCTTGTAACAGAAGCCTTAAAGGGCAATTTTGATATCCAGACAGCCTGGGCACGTCTCCGGCAAGCTGAGGCTGTGGCACGCCAGGTGGGGGCCGCCAGTTTGCCGAGCGCCAACTATGACTTGGGTGCCAGCAAGAGTCGTATTCAAACAAAGCCCTCTGAAAACGCATTCACCCAGACAACCGTGCAGAAATCCTATCGTGCAGGGCTGGCCGCATCCTACGAGGTGGATTTATGGGGCAGGGTACGGGCGGAACAAGAGGCAGAAGTCATTTTTGCCGCAGCTGTCCGGGAGGACCTGGATGCCGCGGCGGTAACCATAGCCGGCGAGGTAGTGAAAACCTGGCTCAATATTATTGCCACTCGCAGGGAAATGGCCATTCTTCGTGAGCAGATTCAGACCAATGAAACCCTGTTGAAACTCCAGGAAATCCGGTTTGCCAACGGTCTGGCCCAAGGCCTCGATGTTTCCCAGCAACGGGCAGCACTGGCGGGAGCCAGGTCAGGCTTGCCCCTGCTTGTGCTGGCTGAGCGCCAGTTGTTCAACAGTCTGGCATTGCTCCTGGGCCGGTCATCATCACAGGCATTACAGGTCGATCAGGGTACCCTGCCTGGTCTGATACCTGTTCCGGCAACCGGTGTTCCCGTCGATCTCCTGGCCTCCCGTCCGGATGTCCGGTCTGCCGGTTTAAGGCTTCATTCTGCAGATTGGGAGGTGTCGGCCGCCAGAGCCAACCGTCTGCCCTCCCTGAGTCTTTCGGCAAGCGCCACATTCTCGAGTGGCAGCGTGGATCTGTTTTTTGACAATTGGATAGCCACTCTTGCTGCAAGCATTACCGGCCCTTTGTTTGATGGCGGCCGCAGAAAAGAAGAGGTGACGCGTACCCGTGCCGTGGCAGAAGAACGCTTGGCCAATTATGCAAAAACCGTTGCCGAGGCCATCAAGGAGGTGGAGGACAATCTTGTTGCAGAGCAACTGCAGGGGGAATATCTAAGCTTGTTGAAGGACCAGTTAAAGGCCACGCGATTGACCTTGAAGAATGCCGGTCTGCAATACCAGAACGGACAAAGCGACTACTTGTCTTATCTTGCTGCCTGGAGCAGTATTCAGAACCTGGAACGTCAGATCGTGGTTGAAGAAGCGACTCTGATCAAGAACCGTGTGGCGCTGTACCGGGCCATCGGTGGGGAGTGGACCCGTGGGCTGGCACTCGAAGCCAAAGACGATCGCCTTACATGGCATGAAAAAAAACCCATAGAGGTGATGGAGAATTAAATATGACACCTGACAACAACAAAACCTCGGTCCCGAGGAAAATCATCACGATACTTATACCTGTCCTTTTGATTGCCGCCGGTGGGGTTGCCTGGGCATATTTACAGTCTACAGCACCCAAGGTCAAACGCAAGCCGGCTGCCAGACCGGCAACCATGGTGGATGTTTTGACCGTAGAATTGAGCGACATGCAGCCCGTCATTACGGCCATGGGTACGGTGGTGCCTTCGCGGGAGATTGTTCTCAGATCCAGGGCTTCCGGTGAGATCCAACATCTGGCACCTGAGTTCATTCCCGGCGGACACATCGCCAGGGGCGAGGTAATTTTGCAGTTGGATGCCGAGGACTACCAGGTGGAGATCCAAAAAGCTGAAAGCGCTCTGGCAAAGGCCAGGGGGAACCTGGCTTTGGAAGCGGGCAACCAGACCATTGCCCGCGAAGAGATACAAATGTTGTTGGAGGCATCCGGAGAAGCAATCCCGGTAACAGATCTTGCCATGCGCAAACCCCAGCTTATGCAGGCCCAGGCCGATATTGCCAGCGCCGAGGCAGACCTGCTTAAAGCCCGTCTCAATTTGAGTCGAACGGAAATTCGGGCACCTTTTAACTGTCTGGTGGTGACACGCAATGTGGATCTGGGATCGCACGTGAATTCCCAGGACAGTCTGGCCACGCTGGTAAGTGTGGACGAGTACTGGGTGGAGGCGGCTGTTCCCATGGATCGCCTATCTCTCCTGGATCTGACACGCAAAGGCGGATACCCGGCCCTTGTTCGTTCCCAGGCCGGTGGTGGCCAATGGCGTGGGCAGACCTTGAAAACAACCGGTCGGCTCAATGAGGTCAGCCGCATGGCCACCCTGATGGTCCAGGTAAAAGATCCCCTTGGCATGCGATCCAAAAAACCCTCTCCCCAGATGATGTTGAACGACTATGTATCTGTGCAGATAACGGGACCGACCATTCCCTCGGTGGTGGGTCTAATCAGGGATGTCGTACGGGACAATCAAACCGTCTGGATAAACAACCAGGGCACACTGGAAATCAGAAAGGTTGATATTCTCTGGAAGCAGGGAGACAAGGTGTTTGTGGGCAAAGGCTTGATGCCGGGTGAGCAGGTTGTTGTCTCGAATTTATCCACAGTTGTCGAGGGCATGCGTATTATTGCAAGTGAGAATGGTTCTCCTGCAAGATCTCAGGAAGGAATGGGGTCTGCCCATGAAAGCTGAAGAAAACACACACAGTCAACAAGCCAAGGGCCCCATTGCCTGGATGGCAGGCAACTCGGTTGCCTCCAACCTGGTCATGCTGGTGCTGCTGGTGGGAGGGCTCCTGGTGGGGTCTCAGATCAAGCAGGAAGTTTTCCCCGAATTTGCCTTGGACATGGTCAATATCTCGGTGGGGTATCCCGGTGCCAGTCCTGAAGAGGTGGAGAACGGGATTGTCTTGGCTGTGGAAGAGGCGGTTCAGGGCCTGGAAGGTGTCCAGGAAATTCGATCCACCGCCAGGGAGGGATCGGCCTCTGTGACCCTGGAAGCCATTGAAGGCACCGACATCACACGTCTGTGGCAGGAGGCCAAGAGCGAGGTCGATCGTGTCAATACATTCCCAGATGAAGCCAACGAGCCCCAGGTAAGCATCGCGGCCCGTCAGCGTGAGGTGTTGAATATCGGTCTCTACGGTCAGGCGGACGAAGCAACCCTCAGGGAAGCGGCCGAGCAGGTGCGGGATGAGTTGTTGTTGGACCCCAATATTACCCAGGTGTTTCTGGACGGCGTTCGGGATTTTGAAATCCAGATTGAAGTTTCCCAGCAAAACCTGCGGCGATACAATCTGACACTTCAGGAGGTGGCCAGTAGCGTGGCGCGGGCTTCGGTGGAACTCGGCGGCGGCAGTCTCAAAACCTCGGGTGGTGATATATTGGTTCGTGTCAAAGACCGGCGGGAGCGTGCCCGGGAATATGCCCGCCTGCCGGTGATTAGTCAGGCGGATGGCTCCCAGGTCCTGTTGGAAGATATTGCCACGGTCAGGGAAGGCTTTGAAGACACCAATGCCTGGGCTTCATACAATGGTCTGCCGGCCGTGAGAATCGAAGTCTATCGAATTGGTGATCAGACACCCACACAGGTGGCGGAAGCTGCCAGGGCGGTCCTGGAACAGGCTGTCGACAATCTGCCGGATGGACTTGATCTTGCCATACTCAATGACCGGTCGGTGGTATTTAACGACCGGGCGGAGCTTCTGCTCAAGAATGCCTTTATCGGTCTGCTGCTGGTTTTTCTGTTTCTGGCTATCTTTCTGGATATTCGCCTGGCTTTCTGGGTGAGCCTGGGAATCCCCATATCCATCCTGGGGTCGTTTTTGTTCCTGGAGCCCCTATCCTTCTCTATCAACATGATCACCATGTTCGCATTTATCGTGACTCTGGGCATTGTGGTGGATGACGCCGTTGTGGTGGGGGAAAATGTTTACTACTACCGGCGCCAGGGAATGCCGTTATTAAAGGCGGCTATCACAGGGACGCGTGAAGTCGCCCTGCCGGTGGTGTTCAGTGTGCTGACAAATATTGTTGCTTTCCTGCCACTCTTTTTCGTACCCGGCATCATGGGCAAGGTTTTCAAGGCTATTCCCGTTGTGGTGATCTGTGTGTTCAGCGTGTCCCTTATCGAAAGCCTGTTTATTCTCCCGGCGCACCTGAGTCATGGTCGCCAACGCCAGGCTTTCTGGCCCCTCAACCACCTGGAGCGATGGCAACAAGGACTGAGCCAGGCCATAGAGCGATTTATCCAGCGGCGTTACGGTAACTTTCTGCAGGTGGTCTTGAGGCAACGCTATGCGGTGGTGGCCCTGGGTCTGGCCCTGTTGATGGCTACTGCCGGCTATATCAAATCGGGTCGCATGGGTATGGTGCTTTTCCCCAAAGTGGAATCGGACTATGCCTACTGTGAAGCGCTTCTGCCCTATGGTACGTCGCAGGAGCGCATGGCTGCCGTGGAGACGCGGCTGGTGGATGCTGCCGAACGCGTGGCAAGTGAAAATGGTCAGGCGCAGCTTTCAAAGGGTATTCTTGCACGCGTCAGTGAAAACAGGATTACCGTCCGGTTTTATTTGACAAATGCCAAGACACGGCCCCTGGGCACATCCCAGGTGACGTCCTTGTGGCGGGATCAGGTGGGCGTTTTGTCAGGCCTGGAGTCGATCACCTTTGAATCAGATCGTGGAGGACCCGGATCCGGAAAGGGTTTGACTGTCCAGTTGAGCCACCGCAACAAAGCTGTTCTGGATGAAGCGGGTATGGCCCTGGCCGTTAAATTGGCGGAGTTTCCCATCGTACATGACATCAATGACGGCTCGGCCAATGGCAAACGTCAGTTCGACATTCAAATCCGCCCGGCCGGTGTCCGCATGGGGCTGACATCCAAGGAAGTGGCCAGCCAGATTCGTTATGCCTTCCAGGGCGTGGAAGCAGTCAAGCAGCAGCGAGGTCGCAACGAGGTCACTGTTCGGGTGCGGCTGCCTGAAACCGAAAGAATACAGGAGACCACCCTCGAAAACCTGGTGCTTCAAGCGCCCGGGGGCGAAATTCAACTTCGTGATGCCGTGGATATGATTTCAGGCCGCGCTTACACCGCCATCGAGCGAACCAACGGCAGGCGGGTCATTTCTGTTACGGCCAATGTCCGTCCGCAGTCGAAATCGGAAAACGTCAAGAATGCGTTGAATTCAGAGATTTTACCTGTCCTGGCAGACGTGTATACTGGCCTCGGCTACAGCTTTAAAGGCCGGCAGGCAGATATACAGGAGAGTGTGTCCGCGTTGATCACGGGGCTTGGTTTTGCCCTGCTGGGTATTTACGCCATGCTGGCGATTCCCTTTAAGAGTTATTTTCAGCCCATGATCATCATGTTCTGCATTCCCTTTGGCATGATCGGGGCTGTTGTGGGGCATCTGGTGATGGGTTATTCCCTTTCGGTCATGAGTCTGTTCGGTATCGTGGCCCTGTCGGGTGTCGTGGTAAACGATTCACTGATTCTGATTGATTTTGCCAACCGCAGACAACGCTCGGGCACAGACATCATGACGGCTATCCAGGAAGCCTCGATCCAGCGATTTCGTCCCATTCTGCTCACCACCCTGACAACCTTCGGCGGTCTGGCGCCCATGATCATGGAGACCTCGCGTCAGGCAAGGTTCATGATACCCATGGCCATCTCCCTGGGTTTTGGCATCCTCTTTGCCACATTTATCACCCTGATCCTGGTGCCCTCGCTTTACCTCATCCTGGAGGACATCAAGGGTATGTTTATTCGTGAAGATTCAGGGATAGTGGGGGAGGAAATGGAAACAGGGTCCGGGGGGTAATCGTATCCGGCCTTGTCAACTCCGCCTTTACGACCTCATTCAACTGTAAATCTTTCTCTTTAATCTATATGGTGTTCACCTGGTGATCTCTCTGGTAAAAAGACTCATAAAGGGAACTTATCAAGGACGATTTGAACCGAAGTATTTTCAAAATTATCTTGATGAATATGTGTTCCGTTTCAATCGCAGAAAGTCAAAGAGCATCGACAAAAAGTTTATGCGTATGGTTCAGCAAGTGGTTAAATCTGTCAAAGTTACCTATAGAGACATCAACTGGGATATTGACCCAATCTCTGAATTTTACGCAACTTAAGCTTTATAGAGAACCGCGTTCATTAATTTTATGCTTTGCTGAGAGATCAAAGGAATAAGCGGATCCTATTGAACCGATACTGATCAATAGGAATGAACCTCCCCGGGGCAAGCTCCGGGGTATCAATCTATCATTTTAGATTTTTTTTGCGGCAAGCCGCGGGGAATTAAACCCTAATCGATATTAACTGTTTTGTCATCAATCATTTTCACCGTTGCCCGCTCCTTCCAGTTTTTCAGCGCATACCAGATACCGATTTGCCTACCGTCAGGGGTGACTATCTCTGAGCCATTTTGATTCAGGGTAAAACCATTTCTCGAAGCGTTTAGAATATCAAACCATCTTTTCAGTAAAGTTTGTGTAAGATCAACGGGTTTCCAAAGTTTTGATTCGAGATGATACTCATTTCGAATCCCGATCACGGTTCTCGGTAATCCATTTTTATGTGCTTTCGACAAGACTGCGACTAAACTGCAATTGTGTCAGCTCGATCCCATGTCGAAAAATCTTTCTCTCAATATCCACTTGTTTAAACTTTACAGCTTTATAAAATTCAATTGCTCTTTGATTCTCCCGAACAACCCAGATTCGTACCTTTCTAAATTCCAAAGCCGCTAATTCGTCAAACGCTGATTTGATCAGTGTTTTTCCTACACCACGACCAGTGCTATGAGGGTCTATATATAAAGATGAAATTTCGGAAATCTTAGTGCTAACATCAATCTGGCTGAACGAGATAAAACCAATAATCTGGTTTTCATGTTCAGCAACTAAATGTCTATGGCTTTCATTATTTAGATTTTTCTTCCAGATATTCTGAAAATGAATTTCTGATAAATTTTCTATGATTTTATCTGGAATAAAGGGCTTATACGCCAGAATCCATGACCAACGATGAATTTGTGCAATTTGCGGAATATCATTTTTAGTAAATGGCCTTATTTTCATAAATCTTTTCAGTTCGAGGCATATTACCGAGTCGAGTAGCCCAGGGGAATTTCACCCCCAGGCCCTCTCAGAACGGTACGTGACGATCTCCCGTCATACCGCTCCTGCCAGCCATTCTCTTGAAACCTCACAGTCTCAAGTCTACGCAGAAAGAAATTCGGTTCCTCCCAGTTTCCTGGTTGACCTTCACTTACTACGAGCTGGCTCATCCCCTTCGCTCCGGTCCCATTACAGGACCTTCAACACTAATACGGGATGATCCGCCCCCGTGCTTCGCATCGGTACTCTAACGCTCATGGGTCCTCCACTTGCGTTTCTCCCTTAACATCGAAGCGACAGGTTCCCAAGTTCCACGCAAAAGCCTAACTCAGATTCATGCCACCTTTACGCCGGAGGCCACTTAGGCAATACACAGGCTCCCCCTAAGCTCATCCTGAACCCCATATAAAAGCTCAGTTTTGACCTCGTCCATTATCTTTCGACGCTTCATCGAATGGTTCGCTTACGCTCATCTCTCTGAGTCACACCTGCCACGATCCTATGCCGTGACTTTTGTCGAGTAGACCGGGGTCTTCCATGGCTATAGGTTGTAGTTTGTTTTCTCTGTTTGCCGCCTGGTTTCCCGGCGGTGCCACATCATCACAGCCTTACCTTCGGTTGTTCCCCGGTCCCTCCACAGAAACGGACAAGCGGATTTCCCATACATCCGGCTCTTCGGTCACTCGTTCAGATAGCCTCTAAACTACGAAATGGATTCAGGTCTTTGCGAATACTCACCTTGGGCCACCCGACCCTCTTGAGTGCCTGTCGGTAGCCTGGCCATGTGTAAGAATTTCGTTGGCTCTTACGATTGAGCCACTTAAACAGTATTCCCTTCACATGATAGAGATAGGTTGCACACCTATCCGAGTTATCCGTTATGGCGTAATAGCTCAGATGCCCCACCACGCGCACCTTGGCCTGGCGAAGCATCTCACCTTTCCTCAGAACAGCCCTACTTTTGCGCGCCCATTCCGTGAACTTACGTAGGCTTTGTGCAAGTTTCTTGCGACTGGTCCGTCGCTTCACCTTGAAGTGCCCATCCCGAGTTTTCCCACAATAGTGTGTAAACCCCAGGAAAGTGAACTCCTTCGGCTTTTGCCCTCGCCTTTGTGCATCCCTACGCGCAAAACGCCCAAATTCAATGCAGTGTGTCTTCTCTTCGGCTACTTCCAGGCTAAAAGCTTCAAGCCTGTCTTTTAACCGATTCTCGAAGTGCCTTGCATCTGCTTTGTACCGGAAGCAGGCCAGGAAATCATCGGCAAAACGGAAATAATAAGCCTCTCCCCGGCACTGCCTCCTGACCCTATGGCTGAACCACAGATCCAGCACATAGTGCAGGTAAATGTTCGACAGCAGTGGTGACAGGATTGAGCCCTGGGGAGTACCCCTTTCAATGGCTCTAACCAGCCCGTCCTCCATTATTCCGCCCTTTAGCATACGACTGATCAACCTTAGTATGCGAGGGTCACCAATGCGGTGTTCCAGAAACTTCATCATCCATCTGTGAGAAACTTCATCGAAAAATGCTCTGATGTCTGACTCCACCAGATAGCTAACTCGCTTCTGCTGGATGGTTCGTCCCAGCCTGCCCAAACACAAATGCTGGCTCCGCTCGGGTCGATACCCATAGCTGCTGTCTTCGAAGATCTCCTCGTAGACCCGTTCCAGAGTCTGCTTCACCGCCAGTTCAACTATCTTATCTTCAAAACAGCTGATTCCTAACGGCCGCCCCTTTTCACTGCCCGACTTCGGTATATAGCTCCGGCGGCTGGGCTGTGGGCGGTATCCCATACGCTTCAGCCGGTCAGTCAAGCTTTCAAGGTTCTCTTCGAGGTTTTCCCCATACTGTTCTTTGGTTACGCCATCCACACCGACGGCTTTGTCGTCGTCCAGTGCTTCGTAGCAGTCCCGCAGGTTGTCCAAATCTGTCACATGATGATACAGCGATGTGAACACCAGATCCGGCTCCTTGCGAGCCCTCTCTCCTATCCGTGTCAGGTCAGTGCTCATCAATTCTCACTCTTTGCATAGTGTCGATGTTTCCCCTTTCACGGGCAATTGACCGTGGAGACCTTCGCTCAGCGGGGATTAGCCGCTTCATCGCTAAACCATTGCGGTTATACTGGTCTCCATCCCTCGCATCGGCGTCTTTTGGTCGCCTCCTTTTACGTTGGTCGACCATACTCGGTTACTATCCCAACGACCTGGGATGCTTTCACCAAGAACCTTTGGGTGCCTTTTCCGATGCTTGCCTGGTTACTCCATCGTCGTTGTCATGCTCGATGCTGTCTGAGACCCCGGGGTGTCGGTTGGTACTCGTCCATAACGCACCTTCCGTTTCGCCTGCGCCCTTTAGGAAAAGATAGGCACGATCCCAAAATCAGTGTTTCTCGGGGCTATGGGTCAGATTCAGGGCTCACACCCTTCACCTCGCTAGACTCGCGGATTTCCTTATACAGCTGGGAAATACACTACCGGGCGGCTGACTAGACCTTACCCGGGAGGGCTTATGCTTTCGCATTCCCTCGCGACGCTGAACCAGCGCCAGGTTCGAACCCTAAACGCTCACAACCCTGGCTCTTTACCAACGCAGCTTTAGGTGGTTTGAAGCCTGCTCCTGCAAGCCGGCTCCGAGGGGCCAAACAACCCTCATCTTTTGTGCAGTTACGCACACTTTATAGTAAAGTGCGCTCGTGGCGCACTATATGGAGACAAGTCCAATTATCAAGTTTGATGAAATTATTGCCGATACCATATGGTTATGAGCAGCGTACCATGGAGGGACCTATGAATACAAGATTTGGTCGGTTGTGATTATGATCGCACACCGGTAAAATTTTAGGGGTCTGATATCTACCGTTTTGTTGGTGGTATCGGCAATTTTGATATTTAAGGATGGCCGCTTTCATTAACTTTACAAGTTCTCATAAGCACGATTTTGAAACCGTGCTAAACGGGTCATCCTTTCAGCAATGTAATCAATGTAACTTCACTCACGGTATTAAATCGGATGGGGAGGCCTACTGTACCACAACCCTGGCTAGTATAGCCTGTCATCTTCCTGTATCGCCACAAGCCTCGGTAATATTTTCTGCCATGTTTCAAATGGAGGATGATAGGATACCCTCCGGGTAGGCAAATTTGACCTCCATGTGTATGGCCACACAGATAAAGTCGATATCCGCTTTCTGCAGCGATATCATATAATGACGGCGTATGTACCAGGGCTATTTTAAATTCATCCGCTGTTTCCTCCAAGGCAGTAAGTGCTTGGTCTGTATAATAATAATAAGGGTCGTCGATTCCTGTAATCTGTATCCTATTATTGTCTCGGTTGAGAAATGTAGATTCATTGGCCAAAACTGTAAATCCCATGTTTTCTAATGGGACTGCCATTTGGTAAGTATCATGATTTCCCAGAGTAACGAAAATCCCGTCCTTTGCCCTAATCGTGGAAATAATTTTTTCCATTGCTTCAAGCGGGCCTTTAATGCTTCCTCTGGTTTTTGCCCGATAATCTCCAGTCATGACACAGGCGTCATAGTGTAGGTTTTTAATACTCTCGCAAATGATACTTACGTATCCTGATAAAAAATCCGCATGAAGATCGGATAAATGTAAAAATGTGTATCCGTGAAAAGCAGAAGGCAAATCGCTGAATTGAATACTTTCCCTATTAATAACGATCCGAGTCGCATTATTAAAACCTGACTTATACAATCCGATGGTTTTTAAAAACACCCCGAAATATTTGATTAATAATTCGAAAAGTGACCAATGACGCCTTCGTTTCTCACCATACCGCCGATATTTATAGATATCCGCTTCGAGAAGGGACCTTGTCAACAGCCATAATAGGCGCCTGTCGGTCTCAGCCTTAAGCCGCTGTATATTTCTGTCCGGCAGCGGAATTGAACATAAAGTTTTCTTCAAAATGGATTTTGGCAAGTTCTTCGCTCCCCAGCAGGAATAGTGCCACTATGCGATAACAATGCCCACGGTAGCATGGCAGATGCGATGAATGCAAGATTTAGCCTGTTGTGATTATTTTCGCACACCGGTAATATTTTAGGGGTCTGATAACTGTGTTTTTGTTGGAGGTATTGCAGGCCAAAGATTGGAAGAAAAAGGCAGGATTATATTGTAACATCCTGCCTTAATCACTAGTTTCATCAAATTCATGCAATGAATCTTAAATTCTTATATTGTTTCAGTGGCACAATCCTTCAAACAGTCATCCAAATTAAAATTCTCATTTTGGGATTACTTATTTCCTGACTATACTATTTGGTACAATCATCAGGACAGTTCAACTCTGTTTCACCACCCCAAGGTTCGCAATAGGCGTCGCCGCAAACGGTTGGTTGATCGACACATATGACGAAAAATTCTACTTGTAACTGATGGACAGTGCTCTCGCAATTAAACCGAAATGCCCATGATCGGTCCAGAACACCATCGTCCCTGCCCGGCCATGGGTATGATCCTACCTCTATGCATGGATCGTTGTCTTCCCAAGATACTGTTTTCCAACCACCGCTAATCGCCAGATCGGCACCGTAACACGATACAATCTCTTCATAATTGGCAACTCCGGGAGCAATAGCTCTCCATAAATACTTGAAGTAGTATGCGCCAACTGCGTCCTGGCCAGGTGGTCCTTCCGGCCCCTCTGGCCCCGGCTCACCCTGCGGGCCTTGTTCACCTTGAGGGCCCGTGTCACCGGTATCACCTTTTAGACCAGGCTCACCAGGATCCCCCTTGTCACCTTTAGGACCGGCGTCACCCTGTAGTCCTTGAAGACCTTGTGGCCCCGTGTCCCCGGTATTGCCCTTATCACCTTGTGGCCCTTGCTCGCCTTGCGGCCCCGGCTCACCCTGAGGTCCTTGGCCACCCTGAGGTCCTACTGGACCTACTGGGCCAACTGGTCCTTCCGGACCAGGTAATAGCTGAATATTATTAATAGCATCCCATACAGCGGGCAAACCACCCTGCATATTTGCAATCGCCGCTGCGTTCTTATCTGCCTTTGATTTGGTGCTTGAAACATCTGTCTGTAGCTCCTGAATGTCAGTATCATCAACAGCCCATACATTGCCGCATAAAAGGATAGACAATACCACAGCAATTAAAATGAATCCTATCTTCATACTCCTCCTCCTTTTCTGTTGAATGAATAACAAAATAGGTAAAGCATGCGTTGGGAGCTATCATAACTGCATGAAATATCAGCATCAGATCAGCAGGTGTCGGCCAGGTTCAGGTGGTACAGAATAGCTTTATCTTTAAATAGCACGCAAGAATCATGCGGAAATGTCGGATGCAAAAAAAAGTTATTATTATAGATAGTTAGACTTTATAGTTGACTTGTAAGAAGGTAAAATGAGAAGTCAATGTTATAATTATTGGGTAGATAAGGTTAGAATCTCTGTGCTTTATCGCCAGAACCTTTGATGTATGATTAGAGTTTTATCCATTGTCCGAGATTTGGCAATGATAATGTTAAAAAGATTTTGACTATTTTACAACGGGATTTTCAAGATAGGGTATGCAGGAAGGATAATTGATAAAGCTCATATGTACGAAGCCGTGTAGCAACGGTATTGCACGATAGATCTATATGGGTATTGTATTTCAATCTGGTATGATGGAACCTGGACAAATTGCCAGTTCGGGATATTTCAAAGGCATGATCTGTGCTGAGCCAGAACGCACATTGTGCCATATTAACCTCAAAGCCTTCTACTATGCCGCCATCTATGGATTCTGTACTGAACCAGGGCGTACCTCTCCTATTGTTTTGTAGCTTCAGATATCGATTTGTCCGGTCAACCCAATAAACAAGCAAGTTGGGTCTGTGGTCCTGCCCGGCCTTTTGGGATGTCGGCAAAAAACTGCATTTTCCCTTCGGTACAGCAAGGACAAACAGTGATATCTGTCCCCGTCAGCTGAAGCATTATTTCCTCAAGGGTAGCTGCTTCATTCTCATCGAGAGAAGACACTCCCATCAATTGCCTGATGGTGTTTAAGTTATCATTTCGATTGCGGTTGGCTAAAAAGCCGTAATGCCGGATTCTGACAAAGCCGTTTGGGAGACTGTGTAAAAGGAACCTTCGGATAAACTCCATCGCTGTGATGGTGATTATTTCCGTTATTTTTTTCTTTCGGTTCTTGGCGGTAAAGGAGACCATACCGTTTTCAAGTCTTTTAATGCGGCTGTTGGCAATGGCCACCCGATGGGTATAACGTGCCAGGTATTCAAGCACATGTTCCGGGCGTTTGACTGGTTCACGCACGCTGACCACCCAGTTTTTGGCATACAGCTTGTTTTTGAAGTCGCCAAAGGATCTGCCGGCAAATTTGAGCGAGCCGGTTTTACGGGCATGCTTAATACGTTCCATAAACTTGCCGCGAAAGACCTGTGATAATGCCTCTTCGTTGAAGAGATAATCGTTTTTTACCGGAAGCCACTCCTTTTTGTTCCCGAGCAGAACACCACCGGCTACCAAACAATGCAAATGAAAATGAGCTTTGAGCTTTTGATCCCAGGTGTGTAAAACAGCCAAAAATCCTAATTTGCCGTTGAGTTCGTTGTTGCCAAAGGTCAGAAGGGTTCTGGATGCAGCAGCAAAAAGGATGTTGAACATCACCTTTTTGTTGTTTAAGATGACGGTGTTCAACTCATGCGGCACGGTAAAAACCACATGGAAGTAACTGACCGGCAAGATCTCGTTTTTTCGTTTTTCCAACCATCTTTCGCGTGGCATATGCTGGCATTTGGGGCAGTGGCGATTACGGCAGGAATGATACGTGATGCGCACAGCTCCACAATTGTCACAGCGTTCGATATGGCCACCCAGACGGGCGGTGCGGCAGTTCAAAAGGTCGGTTGCGATTTTACGATGTTCCGGCCATAAAGGATATTCGGCTTTATAGTCATTAAGATGATGACGCAGAATGTCGGCGACCTCCGGGGTTTTATGATCAGGTTTTATGATTTGGGTCATCGTTTCTGTCCTCCTTTCCTGCATGTTTTTGGTCAATGAGATCCAAAGGACTTGGGATCGTTGACAGAGTTTGGCGGCTCACATGCAGATAAATCATGGTGGTGGTCAGTCTCGTATGGCCCATTAAAACCTGTATTTTCCGGATGTCGTATCCAGCCTCCAGGAGGTGTGTGGCGAAGCTGTGACGCAATGTGTGGACACCCGAGCCCCTTTTTACTCCTGCCTTCATTCTGGCCTCTTCGTATACCGAACGGATAGACTCGTATGACAAGGGTTTATCTTTCTTTTTTCCGAATGAAGATGGGAACAGGTAGGTGTCGGGACGATATTTACGATAATAGATTCTCAGTTCGCCAAGCAGTCTTTTTGAGAGCAGTGTATAGCGATCCTTTTTGCCTTTACCATCTTCGACTTTGATCAGCATGGCCTTGCTGTCGATGTTTTCTGATTTGAGTTTAAGGGTTTCGCTGGCCCTGAGTCCTGCCGAGTAAGTGGTCATCAGAATCATTTTGTGTTTGAGGTTGTTGGTAGCGTGGATGATATCCCAGATATCTTCCATGGGCAGGACTTGTGGGAGTTTTCTCGGCTTTCTCGTGAGGCTGTAGGTTATGGATATCTCCTTTTCAGCAACATTTTTGTAAAAGAATCGAAGTCCGCTAAGAACTGCGCAGCAGCTGTTGGGAGCATTACCCTTGTCAAGCTTGAGATAGAGAAGGTAATCCTCGATTTTTTCTTTGGTGAGGTTATCCGGTGCCTGGTTATAGAACTTGGCAATCCCTTTGACAGCGGCGAGATAGGACCTCTTTGTGTGCTTGGAAAGATTTTTAAGTTCCATAATCCTGATCATTTTTTGACGTAGTTCTGCCATGTCATACCTCCTTTGTTGTGGGTTATTAACGTCTCGGAGGTATTTTATACGATCAGGAGAAAAGAAACGATCGATAACGTAGGTAGGGTTTATTGATTAAAACCTTGGGGTGGGAAAGCTACCGCGGAGCGGTTTCGTACGTATGGAGATAATCACTGTCTTGATCGAATTACAGATACCATAATTTGTGACTGTCGAATCAAGTAAATCTTTTGTTGAGGGTTTGAAAAGTCATCTTCATCTTTTGACAGTTCCTAAAACAATCTACGAACCATCAAGGAAATCCAGTATCTCCTGTTCGTTTATATTCAATTTCTTCTGCTTAGCCCGATACTCTCTGCCGTCTGCAGTTCGATCCAAATACCCCCGATCAAACAGCTCCCGCCTTATTAGGGCGAAATCCCCGAATTCGATCATACTGTCGATGGCTTCGCTAATTTCTTTACTGGTATAGGTACGGTCCTGATCAAGCTTGCTCCAGATGTAGATAAGAGCCATTTGTTTCAGCAGAGATTTACTTGGCCACTGCTTTATGGTTCTGTTCTCAGATATAACGTTTTTAAACCGTTTCATGTCTTTAGTCATTTCCACGGCACCATGGAGAGGTTTATAGATGCAAGATTTCGCCTGTGGTAATAATTTTCGCATACCGATAGTTTTTCAGGAACCTGATATCTACCGTTTTGTTGGATATGTCATCACATCAATAGCGCCTTTTTTCAGAGGTCTCAGGAGTCATACGTAAAACGTTGAAACTATATTTACCAGGTGAAATGGAAAAAATCTCTTGTTGGATAAGAAGGTCCATATCCAAGAGCCCTATCTAATTCTAAGATAGTACTGTATGGCCCACTCATATTATTTGAATCTCTCATATTTACGGCTAATAAATATGACCCCTCATCAAGTTTTAGACCAAGGCCAATATGACATGTATTACCACGTTCAACAATGCGACCAAAAACTTCATATCCGGCTTTGGATAGAACTATTCGACCAAAATTAGCAAGGTCATCGCAATCCCCATAACCTTCCTTAATGATACTACGACCAGATCTATGGTATGTAGGAATTCTATGATAATACTTGATATTATGGTTAATGTAAAAATCTAACAATTTCGGATCGTTAAGTCTTTCAACTATTTCATTATAGTTACTCCACCTTGTTGGATGTTTTTGTGGTGTTAAAAGATTCTCTTCTATTATTTTTTCTGCTTTTTTTGAGAATGATAATCTTTTAATCCTTTTGCTTCTTTCGTAATTTGCTGCCAAGCTTGCTTGTATATGGTGAAAAGCAATTCCTTTTTCGATATCATCTAAAAACAATTTTTTGATATCTTCATTTTCAATTCCATCTATAACTTCCCTTATTTGAGTATCAGATAAGAGCCTTTGCGCAAAAGGGCCAGTATTCCAAGCTTTCTTAAGCAGCTTTCTTAGAGAGTAATCTGATAATAAATTATCAGAAATATTTATTTCGTTGTCTTCAGCCAACCAATACAATGCCTGTAAAGGTGAACAGTATTTCCTATATTCAGGTAATCCAACCTTGTACATCTCATTAAATACATTCACAAAATTAGCTGGATCACTTTTATACAGTTCAACGATATCGCTAAGGGCAGACATTTCTGATTCTGATACACCATCTTGAAGTTCTGGTAGCTTCCCCAATTCGTTAACAAGTAATGGGTTTGTCTGTGCTAATTCGTTTAATACGGCTGGGTATGTGTTGCCTGTATAAGGGTCATTCGGTTTGGTTGGACCAACAGCACATCCTGAAATATTTAATGGAAGAATTAACAAAATGATAAACCTTAAGAGGTGCCAAAAACTTGCTGTGTTCAACCCGCTTTCTCCTATGAATTAAATCCTTCCATTTCAGCATAATCAGGTATTATTGAATACCGGGTAGCCGGGGGCCATTGCTGGCCCCAAGCCCCCTAAGGTAGGGTCGAGAACTGGCGCGGTGCCTTATGGGTCCGTTTCCAGTTCCCGCCTCGTCAAACGCAGCATGCGGATTTCCCGCACTACGCTTACTCTGTTAACTTAATCTGAGGAGTTATGTGGCCTATCAAACTGGCAGCGCTTTCGACCCTATTCGAGCCTACTCCACCTGTTCCAACCGAATCAGTCTTCACCTTCAGGTATATCTTCCTTCTCAGGTCTTGCAGAATGATGGACGATTTTATCATTTCGTCCCCGCCTCCCAGTGTTGTCGGAAGATTGTTAACAGCAGGGTCGCACAGGCGAACTTCAGCGCATTGTCAGGAAGGCTTCATACCCGTCAAGGATGCACCTTGAGCGCATGCTTCCATAGGATTGCAGCGACGGGACACTGAGTTCAGACAAAGGCGAACTGCCTTCGCTGAACAGTCAAAATACGCGACTTCGTGTCGCAACTGTGATGTATGGAGACAATGTCAGGTTTCAGGCCCATCAAAAAACCTGCGATACCATGAAAATCAACGGTCTTTCCCGCCACGATCACCATTACCGATATCCTATTTCTTACAAAAATGCAAAAAAGGGAAATCAATGAATATGATACCCCTATGATTAACAGAATCTTTCACAACTTGTAATTGGTTCTGTTTACATTTTGATTTCACCTTGCTTGTTTATTTTGATTTTGAGATTGCAATCTATTCATTATCACAGCCTTTTAGAAACCGACGAAGGCATAAAACAGCGGTCCTGGAAGGTCAACGTCGTACGTTTCCTTCTTATGACCGGGTTCATACTCTATATCTGCTGTGATATACCTGTATCCTGCCCCGAGTCCAGCGTATCGAAACGGCCAGTATTCAACTACGGCCGTATAAAAGAACAATGATCCACTCCAGTCACCGTAATTCAAGCTCATCCCCCCGGCTTCACCTCTTACGATAAGCCTATCCGTGAAAGAATAGGCACCCATTACATAAAGATTTGGAAGCGGTGCCAACAGATCTGCTTCGCCGGTCCCCAGATCTGCTTTTAAGGGACCCGCGTAGGCCTGACCGGAGACTTCTATGTCGAGATCGGCGGCATGTACTCCAACTCCCACTCCCAGTTTGACTCGTTCGGTGCGAATAAATTTGTAGGACAGATTGGCTACATATATATCTATGTCAATATTGGATTTAATACTAGCACCGGCAGAAAATTTGATATCATCGAAGTAGAATTCATAATCTGCCGTCGACTTAGCATTGTCGTGGTACCCAAAATAATCAAAACGCAGGGTCCATCTTCTTCCAAAATTAATAACCGCTCCTATGACGGGGCTAGCCGCATTTTCATCAAGCCCAAGATCATTCAGGCCAACCGTAATATCTGGGTATTCATCCTTGACATAACCGAACTCACCATCGGCCTGGTAAACTTGGATTCCACCATAAAAAATAATGCTTTTGTCCAGCACGTTTTTGGAAGCTTTCTCATCTGCCCATGCGCTCGTAAAGCACAGCCAGAGAACAATTATCATGGCAATGCCGATTGCTTTCATTCCGCTGGCCTCCAAACCGGCAATATTCTGCCGTATGTTTTGTTAATAGAAGCAATTAGAGCGTGATTATATGAAAATATGCTCGTAAAAAGTTGGAACACCATTTATCTGCCATATCAGCGTATGATATTTGGCTTCACACTCCGAAACAATCTTACTGATCAATAGATACCCCCGGGAATGCCCGGGGTCTTAAACATATTACAACTTCAGTTGAAGCTGACCTAAATCCTGGCGCCCTTGATGTTCAACGCAATTCTTTATCGTTTCTTCATCGACGTCTACGCTGCTCACAAAGTAACCCGGCGGCCAGACTAAGTGCTTCAAAAGCAGATCTTATTTTCATTTTTGCTGTGAACGCAACAATCATTTTGTCCTCCTTTCGCAGGGTTTGTAAGTGGGCAAATGGATAACTTTCCGCAACTTGATATTTAGCGAAGGTTATACGTCTTTGAAAAGTAATAGCAGATTGTAATTCAGTTCAGATCAGATACAGCCATTGAGATTTAGCTTCAAATCAATTGTGATTTAGATGTAACATTAGGTACATACAAGATTTGGTAGGAAGGGTCAAGGTGAGGTCGTCTTTGCAGTACCGATATATGGAGAATATGGACGGTTTCGCGGACCTGAAAAAACCGTTGATAACACCACATTCCGCTCAGGTAATTGCCTCGTTCTCTATTGCAGATACCCTATTTCTAACAAATTTTAATAAAAGGTAAAATCAGACGAATCGATCCTTCCTCATGTAAACCAAAGCCACAATAATGGTTACAATTGTTTAGAATGAAAGCACGATCAGTTTTTATTTAAAATATTCAGGATCTCTTGGGTTGGACCAACACACTCATTTTTTGTTAGATACAGGTCAAATGCTTGATTTAGAACTTCCATAAGCAAATTTTCAGCATTCGCTTTGCTTTTGTTAATCTTTAAATTGAATATTATGTCGATAGCTTCAGTTCTGTAGCCATCGAGATCCTTAATTCTTTTTGCATCATCACCCAAAGGATTCCACTTAGTGAGTATTTTAGCCACTTTTTCAATTTCGTAATCTTCCATTTGTAGCTCCCGCGATTAATTTTATAAATTCTGAATTTAGAATGCTGTACATTCATCATAATTGAGGAACTAATACCATTTTTCACAATTAACCTTTGTTGTGATTGATGGAGGCAAGTGCAACTATCTGAAAATCTGAAAAAATGTCAGATACCATCTGGTCATCACCACGGTATCACGGAAACCATTATCATAGCAAACTTTGGCCTTTTGTGATTATATTCACACACCGGTAAAACTTTATGGGTTTGATAACCTTGTTTTTGTTGGAGATTTCAGTATTCTTAATGGTGAGTTTAAGTTGACTATAAAAGAAATATGGTTTTTGGCGTCAACTTGAAACGTTGATTATACCTATGAATACGATCCAATATTATTTCATTAGCCGACGAATAGTTTTAATTTTCCCTTGATAAGGAGGATATATTAGTGACAAATCAAACCAAGTCGCTGCTTTTAAAATGCTTTTCTTATGTGAAAAACGCTCAAATCCGCTAAATCCATGATAGCTTCCAATTCCACTTTCTCCTATACCTCCAAATGGTAGATTGGGGTTGACCAAATGCTGCATACAGTGATTAACACATCCACCGCCAAACTGAATTCTTGAAATCAGTTCATTTTGCACGGTTTCACTTTCACTAAAAATATAGCAAGCAAGAGGATGTTGGGGAAGCTTCGCAATCGTATCGACTATTTCATCAAAATTATTATATTCCATCACTGGTAGAATAGGTCCGAAAATTTCTTCAGCCATAATGTTATCGGTCAATGTCACATTTTTCATAACTGTTGGAGCAATATATCTGTCGGCTTTGTTGAACTGTCCTCCAACAATAACTTTATTTTGAACAAGAAGACTTATAATTCGACTATGATGCTGCTCATTTACTATTCGTCCAAAATCAAAAGATAACGAAGCATCATCGCCATATACATTAATGATACGTTGCTTTATCTTTTCAAGAAATTCCTCCTTTATACTTTGATGAACCATTACGTAGTCAGGAGCGACACATGTTTGACCAGCATTCATAAATTTTCCATAAACTATGCGGTTAACGGCAATTTTCATGTTGGCGTCAGAATGGACAATACACGGACTCTTACCACCTAATTCCAATGTGACAGGGGTTAAATGTTTGGCTGCGGCTTCCATAACGATAGAGCCAATTCTCGGACTACCAGTGAAGAAAATGTGATCAAATTTTTGCTTTAATAATAGTGTGGTCTCCGGAATTTTACCTGGAATATATGCAACATATGCGGGATCAAATATTTCGTCGATAAGCTTTTGGATCTCCATGCTACAGCTTGGAGTTAATTCAGATGTTTTAACTACAACAGTATTTCCTGCTGCAATGGCTGCGATTAATGGGGCAAAAGTCAGGCTAATCGGGTAATTGAATGGAGAGACAATTAAATTTACACCAAGAGGTGTAAATTGTATTTGGCTTGATGCCGGTTGACAAAGTAACGGGGTTTTAATCCTTTTCGGCTTCATCCATTTTTTTAAATATTTTATAGTGTTGCTCAAATCATGTAAGACGAACCCTGTTTCCGTGGAGTATGATTCGAATTCAGATTTTCCCAAATCATTTTTAAGAGCAGTTCTAAATTGACTCTCAAACTTTTTTATCCCCATTTTAAGTTTTTGTAATTCGTTAATTCTGAAGTCATAAGGATGGGTAACTGACGAATTAAAGAACATATGTTGTTTAGTGACAATTTCTATTATTTCTTGTTCATTTTTCATAATATTGCCTACATTTTTAAGTATAACATTGATATTCAATTGACGTTTCGATTATGTCCCATTTTGACTGTTATATTGCACCTTGTTAACTCATTAATAGGATAATAATCCTTGAACGTCATCGCTCAGAAAACTGCCATTTCTGGTGACTCATTTTTTCAATTTGTTGCGAAGAGCCGACTACCATATTGTGGTTGGATAAATATCCATTGTATTCCAGATACAATGCTATCTCAAAATTTGAGTTGGGGTCAGCCCGTCACTGAAGATGGCACGGTAGTCCGGAAGGGCGACATGCACGTCGGCCCCCTGTTCAAACAGGGCCGTGATCAGGGCAGCTGAAACGTCGGCAAGGCCCCCTGCTTTGGCTGTAAAAAAGGAAGCCAGATCTCCCATGCGATCCGGTAAATAGGTGACCTCCGGCTTAACGATTAGAATGCGTGGATTTTTGGATTGGTCTTGCATTTCTGTGGGTGTCTTTTTTATAATACCTTTATGGCTCTCACCTGAAAAACGTCCGCATACCCCACAATACGCCAATGATAGTTCTACTATACGAGCTTAGCTTCCATTATGATCTTCGCATTCAACAGCCGTGATATTGGACATCCTGCCTTGGCGTTGTTTGTTGCCTTATCAAAGGCAATCGGATCTGCGTCAGGAACTGCTGCGGCGACATATAGTTGTACTTCAGTAATGGTGAATCCTTTATCGGTCTTCTCAAGAGTAACAGTTGCAATAGTGTTAATGCTCATTGCTTTTAGACCCTCTTTTTCCAATTGACCAGAAAGGGCCATCGAGAAACAGCCAGCATGAGCGGCAGCTATTAATTCTTCAGGATTAGTGCCCTTGCCTTCCTCAAATCGTGTGCTGAAAGAGTACTGACTGTCGGAAAGAACGCCGCTATCTGTTGAGATGGTTCCTTTTCCATCTTTTAGACCACCCTTCCATATAGCTGAAGCCTTACGTTTCATAATTTCCTCCTTTGCTCATATTCTTACCTTTTTGCTACAGTGGAGTCATCTAACAGTGAATATACGGATCCGTATAAGACGCTGTATGCCTGATTTATTATAAAAACACAAGATCAGGAAATTATACAAACCATAAAATGTTGTTATTTCAAATCCGGTGTAAAAAAATGTGATATATTCTAAAAAGTTAGCAGGAAACCAAATATCCGAGGAATTCAGATAAATGGAGACAAGTGCTACTATCTGAAAATCTGAAAAAATATCAGGGGCCTGATATCTACCGTTTTGGTCGAGTAGCCCGGGGGAATTTAACCCCCAGGGCCTCACAGGTAGGTACGTGACAGTCTCCCGTCATACCGCTCCTGCCAGCCTTCCTCTTGAGCCCTCATGTGACAGGCCCATGATCCGCGTGCTTTATCGGGAGACGGTGTCTTTAAGATGGAAAATCATCGAGAAGGAAACCTGGGGAAGGTCATTTCCGGCGCCCCCCCTTTCCGCCACCGCCACGACCGCGACCTCCTCCTGTTCCATCCCTTCGACCTTTACCACCACCTCGCCCTAAACCCCTTCCAGCATTTTTTCCTCCGGAGTTGTTTTCATTATCAATCTTATTTCGCCCACTGCTTTCGGAGCCGTCATGATTCGTTTCCTTGTCTGTCTCTTTTTGCATGATACTCTCCATTCCTTGGGTTTCTTAATTTAACAGCCTGCCAGATGGCAATTCTCTTTTTTAAGGCTATCGATGGTTGTCTTGTTTTTTCTGGAAACTGATTTTGATTTTTTTAATAATTCAACGCAATCGGAAATGTGTTTCAAACGCAATTCGTTCTTGATTAACTTGCTAATTTCTTAGTAATTTCCCATTCGTTTCATCCTCTTGTTGAATTTAGATGTTCTGAAAATTCGTTTTTGAAACACTCATGGTTTGACCGTTGTAAATAAGTTTCCTTTCTCTCGTTCATTTAAGAGTAGCTTGTGCTACCGAACCTTGTCAAACATTCGAATAAATAACTGTTGGACAAAAGGATATGTTATGAACGGCCAGGTAAGTATGTTCTGGCTATCTCACGAAAACGGTCACCCCTGTAGCTTGTGTTAGCTTGTCAAAAACTTGGATTGAGGTTAATTCTGAATATATCTATCGCACTATAAATTAGATTTTTCGTAGTTCCCCCAAACAAGCCCAATTTCGACCATTTTAGCCCCTAATTTTTTTTCAGATATATAGCAGAAAGCAAAATTTCGATTTTTGCTATTCGTATGCTGATTAATTTAAAAACTTCTTTGCTTCTATCACTGATATCCTTTTCCCATTTTTAAAAGCAACAACAAACGCTCCACTGAATCCCTTCCGCCCCCACGCTTCCCACACATTCGTACGTGACAGTCTCCAGTCATACGGCCCCTGACAGCCATAAGCAGGCAACCTCGCAGTCCCAAGCTGACACATAAAGAAATTCGGTTCCTTTCAGTTTCCTGATTGATCATCATTTGCTGTGATCTGGCTCATCCCCTTCGCTCCAACCCCATTACAGAGCCTTCAACACGACGACTCGATGATCCACCCCCGTGTCCCGCATTGATACCCTCACGCTTGTGGGGTCTGAACTTGCGTTTCTCATTCCCTGGGGTTATTGTGTCTTTACTTCTTATCTTCCCATTGACCCCTTTTATTGTAAGTTCACCTCCACCTTGAATTTTTAGAAACCATCTGGCTGAGTCGATAGCGTCTTTTTGTGTTCGATGCAGACTTGTCGCTCGGTTGGAATCATTTCTTTTATTTACCCAGCTCCCATCGTCACGTTTATAAATGGTGCGATCTCTATTCTTTTTCATTTTACACCTCCTTTTTTACATTCAGTTTTCTAACTATTTGAAAGTAGTCTTGTTCGGTTGACTTGCCACGCGTGTATGCCTCGCGGCCTCAACAAACGATCTAAACGAGCCCACCTATCATTTTGCTATGATATGATGCCCATCGAGTTATGATACCGTCAAATCGTGGAGAATGTGTGAGCCTGCGATACTGATACCATATCCAAGTTTTGGCGGCTTCAGCAGTACAGATATTTGGAGAGAAATGCAGCTATCAAGATTGATGTAAATTTTGCCGATACCATCTGGCTATGTCCAGCATAGCACGAAGGGACCTATGGATGCAAGATTTGGCTGGTTGCGATTAGTTTCGCATATCAATATAATTTTAAGGGTCTGATATCTAACGTTTTGTTGAAGACATCCACGAAAAAACAGGCCCAATTTTTACCCTGCTTTCAATTTTTCCCTTGCATGCCCCCGGATTCTAAGGGGTGATGCGACGCGTGAGCCCGGCAAAGGTGAATCCACATAGATCAAATCGCTCTTGCAGTTTCCTTGTGGAAATACCTGAACAAGCTGCGAAGCGAAAAACGACGCCTCGTATTCCGCCCCGAAGCCGTCGGGAGTGGGCCCGGCGGTCTTTCCGGCAAGAGTCATGAATAGCGGTGTGCACGGTATTAAACCGGGGAGTGCTTTTCGATAGGTTGCCATAACTTCATTTAACGCCGGCGAATTTCCCGAAAGCCAAAGTTCTCTCGCCTGAGAACAGGGTAAAAACGATCGTACTTCGTGACCGATGGTTACCCAACCGTCAAGAACCTCTTCTCCCTCAGTAAGGGGGGTTATCTCTTTTAACATATTACGATCAAGAACCAAATATTTTGATGTGCCGACAGAGGGTGGCACCGCCATTGGCTCGCCCAGAGTACGCTTGGCATAATTCACAACGATCACACCGTTGCGAACGCTGATATTTTTCGGCGCCACTCTGTCTCCGAGAAAAATTGCACGGGTACCAAGAATAATGCCGTTCACGTCGAGGGCGGCTGCGACATAATAAAAGGTTCCGCTGCCACCGGGATCGTAGGTTAAAATAAGCGCAGCGTCTACATCCCCCTCGCCATCGATGTTTCCATAGACCGGCTTACCGAAAACGGAGGTGATGGTTTTGCTTGCCGAACCGGGCGCAGATTCTGTTTCACAACGGCCATCGATCAATCGTATTTCTTGACTCTCGACGATGTAAGTGGCGTTCAGGGGGTCAGTTGTCGTGGCGCCCACAATCCGGGCATCATGCGTTTTGGCGCCACCAAATGAGATGACGCAGCCGATGACGATAAGACAGGCCAACATCTCTATGAGTATATTCTTTTTCATGGAACGCATCGCTATCTAATTGTCTGGTGATACAGGAATCCGCTGGTTTCCAGCCTGAATGTACATCACTCCTGAACGCGGCATCACTACCATGGCCATTGCGGCTTTTTTTTCAATCGGCAACGCCGACCGGATCTCTATTGAGAGGACCTCGATGACACCATCCTTGAGGGTGATCTTGAAAGTTGAATATCAATAAATAGTCTGGCCATATTAGACCCTGTTCACGATCTTTGATAAACGAATACATTCGTTAGTGTCCGTCCAGAAATAGGGATTTTCGCGTTCTGACAAGGCGGGCGTCAGATTTAACCCGGAGGAATAGCGCACTATTTTGAGGCGTTAAATCATGGCGCCCAACACCGGTAGGGCGTGAAAAGACCATTTGTGGATGGACACTAGTTAACGAGCATATTAACCCTAAATGTACTGCTCATATTGTTTTCCTTATCTTCTATTTGAAAGTGATACCTATAGCTGCCACTTGGTATCTGTATTTGTCTTGCGTTAATATATTCATCCCAATCAGACACGGAGCTCTGAATAGTTAGGTCACTCACATCAGGGCCGTCATATACAATGTATTCTCCATCTTCCCAAACGTATATGGTCACGTGAACGTATCGTATGTCAAGGTCAGGATCCCTATATTCAATTCTACGATAATAGTAGTCATCATCATTAAAAGAAATTGACATTTGAGGATTGTTTTTTCCAGAATCGTCACACTTATAAAAAACTACATCTGAGATAGTTGGAGCCGTACCAGGATCTGAATCATCAGAACTATCTGTATCACAACCGATAAGTATCGTCGAAAAAAACAATAGTGATAGGATGACTTTAGGATAGCGTTTCATAATAACCTCACCTATGTTCGAAGTTTATATAGAGCTTTATTTCGGCTTTATCGGTTATGGTATTGAAATTGTATGGGCAGATTTAGCAACCTGGCAAAGGCAGGCGTCAATTCAGAGATCCAGCATTAAATCAAGCAAGAATTAACCGTACAACAAACTGATATAAAAACTGTCAGAATTAGTCAAGGAATTGTCAATTTAGAAGGTCGTTGATTTGGGATATCTTGTTTGAAAACCAAATATCATCGCAATACAGATACATGGAGAGATCATGGACATCGCAAGTTGTTATGTAGGAAGCGCTAAGTGATTTATTACCTATTTTCCATACCAGCATTTAGGAGTCTGTCTTTTACTTCATAGCTTATGTGATTAAAAAGGCTTTTTAGATTGGTAACTATCTGAAATACATTGGTAATAAATTTTAAATGCTTTCTTGCATGAATATTGCAGATACAAATAGTGAACGTGAGTAAACTCAGAATAAAAATATCCATAGAGGCTTTCGTATGAAAAAATATTTATTAGTGAGTTTAAGCTATTTATTCCTATCATTTGTAATTACACCTGTTTCAGAGGCCATTGATACGGGTTTTTCCCAAGCTGTTGATCCAACCGCAATGATCCTTTTGGCAACTGGCGTTGTCGGTCTTTTTGCTTTCTCAAGAAGTAGCTTAAACAGGAGTACTCATGACACTAACAAAAGCACAACTCATCGAACGGATTCGGTCTAACAATGCCCTGACTAAGAAACAGAACACCGACGTTGTTGAAACCACCATCGATATCATAAAAAACACCCTTGCATCTGGTGAAGATGTTCTGATCTGCGGTTTCGGTAAATTTAGTGTTAAAGATAAAGCTGAACGCAAAGGCAGGAATCCCGCTACTGGTGAAGATAAGATGATTTCAGCAAGACGCGTGGTTACGTTTAAGTGTTCTGGCAAACTTAGGGGTAAGATCAATGGAACGTGATAGGATCATCTGTATATTCTGTGGCAGAATTGCAAAGATCATGGAACAAGATGATCTGGGAATTGTACCCATGCAAAAGCTATAGGACATTACAGAAGGTGGCGAAGCTCCCCCCATCGCCATGGGGCTGCTGCCAGCCTTAAGAATATTAAACTTGACGGCGTTGACCACTGGCTCGATTTGCAGAAAAAGCGTTGGTCATGCCCCGATTGCGGCACGTCTTTATTATGTCTAAAAAAAGCTGGACCATATGGAAAGCAAAATTTCTGATACAGAAGCCTTAAGCGCATGCATGCAGGCAGCATATAAGGCTTACTTATCACGGCTTGGTGGTGTTACCTTACCACCAATGACTGTAGATTATGAGGAGGAGATTAGATCATATCCAGTTTGGATTGCAGAATCTGACAAATCACTGGTTGGTGGTCTCATTCTAATGCCTGAAGATGAATGTATGACGATTGCAAATATAGCTGTTCATCCAGATTTCCAGGGAAATGGGCTTGGACGTGGTCTCATGGAGTTTGGAGAGACACAGGCAAAACAAAAAGGCTATTCCGAATTACGTCTTGCAACACATATCCTGCTTACAGAGAACCTATCTTTATATTCTCATCTTGGGTGGTCAGAGATTGGTCGGGATAAATCCCGTATATTTATGATAAAAAATATTTCGTAACGGCCGATGATAGCTGAATCAAATACTAAGAAATCAAGGATCACCAATCCTGTAGGTGTTGCAGTGGCGATAACACAAAGTGTATCGGCAATATTTCTATAATTGCCAAAATGTAAGGTACTCTCCATGTTTCGATTCCAGGACACCGCTTTTTTCCTGTTATATGTCTGCTTGTTTTCGGTGTTGCGGCGTCATTAATTATTTTTTGGCTCGTTCACAATTGGGAAAAGACAAAGCAGCGCAGTGAATTTGATACCAGGGCAACCGCATAAGCGAAAAGACAATTCTTAACGCATTTGATAAAGCTGTATCTGATAAAAGATATAAAAATGGGATGGGCAGATTATGGGATTTCAGAGAGGCTAATCTATCTACTCTTGGATCTAATACTGTCTATGAGATGGCGCAATATTCCTTAAGATTCCCTCCAGGGATAAATGATGTCAAAGTGGTTTTTTTTTGTAAGCAGTGACTTTGAGTATGGGCTAACCCGGATGTTTGAGATGTCATCAAGAGGTATGACACAAATCAATGTTTTTAGGAAGATGGACGAAGCTGTAAAGTATTTGATGGAGCAAGCGACCCAGGGCATACAATATATTAATGGGCCCTGCCGTGGTAGGGATAGAATAATATATGGAGATAAATAAACTTCAAAAAATATTTGGTGTAGGCCCTATGGGAGCGGTAATTAGCCTTTTATTATTGGCTCTGTTCGCGTGGGCAGATTCAATGATGAAACTCCCGGTTATGGTGGCTTATACCGGTTTAATGAAAAGTATCGGCGTAGCCCTAATCATTCTTGGTTTAGGGCTACATTTTTGGTCTTTTTCTACACTGCGTAATTGGTGGGCAGATAACAAACTTTGCACAAAGGGTCCTTTTAAGCATTTCCGTCACCCAATGTACGCTGCCTGGATTACTTTTGTATGCCCAGGGGCGGCCTTGTATTTGAATTCTTGGCTTTATTTGTTTTGGTTATTGCTTTTGCAAATAATTTGGCACAAGTTTGTAAAGAAAGAAGAAATCATAATGATCGATACGTTCGGAGAAGACTATATAGATTATGCACGACAAACGGGTCGGTTTTTTCCTAAGATGTTGAACTGAGACATTTATGATTAAATTTCCCATATCTTGTGGTTTTTAAACGTCTCTGATATCGTAGTCCAATTATGAATCACCCTGCAATTATTTGACCAACAAACTCTCCTCGATTTACCGGATTCATAATTAATTCTATTTTTTTTTGTACAATTCACAATAACTTTACTATTCTTGAGTTATACGTAACTAAACAATAATGTAAGAATAGTTACATCCCCCTGAATAACAATTTGTACTATTAACTTGTGTTTCTCTATATCGGTCTTATTATAATAGTATGACTTCAGACCTCCCCTGTGGATAGGGGGGAGGCAATTCACTTCAAATACCTTCTAAAACCATCATATCAGATATTACCCCAAGGTGACGCTATGCGGCAAGGTCATTGGATGCGCGGCTGGTTATGTGAATGGAAACGCTAAAACAAGAAGATATCTAAGGATGTTACTTTTAAAAAAATACTCAAATGATGCATGCGTTGCTTCTAATAGAATTAATGTGATCTGTCGTGAGCTTCAGGTGCCATTTGGTTCACATACATAATAAAATAAAAGGAGATATCAAATGAAACCAGAAACTGCAGGGAAATTCAAATACGGAGGTTGGGGGATCGTTTGTGGAGCAATTATCGCCATGATCGTCGGTTTTGGGTGGGGTGGCTGGTCAACCGCCGCCACGACGCAAAAGATGAGCGAAGAATCGCTTTTGGCAAGTCAGGCAGCGATCTGCGTCGCCCAATTTATGAAGCAACCGGCCAATGAAGAGAAACTTAAAGAATTAGGGGAAATAGATTCATGGAAGAGAGCTGACTTCATTGAAAAAGGGGGCTGGGATAAAATGCCCGGGCAAGAAACAGCTGACTATTCTGTAGCCAGAGCATGTTCCGATGGGCTTGAACTTCTTATCAAAAAATGAGATAAATAAAATAAATATTGAAGGTGATTCACAATTTATTTTATGTGGGTCACCTTTTTTTTCTGATGATCTTATTTCAGAGATTTGCATTATACAATATACCGCTCTAACGGGATCCACATCGGCTCAACTTAGTCTTACCACACTTTTACTCGCCAATTTTTGGGGATCCTCATAGCTCCAATCAACACCAGTTCCTGTCTGTTTAAGCGCTTTTGAAAATGTCAGGATAGGTACTTTTTCGTAAACAACAGTTTTAATACGCATTCGATTATAATGCTGAATATCGGATAGTCATCTGATAATGAAACTTAACACCCTGGAGGTGACACAATGATTGACAATCAATCGACAGAAGAACTTTGGCTAACTGCTCGGCTAAATAAATTCCATAACCAGGAGAGAGATGGGGGTGCCAGTGAATTTGATGCACATAATATGCTTGAATGGCTTAGAGAAAACTATATAGATGATTTGATGGCATACCAAGAATCAACAACCATCGCAGATGTTAAGGTTCTGAATCGTAGGGTAGCAAAAATGATGGACGAACTTGTCCATCGGAAAAATTATTTCATCAAGAGTAAGGATAAGGCGAAAAGTATGAATATTAATGGCGTGGCATCACCCAATACAATTTGGAAGAAATAAAAGAAGATGAACGAAATCGAAAAAAAGATGTCGTTACATAAGTCTTTCCGTGGTACTCTCCAACAAAAACAAGGTTATCAGACCCCTGAAATATTACCGGTGTGTGATTATAATCACAACTGACGAAAGCTTGTATTCATAGGCCTTCCGTGATATCTTGGCGATGACCAGATGGTATCGGTTAAATTTACATCAAACTTGATAACTGGACTTCTCTCATTCAATCATCAGATCAGGCCGAATAAGCGGTCCTATGCTTTGAATGTAGTATGAAAATATTAATCCTATCGGACATACACGGGAATCTGCAGGCACTTGAGTGCGTGTTGAAGCGTACGCCCCACGATCTTGTCATCTGCTGCGGCGATCTGGTGGTGGGATACCCATTTGCCGAACAGTGTATCGGAGTGTTTAGACGTATCGGAGCTCGGGTCTGTATGGGCAACCACGACTTTGTTATTGCCCACGACCGGAAAGTCTCTCCACAGTTGTATAGCAAATATGCCCATCTGGCAGCAGAGCTTGACCGATCGACGGACCTAACCCGGGAGTGCATCGGGGAAAGCAGCAAAGCCTACCTTAAAAACCTTCCCAGGGAACAACATGTTAAAGTGAAAAGCACAACATTTTACATGAATCACACCATCCCGGGACATTCGCTGCATCATTATATCCCACCCGACACATCGGAACAGGAAATGATTGATTACTACGACGGCGTACAGGCCGATATTCTAATAACCGGACACACTCACGTTCAGTACATCAAAAAAATAGGGCATCGACTTCTTATTAACCCAGGAAGTGTCGGTGAACCAAGGGACGGAGACCCAAGGGCCTGTTTTGCCGTATTTGACACCAGTACCGGTCAGGTTCAATTAAACCGATTGGTTTATGATGCCTCTGAAACGCTTAGAGCTTTATCGGAATTGGAGTATCCAAATTACTTGGCATATTGTCTAACATACGGCTCACTGCCAAAATCTTAACCAATTTATATGTATCAGAAGAATAAAACCACTAAAAACAGTGTATATCTCCAAATGATCAGTACGATTTTCCCAATCGAAAAAGCTGTGATATTTATAACATCTGTAATTTGGATGAAGTAGTGATTCCATCAATCACAACTTTGCCGATAAATAGTTTTACATTTTATTGTACTTGAAGTTAATTACAAGAATCTAAAGTGTTACCCTTGGAAAGGAGTATCTACATGAAACCTAAGAAACTTGTAATTTTATTTTTTTGTGCCGTTCTTTTCTTCATCTCCTTAATAACTATTTCTTACGCAAAAACTGAGAAAATTAAATACCAAGTTCCCAAAACAATCGATTTAACCGACATTATAAGGGGTAACACAGAAGGCTTAGGGGAAAAAACAATTTATGGTGAACTACGGATGCCATCTTCTGTTGAAGGCAAAATTCCAGCAGTTGTAATTATGCATGCTTCTGGCGGTGTGTTTGATTTTCGTGAAAAAGCGATGGCACAACTCTTGAATAAAAATGGAATAGCCGCATTTATTCCGTATAGTTTTAAAGCAAGGGGCATTACCAATACAAAGAAAACAGCAGGGACTGGCGTTACCTTTGGGATGCGCCTAACTGATGCATATGGTGCTTTGCGTTTATTAAGCTCTCACCCAAATATTGACACGGATAAAATTGCAATAATGGGGTATTCAAGTGGCGGCATTGTCTCTCTTTTAAGCTCCGACGAAAAAATTCGAAAGAGCTTAGCAAGGGGTACACTGAAATTTGCTGCGCATATAAATGTATACGCTGGTACAATTTTTATTTTTAAAAATGCTGAACCAACCCAAGCGCCGATCCTATTTCTAACAGGAGAAAAGGACAATACATGTCCGATAGAGAAAGTAATGGCATATGCTCAACGGTTGAAAGATGCCGGAGGTAATATAACAACAATCGTATACCCGGGCGCACATCATGTTTTTGACGCTAAAATGTCCACGAAGACAATATCGACAACAAATGATGGAAATTGTCAATTTGAAATTCTGGACGATGGAAACTTAGTAGATAGTGCCACCGGGGAATTATTTCCTGAAAAAGATTACCCGGGAGATCACATAAAGCCATGTTCAGTGAAAAAAGCGACTTTTGGCAGAAATATGTCTGCTGCCAAGAAATATAAAAAAGATGCAATTGATTTTATACTGAATGCACTTATGCCGTGAATTGTTTTGCGCTTTTATTGCTTTTTTCGGAGTGTGGAAATATAAAGGTCCAACACATAGGTATAATTTGTCCAGTCCAAAGATAACTGTAATATATAGCATATCTGTAAAATTGTTTGGACGAATAAGTTGTGGTATTGATGGTTCCCAATATATTGCTTTCTGAAATATCCTTTTAATTTGTGCGGTGATGTCGTGAAGTATCAAATTGTGGAAAACGTAAAACTAATATCAGCATTTGTTCTGATTGTGTTGATTTTGTCGAATGGTTGTGCTGATAAAGATTGGCGTACCGCCACTCGCGAATCTGCCGGGATTGCACCTGACCCTTCCACCACAAGTGAGGCAATCCTTTATGTCTATGGTGCCGATGCTTGGGGTTGGCGCGGCTGGTTTGCAATTCATACCTGGATCGCCGCCAAGCGTACCGGAGAAACTTCTTATACTGTGTACGATGTGGTTGGTTGGCGTGGCAATCGTGGCCAGCCGGTTATTAGGATTACCCAGGACGTACCCGACCGCTACTGGTACGGCGAGAAGCCCCGGGTCCTAAAAGAGCATAGAGGAAAGGGGGTCGACGAACTGATTTCTGCCATAGAAAAGGCAGCCTATGCTTACCCATGGAAAACAACCTACAAAGCCTTTCCAGGGCCCAACAGCAATACCTTTATCGCTTGGATCGCCAAACAGGTACCGGAACTTGACCTGGATCTCCCCTTTTCTGCTATTGGTAGCGGTTACGTGGAATAATGGGGACACATAGAAATCAACTCTTCACTTGATAAGATACCAACAAAGGTTTTAACTTGGTTATACGTCTGCACCGGGACTATGGATAAAACACCTAATAGATATCTGCAGATCGGCCTAATCGGGAATTCCATGTATCACTACCTTTAAAATTCTAATCGCAATATTTTATTTAGAGGCTCTACCATGTCCAACCCAGAATCCACCTAAACATTATCATTATACACAATGCTCATCATGGAATTAGGTTAACCAAATGAAATTCAAAATAATAACCTTCCTTTTTATAATCATTTTTATTGTTTTAAGTTACATGCCAGCATTTGCATTAAACGACAGCGTTCATTTTGACTCTGATGGCAATATCATTGATAAAATTCACTATCTAATAATCGTTTCGGAGTGGGAAAAAGCTCTAAAGTTGAAACTTAGAAATGGCTACAATTCAGAATTTAATGTGTGGAAAGATCCTATAAAATTAAGAAATAAAAGAATTATTCAATGGCGAATTATGAGATCTCTTTATAACCCTGATTCCTTGCCTAAAAATATTGAAAACTTCTCCACCAAAAATTAAGATTAGATACATGCGGATTTGTACATTACCATCGATGACCTGAAATGTGGAAAGGGCATTATCATTACTTTGATAGGGGTGTGAATACTCTCTATGTATCGGTACTTGGGTGATATTTGGCTTTTGCCAGGGGATATCTGCAAAATTAACTTTGGTTCCAGACTACAAAATATTGTACACTTTGTAAATTGACACAAAGTTATATTTACGATATTTCAATTCTACCATCCTACGTTATGTCGACATCATTCAAACTGCATAACCATTAATGGAGGGCACAAAAATGCAATGCCCGAAGTGTCAGTTTGAGAATCCCGAGGAAATTAAATTTTGTGGTGAATGCGGTGCTAAGTTAGAAAGACTTTGTCCAAGCTGTAATTCGCCAAGCCCGCCAAACTTTAAATTTTGCGGCGAATGCGGGCATTCCCTCCCGAAGCCCATCTCTCCGCGTCCAAAGACTTCTCCTTTGACGAGAAGATTGCCAAGATTAAAAAATACCTTCCCCAAGGCATCACCGAGAAGATCCTCTCCCAGCGCGACAAGATCGAAGGGGAACGGAAACAGGTCACTGTCATGTTCTGCGACATGATGGGATTTACGCCGCTTTCCGAGAATCTTGACCCCGAGACCATGTATACAATGATGGACCAGGTCTACGAGATTCTCATCCACAAAGTCCATGACTATGAAGGAACAGTGAATGAGATGACGGGTGACGGGATCATGGCTTTGTTCGGTGCTCCTATTGCACTGGAAGATGCCCCTCAGAGGACGTTGGATGCGGCCATGTCCATTCACCGGGAGATGATAAGGTTCAATGAAAAGATAAAACAGGAAAAGGGGGGCCTTCCCCCAATCCAGATGCGTATCGGCATTCATACTGGCCTCGTCGTAGTTGGCAGCTCTGGGGAATGATCTCCGGGTGGAATTTAAGGCGGTAGGGGATACGGTGAACCTGGCTGCCCGAATGGAACAGTTGGCGGAACCTGGCACTACCTATGTGACTGAAGATACCTTCAAACTCACGGAAGGGTACTTCCGGTTTGAGGCTTTAGGTGACAAAGAAATCAAGGGCAAGGAGAAATCCCTTCGTGTTTACCGGGTTATTGCACCCAGTAGAAGGAGGACACGCTTTGATGTCAGTACCGAAAGGGGATTGACCCCCTTGGTTGGGAGGCAGCGGGAGCTTGAACTTGTTCTCGACGGTTATGAACGCTCCAAGGAGGGGAGAGGCCAGGCCATCTCCATCATCTCCGAGGCAGGGATCGGAAAATCAAGGATTCTCTATGAGTTCCGAAAAGCTGTAACGAATGAGGATGTCACTTTCCTGGAGGGGAGGTGCCTCTCCTACAGCAGGAATGTTGCCTATTATCCTATCGTAGACCTACTTAAAGCCAACTTTGACATCCAGGATACCGATACGGGTCAGGAGACCAGAGAAAAGGTTACCAAAGGCCTCCAGTCTATGAAGGTCAATGAAGCCTCAGCATTACCCTATCTATTAGAACTCCTTTCCGTGAAAGAGAGTGGTATCGACCAGATTCCCTTGAGTCCGGAAGCCAGGAAAGAGAGAACCATTGAGGCCATAAAGAAGATTGTCCTCAGAGGCTCAGAAATCAGACCTCTCATCATGGCCACAGAAGACCTTCACTGGATGGACAGCAGTTCTGAGGATGTCATGAAGGAACTTTTAGAGAGCATAGCGGGAACAAGGGTATTTTTGATCTTTACCTACCGACCGGAATTTGTTCATACGTGGGGGAGCAGATCCTACCATAGCCAGGTGACGTTGAACCGTCTATCCAACCGTGAAACGTTGACCATGGCAACCAACATCCTTGACGTTCCATATATTGAGAGAAGCCTGGAAGACCTGATCCTGCAAAAAACGGAGGGGATTCCTTTCTTCATCGAGGAATTCATCAAATCTCTCAAAGACTTGAGGATCATCGAAAGGAAGGACAAGACATACCAGCTATCCAGAAACATCAAGAAACTCTCCATCCCTTCTACAATTCAGAGTGTCATTATGGCCCGGGTGGATGCTCTGACGGAAGGAACAAAGGAAGTTCTTCGCACCGGTTCTGTGATCGAAAGAGAGTTCAGCTATGATCTAATCAAGAGCGTAACCGGCCTGCCTGAACAAGAGCTCCTTTCCCATCTCTCCACCCTAAAGGATTCAGAGCTTCTCTATGAAAGGGGCATCTATCCTAAATCCACCTATATCTTCAGGCACGCCCTCACCCGGGAGGTGGTCTATGATTCCATCCTTATCAAAAAGAAAAAGCAACTCCACGAAAAGATAGCAGGTATCATGGAAGAGATCTACAAAGAAGATATCTGCTACCATTATGGTGTTCTGGCCGGTCATTGCATTGCCAGTGAGAAATACGAGAAGGGGGCGGAGTATGCAAGGCTCGAAGCAAAAAGATACCAGAAGGCGGGATCGTTCAAGGATGCCATTGAGTATGCGAAGAAGAGCGTGAACAGTTGGGAAAAGTTGCCCCAGACGGAAGCGAACCAGAAAAAACTCATTGATGCCCGGACAACACTCGCAAATTATTATTTGGCTATGAATTTCTATCCTCCTGCGCGAGAGGCCGTTGAACCGATTCTTGATTTGGCCATAGCGTTAAATTACCGAATAAAGCTTACTACAATATACAAATCAATTGGGCTCCATTATATTTGGGTTGAAGAGGACATCCATAAAGGGCTTGAGTTTATTGACAAAGCAACGGCAATTGCCGAGGAAGTAGGAGACTATCTTTCATTGTGGATTGTACTCTATCAATCAGGTAGTTTCCAGCCCTTGATTTCGGAATTTAAGGAGGCCCATGACCGACTTCAACAATGTCTCGATTTCAGTCTACAGGCAAAGGATCCAGAGGCGATATCATTTTCAAAAGGCTCTATTTCTTTTTGCTATCTACTTGAGGGCAAGGTGAACCTTGCTTATGAATTTGCCCAAGAAGCATTGATGTTGGCACAAGAAACAGGTGATATCTATATCAAAGGGATGGCTTGCTCCGTTTATGGTTCGGCATGTTATCATAAAGGGTTATTTGATGAGGCGAAAACCTATCTTTTAGAAGGGGTTTCTTCCTATGAAAAATCGACTCCCATTTCCTGGATCGCATGGGCTTATGCATACTTGGGATTAATGCAAGTTGATTTGGGCGAATATGATGATGCTGTGAATTATTATAAAAAAGTGATTTCAGTATTGGAAAACGCTAATTATATGCCTTCCATAATTAAATATTTTCAGTCATGTATGATGAGAGCTAAAGTGTTAAGGCATGATCAGGATGTCGTATTAAGTGAATTAGTTGCATGTTATCAAAACTATAAATTAACGCTGTGTAAAGGCTGGACAGCCAGAAATATAGGAGATGTCATGCTGAATATAGACGATGATCACATCTCGGATGCAGCAGTCTGGTTTCAGAAGGCCATCGAAGTAGACACGAGAAACGGATTTAGGTTTCAGTTGGCGCAGGATCATGCTCTATATGCCGACTGGTTCAAGAGGAAGGGAGATATTAAGGGAGCCAAGGAGCAACTCACCAAGGCCGTCGACATCTTCAGGGAATGCGGTGCCGATAGATGGGTGGAAAAGTATGAGAAACAATTGGCTGAACTCTAAAACAAATATCCTTTTAATTGCTTCTGCCATATATTGTGGTTTCGCTGATAACTGCGAGCTGACAGATATCTGGTGATATCTGCATCTAAAAGCATTTTCAAATTTCCTTATACCAACGATTCGGTAGATATCAGACCCCTGAAATTTTACCGGTGTGCGAAAATAATCACAACCGACCCTTTCTTGCATTGATACTGGTTCCCATGCTACCGTGGGCATTACCATATGGTATCGGTAATATTGCCTGAAATTTTGAAATGTCAGGTGTGAGTGATTTTTTCCGAGGATAAGATATGCAAAATTTCATGGAAGATACATTATGACAGCACCAAAATGGCTTGCCGATCTGGATTGGGAGAGTGTAGCCACCGAGGCGCTTGAAATATTCCAGACGCTCCTTAGAATCGACACGCAGAACCCTCCTGGGAATGAGAAGGAGGCCTGTGATGCCATCTCAAAGATACTTGATGGCGAAGGTATTCCCTTTGAGGTATTTGATGTGGCCCCTGGGCGGGCTAACCTTGTCGCTCGCATTCCTGGCACCGGTGAGTCCGAGCCGGTTCTCATCTCCAGCCATCTTGATGTGGTGCCTGCTGCCGCAGAAGAGTGGACCCACCCACCTTTCGGCGCCGAGATCGCTGACGGTTATGTCTGGGGGCGTGGTGCCATTGATATGAAGAACATGACGGCCATGGAGCTATCGTGTTTTCTGGTGGCGTCACGCCACGGAAACGGCCAACATAAAAGCGATCTGATTTTGGCGGCGGTTGCTGATGAAGAGGCAGGATGCGAACTGGGCTCACTGTGGCTGGCTAAGAACCACCCAGAGAAGGTGAAGGCCCGTTACGCAATTGGGGAATTCGGCGGATTTACGCTGCACGTTGGTAAGGCGCGGATTTGTCCTGTACAAATCGCTGAAAAAGGCGTCTGCTGGCTGCGGGTTACGGCTCGTGGCGAGGAGGGGCACGGCGGGCTTCCAGGCAAGGATCATGCGGTGGCTCGAATTGGTAAAGCGGCGAGTCGGCTGGTAGACACATCGACGCCGCTTCATGTGACACCGGTGATGGCGCAGAATATCGGGACCATTGCTGACACACAGCCTTTCCCAAACTCTTTTTTGTTCCGGCAGGTTCTCAACCCACTCATGAGCGATCTTGTGATAGAGAAGGTGCTTCCAGACAAAAACGTCGCCCGCACTCTCTTCGCTCTTCTCCACAATACGGCTAATCCTACTATCATTCGTGCTGGTTCCATCATCAATGCGGTTCCGGCATCGGCTGTTATGGAAGTGGACGGTAGGACGCTCCCCGGACAAACTCCCGAGGATCTGATCCGCGAGGTAAAAAATATCATCGGGCCGGATTTCGAGATCGACATCATTCGGTCCATGCCGCCAGTAGAGGGAAACCCAAACGATCCGATCTTAGACATCATCCGAGCGGTTCTCAAGAAGCTGGATCCTGCTCTGGTAATGGTCCCAAATCTGGTCTGGGGCTTCACTGATGCCAAGGCGTGGTCTTCACTGGGCGCTACCTGCGTTGGATTTTCTCCGGTGATTTTGGGCCCAGAAACACCGTTTAATACCTTGATGCATCGGGTTGACGAACGCGTTCCAGTTGAAGGTTTTAAGAAGGGTGTCCGAACACTTATTGAGGTCGTTTCCCGTATCATAGCGTAGAAGCCGCAGCCATTTTCGACAGATATGTTCGATAAACATTCGCCGAAAACAAGGACCCGAATCGGCATGTATCTGCCATAAATATCCGTAAAAAATTAATCCTCTACAAAAGACAGATAGTTACACTTATCTTTGGGCAATCATCTGTGGAAGAATCGTCAAAAATAATCGAAATAAATCGTCCACCAGCAGTGGATATCCAACAAAAACAAGGTTATCAGACACCTAAAATTCTACCGGTGTGCGAAAATTATCGCAACAGACGAAATCTTGTATTCATAATCCTTGCCGTGATACCTTGGTGATGACCAGATGGTATCGGTAATATTGCCGTTGAACTTGATAACTGGACTTATCTCCATACATCACCATTGCGACACGAAGTCGCGTATTTTGACTGTTCAGCGGAGGTATTTAGCCTTTGTCTGAACCCAGTGTCCCGTCGCTGCGATCCTATGGAAGCATGCGCCCAAGGTGCATCCTTGACGGGTATGAAGCCTTCCTGACAATGCGCCGAAGTTCACTTGTGTGAACGGTGTGGAAGCCGTGAGGTGGAAGCGCTCCTGGAAGCTCCATCCGGGTGAGGGGTTAGGATAGGATACTGTCACAAAAAGCAATTGGGCATATTACGTTTTTTATCAGAAAGGAGATCCTGATAAAGCCTATGAGATTAGTAGAGAGGCGATTGCGTTAGCAGAGGAAAGTGGAGATATCTTTTCAAAAGCTTGGGCATATGTAGCTTATGGAGCCTCTTGCTTTGCTAAAGGCTTTTTAGATGAGGCCCTCGATTATAATTCAAAAGGTGCTGACTGTTGTGATAGGATCGATGCTCTGAATGCTAATTCCCTGGCACAACAAAATATGGCCCTGATTCATTTTGCAAAAGGAGAGTACAAGGAGTCCGAATACCGTTTCAGTCAATTAATCTCATTCATGGAACAATTTGGAGCATTACCTGAATGGATCAACGTTAGTCGTATTGGTTTAGTAATGTCCAGGATTATGAATAATGACAAAGATATAGATCTGGAATTATTAAGGGATTACGCTCATGGTATAAAGGCAGAGGTTGGCAAAGCTCGGGCATTCAGATATATGGCACATATTATGTTGAACCTCGATAATGATTGCTTGACCGAAGCGGAATATTGGATCAGAAATGCTATTGAAACAGATAGAAAGAATTGTCTGATGTTCTATTTGGGGGAAGATTATGCGCTTTACGCCGATTTTTACAAACGTAAAGGCGATCAAATAAAAGCAAAAGAAAATCTGAACAAAGCAATAGGAATCTTCAAGAAATGCGGAGCTGATGGATGGGTTGAGAAATATGAGAAAGAACTGACCACGCCTTAATAAATTCAAATAAATTTAAAAATCCATTTTCAACATCTTGTGGTTCTGCCAATTATGGCGAATTGCTGATACTGTTGTAGATCAAAGGTTTTTTCAGGATTGAAATATCTGTACTATCTCCAACAAAACGTTAGAGATCAGACTCTTAAAATATTACTGGTGTGCGAATATAATCACAACAGGCAAAATCTTGCATTTATAAGCCTTACCGTGATAGCCTGGTGATAACCAGAGAGCAAGATGTTTTCAGCAAGGAATGTTGTGACATTCAAATGCCCTGTGAAACTCAGAGAGTGGATCAATGTTTAATAATATTTCTGATCAAGCAAAAACGAAGGATTATAGCAAGTCTCTCCAGCAAGTTGAGAATGCAAGACTAATAACGATCTTAGCTCTTGCCAAACTGGCTGAATATCGTGATGATGAAACCGGCTTTCACCTCGAACGAATCAGAGAGTACACAAAAATCATTGCCGAAGAGATGGCAACTATGCCAAAGTATGTTGGCTATATCACACCTGATTATATCGAGGATTTATTTCAGTCATCCATTTTACACGATATTGGAAAAGTTGGTATTCCAGACGCTATTTTACTAAAGCCCGGTAAGCTCACACCTGAAGAATTTGAAAAAATAAAAGAACATTCTATGCTTGGTGGGGATGTTCTTACTGATATTGAAGCCCAGATCAATACTCGGACATTTCTGACCCTTGGTAAAGAAATAGCGTACTATCATCATGAAAAATGGAATGGAAAAGGATACCCGAAAGGACTTAAGGGAGATGACATACCGCTTTCAGCCAGGATAGTTTCTTTAGCAGATGTGTATGACGCACTTACCTCCAAAAGAATCTATAAGGAAGCGATGCCGCATAACAAAGCAAAAGAGATAATCGTCCTTGAAAAAAAGCGTAGCTTTGATGCTGATGTAGTGGATTCCTTCTTGGCTCGTGAATCTGATTTCAGAGATCTTCTAAATGTTGGCAGAAGATAATACTATCGCTATAGGATCTCAGTTTTTTTAAATCTTCGATACCACTAAAAAAAATGATTGATACAATAAAACAATTCTTTTGGAATATCGTCTCTAGCAATCTACCGACTGATTATGATCTTGAGGCCCTTCGGAAAATATTCTTACTGAACATGTTAGCGATCCTTGGTATCTTTTTTTTGGCGCTTTTAGGGACAATAACCATAATTCAGATGGATTATTTTTTGGGTGCAGTAGATTTTACAATCCTTGGGTTTATAATTGTCCTGTTTTTGTACCTGAGAAAGACAAAAAAAAATGAATTGGTCGGGGTGCTCGGCACAATAACGGTAGGTATTTTTTATTTCTATCTCGTCGCCTACGGCGGCATCAGTAACACAGCTTACGTTTGGGCTTTCACATACCCCTTAATATCGCTTTTTTTGCTTGGAACAAAACTGGGCTCATTAACGTCATTGTTATTATTAGGCATGATTTGTATTGTTTTCATGTTTGGGACGAAAGTTGCCTTTTTTACGACCTATAGCACCGATCTTTCAATCCGATATATATCAGCCTATATCATAATACATCTGTTTTCCTACATAATGGAAAAAGTTCGTTCCATCGTCCAAAACCGTCTCGAGACTGCAAATATTAAAATTAAAAAAACCCTTAAAAAAGTTCAGGTTAAATCTATCCAACTTGCTGAATCCAATGAGGGCTTGCAGATAGAGATTTCCGAGCGTAGGAAGGTTGAGAAAGCCTTGAAGGAGAGCGAAAAACGATTTCGCTCATTGTTCGAAGAATCCAAGGACGCAATTGTCAATACTGATAAGAAAGGTAACTTGCTTCTGGTCAATCCGGCAGGCATGGCGCTGTTTGGGCTGACAAATGCTGAATTAGCGTCTATCAATTTCCAGGAGCTGTACGTAGATCCTGAAATGGTCCGAAGATTTACAACTGCCATACGCGAAAAGGGTCATATTCGCGATTTCGGCGTTCAGTTGCGTGGAAAAGACGAAAAAATCATGGACTGTTTGATGACAGTCATCACCAAGCAATCGGACGATAGTGCTTTGATGGGGTATGAAGGAATTATTCGGGATGTAACACCATACAAAAAAATGGAGGAAGAACTCCGACGATTGGCCACTATCGATTCTCTCACCGGCATCAACAATCGGCGTAACTTTTTGGATCTGGCACAAAGGGAAATTAGCCGTTCCAGCCGATATGACCGTCCTTTTTCTATGGTTATGCTTGACATAGACTACTTTAAAAAGGTCAACGACACTTACGGTCACTCTGTCGGGGATAAAGTGCTGATTGAATTCTGCGCAGTCTGCCTGAAACAACTTCGTGAGAACGATATCATGGGCCGATTGGGAGGTGAGGAGTTTGCCATTGCCTTGGTGGAATGTGATCCAGAAATGGCGGCGATCTTTGCCGAGCGCATCAGGCAGGCCGTGGCTTCGCACGCGGTGCCCATCGGCAGTGAGGAAATACGCTTCACAGTTAGCCTGGGAGTGACCAGTATGCGGCAGGGGTGCGATCTGGATTCAATTCTTGAACGCGCTGACAACGCTTTGTACAGGGCCAAGGAAAATGGGAGGAATCAGGTACAATCCATTGAATAATATTATATACGTTCCTGTTTGATAGTAATCATAAAAAAACTCTATCTCCTATTCCATGCTACCGTGGACATTACCATATGGTATCGGTAATATTGTCTTAAATTCTAATATTCTCGTAAGAGCGAGAGATTAATAATGGCTATAAAAAAAACATACTATGAAGATGGTGGAATTGAATACGACATCTCAGGCGTATTCACAGATAACGTTCTATCTGAATTAAATAAGGAGCTTTACCAGGATGAGGAACAAATAAAGCAGATCTCCTACCAGATATTGAATGTTTCAAACATAGAGGGGATCGAAATCACGGATGAACAGATCTTACGAAACGCTGAAGAAGATAAGAGGGCATTTAGCATTAATCCTAAAATGCGGATCGCTATTTTGGTCAACTCAGATTTAGCATTCGGGCTTAGCAGGGTATGGGAGGCGAATGCATACAATATGTTTGCCCAAAATGACAATTGCGGCGTCTTTCGAAACAGAAATGAGCTTATTGATTGGATCAAATCTGAAGGGAACTCTTTCTGCATCCATTTATCAAACGCATAATGAAGAAAAAGATTGGCCAGCAGCGGGCTAATGACTCCTTGAACGCAAAAGATAACTTGGAATATTTGTCCCGATATTTGATTTTTCTGTTATGGTTGAGTTCGGCAAAGGGATCGAATGTTTGATTGTAACGGTTTTATCATCAATCAAAATCTCTTTCACAATTAGACGCAGAACCTTTTGTCTCTCTTCCACTCTCAGCGTATCTGCCGCACTTTTCAGTTGATCCAAAAAAGACTCGATATCAGTTGCTAATCGAAAGACGGCTTTTTGGTCCGACAATGCACATTCTATACTTGCCAACTCCGATTGCAATGCTTTCTGCCGTTTCCTTAGCTGGGGCATTCTGTCACGAATCTCTTCAATTTTTATAAGATCTTCTTGGTACGCATCCAATAGCCGTTGAATGCTGTTTCCTAATCGCAACAACTCTTTTTCTATTGATTCTTTTCTTCGCTTAGTTGGATTGGAAGATTGTATTTCTTCAACTCGACGATTGATCTCAGCTTTCACTAAATCGGGGTTGCTCAATAGTTCAACAACTTTTTGCCAAATAATTCCATCCAGGTGGTCTTGGCGGATTGGCCGGTTCTGACATACTCGTCCTTTGGGAAAGCGGTAGTTGTCTGAACCCAAGCAACGGTAATAATACAGTTTTCGTTTGGATGTACGCGTCGAAGTTCGGTAATATGCATAGCCACAGCTTTTACACACAATCATTCCTTGTGACAAGGTCGGTTCAATGGTACGTCGAAGGGAATGCTTCTTGTTGTGTTGCAAGCGTTCCTGAGCAAGTTGGAAAATAGCTTTACCGATAATTGCAGGCACGGGGATCTCGATCCAGTCCTCTCTTGGGCACTCCTGATTGGCACTGCAGCGAGGTGAAAATCCTCCTCGCTGACGCAAAGGTCTGGTTATTTTATTTCTTTCTACCGATCTTGTTTTTCCAAAACAAGCTGTTCCCTGGTATGCTGGATTACGCAACATTGCCCATATAGTTGATCTTTCCCACAATGATATTCTCTTGCGTGTGGGTATCTGGTGATCATTTAGCCACCGTGCGATAGCATTAATGCTGAGTCCGTCTTCTACATACAATCTGTAAACAGTCCTAACAATCTCAGCTTCTTCTACGATAACCTTATAGAATGCCGATGAAGTATCAGTTTTTTTAATATACTGATACCCGTAGGGCGCACCACAAAGCACATTGATCAGTCCTGATTTGGCCTTGTATCTTTTTCCACGCCTTGTCCGCTCAGCAATCTGGGCACGCTCATATTCAGCAATCATACCCTGAAATTGTAATAGTAAATGATCTTCAGGCGTTTCCGCCCGGGGTGATTTGATAAAGACTACTTCGGCTCCATTACGGGAAAATTCTTCACTCAACAAAACTTGATACGCATATTTACGACTCAACCGATCTGGTGCGTGTATAAGTATTTTTTCGATTTGTCCTTCACAAACCAGATCTCGCAGACGCTCCAAACCAGGACGTACCAATGTGGCACCACTATATCCCTCATCCCGAAAAACCCACTGATCTGGAACAGTGAACCCTTCGCTGTTTGCCCGTTCAGTTAAGACCGAAAGTTGGCTACCGATGGTATGCTCTTCTTTTTGATGCTCCGAGGAAACTCTCGCATAAATTGCTGCCATCGTCATTGGCGATACCTCTGTCCGGCGTTTGTATCATTCGCCCCACCGTCCATGATTTATTTGGTACTAAAAGTCTATATGCCAAAGCAATCTTTTTGGCTGATAAACGATCAAAACAAAAATCCAACTCAATTTGTTTTTGAGATCTTTTAGCCACGCCTCCGGCCTCTGTAGAGAAATTTTTCTAAGGCCTTGGTAACGATTTCGCCTAAATTCTGTCCTGATACTTTTGCATGGTCTCGTATTGCTTGAATCAGATTCGGAGATAACTTGACGGTAAAGGCTATCTTGGGTTCGGGAATTGGAATGCTGGTTCCTACCCTTTGGGCTTCTTGAATATACCGGTATGCCTGTCGCCTGGAAATCTCGTATAGATCTGTCATCACGACAACCGCTTCGGCAACAGTGTCGTGGTTCTTTATCAGGGAAAGGGCTGCATTGATCCGCATCGCTCGTTCTGTGTTTGAGGATTTGACCATGTGTCGTATTTATATAACCGTATATGACATTTGTCAACATTTTTTATTGCCCCTATAATTGTTGATCTCACGGTTAAACTCGAAGTTGCCTTTTGCGTTCAAGGAGTCCTAACTCCTCCCTGCGGCGTTCCTTTATCCCGTTCTACCAAGCAACCATCAGGTAACTGAACCGGTGCTGTTAACCACCGTTGAACGTAGAGTAGTACCCATTTGCAATCGATATGCTTCTTCACCGCCTGCTCTTATGTTGTCTTTTAATACAATTTAAGCCAGATTCTGCTGGATTTGAACGTTACCGCATTTCCGAATGGGTTTTAGTAACAGAATGAAACCTAATCCCAGGAGTGCAATAAAAGTGCTGAGCCAGAAAGCAGGACTGTAGCTACCGGTGACATCGAAGATATGTCCCGCCAAAATAGGACCGACAGATCCACCAAAACACCCACTAAAAACAATAGCGCCAAAAAGAACACCATGGGCACTGATACCGAAGTATTCAGCCACAATAGGTGAAATAGCGGTAAAGAATCCGCCATGAGCGATACCGTAGCAGGCTGCGAACAGATAAATCATCCAGAGCTCATCAGCAATCTGCAACCACAAGAGCGTGGAAATTAGCAGCACAAAGCAAAATATCATGGCCAACCGACTGTTAAACCGATCTATAAAAAGACCTGTAGCAAATCGCCCAAACATGCTAACACCACCGATGGTGGAGAGCACCCCTGCTGCTTTAGTTGCTGATACGCCTAAATCTCTGGTAAAGGGAACAATGTGCACCAGGACGATCAAAAAGCAATAAACCACTGTGAAATTAACAATAAATAATAACCAGAACTGATGGGTGCGTATGGCCTGGCCAAAAGAAAGATCTATGCCCTTAAACACCTTAGGATCGATTTTTGAACTTGTTTTTTCTTTGGGGGGTCGTCTCATCTCTTCAGGATCCCGGCGAAGAAGTCGGCTGATCAGTATCAGCAATATCATCCCGGAAATGCCGATGACCACAAAAGAGGTTCGCCAGCCAAAACCGGTGATAAGCAGACTGGCTGTTAGGGGTATAACTAGTTGCCCTGCGCCGGTTCCCACTTTGACCAGTCCGGTGACAATTCCTCTTCTTTTTACAAACCAGCGAGCCGTGGTGGATAATGCTATTACATCAATGGAACTCATACCGATCCCAACTAAAACGCCATAAAACAGATATAATTGCCAGATGGATTGGGTTTTGGAAGTCAGAAAAAAACCTAACCCGATAAAACAGCTGGTGACAAGCATCACCTTTCTGGGGCCTATTTTGTCGTTCAACCGTCCAACAAAAATTCCTAAAAGCCCCATAAGAAAGAACCCTAGAGAGGAGGCTCCCGAAATAGCGGCACGGGACCAGCCGAATTCTTCGATCAGGGGATTAATAGATACACCATAGCTGACGAAAAGACCGACACCTACAGCCTGAGTTCCAAAACAGGCTGCAGCGATTATATATTTGTAGGAAATATTGGTAGGTTGCATTTGATTTCCATTAGAAGCTCCAACCCGTTTTTTACATTTAGAACGTTCTTTCTGACCGATCACCTATGTTTCATGATTTGGCTTTCCATTCAACAAGTTTATAGCCTGCCAACTTTAACCGGTACGCCGAAAAAAACAGCATTGGCATTTGCATTCTGTTACATAATAGTATCAGGAAGACCATATGATTATACATCAGAGAGAAATTGGTTAGGGGAAAATTACCCGGTGTTCTTCGAGGCGCTTGTCAAGGCCAAAGCATATCTGGAAAAAAATATCCTGAAATTTCCTTGGAGCTTATGTACAATTTAAGTTGGTGCGCATACCTTTTTTAACTGTTGCCACCCATATGGACGTTGATAGTGTCACCGTCTATGACACCGATTACCTTGCCATCCCATGTGAATAGAATGGCTGGAAAGATCAGCATAAAAACAAAATCCGACAATAAGGCTCTCAAGTGATGGATCCACGCGGGGACTGCGCACGCTTTTGCGGTTCATTTGCCCCTGTATTCCAAGCTACTTTCTATATATGATGCTATTATGTCACGAGCATCCTTTTGTATTTCAATGAAACCAATGCCCAATGCAAGATCATTTTCAAATGCGACCTTCTTTATCTTTCCTTTGAACTCTCTAATCCCATCCAGTCCCAGCACAGGAAATTTCAAGGTAACATCACCCTCCTTTTTTATTAATAGATTCTCCAACTGATCAATAGAATCTGTTCTGAATTTACATCCAGCAACACTAATATCAGAGATGATACCTTTTACCTCAATGTTTTTAAATAAAAGGGATGCAGGGATATAACTGCTAACTCTTGGAGAGTCCCGATACTCTATTTTGTCAACCACATCAGGAAATGACAAATACGTCACCTTAAAGGGTTCTTTGTTCTCTCCCAGAATGGATGTATTGAATTTGTAAATATCGCCTAAGTGGGTATAGCGTACCATTAAAGAGCTTCCTTTTGATAAAAGATCCTCGTTGCTAATGATTGTGGGTGTTTTGATAATTAGGAAGACATCAGGTTTCATGCCAATAAGGTAACTTGGAAAAATACCCTTGATACCTTTGATAGTTAGAAACAGGTCAGAAGAAATATCTATATATAGGTGAGTACTTTGATTCTTTTTCAGTTTCTTCTTTCGTGGCATAAAATCCCTCCTTTTTATATCAACATGCGCCTGTGTTCCAGCCCTGATATCTGGTGAACGCTAATCCCTCAGTGAATGCTTGGTTGGGCATTGATAGGATCTCCGTCAAATCATTTGGTACGAATCACATTGGGAACATGTATCATTCAGTTCCCGGACCTTCTGGTCGTCAATTGCAAAATTGGCTGGATCGCTGAATAGGGACAATATTTCTTCTGGCGTTTTTGTGTATTGGCACTGATCAGTATTAAGGTTGATGCATTGGGTGAACAGTAGTGTGTTATTTGCTGCATACTTAGGCATGGTAAAACCTCCTTGGTAGAGGTTAGGTGCTGTTGAGATAGTGCCAGAATGGATGAAGATGATCAAGACAGAAAATTTGGGACTGAATACGGAGGGAAAATGGGTGTTGCTGGTGTTTAAAGGACGAAAATGGTATGATCTTAGATAGTGTAGAGAGTCGATTTCAACTGGTTTCCACTAGAAGCTATCTCAAAAAAGTTTTTTGTCCCAATTTCTGTGTTGGTCCCTTGCTCCAACTCCTCGGAATACTACAGTATGCCTGCGGGTTGAAGTTCGGGCCCGCCTTGAACTTGAACCAAAACCCTTTTTTTGAGATAACTTCCAACAGATCAACCATCGACTGGATTGAAGACCCGCTTTGCAAGGGCAGAACCCACGGGGGATGTGCTCGCTTTTCCGGTTCATGCAAACGTTAACAAAAATGGAGACATCATGAAACAAATCGTAATTACAAAATATGGCGATACCGATGTATTAAACGTACAAGAAAACAAAGATCCCTTACCTTCTGCTGGAGAGGTCCTCATAAAAGTAAAAGCGATTGGAATCAATTTTGCAGATATTCTCGCAAGAAAGGGACTGTACCCTGATGCCCCAAAGCCGCCCTGTGTTGTGGGCTATGAAGTATCTGGAATTATAGAAGCCATTGGTCAAGATGTCGATTCTTCAGTCGTTGGCAAATCTGTATTGGCCTTAACTCGATTCAACGGATATTCAGATAAGGTTTGTGTTCCAGAAGATGCCGTTTTCACCATTCCAGAAACGCTTGGTTATGAAAGAGCAGCCGCTATACCGGTCAATTATCTGACAGCATATCAGTTGATATGTGTTATGGGGGGTCTGAAAAAGGGGGAATCGGTGCTCATTCACAATGCAGGCGGTGGTGTCGGTTTGGCCGCATTAGATATCGCATTGCATCTTGGAGCCGTGACATATGGTACTTCCAGTGCTGGAAAACATTCATTTTTAATGGAAAGGGGGTTAAGTCATCCCATTGATTATCGCAACCAAGATTTCCTGTCCAATATCATGAGTCTCACTGGCGGAAAAGGTGTAGAGATGGTTATTGATCCGATAGGCGGAAAGAATTGGAAAAAGAACTATAGAGCGTTACGATCGACAGGACGTTTGGGTATGTTTGGTGTTTCAACAGTTACTGAATCAACCATGGGGCGATTATTTCAGTTTAGTAAGCTATTAGCACAGATGCCCTGGTACAATCCATTGGGATTGATGAATGCCAATAAATGTGTATTTGGGGTAAATCTTGGTCATATGTGGAACGAAAGAAACAAAATAAGTGCATGGATGCAAACAATTCTCAAAGGCGTTGAGGACGGGTGGGTTCGACCTCATATAGACAAAACCTTTCCATTTGAACAGGCAGGGGAAGCACATGCCTATGTAGAAGCACGAAAAAACATCGGAAAAATTGTTTTAGTTCGTTGATACTGACCAAGAATTCAACATCAAGCAGGTTCGCCCATAACCTAATCAGAGTCCGATATATACATGGGAAAAACTTCCAAAAGTCATGAAGATCTTTTTGGAAAGGGATCAGGCTGTAAGGGTATCACAAAATCTTACAAACATTAATTAAGTATATCTTCTTGACATTATTAATTATATTTGTCATTTTTTCCATACGATTTCATTATTAATAGTTTCCTTTTTCAGGAACACTAAGAGACACGAACAAAAGTAGACCGGAAAGGCAGGACGCCTGCTACATGGGGCGATCAGATAATACCGCCAAAGAAGGTGGTCACGTTTAAATACAGTGGCAAATTTAGAGAAAAGATCAATGGAGGCTAATATGTGCGGCAGGTTTGTTGGGTTCACTACCCTGGAAATGCTATTGGCGCACTTTCCCATCGATGTGGCTGACGCCCAAGTCAAACCCAACTACAATGTTGCCCCCACCCAAGAGATACTCGCCATCGCCCGATATGAAGAAAAAAATCACCTAAAAAACTTTCACTGGGGGTTAGTCCCTTTCTGGGCAAAAGAGTTATCCATCGGAAGCCGGTTAATCAACGCACGATCAGAGACAGCTGCAATCAAACCCAGTTTTCGCACTGCCCTTAAAGAACGAAGATGCCTCATCCCTTCCAATGGTTTCTATGAATGGAAAGGGTCTAAAGGACAAAAACAACCCATGTTCTTGACTCTGCCGGATGGTAAGCCATTTGCCTTTGCAGGTCTGTGGGAAACCTGGGATAATAAAGGCAAAGAAGAATCCCCCTATCTTTCCTGCTCGATACTGACCAGAGCGGCCAGTGACTCTGTTAGACCCATACATCACAGGATGCCGGTTATCCTGAAACCGGATGCCTTTGACACTTGGCTCGATCCAAACAACCGGGATATCAATTCGCTCTTGGAAATTATCCAGAATCGGATCCATACGGAACTCATCAGCATTCCCGTGTCCAAGCAGGTTAATTCGGTAAAGAACAATGGCCCTAATAATATACAGGCGATAGAATAGGTACTTTTAGAAGCAAACAGAAAGAAAGAACAGAGGAGTCTTCCTATCCCATGAAACGATCTATTATAAAAAGCACTGGCAGATATGTGCCAGAAAATCGCGTGGCGAATGAAGCGTTGAGCGAATTGATGGAAACATCAAATGAATGGATTGTGCAACGCACAGGCATCGAGGCAAGGTATTGGGTCAGCGAAGGCAAGGATGTGGGAACATCGGACCTTGCGTATGAGGCTGCAATCATCGCATTGGAAAGAGCGGGCTGGAGTCCCGAGAATTTAGATTTAATTGTATTTGCAACCATGACACCCGATGTGAACATACCTGGTTCTGGGGCATTCTTGCAAAATAGACTGGGTGCGAAAAACGTGCCTGCCCTTGATATCCGCCAGCAGTGCACTGGATTTCTGCATGGACTGGAAATCTGTGATGCATATATCAGGAGCGAAAAAGCGCAGAAGATTCTTCTGATTGGTGCTGAATATCAAAGTCGATACTTAGAGCTCACAACCGAAAACCGTGATACTGCGGTGATATTTGCTGATGGTGCCGGCGCTGTTTGTATTGAGGCAGTTGAAACCAGCGACAACATTGGAATCATAACATCAATTCTCCATGCTGACGGAAAATATTCTGCTGCATTGCGAGCAGGGATGCCTGCTCGAAAATCTGGTAAGGCAATCAGTCCAACCGTCATAAAAAATAAGGAACATTTTCCTTATATGGATGGGAAAACAGTGTTCAAATTAGCTGTGACCCTCCTGCCAAAAGTAACAGGGGAATTGTTGAAAAAAGCAAACATGCGTATCGAAGATGTAGATATGTTTATTCCCCATCAGGCAAATTTGAGAATTAACGAAGCTTTCAGGGAACGGATGAAAATTCCCGAAGAAAAAATATACAACAATATTCAACGATATGGAAATACAACTGCGGCAACCATTCCCATCGCACTTGACGAACTTATTGAAAAAAACATGCTGAAACCAGGGGACACAGTCATGTTCATTGGCTTGGGTGCAGGGCTGACATGGGGTGGTGTGATTTATACTTTGCAATAAAGGTGTATCCGGAAAAAACAAGGGGCTTCAATTCCGCAGAAGCCCCTTATTTTTTTCAATTTTGTCTGATCGACAGCTGTTAAATATAATAACTGCCGCCATCATATGCATTGGCGTTCAGATGTTAGAATTTGTACACAGCCATAATTGCGGTAGAAAGCTGGCCTTCACTTCCCTCATCCACCACAGGACTGTCATCGCTCGCATCGCCAAGTAATTTGGTAAAACTCACCGCACCCATGGCGCTCCAGTTTTGGTTAATAACCCAGTTCGCACCCAGATCGATACCGATATCTTTAATACCTGCATCCGCATCGTAGCGATCCAGACCGCTGCGCCGTCTATCCTTGGCACTGACGCCAAAATAGGTCTGCATGTAGTCATCGTCGGCATAGGTGGCGGAGGCTCCGATCGAAAGGACCCAGCTTTCATCTATGACCCAGTTGTAACCGCCCTTCAGCTTTGAATACCACCCATCATGAGCATCGCCCATATCGTTCAAAAGCTCCACAGAAGCAAACCATTTTTGGTACACAAAACCTCCAAAAACACCCAGTTCACTGGTACCGTCCACACTTTTCATATCGTCTACGGCATTGTTTTCCACATCCTTGCGCTCCCCACGATAATTGTACACCGGACCCAGCTGCCACATGCTGTTGGGAAGCAGGTTGGCTCTGAGATTCAAGCCAACTAATTTCACAAACATCCCGTTTTCGAATTTGACATTGGCTACGGGGACCGGAACTGCTTTGTAATCCTCTGAACCTTCATAATCAGGGACGAAACCAATGCCGCCACCGACCGATACATCTGCAGCCTGTACTGCAGGCGCTAGTAAGCATATGGCCGCCACCAGCACCAAAAGTTGTTTTCCAAATTTCATCTGTACTCCCCCTCTTTGTCATTATTTATTGCTTGTATTTTTTCTATTATACGAATAATTTAATGTTTGTCAATATAGCTGTCCTTTGATCAGCATTCCAATGACAAACACCTCCGTAAACCCGCCACGGAGTACCGGTGTCGCAGTTTTTGCGAGCGGATGGACAATTGAACAGTTGTGGCTGTTCTGGGTGGCGCCCATTGTCGGTGCTGTACCCGGCGCAACAATCTATCGCTAGATTGGCAGATCCGACGCCTGAACCGAAACAGCGAGCGCATTCCCCGTAGGTTCTGCTGTTCGTCATAATTGAAGGAGCACGCATTAAAACAAAACCACAGCAAAACGGTTCTCCATACAATGGATCTTCTGCGACCACAGGGAGTCACCGGAACAGTATCAGACGCGTTCTCGTCTGGATCTTGAATGCCGTCCTGCTCACGGGACTTGTGGTCTTCACCGTGCTGCTTGTCTGGGCATTTACGTCGCGAGGCATGCCGGCACTGAAAATCTGGCACACAACCCCGCTGTCGGAAGAGTTCACGGCAGGTGATGCGACCCCCACAAGTACACTTCAGGATTACCTGGATCAAGAAGAACGGCTCTTCCGCGAGCTAAAGGAAAAAGTCTACGACCGCGTGGGGTCGACAGACAACCTGAAATATTGCCGCTACCGCCCCGGCGGGCCACAGAATCCATCCCCCCCCCTGGGCAGCTGGAATAAAACCATAGAACTCGTCCCGGAGCACATTCAGGGCGGTGCCCTGCTTCTACACGGTCTCACCGATTCGCCATACAGCCTGCGTCAAATCGGCAAGATACTTCACGCCAAAGGATTCTACGTTTTAGCTCTCCGCCTGCCTGGTCACGGAACCATTCCAGGCGCCCTGACAAAGGTGCACTGGGAGGATTGGGTGGCGGCAAGCCGAATCGGCGCACGCCACGTGCGTGAGCGGATCGGTTCCGACCGGCCGTTTGTGATCACTGGTTACTCCAATGGCGGCGCACTGGCGGTCAAGTATTCCCTCGACGCACTGGTCGACCCCGATCTGCCGCGTCCGGACCGCCTGCTGCTCTTCTCACCGGAGATCGGCATTTCAGCTCTGGCTTTCGTTGCAAACGCCCACAAGCTCCTGAGTTTTTTGCCCTACTTTGAGAAGTCCAAGTGGCTCGACATCATCCCCGAGTACGACCCCTTCAAATACAACTCGTTCCCGAAAAATGCCGCGCAACAAGCCCATGAAATTACAAAGACACTGCAGCGCCAGATTGATGAAACACGCACTGCCGGAAAGTTTTCCGACTTTCCGCCGATCCTCACCTTTCTTTCGTGGATCGACGCCACGGTGGACACCTCTGCGACCATTCACCTGTTGTATGAAAAACTCCAGAACAAGGAAAGCGAGCTTGTGGTGTTCGACGTGAACCGTTTCGACCAGCTCGCGTCCTTTCTTCCAGCTGCAAACGACAAACCTCTCAACCACCTCGAAACCCGATCCGATCTACCCTATCGGCTCACGATCATCACCAACATGGCCCGGAATTCCAATCGTATGGTCCAGCGAACCAAGGCACACCGGACTGGTGCCATGGATTCCACGGTCCTGGACATCGCGTGGCCGCCCGGAGCGTACTCTCTGACACACGTGGCAATACAGTTCTCCCCCGATGATCCAGTCTACGGTACAAACAAAAACAACAGCGCTGGTTACAACGGGCTGCCCCTGGGAAGACTTCAGCCACGGGGTGAAACCCATCTTTTAGCAGCGCCCTTACGCCAGATTATGCGTCTTCGCTACAACCCGTTCTTCGGGTATTTAGAGCAGCGGGTCGTGATGGAGATCGATCACCAGCTTACAGGAGGCAAGCATTGATTTTCAGAATTGATTACAACGCCAAAGAAACCCGTATTGGTATCGGTTTTGCGATGACCGGCTTTCTGTAGTACAGAAGATATCGATCGTATCGACCGCCATAGCCCGCCCCTTATAGATAAAATCCTTACCAAGAATATAATTATTTCAAATGCCTGGACACATACATTTGACTTTATTGTATTTCTTTGGCAATGTTAGATTGTCGTCATCAACAATACAACGCTTATGTAGGATAACACTTCCATGAAGTGGGTACGTTATACAGTTGGTATGATATAGAAATAAGGATACAATCACATGACACTAACCAAAAATGATATCGTGGAAAAAGTTCATGGGGTCGGTTTCACCAAAAGAATGTCCCTGGGTGCTGTGGAATCCCTTTTGGAAATTATCAAACAAACTCTGGAGGCAGAGGAAGATGTCCTTATTTCTGGGTTTGGGAAGTTCTGCGTCAAAGAAAAAAGCCCCAGACGCGGCAGAAATCCGGCCACGGGATCGGACATGACCCTCTGGGGAAGGAGGGTCGTGACCTTCAAGTGTTCTGGGAAGTTGAGAAACAGGATCAATGGATCGAACTAAGATTTCAAAAAGACACCGATTTTATCATTGCCGCCAATTTCTCCCTTTAATTCTCTTACATAGGATTTCATGTTGGAGAAGTAATGCGGGTCCATCCGTTTTTTAAACAGGTTGCTGGAAAACATGGACAGCAAACCCTCCAATTGGGAAATGCCCCCCTGTGTGGCAGAATCGTACCGCGCCCAGTTTTTCAGATGTTCTTCCGACCGGAAGAAAAGCATGGTACTTCAGGCGAAAGCGACATCCGACATCCATTTGGATACGGGAAGGGCAACATAGCCGATCAATCCTTTTGGATCGGCTTTTTCGATAATACCGTCACACATTTCAATACTGATGGGTTCACCACAATCAAGACAGGGTGAGTCGATACGGACCTTTTTTCCTGGAAACAGCCAGCTGACCGCCAGCGATTCGAATGCTCACTGGGCGAACCACTTCTGCTCTCCTTCAACGGTAACGCGAAACTGGGTAGGTTGGTTGTTAAAAGGGGCGAAGGAAGCGATAAAATCCGTCTTTGGAAACAGCCAGCCGTAAATGCCGGACTTGAACAGCGTATGCATGGTTTTTCGCCCGTCTTCCGGTGAAACGCCCAGTTCGGCCGCAATTTCTGTGTAGTGCGGCGCCTGACCCGTGTCCACCATTCGTTTCAAAATAAAATGAAACGTTTTGTCCATCACGTCTGTGTCACTCATTTTCCCTCCTGTATTTTATGATGTTTCAGTTGGAGATGATCCTGTTTTACTATTTTACCTAAAAATCATGAACACTGTCCAGCGCTTCATCGCTGATAAGAAACACTTTATTGTGGGGCGGCAGTGGTTCCTCGTAGAAAAAACGGGCCAAGCGATCGTCCTCTTTGGATAAACCGGCTTTGGCATTGAATTCCCGCTCGGCCTTCAATGTCCGGACACCCATGCCCACGGCTTCATCCGTTCCGAGCTGGGTACCACACTTGATATTAATCATTTTAACCAGTGCCTGGGCTCCCTCAGGGCTTGCCATTGCGCCGGCCGCAAAAAGACAAAGACCGGTGCAGTCAAGATAGGCCATAAAAACCTGAGCATTTCGGGAAGCTTCCACCTGACCATCTGTCTCGAGGGGGTTGAGTTGACCCGTCAGATAACTGCCGATGAGATTTCCGGCCGTGTGATCCGCTCCCATGGGCGAGGTCGCATAAGTGACACCATTCCCCTGCATACCCCTGGGATCGTAGGCCGCTATGCTCTGCCCCTTCACGACGGGCACCCGATGATGGTTAAAATGTTTTCCAACGGCCTGGGGGCCGTTTCCGAGTATTTTTCCAATCTCAGTGCCCTGGGCAATTTCTTCCATCATTTCAATGGCTGCCTGGCCATCGCCAAAGTCCTTGTAACCGGCATCCATGGCCACGCCCATGGCCACGCCTGTATTCATGGTATCCAGTCCAATATCATCCGCCATAAAATCAAGTCTGGCTATGGTATCCAGATCAGCAATATCCGTCATGCCTCCCATAGCCCAGATGGTCTCATATTCCAGGGAACCGGTTATATATTGCCCCTCTTTATCCACAAATTCATTGGAACAGCGAATAATGCACTGGGAACACCCCCGATGGCCTACTTTTCCGCCTCTTTCATTGATAAGTGCCACCATTTTTTCGCCGCCGATATTCTCATGATTCTCCATAACACCCTGGGTTGCATTTCGACTGGGAAAAGCACCCATGGCATTTACCATTGACGTGAGTGCAGCTGTCCCCATGGAAGGCAATATCTGGCTGGCAAATGGATCCGCCTGGACAGCCGCTACAAAAGCCTTGGCCGCTTCTTTGAACGCATCCGCATCTGCCAGGTTCTCCGGATGCTTGCCAACAGGGCTCACAACAATCGCTTTCAAGCCCTTGGCACCCATGACCGCTCCCAGACCGCCCCGACCTGCGGCTCTGCATGGACGGCCATCGGCATCCGAACTCTGGATCGAGGCCGATGCCATTCTGAATTCACCGGCAGGTCCGATGCACAGCACACCACTTTTCTCATCATAAACCTGAAGCAGTTTCTCCACCAGCGCATACGTCCTCAGGCCTTTGTAATCACTGGCAGGTTCCAGGACGGCATGGCCCTTTGTATCGATTGTCAAGAGATAGTACTCACCCTCTGGTGCCTGGCCCTCCACGACGATGGCGGCAATTCCCAGCTTCCCCAATGAAGCTGCCACGGTTCCCCCCGCGTTACTCTCTTTTATCCCCTGGGTCAGCGGGCTCTTGGCCCCAATGGATAGCCGGCTCGTATTCACCAAGGTGGTTCCGGTAAGAAGACCGGGTGCAAATATGAGTTTATTGTCCGGTCCCAGCGGATCACAGGAAGGCGGCACATCATTGTTGATCAGGGTTGATGTCAGCCCCCTGCCCCCCAGCCCCCTGTATTCCTTGGGTAGATCTTCAACGGTTATGGTTGCCTCTGTCATGTTTACGCTTAAAATTTTCATTGCTGCCTCCTCCATATTTTTATTCTCCCCATGTAAAATCAGTCATTAAACAATTCGGTGCACATTTCCACGGTCAACCCATCCGTATGCATCAGACGTGCTGTCAAACCCAGTGTTTTGGGTAATTCGTAGCCATAGAAATATCCTAGCGCCGTCATTTTCCCGTGATAGAAATTCAAGTCTTTCTTTTTAGCGTTGGTGTTCAAAGCCGTTTGGATGGCGCTGCCCTGCAGCAGCCACTGCCAGGCCACAACCACGATACCGAAAAGTTCCAGATACAGGGTAGCGTCCGCCAGAAAATATTCAGGGCCTTTTGTCCCTGCAATGGCAACCAAATGCCCGGTAACTTCTTGCAGACCCGACAGAGCCTCGTCAAGCTGTTGGGCATGATTCTGAAGTTCCGGGAAATCTGAGGCAACAGCAACGGCCGCCTGAATTTCAGATAACAAGAGTTCAAAAGCCCGTCCGTTCTGCATGATCACCTTGCGGCCCAGAAGATCCATGGCCTGGATACCTGTTGTGCCTTCGTGAATCGGGTGAATACGGGCATCGCGATAATACTGCTCCAGAGGATAGTCGTCGCAATAACCGGAACCACCCAGGCACTGCAGGCCCTGGCTGATAGCCTGAACACCCATTTCCGAGGGATAGCTCTTAGCGATCGGCGTCAGAATTTCCAGCAACAGATTGTATTTATCCTTTTCTTCATTTTCGACCACATGTTGCAGGTCCAGATACTTGCTGCACTGCATCAGAAGAGAAAGCGCCCCCTCGATCACGGCCCGTTGAAACAACAGCATGCGTTTGACATCGGCGTGTTCGATAATGGGTACGGGTGGCAGGTCGGGATCCTTTTGAGAGACCTTGCGGCCCTGGCGGCGGGTCTTTGAGTACTCCAAAGCGGCATAGTAGGCAGCGGTGGCCATGGAAGCAGCCCCCAGCCCCACCTCTATCCGGGCGCTGTTCATCATCAAAAACATATATTTCAAACCCTTATGGGGTTCCCCCACAAGCCATCCGCGGCAGTTGTTCTTATCTCCCATACTGAGCTGGGCGATGGGGCACCCACGGTATCCCAGCTTATGATAAACACCGGAAGTTATCACGTCGTTGGAAATAAGCCCGCCGTTTTCATCCGGGCGTTTCTTGGGCACCACAAACAGGGAAATGCCTTTCACCCCGGCAGGCGCACCCTCTATCTTGGCCAGCATTAAATGCACCACATTGTCGACGCCATCGTGATCACCGGCGGAAATAAAAATCTTCTGACCCTTGATATGATAATATCCTTCCCCGGTTGGCTCAGCCATGGTGGTGATGTCAGACAGGGAAGAGCCGGCTTCGGGCTCGGTCAAGGCCATGGTTCCCTGCCACTGGCCCTGGTACATCTTCGGAGTGAAGGTGTCATACAGTTCTTTGCTGCCAAAAGTTTCGATCAGGTTGGCCGCACCGGTGGTTAAACCGGGATAGGCATTGGCAGAATAATTGGCACACTGAAAAATATATTCGCAGGCATCGGCAATCAAATGGGGAAGCTGTTCACCATCCAGTTCAAAAGGAACCCGTGCGGTAATCCAGCCGCCCTCTCCATATTCCTTCATTATTTTACGGACCGAGGGGTGAACACGGACCTCTCCGTTTACCAGCTCCGGCTGCTTGCGATCCATTTCTTCAAATATAGGAAACAGGAGGTCCTTGCCAAGCTTGCCGGCGGCTTTCAGGACCATATCAAACATTTTCCGGTTGTGTGCCGTGTAATACGTATATTGGGAGAGCAATTCCACGTTGTGCACTTCGTATAAAATAAATTTGAGATTTCTCTCACTAAAAAACTTAGTGGCCATGCTTCCTCCTGATATCTGTTCAGCCGAATTGTTTCCGGCTCTTTCTCGTGGGTTTGTTTTTTATCCTTTACTGATACGTCGTGGGTGTTTTCTGCAATAGCTGGGGAAAAATCCAGGCAATGGTATTATCGCTACAACATTAGGGTCAAGAAATTTCTGCATATGCATGGGTAATTACCGGGCCGGTGGATGAACTCACCCTGACGATGTAGCCCATATCTGCCTTCCATCCCTGGGTGGTCAATGTTTCCCCCGGGTAAACCGGGCTTGAAAATCTTGCGTTAAACCCGGTGAGGCGTTCGGAACTGCCGTTCAGGCCACCATTGATCACCGCCCGGGCAGCATAGCCATAGGTGCAGAGACCATGCAAAATGGGTCGCTCGAATCCGGCTCTTTTGGCCGCCACGGGATCGATATGCAAGGGATTGAGATCGCCGTTAAGACGATAGAGAGCGGCCTGGGATATGGGTACTGTTTCCGTCACACTGAAATCAGGGTCCGCGCCTTCGGGCGGTTCGATGCGTTCACCTTTGGGACCCGGATCCCCCCCGAATCCGCCTGCACCCAGATAGAAATTGACATACCCGGCTTCATAAAGCAGTTCACCATCCATGGTATGGCCGGTAATGCAAATATCATACACCGCCCCCTTGCCTTTGTCATAGATATTTTTCACCTCGCCTATCTGCACGATTTTGCCTTCCGGCGGCAAAGGTCTGTGCAAACGAATGCTCATCTCGCCGTGCAGAAACAAGGGCCAGTCCACATCTCCCACATAGGGAAAGGCTCTAAGGGATGGGATCACGCAAAAGCTCGGCAAAACCTTCAACCCATCGGAAGCGTTCTCGTAAACAAGTGAGAACTCCTGTGGCGTGGCGCCCACGCTCAAGGCATACAAGACCACGTCTTTCCAGGTATATTCAAATTCAACGGGATCGTTCTTCTTGCCGATCACGCTTAAATCGACTTTGGGCATTGGTTTCTCCTATACCTAATATAATTACGACCGGTGTTACGACTTCCCAGGCCCACTTTTTGGATCCTCAATCGCCACGGTCCAAAACAGATTTTTCAATCACGAAAACACGAAATTTTGAAAGCACGAAATTTTCATTGTGTTTTTCGTTTTGTTGTCCTTTCGCGTTATATAGCTGTTGTCATAAGTAGGTTCCGTTTGACTTTTGGCTGGCGCTTCGGCGAGTGACGGCAAACAGCCGGTCGCCTGTTTGAAGCAAATTAGCGATCGTTAGGAAGACCAGAGGGTTGGATTAGTTCTATTGTAATCAAACACGCTTAACCAGACAATCGTATCTTAATCTTTTGGCACTGGTGTTCCTTACGAACGCTTATTTGCAAGTTCGAGCGGTTGTTTGACGTTATTTGCCGAAGCAGTTTCGGAACGTTATTCTGGCAAACGCTATAGTGACGAAATTCATTGATCTCGAGGGTCCTGCTTAGGCTTAAAAATTACCGCCGGTTGGGTCCGCTTCGCGTATTTGAAACCGTCAGCCTCCCTGATTTTTCCATATTTCTTTTCCAGCTCATCCAGTGGGCCTGCATCCAGAGCCCTCACCGGGCAGGCTTCGACACAGTCCGGCACCTTCCCCGCCTCCCAGCGGTCGACACAGAAATGACACTTTCCCATTTTGGCGCCTTTTTCAGGACCGAACTGGGGCGCATTGTAGGGACACGCTTTCAGGCATTTGGCATCACACTTCTCGTTGCCAATGCAGGCCGCCCTGTCCACCTGAACGATACCGTCCCCCTCTCTTTTGCTAATGGCCCTCTCCGGGCAGGCCGGGATACATACCGGATCTACACAGTGCCAGCAGGTGGCAACCAAATAGCTGACAGACACATCCGGGCATTTTCCTTTTTCCGAATAGTGAACGTTCATCCAGTTTTCCGGTCCAGCCGGAATATCGTTCCAGTCTTTACAGGCCACACGGCATGCACTGCAGCCGGTGCAGCGGGTCTGATCAAAATAAAAACCTACTTGCATGATTTCTCCACTTTACATAACGTTTAACTATTTATAACTCAAAAGGTGTTGAGCGCTGATATTTCACTTCGTGTCTCTAATAGCATTTTAGGTGTTTAGACTGTAGGCTCTAAGGCGCGAATCGTTCCTTGGCTATCAGCGACACTCCAGTACTCCAGCCCTCCATTGATTCCGTTTTAAAAACACTCAGACTTTCTCAACCTGTACCAGAGACGTATTCATCACCGCTGCCCCGCCGCCCGAATAGGCATCCCGGGTCAGGGTATTGGCGCAGGCGCCCTGATCGATGCCCTTCTCATCCGGTGTGTACCAGGCGCCTTCGAATATGGATATAACCCCCGGCTTGATCCTCTCGGTCAACCAGGCCGGTATCATCACCCTCCCCCGGTCGTTGTACACATAGATTTTATCATCATCGGCAATACCCCGTGCCGCCGCGTCCACAGGGTTGATCCAGGCCCGGTGTGCCTCCACCTCCCGTAACCAGCCCACTTTGTATAACTCGGAATGCACCCGATTTTTTGGATGGGGCGTGAGTAGCTGCAGCGGGTATTTTTCAACCAGAGGGTCGCTGCGATCCTCGGGGACCTGCATGTACTTGGGAATTGGGGGACACAGGGGGGTGTTCAGGTCTGCGACACGCTGTGAAAAAATCTCTATCTTTCCGGACGGCGTTTCAAAGGGATGATTTTTCAGATCCTCGATCTGCTCCTGAAAAGCCACGATGGGCTTTTCAAGCGCCACCCGGTGGATACCCTCACGCCGGAATTTATCAAAGTCGGGAATCAGCGGGGCTGTCTCCGGGTTCTGTTCCACAAACATGCGCAGTATATCGTCTTCGGTAAAGGGATTGAAATTTTCGATCCCCAGACGCTCTGCTAGTTCGCCGGTAATATCCAGGTCGGATTTGCACTCACCCAAAGGTTCCAAGGCCCGGTTAACCACCGTAAAATAGGGCCCCGACGGCCAGGGTCTGGTGAGATCGGAACGTTCCGCTGCCGTGGTCACCGGCAGAACAATATCGGCGTAACGGGCAGTAGCCGTCATAAAAAGCTCGTTCACGGCCAGAAAATCCAGCTGTTTCAGTGCACGGTGGGCCTTGTTGCTGTTGCCTGTCTGATTGATATAGTTGTTACACATGGACCACATCATCCTGATATCGGCCGGGTACCCGCCGGCCTTACCTTTTAAAATGGCATCGAACAGCTTGTTGATATGGATACGTTTGGCCACACGCAGCCGGATGTCCAGGGTGCCTTTGACTTTAGGGCCATCCAGTTCCACGGGATTCTTGCCCGGCGGAATAGCCGACATGCGAAACATGTGACCGATTGGAATCCCCATGAGACCACCACCGGCGCTGCCACCGGGTCGGCCCACGTTGCCTGTCATGGCACACAGGGTAGATGCACACCGGTTGTACTGCTCCCCCATGGCACTCCGGGCAGGTCCCTGGCAGTCCATCAGGGCGGCTGGTTTTGTTTCAGCATACAGCCTGGCAACCCGCTCGATGGTCTCAGCCGGAACACCCGTAATCTCGGCTGCCCAGGCCGGCGTCTTCTGCACGCCGTCTTCCTGTCCCATAACATATGCCTTGAATTTATCGAAACCCAGCGTGTATTTATCCAGAAACGCTTGATCGTGCAGACCTTCTCTGATCATAACGTAGGCCATGGCCACCATCATGGCCGTATCCGTGCTGGGGTAGATGGGAATCCACTCATCGGCAACGGTTGCTGCGGTGTCGTGATAGCGCGGATCGATGGCAATTACCCTGGCACCGTTCTCCTTGGCTTTAATCAAGTGGTACATGGTGTTGGTGCCGGAAATCATACGGGCCGGATCCCATCCCCAAAGGATAATCAGTTTTGAATTGAGCATGTCTTCCCGGCTGTTGCCCACCATCACGGATCCATACTGGGTCAGGCTGGCCCACACAGCCCCTTCGGACGAGATATTACCGTAATGCGTGGTATAGCCGCCAAACTGGCCCAGCAATCTGGCTGCGGCAAACCCGCCGTTGTGAAGCCCTGCAAGGTAGGCACCACCCGTGGCCAGAAGAATACCATCATTACCATGCTCCTCTTTTACGCTTTTGAGTTTGCCCGCCAGGGTATCCAGGGCTTCGTCCCAGGAAATTCGTTCAAACTTTCCCTCGCCTTTTTCCCCAACCCTTTTGAGCGGGTGCATGAGCCGTTCCGGATGGTGGACATATTGCCGGTAGGCCCGACAGCGCAGACAGGTCCTGAGCTGTTGACCGGTATCCCCGATGTCATCACCCTCAACACGCAGTATCTTGTTGTTTTTGACGTGCAACTTGATGGGACAACGTCCACCACAATCAAATGTGGAAGTCGTTCGGACGATCTTAACACCATCCGCTCTATTTCCTGACATGTCTGAAGAACGCATTCTTTTCTCCTTATATTTCTACTTTTGGAGATGATCCAAATTTTATGAACTTACCAGCTTAGTGGCATCGATAGCAATGCCCGGGTGAAACTTCCCGCATTTTCGGTTCCATTTCACAGCATATCGAACGGGTTTCACTACAGCGGGGGTGGAAGGTGCATCCCGGCGGCGGGCTCAGGGGGCTGGGAACCTCTCCTTCCAGGCTGACTGCTTTGATTTGTTCAGGATCTGCAACCGGCACAGATTCCAGGAGTGCCCGGGTGTAGGGATGCATGGCGTTTTGGTAAAGCTCTCGACTGGGTGCAAGTTCCATCAAGTAACCCAGGTACATCACACCGATCATGCTGCTGACGTGTTCCACCACGGCCAGGTCATGTGAAATAATGACATAGGTCAGCTTAAGTCTCTTCTGAAGGTCGATGAGCAGATTCAGAATCTGGGCCTGTATGGACACATCCAGGGCCGAAACCGGCTCGTCCAGGACGATCACTTTCGGTTCAAGCGCCAGAGCCCTGGCAATGGCGATTCTCTGTCGCTGTCCACCGCTGAATTCATGCGGATAAAGAGAAGCATGGTGTGAATCGAACCCCACCAGATCCAGGAGCTCCTGAACCCTTTTCTCAATCTGTTTTTTGGTACCAATCCTGTGCACAATGAGGGGTTCGGAAATAATCTGCCTGACCTTCTTTCTGGGATTCAATGATCGAAAAGGATCTTGAAAAACCGCCTGGATATTTCTGCGAAAGGCAAAACGCTCTTTTTTGGAAAAACGGGTAATATCGCGGCCCTGGAACAGTATCTGGCCGGCAGTGGGCGCCTCCAGCCCCAGAAGCATATTGGCTGTGGTCGATTTTCCGCACCCTGATTCACCCACCAGACCGAGGGTTTCCCCCTGTTTCAGGGAGAAGCTGATATCGCTTACCGCTTTGACATATCCGGTCACCTTGCTGACAAATGTTCCCTTTGTAATTGGAAAGTATTTCTTCAGGTCTCTGACAGATATGATTTCTTGGGTCGACATGGATTAATTTCCTGCATAGAGCCAGCAAGCAACGCTGTGGTTGTCTTCCAGCATTATCTCCGGTGGATAGCTTTCAAAACAGATTTTCTCGGCCCGGCTGCAGCGAGGAGAAAACCGACAGCCTTCCGGCATATCAAACAGACTGGGTGGTTGTCCGTCGATGGAAAATAGACGCTCCACAGGCCGACCGAGAACGGGAACGGACTGAATCAATCCTTTGGAATAAGGGTGGGCCGGTTTTTTATAAAACGTCTTTATGGTGGCATTTTCAACAATCCGGCCTGCATACATTACCAGAACACGGGTACAGATCTGGGCCACACTTGCCAAGTCGTGGGTGATGAGGATAATGGAAGATCTGGTTTCTTTTTGAATCTCCTTCATGAGCTTGAGAACCTGGGCTGCAATGGTGACGTCCAGAGCCGTGGTGGGCTCATCTGCGATCAAGAGGTCCGGGTTGTTGGCGATGCCCATGGCGATGAGTGCCCGCTGTGACATCCCGCCACTGAACTGGAACGGGTAATCGTCCACACGGCTTTCCGGAGCCGGGACCTTGACTTTCCCCAGGAGAGCGATGCACATCTCTCTCAGAGATCCCCTGACTTTGTCATGAAATCTGTATGGCTCGCCCAGTTGCTTTCCCACGGTAAGTAACTGATTCATGGCCACCATGGGGTCCTGCAGAATCATGGAGATCCGGTCCCCTCTCAGCTGCCTCATCTGGTCTTCGGTCTTTGTCATGAGGTCTTCGTTTTTGAATAGAATTTTTCCGGATACGATCTTGCCTGCGGGTTGTGGCACCAGCCGCATGATGGAGAGGGATGTGACGCTCTTGCCGCATCCGGATTCCCCCACCAGACCGACGATCTCCTCTTTGCCCACTTTGAAGCTCACACCGTCCACAGCCCTGACTTCTCCCTGTTTCGTAAAAAAGGAGGTCTTGAGATCCTGAAGTTCGAGAAGATTGTCATTGCTTGTGTGCATGCCTAATAATCCATCAGCGAAGTTTCTGTTTTGGATCCAAAATTTCCCGCAGCCAGTCCCCGGTCAAGTTGAATCCCAGAACGGTAATCACAATGGCTAATCCCGGAAAGGTTACCAGCCAGGAAGCATAGGTAATGTACTGGCGACCCTCTGCCAGCATCAAGCCCCAGTCGCATGAGGGTGGCTGGGTTCCCAGCCCGAGAAAACTCATGGAAGCCGTCAACACAATGATACCCCCGATCTCTATGGTGGCCATGATGATGATCGTATTCACGATATTGGGTAGTATATGGGAAAACATGATGCGCAGCTTGCTGCACCCTGCCACCCTTGCCAAACGGACAAAATCCCGTTCCTTCAGACTCAGGCACTCCCCTCTCACGATTCTGGCGTAGTTGGGCCAGCCCATGATTCCAAAGGTGAGAATGATGGTTTTTGCGCTGGGACCATGCACGCTGGCCAACATGAACAGAACGATGATGGCAGGCAGAGACAACCAGAGGTCGGCCAGTCGCATGATGGCCATGTCTGTACGTCCTCCCAGAAATCCAGAAACAAGACCCAGGGTCACCCCGATACTCCCGTAGAAAAGAATGCAGCCCACACTGATCAGAAGCGACATGCGTGATCCATGAATGATGCGACTCAGGACGTCCCTCCCCAGCATGTCAGTACCCAGGATGTGAGCAATACTCCCCTCTTCCTGCCATACCGGTGGAATGGTCGTGCTGAAAAGGTCTCCCTCCTGGGGGTCATAGGGTGCGATGACATCGGCAAATATAACCGCCAGAAAAAAAAGCCCCAGACAGAAAAAGCCGACGTAGGGGGGCCGGACCCCTCCCTTTTGTCTGGCACCTGCTTTCTTTTTATTTCTTAATAAATGGATCAAGCTCTAATCACCTGTCTTTTCGACCGGATGCATGCCTGGCCCTCGGTTACTGGTAACGGATTCTAGGGTCGATATACGCGTAAATAATATCGACGATCAGGTTCATGGTGACCACCACAAAGGTAACAAAGATGACAAACACCTGTACCACGGGGTAATCCCGTGCAAAATAGGATTCCATCACCAGTCTTCCGATACCCGGCCATGAGAAGATGTATTCCACCACCACCGCACTACCCACAATAAGACCGCTGAAAATGCCAAAAATTACCGTTAGAACAGGTATGGAGGCATTTTTAAACGCATGCATAAGAATCACGTAAAACTCGGGAACGCCTTTTATGCGTGCCATAACCACATAGTCGCTCTTGAGGGCATCCAGCATGGAAGAACGACTCAGGCGCGTGATCAGCGCGATGGGGTAAAGACTCATACAGAAGGAAGGCATGATATAGTGCGCCAGAGTCCCCTTTCCGGCGATGGGGAACCACCGCAGGGTTACCCCGAAAAAGAGAATCAGCATGATCCCCACCCAGAACGAAGGCAGGGACATCCCGGCCAGGGCAACCAGGCGCCCGATCCGGTCGATAAACGAATCCGGCTTTACCGCAGAAATAATGCCCACAGACAAGCCCACCAGGACGGAGATGACAAAAGCCACCAGACCCAGCTGAAGTGTCGCCGGAAACCGCTCGAACAGCACTTTAAGGGCCGGCTCGTTAAATCTGAAAGAAGCGCCAAAATCTCCTTTGAAGGCATTTTTAATATAGTTTGTGTACTGGACCATCAGGGGCTGATCCAGACCAAATTTCTTGGTCAGATTTTCGGCATCCTGGGGCGTTGCATTGGGTGGCAGCATCACCGCCACCGGATCGGCCGGTCCCAGGCGAAAAATGAAGAACACCACCGTCAGCACCGCAAAGATGGTGAACATGGCAATCAGAATTCTTTTTAAGATGTATCCCTGCATAAATTTTCACACCTTTTCGTGCAAAATGATGCTTGAAACAGGATGATTATTAAACGACATGGCGATCCTTTAACAACGTGATACATGAAAATTTATAAAATAAACAATAGCCGACACCATCGCACAGCGATGGTGTTATTTCACAATTTTTATTGTGTGCAAATTGGGGAAATAGGCTTCCTTGGGTGTCCATGTATAATCGATACGCTCGTTCATGGCGTATATCATGTTCAAACCGAACAAAATTGTCCCAATGGCATCATACTCCGTGATCGCGTAGATCTCCCTGATCATGGCTTCTCTTTTGGCGTTATCCATTTCCCTTGCCTGTGCCAGAACCAAGTTGTCGACCTCGGCTTTCCTGGGACGGTCGGTGCTTGCGGCATAGGGGGCGGTGCTGAGCAGCGTTAACAGCATACGAATGTTGGGGTCTCTGCTACCCGGCCAACCGTAAAGCCGCAAATGTCCCAGCCGCTTGTCTCTATTTCTTGTGTAGGTGATAGCGGTACCCTCTTCCAGCTGCTGAAGCTTTGTGGTGATGCCGATTTCCTTGAGATATTTTTGTAATAATGCAGCGATCAAGGGTGCGTTGGGAACCAGACTTGTGTAGGTCAAGGTCAGGGGTGTCCCCGGTTTGTAACCTGAGGCCTTTAAATAAGCACGCGCTTTTTCCGGATTGAAATCAAATACAAGGTCCGGGTCATATCCCAACTCTGCCTTGCTGCCAAATCGATAAAGTGGGTAGCCTTCACCCAGAAAAATTTTATCCACGATCTCCTGACGGTTGATACCGTGCCGTATGGCCAGACCCAGATTCCGGTCCCCCATGATGGGATCTGTTTTGGGCAGACAGGCCAGCCCGAACAGGCTGGGTACCCTGTCGGACTTCTTGATCCGAATCCGTTTATTTTTTTTGAGCCGCTTCAGTTGATGGGGTAGAATCTCGCTCACCAGGTCGAGTTCTCCGGTTTCCAGCATGGCCAGACGTGTCATGTCATCCGGGACCGTGATAAATTTGATGGCCTGATAATCGATTTTTTCAAAGGGATTCCCTTCCACTTGATAAAGAGGGTATCCTTCCGCCGCCTCCAGGCTGACATACTCACCGATTTTTCGCTCCTTAAAACGAAGGGCGCCGCTGCCCACCGGATGAGAACGAAATTTCTCAGGTCCCACTTTTTCATAATATTTTTTCGAAGCAATCCCCAGCCACATGAGCTCTTCCCAGGGAGCATAGGACTCCCAGAAATGAAAGATCAGGGTATGGTCATCCACAACTTCAATATCCTCGATCTCGTCCAGGAGACCGGCGATCATGTTGGCATTTTTAGGATCGGCACATGCCTCATATGTAAATTTTACATCGTGGGCGGTCACCGGGTCGCCGGTATGAAATCTGGCACCCGGGTATATCTTCACCCGGATCTTTTTGCCCTTGTCCAGGATTTCAACTGACTTTGCCAGATCACCGATACGGTCACCGGTCACGGGATGCGGGGCAATCAATGGCTGGTGCATCAATGATACCACGGCAATATCATTCGCGTTCCTCATCTCGATGACGTTAACCGTGGAAGGATCGTAGCGCAAACCGACTTTGACTGTATCATCGGATCCGGCCAGGACGGATAAGGGTATCATAGATAAAACGGTACAGATGACAACGACCAAGATTGCCGAGCGACATATGGGCTTATTCATTATTGGATTCTCCTCCATGGATCTCTCGTACGAAAACATCACCGGCTCCCTGGTATGGGAAAACCGATGATGTAAGTCTTGACGGTCTCGTAAAAAGTCCAACGTCTGCGTTGTGCTGCATTTCGTAATCATTCAACGTACGATACGTACGCCTCATGATTACAAAACTTGCACGCCTTGAATTTGAACTTTTTTCGAAACCGTCTGATTCTGACTTTTTACGATTTCATCAAGTTTTGTTACCTTAAAAAAACTTGATCGAGGACACCATCGCCTTAAGCTTGTCCGGGGTTGTGTCGCCCCCCAGTATGGTGGTGGCATTGGCCGATATGGATTTACCATTTTTTATGATCCACATGGACGCCGTCTGGAGTTTGGTCATGCCGTCTGAAAAGGTCCATTTATAGAAAACCAGCAACCCGGGCGTGCCGTCATTGAGAGTCACCATTTCTTCAGACAGAATCTTGAAGCGTTTCGAACCGGGTGAGGCTTTTTGGGCAGATTCGATCCACGCGTTGGCGTCGAGTGCCTCACCGGCTTGTGCATCGGCAACCGTTACGTTAAAGACTGGAATTTTATAAGAATTCGTGTTAACGGCACGGAACACATCGTCTCCCTGCAGGCTTTCCTGAACATAGTGATCCGGATATTCTGCTGTAAACCGATAGTCATCGTTTTTGTACAATCCAGGGGTCTGGCCGCCGGCATCGACCTTGGGTTGCTCTTGTGGCGCGGTTGCACACGCAGACAACATGGCGAGACCCAAGATCGCAATTCCAATGAACACTAAACATTTTGGCATTTTTTTCATTTCTGTTCTCCTTATTATGATTTACGGGTTCAACTGAGAATGCCCGCCTGCTTTAAAGGTGGGCTGTCTTCTCCTTATCCTACACAATGATTATTCATTTCGCGTTTTTTGAGTCCCGAAAGTTGCGTTATTAAGTTTTCTTTTCTTTTTCCAGGTAGGCAATCTGGCTCCTGGCAGCTTCCTGGGCCAGCTTTCGAAACAGGAAAAAGAAATAAAAACCCATCAGATTCAAAGCACTGGAACCTATTTCAGCCATTTCATCCTTCGAAGTTCTCCCGTACAACTGTTCTGTAAACTGACGGACAAGACTTGAGATTGTTTTTTGCAGAAGATCCTTGTAATGACGAAGAACTTCAGGATCGAAACCATCCTTGGGACCCATACCGGCACGACCCATTTCCACCATCACCTTCCCGATGGCCACATCATCTGTTGAATAGGCTTTCTCTCCGCCATGATCTTCAGCCGTGATAATGCCCCAATCTTCCGCTTTTGCCAGCCACTTCTTAGCCAGACCCGTTATGTCCATAAAATGATCCTCGCCGATGACTTCCTGCTGGAAAAGAAGATGCCCCACAGGGCTGAAAAATTCACTCTGCATGTGAAAATAGTGTTCTTCGCTGGGGGACAGCTTTTTCAGTCTCTTGATGGTTTTCTTAATGATGGAAAGCGGGAGAAATTGATTCTCCTGGAGATTCTTGATCAGGCTGATGAGCTCCACATAGTGCTCACCATAGTCTGCCTGGGCCCTGCCGCGTTTGCGTGGCTTGGGAAGAATGCCCTCCCTGAGATAAAACTGGATCGTCTCCGTGGAAACACCTGTTTTCTCGACAAGTTCTCTTAACTTCATACGCCCCCCAGTCTCATTGACAAATGGAAAGATCACGTGCCTACATGCTAGGCTCGCATTAATTCGGCCACCAGTATAGTTAATTTTAAATAATTGTCAATATTTATTATTTTGTATATTATTAGAATATTATAAACATAGCACTGCTATGTTGTATGTTTTTATTCTCTTGACATCTCTTTTTGTTTTATCATATAGAAGTGAACCGGTTTAATTATTAGCATTCACCCTCGGCAATAACTTGCTGGAATATAATAAAAGGAGAATCAACCATGTCACAAAGAGAAGTCGTCATCGTTGACGGTGTCCGCACGGCATTTGGCCGTATGGGCGGAACCCTGAAAGATATTTTTGCATCAAAACTGGGAAGTATTGGAATCGACGGTCTTTTGGAAAAAACAAAAATCAAGAAAAAGGCCCATGTGGACAGCGTATTTCTGGGATCGGCCACCGGGTGTTCCCAGTCGGGAAACCCGGCGCGTCATGCGCTGTTGGGCTCTGGTCTGGACTATGAAACCTCCGCCTCATACGTGGAAATGCAGTGCGGCAGTGCCATCGACTCCATCAACCACGCGGCCTGGAAAATCCTGGCCAATCAGGCGGACATCATCATTGCCGGCGGCATGGAATCCTACAGCCAGATGGCCATCAAATTTTCCATGGCCACACCGCCCTATAAGCTGATACCGCCCATGCCCATCCCGCCCCAGTTGTCCCCGGTTCCTGAAGAGTGCATCGGTATGGGTATCACGGCTGAAAATCTCCAGGAGATGTACGACATCCCCCGGGAAGCATCGGACGAATTCGCCTACAACAGCCAGATGCGAGCCAAGGCCGCCATGGAAGCCGGTTATTTTGAAAATGAAATCGTTCCGGTTACCATTCCTGCCACCCGCAAAACACCCGAATACACGTTCAAAGTGGACGAGCACCCGCGTCCCGGTTCAACCCTGGAAGGCATGGCCAAACTACCGCCTGTTTTCAAAATGGGCGGCACCGTCACAGCCGGCAATGCATCGGGTCAGAACGACGGCGCAGCTTTCGTACTCATGATGAGTGCAGAAAAAGCCAAGGAACTGGGATACGAGCCCATGGCCAAATGGCTGGCCGGTTCGGATGTCGGCTGCGACCCCAAAATCATGGGTATCGGGCCGGCGTACGCCATGCCCATGGCCATTAAGCGGGCAGACCTGAAGCTTTCCGACATGGATGTCATGGAATGCAACGAAGCCTTTGCCGTACAAAACCTGGCCGTCATCAAAGAGATTGAAAAACAGACCGGCGAAAAGGTGAATATGGACAAGTGGAACCCCATGGGGGGCGCCATAGCCTTTGGTCATCCCAATGGCGCATCCGGCGCAAGAATCGCCATGTTTGCCATGCGGCACATGATCCGTAACAAGGGCCGGTATGGCGTATTCGGCTCCTGTTGCGGCGGCGGGCTGGGGGTGGCGACAGTCATCGAAAACCTGCAACGGTAAACCGTGTGTTTCGTATTTAGTGTTTGGTGTTTAGTGGCTAAATGAGGCCATAATCATTTCACCATTCACCAGATACGAAATACAAAATACAAAACACTAAATACAAAGGAGTTACTAAAAATATGGCACAACAACTGGTGGACAGGCGTGATCTCGATTTTGTAATCTGGGAGCAGATGAAGTCAGAGTCGATTCTCGGCAAGGGTGTTTATAAAGAATTCAACAAAAAAACCTGTGACATGATCATCACCGAAGCACGTGCACTTGCTATCAAGGAGATGCTTCCAACCCTTGCTGAAGGCGACAAGCAGGGCATCCGTTTTGACAAGGGCGACGTCAAGGCCCCCGACTGTTTTCACGATGCCCACCGTCTGATTCTGGAGGGTGAGTGGCAAAGCCTGGGTGTATCCCCCGAACTGGGCGGTCAGGGTGTTCCCGGTTTTGTCGGCGTGGCCTGTGCTGAATACTTTCTGGGCGCCAACTGGGCTCTGTTTACCTATGCCAGCATGGGAACCGGTACGGCAAAGATGATCGATCTGTATGGCACACCCGAGCAGAAAGAAACATATATCCCCAATATCGTTGCCGGGAAATGGGGCGGCACCATGCTGCTCACCGAACCCCAGGCCGGGAGTGATGTGGGCGCTCTCGAAACCACGGCTAAAAAGAATGCCGACGGCACCTATAGTCTGTCCGGCAATAAAATCTTTATTACCAACGGCGAACACGATCTGTGTGAAAATATCATTCATCCGGTTCTGGCGCGTATCGAAGGAGATCCTCCCGGCACCAAGGGTATATCCATTTTCATCGTGCCAAAATATAGGGTCAATGATGACGGCAGCCTGGGAGAGCGTAACGACATCGTCTGCACCGGTGTGGAAGAGAAGCACGGTATTCACGGCAGCGCCACCTGCAGCATGGCCATGGGCAGCAAGGGTGCCTGCACGGGTTACCTCCTGGGTAATGCAAGAGAAGGCATGAAAGTGATGTTCAACATGATCAACGGCGCCCGTATGAGTACCGGTCTGCAGGGCATGTCCTATGCCTCCGCCGCTTATATGCTGGCGGTCAATTATGCCCGGGAAAGAATGCAGGGCCGGAATCTGGAGGATTTCAAAAACCAGTCCGCGCCTTCGGTTCCCATCATCAAGCACCCGGATGTGCGCCGCAATCTTTTATGGATGAAATCCTATGTGGATGGCATGCGCAGTTTTTTCCATTATCTGATATCCTGTGCCACCAAGGGAGCTCTGGAAGAAACCGAAGAAAAGCGGGAATACTTTGCCGATCTTTTTGACATGCTCACACCATCCATCAAGGATTATCTGGCCACACGTGGTCATGAAGTGTGTATCCAGGCAATCCAGGTTTATGGCGGTGCCGGATACTGCCAGGACTACCTGACGGAACAGTATGCCAGGGACTGCAAGATCACTTCCATCTACGAAGGCACCAGCGGCATCCAGGCCATGGACATGCTGGCCCGTAAGCTCGGCAAGAAAGAAGGACGGGTGTTTATGAGCCTGCTTCAGGAAATGCACAAAACCATTGCCCTTGCCAAAGAGCTTGAAGGACCGGCAGCCCTGGCAGGCGACGTGGAAGCTGCGGCAAACCGTCTGGGAGAAATTTCCATGGCCATGGGGAAAAGAGCCATGTCACTCGAATTCAAGGTGGCATTTGCACATTCACTCCCTTTCTTGAATGTAATCGGAGACACCATCATGGCCTGGATGCTTCTGTGGCGCGCAACAGTGGCGGCTACCCAGCTTGCCAAGGGGGCCAAGAAAAAAGATACAGCCTTTTATAAGGGACAGCTCAAAACAGCCGAGTTCTATATCAAAACCATTCTTCCGGAAGTCATGGGGAAAATGAATGCCATTGAGGCTGGGTGTCCGGCTGCTGTTGAAATCGATGATGAGGGGTTTGGGGGGGTATAATGAGCATTAAGCTGTAAGCTTTAAGCCTTAAGCAGCCGACCGCTTACTGCTTACCGCTTATTGCTAATAGCTTACTAATAAATAAACAACCAGGAGGATCAAACATGAACATCGACGACATCAAAACCATTGCAGTTATCGGCGCCGGAGACATGGGACACGGGATCGCGGAAGTGGCCCTGATTGCCGGTTACAAGGTTTTTCTAAGGGACATCAACCAGGAATTTGTGGATCGGGGTGTGGGGCGGATCAATGCCAGCCTGGAAAAACTGGTTGCCAAGGGAAAGGTGCCGGCCGAGCATTTTAATAAAATCAAAACCGAGTTGATGGTTCCGTGTACGGATCTGGAAGAAGCGGTCAAAGAGGCCGATCTGGTAATCGAAGCCATTCCCGAAATCATGGACCTGAAAAAGAAAACCTTCAAGGCCATGGATGCTGCCGCGCCGGCCCATACCATCTTTGCTTCCAATACCTCCACCATGAAGATCACGGACATCGCCTCTGTAACCAGCAGACCTGAAAAAGTGTTGGGGCTGCACTATTTCAACCCGGCCGTTATCATGAAACTGGTGGAGGTAATCAAGGGTGACAAAACCACTGAAGAAACCATGCAGCTCGGGCATGACTTTGTCCTAAAAAACAAAAAAGTGCCTGTCAAGGTTCACAAGGACGTTCCCGGATTTATCGTGAACCGGGTCCAGGCCCCCAGTGGTGTGCTGCTGGGTTGTGTCCTGGACAAGAAAATCGCCGAGCCCGAAGCGGTGGATGCCATTTTCCGAAATATGGGATCCCCCATGGGGCCCTATGAAACCATGGACTACACAGGGCTCGACATCAGCTATCACGGCAGCGCCTATTTCGCAGAGGCCATTCATGAAGATTTTCGTGCGGGGGAAGTCCTTACCGCAAAATTCAAAGCCAATGAACTGGGCAAAAAAACCGGCAAGGGTCTGTTTGACTGGTCAGCCGGCCGACCCACAATCGACGTGTCCAAGGCTACAGACAAACTGGATCCCATGGATCTGGTGGCCGTCAATGCCAATGAAGCCACAAAAATAGTTGCCCAGGGAGCCTGTGCCCTCGAAGATGTGGACACGGCCATCATGAACGCCACCGGAAGCCCTTTCGGCCCCATGGCCCTGATCAAGGGTATCGAGCCCGCAGATCTGGCCAAGCGCCTGGAAGGCTTGGCCGAACGATTTGACAAGGAGATATTTAGGCCTACGCAGATGATCAAGGATGGGGACTATCGGTAAATACTCGGCTACCAAAATTTCAAATCCGAATATCGAAATACGAAACAAATCCAAATGTCGAATGTTTTAATGACCGAAAAATTGCCCTGGGAGTCAACGTTCAATGGTCTGTTTTGATCATTCGAATTTGGATCCTTGGGTATTGTTTAGGATTTCTACATTTCGTGCTTTGGGCTTAAGAAAGGAGTCAAATATGGAACTTGAAAACATCAACCTCGAAAAAAAAGGCCACGTGGCCGTCATCACCATCAACCACCCGCCTGCAAACGCATGGAATTTGGCCACCATGCTGGATTTTGAAAAAGTGCTTGGTGACGTCGAAGGCGACAAGGATGTCCGGGTCGTCGTTCTCACCGGCGCCGGTGAAAAATGCTTCTCTGCTGGATTCGATGTGAGTGATGCCGCCAACAGCCATAAAACCAGCCCCAAGGGACGGGAATTGTGGCGGCGGATCGACCGCTTTCCCAAACCGGTTATTGCAGCAATCAACGGTTTTGCCTTGGGTGGCGGTCTCGAACTGGCCATGTGCTGCCATTTCCGCATTATGGCAGATGCCCCAAAGGTCATGCTGGGGCTTACCGAGTTGAATCTGGGTATCATTCCCGGTTGGGGCGGGACACAGCGTCTGCCTCTGATCATCGGAAAAGCCAAGGCCCTTGACATGATCCTGTTCAGCAAAAAACTCAATGCCAAAGAGGCCCTCGAAATCGGGCTGGTCAATCAAATATCCCCACCGGAAAAACTGATGGAAGATGTGTTAAATTTTGCTGAAAAACTTGCCCAAAGACCACCAATTGCCGTCAGTTGTGTTTTAAAAGCCATTTCTGCCGGTGCCTACGACGGTATCGACAAGGGCCTCGAGATCGAAACCCAGGGTTCGGCAATCGTCGGCCAGTCAAAAGACTGTATGGAAGGATTTACAGCCTTTCTGGAAAAAAGAGATCCTGTGTTCAGGGGTGAATAGGAATATGGATCATCTCCAAAAGAGTTGATCCATATTAAGGATTCAAGTGAGATGAAGTGAGGCATCAGCTAAATGCTTTAGAATTATAAGGAGTTAAAAGTCTGGAACAAAGCGTATAAACTTTGTTTGGATAACCATACCGTAACGAAGCGTTTTCCAAAAAAAGAAATATACGGTTCCCTGGAAAACAAACACTTCAATCCTTGAATCCTGGACTCCTTGTATGCTGGGATGCTAGGAGGCCTGGAAGCTGGGATGCTGCTGTCCGCTTGTAGCTGTCAGCCACCCTCGAACCCTTGTATCACCCTTGGACCCTTGAACCCTTTCTCCCAAATTGGGAGAAGAGTCAATGATAAAAACGGGAGGAAATAAATATGGAAGAGCGTCTTTGGCATCAGCATTATGATTACAATGTTCAAACCAGCTATCGTTTCCCTCGCATACCGCTTCAGGCCCTGCTGGATATACCTGCAAACGCCTATCCGGATAAAACGGCCATCCACTATTATGGATCGGAAATTACCTTCTGGGAATTACGTGAAATGGCCATTCGAATGGCCAATGCTTTTACCGAGCTGGGTATTAAAAAGGGAGATCGGGTGGGGCTCCACCTACCCAATATCCCCCAATACCTTATTTCATATTATGCCACCCTGTATGTAGGCGCCATCGTTGTCAATTTCAACCCGCTTTACACCCCGGAGGAACTTACCGCGCTTGTCAAGCAGACCGGGGTTTCAACCTTCATCACTTTTGATATGGTGGTCCCCAACGTTAAGGCCGTTAACGCAGAAGTGGCGATCCCCAGGGTGATTGCCACATCCGTATTTGATTTCATGGATGGCGTGGATATCAGCACGCCGGAAACACTTCAGATGGACAGCCACTGGCACCATTTCTCCCAGTTGCTGGACAGCAGCCAAAATCTAAAAAGACCCAAGAGTGAGACAAGCATTGAAGATGCGGCCATGATTCAGTTTACCGGCGGCACAACCGGGATACCCAAGGGAGCGCTCCTGACCCATGCCAACATGGTGGCCGCGGCACACAGCTGTTTTCTCTGGGGTTCCGCATCCATGCAGTATTCGTCACCCCAGGACAGAATGGTCATGTGTGCCCTGCCCTTCTTTCATGTTTACGCCAATATTGTCTGCCTGAACTGGGCCATGTTAAACTGTGCCACCATGATACTGGTTCCCCGTTTTGAAATCGACCCCTTCATGGATCTGTTGGCAGGGTTTGAAAAAAATATCTTTTTACCGGCCGTTCCCACCATGATCAACGCGATCGTAAACCATCCCAAAGCCGCGGAAATAAACCTGTCCAAAAAACTCGACATGCTGAACAGCGGCGGGGGACCGATTCCCGTGGAAGTGATTGATCAGGTGGGGGACCTAGGCGTGGCCTACAGCGAAGGATGGGGCATGAGTGAAACCACTTCCCTGGGTATCGCGAACCCTGTCATGGGTCTCAAGAAACCCGGCTCCATCGGCATCCCTTTTCCCGGCATGGATGTCAAACTGGTGGATATCGATAACGGAACAAAAGAGGTTCCCCAGGGGGAAGCGGGAGAACTGCTCATAAAGGGCCCCCTGGTCATGAAGGAGTATTGGGAGAATCCCGAAAAAACGGCCGAGACTCTCAAAGATGGCTGGCTGCACACAGGTGATATCGCCAAGATGGATGAAGAAGGCTATTTTTATATCGTGGATCGTAAAAAAGACATGATCATTGCCGGGGGTTACAACATCTATCCCAGGGATATCGATGAAGTGCTTTACCAGCATCCCAAGGTGCTGGATGCAGTATCGGTCGGAATACCCCATGAATACAGGGGAGAAACCGTGAAGGCCTTCGTGGTCTTACGACCGGGAGAAACAGCCTCGGCCGAAGAAATCATTGATTTCTGTAAGACAAAACTGGCCATCTACAAAGTGCCCAAAATGGTCGAATTTCGTGATGACCTGCCCAAATCCGCCGTCGGGAAAATCCTCAGAAAAATATTGCGGGATGAGGAAATTAGCAAGTAGATACCCGGGTCCAAAGGGCCCGGCACTGATTCAACCCTATAAGGGATAAATATTATACACATTCAGCGTGTGATAAACTCTAAATCCGAATATCGAAAATTGAACCCTTCCTCCCAATTAATGGGAGAAGATCCTTACTTTACTACCCTTATGGTATACACATTGAAGAGAAAAGCTTCATCAGGCGTCCATGAATATTCTATTTTTTAATCAATCCATTTATCGGGCCGCAAAAGTTTCGTGAAAGGGATTTACCAGGTAATCGGCTTTTTCGTATGCGGGATTGGGATAGGAGTAAAACCCTTTTCCAGCATTTACACCGGTTTGGCCTTTTTCAAGATAAGGGTCCAGATATTTTCTGACCAAGTCATGATCGTACCTGGGAAACAAGACAGTACGTGTTTCAGAGGCTATTTCCGTTAAAAATACATCCAGGCCTTTCTGGTCCAGCCAACCAAAAGGGCCGGAGCCCAGATTCATATTGATCATCCACACCTTGTCTATGTCGGCAACAGTGGCAATTCCCCCGGCCGCCAACTGAACCGCCCGGATGATAATACCATCGACCAGGGTCCTGTAAATATCGGGTCTTGGCTGTGCTTCGGTCAGGAATTCTACCTTGCCGTATGAGGGATCCGGATAGGAATAGAACCCTTTCCCGGTCTTGATGCCCAATTCACCAGCATCGATATAGGGCTGCAGCAAATCGATTATCAAGTCAAAGGATCGGTTCTCACCTTCATGGCGCAGCATATCCGATACGCCGTCGTAATAGACATTCAGCCCGATCAGATCCATGATGGCAAAAGGACCGATAAAGGCACCGTGATGGGCCACCCAGGCGCGATCGATATCTTCAACACTTTCATTGTACTCGGCCACCAGGCCTGCGGCCACACAGTTCAGCCCGGTGCTCAGGTTGTTGAACACATACCCCCTGTTTTCCCTGGCCGAAGCAAAGGGAACACATTCAAGACTTTTGACAAAACGGGTAATGATATCCATGGTCATTGCCGAGGTGCGGGGTCCGGCAACCACATCCACCAAAGACGTTCCCAGGTGAAAATGCATGGCCGCAAAGCGGTCACCCCGACTGACAACATCTTCTATTTCGGAAGCCATATATGTGGAAGTATTGGTGGTCAGAATGGTTCCGGGAGGACACAATTCATCAAACTGGTGATGGATTTGCCGCTTCAGTTCCAGTTTTTCGAACACCGATTCGCTGAGCAGATCGGCATTGTTGGCAGCCTCTTTGGGATCTGTTTCCAAACGGATTCGGCTGCGCCCTTTTATGACGGCCTCCTTGTCGAATGTTCCCATGGCTGTCAAAAATTCGCCCAATTGCTCCTGACCGCTGGATACGCTCTCGAGCGCTTCCTTTGAAATGTCATAAACCACTGCGTCATAACCGGCAATGCCTGCCAGAAGGGAATTGTAGCACCCCATGGTTCCGGCGCCCACAAAACAGACTTTCTTTATCTCATCGATACGCATGTTTTTGCATCTCCTCAGGTTTCGGGCTATTTCAATTCTCGGACGGGCTTCCCATCTACGGCCAGATTGGTGGCACCTTTGGTCATCACCGCTGGAAGGTACTCCAGGACCGGCAGATCCGCCAGGGCGTTCACAATATGATACTGGGTGGGGTTTTGCTCCCATTCGAGATGCTCCCAGGCAACCGATCCAATTCCGATCTGAATCGCACTGTAGGTCATTTCTGCCGGGAAAAGCGTTGGTGTCGTGACCGAGGCCCCCACGCCATCCGGGTTGGGTATGTATTTCCATCCCATCCAATTGTCTTTGCCCTCCATGGAATTCTGCAGTTCGACAATTTCTTCGGCTGTGGGATCTGCCAGGTCGGAAACCGTCATTGCCATGATGCCATGGGCGTAGTGACTGGCCTTGACGTGCCAGGTTCCGTTAACGATAGAATGGTCTGGAATATCCGCAAAAATCTTTGGAATACCCTGAACTTCGCGACCCATCAAGATCGGGTCGGTCAGGTTTTCCCACATCACCAGGGTATAAAAACCCTGCAGGCGATCCACCTGACCGTTGAATACCACGGACGCGTTGACCCCGATCAAATTATAGCCATGCCCGGCCAGCCAGTCCACTTCTTTGTTACAGGCAAATGTCACCGATACCACAGCATCTTCGGTAACGTCGAAGGGTTCCGGCACATACGCCGCCAGTTGGTCCCTGTCGGTCCGATAAGAAACGACCAGATTGGTGACATTGTGATACCATCCTGACGGTGTTTTACTGGTTCTGGGCCCAAAGTGGGCCGGCATGGTGTACTGCGATTGTGAATCGAATTTGAACATGTAAGGGATCCTCCTGACTTTAATCATTTATCATGTGCTATATATTAAAAATGACAATGGTATTCAATACACAATATATTTTATTTTTACAATATATTATTAACATAGCATTGCTATATTGTATGTTTTAATATGAGCCATTTTTTTTTATGTTTTCATTCTTATTGACTTTCCGGTTCCGAATTTGATACCTGTCCAAAGTTACGCGATTGAAAAACAAAACCCGATGTTTGGACACCTTCACTTTTCAGCAAAGCCCCCGGCAACAAACTGAATCTGATGAAAGATCCTATAAAATTCGATGCGATTCTGGTTGCGGGAGAGAACAAAGACAGCCACCATGTATGCAACCAGTACAAGGCCTTGCTCAAGCTGAACGACCAATATTGCATTCAATACGTGATTGAAGCCCTCCAGGCGGCATCCACTATCGGGGAGATCTACATTGTCGGGCCCAAAAAAAGACTGATGCCGGCCTTGAAAAATGCCCGGATCGATTTCAAGCAACCCAAGAAGATCCACATTCTAGAACAAAAATCCAATTTACTGGAAAATGTCTGGTATGCTTTTCTCGAATCCCTGCCAAGCTTGAATGGCCGGAAAGATGCAGACATTGCGGTCTTTGTGAACAAGGCCGTTCTGGTGGTACCCTGTGATTCACCTTTGATTTCAACCCATGAAGTGGAGCACTTTATGGCGAATTGCGATTTGGACCGTCATGACTATATTCTTGGCCTGACCCCTGAAAAAAGCATGCAGTATTTCTACCCCACAGCCCATAGACCCGGAATAAAAATGGCCTATCTGCACATGCGGGAAAAGAACTATCGTATCAACAACCTGCACATGGTCCGGCCGGCAAGGGTCGAGCATCGAATCCATATCAACAAGATGTATGAATACCGCTACCAGAAGCAGGTCTTCAATATGATCCTGTTGGCCATCTATCTCCTCCGGTTTCAAAAACTCAAGAATTTCAGCCTTCTCCTGGGTCTGCAATTCTCCCTCTTGTCGGCCAAGCTCAATCTGCCACGGCTCACGGCCCTATTCAAACGCTGGGTCCCCAGGAAGGATCTGGAAAAGGCCATCTCGCATATTTTGAATACACGTTTTGCAAGCCAGGAAATTCAACTTCCCGGGGCGGCACTTGATATTGACAACGATGAGAGCTATGAAACCCTGAAAAGTGAATTTGAGCGTTGGCGCTCGTACCTGGACGACCTGAACAACAACAGAAAGCGCAAGGCTGGTGGCTTGCCACGGGGTTAGCGAGCGAATCAAATAGGTAAAATTCTTACCAAGGGGATTCCCTGCAGGTTCTGCCGTGCGGCGGGGAGCTTGAAAATCAAGGTTCCTCTTCCTCAAAGGTTTCCATATCCAGAAGGGTCGAATCCAAGTTTCCCTGACCGCCCGCATCATACAGCCGCACAAGACTCTGGCTCATTCTGCGGCTGAAAAAATCCAGTTCACCCAGTGCCGACGGTGCCAGTGGAACCAAGGATTGTCGGGCCAGGGTGTCGGCATAATTGATCAGTTTTTTTCCAAACACGATATAAAAATTGTAATTATAAGGTTCGGGAGCCGTTGAGTCCTTAGGGTCTTCCAACCATTCAGAGAGTTCCTGAATCGGTTTTATGGTTGCCGTCCCGAGGCGCTCAAGAACCTGTGCCGCGTCCTGTGGATATATGCCGGCACCCATGGTGGACATGGCCTGCTGCAGGGCATCCGCTATGGCCGATTCCCTGGCAAATGGTTCCAGGTTGAATTTCAAGTCATAAAGCTCATAGGAGGGGTCCTCCTGGATCCGCTGCTGCCGGTATTGAACTTCGTCATGAAACAAGCGCATATCCCTGATCAATCTCTTGTACAGATTCAAGGTGTTTTCTATTTCAAGAAAGGTTCCCCGGTTCTTCTCGTCTTCAAAAATTAAATATTGGCTGTCCACCACTGCGGGTTCAATGGTACTCTCCAGGATATTCTGATATTGTGTCTGGTGGTACTCATCCCAGCGTTTTTTTTCCGCAAGCAATGCCCGATAAATCTGCTGGTTTAAAAAAGATTCATTAATCAAGCCCTGCATAAAATTCTGAGAAGGGTTGATGCTGGTTGGTCGGGGCTCCCTGGCAATGTCACGCAACATTGAAAATTGAATGGTTCGACGAACCAGGTCCTTTTCTAAACGCTGGTTCTGTTTCAGCAGCCCCTCGATCTCTTGTGTAAGTTCTTCATTCTCAGTTTTGAGGTCTGCATTGGCTGTCAGCAGATTGGCGCAGATATAAGACCGTACCATTTCCACCAGGCCTCCTTTGCTGGCGGAATACATAACGAATCCCACGACAGCCAGGATGAAAAAAGACCAAAAAATAACGGTTCTACGCAAACTTGCCACCGTGAACCTCCTGGTAAAAGAGGATAGCAATCTACAACCTAGGTTGAGCGTTTCCAATTAGGTATAACCCACCTCCATAGAAGGGGTCAAGCGCCATGATTCGGCTTCTCCAAGTCCATGGACATGGCTATCCCAATATGATATGAGACATTTTCTACTCGAAATCGTTACAATGATAATGGATGTATCGTCCATGAGCTGTTTCAGGAGACTTTCCAATATGACAAAATGGATAGGTATCTGGGTTTTGTCGATCTTTTTTTTCTGGGATATCACTGTTGCCTGGTCCCTCGATTTGAACCTTCCGAAAACCGCCTACCAGGGGGACCTGATCGTGGGCAAAACTGAACCAGCAGCCGAGGTCCGGGTAAAAGAAAAACGTCAGATAGTGGGTCCACAAGGGTATTTCGTTCTGCCGGTCCCACGCGACCAGAAAACGGATTTTCTGGTAACCGTGAAATCTGAGACCGAAAGCCTGTCTTACATCATCCGCATATTGGCCTACCCCTGGCGTACCCAGAAAATCAAAGGCCTGGCAAAAAAATATGTTACGCCCCCTCCGGAACAGCAGAAAAGAGTCATATCGGACAATCGCAAGGTCCAAAACGTACGGGGCGACCACCCTTACCCTGTCCCATTCTTTGTCCGGAAAGGTTTTATCAAGCCTGTCAACGGAACCATGACCAGTCCCTTTGGCCTCAACAGGGTCTTGAACGGCAAACCCAGAAGCTTCCATTCAGGCATCGACATTGCAGCACCCCTTGGTCATCCTGTGCGCTGCCCGGCCGATGGAATTGTCCGGCTGGTTGATTCGGACATGTTTCTGATGGGCAAAACCCTGATGATCGATCACGGTCTGGGGGTCACCTCCATCTTTATCCACCTGGATGCCATAACGGCTAATACCGGAGATCTGGTGAGACAGGGGGAACTCATTGCCCGCGTGGGCAAGACAGGCCGGGCAACAGGCCCACATCTCCATTGGGGGGTCAGTGCCGGTCGAACACCCCTGGACCCTCAGCGGCTGATTAATCGTGAATTCTAATGATACGACCAGGATCCAAGGGGTCAAGGATTCGAGGGTTCGAGGGTGGCTGTTCGCTTTTAGCTGTCGGCTATGCTCGGACCCTTATTAGTATTTTAGCGGTTTAGACTGTTAGGCTGTTAGGTGCTTTTCGCATAACGCTGTCAGCCACCCTCCGACCCTTGTATCACCCTCCAACCCTTGAACCCTTAAATTTGATCTAAAAAAACTAGCGTTTCAAAAAATGGTCTCACATGCTATAGAGTCATCATGCCTGTATACGAATATGAACATACAGAAGATCCCTGCCCCATGGGTCGGATATTTGAAGTCACCCAATCTCTGGAAGAGCGCCCTCTCGGCAAATGCCCCCAATGCGGCCGGCCCATAAAAAAACTGATCTCGCTGGTGGGTGTCAGCACGCCCAAGACAAACAGCGAACTCAGGGATCTGGGGTTTACAAAACTGGTCAAGCGCGATGACGGCGTCTATGAAAATGTTACCGCCCGAAAAGGGGATAGCCGCTATATGGAACGGGGAAAACCGGAGACGGTACCGAATGTAGCGAGGGTTACGCCCGATTAGCCTATAAACTGTAAGCTACTTTGCAACATTTCAACCTTTCGTGATTTCGTGATATATTCAATGAGCGATAAGCTCTAAGCAATAAGCGGTAAGCGGTTGACTGCTTATTGCTTACCGCTTATTGCTTACAGCGTATCAAGGAGAACCCGCCATGACCGATCTGACACACCAGGTCCAAGAAGTTGCCCGCCTTATTGCAGATGCAGAACGTGTGCTGGTATTTACCGGAGCCGGTGTCAGCACGGAATCCGGAATTCCCGATTTCAGGGGGGCGGATGGTATCTGGCAGAAATACGATCCCGAAGATTTCACCATTCAAAAATTCTTGTCCGACAGCCAGGTCAGGAAGATACAGTGGCAACTGCTTTCCACCGGCGATCTTTCCATGTCAAAGATCCAGCCCAATCCTACCCATTATGCCATCACCGAACTGGAAAACATGGGAAAACTCTATGGGGTTGTCACACAGAATGTGGACGGCCTCCATCAAAAAGCCGGCGTTTCCCAGGAAAAAGTATTCCAGCTCCACGGGGATCTGAGCCATGCTGTCTGTCTGGGGTGTGGACGCCGGTATCCCATGGAAATGATCGCCGAATGGTTAAACCAGGGAATGGAAGATCCTGCTTGCTATTTATGCATGGGAATGCTGAAGCCGGATGCCGTTCTGTTTGGAGAACAGCTGCCCATAAAGGTTCTTATGGAGTCTGAACGCCGCTCCAGGAAATGCGACGTCTGTGTGGTGTTGGGATCGACCCTGTCAGTATACCCGGCCTGTCTCATCCCCCAATATGCTGCTCAAGCAGGCGCGTCGCTGATAATCATCAACATGGGCCCCACCGAACTGGACCATCTGGCACATATCCGAATTGAGGGAAAAGCCGGTGATATCACCACGGAAATTATCCGTCGTGTCAAGGCAAGGCTGGAGGAAAAAAATGATTGAACGCAGAAAACATCCCCGCACAAACATCCACTGTCGTGTTTTTTTCGAATGCAGTGATGTCCATGGCCAAAGTGTTTCACAGGAATTGGCCATGGCCCTCGACATCAGTGAAAAAGGCATGCTTCTCGAAACCAGCGCTCCGATTCACGCATCCACCATCAAGGTGATGCTGCCGGTCAAAAAAGAGGGGACTGTCGAAGTCATGGGAAATATCATATACTCCATACCCATGCATAACAATCACTACCACACCGGCATCATCTTCCATGAATCGGTAAATGACATGACCAGCTTGGTTGCAGCGCTTAGCGATAAGCAATAGAGCAATAAGCAATAAGCTATAAGCGGTTGACTGCTTAGTGCTTATAGCTTATCGCTTACCGCTTTGTTGGCTAATACCATGAGAGCGGGGGCTAGAAAATAGTCCGAAAGAAGGGCCATGATGATGGTGATTCCTGTTAGAAAGCCAAAGGTGAAAATATTCTTCATGTCGGCAAACATAAAAATGAAAAACCCGATGGAGAGAACCACCGTCGTCACCAGCATGGCCCTGCCGGTGGTGTGAAGTGTTTCCTGAACAGCCCAGACAGGGTCCCCTTTCTCTTCATAGTATCGCCTGAAGTTGTGCATGAAATGGATGGTATCGTCCACGGCCAGACCGATGGCAATGCTTCCCACCATCATGGTAAAAGCATCCATGGGAAATGACAGGGCTCCCATAACCCCCAGCATGATCAGAATGGGAGTGATGTTCGGGATCATACTCAGGAGGCCGATGCGGAGGCGTCCGATCAGCAGTATCATCAACAGAGTAATGATGACGATTGCAATGATATAGCTCATGGCCATGCTGACCATGACATTCGAGAGCGTTCTGAACAGCAGTGGCATCATGCCGGTAATCTGAAGGGTGACTTCCGGAAATGTTTCATCAAAATAGCGGCCCACGTCCCGCATGAGTTGGTGATATTTGAGGGCGTCTGTAAAAGGAGCCTTCACTGTAAATCTTGCCATGGAAAACTGGCTATCCACCATATCTTCGAGATCATCTGACCCGCTGTTTTCAAACAGAAGAAATTCCTGGGCAATGATATCACGGTTCTGCGGTATACGGTAATAGGCTGACTGGTTTTCATTCAAGGCCTGATTGATCTCTTTTAAAATTTCCGTCAAAGACCAGGCCTTTCCGGCAAACACTTCCCCGTAATCAAGGGTTTCAATGTGGGCAGCCGCCTTTTCCAGACGCTCGAGAATCAGAGGATCATACAGGCCGTTTTCCTTGCCGGTATCAATGATGATCTCCAGATTGATGGTTCCCCGCATTTTCCGATCAATCTGTTCCGTAGCCATTCGGACGACGTTGTCCTCCGGGAACCAGCGCAAAACATCATGACTGAATCGTATCCTGAATATCATGGGAATCGACATGGCTATGATCAGGAAGGCAACCACCAGAATAAGAACCGGTCTCTGGGTTGAAAACCGGGCGACCCATTGCATGCTTCGATCCATGGCTGTCAATTCATTCCCGTTGTTACGGAATCGACGTTGTTTCAAGGGCATAACTGCCAACAGGGCCGGCAGCAGCACCAGTGTGTAGACAAGAGCGACCATGATCCCGAAACTGGCGTACAGACCGATATCTGCAATCGGGGCAATTCGGGAAGTGGAAAAGGAGAGCAGGCCGGCGGCTGTGGTTATGTGTGTCATGACGCACGCCAGCCCGGAATGGCCAAGCGCATAGGCGATGGATGCCTCTTTATCACCCGTTGCCTGAAACCGGTGATAAAAGATGGCCAGGATGTGGACAGATGCCCCCACGCAAACGGCCAGCAGAAACGATGGCAGAATCTGGGTCGGAAGCTTGATGGGTGTTCCAAAGAAAGCCATCAGGCCGAGAGTTGACAGGAGGGAACAGACAACCACAACCAAGGGCAGGACAATACCCGATATCCGGTGAAACATCACAAACAGGAAAACTGCAATGGTCAGCACCGCCAGCATCACGAATTTCCGCATATCCCGCATCATAGAGGCTTTGAGGCTGTGGGTGACCGCAGGTGACCCTGCAAGATAAATCCGGGTGTCATCCCGGGCATGCTTCTCCAGGACAGACTGGATGGCCAGGATGACGGCACTGTTTTCTTCGTTAGTCAGATAGGTTCTGGTAGCGGGTTTCAGGTCCTCGATCCCCATGTCATCCTGCCCATCGTTCTCAAACCCTTCCAGCACATCCGTTTCCTTACCAATACTCGAATAGTTCTGGGTCTTGATCACCATGGCGGTAATACTAGCGTCTTCTGAAATGAGAAGATTTTTGTACATGGGGTTGCTGATGACGCGCTGTTTGAGCGTTGCCATAGCTGCTGCGTCCGTCGGAAATGTCTCCAGCAGATCCTCGACAATGAGTTCGTCATCGTTTCCCCTGGTATTGCGGGCATTGATCATGCTGGTGACATCGTCGAGATAGGGGACATTTTCCTCGATATCCTCGTGCAAAGCTTTCAGCCAAGTGAAGAATTCTGTATTGAATATCTGTGGTGGTTCCATGGCGATGATGACCACTTCGTCACGACCGAATTGATCCCGGAAAGCATTGTAGGTCAGCAGATAAGAATCATTTTTATGAAGAAATCCTTCCGTCGATAAATCGAGGGTAATCTTGGGAACCTGTGAAATAAAAGCCGCCACGATCACCACCATACACAAAATCGATTTGAGTCGATGCCTGAAAACCGCGTGTGCCAGGTTTTCCAATCTGTTTTCCAGTCGATTTCGGATACCGGTCATGTTCAGTTAATTCCCCTGATTTTGCTTACGCCATGGAGACGTTTCTTATCATAAAATAACGCTTATACAAAGAAAAACAGCGAAGCAATAAACTATGAGCCATAAGCATTTAGCTATAAGCAGCTTACAGCTAAATGCTTATGGGCGATTTGAAATGGCATCTCAAAACCCCTTTCACCATGTAAATATCTTGACATCAAGATATTTAGTCCTTAGATTTATTTTATGGAATCGGGAGCACACATACGACTGATACTGGCCAGGGCGGCAAAGGCAATCGAGACGCTTGACCGTGCCAGCATCGCCCAGACAGGCTTGAATATAAGTGATTTCGCTATATTGGAGGTATTGCTACATAAAGGACCGCTGCCGGTCAATACCATCGGGAAAAAGGTATTGCTGACCAGCGGATCAATGACTACGGCTGCTAACCGATTGGTTCAAAAAGGATTTATAAAGCGAAAACAGGACCCGTCTGATGGTCGATATTTCTACCTACACTTGACCGCCGCCGGACGAGGATTGATTCAGAATGCCTATGAAAAACATTCACGTAATCTTGATAAAATGGCTGAGGTTTTGAATGAAGAGGAACGCGCTCAACTGGTCTCGTTGCTAAAAAAAATCGGCAGGCATGCCCATTCGGTCAAACCCTTTTAATGGCCGAATTGATGGATGAAAATTATGACAACAAACCATACGCACACATTAGCATTGAGGACCCATCGAAATCGTAGGTCTCAGGCCTTTGTCCTCATTTTAGGGCTAGTCATTCTGATTCTCGCTGCTGCTTCGCTTGCCTTTTTTTTTGAATCGCCATCCATTAATTACAAATTCGGATGGGAAAAAATCATGCTTCGCGCCGCCAAGACCATTGGACTCATAGCGGCGGTGTTGCTCCTGCTACAATTGCCGCTTGCCGGGCGGTTTAAATATCTCGACCGAATATTCTCGCTGCCAGGTCTCTATAATCTGCATCGCCTCAATGGCTATATCGTTTTGATGCTGATAGTGGTCCATCCCATCTTGGTCACCATCCCGGAAGATCGTATGATGATCCCTTTTGAGACACGTTATTGGCCTGAGTGGGTTGGAGCCGCTTTGCTTTTGGCCCTTTTCGTTCAGATCGTCTTGGCCAGATGGCGTACAACGTTTATCAAAGCGTATCAGCACTGGCTTGTTTTTCACAGAGCCCTTGGCTGGTCAATTCTAATACTGCTGGTCTTACACATACTGTATGTCAGTGAAACTTTTGAATTTGAAGGCCTGCCACGCACCGCTGTTATCAGCATAGCCATTGCTGTGGCCATATTGTGGCTTGCCATTCGGAGTCAGCGCCTGATAGCGAGAAAACATCCATTTAAAGTGTCCCAAGTGGCGCCGGCAGGCAAAGATACCCATGCCATCGACTTGGTACCGGTGCATGGGAAAGGGCTCGACTATTTGCCCGGTCAGTTTGCCTTTTTCTCCATTGGTTCTCACCAATTGTCTGATGAGTGGCATCCTTTTACAATGTCATCCACACCTACACGGCCCAATAGGCTTCAGATTACCGTACGATCTTGTGGCGATTGGACCGATCAGATCAAAACCATCCAAAAGGGTGATCGTGTATGGGTGCATGGTCCCTTTGGCCGTTTCAGTCATGTGCTTGAATCAGACGAAAAAGAGCTGATCATGATAGCCGGTGGTATCGGTATAACGCCCATGCTGAGTATGTTACAAGCCCTGTCAGATAAAAAAGATCAGCGCAGAATCACATTGCTATGGAGCAATCGAAGCGCAGAATACGAATTTAATGATGACGGATTTGAAGCCATGGCAGGTCGATTACCAAATTTAACGTACATACCCGTTTTTACGGACAAAGAAGAGCCCAACGATAGATTTGGGCGTTTGAATTCAGACCGATTGAAAGCCCTGTTGACCGGTTCTTCCAAAGATGCCCTCATTTTTCTCTGCGGTCCACCGCCGATGATCCGGCAGATTCGCCGGCATCTGGTTTTCATGGGTTTTCCGGCCAATGCTATCAGGGAGGAATTATTTGTCCTGTGAATCCACACATGCTTACGAAACTTGCATATCCACCGTTGGAAAATGGGTTTCCAGAAAAATTTAACATCATGAGGAGGTGCATTATGAAAAAAATATTTCGCTATATATTTATTATATCCTTGACGCTCGGTGTGAGCAGCATGGCTTTTGCCGAAGCTCCCAAATGGAAAATAGACCCGGCCCATGCCGGCATATACTTTAGCATTGACCATATTTTCTCAAAAGTTAAAGGTCATTTTAATGACTTTGATGCCGAGATTTACTTCGATCCGAACAACCTTGAACAGAGCCGGGCTGCTTTTACCGTGAAGATAAACAGCATCGACACAAATAATACCAAACGAGATGGCCACCTGCAGTCTGATGACTTTTTCAGTGCTAAAAAATATCCAAATATGCGCTTTGAAAGCTCCGCTGTTACCCATTCAGGCGATAAGCTCTATATGGTGGACGGTACCATGACCATTAAGGATGTTAGTCGCAAGGTCAAGCTGCCCTTCACATTTCTGGGCACCAAGCCGAGTCCATTCAACCCCAAACAGGAAGTCGCTGGGTTTGAACTTAGCATGACCATTGACCGCTTTGATTACAATGTCGGAAATGGCAAATTCTTAGACTTGGGTGTTGTTGGGAAATATGTGGATGTGCTGATTACCCTGGAGTTAACCCGAAATATTTAAGGCAATAAAAATCATAATTGATATTGAAGCACTGTCTAATTGTAGTAGACAGTGCTTTTTGTTTTTAGACGAGAAGATTTATTTAAAAAAGAGGAGGGAGATTGTTCGGCACACACCTGCCCCATGAATCTGACCCGGACATTTCACGTCTTATACCATGAGGCTTTTTCAAGCTTTTTTTTGTATTCTTTAAGGGTATACTTCTTTGCAAAATCTTTTTCAGAAAAATACGACAGGGTGCTCGCCAAAAAATTATCTATGAGACCGTTCAACAGGCTATCCTTTTCTTTTTCGTCGATATAATGGCGGTCGCGCTTCTGTTCAAACCGAACGGTTTCACCCAGCACATCTTTCATCTTTTCTATATCGACCTCAGGCGAATCAGCATGGCCTGCAAGAAAAGTTATGGGTATTTCAACGCGCGCAATAAATCCGACATACCATCTGTCACCGGCCAGTTTTCTTGAGACGTCATAAATCTCCAATTCCAGGCCGCTTTCAAGATCGATTTTTCTCAATAATGATGTGTCCATAACATCCCCTAAGCTCATACAGATGCCGTCTCCGACCGACTAAAACCTACCGCTCTTTACGGCAGTTCCTCCTCGGTTTTACAACGGATGCATCTGGTGATTACCGGTCTACCCATCAAATAGTTACAATCGTCTGTGCCCGGTGACATCTTGCAAAGTACCATTTCTCGCACACGCTTGTGATAATGATTAAAATATCAGCATTCCTTTAGCGCATCGGTAATTCTTTCAAAAACATCAGATAGCCTTAAAACACCGGCAATTTTTCCACTCTGGGTCACCAGCAGGGAATGGTGCTTACCGATGATCAGTTTATGTACCGCATTATTCATCGTCTCATTTTCATCGATGAATTCAGCTTCCGTTGGCGTATACATAAATTCTTTGACATTTCTTTGTGTCGCTTTTTTGCAAAGATGATCGAGAGGCTTATCCCAAAGGTTGTATTCCTTCATCGTATATTTGATAAACATATTGCTTAATCCGAAACGGCTGAGGGCACCCTTTTCATTTGCCTCTATTTTTTTGTAATTGAGTTCCAGAGCTATAAGAATATCATGCTGGCTCACCTTACCGACAATATGGCCCTTTTTATCAAGCACAAGGATTGCACGGTGCCGGTAGCTAGTTTGGTCAAATCCCGCCTGTGCCCTATCAAGGGCCATTACCGTTTCCAGCAAATTGGCGTCTTCGGTAACTGTCGCATATTCTGTAAGCGGTATCATCATTTCTTTAACTATTTTTGATTCCATAATACATTTCCTCCTGAAAGAGCGAACACCAATCTTAAAAAACTAACCCACCACTGGGCGCATACTGTTGAGCAAGTCCTTGACTCCGACGGTTGCAATACCAGAATTGATATCAGACATTGCATAGGGAATGACCAACTTCTTGTTATGAATTATGGCACCGCAGGAATAAACAACATTGGGAACATACCCCTCGCGCTCTTTCTCATGCGGGACTAGCAACGGCTCATTCAAGCGGGCGACGATTTTTGTTGGATTTTCAAGATCAAGCAGGATGGCACCGATGCAATACTGACGCATGGGCCCGACCCCATGGGTTAGCACAATCCAACCATCAGTGGTTTCGAGGGGTGAACCACAGTTGCCGACCTGGATAAATTCCCAAGGATATTCAGGTTCCTGGATGACTTTGGATTTTTGCCAAAAATGGATATTGTCTGAAAACATGATATGGTTATTTTCACCGTCCTGACGTGAGAGCATGGCATAGCGGCCACCAATTTTCCGTGGGAAAAGCGCCATGCCTTTGTTTTGTGCGGCTTTACCGTTGAGCGTTAAAATGTTGAATTTGATAAAATCCTTTGTTTCAATCAACTGCGGTAAAATTTCACCGTTATAAGCAGTATAGGTCGCATAATAAGTGACGTCTTGCCTGTTATCAAAAAATTGAACGAAGCGGGCATCTTCAATGCCTCTGCTTTCGTTTTTGGAAACGGGAAAGATCACCCGTTCGGATATGCGATGATCGGCGTGAAAACTCACCTCGTAATTGGAATCTGCAAGCCAGCACATGACCTTGAATGTTTTGTTTTGGTCTGCTTCAGAAAATAGCGGTTTTACGTGAAGCATTCCAATTTCTTCTAATAACTCATTATAAGTAAAATCTTCCGGCAACTGGTTAAGAATATGGGCGGTTATCTCATTACTGGCCCCCATCTCGTTCAGCTTGAGCTGGAAAGGATTGTGCTTGTAAACCGGGTCTAATTTCAGGTCCGGCGTTTCCACAAAAGCACTGATCGGATCGAAAAGGAATGTATTGCGCCGGTCAAGAACGCCGCTGCGAAAGACAATTGACGAAAGATGGCCTTCACCCGTTGCCCGCAGGCTCATGATAAAGCGCAAGCTGCCTTTTTTCATATTACTCTGATCAGGATGGGGAACGATGGAAGGGTTAAAAAGGGCGGCCGATTCAATAGAGTACTCCTTTGTAAAATAAGCTCCGATGAGGGCCCGTTGAACATCGCTGAGCATTGTATCCCGTGGAAGATAATCCTTTACTGCATTCAGGTGTCGTTCAAAAATGTGCCCGATGTTTTCGTGCCTTCCGGAAAAGTCAACCATGATTTGTGCAATAAGATTTTCGGCCGCCTCCTCCGGCAAGCTTATTATCCGCTGAATTATTTTAGGGATGCGATGCCACTCATCAGGAAAGTGAAGCCGGGTAATCACCCGGGAAGTATCCCCTTCGATCTTAATTGCTTTTCTTTTAACTTTGAGCTTTTGACGCTTTTTAGCTTGCATATCATTGTACCCTTCGTGTCGATTGGTATTCAATACATTGCATGGTAAGTCTGTTCATCATGATAGATCTCCAATTCCAGCTTATCTTCGAAGTTGCTTTTCCGATCTGCTATCATCCGGCAATGATCATCTATAGCGCAGGCCGGGAAACCGAGAGGCAGAGAGCCACCAGCTCATCGATCACGGCCGTACCGACACACATGACCGTATCCGCGCCGCCCCAGTATATTTTTACCGTACCGTCGTCTTCCGGAACAGCGCCACAGGTAAAGACCACATTGGGCACATAACCGCTTACCTCCCATGGATCTTCAGGCTGCAGTATCCACTGATCGGAAACGCCGAGGATTGTTGCCGGATCATCGAGTGCATGCAGAGCCACACCGAGTCGATACACTGTTCCGGACATGGTTTTGAAAACACCATGGTAAATATGAAGCCAGCCCTTGTCGGTTTTGAAGGGCGGTGCCCCGGGCCCGATTTTCATTTCATCCCAGTGATAGGCCACCGGTTTCATAATTACCCGGGAATCGCCCCAGTGCACAAGGTCGGGAGAATAGGAAATCCAGATGGACCATGGCGAAATTTCAGAGTGCGGCCGGTCCAAACGCACATACCGATCGCCGAACTTTTCAGGGAAAATGACCACGTTGCGCAGGTCGGCCTGGGTGATCAGCGCTATGCGTTCCACTTTTTCAAAATCCCGGGTGCGCGCCAAAGCAATCCGCACACCGTGGCGTGAATAGGCGCTATAGCTTAGCAGGTACTCTCCCTCTACAGGGCAAATTCTGAGGTCCTCGACCCCAAACGCCTCATATTCGGCAAAAACAGTGTCCGTTGAAGGGATAAGAAAGGGTTCGGGATGAACCGTGAATGAAAAACCATCCTCGCTGTCGGCCCTGCCTATGATGGAGCGCCCGTTTAGCAGATGCGACCTGAAAAGCATAATGTAGCGACCGTGGCGTTTAACGATGCCCGCATTATGGACGGTAGCTACCGGATACGGCACATCCTTATTTGTCAGTATGGGATTTTTTATGAAACGGGTTATGATTGGATGATGCGTTCCCATGGGGTTAATCCTTTAAAATCATTTCATAGACTTGACTATATTGATCGATCATGCGCGCGACGGTGAAATGACGTTCAATATGGCGACGACAGGTTGCGCGGTCAATTTCGTTAATACGCGCGACGATATCCACGGCCTCGTCTACGTTGTTTACCAAGAAACCATTTTTACCATTTTCGATAAGCTCTGGCATGCTGCCCCGATCAAAGGCGATCACGGGTGTACCGCAGGCCATTGCTTCGATAACGGACAGGCCGAAAGGCTCATCAAATTGTATGGGGTGCAATAATGCACAGGCTTTACCGAGGAGTCGGTTGCGCTCAACCGGTCCAACGCTGCCGGCATAAATCACCTTGTCGTTGTCTATGTGGGGGGCGACATATTGTTCATAGTAGGCCTTGTCTTGTATAATGCCCGCTAATATCAGCTTTTTATTGCAGGCTCTGGCAATTTCAACAGCTTGCAGGGTACCCTTGTCATGGTGAATGCGCCCGAAAAAGAGCAGGTAATCGTCGGCGGCCGGCTGAAAATCGAACTGCTTGATATCAATGCCGTGATGGATGGTTTTGATATAATCAAGATCCGGCGATCGATCGGCATCACTGATGGAAACATAAAACGCTTTACCGTTGTATTTCTTGTAAACAGGCAGAATCCCGGGCGATGAAAAGCCGTGAATGGTTGTCACCACCGGGGTGGTAGTCAGGCCGGTATAGGTCAGCGGCAGATAGTCAAAGTGGTTGTGGATGATGTCGTATGTGTCGGCATGCTCAAAGAGTTCTGAAATATGCAGGCACTCCCAGACTTTTGGTATGAGTGTGCGGTCTTCTTCATAGCCCTGCGGACAAACGGCACGCAGGGTGCCGCTGGTCTGGGAATCTGCGGTGGCAAACAAGGTAACCTCATGACCGCAGGTCACCAGCCCTTCGGTTATAAGGGAGGCCACTTTTTCCCAGGGCCCGTAGTGTCTCGGTGGCGTTCTCCAGGCAATGGGCGAGAGCATGGCAATGTGCATGAGGGATCCTTTTAGTTAGCCAGTTGTCTGTGATAAGGGCTGGTTTAAAATCTCGTCTGCATAAAGCTTTTGCAATGTCATCATCGAAAGCAACCAGACAAGCGAGGACTCTGCACCTTCATTCTGGTTGATGCCGTCCGCCATCAATCCATCTCGGCAGCCACCGGTCTTGGGATCATAGAGAGACATATTCAGGTCATTATGCCCGAGATACCAGTTAAAACACATGACCGCATTGTCGATCCAAATTTTGTCTCGCGTGACATTAAAGGCTTCGACACAGGCTTCAATCATCGCATTGGCCTCGATGGGCTGTTGATCGAAACGGGCTTTGGGGCCGCCTTGTTTATACCATCCTTTATTCCCGACCGGCACAAAGTGGCCTTTTTCGGTCTGGATAGTGAGCAACCACTTGAGGGCTCTGAGTCCCATATCGACCATATCGCTACGTTGTATCCATTGACCAGATAGGAGCAGTGCATGGGGCAGTTTTCCGTTGGCATAGTTCAAGGTGATTTCAAGCCAAGGCCAGTTTTTCGTTGCATTGTTTTTAAACTGGTTGAATAGCCTGTCGGCAAGGATTTTTCGAACTCTACGCACATCGCTGTCACCGGAGAATTTATGCAGGTAAGCATGCATGCCTACCAGCGAAAAAGCGATGGCGCGGGGCGAATGAAAATTCTCTACAGATCGCAGTGCATTGTTGAAAAGGGTCGTGCTCATTGCGAGATGCCCGGGGTCGTCAAGAAAAGCTACCGATTTACCAAGGCACCAGAGCGCTCTGCCATGCGCATCCTCGGACCCGGTCTCCTCCATCCATTGCCGCGAATAGGTCATAAAGTTTCGAAAGCGCCCAGTTTTTTCATTAAAGGCATACAGAAGAAATCCGAGATAATGACCGCTTAGAAAATCAAGTCCCAAACCGTTTGTTGGCAGGTATTTTTGAGCCATTGCAGCAACCAGTAGCGCTCTAGCATTATCATCGGTACAGTAGCCATGGGTGCGATCAGGGATAGTATACTTGGCATGTTGCAAGATACCGGTATCATCGGTAAAGGCTTTCAGGTGATCGAGCTTGATCTCCGGGAGCTCGAAATTTGTGATGGCCTTGATGTTTTCAACATAGGAATGCCGGGGCCGGGGATTCCGGATTCGGTTTTGCCGCACGTCACTGAAAACTTGGAGGTATTTTCGGGATACTTCCTTCCAGACCGCGTCACGGCTGAATGTATAGGCTTTTTTACGCATAGCGTGTCGTTCGACATCGTTGTCCAAAAGTCCGATAATTTGTTTTGCCATGGCATCCGGATTGCGGAAGGGTACAATACAGCCCCGACCTTCGGCAAGCATTTCGGTGGCATACCAGTACGGGGTTGAAATGACTGCTTTGCCTGTGCCCATGGCATAGGCAAGCGTCCCGGAGGTAATCTGGGCTTCTTCAAGATAAGGGGTTAAGTAAATATCCGCGATGCCGAGAAACTCACATAACTCTTTTAGTTCAACAAAACGATTTTGAAAAATGACATGCTTGCCGATATCAAGTTTGCGTACGAGCTGCTGCAGCATGATACGGTATGCATCCCCATGTAACTTTAGAATATTCGGGTGTGTTGCGCCCAGGATAATATAGACCACATCAGGATGTTTTTTGATGACCGCCGGAAGCGCCTGCAATACATTTTCAATGCCCTTATTTGGGGAAAGCAAGCCGAAGGTTAGCAATGCCTTTTTGCCTTCCACGCCGAACTTGTCTTTGTAATAGCTTGAATCAATAAAAGGCGTATCCGGAATTCCGTGATGGATAAAGACAATTTTCTCCTCGGCCACTGCATAGATATCTTTGAGGAAATCAGCAGCCTTTTGGCTCATCACCACCAGTTTATCGGACAGATCGGACAGCTTGCACATGACGGTACGATATTCTGGCCCGGGATCCTTCAATACCGTATGTAAGGTCGTCACTACCGGCATGCGCAGGTCACCCAATAGTTTAAGAAGATGACTGCCGGCCGGACCGCCGAAAAGACCGTATTCATGCTGCACGCAGACAATATCCGTCTGACTGATATTGAGAAATTGAGCTGCGACACTATAATCGGTCAACTTGTTCTGGTTGATCTCAAAGCGCACTTTATCCGGATATGTATATCCCTCAGGTTTGTCATTCATGGCTACCGCCCAACAATTAATATCAGGGGCTTCCGCTGACAAGCTTTCAACCAGATCCGTGGTGAAGGTCGCTATACCGCACTGGCGGGGCAGATAGTTACCGAGCACGGCAACCGAGTCAATTCCCTCATAATACTTGATAACAGATGTCATACTCATTACCTTTTTCCTTTACGTTCATCTTCCATCTGCCCAAATCGATTTGTTTTTGTCTTTTTTTTGTTTGCGCTTCTCCTTTTGAGTTTGCTTGCTTTTTTTCTGTACTTCTCGTTTTCCTTTATCTTTTTTTCCCTTATCGCCCATTTTAGCACCTTTCCGTTTAACGTATCCTTTTAACCGCTTCACCGTACCGTTTTCCAGCAAGCCCTGGAATTGGCCGAGCAAGCGCTGCTCATGATCATCAATCATACCGTCATTTTCAGCAATGGAATAATAGATACTCAAACTTCATGCCATAAAAGCCACGTCGTGATTTATTTTATTTAAAATCTTTATTTTATTAGGTTTAATGGCACAAAAAGACTGGCTGTTGGTGGAGAAATGGGTAAACAAGAATGGTTATATGTGACCAATGGTTATATGTGACCACATTCTTGGCCTTATTGACGAGGCTGAGAAAGTCATCAGCAAGAAAGAATAAATGCGTGGTCGATTTTTTGGAAAATGCCTATAAATTGGAATTCGCGTGCTCATGGCTTAACCATACCCAGTTTTCGCATGCATGCACGCATTGTACTGCGGCCGAGCCCAATGCTTTCCTTTGGTAGTCTGCATTGGGAGTAACTTCAATTAAGTGCGAATGATACCATGAAAAGCAACAATTCTTCTTTTGGAAAACGCTTCGTTACGGTATATCTATCCAAACAACGTTTATACGCTTTTTTCGAAGCTTTTAACTCTTTATAATTCTTAAGCATTTAGCTGGTGATCCACTTCATCTCACTCGAATCCTGGACCCCTGGAATCCTTGAATCCTTAATTTGAATCAGCTTTGGGGGAGATGATCCCTATTTACATTGCGTTGGCAGATATTTTTGCAGCTGATTCATTTGTACCTTGCTCCGATCTGGAAGAACGTATGCCTTACATCTTTTTTCTATTTCTTTGGAAACATTGACATCCACTGTTATTGCCGAAAAATCATTGTTTGGGTCTATTCCATTTTTATCAAAAATATTGCTTACTCTCTGTTCTTTTCTGTAGATGGCTGGGGAGCCGATCGTCAGAAAGCTTTTTGTTTCCATAGACTCTGCCAGTTTTTCTTTGAGCATGGGATCAAAAGAAAGATCCAGTCCCTGAAGGGTCCGGTTGCAGTTGATCATTAATTCCTCATCAAGAATCATTTTCTTAAAACTTCCCCCGGCAAAGGCTGCCATAAGACCAGGATAACACCAGATTTCCTCTACCCGGGTCATATAATAGGGTGCAATCGATGTGAAACAGGATTCAAATCCGCCCTGATAATCATTTCGGGTGCCATCAGCTAAACACCCGCAAAGAACACAGTTCATTTCAAAGTGAAGACAAACTTCATAAAACATGATCTGAACATGAAGAAATTCCGGACTGCCGTATACCGGCTGTAAAGTCCGCATGTCTGTCATGGTCGAAAAATTACTGAAGGACACACCTGTACCGGGCTTTAGCAGCTGAACATAAACCATCCCTGCCAAACAAACGGCAATGTCGTGAATAACGATGCCCAATAGACTTTCTGGTCCGGTCATAAAGGACAAGGTACAAGGGAAAATCGTAATATCTTGTTCTTCCTCAACCAAAACGGTTAAATTTATCAGGCTTTCCTCATCATAAGACAAAGGGGCCATGGGGCAGATCCCCTGCCCCATAACCGGGGTACTGTCATCGCCTTTGATTTCTTTGATCAGTTGGATCGCTTTTTTGGCACTGGTGTAAACATCACTATTTTTTGTATTTGATTTTGTGGCACGCAAACTTAAATTCGGGAATTTATCTGAGTATTTCAACATCATCGCGATTTGGCTGATATACGGGTCTTCGCTGTCGTTGTCCTCGGGGTCAACCACGCCAGGATTTATAGACTCATATAGGTCACAGGTTTCGGCAAGCTGATACATTTTTACGGCATCTTGAATATTACCTCGTCGGATTTTTCCGGTGACATCATCTATAATCATTGGGGTATTGGAAAATGGGGATGCCGCAACCAATCTTTTTTTATGGGTCGGGGTATATGTGACCCTTGGCAGTGAATCCAAAGCCGTTTTCAACAAAGGCGAAGCGATGAAGACCTTTTTCCCCTCTATTTTTGCACCGTTCTTTTTAAACAGCTCTACAGCGCTCTCTATTTCAAATTCTACGCCAACGGTTGCCAGAATGTCTGTGGCCTTTTCATAAATGGTTTGGATGGTTTCTTTGTTGAGTAATTCCATAAATTATCCCTGTTTTTATTATCTGGATTGGATAGTAGAATATATACTAGATGGAAATATTTTAGAAAATACAGAATTTGGAACCCTCTGTCAAATTTCATTAGGCAGGTATGTCTTTAATATGGCCAATACCTTGATCAATTCAGTGATTTGATTTGGAAGCCATCTAATGATTAGCGGAGGCATCTTCTTGTTGGACGAGTGTAATGAAACTTTTATGGAGGTGATTTACAAATTGAATAAAGCAGTATTAAGTTTGAAAGATCCTGCCTTGTAAGCCGCTCAAATGCGGCATGAGATCGTTTAAAGATACCTTGGAAAGGTTAGCGACACAGAAGCGATGAGATGGATTGAAAACGTGTATGGCTAAAATAGAAAAGGCAGGGCAATTACCATTTAACGGAATCACCCTGCCCGAATGAACTCTTTTTTAACGATCTTATGTGAAATTCTTGCTGGCCTTGAATGTTATGGCATTTCTACCCTTAATTTTTATCTGTTCACCTGTTTGAGGATTGCGGCCTTTGCGGGTCTTTCGATACGTTTTCTTAAAGGTGCCAAAGCCCACCAACGTCACCTTGCTGTCACGCTTCTTCAAGCCCCCTTTTAATCCGTCCACGAATGATTCGTAGGCTTTGCCGGCAGCGACCTTTGTAATACCCGCATCCTTTGCCATCTTTTCGATCAATTCTGCTTTTGTCATGAAAGCTCCTTTCAAAAGGTTATAGGTGAAATATAGAATCCCAACGATTTAATACTATATGGGGTTAAATTACCTGTCTTATTGCATCGTGTCAAGAATTAGAGTTCAATTCTAATCTTGAATACCAGCAGACTAAAGACTTCTTTTGAAATTTCCACTGTAGTATCATTTATATTCGAGGGGAAATAGATCGCTGGTTGGCTTGTGGGCTCTTTGATTTACAAATTCAGTCATAGCAATATTGATGTCATGGCTGCGTTTAGATTTCGACTTTATTATGTCAACTATCTGATTTCACCCTTATTTTGAGCTGTGTTACAGAACCTCTAGTGGGGAGGGGTCGCCATATTTGATTAAATCTCAACTATTCGGCACCAAGCGACAATCAAAGGCTTGATTCGAAAATCTAAATCCAAAACCTTTCAACTTTGAAACTATCATTAGAACATTATCGACTGTATTCTGCTTTAGCAGGTAGCTGCTACCCAAAATGGCATTTCTGCTTGACCTGCGGAAACTGTTTGGTGTGAATGGTGTCTGCCGATCCGGCGGCGGCTTTAGGAATCGAGGTATTTACGACCGAGCATGGCGGCCCCGCACATGGAAGATTGTTCGGTGAAAATGTAGTCGGACCTGTGCATCCATTTCTTCTTGGCCCTGACAATGGCATTATTGACCGCACCGCCGGTGAGGTGAATTGTCTTTTCAAGCAAGATTTTTTTTTCGATTTCTTTCAGGTGGGTCTGTTGGTATCTACACAACCCGCGGACCATGGCTGCCAGAAGTTCCTCTCGGGTCGTTTCAATTGTCAGTCCCTGAAACTGGGCGGTGAGTGGTTCCTGGGAATAACGGGACCCTAGCAGGTAGGGAATGTAGGTAACCCCGCTATCCCGCCCGATCCATTTCTCGATCGATTGGGGCACGAATTCGGAGTAGAATGCTGCTTCGGACATTTCAGGTAGAAACAGGTTCTTGAACCATTCGAAGGCCTTACCGCCGGCATTCATGACATACAGGGTCAGCCAGCGGTCCGGAATGACATGGGCACGAATATTGTAATTAGATGACGCAAGGCACTCCGGCAGGCAAACCAGGGTGATTTCACAGGTGCCGTTCACGTTGATGATTTCTCCGGTGTTTTCGACGCCCATAGAATATGCCGCTAGAACAGCGTCGTTGCCACCGATCACCACTGCCGGCTCTTTTTTGAACCCTAGAGACCGGGCCAGCGATGGCAGCATCCGACCAGGGCTTTTATGGGCTGGCATGAGCTCGGGTAATCGGGATACGTCAATTCCAAAGGTATCCGCAATTTCGGTGTTCCACGAATACTCGTACTCAGCTGTGTTGTAAAGCCCGGTCAACGATGCCGATGAGGGATCTATAGCGGCATGGCCGGTGAGCCATCGGGCCATAAACGAGTTGGAGTGACCGAAGATGTGCGCTTTTTCGAACACTGAAGGCATATTATCCTTAATCCACAGGATTCCGGCCAGCGAGCAGCCGCCGGCTACCGGAATGTTGCCAGTTTTTTCCAGCAGGACATCCCATCCAACGATTTCGATGATCCGCCGGGCCTGCTTTCGGGAGCGCTGATCAAGCATCAATATGGCGGAACAAAGTGCGTCACCCGCCGCATCCATGGCAGTCAGACCAGGGGTGGTGCCTGACAGGGCGATTGCATCCACATCGGCCAGATGAGGCCCAAGATACCGACATCCGTCCGTGAATGCCTGCTGCCACTTATCCTGTTCGATATCACCGAACAGCCCCCCGTTGTAGACATTGATCTCATATTCAACTGAGAATGACTTCAGCAGAATGAGTTCATCTTCACGGTCGTAGAACACGCCCATCTTCAGCCCGGTAGTTCCGATGTCCACCCCGAGTACATGCAACATGTTTTCCTTTCTGGAAATCCCTGTCCAAGTAAATCCCAACTGTATAGCACAGCTAATTATGAGGCATCCGACTTATGTATTCGGCATTCAGGATTCTACGCCATCCCTCACATGTCCAGAAAACAACTATTCACAGAAGGCCAGCTTTGGTCTTATTGTCTGGTTCCGATAAATGTCTCGTTCCAATTACAAAAGTTGCCTCCATTGTTAGTACCATTGACCTCGCCGCTTCCAGTTAGGCTGCTTAAGGAGGTTAATGAGAAAGATTCGCTGATATTAACAGTATAGTCATCATTCTCTTCTATCCATGAACCAGAAAAAGTATATAGCCCACCGCTTATGGTTCCATTTATAATTTCATCATCAATGTTCATGGTAAAAGTATTACCCCGGTTTGATTACTAAATTCTGTATCGCTTCGTTTGTCATTTCCCTCAAAATCTCCGGGAATACAAAGAAAATCGGTCGGCGAAAATTTGAGTGAACCCCTCCTGGGACAATGCCTTTATACTTTTCAAACAGCTCTTGGGATTTTGTTGTGTCCATGTCTTTTTTTCACCTCCTGTAGGCAAAAGTTTTTAAATCATTGCCGAAAAACCCCCATCGACAGGTATAGTGGTTCCGGTTACAAAATTCGATGCCAGGCCCGATAAAAAAATGGCCAAGCCGGCAAGATCTTCGGTCTCCCCCCACCGACCGACGGGTGTTCGTCCAATCACACGTTCATCTAAACCTTCCATATCTGCCTTGGCCTGAATAGTAAGATCTGTATTTATCCAACCGGGAAGTATGGCATTCACCTGAATATTGTCAGGTCCCCACGCAACGGCAAGGCTTTTCGTTAATTGAACAAGCCCCCCTTTGCTTGCAGCATAAGGTGCCAGCTTTGCACCACCGAATATGGAAGTCATGGATCCGATATTAATAATTTTGCCACCGCCCGCTTTCTTCATATGTGGATAGACACTCTTGGCACACAAAAAAGACCCCCTCAAATTTATATCCAGTATTTGGTCCCATTCATGCAGAGTGTATTCCTCTGGATACTTGCGTATGTTGATGCCTGCGTTATTCACGAGGATATCTATTTGACCGAATTCTTCGAAAATATGATTTATCCCTTCCGCAATTTGATCTTCCTCGAGTATATCGGCCCTTATTCCACTCACTGCCGATTCTGACTTTCCACGAATTTCATTTACAGCACAATCGATATCAATCTGATTTCTGGCAATTAAAACCACATTCGCTCCGGCGTTTGCCAAACCAGTAGCGATTGCCTTTCCGATGCCCTTGCTGCCGCCCGTTACAATGGCCACTTTATTGTCCAAGCCAAACAGATTTTCCATCTTTCCAGTACCTCCCCAAAGTATGCGTTAACGTTTATTGCGGATGGTCCATGCCATTCTATTCACCATCAACTCCGTACTCCATTTCAGCGTCTGTTATGATTTCTCGCAATTTGTCAGCAACACCATCCGGTAGGGGCATCGGCTCATGGTTATCAATGATATGGATGGCTTTTTCATACGCATTTTCAATAATATCTTTTCCGCCATCGAGAACCCAATCCTCTCGCGTACGCCTATCAAAGATATTGGGTTGTGAAACAGCAGTTCGGCAATGCTTCAACGTATGCTCATGTGACAAAAAATTGCCGCCAATGCCAACCTCTTTGATCGTATTGATTGCCATGCTCTCATCGGTCATCGAGATACCTCCGATGACATGTTTGATCATTTTAAAGGCATCACAATCCAATACCATTTTCCCAAAATCTACACACAGCCCGTTTTCAAGCATCCCCGCGCCATATATCACATTAGCTCCGCTCTGCGCAGCTAACATCGCCGATAATGTGGCCTCATGGGCTGCTTGATAATCAGGTAACTTGCTGTCCGTCTATCCGCCTGCCATCATACAGGGGAGCTTGTAGAGCTTCGCCATTTGCGACAATGCTGTACTCAGCATCCCAACTTCAGGTCTTCCTGCAGATGGGGTCGCAAATTTCATATCCATTATGTGCGAGGTACTGCCGTAAAGTATTGGAGCGCCTTTTGATGCCAACTGACTTAAAAGAATACCACCCAGCACTTCCGCATTATGCTGAACAATGGCTCCCGCTAGTGAAATGGGCGCCGTGGCGCCAACCATCACTTCAGCAACGATGACCGTCGGCACCCCCGCCTTGGCAGCTTCGATAATAACATCGGTAAAATCGTCCGGATATTGTAACGGACTTCTTCCCACAGATCAATATCTTCTTCGGTGGCACATGTCGAAAATGCATCTCCAAGATTAATGCAGCAATTCCCACACTGTTTACATTGGAAATTATCTGGTGTCATGTTCACCCGCCGGAGAAAAAATTGGATTAGATTTCCAGATGTATAAACCTGATCCGGTGAGATATCAAGTGGGGACTGTGCTGGAAAAGATGAAGTCACCGCAAAATGAGAAATCCATTGATAGAAAGATTTATCGTGTTATGTAAACTGGTAGAAGGCCCCGTGTCGTCCGAGGCTCGTAGAGTAGCCCCGGCCGATTGCTCAACCGGGGCCCTCGCCAGATCCGTACGTGGACGATTCGACCATACGGCTCCTCCGCTGATACGTCTCATGGAGATCCCCAGATGTTTACATACACCTTTGGATTGGGAAACTCTTTCCATTACCCTTAAACGTCCCGGTGACATGTTCTCAGAGGTCATTGCCCCTGTCATGTTTCCCTCTTAAGGTTCGTATCAACACGCCCCGCCTTTGCTCGGCCGGGTCCAGGTGCCTGCTGTTCCCCGGCGTCATCGCTCATATGCGGTGCTCCGACTTCCTGATCATCCTCGGCTTAAGCTCCGGTTCCCCTCGCTGTTGGCCTACCCCATTGCTGGCGCTTTGTTCTTGGCCGGACAACGCGCAGGCCAGCCGGCGCGTTCCCGTTGGAGATTGGTCACCGGCCCTCCATAAAGCCGGAATTGATGGGGAATGATCAGGATCTCCCAGTTTACCGGATCGTCCCTTCCATACGCGCCCCGGTCACGCACGCCGCCAGGTACGCCGCCCCCTCACCCCTACCTGCCGGTGACGGCGTTGCTGCCTTCAGACGTAACAAAGCCCTAGGCACCTGGAAAAAGACTTTTTCGACGCTGATCGTCGCAGCTCGCATGCCTGTGTGTCTACGCATCAACATGTCGGTTACCCGAAATGCTGCAAGACTCACTTACGGCCTGCCGGGCTAAGCTTTAGCCGTGCGGGGCTCTCACCCGCTGGACGATTTACCGAATTTCAAGAGGTATCGCCACCTCCTTTCCATCGGACCAGCATTGACTGGCCGCTCCTGTTACAGAATCTTCAGGTGGGAGATATCTTCAAGGATGATCAAGTCATTCCCTTGTTACTTGTAGGATGATTATTAGATTAAATTAGAAATATTGAAATTAAGCAACTTCAAGGCGCAGTTCCTTGCCAACAGCCTTAACAAATTTCCCTAAGGTAGAAAGCTTTATATCCTCTGCATGATTTTCAATTCTTGATATAGCTGATTTTTTGGTGTTCAATCTTGCAGCCAGCTCTTCTTGTGTTAAACCGGCCTCTTCACGCGCCTTTTTTAGAATCACGCCAATTTTAAATTGATCATATCCTGAATCATAATCTTCAGCCAACTCCTGATCACGGGATTTTATTCCATTTTCCGTCATTTGCCACTTGATGAACAACTCCGTATGGATCGATTTTGTTCATTCCGTTGCTCACCCCTATTTAATTTTGGCTTGTCCGAAGAAAATTTATCCTTATTGTTGATAGATTCTAACTCCTTAGCGATCAGTTCTCTGACATATGTCTGAACATTCTTTTTCAAGATGTCTGCCATATTTAACCAATGGTCATATATGGCCCCCTATTATGGTTTTATCGACGTAGAAAGGTCGGGGTGCAAGAAATGGTATGTTTTGATATAATTTAGAATTTACAAGATGTTACGGTTTTCGGATTCCAAGTTTTTTCATGCGGGCGCGCAATGTGCTGCGTTCAAGGCCCAGGATCTCAGCCGCACTGTTTTTGCCGCTCACTTTCCAATGGGTCTGCTCAAGTACCTGAACAATATGGTCACGTTCAATCACTGCCAATGTTTTTTGGTTTGAAGGTGAACCCTTGAACGGACTCTTGAGTTCGTCGACCAGGCGCAGCTCGGGTCCTGACGAGTTGATCACCGCACGTTCAAGAACATTTTCCAATTCCCGAACATTGCCGGGCCATTGGTAATTCTGTAAAGTATCTATGACACTCGTCGGTATTTTTTCTATGGTTTTACCCAGCCGTTTGGAAATTTTTTTGACGTAAAAATTCACCAGAAGCTGTATGTCATCAGAGCGTTCCCGCAGCGGCGGCATGGTAATCGGAAAAATATTTAACCGGTACCAGAGATCGTTACGGAAACGGCCTTTGCGGACCTCCTCTTCCAGATTTCGATTGGTTGCGGCAATAATCCGTGCATCGGCTTTGAGGGTGTGGGAACTGCCCAGCCGTTCAAACTCGCCATCCTGGATCACCCTGAGCAGCTTGGGCTGCAATTCCAAAGGTAATTCGCCAATCTCATCCAAAAACAGGGTGGCACCGCTAGCAACCTCGAATCTTCCTAAGCGTTTGGAGTGGGCACCCGTGAATGCACCTTTTTCATGGCCAAAGAGCTCACTTTCAATAAGGTTTGATGGCAAGGCAGCACAATTCATTTTAACCAAAGAGCGATCCTTTGACAGGCTCAAGCTGTGAATTGCCCGCGCTACCAGTTCTTTGCCGGTTCCGGTTTCACCAAGAATCAGAACGGTTGTATCGGTGGCAGCAATTTGTTCAACCTTATAGAGAACGTAATTTATCTCGTCACTTTGACCGAGAATGTTTTCATGATTGTATTCTAGTTTAATTTCTTCCTGCAGATATTCTCTTTCTGCTTCCAGCTGGTCTTTGAGTTTTTCTAATTCTGAAAGAGCGTTTTCAGCCGTTTCCCTTGCGACGATAAGTTCGGCCGTTCGCTTTTCAACAATTTTCTCGAGATGCCTTTTATAATATTCGCGCTCGGTCACATCCTCGATGGCCAGAAGAATCAGCTGTGTTTGACTCGATTTTCTGTATATCCGCCTGGCGTTCAAGTGCATAATTTTATGGCCAATGGTCTTAAAGTTGGTTTCCACTTCAAAGTCATTGAATATGGTGTTCTGAGGGAGGATGTTTTCGAGTAACTCTCTAAGTGTTGGGATATCCCATTGCCGGTTTCCAAGATCATATATTAAGAGGCCTTCTGTGTCCTCTGGTTTGACGTCAAATGTCAGGTAAAAGGACTTGTTGGCTTTTACAACCTTTAGATCGGAATCCAGCACCAGCAAAGGTTCACGAATCGAACCCAGAATATCATCAAAAACGCTGATGAAAGTTGTTAATCTATGGGTACCGTACCTTGGCTTCTTTGGAACGTTTTTTCTTTTTTGGGAGGGATGATAGTTGTTCATTCGGAAAATCCGCATCGTGAATTGATCGTTTTAACATCCGGATTAAATTAACGATAACCGACATGATTTTATCATATCTCTTGATTGGTTTGTTAAAATTATACAAGGTGTGTTCGGAATGATCAAGAGGGATTTTTAATGAACTACCCCGCAGCAAGCTACGGGGAATGCGCTCGCTGTTTCGGTTCAAATTAATGGTCGTTGATTCAGAAAGACACTGGATGCCCCCGGCTTACCAATTGCCGGGGCAGGCTTATCAAGCTTGTCACCGACCTGATCGGGGATCCGGCATGACGGCGTTGGCTATTTAACCGCCAGGTTAATATGTCCGGTTTCAGCCAACAAAGCAAACGCAACTTGAGAATCATTAGATTTCAGGATCGTTGAGCTCAGCTTGAGATTTTAAGATGGGCTAAAATTGCATCTCAAAACCCCTCTCACCATGCAGGGCGTTGTCGAGACCTTGAATTTCACTATCTTTATCCACCCGGAGTCCTCCGGTGACCAAACGGGTAAGCATGATAACAATGAGAGTGGCAACGGCAGAATAGACAGCCGTTCCAACGATGGAAAGGAATTGGATCCAGATCTGTTTCGGGTTGCCGTATAAAAGTCCCCGGGCACCTTCCGTAATGGCAGGGTTGGCAAATATACCTGTTGCAAGGGCGCCCCAGATACCACAGATACCATGAACGCCAAATGCATCCAGGGAGTCATCATATCCGAGTTTGCCTTTGAGCATGCTGACACTGAAAAACCCGATCACACCCGCAACCAAACCGATAAACAGAGAAGCCTGAAAATTGACAAATCCCGCTCCCGGGGTAATGGCCACAAGCCCGGCAACTGCACCGGATGCGATGCCCAGCACGGTAGGTTTACGGTTCACGGCCCACTCCGTAAACATCCATGCGAGTGCTGCCGTTGATGCGGATGTGTTGGTGACCAGAAATGCGGAACCGGCAACGCCATCTGCAGCCAGTTCGCTCCCGGCATTGAACCCGAACCAGCCGAACCAGAGAAGTGCCGCACCCAGGCTTGTCAGCGCAATACTGGACGGAAACATGGCTTCCTTGCCATAACCGATCCGTTTTCCCAGCACCAGCGCCAGGACAAGACCGGCAACACCGGCATTGATATGAACAACCGTTCCCCCCGCAAAATCGAGGGCACCCATGGAACCCATCCAACCGCCCCCCCATGCCCAATGGGCAACGGGTGAATAGACAACCGTCAACCACAGAACGGTGAAAACGATCCAGGAAGAAAATTTCATTCTGTCAACAACAGACCCCAGCACCAGAGCGACCGTGATACCGGCAAAGGTCATTTGAAACAGAACAAAGACAAATGTCGGAATGGTCCCCGTAACGGAGTTGACACCGATCCCCCCTAAAAAAAAGTGATTCAGGCCGCCCACAAGGCCGCCCATGGAAGACCCGAAAGCCAGGGTATACCCCCACATCATCCAGACCACACTCGCCAGACAGTAGGACACAAATGTCATGGCAAGTGTGTTCAGAAGATTTTTATAACGGGACATGCCCCCGTAAAACAAGGCAAGACCAGCCGGTGTCATCATCATCACCAGGGCCGTGGAAACGATGAGCCAGGCGGTATCACCGGTATCGATGACGCCCTCTGTTGCCAGAGCGGAAGTGGTCATATAAAAAAACAGTCCCAATGTTCCCAGTATCATTTTCAGTTTCATCAAAGGCAACCTCCTCAATTTGAAAGATATGGTAATGGATAGCAAATCATATGCCATGGTCTCATCAAACAACCATGAGTGTTCTATCCATTTGTTTTTATATATAAATTTGTAGGGTTAAAAAAAACTGCGGAAAGATGAAGACGTATTAGGCAGGATATTTATTACAATATTGTGCTAAATATTTTCATAAATTACATTTTTGTAATTTCCATATATAAAAAAAGCCCAGCAGAATGCCACTGATCGGGTGGTGATATTCTGCCGGGCTAGATATATTGGGTTTTATCCTTTTTTCCGCTCAAACGTTTTCATGAAATCACACAATGTCTGAACGGCTGAAAGGGGTGTTGGGTTGTATATGGATGCCCGGCACCCACCCACTGAACGATGCCCTTTCAGTCCGCCAAGCCGGTTTTCAAGCGCCTCTGCCACAAAGGCCTTTTCCAGGTCTTCGTCGGGAAGACGGAAGGTCACATTCATCATGGAACGGCTGTCCAGTGCTGCCGTCCCGTTGTAAAACGGACTCTCATCGATGGTCTTGTACAACAAGGCTGCCTTTTCCCGGTTGGTTTGCGCCATTTTCTCGAGCCCGCCAACGGTCTCTTCGATCCACTTCAAAACCAGCTGCACCGTATAAACGGCAAAACAGGGGGGGGTGTTGAACATGGAATTCTTTGCCGCAAAGGTCGAATATTTCAAGATGGTGGGTATGGATTCCGGCACCATTTCAAGAAAATCATCCCGAATAGCAACGACGCAAACACCCGCAGGGCCCATGTTTTTCTGGGCGCCCGCATAAAACATGCCGAATTTACCGGCATCGAAGGAACGGCTGAGAATGTCGGATGACATGTCTGCGATCAGCGGCACACCGCCGGTATCCGGGATTTTTGCCCACTGGGTCCCCTTGATGGTATTGTTGGAGGTAATGTGCGCGTACACAGCGTCCGGAGTATAAGAAATGTTTCCTGGAATGTAGGAGAAATTCTTGTCCTCTGAAGAGGCCACCACCTGGATAAGTTTGCCCTGAATCTCGGCCTCCTTGATGGCCTTGGTGGACCAGGTGCCGGTATTGACATAATCGGCGGTTCCCCCATAAGCCAGAAAATTCATGGGTACCATGCAGAATTGCTGACTGGCCCCTCCCTGCAAAAAGAGCACGTGAAAGGTTTTGTCCAGACCCAGGAGACGCTTGAAGCGCGCCACCGCATCATTGATGACATCATCGAACCATTTGGAGCGGTGACTCACTTCGGTAATGGACATGCCTGATCCCTGAAAATCCAGAAATGAGGCCTGTATTTCTTCCAGCACGCTGAGGGGCAATGCAGCAGGCCCGGCATTGAAATTGTAGATTCTGTTTGTCATGCGTGTTTCCTCCATCCCTTGCAAGCGGCACAAGGCTTTAGTGTTTCTTAATAGACGACACTTATTAGCACAGAATTGAATGCATATGTCAATATAATCGTGATACCATTTTTTGCTTTTGTCCCAATTAACTGGGAGAAGACAGCCTAGAGCAGTTGATTGATGTTATTTGCCAAAGCCGTTTCGAAACACTATCAATCGAATACTCAGAACCGTTGACAAACACCCCGTTTTCAACATAAACCCTATAATTGCATAAACAACATGACAAAGCATATTTAAGGATAAAACCGACATGAAAACCTACACATACCCATCCATGGCAGCCGAAAAACGACTTGGGACAATTGAAAACAGAACCATCGGGTTCAAAAAGAAGGACATCACTGCCGTCAACCGCATTATCCAAAACATACGAAAAAACGGGGATGCCGCCCTTATCCGTTACACCCATCAATTTGATTCCGCGGCTGTGAAGACCTCGTCCATCCAGGTTACCCCACAGGAAATCGAAGCCGCAAAAAATGAAACAGATCCGGCTTTTTTAAAAGCCCTCAATCGTGCGACAAGACAAATCAAGGCCTTCCATCAGAAGCAACTTCAAAAATCATGGATCAGCACGGATCGCGAGGGTGTTCTTCTGGGACAATTGGTCAACCCCGTGGATGCTGCAGGCATTTATGTACCCGGCGGCAGGGAAGGCAAAACCCCCCTTGTCTCGACAGTGTTGATGTGCGCCATCCCGGCGGTGCTGGCAGGTGTGAGCAGGATATCCATGGTAACCCCTCCCATGAAAAATGGTGCGGTCAACCCGCATCTGCTGGTGGCAGCAAAAAAGGCCGGTGTAAAGGATATTTTCAAGGTGGGCAGCGCCTGGGCCATCGCCGCTCTGGCCTACGGCACGGAAACCATACCCAAGGCAGACGTCATTGTCGGGCCTGGTAATATCTACGTAACCCTCGCAAAAAAACTGGTTTCAGGCGATGTGGGTATCGATATGCTGGCAGGTCCCAGTGAAATCCTGATCGTGGCCGATGACGATGCCGTGCCGGCCTACATCGCCGCAGACCTTCTATCCCAGGCGGAACACGATCCTTTATCGTCTTCGATCCTGGTGACCACATCGCCGGAAATCGCCAGACAGGTCAGTGTGGCGCTGGAAGAACAGTTAAAACCCCTGGAGAGAAAAAGCATTGCCGCGGCAGCCCTTAAAAAATATGGGGCAATCCTGGTGGTCCCGGACATCACCACGGCCATCAGCATCGCCAACCGGATCGCCCCCGAACACCTCGAGCTTCAGATCCAAGATCCGTTCAGCATCATTGGAAAGATCCGCCATGCCGGTGCTGTTTTTGTTGGCAACCACACACCGGAACCCGTGGGTGACTATATTGCCGGGCCGAATCACGTACTCCCCACGGCCGGAACGGCACGGTATGCATCCGCCCTTTCCGTGGACCATTTTGTCAAGAAGACCAGCCTTATTCACTATGCCGAGGCGCCTTTTAAAAAGGAGGCCGGCGACATCATGAAATTGGCAGAGGTGGAAGGACTCGATGCGCACGTCAATTCGGTGGGGATTAGACTATTAGACCATTAGAATGCTAAATGTATGGCTTAGGCTGTTAGGCTATTAGGTTGTTAGGATGATAGGTTGCTAAATGCTATCGGCTGTGGGCTGTTAGACTGTATGATAAAAGCCTGTGAAGCTGTGAAACGCCTAACAGCCTAACAGTCTACAGTCTAAATAACCTAAGTAGCTGCAAAGCTACACCGCCACCACCCCTACCCGATAACACCTCAGACACCGCTTGGCTTCGGCAATGGCTTCGGGTGTTGAAAATCCTTTTTCCACCTCATCAAAGCTTGTCTTACGCGTGTCGGGCGGCAGCATTTCAAGGTGTTTTCGCTTGGCTATGCCGATATCGCCCAGCACCTCTTCCCGGTCGTATACGTTTACATCCTTGTAAAATTGGTGAAAACAATCGTCCCGGGTGTATTCCAAGGGCTGACCGTTGATAACACGGTCGATACTCTGGGCGGCTTTCCGACCGCCTGCGCAGGCTGTTATCAGCGCACCCGGTCCTGTCTCGCAATCCCCTGCCGAAAATAACTTGGGCCGGGATGTCTGCTTGGTGACATCATCTACAATAAAGGTTTTCCAGGCGGTTGTTTCGATCCCTTCCATCCCCTCCAGAAGGGACAGATCCACACGCTGGCCGATGGCCGGCACCACCGTATCACAATCAAATATAAATTCGGAGCCCTCGATGGGAACCGGTCTCCGGCGTCCGCTTTTGTCGGGTGTTCCCAGTTTCAGACGAATGCATTCGAGTCCGATCACCCGATTGTTTTCTTCAATGATACGCACGGGTGTGGTCAAGAAGTTGAATTGAACCTTCTCTTCTTCTGCATCCCGGATTTCCACTTCATCGGCAGGCATCTCCTTCCGGGTTCTGCGGTAGACCAGGTGCACATCCTCTTTATGGATCCTGAAGGCGCTTCGCACACAGTCGATGGCAACATTGCCACCGCCGATCACCACAACTTTTTTCCCCTCCGGGTATGGATCCCGTCCCTGATTGATATCCAGGAGATACTGAACGCCGGGGATAAAACCTTTGTATCCTTTTTCTTCCCCCTTAACCCGCATGGGGGAGCTGTCCTGTGCCCCGATACCGATAAAAACGGCATCGAAGTCGTTTTCCAGTTGTTCAAGGGTGATATCCTTTCCTATGGTGGTGTTGTATTGAATCGTAACACCCATTTTCTGAATCTGCTCGACCTCCTGGCGCAATATATTCCGCGGGAGCCGGTAGTCGGGTATCCCCATTGCTGACATACCTCCGGGTTCTGAAAGGTGTTCATATATGGTGACGGCGTGCCCCTTCTGGGCAAGATGGTACGCACAGGTAACACCGGCCGGTCCAGCCCCGACAATGGCGACTTGGCCTGTTTTGGAAGATGGAACGATCTCGTAGGCGGGTTCCTTTTTTTTAGCCAGTTCCTGATCTGCCACAAACCGTTTAAGATATTTTATGGACACGGGTTCGTCCAGATTGGCCCGGCGGCAGTTTTCCTCACATGGACGTACACAAACACGTCCGACAATTCCCGGAATGGGCAGGCGCGTACGAATGATATCCAGCGAATCCTGAAAACGGCCTTCCTTGATACATTCGACATAGCGGGGAATATCAAGATGAATGGGACAGGCTTCCATACAGGGCGCGGTGACGCTGGCATGATATTGGCCGGGCGTCAGGGTTCTCTTTGAATCAACCAGATCCGCAAACTGTTCCGGGAAATAGGTCAATGCCTGCAGAATCGGCAGGGGGCCGGTTTTCCCGATACCGCACTTGGCAGTATGATGGACCGTCTCGGCGATATCTCTCAGGTACACGATGTCTGATGGTCTGCCCTGGCCGTTGCAGATGGCCTCCAGTGTTTTGGCCATGACGGTTGTTCCGGTCTGGCACGGGATGCATTTTCCACAGGACTGATTCCGGACAGCCTCCATGTAGGCCCGGCAAAGATCCACCACTTGTACGTCTTCTGAACGAAGAACAAAACCATCCCAACCCATAAACGCCTTGATCGGTTCTGTTTCATGCAGTTTTTCAGGCCATCTAATCTCTTTACTGACATTGGAATCCGTTTTTGAGCCGTCACGATTATCTACGATCTGGCCTTCCCAGGAACTGAATATGACATCTTTCATGAATACCCATCCATCATTAGTAGGTTAGTAATTTTATTTTAAGCCACTTGAGAGTGCTATTAGCCGTAAGCGGTAAGCAATGAGCAGCTTATGGCTTAAAACGCAACTTTCGGGTTTAATCACAGATTGAGCGAAATGGGTGATCCAATGGCGATTTGCGCTGTTTGAGCCAATTAGGGCACCTTACATCAGCGCATGACAATGAACAATCAAATATGAAGTCATTGTCATTTAGAAGTCATACCTGTTTAACCATATGGCCAGCGCTGATGTTAGGAGCCCTTGCGGCGAGTTCGCAAAGCGCCAGGGGATTATTCATTTCGCGTTTTCTGAATCCCGAAAGTTAAGTTAAAACGTATAGCTTAAAGCTATCGAATGAACCCTTTTTCATTAAATGCCCATAAAATTCGATTTGCACAATAATGTCAAGTATCTTGACATGGAAATTTTCTGAAATTTCCATAGTCAACCTTTTTCGGCTAAAGCCGAAGGCTTGGGGTTCAAGGATTCCAGGGGCCATGGGGCCAAGCGGCAAGCCCTTCGCTGTTCGCTGATCAAACCATAAGAGCTATCAGCTATGAGCTAATTTCTATTTCACTCGAACCCTTTGTCCCTTTGAGCCATCTTTTGTTAAGCTGAAGCCTTCGCCTAAAGGCGAGGGATTTTCTCCCATTCCTTGAGTGGGACATTCATGTTTGATGAGGGCGCAAAAAGTCCGAGTTAGACTTTTTACGAGACCGTCAATGCTTAAAGCTTCGTTGCCCCGTATACACCATGGTGACGCCGGCGGCATTGCATGCCTCGATGGACTGATAGTCATTGGTGGATCCGCCGGGCTGGATAACGGCAGAAACACCCTCCTGAATACCCACATCAACCCCGTCTCGAAAAGGAAAGAATGCATCACTCACCATGGCAGATCCAATCAGTCCGCCCTTTTCTTTTGACACGCGCTGGTCGATCTCGGACAGTGCCGCAGCATCCTTCATGTCGTTGTAGGAAGTCTTGAAGGCTTCAAAACAATATCGATCTGCCAGCTTTCGATAGGCCTTGTCCCGTGCGATCTCGGCAACACCGACCCTGTCCTGCTCGCCTGTTCCGATTCCAACGGTAACCAGATCCTTGACATAAATTACCGAGTTGGAGGTAATACCGGACTCCACCAGCCAGCCAAAAAGCAGGTCCTGGTATTCTTTTTCCGAGGGAGTGCGATCGATTTTGTAGGTTTGCCCCTTGTAGGTACACTCCGCAGGTATCAGATCCTCTTTTGAACGTGCCGCAGGAACAAAGGACCATTGGGCAACAAAACCACCATCGATGAGGCTTTTGAACTCAACACAACGCTTGCCCACAAAGTTTTGGAGCCTGTTGATATTGTCGATCCGAATGACCCGCAGATTCTTTTTCAAGGAAAAAATATCCATGACGCCTTCCTCGAACTCCGGAGCCACCACCACTTCTGAATACTGGTTGGAAATCGCTTCTGCCGTGGCCTTGTCAACAGGTCGATTGAGGGCGATACAACCGCCAAATGCCGCCACCCTGTCCGCCATGTTGGCTTTGACGTAGGCATCGGCCAGGGTGTCCGCCTGGGCAACACCACAGGGATTATTGTGCTTGACGATAACGACCGTTGGCTTATCCACAAAATACCGCAGGATGTTCAAAGAATTGTCAGCATCCGTGAGGTTGGTTTTCCCGGGATGTTTACCTGACTGGAGCAGTTCAACATCTGATGCAAGATACTGACCCGGCTGGATGGTTTCCGTTTCACCCAGCATGAGATTTCCATTCACCAGTTTGAAAAGGGCAGCCTCCTGACCCGGGTTTTCACCGTACCGCAAACCTTTTTGAACACCATCGATCACCCAGGTGACCTTTTCGTAAAACAGGGTCTGACGTTTGTCCTTGTCGACAAAGCTTATTTCCATGTTGGCGGGAAAGCTGTCCTCGACAATAGTACTGTACATTTTTTTTAAATCTTCAGACATGGTAAGCTCCTTTTAGTACGAGATGGGAATAAAACTACAGATGCGTTTATGATACATTCAGTTTTTCTCCCAAAAAGGGAAAAAGGGTCCAAGGGTCCGAGGGTGATACAAGGGTTCAAGTGTTTGTTTTCCCATGAGTTGATCACTCTGTGATCGCCATAAAAAGCTCAATGAATTTATGTTAAATCATTAACTATTTGATAATTTTGATGATATCACTGGGTCCCTGAAATCCCGACCCCTTGTATGCCGGGGAGTTAGGATGCTCGGAAGCTGGAATGCTGCCGTCCGCTTATAGCTGATAGCCACCCTCCAACCCTTGTATCACCCGCGGACCCTTGAACCCTATCTATTGGATCAACCCTTTCGGAAATGATCTTCTTTTATTCGTTCTCCGTACCTATATCTCATAGCACCCCTTAACATCCCCCTGGTTTTTGGATGCCAGAAAATCGGCAATGGTACGATCATAAACTGCCGTATGTTCAAATGCTTTTTGTGCGAGCCGGAAGCGAAGATCCAGTGACGTAACACCCTCATTTTTCTCCATTTCGGCAATAATCATATCATAATCCCCCGGGTCAACCACTGATGCAACCCGGATAAAGTTTTTAGCCGAAGCCCGGATCATACACGGCCCTCCAATATCGATATTTCCACGAGCCTGTTCCGGTGTTACGCCTTCCCGTGAAATGGTTTCCTTGAAGGGGTAGAGATTTACCACCACCATGTCGATGGGCACACTGTTTGTCCGGGAGAGATCCCCCTTGTGAGCATCATTGTATGTCTCGGTGAGGAGGCCGAGGTATATTTTAAAATCCAGCGTTTTCACGAGTCCGCCCTGGGTCTCGGGTTGGCCGGTATATTCGGACACCTGTTTCAAACAGGCAGACGATTTCTCGCCGAGAATCTCTTTGAGCTTCTGATAGGTTCCACCGGTGGATAAAAACTGAATACCCGGGTTGATCTGCATCAGCCGGGGAACAAAGGTGTCCAGACCCTGCTTGTCGGAAACACTCAGAAGAACATGCTTGATTTTAACCGGGTCATCGATTTTTTCTACGATATTGATTCCCATCCTGTTGTTACCTCCCGTAATTTGCACTTCGTGCGTCATTTGCCCTGCGGGCGTAATTTCGCCTGCGGCTGTCATTTGCCCTGCGGGCGATATTATACCCTGTGGGTGATATTTACCCTGCGGGCGTCATTTATCCTTCGGATGTCATTTGCGCTACGCGCGTAATTTATTGTCGCTGTAAGCTCAAGGCTTACCTAACACTTAAAACATACAACGATGTATATGATGCGTAGCAAATGACAATTGTTTCCCCTCCAACCCTCAGACCCTTTTTTAGCCTTTTAGGGGTTTAGGCTGATAGCCCTTAGCTTTTTAGCGGTTTAGACTGTTAGGCTATTAGGCGCCTTTCGCTAATGGCTCTTAGCTACCCTCCAACCCTTATTAGCCCTTTGGCGGTTTAGACTGTTAGGCTGTTAGGCGCCTTTCGCTTAACGCTGTCAGCCACCCTCCAACCCTTGTATCACCCTCGAACCCTCGGACCCTGCGGTTGTAATTTACCCTGCGGGCGTCATTTATCCTTCGGATGTCATTTGCGCTACGCGCGTAATTTATTGTCGCTGTAAGCTCAAGGCTTATCTAACACTTAAAACCTAAAACCCTATTTATCTCCTTCATACTCGGACAAAAAACGGTCGAAAAAAGAAACCATAAAAGCGTCCCGATCCACTGCCAGACGCCTGCCTTCATCGGTTAGGATGCGATCTTTGATTTTTGACAGTTTCACCCGGTACTCTCGATAGCCGGTATCTTCTTTTGAATAAGGCTGGGTATCATCGATATTCACCTGGGAATTGTGAAGTCGTGCCCCCACTTCACCGGCAAACAGAAACGCCCTGCCAACACCCACCGCACCGATGGCATCCAGTTTGTCTGCGTCAAAAAGAACCCGCGCCTCGATTGTTTCGGGTATGCCATTTCCCCGAAAGCGGTGCGAGCGTATACAATGCAGGATGTTTTGTTTTCTTTCTTGAGAAAGAGCAAGCGGTTGAATCAGCGGTTCAGAAAGCTCAGCCCCCTTTTTCGCATGACAGATCCTGCCGTTGGATGCATCCTGATAACACCTGCCGATATCGTGAAGACAGGCTGCAATGAGCAACACATCCATATCCGCCCCCTCTGCGTGGCCGATCCGCCGGCACAGACGAAACACCCTGAGGGTATGTTCCCAGTCGTGGCTCCCCTTGGCTGCCGCAAACATTTTCTCGGCAATCATTTTGATTTTTTCCACAGAAGACGGATCTTTTGCCATTCCGGGCTCCCTGTTTGGCATTGCCAGATGCCGTTGTAACACCTAACACAACTTTCGGGTTTCACCATAAATAGAGCGAAATGGGTGATCCAATGGCGATTTGCACTGTTTGAGCCGCTTAGGGAACCTTACATCAGCGCATGTTTATGAACAATCCAATATGAAAATACGGTCATTTGGCAACCATGCCTGTTTAATCATATGGCCAGCGCTGATGTTAGGAGCCCTTACGGCGAGTTTGCAAAGCGACAGGGGATTATTCATTTTGCGTTGGCTGAATCCCGAAAGTTGAGATCTAATTTGTCACCGTGCATTCGCACAAAGAACTCACTTGATTGCAGGAGCAATCTACCAACCATGAGGAAACCTTGTCAAGCCACAAGAAACCGCCAATACCCGTCCTCATATGAAGACACCAGCCATCCATGTGTGATCGATGCATCTGGGTTGCGAAGATATTTACAATATTCCCCACAATTAACCACCTAAAAATTCTTTTGCAAATTTTTATTAACACATATAAATCATTATAAATATTTTATTTATATCTTTCATTTTTTTCTTGACTTTCTGCCAAGAATGTACTTTTATGCTTCAAAAGTGGATAAAAGTGGATATTATTGGTGAATCATGTACCGTGGCAGTTCTTTTCATACCATCGATATGAAGGGGCGTATCATCATCCCCAGACGCTTTCGGGATGCTATTTCCCTCCGGGACGGCAACCGCCTAATGGTCTCCCGGATGGACAAGAGCCTGGTGGTCTATGCCCTGCGGGAATGGGAAAAAATCGAATCAAAAATTCTTTCCCTGGCCGAGAAAAACGATAACATGCGCCGGTTCAGAAGGGTCTTTATCGGGGGTGCGTTCGAATGTGTCTGGGACAAACAGGATCGTATCCTTGTCCCGCCGACACTGAGAGAATATGCCGGTCTTGATAAAGAAATCGTTCTGGTGGGCGTCCTGGATCATTTCGAGATATGGTCTCGGGAAAACTGGGATAAGGAAAATGCAACCATGGAAAAAGACATGAAAAAAGAGGAGGTCCGAAACGAAATTGCCAAATTAGGAATTTGATCTCATGCCCTACCGACATATCCCAGTGATGTTATCAGAAGTTGTTGATTATCTGAATTGCCAGCCGGGCAAAACGTATTTAGACGGCACCATCGGCGGCACCGGTCACACATCGGCAATTCTGGATAAAATCCATCCTGGCGGCTGTCTCATCGGCATCGATCAAGACCTGGATGCAATCGAAAACGCCAAAATTGTGTTGCATGGTTCCAGGGTTGCAACACACCTCTTTCATGGAAACTATTCCCAATTCCCCGAATTTCTAGACCAGCTGAACATCCCGGCGGTGGATGGCATGCTGCTGGACCTGGGCGTCTCCTTTCACCAGTTGGAATCGAGCGGGAGAGGATTCAGCTTTAAGCGTGAAGAACCCCTCGATATGCGTATGGACACCCGATCGGGTACGCGTGCGGAAGCATTGGTGAACTTGCTGGATGAAAAAAAACTGGCCCGGCTCTTTAAAACATATGGAGAAGAACGCTGGGCCAAGCAGATTGCCAGACGAATAGGAATCGCCCGGCAGAAAGCAACCATCAGCTCCAGCCTTCAACTGGCAAATATTGTTTCCGGAGCTGTCCCAAGAGCCGAATGGAAGCCCGGGCGTCATCCAGCCACACGGGTTTTCATGGCACTGAGGATCGCTGTAAACCATGAACTGGAACGACTGACACAATTCATGGAAATTTTTGCTGGCTATCTCAAACCCGGCGGTCGTATCTGCATCCTCACGTTTCATTCCCTTGAGGACAGAATCGTCAAGCACGGTTTTAAAACCCTGGAAAAAGCCTGTACGTGTCCGCCTGATTTTCCAATATGTGTCTGTAAAAAAAAGCGCCAGATCCGCATTCCGGTAAAAAAGGGATTACGACCGTCCCCGGAAGAAGTTGCAAGCAATCCCATGGCAAGGAGCACCACATTAAGGGTCGCAGAAAAATTAGCATGACAAAACCACGTACACGCGGCTTTAAAACAACGGGTCTGTGGATGACCGTGATGTTCATTTTTATTGCAGAGCTTCTTTTCTATACCTGGTGCCGGGTTCAAAACGTACAACATGGATATGAAATTTCCAGACAAGATCTCAGCCAGAAACAATTGATAGCGTATCAAAACAATCTGAAAATAGAGCTTGCGCGATTGAAATCTCCGGATCGCATCGCTCAAATCGCAAAAAAACAACTGGGCCTGATCATGCCTACCACGGAAAAAACGATTCTGTTGCCATGAAGAAAAAAAGGCCAAAAAATTACATCAACCTGCGCATTTCCTTTGTGGGTATCTGCTTTTTTTTATTGATCGCGGTTATCTGTGCCAAAGCGGTCTACCTGCAAGTTTTCTGTGGGTCGTGGTTATCAGAAAAAGCAGCCAGACAATATGAAAAATCCTTTGTTCAGAAAGGTAAGCGGGGAGCCATTTATGATCGGGATGGGAACGCGCTGGCCGTCAGTATCCAAGGGACATCCATTGCCGCCTACCTGAATCAGATCGAGGACAAGCAATCGACATCCCGGGCACTTGCCGGCATTCTTCGGAAAGACAGGCGCAAACTACTCAAGCAATTTCAGGCCAGTCAGGGATTTATCTGGGTGAAACGTCAGGCCACTCCCAAAGAAGTCAAGGCCGTCAAAACACTCGGTCTCACGGGTATCGGTTTCCTTCCCGAATACAGCCGCTTTTACCCCAATAAGTCAGTTGCTGCACAGGTGATCGGATTTACAGGTATCGATGGCAACGGTCTCGAAGGCGCCGAATATTATTACGACCAGATCTTGAATGGCACCGAACAAAAATACACCGTGCTGAAAGATGCACTGGGTCGTGGATTTGCCAATGGTCAGGAGGAAAATGACCCTTTGTTCCAATCCCTTCACGGTGGCAAAAACATCGTCCTGACCATAGACCGCAATATTCAGTACATCACCCAGACCGCTCTCGAAACATCGGTAAAAGAATTTTCCGCCCAGTCCGGCATGGCCGTCGTCATGGACCCGAAAACCGGCGAGATCCTGGCCTTGTCTCACTATCCATCCTTCAACCCAAACGTATTCAAACAATACCCGCGTCATCTGTGGCGCAACCGGGCCCTGACCGATCCTTTTGAACCCGGTTCCACCATAAAGATATTTTCCGCCGCGGCTGCCTTGTCCTCGGGGATCTGCAGCCCCAGCACCATTTTCTACTGTGAAAACGGTGCCTACAGGATCGGATCGAACACCATCCATGACACGCATCCCAGGGGATGGCTTTCCCTGCAGCAGATAATAAAATACTCCAGCAATATCGGGATTACCAAGGTTATCGAAATGACAGGTCCTGAAATCCTGTATACCACCTTGAAAAATTTCGGTTTCGGCGACAAGACCGGTCTGGATAGTCCAGGGGAAACCACAGGGGTCCTCACACCCAGCCATCGATGGTCCAAAATCGACACCAGCGCCATCTCATTTGGTCAGGGAATATCGACATCGGCCGTACAACTGGTGTCAGCGGCCTCTGCCATTGCAAACGGCGGCACGCTCATGAAGCCATTTATCGTCCACTCCATCACCAATGAACATGGCCGGATTTTAAAGCAGACTACACCCGAAATCATCCGCCGGGCCGTATCTCCCGAAGTGGCAGCCATCGTCAAACGCATCATGCAGACCGTTGTCACAGAGGGCGGCACCGGTACCAACGCTTTCCTCGAGGGCTATACGGTTTGCGGCAAAACCGGTACTGCTCAGAAAACAGATGAAAGCGGCAACTACGCCCGGGGTAAATACACATCGTCCTTTATAGGGTTTGCACCCGCTGACAACCCCAGGCTCGCAATCCTGGTGGTTATCGACGAACCCACCGACATCCATTATGGCGGCACTGTGGCAGCCCCGGCATTCCAAAAAATTGCCCATGAAACACTGCAACACCTGAATGTTCCGCCGGAAACCAGAAATGGCGCCATCAAGGCAGCCCTGATCACGGGGGTTTCCGGTTGAAACTGAGCAAGCTATATCGTGCCGTTCATGAGGCCGGAATCAAGGGGTCTGAGGCTGAAAAGAATGATCATTGGACACCCCAACAGGAGATCGAAGTGACATCCCTGCATTACAACACACGTAATGTCCGGGAAGGAGGCCTTTTTGTTGCCATCGAAGGGTTTTTAACCGACGGTCACCGCTACATCCAGGATGCCGTAGATATGGGCGCGGTGGCAGTGGTTTCACAAAAACCGTCTGCAGCCCCCATACCCGTTCTCCAGGTGTCTGACTCACGAAAGGCTCTGGCTGTTATGGCAGATCGCTTTTTTGGAACCCCGAGCAGGCACCTGACCGTTATCGGGATCACAGGAACCAACGGTAAAACAACCACGGCCTATCTCATCGAAAACATTCTTCTTGCGGCAGGTATCCAGGTGGGCGTCATCGGCACCGTCAACTACCGCTACAAGGGAAAATTATTTATCAACCCTGTAACCACGCCGGAATCTCTGGATCTTCAGCGAATTCTCGCAGAAATGCTGTCGGCGGGTATCACCCATGTTGTCCTGGAGGTCTCTTCCCATGCCATCGATCTGTCGAGAATAGAAGGTTGCCGGATAGACATCGGGGTTTTTACGAATCTCACCCAGGATCATCTGGACTATCATGGCGACATGGATCGATACTGGGCCTGCAAGAAAAGACTTTTTACCGAACATCTGGGCAACGATAAAAAAGCCCTGGCTGTAATCAATACGGACAACCCGCAGGGCCTGGCACTTGTTTCAGACCTGACCTACCCGTGTATCACCACAGGGCGTTCACCCAAGAGTATGGTCCATTCCAAATCCATGACCATCGATTTTAACGGCATCCGGGGCAATATCGCAACACCCCGGGGTTTGATTCATTTTGATTCGCCACTCGTGGGCAGACACAATCTGGAGAATATTCTGAGTGCCGCTGGTGTGGGGTCAGCGCTGGACCTGCCACCCGAAGCAATACAGAGCGGTATCGACCGTACCCTGTCGGTTCCGGGGCGACTCGAACGTGTTCCCGGGAGTCCGGACCGACCGGTCTACGTTGACTACGCCCACACCCCGGATGCCCTGGAAAACGTGCTCAAGGCCCTGGAACAGCTGGCATCTGAACGTATTATCTGTATTTTTGGCTGCGGAGGCAACCGAGACACTACCAAAAGACCACTGATGGGACAGATCGCAGCGACCTTTGCGCATCTCTCCATTGTCACGTCCGACAATCCAAGGTCTGAAAAACCCGGGGACATCATCGACCAGATCCTAGCGGGTGTTGGACGTGTCTGCCAAAACGAGTACTCCGTCAAGGAACTAAAGCATGGTTTCAAACACAAAGGATTCTGCCGGGAACCTGACCGGAAGCGTGCCATTCAGACAGGTATCCAGGCGGCGGAACCAGGCGATATGGTTCTCATAGCAGGCAAAGGCCATGAAACCTATCAGATTATTGGTAACACTTCCAAGCCCTTCGACGACCGGGCCGTGGCACAATCCGTGTTGTCTGCATTACAGACGGAGGTCAGTAACTAGCCGTGATTGCCAAACAACAAACAGCCTGGACGCTAACCGACATCATGGATGCCACCGGTGGCACGCTTTGTACCGACGGCAAAACATCACGCTTTGACGGCTTCAGCATCGATTCCAGAAATATTCACCGGGAACAGTGTTTTATCTGCCTGGCAGGGGATGTCCACGATGGTCACACCTTTATTCCGGACATTATCAGACAGGGTGTTAGGGGTATCCTTCTCAACCAGGACAAAGCAGACCAGACACTGCTGAAAAAATTGGCAGAGACCGGTATTACCTGTGTGGCTGTGCAAGATACCCTTACAGCCCTCGGAGATCTTGCGTCGTTTCACAGGCGTCGATGGGATCTTTCCGTTGTCGCCCTGACCGGGTCCAACGGCAAGACAACCACGCGCACCATGACCACAGCTGTGGTTAGCCGCCGCTTCCAGACCCTGTCGCCCTTTGGCAACTTCAACAATCTGGTGGGTGTTCCCTTGACGCTCCTGAGAACCCGCCCGAGCCACGCATGGGCTATTCTGGAACTGGGGATGAATTGCCCCGGTGAAATTCGTCGATTAGGTCAGATCTGTTTGCCGGACATCGCTTTGATTACCAACATTGGTCCGGCGCACCTGGAAGGGCTCGGTTCCCTTGAAGGGGTTATGAATGCCAAGGGTGAAATACTTGAAACATTGTCTTCAAAAGGCAGGTTAATTCTCAATGCCGACGACGCCATGGTCATGCGTCTGGCCAAACGGGTGCCGTTTAAACCCATCCTGTTCGGTCTGTCCAAAAATGCAGATATCCGGGCTAGGGCTCTGGAAAACAGCGCAACCGCCGTCTCCTTTCAACTCCACGTCCCGGGTGGCGATATCCATGTAAGCCTGCCAATTCCCGGAGAGTTCAACGTGTCCAACGCCCTGGCTGCAGCTGCTGTGGGATATTGTCTTGAGATACCTTTAAACGAGATCAAGACAGCCCTGGGCTCATTCACACCCGTCAAAGGAAGAATGAACATACTGGGGACAATTCAAGGGCCACATCTCATCGATGACACCTACAATGCCAACCCCAGTTCGGTCAAGGCAGCCCTTAACACACTGGCCGGTCTCCGAAAAGAGCAGCGGGGAATCGCCGTACTGGGAGACATGCTCGAACTTGGTGGTGCATCCAGAGATCTGCACGCGGAAGTCGGCGGGTTTGCAGCGGCATCGGGTCTGGCCAAGCTCTATGTAACGGGAAATTTTGCCGATGCCATAGAAAAGGGTGCCATCAATGGCGGAATGGCAACAACGAACATCTTTTGCGGTTCAAAAGATGACATTTTTGATGCACTCAAAAAAACAATCCAAGCGGATGACTGGGTTCTCATCAAGGGATCCCGGGGTATGCGTATGGAAACCCTGGTTCAAGCATTTCTGGCCCAATACGGCCGAATGGAAGCGTCAGCATGATTTATCACCTGCTATATCCGTTGCATACATCCATATCGGCGTTCAATGTGTTTCGATACATAACGTTCCGTACGATTTATGCCAGTCTGACTGCCTTTATCATCTGTTTTCTACTCGGGCCCTGGATTATAAGACGGCTCAAAAAACTACAGGTGGGTCAATACATTCAGGAAGACGGTCCCGGCACGCATCAGACCAAAGCGGGAACACCCACCATGGGCGGAATCCTGATTCTGCTTTCCATTCTGGTTTCGACTTTATTATGGGCCAATCTGACCAATGCCTATATCTGGATCGTACTTTTGATCATCGTCGGATACGGGGGTATCGGCTTTGTGGATGATTATCTGATGCTCATCAAAAAACGGAACAAAGGCCTATCAGCCAAAACCAAGTTTTTTGCCCAGGCAGCCCTGGCAATGCTTGCCGGATTCCTGCTCCATTTGAACCCGGACTTCGATACCCGGGTGACCCTCCCCTTTTTCAAACACATATCCCCGGATCTGGGTCTCTGGTATATCGCCTTTGCCGTGCTGGTAATCGTAGGAACGTCCAATGCCGTAAATCTGACGGATGGACTGGATGGACTGGCCATCGGCCCTGTGATCATTGCAGCGGCCACGTATATGATTTTCGCCTATGTCACCGGGCATATCAAACTGGCGGAATATCTCCAGATAAACTATGTGGCCGGCGGCGGGGAACTGGCCATCATGTGTGGTTCTCTAGTCGGTGCCGGGCTCGGGTTTCTCTGGTTCAACGCCTACCCTGCACAAATTTTCATGGGTGATGTGGGCTCTCTTTCCCTGGGGGGTGCCCTGGGATCCATCGCCGTCATCACAAAACAGGAAATTCTGCTGGTTATTGTGGGGGGTCTTTTTGTCATCGAGGCGCTCTCGGTCATATTTCAGGTGAGTTTTTTTAAAATGACCAATGGGGGACGCATATTCAAAATGGCGCCCCTGCACCACCACTTTGAATTGAAAGGGGTCCCGGAGCCCAAGATCATCGTCCGATTCTGGATTATAGCCATTGCCCTGGCATTGGTTTCCATGAGCACGCTGAAATTGAGATAAGCAATGGAACTTGAACACACAAAAGCACTAGTGGTTGGCATGGGACGATCCGGTTTCGAGACAGCCTCTTTCCTGACCCAACGCGGCGCAAGGGTCACAATTTCGGAAATGGCGGGGGAAAACGAAATGGGTGAAGCCGCCCGTAAATTTCGTGAATTGGGTGTAAAGACCGAGTTCGGAGGACATGTCATGGATACCTTCACCGGCGCTGACTTCATTGTCATCAGTCCGGGGGTACCCCATACGATTCCGCCTGTCCAGGCCGCACAGGAGAAAGGAATTCCTTTGCTGGGCGAACTCGAACTGGCCTCCCTCTTTATCAAAGAGCCGATGATAGCCGTGACAGGAACCAACGGGAAGACCACCACCACCAGGCTTATCGGCCATATGCTGGAACAATCGGGACAGACCGTATTTGTGGGGGGCAACATCGGCAATCCATTGATCAGCTACCTGAGCGCTCGTGAAAAAGTCCAGCATCTGGTGGTTGAAGTCAGCAGCTTCCAGCTCGATACGATCATGTCGTTCCGACCGAGCATCAGTCTGCTCTTGAACATTACCGACGATCACCTGGACCGTTATTCAGATATAAAAGCCTATGCAAAAGCCAAAGCACGTGTCCTGGAGAACCAGAAAAAGAGCGATACCGCTGTTCTGAACGGTGAAGATAGCCGGATCAGGGAGATGGGCAGTAACTGCAAACCCGAGAAGGTTTTTTTCACGGGTCGGCGGGAAAATGAAAAAGGGGCGGATATCGGGACACATGCCATTACATTCCACGGTCTGGATTCTCTCCAGGAAAAAGACCCGGGAACAAAGGGTTCTGATGGGTCTTTATTCAAAAATCGCGCTTCCATAGAGCTGGAACATGTGCCCCTTAAATGCCGGCATGAACTGGAAAATATCTCCGCCGCCGCTCTGGCAACACTGGTTGCAGGTGGAACACCGACCGGAATACAGAAGGCACTTGAATCGTTCAAGGGTCTGCCCCATCGCATGGAACGTGTTGCCGTCCTGGATGGCATCGTCTTTTACAATGACTCCAAAGCCACCAATGTGGACGCGGTGCTACGGGCAATCGAATGTCTGCAGGGCCCGATCCATTTGATCATGGGCGGACGGGACAAGGGCGGACAGTTTCATCTGCTCGAATCGTCTGTCCGACAGAAGGTCAAGACCCTGATCCTGCTGGGCGAAGCATCAGGGGAAATTGAAGTCGCCCTGGGGAACCTGACCACCACCATAATCGTTGCGACCATGGAAGATGCCGTCGCGACTGCACATGCCGCGGCCTCTTCGGGGGAGGTGGTTCTCCTGTCACCCGCATGTGCCAGCTTCGATATGTATCAAGATTACAAGGAACGCGGTGATGCCTTCCGCAAGACCGTATGTGGGCGTAAAACATGAAACATTCAGAAACCACAGCATTGACCTATGACATCACGCTTCTCTTCTCGGTGCTTTTCCTCGTGGGCATCGGAATCGTGATGGTCTACAGTGCGAGTTCGGCACTTGCACTAAAAAAATTCAGCTCAGACTACTATTTCCTGAAGCGACAGGCACTCTTTTCCCTCATGGGCATGGTTGCCCTGGTGGCATGCGGGCATATCCCCCTGTCCGTTTATAAATCCCTGGCGTATCCCCTGCTGGCAGTTGCCCTGGTTCTTCTGCTGCTGGTCCCTTTCAGCAACATGGGTCTCACGGCAGGCGGTGCAAAACGCTGGCTCAGCTTCATGGGGTTTTCGTTCCAGCCGTCTGAGATCGCCCGTCTGGCCATGGTCATATATCTGGCATTCTCCATGAGTAAAAAGCAGGAACACATCAAAGACTTCTCCATCGGATTTTTGCCCCATCTTATCGTTCTGGCCCTCTTTTCGGGTCTCATCCTCCTGCAGCCGGATTTTGGATCCGTGGTCATTCTCGGCGCCATTACTTGGATACTGCTGTTCGTGGGGGGCGTCCGGCTGAGGTACCTGTTGTCTTTCATTCTGCTGATTCTGCCCATGGTCTATTATATCATGCTGAACGCCGACTACCGGCTGCGCCGAATTACCAGCTTTCTTAATCCCTGGCAGTATCCAACAGAAGATGGGTATCAAATCATTCATTCACTCATGGCCTTTGGTACAGGAGGCATCTGGGGCGCCGGCATCGGCAAAGGGTATCAGAAACTCTTTTATCTTCCAGAGCCGCACACGGACTTTATTTTCTCGGTCATCGGCGAAGAACTCGGTCTTGTGGGAATTTTGATCATCTTATCTTTATACGCGCTTATCCTGTGGCGGGGCGTCAGCATTGCACGGCATGCCAAAGATTCTTTTTCGGTCTTCATGGCAACCGGTATTACGGCAACCATTCTGCTGCAGGTATGCGTCAACATGTGTGTTACCCTTGGTCTGCTTCCCACAAAAGGATTGACCCTGCCGTTTTTAAGCTACGGCGGCACATCCCTGATGGTTAACATGGCATCCATAGGAATTCTTATGAACATAGGTGCGCGGCATGCTTCAAAATAAAACCATCCGGGCCATATCCCTGATAATTGCGGGCGGAGGCACGGGGGGACATCTGTTCCCTGGCATTGCCGTTGCCGAAGAAGTTCTGGCTGCCGGTCTGAACAGTCATGTGTGTTTCATCGGCACAGGGAATCGTTTTGAAACCGGCGTTTTGAATAGAAAAGGCTTCGAACAGAAGCACATCCGCGTCCAGAGTCTGAAAGGAAAAACCATCCTCCAGCAGATTAAGACGCTGGCGTCCCTCCCCTGGAGTATTTTTTCGGCAACCTGGATACTCAAAAAGTTTCGTCCGGATGTCGTGCTGGGCGTGGGGGGATATTCTGCCGGTCCGGTGGTGTTAGCCGCCTGGATGCTGCGCATTCCCCGGGCACTTCACGAGCAGAACGTGATCCCCGGTATGACCAATCGGCTGCTTTCCTATTTTGCAGACAGGATTTACGTGTCCTTTGCGGGCACTCGGATCAAGGCACCGGCACAAAAAGTCCGCCTGACAGGAAACCCCGTGAGAAAAGAAATACTGTCCTGTCTGGAAAGCGCCCCCGTATCCCCAAGGGGCCCTGTGACCCCCGAAAAGCCCTTCACCATCTTTATCGTCGGTGGGAGTCAGGGGGCACACCGTATCAACACGGCCGTTATGGCGGCCCTGACGCACATTGCGTCAAAAAACAGGATCGCTTTCATCCATCAGACAGGTGCAGCAGATGAAGATGCCGCCAGAGAAGCATACATTGAACACAACATTATTGGCACGGCAAAATCCTTTTTCCATGACATGGAAAAGCAATACCGCAAAGCAGATCTGGTGATCTGCAGGGCCGGGGCATCGACCATCGCCGAGCTGACGGTTCTTGGGAAAGGCGTTATCTTTGTCCCCTATCCTTTTGCTGCCGATGACCACCAGGCCCTCAATGCCCGCCAACTCGTTTCCGTGGGAGCGGCGGAGCTGATTCTTGAAAAAGACCTGACTGGAGAGCTTCTGGCTCAAAAAATCGAGCACTATGCATCATCACCGCAGAAACTCGCAAGCATGGCCGCCAACATGAGAAAGCAGGCCAGGCCGGATGCGGCCAAGGCGATTGTGAACGATTTGTATGACCTCGCGGCTTTGAAGGACAAAGACGCGAGTGGTGTTAGGTTTTAAGTGTTAGGTTTTAGGTTGACTTACAGCTAAGAGCGACAATAAATACCGCGCGCAGCGCAAATGACGTCCGCAGGGCGAAAGTCGCCCGGAGGCAAATGACACACGAAATGTAAATTACGCCCGCAGGGCAAGGAAAGACAATGTATCATAAAAAATATCATATCCATTTTGTCGGTATCGGCGGCATCGGAATGAGTGGAATTGCAGAGCTGTTGATCAATCTCGGATACACCGTGTCCGGATCGGATCTCACTTTATCCGATATCACCACGCGCCTCGAGAAATTGGGTGGCACTATATACCGGGGCCATGCCGGAACGAACATCCAGGGCGCTGATGTGGTGGTCACATCTTCAGCAGTAAAAAGCAACAATGCCGAGGTACTGGCCGCAGAACAACTTGCCGTTCCCGTTATCCCCAGGGCTGAAATGCTTGCCGAACTCATGCGCTTGAAATACAGCGTTGCCATCGCCGGTGCCCATGGCAAGACATCCACCACTTCCATCGTTTCAACAGTCCTTGCGGAAGGGGGCCTGGATCCCACGGTGGTCATCGGGGGTAAATTGAAAAGTATCGGATCCAATGCGCTGCTCGGACAAGGAGATTACATTGTTGCCGAAGCCGATGAGAGTGATGGGTCCTTTCTCAAGATGTCACCCGCCATTGCCGTGGTTACCAATATCGACCGGGAGCATCTTGATTACTATCCGGACATCTCCGCCATTAAAGAAGCCTTCCTGGAATTTATTCAGAAAGTTCCTTTTTACGGTTTAGGCGTGCTCTGTCTGGACAACGAGTATATACAGGAGCTCATTCCGGCCATTAAAAAGCGGTTTGTCACCTATGGCATGAGTTCTCAGGCAGACGTACAGGCCAGAAATATCCGTTTTGAGGGGCTGAAAAGTCGCTTTGATATCTATTTTCAAGGCCAGGCACTTGGGGAGATTTATCTCAACCTGCCAGGTCACCACAGTATTGCCAATGCCATGGCGGCTATTGCCGTCGGGCTCGAGCTGGATATCCCCTTTTCCGTCATAAAAACGGCACTTGAAAAAGCCGAAGGTGTCCAGAGGCGGCTTGAAATCAAGGGCGAGCAGAACAATATTACCGTGGTGGATGATTATGGACACCACCCCACCGAAATCAAGGCGACCCTCCAGGCCCTTAAGGATGCCTGGCCGGATCAAAGAAAAGTGGTGGTGTTTCAGCCACACCGGTATTCGAGAACCCAGGCATTGTTTGATGACTTCACCCGTTCTTTTTATCAAACCGATGTACTGCTGGTGCTGCCCATCTACTCGGCAGGGGAGCAGATCATCGAGGGTGTCCATGGTCACGACCTGTGTGACGGCATCATGGCCCACGGTCACAAGGAAGTCATCTGCACGGAAGGTATCGACAATGCCGTTCAATACCTGCAAAAAAACCTGCGCAGCGGAGACATCCTGTTGACCCTCGGGGCCGGGGATGTATGGAAGGTGGGCGAGGCAATATTGGAAAGCAAGGCACTAAGCGGTAAGCCATAAGCCGCTTACAGCCTAATGCATACAGCTTATAGCTAATTAAGTTATGCAACTGAACAAAACACATAAGAAATGGCTGACAGAAACATTCGGCCCCGACGTGCGATTCCAGGAACCCATGTCCCGGCATACGTCTCTTGGGGTCGGGGGACCCGCTGATGTCTATGTCGCACCCAAAGAAAAATCCGGTCTGGGGGTGCTTGTTCGATGGTTACAGGAAAACAGTCTGTCTTATTTTATCATCGGCAACGGCACCAACCTGCTGGTTCTGGACAACGGTATCCAGGGGATCGTTATTTCAATGAAACACTGTCTGAAAGACATTCAGCACACGGTTCTGGACAGAAAAAGCATCCTGGTGACAGCGGGTGCCGCCGCTAGGCTCAACAGCCTCTGCAAATATGCCACCGGCAACAGTTTCAGCGGTATGAATTTTGCCCTGGGCATTCCCGGATCGGTGGGGGGTGCCATGATCATGAATGCAGGAACAGGTCAGGGAAACATGGCAGACGTGATCACGGCAGTGGTGGTACTCTCTTCCGGAGGCGAGCCCGTGAGGATCGAAAAACATGCCTTGCAGTTCCGCTACAGGGGGCTTGATTTGAAAGAACGTCCAGAGGTGGCCGGAATGCAGTCCCCCATTCTCCTGGAAGGGGAGTTTCGACTCTCTGCTGGGGATAAACATGCCATTGAAAAAGAAGCGCGTGCCATCATGCAGAAAAGAGCTGCCATGCAGCCACTGCATCAGAGAAGCGCGGGATGCTTTTTTAAAAACCCAAGCAAAGAAAAATCAGCCGGAGAACTCATAGATATGGCCGGATTAAAAGGAAAGCGGATCGGAGATGCCCAGGTGTCCGACACGCACGCCAACTTCATCATCAACAAAAACAACGCAAGCGCTACAGACATTCTGGCCCTCAAAGATCTGATTCAAAAAGCCGTGTTAAGGTCATTCAATATAACGCTTGAACCCGAGGTCAAAATTGTTGGCACATAAAAAAGTACGTAAAAATTTTTATAAAAACAGCGCCGCGAAGAGACGCACCAGACGGATCCAGCATGCGCTCAATTTTCTGAAAATCATATCCGGCTTGTCCGTGGTGGCCATCATGAGTTTTGCTTTTGTTTTCGGGTATGATCTTTTTACCCAGTCCGGTTACTTTAGCACGGTCCATCTCAAGGTACAGGGCTGCAAGACCCTCGAGGAAAAGACGGTTCTGGCCCAGGCAAAATTGTCCCGTGGCCTCAACATTTTCTCTGTAAACCTGGGCACTACGCGCAAAAGACTCCTGGCTCACCCATGGATATCAGAGGCTGATGTCAGCCGGGAGATCCCTTCCGGTATTCACATCCGGATAAAGGAACACGAGCCCCTGGCAATTATCGATATCAATCGTAAATTCCTGCTCAACAACCAGGGCAAGCTCTTCAAGGAATGGGAAGTTGGCGATCCGGTCAATCTGCCGGTTGTGGGCGGGCTGGCTTTTTCCGACCTGAATATCGGGGATAGACCCTACAGCCGGCCATTCAATGCCGTCATGACCGTTTTAAAGCTGGGTAGGAACAAAGGCAGTATTCTCACCAACAAAGAGATACGGAAAATAGAGGTGGACAAGGATATCGGTCTGACAATTCATGCAGGCAACAACCTCGGCGCACTCAAACTTGGGTATGATGATTACCCCAGCAAATATAAAAGGCTCCAGGAAGTTCTCTTTTATCTCAAGAAAAATCAGAACATACCGATATTGAACTCGATAGACCTGAATAATCCCAATCGAATTGTTGTCAATCTGAATCTGGAAAAACAACCCGCCACGGGTCACAAGGAGGTGTAAGGTGCAGGGTCACGAAAACATCGTCGTCGGTCTGGATATTGGAACCACAAAAATATGTGCCGTGGTGGGAGAGGTTTCCAACGATGATATCAGCATCATCGGTATCGGAACAAGCCCATCCATAGGACTTAGAAAAGGCGTGGTCGTCAATATCGAGTCGACGGTGGATTCCATCAAGAAAGCGGTTGAAGAGGCGGAACTGATGGCCGGTTGTGAAATCTCATCCGTATATGCCGGCATCGCCGGTGGGCACATCACCGGCTTCAACAGCCGGGGTATTGTCGCCATAAAAGGTTCGGAAATCACCCAAAACGATGTCGATCGTGTCATCGATGCAGCGCGTGCCGTCGCCATACCCATGGATCGGGAGGTCATCCACGTTCTGCCCCAGGAATACATCGTTGACGAGCAAACAGGCATTCAAAATCCGGTGGGCATGGCCGGGGTGCGGCTGGAAGCGAAAATCCATATCGTGACAGGTGCCGTTACATCCGCCCACAACATCGTTAAATGTGCCAACCGATCCGGACTCGATGTCTGTGACATCGTGCTGGAATCCCTGGCTTCCGGGGAAGCCGTATTGACGGATGAAGAAAAAGAGCTCGGCACAGCTCTGCTGGATCTGGGGGGCGGTACATCCGATCTGGCGATCTTTACAGGAAAAAATATCAAACACACTTTTGTATTGAGCTTGGGCGGCAACAATCTGACCAACGATATCGCCATCGGCTTACGCGCACCCCTGGCTGAGGCGGAAAAGATCAAGACCCGCTACGGTACCTGCTCTTCAAGCAGTATCAACAACGAGGAAACCATAGAGGTTCCGGGAATGGGTGGACGCGGACCCAAGAAGCTCCCCAGACAGATTCTCGGGGAGATCCTCGAACCACGGATGGAGGAAATTTTTACCCTGGTGCAAAGAGAAATTTATCGGGCAGGTATGGAGAATATGATCAACTCGGGCATGGTCATGACCGGTGGTACGGCGCTTTTGGAAGGCATCAACGATATTGCAGAATCCATATTCAACCTGCCCGTCCGTATTGGAAAACCAAGCGGTATCAGCGGGCTGGTGGATGTCGTCAACAACCCCATGTACGCCACAGGGGTGGGCTTGGTCATGTATGGTGTCAGGAATCAGGTGACGAAAAAATTCAGAATACGGGACAAACATATTTTCAACGGTGTTATGAGCCAAATGCGCAAATGGTTCAAGGATGTCATATAGGCAACATAAATTCAACTAACGGGAGGAAACATGTTTACTTACGTGGAAAACGACAAAACTGCTAAGATCAAAGTCATCGGGGTTGGTGGCGCTGGTGGCAACGCAATCAACAACATGATTGAAGGCAACCTGCAAGGCGTAAAGTTTATCTGTGCCAATACAGATGCCCAGGCGCTCGAGGTATCCAAGGCGGAAATAAAACTCCAGCTGGGAGAGCAACTCACGGAAGGTCTGGGTGCCGGAGCCAATCCTAACATCGGTCGGGAAGCAGCCCTGGAGAACAGGGATGCCATCCGCCAATCTCTTGAAAACAGCCACATGGTTTTCATCACTGCAGGATTCGGAGGCGGCACGGGAACGGGGGCTGCACCGGTAATTGCGGAAATCTGCAAGGAAATAGGCGCCCTCACGGTTGCCGTGGTCACCAGACCCTTCTCCTTTGAGGGACGAAAACGTGCCCGGCAGGCCGAGGAAGGCATTGAAACCCTCAAACAGGTTGCCGATACGGTTATTACCATACCCAACGACCGTCTGAGGGCCCTGGCTTCCAAGAACGCCAAAATGATTGAAATGTTCAAGAAGGCCGATGAAATCCTGCTCCATTCCGTCAAGGGTATTACGGATCTGATCATGATGCCGGGGCTGGTAAATCTCGATTTTGCCGATGTCAGAACCACCATGTCCAGAGCGGGTCTGGCCATCATGGGTATCGGGGTTTCCAGAGGAGAAAATCGGGCTATTGAAGCTGCCGAACGAGCCATATCCCATCCACTCCTCGAGGATATCGCCATCTCCGGAGCCAGAGGTGTCCTCATGAACATCACCTGCAACAGCGAACTGACCATGGAAGAGATGACGGAAGCTTCCGAGCGCATTTACAACGAGGTCGGCGAGAATGCCGATATCATCTGGGGCGCTGTGGTTGACGATTCCATGGATGACGAAATGAGTGTGACGGTTATTGCCACGGGTATCGGTGAAAAATTAGAGAAAGAGCCCAAACCCGACAATGTCAGGGAACATTCCTTCCGCGGCAGAGTCCGGGATATCATCCCCGCAGATCTCGAGAATATCGTGGACTATGATGAACCCACATTTATCAGGCGAAAGGAAGCTGTGGGCGAATCAGGCGGCGCTTCTTACCGTGGGTATAAAGGGATCGTTATCGACAACAGCGATCTTGAGGTGCCCACCTTCTTGAGACGCAAAGCCGACTGAAACAGGACCATGTCTTAGAAATTTGTTTGATAAAGGCGTCGTCTCGTATTATGAAACCCTATGGTTAAAAAAGGCGACACTGACCGACAAAGGCGCTTAGACGCGGAAATCTCCGTCATGGGAAAACAGAAGCGGCAAGGAGAAACAGCCGTTGCCCTGATATACCCGAATACCTACCATCTGGGTATGTCAAACCTTGGTTTTCAAACAGTCTATGGGCTTTTGAACGAATTGGATGGTATCGTCTGTGAAAGGTCCTTCCTCCCGGATCAAAACGTGGCCGACACAGGCGATATCATTTCAATCGAATCTGGACGCGCCCTTGCGACCTTTGATATTATTGCCGTATCCCTGTCCTTTGAGAACGATTACCCCAACCTGCTCCTCATTCTTGAGAAAGCCGGTCTGCCCTTCCGTTCAACCCAGAGAGATGAAACCCACCCCCTCATCATCGCCGGGGGTGTTACTTGTTTATTGAATCCGGCACCCATAGCACCCTTTATAGACTGTTTTCTGATCGGCGAGGCAGAAGCCAATCTGCCCGGTTTTATGCAATTGACCCAGGAAACAGACACGCGGGAGACCTTGTTACTCCGTGCATCACGGGAAATAGAGGGCATTTTTGTCCCGGAGTTTTTCAAGGAAACCTATAACCAGGACAATACATTTAAGGGGTTTAAGCCCCTCAAAGATGTCCCTGGTGTCATCAAGAGAGCCTATGTCCGGGACATCAACCAAACACCTACCTGCAGTACCATCGTGACACCTGATACGACCTTTGACCGAACCTATCTGATCGAGGTGTCCCGGGGATGCCCTCATGGATGCCGCTTTTGCGGTGCGGGCTTCGTGTACCGCCCACCCCGTTTCAGAGATCCGCATCTTCTGGTATCCTGTCTCCACGATGGGCGTGCCCATACCGACAAAATCGGACTTCTAGGGGCGGCGGTTTCCGATCTCCCAGGACTCGGCGATCTCTGTAAAGCCGCAGAAAAGACCGCCGCCGTAGTCTCTTTCAGTTCCCTCAGGGCGGATGCCCTTGACCAAGATCTGATTTCCCATTTATCGAAAAGCAAGGTCAAAACAGCCACAATTGCACCCGATGCCGGCTCTGAACGATTACGCCGGTGCATTAACAAGGGGATCTCAGAAAAAGACATCCTGACTGCGACAAAAGTGCTTGTCACCCAAGGCATCCCGAATCTCAAACTCTATTTCATGATCGGTCTGCCAACGGAAACCATGGCAGATATCGAGGCCATCGCTACACTTTGCAAAAAGGTGAAGCAGGTTTTTTTAAAATCGAGTCGCCCCAGAGGGCGCATGGGCGAGATAAGCGTGAGTATCAATTCCTTCGTCCCCAAGCCCCACACACCGTTTCAATGGGCAGCCATGGATGATATCCAGACCTTGAAGCTAAAACATAAGCACATTCAAAAAGCGCTCAAGCAGGTCCCGAATATCCGTATACATGCCGATATCCCCCGCCGGGCATATGTACAGGCCCTCCTGTCTCGCGGTGATATGCGTGTAGCCGATATGCTTGAGGCAGCGCATGACAATGAAGGCAACTGGCCAAAAACCCTTAAAGCCTCCACCATTAACGCCGATTTTTATGTGCTCAGGCAAAGAAATCTCAAGGAAAATTTCCCTTGGGATTTTATCGATCACGGTCTCCGGAAATCTTATCTCTTGACAGAATATCGAAAAGCCATCCATGGCAAAACGACCCCTGCCTGTGATGTAAAAATCTGCCGGCGGTGTGGGGTCTGCGGGGACGAATAAAATACTTGAAACCCCTCTTACATTATGGTAGTTCGTGCAAGGCTATAGAAAAGCCAAACAGTTGAAAGGATTGGTTTCCTTATGATCTCGAAACAAAAGATGAAGGTTGTGTATGGCCTCATGGTCTATTTCCTGGTTGTTGGCGTTTTGTGCTATGCCGCCTTTCCTGTTTCACCACCGGAAGAGCCCGTGAGAATGATGTTCAAGGTCGCTGCCGGCAAGGTTCTTTTTGACCACTACGCGCATACGTCCGAGACAGCCTACGGACTTTCCTGCTGGGACTGCCATCATCACCCACTGGATGACGATGCCGCTCTTGTTGCCTGTGGAGAGTGTCACGCTGCAAATGAAAACGCGACACAACCTCCCGACATATGCAGTGATTGTCATGAACCTGATGAAATCGAAGATACACCGATCATGAAACGGTCCGATGCCTTCCACCAGGGATGCATCGAATGCCATCAAGCGTTCGAGGCCGGCCCCATCGAATGTGCAGCATGCCATATCATGTAGCAACATAAATGGCGGATGCACTTGTCCAGATGGTTCTTCAATGTCAAGCGGCCAAGGAAAAGGGTACTCATATGATGAAACGGTCATTTTTTTCTGTAACGGCACCACGTCTTCAGGTTGATTCGTTGCCGGGTGTGTTACCTGATTCTGTCCGGATTGAAACGCCTCGTCAGATCATGCTTCTCATCGAAGAGACTGCTGAAAACGGGCATGTGATGATGATCCAAAAGGGTGACCCCGTCAAAACAGGACAAAAAATTTCTCTGTCAACTGATTCGGAGGCATATGCCATATCGACCGTAACCGGCACCATTACCCATATCGAGCCCTTTCCAGGGGAGTCCGGAAAGCAGTTTACAGCTGTATCCGTTGCCGTTTCAAAGGAAGCTGACCCTGACAAAAGCTTTGCCACCTACTGCGATTCGCCCTCCCTCGAAGGCGCTGTCGACCTGCTGGGGTGCCTGCCTGGAAGCCCCGCATTTGAAATATTCACGGATGCGGACAAACCCATCCAGACCATTGTCATCAATGCCATGGACCAGGACCTGTTTATCATCACCGCCCAATACGCCCTGCAGGCTTATTATCATGACCTGACACAGGGCATCCAACATCTCAAAACCATTACCGGTGTGGAGAATGTTGTTATTGCTGCACCACAAGACGCCATTCAGGGTTATGGTGACATGGGTGCGTCCGTTATGAGTATCGACAAGGGCTATCCTGAAGGATTGCCGCATCTTATCGCTCAGAGAGTGACAGGCCATGAAATCCCTGTCGGAAAGGATTTCCAGGATTTTGGCCTGGCCTTTCTGAGTGTGGAAGCCGTCGCTTCACTGGGTCGTTCTTTCCAAAACAAAAAACCGGCCCGGACCAAACTGGTCACCTTTATGGACAAGAATGGAAACCGTTCCCTGGTATCGGCCATCGTGGGCACCCCCATTCGCGATATCCTCAAACGCTTTGACCTGGGTTTGAATGATCAGGATCGAATCATCATCGGCGGCCCCTTAAACGGCTACAGCACCTACACAGATGCATTTCCCATAAGACCCGATACAGATGCCGTTCTCCTGCAGGATAAGGACGATGTTGCGCTTGTCTCGGATTATCCATGTATCAATTGCGGTGATTGTATTCGCGTCTGCCCCGCCAGGATACAGGTCAATATGCTGATCCGCTTTCTTGAAGCAGGACAGTATGAAGAAGCCGCAGATAATTACGATCTCTACTCCTGTCTTGAATGTGGGCTCTGCAGTTATGTGTGCGTATCAAGAATACCCATCTTTCAATCCATCAAACTGGCTAAATACGAGCTCGGTCGCGCAGCTACCGGGGAGGCAGCAGATGAATAACCCGAAAAAACTGATCGTATCCCATGCGCCTTTCATCCATATCGGAAGCAGCATACCCCAGATGAGTCTGCATATCATTCTGGCCGCATTACCAGCCGTTATTTTAGGGGGCATGTTCCGGTTCGGCGCTCCTGCCATCGCAGTGGTGAGTTTTTCCATTGCTACCGCCATGTTATGGGAAATAGCCATCAACCTTGTTTCCAAAAAACCCGTTTCAGTGGGCGACGGCAACGCCGCAGTCATCGGTCTTATATTCGCCATGCTTCTGCCGGCAACAGCGCCCTGGTGGTTTGTCCTAACAGGAACATTTATTGCCATCGTGATCGGCAAACAGATCTTTGGAGGCATAGGCAGCAACGCCTTCAATCCTGTGGCTCTGGCCCTTGCCATCCTGATGATTTCCTGGGGCGATTTTCTCGACTTCGATGAAATGTATCGTCATTTTCATTTTGACTTTATACCGACCTACCCCCTGGCTGCAGTGAAGCACTTTGGTCTTGATGCCATCGAACCTGTCAGGTTGACGGATCTGCTTCTCGGACGACAAATCGGCGGTATCGGTGCAACCTTTGGTATCGGTCTCATTCTGGGGGGTGCCTATCTTATGATCCGCGGCTTTATCCGCTGGGAAATCTCCCTCTCGTTTTTGGGGGGTGTTTTTATCACCGCCCTGATATTCAACATCATCGATCCCAGCCGCTTCGCGGGTCCTTTTTTCCACCTTCTGACCGGTTATACCCTCGTGGCGGCATTCTTCTTAGCCCCCGAGGATTCATCATCACCCGTCAACTTCATCCCCATGCTTTTATATGGAGCCGTCGGTGGTATGATGACCGTATTGATTCGCAATATCGGCGCCTATGTCGATGGTGCGATCCTCTCTGTTCTGTTGATCAATCTATTGAATCCGTTGTTGGATAAAATCCGGCCAAAGACTTTGGGAAAGGTTGCATAGTATGCGTGAAATGATCAATATGATTGTGGTCCTAACCATTCTTGGTTCCGTGTCCGGAGGTCTGCTCGCGGCAACCAAAAATTGGACAGATCCTAAAATCGAGTATCAACAACTCACTTTTGTAAAGGGTCCCGCCATCAAAGCAATTCTGGAGGGTGCATCCAACGACTCCATCGTCGATCGATTTAAAATTAGCCATGAAGGAGTGGATTCCAGTTTTTTTGTTGGTATTTTTAATGGCGAGGCCAGTACCATTGCCTTTGAGGGCTCGGGTAAGGGATTCGGTGGTGACATTGGACTGATGCTGGGTGTCAATATCGCGGACGACACCATCATCGGCGTGGGTGTCACCACGCACAGCGAAACACCAGGCATCGGATCCAAAGCGAAGAGCGATCCCACTTTCACCAGGCAGTTCAAAGGCATGAAAATGACTGCCATTGCAAGCGTCGACGCCATGAGTGGCGCAACCGTAACATCCAACGGAATCAACGGCGGCGTGGCAGCGGCAAGCAAAATGTACCAAAACTTAAAGCCGCAGATTCTTGAGCAGCTCAAGGCATTTAAATAGGGAGAACACAATGGCGAAAACCCTCGTTCAGGAATTTACCAAAGGTCTTTGGGAGGAGATACCGCCCTTCAGGCTGGTTCTGGGTTTATGCCCCGTGCTGGCCGTGACCAAAACCGTTGAAAATGGAATCGGCATGGGAGTGGCCACCACATTTGTCCTGGTCGGTTCCAATTTTTTTGTGTCACTGCTGCGAAAACTTATTCCATCCAAGGTAAGAATCGCCTGTTTCATCATCATCATCGCAACATTTGTGACCCTGGTTGAACTGTTGATGCAAGCCTTTACCTATCCACTGTTCCTTAAGTTGGGTATATTCATACCACTTATCGTGGTCAATTGTATCGTTCTTGGGCGTTCCGAAGCCTTTGCCTTTAAAAACGGCGTCGCCCGATCACTGGCAGACGGTCTGGGAATTGGCATCGGGTTCACCTTAGCCCTGGCCGCCCTGGGAGCCGTGCGGGAACTTTTAGGCGCCGGAACCCTGACCTTCTGGGAAACGCCGATTCAGATATTAAGCCCCACTATACAGCCTTTTACTTTTATGGTCGAGGCGCCGGGCGCTTTTGTCTGTCTGGGGCTGATGCTCTGCCTCATGAACCTGGTAGGAAGCAAATAGGAGAAATTCCATGGGTGATTATGTTATCCTAGCCATAAGCTGTATTCTGATCAACAATATCCTTCTTGCACAGTTTCTGGGGAACTGCCCGTTTCTGGGCACATCTAAAAAAATGGAGACCGCTGTGGGTATGGCCATGGCAGTTGTTTTCGTGCTGGTAATGGCCGGTGTTGGCACATGGCTCATTAACAACTTTATACTGCAGAAATTCGGTCTCGAATTTTTACGCACCATTGCTTTCATCCTGGTTATCGCCTCTCTGGTCCAGTTTGTGGAAATGTTTCTGAGAAAAAGTATCCCCGCCCTTTATGCCGGGTTGGGCATTTTTCTGCCACTGATCACAACGAACTGTGCCGTTATGGGTGCCTGTCTCATCAATATCAAAGAAGAATATACCTTTTTACAAGCCCTGGTAGCATCCTTTAGCTATGCCATCGGGTTTGGTCTTGCATTGATCCTCTTTGCCGGTGTACGCGAACGCATACTCCTGGCAAGAGTTCCCAAACCCCTTCAGGATACATCCATTGCTCTTGTCACCGCCGGCATTCTCTCTCTGACTTTCTTTGCTTTCAAAGGTATGGTGTAGCCGGAAGAATCCGGATTCGACCTTGTCATTGACAGGAAACACCCCTTCATATTATTGATCATTGCTCATTTAACGATTTTTGGGTTTCTGGCATCGTTGATCTTGGTTTATCTACAGGCAATTGTCATCCGCGCTTTTTGCTTTTATTGTTTCTTGTCCGCTCTGAGTGCAAGCGGTCTTTTCGTGTCAGCCATGCTTTATCGATGCCGATTGAAAAATGATGGCTGATTCTGTTGGTGAACACGCTCTCAAACGAAGAAAACTTGACAAGTTGATAAAAATACAAATTATTAGTAAAGTCCCACCCTGTGATATATCGTCTTTGATATCAACCAAGATTTTTTCACTTCAACGATAGATGACGATACTGTCATCTTTTTTTCAGGCAATGGAGGATAGAGCAATGAATAAACGACTTTTTAATTATATTTTGTTTTCAAGCACAGTTGCGGTCATTCTTTTTTTGGGACTGCAGCCTGTTCAGGCCGTAGAGGTGAAGCTTTCCGGCCAGGTAAACCGTGCGCTCATGTGGGCGGATAATGGAAAAGATACATCGATTTTGAATGTGGACAATGACAATTCCTCCACCCGTTTCAGGTTTACAGGTTCCGAGGATGTTAATGATTCCGTCACTGTGGGTGTGGTCTGGGAAAATGAATTTCAATCCAATGATTCCAGCAAAGTGGATGTCGGACAGGATAATGACGGGGGTTCCGAGTTTAATGATCGAAAACTGGAAGCCTATTTTGTGATACCTTATGGTAAGATTTCCATTGGTCAGGGGGATGGTGCGGCCAATGGAACCTCCGAGGAGGATTTGTCCGGTACCAGCGTGATCATGTATTCGGGCGTTAACGATACCGCCGGGAGCATAAATTTCCGCGACAATGACGATACGCCCATTGCCACAGTGGGTAGTACTCGCAGCAATTTTGACGGCTTGAGCCGCAACGACCGCCTGCGATATGACACACCCGCGTTTGGTGGCGCCACATTATCGGCTAGTTTCACCAACGGTGATGCCTATGAACTGGCCGCACGTTATGCGGCAGACTTCGACGGCTTGGGAAAAATTTCCGCCGCCATTGGATTTGTAAATTCCAACAATCGTTCGAATCCGGAATACACCCAGATTGGCGGGTCCATATCCTGGTTGCACACCTCGGGTATCAACCTGACCGTATCTTCCGGGGCACGTGACATTGACGATACCGGCAGGGATCCTGTCAACTACTATGGTAAACTGGGATACAAGTTCGATATCCATGCCATTGCCATTGAGTATGGCATGACGGAAGACTTGTCTCAAGACGATGACAAATCCAAAAACTACGGTTTGGCTTATGTAATCAAACCTTGGAATGGTGTTGAATTCTACAGTACCTATCGAACATATTCACTTGACCGCGATGAGACCTCAAATATAGAAGATGTTCGCCAGGTCATGCTGGGTACACGTGTTAAGTTTTAAATTCATTTCATGGGGCTCACGATGAAAGCAAGCTATAAACTGATCCGCATGGTTTTGCTGGTGTCCATCATGACCATGGGTGTGTGGGGTTGCGCTGGTAAACCGTTTGATCCTCCCCGTGCCGGTGAAATCCCCAAAGAACCCGGTGTATTCACCAAGGGTACCGATGGAGCGGTTCTGTACGATTCAAATAAAGAACCACAGCCGCCGGAAGCCTCTCCCCAAATGCCAACCACCTCATCAGGAGACACGGAGCAGCCAGCTGTTGAATCTGACTATGAAGACTATGAAGGTTACCGGCAATGGCTGCTTTGGAAAAAATCGGCCGTCGGAACCCCGGAATACGAGGAATTTCAACAATGGCGTGAGTGGCGGAAGTACCAGGATTGGAAGAAACAGAAGTAGATACCCGGGTCCAAAGGGCCCGGCAATGATTTAGCCCCCTATCAGGGATTAACATTATGTACATTCAGCATGTGATAAATTCTAAATACGAATATCGAAATACGAAACAAACCCCAATATCAAATGCTCAAATGATTCAAACATAGTGCTTGAACGGGTATATCCAAGGTCTTGTTTTGATCATTCGAATTTGGATCATTCGGTATTGTTTAGGATTTCGAATTTCGTGCTTGGGATTTAAGCAACTACCACCATCGGCATCGCCACAGAACTCTGACCTGCCCAAAAAACCAGGTTTTAAATGACGGTATTCAAGATTGTGATGCTCAATCCTGTGGATTGGAAACTGCCAGACCATCCATAAGCCCTTGCATGTCCTCTGGAATGGGTGCCCTAAATGACATGGTCCGCTGCTCCACAGGATGGGTGAAGCTCAGATACCTGGCATGCAGCATTTGTCGCCCGGCCGACCTCAGCAGTATTTCCAGGGGCGTGTCATTTCGCATTTTCTTTCCCCTCTTTCCATAGGTATAGACTTGATCGCCAATAATCGGATGGCGCATGGATGTACAATGCACCCGGATCTGATGGGTGCGGCCGGTTTTCAGTTCCAGTTCCAGCAGGGTTGCACCGGCATACCGTGTTTTTACGCGCCAGATAGTTTCTGCTTCACGCCCCCCGGAACTGAGGGTAGACATCTTTTTCCGATCCACAGGGTGTCGACCGATGGGAAGCGTTATGGTGCCTGCATCCTGCCCCACATCGCCATGCACCAGGGCCAGATATTTTTTTTGGACCTGCCGTTCTTTAAACTGCCGGCTCAAATTTTCGAGAGCTATCCGATTTTTTGCCACCACCATGGTTCCCGATGTGTCTTTATCGAGCCGGTGAACAATCCCCGGCCGCCGTTCGGCATTGATACCGCCGAGTTCGGGACAGTGGTGCAGGAGTCCATTGACCAGGGTGCCCGTATCATTCCCGGGTGCAGGATGAACCACCAGACCGGCTGGCTTATCGATGACAATGAGTTGCCCGTCTTCAAACAAGATGTTCAGAGACATGGCTTCCGGCTGCAGAGAAGGGAGTTCATACACCGGGATGCAGCCTTGAATTGTTTCGCCGGGTTTGACACGGTAACCCGGTTTCTTTATGTTGTTTTGAATAGTAATACGGCCGCCCTGAATAAGTGTGGCGGCAAAGGACCTGGAACAATCTGAACGCTTTAAAGCGACAAGTGTATCGAGCCGCTGGCCGGCATCGGACTTACCGACGATAATGACGAATTGACCTGGAGGGGACATCATGTGGATGGGAATTACTTTTCTTCGGGTACGAACAAAGACTCGATTTCGGAGACAATGACCTCTTCTTTTGTATTCCTGGCCGTGGACAGTTCTTTGACCAGAAGGCCCTGGGCTGTATCGTAGAGTTTTCTTTCACCAAAAGAAAGATCTTTTGTCAGTCGCAGTATGGAGAGATCCCGGAACACTTCCGCCACTTCATACAGAGAGCCGGTCTTTATTTTATCCATATATTCCCGATATCTGCGATTCCATGTCTGGTTGTCGATGGTGGATTCCTGCCTGGTTTTCATGACCTCGATGATCTTGGGAATTTCCTCTTCACTGATCACTTCCCGCAAACCCACCGAAACCACATTCCAGGTGGGAATCATGATCACCATGCCATTCTCGACGATTTTCATGATATAAAAATCATGGGTTTCCCCATTGATGACACGGCTTTCGATTGCCTCGATCTTGCCGACGCCGTGTGCCGGATAAACGGCCAAATCGCCCACCGCAAATGTTATAGCAGGCACATTGCTTTTTATATCGGCTTCATTTTCGGATCTATTTGACATTCTTACACCACAAAATTTTGAAACACGTGGATCAAACTTGCTTATATGAAAGGGAAATATAACACTCTTGAATCAAACAATCAACGAAAAAAAGGATTGGCGCATCTCTACGCCAATCCTTTTCCATATACAACACTTGAATTGTGCCAAATTACATCAGGAACGGTACCATCAGCAGCGCCACCACATTCAGAATCTTGATCATGGGATTCACTGCGGGTCCGGCGGTATCCTTGTAAGGATCGCCAACCGTATCACCGGTAACGGCCGCTTTGTGGGCATCACTTCCTTTGCCGCCCAGGTGACCATCCTCGATATACTTTTTGGCATTGTCCCAGGCAGCGCCGCCCGTGGTCATGGACAGAGCAACAAAGACACCCGTGACAATACTACCGATCAAAAGACCACCCAGAGCAACAGGACCTAACAGGAAACCAACGACAAGTGGCGCGATCACCGGCAGAAGCGCCGGAACGATCATTTCCTTTAATGCGAATTTCGTTACGATATCGACACATGCGCCATAATCGGGTTTGGCTGTACCTTCCATGATACCCGGTATGTCTCGGAACTGACGTCGTACTTCGTCAACCACGGCACCCCCGGCATTACCCACCGCCTTCATGGCAATGGAAGCAAAGAGGTAGGGAAGCAATCCGCCGATAAAAAGCCCGATGATGACATTGACATCACTCAGATCAAATTTAATGGCATCACCCCCATGCATCTGAAATTCCTGCACATAGGCTGCAAAAAGAACCAGTGCGGCCAGACCTGCACTACCAATGGCGTATCCCTTGGTAACAGCTTTGGTGGTGTTGCCAACCGCATCCAGGGGATCGGTTACGGCGCGGACACTCTCATCCATTTCGGCCATTTCAGCGATCCCACCGGCATTGTCGGTAATGGGGCCATAAGCGTCGATGGCAATAACCATACCGGTCATGGAGAGCATGGACATGGCTGCCATGGCAATACCGTAAAGCCCGGCAAAATTATAAGACAGATAGATGGCCAGACATATGGCCAGAACCGGTGCAGCTGTCGCCTGCATGCTGACGGCCAGACCGGAGATAATGTTGGTGCCGTGCCCGGTGGTAGAGGCTTCTGCAATGGCTTTTACCGGGCCATACAAACCGGTATAATACTCGGTAATGATGACGATGACCACGGTAAGAATCAGTCCCACCAGGGTACAGTAATAGATGGACATGGTCGAAAGATCGCCCACACCCACGAACATCTTGGTCGTAGCATAGTAGAAGGCGACGGCAGCAATGATGGCGGCCCCAAACATCCCTTTGTATAGAGCGCCCATGATGTACTCGCTCTTGCCGAGTTTTACAAAGAAAATCGCTATGATGGATGCAATGATTGATATGGCACCCAGTACCAGCGGAAACTCTGTGGCAATCGGTATTTCCGGAAAAAGCAGATGCCCGATGAGCATGGCGGCAACGGCTGTAACCGCATAGGTTTCAAAAAGGTCGGCCGCCATACCGGCACAGTCGCCCACATTGTCACCCACATTGTCGGCAATGGTGGCCGGGTTTCTGGGATCATCTTCCGGGATACCGGCTTCAACCTTACCCACGAGATCTGCACCCACATCGGCGCCCTTGGTAAAGATACCACCGCCAAGACGGGCAAAAATTGAAATCAAGCTGCCACCAAACCCGAGGGCCACCAGGGCAATGACATCATGTGTAGCGGCATAGTAACCTGCGGTGACGGTCAAGGCCAGACCGGCGACGATCATACCGGTAACAGCACCACCCCGGAATGCCATGGCAAGACCGGCGGCCATACCTTTCTTGGCGGCCTCTGCCGTTCGGACATTCGCGAGAACAGACACACGCATGCCGATATAGCCGGCCAGAAATGAAGCCACAGCACCCACGAGGAAGCCGATGGCGGTTTTAGCGCCCATGGTAGCAAAGATCACGATAAAGATGACGATCCCGGCAATACCCATGCTTTTCATCTGACGATTCAGATAGGCAACAGCACCTTCCTTGATGGCCAAGGCTATCTCCTGCATCTTTTCGTCACCCGCAGGAGCGCTCTTGACGACCGTAGCAAGAATAATAGAAAACAATACGCCGATCACACCGACCAGCGCACAAATCAACGGTAAATTGCTCATTACAACGTCCATTCTTTCCTCCATGTAGTGTTTAACTTGAGGGTTGAATTGTTCTCTCGTTAAATCGATTCATACCTTCCTTTGTGCCTTCACAAAGGATTGTTACAGCAGCATCCCGAGAACGCGCGACAATCTGTTCCAACATTTTTTTTTCATCAGATCGGAACCGCCCCAAAACATGGCCGGTCACATTACTTTCATTCTCAGAACGCCCGATACCCACACGAAGACGGGTAAAATTGTCGTCGCCCAGTGTATCGATAATAGACCTCACTCCATTATGCCCTCCGTGCCCTCCTTTCGCTTTTATTTTTATCCTGCCATAAACGAGGTCAATGTCGTCATGAATGACCAACATATTCCTGTGTGATATTTCAAAGTAGTCGGTCAAACGGTAAATGGGAATGCCACTTCTATTCATATAGGACTGGGGCTTGACAAGAAGAACCTCTGCGCCCTTTACAGAACCCCGTCCATAGAACGCATCAAATTTTCGCCTGTCAAGCGGGATCGCATACTCCGAGGACAGGGCATCAACGACAAAGAAACCCACATTGTGCCGGGTATCACGATATTTGTCGCCGGGGTTCCCCAGCCCTGCGACAACATGTAGGGTCCTGTCAGGCATTTATTCAACACTGTCAGGCTCGGCCTCACCCTCAGCGGTTTCCTCTTCAGTCTCCTCTCCTTCTTCTTCCTCCACTTCTTCCTCTTCTTCGGCTTTCGGGCTCAGAACCGTTACAATCGTAAAATTGGCTTCGTCGACCAGCTCAAACGATTCGTCGATGGACACCTCATCCATATGCTTTGAGTCTCCGATACCCATATCGGTAACATCGACTTCGAGCGATTCGGGAATGTTGTTCGGAAAACAGAAAATTTCCACTTCATGCCGGACCAGCTGAAGTACACCACCTTCCTCGACACCTGTTGCATGGCCAGTGGTCACAACAGGAATGCTGATCTTGATCTTTTGATCCATGGCCACTTCATAAAAATCCACATGCAGCAAATTGCCGGAAACCGGTTGGGTCTGCAACTCCTTGATCATGGCCGTTCTTGATTTCTGCTTCCCGTTCTGAATCAGCAGATTGAGCAACACCTGTCCAATATTGGATGTCTTCAGGATGGTTTCGAGCTCTTTTGTCGTTACCGAGAGCATTAGCGGCTCTGCCTTGGGCCCATAGAGTATGGCAGGCATCATGCCTTCCCGCCGGAGTTCTCTGGCGGCACCGTTTCCTGTTGTTTCTCGCACCGTTACCTTCAAGTTAATTTTTTCCAAAAAATATCCTCCCTTTGGTCACTCATTTCAGCTGAGTGGCTTAGTTTTGACTGTTTCTTACCGCTTTTAAATAATCCCAATTAAACGGGACTGCAAAGATAGTGTTTTTAACCCGCTACAAAACAAGTGGGCAATTTTTTCATCATAAAAGCGACAAGGTCGCGCTTCATAAATTTGCATAGAAAATTTATTTATACAAACAAAGATGTCACGGAATCACCCGTGAAGCTTCGAATAATGGCTTCCCCTACGATTTCAGAAATAGTCAATATTTTCAACTTCGTGCAGTTTTCGGCTTGGCCACTCAAAGGAACCGTGTCTGTGGCCACAAGACTCTTGAGAGGCGATGCATTGATTCTGTCTATTGCCGGACCGGAAAGCACCGGATGCGCACAACAGGCATGAACCTCCTGGGCTCCCTCCTTGATGATGGCTTCGGCCGCTTCCGTTAGGGTGCCGGCCGTATCCACCATATCATCCAGGATGATGGCCACTTTTCCTTTCACGTTACCGATGACAGCCATTGCCTTGGCCACATTGGGCGCTGACCGTCTTTTATCAATAATGGCAAGGTCGGCCGCCAGGCGTTTTGCAAAAGCCCTGGCCCTTTCCACGCCCCCGGCATCCGGGGAAACCACCACAAGATCGCCATTGAATTTTTCTTTTATATAATTGATCAACACGGGTGCAGCAAAAAGATTGTCCACGGGAATGTTAAAAAATCCCTGAATCTGCCCCGCGTGCAAGTCCATCGTGATCACCCTGCTCGCACCGGCAGTTTCAATAAGATCCGCCACGAGCTTGGCACTGATGGGTACACGGGGTGCGACCTTCTTATCCTGCCGTGCATACCCGAAATAGGGAATGACCGCACCGATTCGAAGCGCTGACGACCGCTTCAGGGCATCCAGCATCATCAACAACTCAACCAAATTGTCATTGACCGGACGGCACGTGGATTGAACCACATAGACGGTTTTTCCCCGCACGTTCTCATCTATTTCAATCTGTACTTCGCCATCGCTGAAGGTCGCTACCTTGGCACCGCCCAATGGCATCTGAAGATAGTCGCAAATCTGTTTTGCCAGTACCGGATTCGAATTGCCCGAAAAAATCAGAGGATCTGTCATGATGCTCCTGAAATCTGAGATCTTATAAAAGGTCCCGCCTTTTTACTACCCGGTTTTTCGTAGACTGATGATTCCTCTCAGCGACCGAAAGGGATTCTGTCTAATTCCGCTTCGTGGCTGGGGCGGGAGGATTCGAACCTCCGAATGCAGGAACCAAAGTCCTGTGTCTTACCGCTTGACGACGCCCCATCACACGCTTCAAATCAAGGTCTCAGCCACAAACAACTGCCACCGGTGGCGTGCTGACAACAGTTCACACGCACGCTCGGCTTTGTGTAAATCCGAATAGATTCCAAAAACCGCCGGGCCACTGCCCGACATCAATGCGACATGGGCACCCACGTCCAATAATTCTATTTTAATATCCGATATTACAGGATGTTCCGGAATTGCGACCGTCTCGAGATCATTACACAGATCTTGTTTGACATCAAAAGCCGACTTGTCAGAAAAGAAATTTTTAAGTTTTTTTCCACACTTTGTCAATCCTAAATTCAGTTTTTTATACACGGCCGCCGTAGAAACAGAAATATCAGGACACGCCACGACAATCGGTAAAACCTGCAGCCCCTTGTAGATCTCGAGACGCTCCCCGATACCGGTCGCCACAACCGGTTTTTCCTGGAGAAAAAAAGGTACATCAGCACCAATGGCAAGACCCATATGGTTCATTTCCACGACTGAAAACGGCAAGCCATGATATTGATTAAGATGCATCAGCGTCAGCCCTGCATTGCTGCTCCCACCACCCAGACCTGCAGCCACGGGAATATGCTTCTCTATAAAGATGGAGACACCCCCAGGCCCGAGAGGGTCTTCGCGCACCAACGCCAGTCTCTCGTAAAACAGGCTTGCGGCCCTGAACGCCAGGTTGTCCTCGTTGTCCGGCACCTTTGGACTATCGCACCGAACGGAAATCCCCGGACTTTCAAAATTGAATATCATCACATCATACAGACTGATGCGACTCATGAGGGTCACCAGTTCGTGATACCCGTCAGGCCGTTTCCCTGTAACCTGAAGAAACAAATTGATTTTAGCGGGTGAAAGAATTTTCATTGGCCGGCAAAGACTTTTTCCTAAATTGAGCGATTGTCGAGGTTGCCGTAGCTACAAGGAAGATGCTATTTCGCTATAGTGGTCTATGCGGCATAGCACCTGACACCGTAGATGCGGGAAGATCGACAATCCCAACGGGTTTCAAATTTTAAAAATTGAAACGCTCACTTTAGCTTATTGACTTTCCTTTACATATAACATCCTCAGTTCATACAGCATGGTTTTAAGCATATTGGCTTCGTCATCCGACAAATTACCCTGGGTCTTTTGTTCTATCATTCCCAGTATGTCGATGGTCTGTTTTGCCAAAGGCAGATTCTTTGCCTTCTGATTTGTAGCCGGGTCTTCTATGACACCCAGATTAAGGAGGGCAGATGAATTGAGCGAAAAAATAAAGGTCGGGAAATTGATTTCCGGTAAGGGGTAGTCTTCTTTGGCTGAAGTCTGTTCATATTCTTCTTTTTTTTCCGCGCTTTCATCGGAAACACTCTCAGTCTCAGTCTCAGTCTCAGTCTCTGTTTCTGTTTCTGTTTCATCTTCCGGTGTGTCCTCGGAAAACCGTCTTTTATCCTTGACCACAAAGTCTTTTTTCTCTTCTGGCATCTTTTTTCTCCTAATATGGCCCTTTGGGCGTTACCTCGCCTTCGGCTGTTATTTGCCTTTCAGGCGACATTTGCACTGCGTGTGACATTTGCGCTACGCGCGTCATTTCGCCTTCGGCTGTCATTTATGGTCATTAGCCCTTCGGGCGTAATTTATTGTTGTTCATAGACCAATGCCCATAGATCATAGGTCTTGGCTGCAAGCAAACGAAACACTTAAAATTTCATCTTTCGGGTTTCACCATCGATAGAGCGAAATGGGTGATCCAATGGCGATTTGCGCTGTTTGAGTCGATTAGGGCACCTTACATCAGCGCATGACAATGAACAACCCAATATGAAAACATGGCCATTTAACAGTCAACCCTTTTTAATCATATGGCCAGCGCTGATGTTAGAAGCCCTTGCGGCGAGTTCGCAAAGCGACAGGGGATTATTCATTTCGCGTTCGTTCAACCCTGAAATTGTGATAAAATCTAAAACTTAACACCTAAAACCATATTAAAACTCCAGCGGAACAATGCTTTTTACCGAATCCAATCCATTCAATGCCGATAGGGTTGCTTTATCTATCTTGGTATCGGTCTGCATGAAAATAATATTGTGATCCCCACCCTTCTCCTGACCTACCTGCATTCTGCCGATATTGATCCCATGAACACCCAGTGTCGTACCAATCTCACCGATGGACCCGGGACGGTCAATATTATAGATCAAGGCCATATGTCCCTGGGGTATAAGTTCAAGCCTGAAATTGTTGATCTTGATTACCCGGGGATCTTTTTTACCAAAAATTGTACCCGAAACACTGTTGGCCATCTCTGTGGTCTGCACATGGACTGTCAAGAGATTGGCATAATCTTTTGATTCGGCCGTGCTGGTTTCCGTGACCTTGATCCCCATCTCTTTTGCCAAGGCCCGTGCGTTGATGAAATTCACTTCGTCGGTCACCATCCGTGTCATCAAGCCTTTCATGACCGCCGTTGAGACCGGAGTTAAATCAACCTTTTGAAAATCACCCTCATAGGCAATCGTGACTTCCTTTACGGGTCCTTTGATCAGTTGGGTCTGGAGAGCGCCCATCTTCTCTCCCAATTCCAGAAGTGGACCGATTTTCTCCAACAACTCGCCTGTTACAGACGGAACATTGACGGCATTGACAATGGTACCTGTTTTTAAAAAAGCAATAATCTGTTCGGCTACCGAGACAGCCACATTGGTCTGGGCCTCACGGGTGGACGCACCCAGATGGGGTGTACAGATAACCCTGTCGAGCTCAAAAAGCGGATTTTCTCCAGGCGGTTCAATGGCAAACACATCCAGTGCGGCCCCGGCGACCTTCCCGCTGACAATGGCTTCATGAAGATCCGACTCGTTCACGATACCCCCCCGGGCGCAGTTGATGATCATGACCCCCTCTTTCATCATGCCAAAAGCTGATTTATCAAAGAAATTGAGGGTACTTTCCATTTTTGGAACATGAACAGAAATATAATCGGACCGCTGATACAGCTCCTCCAGGGAAACACTTTCGAAACCGGAGGATTCAATCTGCTCCGGTGCGATATGCGGATCGTAAACCACCACTTTCATTTTCAAGCCACGGGCACGGTCCGCTACGATAGATCCGATCTTACCAAAACCGACGATTCCCAATACTTTATTAAAAATTTCCCTGCCCTGCAGCCGCTTTTTTTCCCACAGACCCTCTTTCATGGTTGTCGTGCCCGTGGGAATATTTCGCGACAGCGACAGCATCATGGCGATGGCATGCTCGGCCGTTGTAACAACATTCCCTTCCGGCGTATTCATCACCGCGATCCCCTTTTTAGTGGCCGCGGGAATATCCACATTGTCGAGTCCAATCCCGGCTCTTCCGATGACCTTTAAATTTGTCGCGGCTTCCAGCATATCCGCTGTTACTTTGGTAGCGCTCCGGATAACCAAGGCATCAAAGTCACCGATAATTTTCTTGAGGGCTTCAGGTGAAAGCCCCGTCTTGACATCAACCTCGATGCCTTCAGCCTCTTGAAACATCTTGACACCAATATCACCGAGCACATCACTTACCAGCACTCTCATTTTTTTCTCCTTCCTGGATAAATTTGCTTTACAAATTTATTTGATACGATGTTGTCGCTAAATTTACATCTGCCATCGGAGCAGGATCTGCGGGAACAATTTGTATCGTATTGGATATTTTTTCTCAAGACTCAACTTAAATATAGTCGTCACATCGTTATTATTCCCTGGGTGACATGTGACAGAGAACAGCCGGCATGCGGGTGTCTTCACAGCGTATTGAATATTTGTTGATTTTTACATCAAAAAACCGCTGCATCCTGTGTAGGATGTCCAAAACACTCTGACGAACACCCGAAGCAAGAATAACCCGGCCATTCGGTTTCAGGTAGATGCGGAATAGGTTCAAAAGGGGGTTGCAGTCCCGTTTGTGAAACATCACCTCCGAGCCAATGATGGTGTCAAACCGGTCATCGAGATTCGGTTGGTGCCAATCAAGCCGACATATTTTCACCTCCGGGCAATGGTTGATCTCGGCATTGGCCGAGGCAAATTTAAGAGCGTTTTCATCATATTCCGTCATGGTAACATCGTGCCCGAAGGAAGCGGCAACAATGCCGACAACACCGATCCCCGATCCAATTTCGAGAATTTTCTTGAATTGGAACGGCGGTGTCTTGGCAAGATGTTCGGCCAGAATCCAGGAAGGTTCCCAGATTTTGGCCCACAAGGGAAAACCACGCACAATATTTTCAACATCAATGAATGGCTCGATCTTTTTGGGAACAACAAAATCGAATTTCCGCCCATGAATCGTCAGGTCTCTGTTTTCGGTGCAATATTTTCGGTAAAAAGAGGCAAGGTCAGCCATAGTGTTTGTTACTATATTGGATCGTTACAATCTGTCAAGGCAACAAAAAAACACCCGTGTACGGTGTACGCGGGTGTTTTAAGTATTTGAACATTCCTCGCAGCAAGCTACGAGGAATGTTCTGCCGTTCGGCAGTGCTTCGCATCGACCATAAGGAATTCTGCTAATTTAGATTCGCTCGCTAACCCAGCAGCAAGCTGCCGGGATTACGCTGGCTGTTGCGGTTCACGGAAACCATCATCAGAATCAACATTTCAGTGCTGATCCCCAATGAATTTATTTTGCGTCCTCTTCCTTGACCTCTTCAAAGTCAGCATCCACAACATCATCGTCGGCAGCACCGGCGCCCTGACCCGAAGGACCGTCGGTTCCGTCGCCCCCGGCTTCTCCCTGGGCCTGTGAAGCCTGCTGATACATTGCCTCGGCCAGTTTGTGGGAAGTCTGCGTCAGTGTCTCGCTTAAGCGTTTGATTTCCTCGGTATCCTCAGTTTCTATGGCTGTTTTGAGAGATGCAATGGCTGATTCCACATCGGTCTTGGTGGCATCATCGATCTTGTCCCCCATCTCCTTGATGGATTTTTCCGTGGCGTAGATCAATGAATCGGCATGATTCCGGGCATCCACAAGTTCCCGCTTCTTCTTGTCGTCTTCAGCATGCAATTCAGCATCCTTGACAAGTTTGTCGATCTCTTCCTTGGAAAGACCACTGGAAGCCGTTATCTGAATGGACTGCTCCTTGCCTGTAGCCTGGTCCTTGGCGGAGACATTCACAATACCATTGGCATCAATATCAAAGGCTACTTCAATCTGCGGGATGCCCCGGGGTGCCGGAGGAATTCCCACGAGTTCAAAGCGACCCAATGTCTTGTTCCCTGCGGCCATTTCACGTTCGCCCTGCATGACATGAATGGAAACTGCCGGCTGACTGTCAGCCGCAGTAGAAAATATTTGGCTTTTCTTGGTTGGAATCGTGGTGTTCTTTTCGATAAGCCGGGTCATAACGCCGCCAAGGGTTTCAATCCCCAGGGAAAGGGGGGTTACATCCAGCAGCAGCACATCCTTGACATCCCCCTTGAGAACGCCCCCCTGAATGGCGGCACCAATAGCAACCACCTCATCAGGATTCACACCTTTGTGGGGCTCTTTACCGAATATCTTTTTTACGCGATCCTGCACAGCCGGCATGCGGGTCATGCCGCCCACAAGAATGACTTCGTCAATTTCCTGGGGTGACAGGCTGGCATCTTTCAGGGCTGTCCGGCAGGGTCCTTCCAGTTTGTTGAGCAGATCGGCAATGAGCGCCTCAAGCTTGGCACGGGTAATCTTGATATTGAGATGCTTGGGGCCACTGGCATCAGCCGTGATAAAAGGCAGGTTGACATCTGTTTCCAGGGATGTTGACAATTCCATTTTTGCCTTTTCCGCTGCTTCCTTGAGACGTTGAAGCGCCATTTTATCATTTCGGATATCAATGCCCTGATCTTTTTTAAATTCGTTGGCAAGATATTCAATGACACGCAAGTCAAAGTCTTCACCACCCAGATGGGTATCCCCGTTGGTGGACTTCACTTCAAAAACACCTTCACCGATCTCCAGAATCGAAACATCGAATGTGCCACCACCCAGATCAAAAACAGCAATTTTTTCTTCTTTCCTTTTGTCCAGTCCATAGGCAAGTGATGCTGCCGTGGGCTCGTTGATAATCCTCAGAACATTGAGTCCTGCTATCTTCCCGGCATCCTTGGTTTCCTGACGCTGGCTGTCATTGAAATATGCGGGGACGGTAACAACGGCATCGGTAACCGGCTCACCCAGGTATTCTTCGGCCGTTTTTTTGATATTGGCCAGTATGTAGGACGACACTTCCGCCGGGCTGACGAGCTTGCCCCTTAGATTGATGCGGACACCGCCGTCACTTGCCTGCTCGATTTTATACGGAAGTATCTTTATGTCGTTCTGAATTTCGGGTGAACCAAAGCTTCGTCCAATCAGCCGTTTCACACCAAAAATAGTATTTTCAGGATTCGTGATCGCCTGACGTTTTGCGATCTGCCCCACCAGCCTTTCGTTGCTCTCTGAAACAGCGACAATCGATGGTGTCGTCCGTCCTCCCTCCTGGTTTGTGATCACCTTGGCTTCACCGCCTTCCATTACTGCCACACAGGAGTTGGTGGTCCCGAGATCAATACCGATTATTTTTGACATCTTGCTCTCCTCCTTGCCTTAAATAGATTCAACCTTCTGTTTGTATTGTATTTATTTTTAATTTTCTTCGTTGTTGCCGGAACCCGCCGGCGACTTGGAAACAACGACCATGGCCGGTCTTAAGAGTCTGTCATGAATCATGTATCCTTTTTGAAGTTCATCCAGAACGATATTCTCGGGCTGGTCGGCCGTTTCCTGCTGCATCATGGCCTGGTGATAACAGGGATCAAATGGTTTTCCGAGAGCTTCGATGGGAGAGGCGTGGAACGTCTTGAATATTTTGAGAAGTTCCTTGAGTGTTAAATCCAGCCCTTCCGATAACTGCCCTTCTTGATTGCTTCCGTTGGAAGATTCAATGGCTCTTTCGAGATTGTCCACAACCCCTAGAAGCTCCTTGATCAGCGAAGCATTGGCATATTTTCTAAACTCCGCCATCTCCTTCTGGGTTCGTTTCTTGTAGTTTTCGAGCTCTGCCGAAGCCCTCAGGAAACGGTCATAGGCTTCCTTGACTTCTTTTTCCGCCTTTTCGATCTTTTCTTCCGGTGTTTGCGGGGCAATGTCCTCGGAAGACATATCATCAGATTCGCCTTCCAGGGGGGCTTGTTTCTGAATGTCAGGGTCTTCTGTTTTAATCTTAACCTTGATATTGTCGTTCTTTGTCATTCGCATGCTTTCAATCTGTTAAATATGTAAATATTCCGTGTACCTGCTTACTTTTTTAAAAACATAAGACGCTATGATACAATGTCAAGATTGTCGAAAATTTTGGTTCTTCTCCCAATTAGTTGGGAAAAAGGGTTCAAGAAGTCCAGGATTCAAGGATTCAAGTGTTTGTTTTCCAGGGATTTGATCATCGCTTTTAGCATTCTCTCGACATCCCCGAGCTCCTCTCTTAATTTCTGAAGCTTTTCCTTCTTCATATAATTTAAATCACTGGATATCATCGTCTGCGTTTCCAATTCACAGACTGATCCATAAGCAATATAAAGAAACCTCACATACTCTGAGTAAGCATTTAGCTGGTGATCCACTTCATCTCACTCGAATCCTGGACCCCTGGAATCCTTGAATCCTTAATTTGGATCAACTCTTTTGGAGATGATCCAAAATTTTTAATCCTATTGAAAACGCGGTATGAGAGAACCTGACTGACCTCCCACCCGCAAAGCGGATGGGTCCAAGAAGCCCCCTCCAAAAGGGGCTGGAATATCCAATATCGAATGTCGATTACATAAATTTCGAAGTGATGGTTTCCAGCTCATAAGAACAAAAATAAGATAGAGCGCAGCGATACAACACTCCAGTATTCAACATTCCTTGTTCGGTATTCGATATTTTCCTTTTTAGTTTCACCGGATCTGTTGAATCTTTCCAGGTTTTACAACAGAGGTGGAAGGTTTAGATTAGAATAAGACTTGGCGGTCTTGTTACCGCTGACCACATACGAAAGGGGCCTATTACATAACGGGTTGTGCACCCTCTGTTGTGTTATCTCGAAGTCCTCTCGCATGTCATTGATCGAGACCGATCCACGACACAGAACCCATCACTTATCGCTGCTTCCTTCCGGACCTGACGAGGTTCGTGAGTGTCTGTTGCGTGGCGTCCGATCAGACAAAACCTGAGGATTCCAAAAATACCCTAAAGAGGGATTTCAGCCCCGCATAAGCGGATTTCGGGATCAGGGCACCGCTAACTCCCCGCCTAGCACAACCGCCGAGAATATAAACATGACCAAGCCATTTATCAAGGAATAAAATCGTTCGACGATTTTATTTGAAACCACGTTCCGGCTGATATATTGTCTCCACTATGAAACAACACCCCCTGGTGCTATCGGTTGAAAAAACCCTCCTTGAATTCAACATGCTGCAATCGCAAGACAAGGTTCTTGTGGCTGTTTCCGGAGGTCCGGATTCAGTCGCCCTGTTACAGGTTCTGCTGGCCCTCCAGAACACATTTGATGTACGGATAGGGGTGGGGCATCTTGACCATGGTTTACGGGCATCAGCGGCTGCCAGGGATGCCGCCTTCGTGTCATCGCTGGGCAAAAAAATGGGTCTGCCAACCCATGTGGCTGCAGCAGACATCCAGGGCCTTCACCAAAAGCAAAAAGGCTCTCTCGAAGCATTGGGAAGAAAGGCACGCTATCATTTTTTCAGCCGTATGGCTCGAAAATTTGGTTACAACAAAATTGCCCTGGGGCATCATGCCGGCGACAATGCCGAACTCATCCTCATGAATCTTTTCAGGGGCAGCGGCCCTCTAGGGCTTTCCGGAATACCCCCGATCCGCGAAAATCGATATATTCGTCCACTGATTGAACAGCCACGGAAACACATCATGAAATATCTTCAGGATATCCAGGCGGCCTTTGTTCAGGACGCAACCAACAACGATCTGCGATTTCTGAGAAACAGGATCCGGCACGAATTGATACCCGGGTTGAAGCATCGCTACAACCCCAACCTGGAAGAGACCTTGAACCGGACCGCTGCAATTTTCAGGGACGAAGAGGACTGGCTGAACCAATATTCAGACCGGATTTTCAACACCCTGGCAAATGGTAATGCCACAGGCCTGCGAATGCCTGTTTCAAAATTTCTGAAAAACCATGCAGCTATTCAACGCCGTACGATTCGAACAGCTATCGGGCAGATCAAGGGTAATCTGAAAAGCATTACGCTTCAACATATCGATGCCGTCTTAGATCTCTGCCGGGATGGAACCGCCGGTCAACAATTGCACCTTCCCGGCCGTGTGCTTGTCCGGAAGCAGTCCCATGACCAGCTCTTGATTTCCAAGCAACCGTCACCGGCAGCACCCCTGGCAGGATACCATCCTGCTGGGACAACACCTATATATACGGTTCCGGTTCCACACCCCGGTTCCGGCACCCAAACAGTGAGGGTCAAAGAATTAGGGATAAGCTTGGTGCTGAACGCCATGCCGATTGAACCGCAGCAAGAAGCATTAACCCCGTGGGTTCTGCCTTGGGGCGGGGGTCTTCAAGCTATGGACAATATGACTTCTGCTGGACAACAGACGGCTTTCTTTGATATGGACAAACTCACTTTTCCCATGCTGCTCAGGAATGCGCTTCCGGGGGATAGATTTATGCCAATGGGAATGCAGGGCACGCAAAAAGTGAAAAATTTCTTCATCAACAACAAGATACCCAGGGAAATCCGCCGCAAGACGCCTGTTCTTGTCAGCAAAAACGCCATTGTCTGGATTGTGGGTCATCGAATCGATGAAAGAGCCAAGATTGTCCAACAGACCAGAAATGTTCTTAAAATTGAACTTTTTCTTGCCTAATCAGGAAAAATGTTTACTGTTACAACGGGATATGGGACGGGAAAACAGGCATTACGGTCGTACCCCAAACCCATGAACGCAATTTTTCCCCGAACCGAGGGTTTCGATTTTTGGGAACATGGAAATATTTTAAATACATCCGGGAGTTCATTACCCCTTAACTTATCGCTGGAGGACATGTCATTTGAACCCGTTTTATAAGAATCTCGCACTTTGGCTCGTCATCACACTGATGATGATCATGCTCTACAATCTATTCAACCAGCAGAACCAACCCGAGACCAATATCAGTTATACGAGTTTTCTCGCCATGGTCGAGAATGAACAAATTGCAGAAGTCATCATTCAGGGTCAGGAACTGCTCGTAACGGATTCGGGAAGAAATCGTTTCAAGATATATGCTCCCCAGGATCCCGACATGATCCCCTTTCTGAGGTCTAAAGGTGTGGCCATCAATGCCAAACCGCCTGCTGAATCACCCTGGTACATGTCTGTTCTGATCTCCTGGTTTCCCATGATTCTTCTCATCGGTGTCTGGATCTTTTTCATGCGTCAGATGCAGGCCGGTGGCGGCAAGGCCATGTCTTTTGGAAAAAGCCGGGCAAGGCTGCAGACCGACCAGCAGGAAAAGGTAACCTTCGAAGACGTGGCCGGTATAGATGAGGCCAAGGAAGAACTGGGTGAAATAGTCGAATTCCTCCGGGAACCCAAGAAATTCACCCGGCTGGGTGGACGAATCCCCAAAGGAGTTTTGCTCATGGGACAGCCCGGAACCGGGAAAACCCTTCTCGCGAGAGCCATTGCAGGTGAAGCGGGGGTTCCCTTCTACAGCATCAGTGGATCCGATTTTGTAGAAATGTTCGTGGGCGTCGGCGCTTCGCGTGTGCGGGACCTGTTCGTACAAGGTAAAAAGAATGCTCCGTGTATCATCTTCATTGATGAAATAGATGCAGTGGGACGACACCGGGGTGCCGGTCTGGGGGGTGGTCATGACGAAAGAGAGCAAACCCTCAACCAACTCCTGGTTGAAATGGATGGTTTTGAATCCAATGAGGGCGTCATCTTGATATCAGCCACCAACAGACCCGATGTTCTGGATCCGGCACTGCTGCGTCCCGGCAGGTTTGACCGCCAGGTGGTGGTACCACTTCCCGACATCAGGGGCCGGCAAAAGATCCTGGAAGTCCACATGAAAAGAACACCGATTGCCGCCGATGTGAACGTTACCACGCTGGCCAAGGGAACACCCGGCTTCTCAGGGGCTGATCTGGAAAACCTCGTCAACGAAGCCGCCCTGATTGCCGCCAAACGGAACAAAGAAAAACTCGACATGACCGACTTCGAAGATTCCAAAGACAAGGTGTACATGGGTCTGGAAAGAAAATCAAAGGTCATCAGAGAGGAAGACCGCAAGACAACAGCCTACCACGAAGGGGGGCATGCGCTGGTGGCTCGCTTTCTTCCCTACACAGACCCGGTCAACAAAATCACCATCATACCCAGGGGGCGGGCCGCAGGTATTACCTGGTTCCTCCCTGAAGAGCGCGACTTCAAATATAAAGACCAGCTGCAAAGCGAGCTGGCGGTCGCCTTTGGTGGACGTGTTGCCGAAGATCTCGTTTTTAACCGGATCAGTACGGGCGCCTCGAATGACATAAAACAGGCCACCGACCTGGCCCAGAAAATGATTCGTGTCTGGGGCATGAGCGATAAACTGGGTCCCCTTTCCTATTCCAAAGAAGAAGAGCAGATCTTTTTGGGCAGGGAAATCTCTCAACACAGGGACTATTCCGAAAACACCGCCCAAAAGATAGATGAAGAGATCAACCAACTCATCGGTGACGCCTATGAAAGCGCCACGGCAGTTCTGAAAGAAAACATCGATATCCTGCACAAACTGGCAGAAAGTCTCCTTGAAAAAGAAACGGTCATGGGAGCCGAACTGGATGAACTCATCAACACCATGAGACCCGGTATTGAACTGCCATCAGTAGCAACGGCAACAAAGGAAGAAGACAACGAAACATCCCCGGAATCCAACGAAGAGTAGATACCCGGGTCCAAAGGGCCCGGCGCTGATTTAACCCTATAAGGGATTAATATCAAGCATATTCAGCGTGTGATAAATTCTAAATACGAATATCGAAATACGAAACAAATCCCAATATCGAATGCTCAAATGATTCAAACATAGTGCTTGAACTGGTATATCCAAGGTCTTGTTTTGATCATTCGAATTTGGGTCATTCGGTATTGTTTAGAATTTCGAATTTCGTGCTTCGGATTTAAATAACTACCACCATCGGCGTAGCCAAAGATCTCTGACCTGGCCCAAAGGACCAGGTTTTAAATGACGGAATAAAAGGAACACACCCGCGAATGGCATTATTCGATCTGGCATGGGCGGAGCATCGATTGAGATTCGGTCCACGTCCCCTCATCATGGGCATACTCAATGTCACACCCGATTCCTTCTCGGACGGTGGTCGTTTTTTTTCCACACGTGATGCGGTTGCCCAGGCAGAAAAGATGGCCCGGGAAGGGGCCGATATTATCGATATCGGCGGCGAGTCCACCCGGCCGTTTTCCGAGGCTGTTTCCGAAGCAGAAGAGATCAGACGTGTTATTCCGGTCATCGAAGACCTGGTGCATCGGCTCAAGATTCCCATTTCAATCGATACAAGCAAGGCAGGCGTTGCCAGACCTGCGCTGGATGCCGGCGCGTCCATGATCAATGACATCAGTGCCCTTCGGGCAGACCCTGAATTAGCCGGTGTGGCTGCAGATAGCGATGTACCCGTTATCCTGATGCACATGAAAGGCAGCCCCGGGGACATGCAGATCTCTCCCATGTATGATGATCTGTTCGGTGAAATTTACACCTTTCTGGAACAGGCTGTTGCCAGGGCTGAAGGGAAAGGCATTCAACGGTCCAGACTCATCATCGACCCTGGTATCGGTTTCGGCAAAACCGTCCAACACAATCTGCTGCTTCTGAAACACCTTTCCCATTTCAAGACAATGAATCTTCCTGTTTTGATTGGGGCATCCAGAAAGGCTTTTGTGCGAAAGCTTCTAAAACCGGACCACCTGACGGATATCGACCCACAGCAGCCCGTGGTGGAAACCGGCACACAAGCCACGGTTGCCGTCGCTGCACTGAATGGAGCCAATATCGTTCGCGTACATAGTGTCGCCGACACGCTTGCCACCTTGAAAATCGTAGCCGCCATCCAGACGGCTGAGCCGGCGTAAGCCGTTGTTCCTCCCTGGAACTTCCGGTTGAAACGCCCCTCATCAGCATGTCACCGGAAATCTGTACGGTTCGGGTTGGGTATAAGCGTTAAGCAATAAGCGATAAGCTGCTTACTGCTTAGAGCTTAGAGCTTAAAAAAAAGGAGTCATGTATGCTATTCGTCATCGATGTCGGGAATACCAATATTGTACTGGGCATATACAGCGGAAAAACACTCTTAAAAAGCTGGCGGGTTCGCACCGAGAGGAACACCACGGAAGACGAATTCAATATTCTCGTAGCAAACCTGTTTGCAACCGGCGGGTTCATGCTGGACGAAATTGAAAAAACCCTTGTCTCATGCGTCGTGCCGCCCATGGTTACGATTCTGGATTCGTTCTGTCGTAAATATCTGGGCCACTCACCCCGCTGGGTCAATGCAAAATCATATGCAAAGATGCCCATACGGATCTCCAACCCATCTGAACTTGGGGCGGATCGAATCGTCAATGCCGTGGCCGCCTATGACAAATACCAAACCAGTCTGATCGTCATCGACTTCGGAACAGCCACCACCTTTGATGCGATCTCTCAAAAGGGTGAGTATCTCGGTGGGGCCATCAGCCCCGGAATCATCATTTCGTCTGAGGCACTCTTTCTGAAAGCCTCAAAACTCCCAAGAATAGAAATTTTTGAGCCCCCTGAAGGTGTTGTGGGCAAGGATACCGGGCAGAGCTTGAAATCCGGTATTATTTACGGGTATGCCGGACTGGTGGATGGTATTGTGAAGCGCATGAAAGCCGAAATGGGAAACGATCCCAAAATTATCGCCACCGGAGGGCTGGCATCACTCATCAGCCATGTTTCTGAAACCATAGAGACCGTAGAACCTGACCTGACACTGGAAGGCCTGCGGATTATCAGTAGCTCAGACCTGAGCTGACGGCATTATATGTCCAGGGATTTTTCCAGTTCCTGAATCCTGGCTCGAATAGCCGGTTTCTCTTCCTCTGAAACACCGGGATCCTCAAGACGTCTGCGGAGACTCAGGAGTATCATCTCTTCCCGGTAATCGGCACATGTATAATCTGAGTTTTTTGTCATTCACATTTAAAGGAGTGTTTCTTTGTATATGCGGTAAAACATTTCATAATCCGAAATATTTCTCGACAAGATTTTCTCAACATCTTCAATATTCTTTTTGTTGATGATGAGATTGACACTCTTGCAGAAGGCCATCATATGATCCATGGTACGAAAACGGTCGCTCATCAGCGCAACAAACATATTCCGCCTCACATCCATGTGCAGCCTTTCCAGGTATATTAAAACACCATTCCGTTCCGGGTTTTTGGTACCAAAATATTCGTCCACCACAACCAGATCATATACCTTGTAGCGAAGATTCCTCAAGGCTTCCCGGTTGTCTGCAGCCTCAGTGACGTGATACTCCAGAAGCTCCAGCGCGTTGACAAGACTCTCGTGGATAGGCTTGTCCGATTCACAGATCAAGGCAATTTTCCCCTCTTCTTCGATAAAATCAAAGGGCCTCTCTGAGCTTTCATAGCCGTCTTCTTCAAAGCCGAACTCGTTTGCCACGCTGTCTTCTCCATCATCCATTGCCACATTTATGGTCTCCGGGGCCTTGATGGAGATTGTTTTCTTGCATTTCGGGCATGGAAGTGTAGCGGTCTTTCCCCTGGGTATGGATTCATCAGGGATCTTGAACTTGCTGCTGCAATTTTCACAGATTATGTCCATAAGGCACCATCTCCATCAGGTGTTTTTTTCATATTCCCTGTCCATTTGCAGGGAATCAATATCCGTGGTTGTTTCTCCTCTGGCCGCCTTGACAGTATCGATCCCACGGCCGGTGACACCCTTGCGTGACGAATATGCCAGAGCGTTTTCCTGCGTAATGAGCCCCTGTTCATACAAACCCACCAGAAAGTCATCAAATGTTGTCATGCCAAAGGGTTTTCCAGCCTGCATGATCTCATAAAATGTTTTTCCTTCGGATTCACCCTGCAAAACAGTATCTTTCACCCGTAGATTTGAACCCAGCACTTCAAAGGCCGCCACCCTGCCCCCGCCAACCTTGGGAACCAGCCGCTGGGATACAATCCATCGAATCGTGTCTGCAAGACGTATGCGAACCTGGTTTTCTTCTTCAATACTGAACATTCCCAAGATGCGGTTAATGGTTTGACCCGCATCGACGGTATGAAGCGTCGTCAACACCAGGTGGCCTGTTTCAGCGGCGCTCAGACCAATTTCCACTGTTTCGCGATCCCGCATTTCACCCACCAGAATGACTTTGGGCGCCTGCCGCAATGCAGCTCTCAGGCCGCTGGAAAATGCATCGAAATCAGTTCCCAGTTCACGTTGGTTAAAGGTGGATTTTTTATGTGGGTGCTGATATTCAATGGGATCTTCAAGGGTAACGATGTGCACGGATTTATTTTCATTGATGACTTCGAGAATTGCGGCCAGGGATGTCGATTTTCCGGAGCCGGTGGCACCGGTGACAAATACGATGCCGTTCAACTCATCGGCTATTTTATAGAAAACCTCTGGAAGTCCCATTTCTTTGATGGTGGGAACCTTTGATTCCAACTGCCGCAACACCACCGAGTAATTACCCTGCTGTGAAAAAACATTGACCCTGAAGCGCGCCTTTCCCGGCAGGCTGTAGGACATGTCGCAAGAGCCATGAGATATCAGGGCCTCGGTCAGACGGCGGTCCCGGTTCACCAGGTTCAAGGCGAATATTTCACTCTGGAAGGGCGTCAGTTCCTTAATTTGCGGCTTCATGTCCACCGGAACCAGTTGACCAGAGCTTTCAACCTGCAGGGATTTTCCAACGGTTAGATTCAAGTCCGACACATTGGTATGAGAGTCCAGCATTCTCGTAAGAATATGATCGACTTCCTGTTTCCTCATCCGATTACCTCCTTCACATGAAGGTCTCTCAAAAGTTGAGATGACATCATGTTATGCCTCGGTAAAATCCGAGGGCGGCTCCCGCAACAGTGGACGAAATTTGGCCTTGTCGTTTGCCTTTATGTATGCGTCATCTCCGGTAATCCATCCTTTGTTGTAGAGATCCATGATGGCTTCATCGAGCAATTGCATGCCATATTTTTTACCGGTCTGCATCATCGAATTGAGCTGATGGGTTTTGGATTCTCTAATCAGGTTTCGCACCGCCGGTGTAGCGATAAGTATCTCGAGTGCAGGGGTCCGGCCTTTTTTATCCGACCGTTTAAAAAGAACCTGGGCAATAATGGCGCGAACGCCGTCTGCAAGGGTAGACCGAATCTGGGCCTGCTCACTGGCAGGAAATACCTCGACAATTCTGTCCACGGTTTTGGCCGCACTGGTGGTATGCAGGGTTCCAAATACAAGATGGCCGGTGGAGGCTGCTTCGATAGCCAGGGAAATGGTTTCCAGGTCGCGCATTTCCCCTACCAGAATAATATCGGGGTCCTCCCGGAGCGCTCCCCGAAGGGCTGCACTGAAAGACTTGGTGTGAAGACCGACCTCCCGGTGGTTCACAAGACAGGACTGGCTGTTGTGAACAAATTCAATGGGATCTTCAACGGTAATAATATGATCATGTCTTGTCCTGTTGGCCTCGTCGATAATGGCCGCCAGGGTGGTGGACTTACCGCTGCCCGTAGGCCCCGTGATGACCACAAGACCCCTGGGGAGACTTGAGAGTTTTTTAATGACCGGCGGCAGGCCCAGGTCCTCCGCCGTCATGATCGTGCTCGGAATCTCTCTAAAAACTGCCCCGACACCATTTTTCTGCATAAAGAAATTTGAGCGGTATCGTGCCAAGCCCGGAATCTCGTATCCGAAATCAACATCGCCCGTCTCTTCGAACACCTTGACCTTGTCCTCAGGGGTAATCTCATACAGCATCCCCCGAAGGTCGTCATTGCTCAACACCTTGTATTTAACTCTCTCGATATCGCCTCTGACTCTCAGAGCCGGCGGTTGACCCGCCACAAGATGAAGGTCTGATGCCCCTTGTTCATGCATCAATTTGAAAAAAGCGTCGATCTTGGCCATGGGCTACTCCTCATATTTATGTTTCACCATTGGAAATAATTTTCATATTGACCGCTGTATCATCCCCAAACCCAAAGCAGGATATCAGTCTTCAACGGTTTACACCATCGACATCGCCATCCTGCTCAGACTATTTACCAAAAAGGTTCGAAGAAAAATCACAGCCATAAAAATCAATATCGGCGAAAAATCAATGCCGCCTATATTGACGGGTATTCGCCTGCGAACGGGGTAGAGGATCGGTTCGGTGACATTATGAATAAAGCGTACAATGGGATTGAACGGGTCCGGGTTCACCCATGACAGCAAGGCCCGGGCAATGACGATCCACATGAATGCAATGAGAACGATGTCAAGCACCTTGGCTACAGCCATCAAAAAATAGCCAATAATATACATAAAATAACGCAGTCCTTTGATCTTTCTTTTTCGCCGGGTCCATAGGATTGGCGTGAAATTTTGATCCCAAACCTAAGTACAAAATGGACAAGAAGTCAAGAATTTTCATGTATCTGCACGCGCAACCCAGCACGGGTTACCAACGATTAAAGTCTGCTTGAACAGCCTTTTTGCTTGATTATTAAGAACTTTGTGATTAGTGTATGGTCCGTTTTGTTTGATCGGGAATCAACACAATTTTCCCTTGTCTCTTTCGTGCAAACCGGTATTGATGCGCCCTTGAGATGGGAAGGCGAGGTATGGTTTAAAGTCTACAGGAGAAATTATAATGCTTCAGGGAAAAAAGATCTGTTTTATCGGCACGGGTAACATGGGTGAAGCCCTGGTGAGTGGACTGGTTTCAAATTCCACCAGACCCGAGGATATTATCTGTACCGATGCACGCGAATCTACCTTGACGCTCATCGCTGAAAAGTATCAGGTACGCACCACCACTGACAACCAGGCTGCCATTCAATCATCTGATATTGTCATCTTCGCGGTCAAACCACAGATACTGGCCCTTGTTCTTAAAGAGACCGCCGGATGCCTGGACATGAGCAAACTGATTATTTCCATCGCGGCCGGCGTACCGCTCGCTGCGATTGAATCCTGCCTCAGCAAGGAACTGCGACTTATTCGGGTCATGCCGAATATTGCAGCCTTTGTAAAGGAAAGCGCCACAGCCATCGCCCCGGGAAGGAATGCCAGCAAAGAAGATATCGCCATGGCAAAAGCCATCTTCGATTCAGTGGGCAGGTCTGTTTTTATTGATGAAACCAATCTTATGGATGCGATTACCGGTTTGAGTGGCAGCGGTCCTGCATACATTTTTCTGATTGTCGACGCCATGGCTGATGCCGGTGTCAAGATGGGGCTCTCCAGACAGGATGCCCTGTTTCTTTCCATGCAGACCGTATTGGGCTCCGCCAAGGTTCTCCTCGAAACAAAAGAACATCCCGGGCAGCTCAAAGACAGGGTCACGTCACCAGGTGGAACCGCTATTGCCGGGATTCACACGCTCGAAAAAGGGGGGCTCCGGACAACATTGATCAATGCCGTGGAAGCTGCGACCAATCGATCCAAGGAACTTGGGCAATTGATGATAAAACATTTCGCCGAAAATGGCCTCAAAAAATAGTGTCCGTCCAGAAATAGGGATTTTCGCGTTCTGACAAGGCGGGCGTCAGATTTAACCCGGAGGAATAGCGAGCTATTTTGAGGCGTTAAATCATGGCGCCCAACACCGGCAGGGCGTGAAAAGACCATTTGTGGATAGACACTAAATAAGTACCCGTTCCAAAGGGTCCGGCACTAGTTCAACCCGGATAAACAGGAAAAGAAAAAGATCTTTTATCACGAAATCACGAAAATACGAAAACACGAAAAAGACCATAAAAGTTTTCGTGATTTCAGATTCCGTGTTTTCGTGATTGTTTTTTGCATAACTATTTGAGATATAACATGTTTACCGAAACCGTTTCATATTCCGCTGCGCTTGTAGCGGGTCTGCTGTCTTTTTTTTCTCCGTGTGTCCTCCCGCTGATACCGGCCTACTTCACCTTTATTTCCGGGCTGACCCTGGAAGAGCTTACAGACGGCTACAATGCCGAGATTCGCAGAAAAGTATTCTTCTCGACCATGGCTTTCATAGCAGGCTTTTCAATCGTTTTTATCCTGCTGGGGGCTTCCGCATCTTACATCGGTGGACTGACACACGATTACCGGGGCATCATCCGCGTTGCCGGTGGGGCCCTGATCGTCATACTGGGAATTCATTTGACGGGTATTGTCCGAATTCCATTCCTTGAATTTGAAAAAAAATTTCATTTGAAACAAAAACCACTGAATTTTTTTGGAACATTCCTGGTGGGCATGGCTTTCGGAGCCGGGTGGAGTCCCTGTACTGGGCCGCAACTTGGCTCCATTCTCGCTCTGGCTATGGGCAAAGGAACCGTCTGGCACGGTATCGGGCTGCTAGGTACCTATTCAGTGGGGATGGCGCTACCTTTTGTAGCCATATCTATCTTTATCAATTACCTGCTCGTTTTTGTCAGGAAAGCATCCCGTTTTATGCCGGTGTTCAACAGGGTAGCAGGAAGCATCTTGATTCTAATCGGCCTGCTTCTCCTTGCAGACAAGCTCTATCTACTCACTGGAACAGGATAGTCCAACATGAAAAATCAAGTAAGATTTACCCTATGCATAACAGCAGCCCTGCTGATATGGGCTGTTGCCACATCCGTCACCGCCGCTGACCAGATCAAGTGGTATTCCCATGAACAAGGAACAGCTCTCGGTGTGTCGGAAAATAAAAAAGTCTTCATCAATTTCCATGCGGACTGGTGCAAATACTGCGAAACCATGGACCGGAAAACCTTTCAGGATGCCGGCATCATCTCTTATTTAAATTCATACTTCATCTCTATCAAGGTTGATGTGGAACGGGAAAAATCCGTTGCAAAAAAATACAACATCAACCCCCTGCCGGACTGCTGGTTTCTATCCGAAAAAGGAGAAATTATCGGGAACAGGCCTGGATATCTAACGGCCGAAGACCTGATGCCGATCCTTCAGTTCATCAAGACGGATAGCTTTTTAAAGATGAATTACCAGCAGTTCAAGGAAAGCCTGTAAACCCTACACCTGCCCTGCGGGCTGTCATTTGCACTTCGTGCGATATTTGTCCTTTGGACGTCATTAGCGCTTCGCGCGTCATTTATTGTCGCCGTTAGCTGATGACTACAATGAATGATAAAAAAAATGCCCGGGTTAAAGGGGTCAGCGATAGGGGTATTCCTGTCTCGAAAATCGCTTGGTAAGCCGAATGGATATTGAAAGAATGACATAAAGACACATAAGTAACAGACTTACCGGTACCCACAGATGGGGATTGTATGCTGAATTGTCCCGCGCGGCCCATATGCCACAAACACTGAACAGCAACACCACAACCATCAGCAAAATAACCACGGCACAGAATGTTTCGGAGTCATACCAGGGAGAGATGGTTTTTCTGAAAAGTGGTCCTCGGTCGTATCTCATAATCTGATCCATACCATATGGCAGGTCAATAATTCAAGAAAAAGTGGTAGAATTCCTTTGCTTCGCTGGCAATAGATCACAATATATAGTAATATTTATGTTGACAAGCATCAACATGTTGTTGTAGAAGCGATTTCATCCTTCGGTATCCATCGTGTGGTACGTTGACTCCAAAAACCTTCAATTTACAAGTGGCGCATCCGTAGCTGGACAGGAATTAGACGATTTTCTGCTTTGGCTTTTCAATGCAAACAGGGGATTTTTCAGCGATCTCCCCAACAATATAGGCGAGAGGAAAAACACGTGTTCGAGCAGATAAAGAAACGGGACGGCAGAATTCAGGAATTCGATTCAAAAAATATCACGGAAGCCATCGCCAAAGCTGGAAAAGCGACCGGAGAATTTTCAGAAAGAGAAGCCAAGAAACTGACGCTTCGCGTCCTCACCCTGGCCCATGAACTTAGACTGACAGTGATACCGGAAGTGGAAGAAATTCAGGACATTGTCGAAAGAGTCCTGCTCGATTCACCCTTTTATAAGACAGCCAAGGCTTACATCCTTTATCGGGAACAGCACGCCCAGATTCGACGTATTGCCACAGAAGCCAATGTCGACCTGGTTGAACACTATATTCAAAAACTGGACTGGAAAATTAAAGAAAACAGTAACATGTGCTATTCCCTGCAGGGGCTCAACAATTACATCAGCTCGGATATCACCTCGGAATACTGGCTCAACAGTATCTATCCCCCGGAAATCAGGCAGGCCCACAAAAGTGGTGACATACATATACACGACCTGAGTCTCCTATCCGTTTACTGCGTGGGCTGGGACCTGAAGGATCTTCTCGTCATGGGGTTCAAGGGAGTTGAGGGCAAGGTTGAAAGTGCCCCACCCAAGCACCTCCGATCCGCCCTGGGCCAAATCGTCAACTTTTTTTACACACTGCAGGGTGAAGCAGCCGGCGCGCAGGCCCTGTCGAATTTCGACACATTGCTGGCACCCTTTATCCGCTATGACAAGCTCGAGTACAAGGATGTCAAGCAGGCACTGCAGGAATTCGTTTTCAATATCAATATCCCCACACGGGTGGGATTCCAGACGCCCTTTACCAACATTACCATGGATCTCTATGTTCCATCCATCCTCAAGGATCACCCGATTATCCTGGGAGGTGAAGAACAAGAAGCCACCTATGCCGACTTTCAACCGGAGATGGACCTCCTGAACATGGCTTTTGCAGAGGTTATGATGGAAGGCGACGCCAAAGGGCGGGTTTTTACCTTCCCCATACCGACGTATAACATAACCAAAGATTTTGACTGGGATAATCCCAATCTGGACATGATATGGAGAATGACCGGCAAATACGGCATTCCCTATTTCTCCAATTTCGTCAATTCGGACATGTCGCCTGAAGATGCACGATCCATGTGCTGTCGACTTCGTCTTGACAACCGTGAACTCCTGAAACGAGGCGGTGGTTTGTTCGGTGCCAATCCGCTCACCGGATCCATTGGCGTTGTCACCATCAATTTGCCGAGGATTGGTGTTTCAGCAGAGAATAAGACCGAATTCTTCCAGACCATCCATGAAAACATTCTTCTCGCCATCGAGAGCCTTGCCATCAAACGAAAAGTTCTTGAACGGTTTACCGACAAGAATCTCTATCCGTATTCCAAGTTCTATTTGAGGGACATCAAGGAGGGTTCCGGGCTATACTGGAAGAATCATTTTTCCACCGTCGGAATCATCGGCATGAACGAAGCATGCCTGAATTTTATGGGAGAAGACATCGCCAGCGAAACAGGTCATGCGTTTGCGCTGGAAGTCATGGATTATATTCGGGATATCATTGCCGAGGTTCAAGAAGAAACAGGCGATATCTTCAACCTTGAAGCAACACCGGCGGAAGGGACTTCTTACCGCTTGGCCATGCTGGATAAAAAACTTTTCCCGGAAATCATTTGTGCCAACGAGGCAGACTATCAGACCGGCGCAGCACCTTATTACACCAATTCCACCCAACTGCCGGTCAATTATACGGACGATGTTTTTGAAACCCTGCAACTCCAGGACAGGCTTCAGACAAAATATACCGGTGGAACAGTCCTGCATATTTATCTGGGAGAACAGGTCGAGGATACAGCGGTGACCAAACACCTCATCAGCAAAATTGCCAATCAATTTCATCTGCCCTATTTTACGCTCTCGCCCACATTTAGTATTTGTCCTTCCCATGGCTACCTGAAAGGCGAAAAAGCCATGTGTGACTGCTGCAACCAGGAAACTGAAATTTACTCGCGGGTGGTGGGGTATTTAAGACCCATCAAACAATGGAACCCCGGCAAGCAGGCCGAATTTAATATGCGAAAGACTTACAAGGCGCTTGATCAGGCAATCCACCCGGACATGGGGGCCGAAACAACATCTTCAGACAAATCCGTGGGCCTCGCCCCGTCTTATGGCACCTGTGTAAACCTGGATAAAGCACCCCAGCAACGCGTGGCAAAATAGAATCGTAAAATGATTTTATTGATCGGCAACCCACCATGATATTCGGCGGTATTCAAAAACAGTCTCTCATCGACTTTCCCGGAAAGATCAGCTGTGTCCTTTTTACATCCGGCTGTAATTTCACATGCCCCTACTGCCATAATCCTGACCTGGTCCGGGGACAGATCAAACAGTCCTTTGCTTTAAAAGAAGAAAGCATCTACGATTTTCTTGAAAAACGTAAAGGATTTCTGGACGGGGTCGTCATCTCGGGTGGAGAACCAACACTTCACCGGGATCTTTCAACCTTCTGTGGTAACATCAAAAAAATGGGATATCCCATCAAGCTCGATACCAATGGAAGCCGGCCTGAAATATTGAAACAGCTTATCTGGAACCATTCGGTCGACTACATAGCCATGGACATTAAAACAGACCCCTCAGCCTATCCTCGTGAGATTTCGTGCCATGTGAATACAGCCAATATTCTTGAGAGCATCGCTCTTATCATGGCCGCCGGCATGTCTTACGAGTTTCGCACGACATGCGTCAAACCCTTTGTAGACCAACCCATTATCAAAAAAATATCACAGGCCATTCAGGGTGCCAGCTGCTACGCTCTGCAACAATTCAAGAATGAGAACGTATTATCCCCTGAATATTTTCGGAACACAGCATGTCACTATTCACGTTCGAACCTCAATGAATTCCAGGCCATTGCAGCCCCATGGGTAGAGACGTGTATTGTTCGTTAGGACAATGGGTTCTTCTCCCAATTCGTTGGGAGAAAGGGTTCAAGGGGTCCAGGGTTTAAGGATTGAAGAACCTCGCAGCAAGCTACGAGGAATCTTCGACCGTAAGGAATTCTGTCTAATTTAGATTCGCTCGCTAACCCCGCAGCAAGCTACGGGGAATGCGCTCGCTATTTCGGTTCAAGTGTTTGTTTTCCAGGGATTTGAAAGACAGTGCCTTGGCTCTATATTGTGATATTTCTAAACGCGATTCATAAATCGTATCTTATTCACATATTTCTTGACACATGGGATTTGTTTTCTCTATGTTAATAAAATCGTTACACGATTTTATTAAAAGCGACCTTGTCGCTATGAGGATGAAAGGTTTTTAACTCAACTTTCGGGTTTCACCACAAATCGAGCGAAATGGGTGATCCAATGGCGGTTTGCGCTGTTTGAGCCAATTAGGGCACCTTACATCAGCGCATGACAATGAACAATCCTATATGAAAACACGGTTATTTAATAACTAGGCCTGCTTAAGCATATGACCGCGCTGATGTTAGGAGCCCTTGCGGCGAGTTTGCAAAGCGCCAGGGGATTATTTATTTCGCGTTCGCCCAATCCCGAAAGTTGCGGTTTTAAGATATCAATTTTACCCTTTACCTTGTCCAAATAACCCGTTTTAAATTTTAGATAGAAACCATTCCCAGTCTCGACAAAAGGAGGAGATGATATGACAACCCCATACGATGCCGTGTTTACAAAATCCATTGAAGACCCCAACGCGTTCTGGGCCGAAGCAGCCGAAGACTGTCACTGGTACAAAAAGTGGGACAAGGTTCTCGACGATACCAACAAACCGTTCTACCGCTGGTTTGTTGGCGGAGAAATCAATACCTGTTACAATGCACTGGATATTCACGTAGATCAGGGCAGGGGGGACCAGTATGCCTTGATATATGACAGCCCTGTCACCAATACCGTAAAAAAATACACATACAGGGAACTCCGGGACGAAGTCGCCAAATTTGCCGGTGTCCTGGCATCTCTGGATGTGAACAAAGGGGATCGGGTTCTGATCTATATGCCCATGATCGCCGAAGCAGCCATTGCCATGCTGGCCTGTGCGCGCATAGGGGCTGTTCACTCCGTCGTATTTGGCGGATTTGCACCCAACGAACTGGCAACCCGCATCAATGACGCCAAACCCAAGGTCATTGTATCAGCATCCTGTGGTATCGAAGTTTCCCGTGTCATCCCTTATAAACCGCTTCTGGATGAAGCCATCAACATGGCAAACAGTGATTCCAAGCCAAAAAATTGTGTCATTCTGCAGCGCCCCATGGAGACAGCAGACATGGCAGCAGGCCGAGACCTGGACTGGAAAGACGCCGTTGCGACAGCAACACCCCACGACTGTGTTCCGGTGGCTGCGACAGACCCCCTCTATATTCTGTACACGTCAGGCACGACAGGCGAGCCTAAAGGTGTTGTGCGGGACAATGGCGGGCATGTGGTTGCACTGAAGTGGAGCATGAAAAATATCTACAATATCGATGCCGGTGATGTCTATTGGGCCGCTTCCGATGTGGGATGGGTCGTGGGTCACTCCTATATCATTTATGCCCCGCTCTTTAAAGGATGCACCACGATTCTGTTTGAAGGAAAACCGGTCGGCACACCAGATGCAGGTGTTTTCTGGCGTGTCATATCAGACTACAAAGTCAAAACCATGTTTACCGCGCCCACCGCTTTCCGTGCCATCAAACGCGAAGACCCAACGGCTGAGCTTACCAAGAAGTATGATCTTTCAAATTTTAAAACCCTCTTCCTGGCGGGTGAACGTCTCGACCCGGACACGCTCCACTGGGCTGAAAAGCATCTGGGCATTCCGGTAATCGATCACTGGTGGCAAACGGAAACCGGTTGGGCCATATGTGCCAACCCCATGGGCATCCATCATTTTCCGGTCAAGGAAGGCTCCCCCACAAAACCGGCCCCGGGATGGGATGTTCAAGTCGTGGATGCCGAGAACCAACAGGTGAAAGATGGCGAAATCGGTGCGCTGGTTGTCAAGCTACCCCTTCCTCCCGGCAGCCTGCCGACCCTCTGGAAAAAAGATGAGCGATTTATCAGCTCCTATCTGGAAGAATTTCCAGGATACTACAAGACCGCCGACGCCGGCTTTATCGATACCGATGGGTATGTTTTTGTCATGTCACGAACCGATGACATCATCAATGTTGCCGGCCACCGTCTCTCAACAGGGGCCATGGAGGAAGTTCTGGCGGACCATCCGGATGTAGCTGAATGCGCCGTCCTGGGTGTGGAAGATGCTCTCAAAGGGCAGGTCCCCGTAGGTTTTTTGGTTTTGAACGCGGGGGTTGAAAGAGACCATGAAGAAATCATCAAAGAGGTTATCCAGTCCGTGAGAGGTCGTATCGGCCCGGTAGCGTCCTTTAAGAAAGCCACAGTTGTCAAACGACTGCCCAAAACGCGGTCAGGAAAAATATTGCGGGGGACGATCCAAAAAATCGCCGACAACAAGGATTTTAAGGTTCCGGCGACTATCGATGATCCAACGATTCTCGGAGAGATGGAGGATGCTCTGGAGGGCATCGGCTACGCCAAGGCCCGCAAGTAAAATAAGGGTTCGAGGGGTCAAGGGGTCAAGGGTTCGAGTGAAATGAAGTGAGGTATCAGCTAACTGCTTTAGAATTATTGGACTATCTGAAGAAGGAAAAGCTTTAGGAATTAAAAGAGGCACTCGGGGAGATCGAGCAAATGCTGAAAGCGATGATCAACTCCCTGGGAAACAAACACTTGAACCCTGGATTCCTTGTATGCTGGGATGCTAGGAGGCCTGGAAGCTGGGATGCTGCTGTCCGCTTGTAGCTGTCAGCCACCCTCGAACCCTTGTATCCCCCTTGGACCCTTGTATCCTTTCTCCCAATTGGGAGAAGAAGCCTATTTTAACCGATAGTATTTTTAACGATCCCGATGATCTTTTCAGGATCAAATGGTTTGCTCACAAAGGCCACGGCATTTTGAACGGCATGGTCACCATCGATCCCACTGATGACAATCACTGGTATATCTTTAAGATCTTGTTCCTTGCGCAGTTTACGGTAAAACCTGGGACCCCATTCACCCGGCATCTGAAGATCCAGTGTAATCAGATCCGGTCTTTCTTTCCTCACAACTTCAAGGCCTTCCATACTGCTGGATGCTGTACAGGTTCGATAGCCATTGTCACTGAAGACAGCCTGGAGATATTTTACGATAATCGGATCATCGTCTATGATCAGTATTTTCTTTGCCATTGTAAGCCCCTCTTTTTCCTCTTTGTAACGTTAAATATCGCACGCGACCCCCCTATTCTTTTTAGCCTTTTAGGGGTTTAGACTGTAGGCTGTTCGTTGCCGTTAGCCGATTTCTTTCAGCGGCCCTCACACCCTTATATCACCCTCCAAACGTAAATGCTTTGTTCATTATGTTCTTTGGGTTTATTGTGTTGCTTAAGGCCGTCGGTATCGGGTCACTAATTTTTGTTTCATCAACTCAATGAACCCAATAAACGCAACAAACTCAATCAACCTATTCCTTCCGGTGGCACTCACCGCACATGACAGGGCCTTTCTTTTCAGACAAGTGGCAGCCCTTGCAGTTTGCATGAAAGGCCTGCATCAAGGAGGGCTGGTCGTCGGATACTTCTATGTCGTGGCAGTCGGAGCACAACATGTCTTCCGAAGATTCGTCTTCAAGCTTGACGCCGTCTTCATAGACATGGTGACACTCGTTGCATTCATCGATTTCAGCCACTTCGTTATGTTCCTCATGATTGAAAACCGACGCCGTTCTTTCAGGATTGGGAAATGAACTGTTATCCACGACAACCATTTCTTCCTGAGAGTAGGCTGCTACCAGAAGAAACACCGTCAGTAATAGGACCGTCAATAGGCCGACACCACGTTTCCTCATCCTATTTCTCCTCAGCCAATCCGTAAACTGAATTGGATGTTGTTGATCGAAACTACCCTTGCTTGAGCAATTGAAGAACTTCATATCAAGCTAGCAGGCACCTTCGATCGTAAGGAATTCTATCTAATTTAGATTCGCTCGCTAACCCCGCAGCAAGCTACGGGGAATGTGCTCGCTATTTCGGTTTTTCCATTACCTCGTATAGTATATCACTGATAAACTTGAGACCCAGACCGACTTCATAGTGATGAACAATATCCTCCAGTCCGCTGTGGCAGTTGTGACAAGGGGTAACCAGGATCTTGGCGCCCTTGGCCTTCGCGGCAAACAACTGTTCTGCCTTGACTTTATTTCCCTGGACACGGGTCATTTTGTAGGGCGGCCCACAGTTAATCACGCCGCCTCCGGCGGCACAGCAGTAATTGTGCTCCCGATTGGGATGCATCTCAATCAGTTCTTCACAAATAGCTCTGATCACGTACCGAGCTTTTTCATGGAGGCCGCCGCCTCTCACTACATTGCATGGGTCGTGAAGCGTGACGGGCTGGTCATATTTCTTGGCAATCTTGATTTTGCCTGATTTTAGCAGTTCATAATAGAACTCGATGGCGTGTACGATGGGTATGGGTGGTTCTCTCCATCCGAGCCACCGGTTTCCCATGTCATAGACCGATCGGAAGGCGTGCCCGCATTCGCCCATAACGATCCGTTTTACTTTCAGCCGTGAGGCTGCCTCATAGTGCGTCCGCTTGATACGACCCATGATTTCATTGTCACCGGTAAACATGGCCATATCACTGTTGTCCCATCCGATTCCCGAGGGCATGGTCCAGTCGACACCGGCCACGTCCATAATCACGGCCGCCTGATATATCAGCTGGGCCTGAAACTTCGGCTCAGGGGCAATAACAGAATACATGATATCCGCCCCCTCCTTATCCAGAGGAATCCGTAAGCAGGGTATTTCAGCCTGGGCTTCTTCCTCCTGCCACTGAAGTGTATCGGGCCATTCATCCCCCTTGACCCACATCTGATTCATGGTGACAGCATGGCTGTGAGCCGTATCCTGGATATAAAGGGGTGTAACCCCCAGTCGATGAATGATCCGTCTGACGACGCTCATGATGTAGGCGATATCAATGCCGAAGGGGCAGTACATTGCACACCGTTTGCAGAGATTGCATTCCGTGTGACTTATCACGGCGGCCTTTTTGATGAATTCCGGTGACACCTTTCCTTTTTTTCTGAGCATCTCCCACATGGTCTGTTTGACTTTTCCCACAGGAGAATAACGCGGATCGTTGTCATGGGACAAATAGTAATGACATGCCTCCGAACACAACCCGCAATGGATACAGGTGTCTACATAGGTCTTGAGACGTGCCCCGGTTTCATTTTCAAGGACACTCTTGATGACCTCTTCTATTTTCTCATCCGTGAGGCTGGACGCACCAACCTCGATGCCCTGGTCCAGTCCCTTGGGCGTTTCCTTTTTAGCGGCTTCAGTCATATCGGGTGCCTCCGAGGGTCATTTTGGGCATGTGAAAATCACCAATCCTTTGCATGTCTGACAGCGCCGAATTCCGATCCCATATACGCCCGTGTAAACGGGGAGAATATCATATGACTCAGTCTTGTAAACGGGATGGCGGCCAGCATGATTTCTCCTGATAGAATATGGAGATTGAGAAACAGCGGATAGTTGAACCACTGATGATAGGCGACAAATCCGGTCACGAACGGCGCAGCAACAATAAGCAGAATCACATAATCTGAAGCAGATGTGACATATTGAACCTCCGGCAGCGATATCCTTCGAATCAAATAAAAGACACAGGCTCCCACGACCACCAGGGTCATCATGTCGGCAAGACTGTCCGGGAGCGACCACCAGCTGATATGCCAGGCTTCATCCCACAAAACAATATGCGCCAGGAGAAAAAAAGGCGTCAGGAAAAGACAGATATGAAAGGCAAATGTCACAATGGTCAAGACCGGGTGCTTTTTCCAATTCGTCGCGGCAAATGGGATAATCCAGTGTAGGATAGAGCGAAAACTATATTTCCAGCTCATATACGTAAAAATAAATTTTTCTTTCTTGTGTACGAGGATCAGCATCGCTGCCAGACGATACAAGCTGCCACCGATGAAAATGAAGAACGCTGCCCAGGCCAACGGACCGGTCAACAATCCATATAATTCGTGCATGATCCCCTCCCCTTATCGCGCGAATTCACCGACAGGTACCACCTGCCGGTAATAGGTGTTGTCTTCGATGAATCTGAGAAGTATCTTGTCACCCTCCGGACTGAAAATCGGGTCCCAGGCTGCATCACATATATGGGGACCCAGGTGATCATCCAGCGCCACGGCGAACTTTCCATTCTTTTCGATCTTTGCAGCCATATGTTCCCCATCAGGACTGAAAACAGGCTGCCATGCCATATCAAACGTGTTGGACCAGGGGATGCCATCCAATACCACATACCAGCTCCGGCCCTCCTTGGCCAGGGCCCCCACCCGTTTGCCATTGGGGCTGAATACAGCATCTGTGACCATATCCTTGAAACTCTGTTTCCATGGCAAGCCATCAATGGCAACTGTCCAGCGGCCATATCCGGCTGCCACCACAGCAGCTATCCGATCTCCCTCAGGGCTGAACATCTGGTGCCACAATTGAACAAAAGGCCGGTCCCATAAAATTTCGCCATCCTGAGCCAGCATCCAGTGTCCACCCACACGAACCGGTGCCACCACATGATGCTTTGTGGGATGAAAAACAGGTTCCCAAACACAGGTATACACGCGATCCCAGGCCCGGCCATCAACGGCAATGGTATAATCATATAGACTTTGTCGAACTTCTGCAGCCAGATGTTCGCCATCCGGACTGATGGTCAGGTTCCAGACATTGACAAATGTCGTATCCCAGGCTTCTCCCTGCAGAGCTGCTGAAAAGGTTCCCTGTTTGAATTTATGAATTTCACCTGAATCGGCATCCACAACCTGGACGGCTCCCGCGGTTTTCGTTCCACAGTCGCTCAAGGCAAAATAGGTTATATTGGCATAGGTTTCGTTCCAGGGTTTTCCGTCCAATGCCATACAGTAACGCATGTCCTGCTGAACCGCCACGGCAATATGGCCATTGGTCCGGCTGTATAGGGGGTTCCATACATATCCGAACATATTTTCCCAGGAGGATCCGTCCACAGCAACAGTCCATTCGCCCTGCTCGGACACCAGCGCGGTCAAGCATCCGTCCGGCAAAAACCTGAGATGCCATATCTTGTCAAAATCGCTTTCCCAAGTATCACCGTTCACGCAAACATTGAAAGCCTCCTCACCGGTGTTGACGATGGCAGCCACTTTTTCACCATCCAGACTGACGTACGGTTCTTCCACCCACCCAAACCGGCCCCGCCAATCTGTCATGGGGATCTTTTTTTGGCCTGTCTCCCAGTCCCAAGCCTTGCCGTCGATCATACGTCCCCCTTATTCTCACCTGAACTGATCATCGCATTCTATTGCTTAACTTTGGTTGCATTTCGAGGCAGGATAACGTTGCAATCCCTGGTGATTGCCATCCGATATAGCGTGCGCACAGGTCAGAAGAATCAATGCGTTAACTATTAAAAACAGGGTTGATACAATTTTACTGTTTGGTTCATACAAAATATGGCCTGAAATAGCAAGCCTGAATAAAATCGTGAAAAGATTTTAGCAGCGCAACGTTGTTGCTTAAAGAACCCCTTGTCTAACACGACGTTACATGCTATCAGAAGACATCATTTCGGGAACACCCCGGCAGCATTTTCAGGTGGTATTTTTTTGTTTTAAAAGGAGGAAAGATCAATGCCAGATGTGAGCAAGTATGGTCCACTGCTTGTGGTGATTTGTATTGGACTTATCGTTCAAGTACTGCTGATCCCGCTCGATTGTATTAACAAACCCTATAAAACAGCCGTCGCCTTTGCAGAGGCTTATTTAAAAATAGACCCGTCCATGGGAAACTATTTATGCGAAGACAGCAAAACAGTCGATGATATCGACACGGTGGCGCAGTATGTCTACGACATGACCAAACAGGCAGGAGATCGAGGATTTGATAAAATTTACCTCAAGGGCAAGCTCTACTATGTCATGACACACACCACGTATATTAGCGATTCAGAGGCCACGGTTTCCATTTCAGCCAAGAGAAGAACCGCCATCAATCCGATTTTTGCATTGGTTACCAAGTTGTTTCACATCGGTGGAACCTATCCATTCCATGAAACCCTGGAAATCGTCAAGGAAAACGGCAAATGGAAAGTCTGCGGATCGCCCTTATCCTTGCACCAGAATGTCTGATTTGAGATATGGAGACGATTTACACAAGGATCCAGACCAGAGCCCGTGAGATTGTCTCCAAATTCCCCACACCCGACTTTTATAAGAAAGAAGCCGATGCCATTGCCTTGTCTGGCCGGTTGATGGAGAAAGACGAGCTCATTTCCGATCTCAAGGCCATCGTTACCGAACACCTCGAAGACGACTTCGGCCATGGTCTTCGGCATTCCGTAAAAGTCAGCCTGGAAGCCGGCTCTCTGGCTTTGATTGAAGGGCAACGAACACCGCTTCCCAAGCAAACCATCACCCGATATGTCCTCCTGGTCCAATGCGCGGGACTGCTGCACGATATTCGGCGGAAAAAGAAGGATCATGCCATCAAAGGAGCCGCTTTTACCAAAAAGCTCCTCCAGGATTTTCCCCTGTCATCCAGAGAGGTGGCGGATATCTGCCTTGCCATACGAAATCATGAAGCTTTTAAACATATAGAAGAGATTGAGTCACCCGCAGGAAAACTCATATCGGACTGCCTCTACGATGCCGATAAGTTTCGATGGGGGCCGGACAATTTTACGGATACCCTCTGGGAGATGGTCTCCTTCATGAATCCGCCACTGGAAAAATTTATCGCACACTACCCCAAAGGAATGAAAGGCCTCGAAAGAATCAAACATACTTTCCGTACCCGGGCAGGACAACGATACGGCCCTCAATTCATCGACATCGGCCTCGCTATCGGTGAAAAACTTTATCGGGTGATATTGGAAGAATTTACGCACTCAGGAAAGAAATAGATTTTTACAGTTAGGGAACCAAAACTTAATAAAACCGACAATCTTGTAACATTTCGCAAAAGTATAGGAGGCATCCCATGGATCAACCGATTGATATGTATTGGAAAATAAAACTAAATGACCTAAAAGAGCAGTTGGAATCCAACAATTTCGATGTTAGCATCGCCGATAGTATGTCGCATGCCAAGACCCTTGTCCTAGAAACAATCATACCCCAATTAAAGCCCCAAAGCATATCCTGGGGCGGCTCCATGACCTTTGTTGCAACAGGTTTGTATAAGACGCTCAAGGATAGCAAAAAAATGGAAGTTGTGGATGCCATCGACCTGTCTCTTTCAAAATCAGAATTGATGGAACGGAAACGGGCATCCCTGCTGGTGGACCTATTTATTACCGGAACCAATGCTATTACCGAAGACGGACAGCTGGTAAACCTTGACATGATTGGCAACCGGGTTGGCGCAATTACATTTGGACCAAAACATGTCATCATACTGGTGGGCCGCAACAAGATCGTACCGGAAATTGAAGATGCCATGGCACGTGTGAAAGATTTGGCTGCCCCTGCCAACGCCATGCGTCTTGACAAGAAGACACCCTGTACCAAAACAGCCTACTGTCACGAGTGCAGCAGCCCGGACCGTATATGTAATACATGGACCATCACAGAAAAATCCTTTCCCAAACACCGGGTTAAAGTCGTCCTGATCAATGATGATTTGGGGTTATAATAACTCGAGGGATCCAGGGTTCAAGGGGCCGAGGGTGATACAAGGGTTGGAGGATAGCTGAGGGCCATTAGCAAAAAGCGTCTAACAGCCTAACAGTCTAAACCGCTAAAAGACTAATAAAGGTTGGCAAAAATACCGTTTACCGGACGCAACACAACAAACTCAATAAACACAAGGAACACAATAAACAAGAAAGTAGCATAAGCTGTAAGCTCTAAACGGCTTATTGCTTACAGCTCACGGACACGAAAGTGGAAGATGTCTGGACAGATGCAAGCGGATATAAAAAAAACATATGGTCAACCAGCCGTCCTGCTCCTCATATGCCTGGCAATACTGGTCGGTGCCATGGCGCTGGCATCTGCCGTACAAAAGAATTTTGGACCTGTCCAGGTCTCGAATGTGACCTACCGGAATTTCAATGGCATACCGGTCCGGGCGAAACTGCTTCAACCCAAAAACACCCAGGACCAGCAAACATTCCCAGGCATCGTCTACATCCATGGCTATCAGAACAATCGAGAAACCGGCGATGCCTACTGTATCGAGTTGGCCAGGAGGGGCTTTGTGGTTCTGAACATCGATGCCATCGGCCGAGGCAATTCGGGTATTCCCAACGATCCCTTGGACCCCAACTTTGACAGCAGTTACGGGGGGCTGTCAGCATTGAATTTCCTTCAAAGCCTTCCAAACATCAATACGCAGGCCCTTGGTATGATGGGACATAGCCTGGGTGCTGAAATGGCCTATCAGGTGGCCATGGCAAACCCATCGGTAAAAGCCCTTGTTATCACCGGTTTCGCCTATACAGCTGCTGCGACAAAAAGTGTTCCCAGAAATATGCTGATGGTCATCGGAAAATGGGACGAGTTTCGCGATCGTATGACCCATACCCGGGATATCGAAAAAGAATGGATGCAAACAGAGGCAACCCGCAGCGTCATCTCTCACCCAGACCCCCAGATAAGTGTCACCTATGGCGCATTTGAAGACGGTACCGCCCGTCGTGTGGTGGTGCCCCGTATCATTCATATCCAGGAATCCCATAGTGCATTGGCAATTGCCGAATCCCTGATGTGGATGAAACAGGCACTGTCACCACCCCCAGAACTGTGGATCGATCCAGATCAACAGGTATGGCCGGTGAAGGAGTGGGCAACATTGGTAGCCATGTTAGCTGGTATATGGTCACTGATACCCCTTGGATCCTTGCTGCTCCGTATCCCCTTTTTCAGTGACCTTAAGACCGCACCATCCACCAACTATGCCTGTAAGAAAACCAGATGCTTTTGCTACGCTGCTGTCAACGGTTTGCTCATGTGGCTTTACCTGCCCCTTATCTTTGTCCTATTTGGTATTCATATTTATGTCGTCCATATCGACAAAGCTTTTCCCATGATGATGGTAAACGCCATTGTCTGGTGGTTTGTATGGATCAATGTCATTGGATTCCTCATTTTTCAAAGATGGTTTAAAAAAAACAAGACAGTTGGAAACCTGTCACTTGCCGACCTGGGTGTTTCCTTTCACCCGGACCGTTTTTCTCTGGGTGGAAATCGTATTGGAAAAACCGCCCTGCTCGCCCTGGTTCTATTTGGATTCGCCTATCTAACGGAACATATCCTGGAACAGATTTTTATCGTCGACTACCGTTTTATCTTTCCATTTGCCAGTGATCTGACACCCTACCGCTTTAAGATGCTGCTTCTGTATTTCCCCTTCCTTTTGGTGGGTTTCCTTCAGACCGGTGTTTTCCTTCACGGTCAAATGAGACCTCCGCAAAGACCCACAGCCATCAAGACTTTTTTTGCCTGGTCTTTAGTGAATATCATGATCATGATTTTTCCGTTGCTGCTTTTCATGGCCGTGCAATACCTGCCCCTGTTCGTGAACGGATTTATCCCATTGGTGGGACCGGGGGGTATGTTTGTTTCCTTTGTCATCAATCTATTCCATATCGTCGGGGTGCTCATCGTGGTGATCCCTCTTTCCACCTGGTTGTTTCAGCTCACCGGAAAAATTTATCTCGGCGCCATGGTCAGCGCAGCACTGGTAGCATGGATGTTTGCATCGTCCCAGGTGATCGCACCGATTCCGATATAGCCTTCGGCAGTCATTAGCACTTCGTGCGATATTCGCCTTTCAGGCGTCATTAGCGCTACGCGCGTTATTTATTGTTGTAGCTGTAAGCAACAAGCTTTAAGCCGCTTACGGCTTATGGCTGATAGCTTACAGCTACCCTCGAACCCTTGTATCACCCTTAAACCCTCGGACCCTTCTTTCTTATTTGACACATCTTTTACATTTCACTATACTCTTCCAGAATTAATAGAAGTCGGATAGATCCGATTTTCTGCAATCCCTACATGATGTCATCAGCAAAGGAGATTATTATGGCGGACCGACCCTGGCACGGAGAAAAATGGCCCAAAGGTGTACCCTTCGAAATTTCCGGGTACGACAACCCCCTGTACAATATTCTGGATGAGTCTGCAGAAAAATATCCGAATAATGTATACACAATCTTTAACGATGCGACCCGGACGTATGCCCAGGTAAAAGATACCGCCGACCGAATCGCCAATTTTCTGGTATCCAAGGGTATCAAAAAGGGGGATCGGGTCGCCATCTTTCTCCCCAACCTGCCGCACTATCCAGCCATCTTCTTTGGTATCATCAAAGCCGGTGCTGTCTGTGTAACCTGCAACCCTGTCTACACTGCCAGTGAACTGAATTACCAGCTGAATGATGCCGGCGCCAAAATGGTCTTCTGTATGGACCATCCACTCTTTTACCCCACAACCGTTAAGGCTGTTAAGGACACCAAAGTGGAAAACGTGGTTATCTGCAGCGTCAAATCTTATCTGCCCTGGATCAAAGGCTTCCTGGGAGGTCTGCTGGGTAAAATTCCCAAAGCGGAAAGCTATCAGGACGGTCATCTCTTTTTTGATGATGTGGTGGCATCGGCCCAGCCCCAACCCCCGGTGATAGAGATCGATCCCATGAAGGATCTTGCATTGATCATCTATACAGGCGGAACCACCGGCCGCCCCAAAGGTGCCGCTCTCACGCATTCCAATTTTTATCATAATGTTCTGGCTCTGGGTGAATGGGGCTTGCTTATCCATGAACCTGGCGCTCCGCCGGAAAAAATCCGGCATGGTGGCTTTCACACCTACCTGGGTGTACTACCCTGGTATCACAGCTTTGGTCTGACCGTTGCCATGCTTTCCGCCTGTGGTTCCGGCAGTAAACTGATTTGTATCCCCGACCCCCGTGCCGGTGATCCCCCATTCACGGACGTCCTGAAAGCGGTCCAGAAATACCGCCCCACACTGATGCCAGCCGTGCCCACGATTTTCGTGGCGTTTGCCAACCATGCGCTGTTGGACCAGTTTGACCTGACATCCCTCATAGGCTGTTTTTCCGGTGGTGCCCCGCTGCCACCCGAAGTCTGCAAACAGTTTGAGGATAAAACCGGGTCGGTTATTTTCGAAGGCTACGGGCTCAGCGAAACATCTCCCGTTGCCACATCGAACCCCACCAGCAGAGAGGACCGCAAAATCGGCTCCATCGGTTTTCCTGTACCCAGCACCGATGTCAAAATTGTTGACCTGGACACGGGTGTAAAAGAACTTCCCCAGGGTGAAGATGGAGAGATTGCCATCCATGGTCCCCAGGTAATGCAGGGTTATTGGAACAAACCCGATGCAAATAAAGAAGTCTTCAGGGAAATAGACGGGAAACGCTATTTTCTCACCGGTGACATCGGCCATATAGATGAAGATGGTTACATTCTGATCACGGACCGCAAAAAAGACCTGATCATTGTCGGTGGATTTAATGTCTATCCCAGAGAAGTTGAAGACGTACTGTTTACCCATCCCAAGGTTGCCCTGGCCGCCGTTGTGGGCGTTCCAGATGCCAAGAGTGGTGAATTTGCAAAGGCCTATATTCAACTGAAACCTGGTGAAACGGCAACCGAAGAAGAAATCACAGCTTTTTGCAAGGAAAACATGGCCGGATACAAACGTCCCCGTGTCATTGAATTCCGGGATGAGGTGCCGGTGTCCAATGTCGGTAAGGTCCTTCGCCGGGTTCTGAGGGATGAGGAAATCGAGAAACAGAAAAACCAATGAAACAGAAATTCGATAAAGTCGGCAGGAACGATCCCTGCCCCTGCGGCAGCGGTTTGAAATACAAGCGCTGCTGCATCGGCAGGGGTTCTGCGCCCCGGGAAAGTCTGGAAAAGCGCTACGAAAAGGAATACCAGATCCATCTCAAAAAGGGGCCGGACATCGAAGGGCTCCGCAAGGCCGGGAAGCTGGTTATCGAAACCCTTGATCTTGCAGCGTCCATTGTCAAACCCGGGTTGAAAACAGAAGCCATCAATACACTTGTTCATGACTTCACCATCCAGAATCACGCCATACCCGCACCCCTTAATTACCGGGGATTTCCCAAGAGTGTCTGCGTCTCGGTCAACGATGTTATCTGCCACGGCATCCCGGGAGACTACCGGCTGGCAGATGGTGACATCGTCAACATTGATGTCACCTCGATTCTGGATGGGTACTATGCCGATGCCAGCAAAACCTTTTTTGTCGGGTCACCCGGCCCCCAAGCCAGAAAAATTGTCCAGGTGGCCAGACAGAGCCTCAAAGAAGGGATGTCCATGGTCAAACCTGGAAACAGCGTGGGTGACATTGGCCATGCCATACAGCGCTATGCCGAGAGCAAAGGCTGTTCAGTTGTGCGGGATTTTGTGGGTCACGGCATCGGCACGGAATTCCACGAACATCCGCAAATTCCCCATTTCGGGAAAAAAGGCCAGGGAATTGAACTGGTACCGGGTATGGTATTTACCATCGAGCCCATGATCAATCTGGGAGAACTATCCCTGCGTATTCTGAAAGACAAATGGACGGCCGTAACCAGGGACGGCTCCCTGTCCGCTCAATTTGAACAAACCCTCCTGGTCACAGAAAATGGACAGGAGAGTCTGACCCCGTATGATTTATAACAAAGGATTCAAGTGCTTGTTTTCCAGGGATTTGATCATCGCTTTTAGCATTCTCTCACCATCCCCGGGCTTTTCTCTTAATTCCTGAAGTTTTTCCGTCTTCATATAATCCAAATCACCGGATATCATCGCCTGCGTTTCCAATAACTATTTGTTATTCTATGCATTTAGCCGATACCTCACTTCACCTCACTTGAACCCTGGACCCCTGGAATCCTTGAATCCTGGTTTGGATCAACTCTTTTGGAGATGATCCGCATTTTATAAGCCTATATTTTCTACTCTGATGTCGTGCCCTTCTTTTACTGGTTTTTTTCTTCCGCTCTAAAAAATGGGGATCCGTCGTTTATTTTTGTTCTTGACACACAACTGGGATCCTAGTATCCTAATCTCGTTTTTGTTAGCTCTGTTTGGCATTGCAGACACTTTAGAACGCGTTTTTCGCTGTCGAACAGGGATTTTCCAGATGACGCTACACTCTCCCTCTTTTTGTTTATCGCTTTGTTAGAATCAAGGGACACCATGTCACCGATTATAACCCAAAATAACTGGAGTCTGCGCAAGGAGATTTTCGATTATCTCAGTGGCCAGATAGAAAAAGGGGCTCTGATACCGGGTTCCCTCATCAACGTGCGCAAGCTGACCGAAAAGCTGAATGTCAGTCGCACGCCCCTGCGTGAAGCGCTTGCCCAATTGGAGGTCCAGGGTCTGGTGTCCATATTGCCCCAGCGGGGCGTTCGCATCAATGTCCTGACGTATGAAGACCTGCTGGATCTCTTTGAAATTATCGGCGCGTTAGAGTCCCAGGTGATTTTGACGGTTTTCCACCAGATTTCAGACCATAAGATCACTCTGATGAAACGCTATAACCTCACGATGGAACAAGCGCTCAAACAAGGCAAGAATAGAATTTTTCACGAAACCAATATTCTGTTTCACAGGGTTTTTCTTGATCTTTCCGCCAACCAGGAACTGACCAGTTATGTGAGCAGTCTGAAGTTGAGATTGTTCGGGTTTGCCCTCAAAAGTTACCGCGACCGTTTTAAAAAGGCGATAATTTCAGAACACGATGTGTTTATCGCGCTGCTAAGGGAAGGCAAGCGGCGATCCGCTGCAGACTACCTGAAAGACGTTCACTGGAAATTCAATTATCCTGATAATTTTATCCGGCCTGATACCGTTGATACCCTAGTCCAAAGGGTCCGGCACTGATTCAACCCTATAAGGGATTAATATTATGCACATTCAGCGTGTGATAAATTCTAAATACGAATATCGAAATACGAAACAAATCCAAATATCAAATGCCCAAATGATTCAAACATAGTGCATGAACTGGTGTCTCCAAGGTCTTGTTTTGATCATTCGAATTTGGATCATTAGGTATTGTTTAGGATTTCGAATTTCGTGCTTCGGATTTAAGTAACTACCGCCATCGGCATAGCCAAATATCTCTGACCTGGCCCAAAGGACCAGATTTTCAATACAGGAATAAAAACACCTCATCAAACCGATAAAAGGAGACAAAAATGAGCAAGATGAAAATGACCACCGAAGAAGCATTTATTAAAGTTCTTCAGATGCATGGAATCGATAGTGCGTTTGGTATTATCGGTTCAGCCATGATGCCGGTTACCGACCTGTTTCCCAAAGCAGGTATCACTTTCTGGGATTGCGGGCATGAATTCAGCGCCGGCATGATGGCAGACGGATTTACCCGAGCCTCCGGCAAGATGAGTATGCTGGTTGGCCAGAACGGACCCGGTATCGCAAATTTTGTTACACCGGTAAAAACTGCCTACTGGAACCACACGCCCCTCTTGCTCATAACCGGTCAGGCCGCAAACATGACCATGGGGCAAGGCGGTTTTCAGGAAGTCCCGCAGATGGCTATGTTTGAGGACATGGTTGCCTACCAGGAAGAGGTGCTTCATCCGTCCCGTGTGGCCGAGGTTCTTAATCGTGTCATCATGCGGGCAAAGCGTGCCTCTGCACCGGCCCAGATCAATATACCGCGCGACTTCTGGACCCAGGTCATTGACATTGAGCTGCCCCCTATTATTGACTTTGAACGTCCGGCAGGTGGCGAGGAAGCCATCGCCCGTGCGGCCGAGCTTTTGTCCAATGCCAAATTCCCCGTAATCCTGAACGGCGGTGGCGTTGTGATCGGTGGTGCTATTAAAGCCTCCATAGCGCTTGCCGAGCACCTGGACGCCCCGGTCTGTTGCAACTATCAACACAATGACGCCTTCCCGGGGAGCCATCCGCTGTTTCTAGGCCCTTTGGGTTACAATGGTTCAAAAGCCGGGATGAAAATTATATCCAGGGCTGACGTTGTACTGGCTTTGGGCAATCGCTTGAATCCATTCTCAACCCTGCCATGCTACGGTATTGAATACTGGCCAAGCAATGCAGCCATTATTCAGGTGGATATCAATCCCGACCGTATTGGCCTCACCAAACCCATTACGGTTGGCATTGTCGGGGATGCCGGAAAGGTGGCCCATTCCCTTCTGGGGCAATTGTCTCCCACGGCCGGTGATGTGGACCGTGAAGAGCGCAAGGCAGCTGTAGGTAAAGCCAAGACAGACTGGGACCAGGAGTTGGCTACCATGGATCATGAAGAAGACGACCTGGGTACCACCTGGAATGAACGTTGCCAAAAACGTGAGCCTGAAAAAATAACAGCCCGTATGGCCTGGCGTGCCATCAAGGCCGCCCTTCCCAAAGAAGCCATCATCTCCTCGGATATCGGGAACAACTGTGCCATTGGCAATGCCTACCCAGACTTTGAAGAGGGCCGCAAATACCTGGCGCCAGGCATGTTCGGATCCTGCGGTTACGGCTTCCCGGCTATCCTGGGTGCAAAAATCTCCAAGCCCGAGGTGCCGGTGGTTGGTTTTGCCGGTGATGGGGCCTTTGGTATCTCAATGAACGAAATGACGGCCTGTGGGCGTGACGAATGGCCCGCCATCACCATGATCATTTTCCGCAACTACCAGTGGGGGGCCGAGAAACGAAACACCACCCTCTGGTACCACGACAATTTTGTTGGAACCGAGTTGAATCCCAAGGTCTCCTACGCCGATATAGCAAAGGCATGCGGATTAATGGGCGTTCAAGCCACCACCATGGAGGATCTGACCGACAAACTGAACACGGCCATCAAGGCCCAGATGGAAGAAGGTAAAACCACTTTCATCGAGGTGATGACAAACCAGGAACTGGGCGAACCCTTCCGTCGCGACGCCATGACAACACCCGTTCCCATTGCAGGGATTGACAAGACGGACATGCGACCCCAAAAGGGTGCATAAATAAAATCCATTTTAGATTTAGCCCTGGAGGCGCTGGATGCTCATACCCCAAAAAAAAGCTGTATTAGTTATTAATTCGGGAAGTTCTTCTGTCAAATTCACGCTCTTGAGAATCATGGATGAAAAAATCCTGGCCAAGGGAGTCGTGGAGCGGATCGGTCTTGAAAGAACACAAATTTCCTATGCTTCCCGGCAGGGGAAAAAGCTGACCCGAGCGGCAAGTGTCACCAGTGTCCGGGACGCAGTCTCCATGATTATCGAATACCTGGTTCACGAGAAATTTGGTGTAATTGAGAGCATAGGCGCTGTGTCAGCCATTGGCCACAGAGTTGTGCACGGTGGGGAAAAGATACGTACATCGGTGATCATCGATCCAAACGTCAAAAAAATCATCCAAGAATATTCCAGATTAGCCCCGCTGCACAACCCGCCTAATCTTGAGGGAATCGAGGCATGTGAAAGCATTTTCTCCGACCTCCCGCAGGTGGCTGTCTTCGATACGGCGTTCCATTCCACCCTGCCCGAGCATGCCTATCTGTATGGATTGCCCTACGCCATGTACAAAGATCAGGGCATCCGAAGATACGGGTTTCATGGCACGAGCCATCAGTTCGTTGCCAGGGAAACAGCTGCATATTTAGGTCGACCCCTTGCCGAACTCAAATTGATCACCTGTCACCTGGGAAACGGCAGTAGTATCACCGCCGTGAAAAACGGCCGGAGTATCGACACCAGCATGGGATTCACACCTCTCGAAGGCATTGTCATGGGTACCCGCTGCGGCAGTATCGATCCGGCCATTGTTGTCCACATGATGACACATCTCAATATGCAGCCCGAACAGATCGACCATCTGCTGAACAGAAAGAGCGGTTTTCTGGGCGTGGCGGGTATTCACAGCAGCGATGCAAGGGATGTCCTCTCGGCCATGAAGAGCGACAACACCCGAGCTGCCGCTGCGATCCAGATGTACGTGTATCAGGTGAGAAAGTACATCGGTGCCTATACCGCTGCCTTGAACGGTGTGGATGCCATCGTCTTTACCGCTGGTATCGGAGAGAATTCACCGGAAATCCGGGAGATGGTATGCAACGGCGGCTACGGCTTGGACAAACTCGGCATCGTCCTGGATCCGGAAAAGAACATGGCCGCAACCTTCACGACCCCTGAAATACAGTCAGACAACAGCAGGGTTAAAATCCTGGTAATCCCCACAGATGAAGCCCTTGAAATTGCCAGACAGACGCACGCCTTGGTTTAAACCGAATCTCCGATGACCTGCCAACAACCTCACTTCGGTTTCGTGGACAATTAGCCTCTGAAAATACTTGTATATACCAACTTCAGAATGATAGAGTAAAGACTCCTGGCCCAAAGAACCAGGCTTTTTAATAATGGAGCAAATTATGGCTGTTGGATGGGCCCGTGACGGGGCTGTGCAGGATCAGATCGATGCCAGTGTAAAAGACGCGGTAAAACTGGCCAGGAAACGTTTGCCTCGTGGTGAGAGCTTAAGTCACTGCAGGGAATGCGGAGACACCATTCCAGATGCTCGTCGTAGAGCAATTCCCGGGGTCTGTTTGTGCGTCGAATGTCAATCAGAGTTTGAAACGCGGCAGGCAACATCGGTTGGCTACAATCGACGCGGAAGCAAAGACAGTCAATTGAAGTAAGCTGGGTACTGTGCCAATAAATATCACACTCATAGAACCCTTTTTTACCGGTTCTCATGCCGCCTGGGCGACGAAATATGCCCAGCATAGCCAACACAACGTCGACATTCTGAGTCTGAGCGGAAACTATTGGAAGTGGCGCATGCATGGCGGTGCCGTCACGTTGGCACAAAAATTTTTGGCAGCCAGCACGCTTCCGGATCTGCTGATAGTCACGGACATGCTCGATCTCACCACCTTTCTGGCGTTGACACGTCACAAGACCGCCCATCTTCCTGTGGTCGTCTATTTTCATGAAAACCAGATCTGCTATCCCTGGTCCCCCAAAGATAGAGATATTCTTCAAAAGCGCGACCACCATTATGGGTTTATCAATTACAGCTCTGCATTGGCGGCTGATCTCGTGGTGTTCAACTCAATCTATCATCAGACAGCCTTTTTTGACGAATTGCCCCGTTTTCTGAGACAGTTTCCTGAACCCCAAGAGTTAAGTTCGGTGGCCACCATTCAGGCCAAGAGTCACGTCTTGCATCTCGGATTGGATCTTCAGAAATTTGATTCTCCTGAATGTCGGCATGTACCACAAGAGATTTCGGATGGCACTCCGCTCCTTCTCTGGAATCATCGATGGGAATATGATAAAAACCCCGAAACGTTTTTCCAGGCCCTGTTCAAGCTCGATGAGAAGGGTCTAGACTTTTGTGTGGCCATTCTTGGGGAACATTTTCGCCAACAGTATCCCATATTTGATACAGCACGTAAGACTCTGAAAGACAAGATCGTGCACTACGGTTATGAAAAAAATTTTGCAAGCTATGCCCAGTGGCTTCACCGCGCCGACATCATTCCCATGACCTCGCGCCAGGAATTTTTTGGGGCAAGTCTTGTGGAAGCCCTGTATTGTGGTTGTTACCCCCTGTTGCCAAGGCGTCTCACCTATCCAGAGCTGATTTCGCAGAAAACATACCCTGACATCTTTTACGGGAATTTTGATGAACTCGTTGAAAAACTTGCTAAAGCGCTGCTCTCGATTGAGACCATCCGGCAGCAAAGCTTTCGTCATTGTGTTGAGCCGTATTCCTGGCAGCATATGGCACCTGCCTATGATACAATATTCAACGCCGTTCAAATTGGAATGTTCTTATGAACAAGACCATTGGCTATAATCTACAGAACAGGTCCAAGCATTGCAATGGTGTTGTTCCAGAGCCGTTGGCGCCAGGTCCAACTGTCCACCATCTCTTTGGTAACTGATTTGGATCGGCTGATATAGCTTTCCTGCCGTTCTCGCATGTCGGCAGTCAACAACTGGTCGCAGAACAAAATGTTGTTCTCGTAATTGAGCTCGAAGCTTCGCCGATCCATGTTCGCACTACCGATCAAGGTGACTTGTGCATCCAGAGTCATGGATTTGGTATGCAACAGACCGCCCTGGTATTCAAATATCCGGACACCGGCTGATAGCAGATCGTCGTAGTAACTCCGGCTGGCGGCACCCACAACCCATGAATCATTTACTGCCGGGAAAACAATAGTCGTATCGACACCACCCATGGCGCGTACTTGGCCTTTATCCGAAACTCTGGATCTGCACAGTTCTGACTGCCGCAATAAGTGATGTTATTGTCTATCACGACAATCTTGCGATGATTGCGCAGGTCGATGCGCCCTTTCAGCGGCCGAAGCAGCAGGTTGCCGATGGGCAGGGCCAAGGCCAGGCGGACACCAGCTTGGCGCATGGACTGCCAGTGCTGTGAGTGAATCATGCTGTGCGAACCCAGGGTGTCTACCATGGCTCGGCAGATGACCCCACGTGCTGCCGCCCGCTTCAGTGCTTCGATCATTTTGCGGCCGTTGTTATCCGGCAGCCAGATATAGAACAGCAGATGCACGTGATCTTTAGCTTCATCAATATCGGCCACCATGTGATCGATGGTTGCGTTCGAATCCTGCATCAACCGCCCCCGATTTCCACTGACGGGATCGAATCCATTGACCGATTTGGCTGCTTGAAATAGATGTGCAAAACGCTGCGGCACTTTAGCCTGAAGATTCGCTATGTCCATCCCAGGCGCATCAGCCACATCCGGCAACCTTGACAGAACCTTTTGCAACCGCTCCACACGGCGCCGGCCGATGTTCGTTTCCCCCAAGAGGAGATAACCCAGAATACCCAGCACTGGAATGACAATGATGACCAGGAGCCAGGCAATCCGCGAAGCCGGTTCGCGGTGTTGGCGCAGAAGGACTCTCACGACAAGCGCCACTTGAAGGAGAACGTGAAGAGTCCAAAATAGTACCATCGCCATGAGTTACCTCCTTTGAATACAAGTCATACCGCTGAAGGGCTGCTGGCCGAAAAGAGAAGTGGCGTAACTTTTCAAAATTGCAAACCTTATAATTTTTAACCAATCAAATTGAGAAGATAATTTTTCAATTATGACAACCAAAGTATCGGGCTGATCCATGACATCGCCAGTACCCCTGTTACACAGATGCTCGCACCAAACTGATATCGCCACCCGCTTGGGTGCTGGACCAGGCCATAATAGACAAAACCCAGAGCTAGCCCCGACAAAAATCCGAACAAATGGGCCATGATGTCCGTGTGGCTGGATGATCCGGTAAACGCCAGGAGTGCCAGACCGGCTCCCAGGGGCAGCAAGACCTGAAATCGGGAGCCCGACATGCGTATTTTTTTCAGGAGCTGGTAGGAAGATAGAAGACCCAGGGCACCGAATACGGCAGTGGAAGCGCCAATGGCGTTATGACCATATCCATAAACATAGGCATTGATGAGATTGCCGGATATGCCAGAGACCAGAATCAGCAACCACCCCACACCCCATCCGCTGATGGAGCAGACTCCCGTGGCAAAAATTGCCATCCCCACCAGGTTTCCGACGAGATGCACGCTGTCTGCGTGAAGGAGCAGTGCCGTGGCACAACGGTACCATTCACCATTGACAACATGCTGTGCGGAGGATCCATACAGCCTGTGAAAGGTGCCGGCGTCATGTGCAAGGGCAATGGCGATATGACAAACGAGCAGAACCAACACACCCACGGCACCTGACCATGTTCTTTGGTAGCTTACGCGAGGGAATTCTTTGGAGGTTTTAAAGCCTTTGTTCTCATCCAGGTAGGTTTTCAACAGGTTTTCGGCCGTTTCCGACGTATCTTTTGCAACCCACAGGGCCCAACCTTTTTCATTGCGCCGAATATCATGTTGTATCCCCGAGGATAAAAGAACAAGTCCAAAGCTGTCGGCCTGTTCTCTCTTTAGACTATCGAGAAGAATCTGCATACCACCCACGAATCCATATTAACCTTAATCCAAAGTATCATGAAATATTCTGGTGTACACGGAGATTTCACGCCCCTGATGGGTTCATTAACAAGGCAGTCAGGAATGCAGTCGTAGTTTGCTACTACAAATTCCTGATAACACAGTTAATGGGCCCATCAGGGAGTGCCCGCAGGGTGATATTTTTCATATAAAAATATCATGAAATATCCGTGTCAAGACCGCGTCCTTTATTCAGCCAGCACGCCACCGTGTGTCCTGCTGCTATTTCAACGAGTATTGGCCGCTCCAACCGGCAGCGCTCAAAACAATAGGCGCAGCGTGTATGAAACAAACATCCGGAAGGCGGATCCACAGGACTGGGAATCTCCCCCTCCAAGGTGATAGGCGACTGCTTTTTGTGTGGGTCTGGTGTGGGAACCGCGGAAACAAGTGCCGCTGTATAGGGATGGTGCTGTATGCGGCTGAACATGGTGGACGGCGCCATCTCCACGATAACACCCAGATACATCACAGCAATGCGATCGCACATATGATTGATCACACTCAAATCATGGGAAATGATTAAACTGGAAAAACCAAAAGATGCCTTGAGATCCCCCAGAAGATTCAATACCTGGGCCTGAATAGACATATCGAGCGCACTGACCGGCTCATCGGCCACAATCAGACTCGGGTTAAGACAAAGCGCCCTGGCTATACCGATACGCTGTCTCTCTCCACCTGAAAAAGCATGGGGGTACTTGTCCAGATCATTAGCATTGAGACCGACTTTTTCCAGCAGGTTCACCGCTCTGTCACGAAGTTGCTGTGGACCAACCTTCTGGAAAGAACGCAGGGGCTCCGTGACAATGGATGCCACCTTCATCCTTGGATCCAGACTCGCTTGGGGGTCTTGAAATATCATCTGCACGTCCCGGCGAAGGGCGCGCATCTCTCTTCGGTTCAAGCGTGTAATTTCCCTGCCATTGAGCTTGATGCTCCCGGAGGTGGGCTCGATAAGACGCATAATCGTACGCCCCAGAGTGGTTTTTCCACATCCGGATTCCCCCACAAGGCCAAAGCTTTCACCTTTATACACGTGGAAAGATACGCCATCAACCGCTTTTATCCAAGCCTTTGGCTTTGACCAGAGACCCTCTGCCACAGGAAAGTATTTAACGAGATCCTGAACGTCGAGTATGGGGTTTGTTGGGTTCATTGGGTTTATTGGGTTTATTGGGTTTATTGAGTATTCTGAGTTTATTGAGTTGCTCATAGCTCTCGAACTGAATTCGCTGAGGGTAGATAGCCAAAAACACGTATCCGATCCAACAACCCAACAAACCCAATGAACTCAACAAACATATTAACTCATTCAGTGTGATGCATATAGCCAACACCTGGCCTGCTGCTTGCCTTGAACCGGCAGCAGGTGTGGGCGCTTTAATCTACAGGGTTCAAAAACTTCAGGACACCTGTCTGCAAACCTGCAGCCGGGTATGAATGTATCCAGAGACGGCAGCGTCCCCTTTATTTCTTGCAACCGTTTTTTGGGCCCATCTGTGGATGGTTGCATCCGGGGGATCGACCTTAGCAAGCCCCTTGTATAAGGATGCGCAGGCTTATCGAATATATCGGTGACAGACGCGGTCTCGACAACTTGTCCGGCATACATGACCACCACCCGCCTGGCTGTCTGGGCCACGATACCCAGGTCATGCGTTATAAACAGCACAGACATCTTAAGATCTGCTTTGAGCTTCTCGATCAGGTGGAGTATTTGCGCTTGGGTACTCACATCCAGCGCGGTGGTGGGTTCGTCTGCCATTAAAAGACTGGGGTTGCAAACCATGGCCATGGCAATCATCACACGCTGCCGCATGCCGCCGGAAAGTTGATGGGGATACTCCTGCATGCGCTTCCTGGCCATGGGTATCTTTACCCGTTCCAGCCATGTTGTGGCCAAAGCATAGGCCTGGCTTTTTGACAAGCCCTGGTGGGTCATAAGGGGTTCGGCAATCTGTCTGCCCACGGGAAGAATTGGGTTGAGAGATGTCATGGGTTCTTGAAAAACCATGGAAATAGCGTTTCCCCGTAATCGACGCAGCGCCTCCGTGTTAAGATCCAGCAGATTTTTCCCTTTGAACAAAATCCGCCCGGATTCGATTAACCCCGTAGATCTATCCACCAGGCCAAGAACACTCAGGGCTGTTACACTTTTACCACATCCGGATTCACCCACGAGCCCCAGGGTCTCCCCTTCCTCTATATAAAGGGAGACCTGCTCCACGGCCCTTTGCACACCTTGCGATGTCTGAAAGGATACCGTCAGATCTTGGATTTCCAGAAGTGCTGAAGACATGCTGAGTACCTTATTAGCTTTAAGCTCTAAGCGATAAGCTGTAAGCTGAAAGCAGCTTAAGGCTTATCGCTTACCGCTTAGAGCTTAAAGCATATACGGATCCAGATTGTCCCGAATACCATCACCAAGCAGATTGAAGCCAAGCACTGTCCAGGCAATGGCAAGGCCTGGAAAGATGCACATCCAGGGTGATATCTCCATGAATGTCTGTGCTTCATAGAGCATCCGCCCCCACGAGGCATGGGGCGGTTGTGTACCAAGACCCAGGTAACTCAACCCGGCCTCGGCCAGAACAGCAACGGCAAACTGGATGGTGGCCTGTATAATCAAGGGAGACAATAAATTGGGTAGTACATGCCGAAATGTGATGGCCCATTCGCTGGCGCCGCTGGCGCGGGCCGCTTCGATAAACTCGCGGCCCCATATACCCAGAGCCACGGCCCTGGTGAGCCTGGTAAATACAGGAATATAAAAAATACCTATGGCCACCATGACATTGCTGATGGAAGGCCCCCATATGGCAGAGATAAGGATGGCCGTCAATACGGCCGGAAATCCGAAGAGTAGATCAGACAGCCGCATAATGGATTCGTCGGCCCACTTTCCAAAGTAGGCCGCAATCAACCCCAATACAACACCTGCCACCATACCGATGGCCACAGTTGCCAGACCAACAATAATGGAGTTAACCGCCCCCACCATGACCCTGGACAAGATATCCCGACCGTATTGGTCTGTGCCCAGGAGGTGGTAAAAAGATGGCGCCTCCAAGCGGTGACCGGGATCCATACGGTTCGCATCATACGGCGTCCAGAATAAACTGACAACGGCTGCCAAAACAACGACGGTTGTTAACACAAGCCCACATCTGAAGTTGATATTTTTTAGATGTTTTTTCATCTTTTTAGTCTTATCCTGGGATCCACCACGGCATACGCCAGGTCCACGAAAAAGTGTACAATAACCACCGCTGCCGCCATAAACAGGACAATTTCTCGTACAACCGGTAAATCCCTTTGCCCAATCGCCTGAAACACCAGGCGCCCGAGCCCAGGTAGGAAGAAAACATTTTCAATAATGATGGCACCCGCCAGCAACTGCCCCACCTGAAGACCCAGAATAGTCAGCACGGGAATGAGGGCATTCCTCAAGGCATGCACATACAAAACGGTTCTTTCCCGGAGTCCCTTTGCCCGGGCAGTGCGAATATAATCCTCCTGCAGCACATCCAGAACAGATGAACGCGTTACGCGAGTGAGAATGGCTGCCCGAACAACGCCCAGGGCAAATGCCGGCAGGAGCAGCGATTTAAAAGATCCCCAAAAATTGGCCAGCCACCCTGGAAATCCGCCGGCAGGAAATAATCCCAATTTCACCGAAAAAAAGAGGATCAACATAATCCCCAACCAGAATTCAGGTGTTGCCAACCCCATCTGGGTAAAGGTCATCACCGAAATATCACCCGTCTTATTCTGGTGACGAGCGGCAAATATTCCCAGGGGTAAAGAAATGGCCACAGCGATTATCATGGCCATGAATGCCAGGGGACCGGTAACGGCCAGGCGGGATAAGATCAAATCGAACACAGGCATATCATAGTGGATGGACTGACTGCCAACCCCTGAGAGTGTGCGACTGATCCAGTCTACATACTGGGTCCAGAAAGGTTGGTCTAAACCCAGTTCACTTCTCAGATTGGCCAGGGTTTCTGGTGTCGCATTGATTCCCAGAATGATCTGGGCCGGATCACCAGGCAAGACAAACAGTACCGCAAAAACAACCCAGGAAACCAGAAAAAGAAGCATGCCAAGGGTAAAGATTTTTTTGATGAGATATTTAGGCATATCGAATTGAAATAACTCTAAATTCAATTACCGAAATCCGAAATGAATTCTAATATAGAATGCTCAAATGACCAAAACTTGGCCTTTGACAACGATCTGAATAGCTTCTTTGGAGCATTCGTGCTTAGGTCATTGGAGATTGTTTAGGATTTGGAATTTCGTGCTTCGAATTTGTTTTGTAACTACCATTGGTATGACATCCCACAAGATGCAACATTAAATCGTCCCACGGTTATAGACAAGTTTTTACTCATTCAGCCATACCTGGGTACAATCCAGGGCCACGGTTGGATAGTTTTCCCACCAACCCATGACCTGCTTTTTCATGGTGGGCAATCCCGATGCCGAAAACAGATAGCCATTGACGGCATCATCGGCAATGATTTCTTGGCACTTGCCAAACCACTTGGCTTTTTCTTCTTCATTGGGTGCCTTGAGAGCCTTTGCATAGGCATCTCTGAATGCCTGGGAGTCATACTGGAAATAATAGTCTGGATTGGCATAGATACCAATATCCCATGCTTCCACATGACCGATCATGGTCAACTGGTATTCTCTTTTCTTGAATATCCGGTCAATCCACTGTCCCCATTCCACTATTTCGATCTTTAATCGAATACCCACGTTCCCAAGCATGTCTGCAATAACTTCGCCCGCTCTTTTTGAATAACTGTAGATAGCCGGCAATTTTATGGTGGCATCAAAACCATCCGGATAACCCGCCGCTGCCAGTAGTTCTTTGGCCTTTGTGGGGTTATAGGGAAACCTGTCCGTCAGATCAATATAATATGGGGTAGACGGGGACCAGTGCGAACCGATAGGCTTGCCATATCCGAACATCACCAGGTCCACAACTGTCTGTCGATCTATGGCGTAGGCCATGGCCTGTCGAACACGCACGTCATCAAAGGGTTTGGCCTTATTGTTGGTGGACATGATGACTTCACCCGTACTTGAACCGGCAAAAACCTTGAACCGTGGGTCCTTTGAGAGCGCAATCACCGATTCCGGTGCCGCAATGTAACCGATGACATCGATATCCCCTGCTTTGAGGGCTGCTATCTGGGCGCTGGCATCTCCGATAAATTTAAAGATCACCTTGTCCAGATAAGGCAGTTTTGGATTCCAGTACCCGTCAAAGCGCTGCATTTCAACCCGGTCTCCCCGCATCCACTCAATAAATTTGAAAGGTCCGGTTCCAATGGGGTTTGACTTGGCGGTCTCGTAGGCCTTCATGGGGAGCATCACGGCATCTCCCTCGGCCATGTGGGCAATAAACAGTGCATCCACTTCCTTAAGACGGATGCGAAGGGTATTGGCATCCAAGATCTCTATTTTCTGGATACCTCTGAAATATTCTGGATGGGGGTTGACGGTCCCTTCCCCCATGGCGCGTTCAAGATTCCATTTGGCCACCCGCCCATCAAATGGTTCACCGTTATGAAAGCGCACACCTTTTCTAAGGTTGAAGTCATAGGTAAGACCGTCGGATGACACCGACCATTTTGTGGCAAGTCCGGGTATAAATTGACCGTTGCTGTCCACCTTGATAAGGCCTTCGAAAATATTTGCAAACACCACTCTATCGATGGCTGCCGCTGTGTTGGCTGTCGGATCCAATCCCGGGGGTTCCGCCGGCTGACAGACGGTCAGACTGCCTCCCTTTTGGGGACTTGCGGCTTGGGCATGCAACACAGGAAAAATAAAAGCCAGCGACAGAACGAAAAATAGCATTTTCTTCATGGGGTCTCCTCATGGGCTCTGATGGTGAACCATCCACACCGCATCAGCAATCTTTTGATAATGGTCGATGGACTATAGGGTATTTTTCGATGAGATTCAAGGGGATAAGTTAGAAGCTGTAAGCTGTAAGCCATGAGCCCTAAGCCCGCTTATCGCTTATAGCTTATTGCTTACAGCTCTTGTCTGGCAGATCCCTAAATGCCGGATAGTCCCCGAGAGTTTCAGCAGCCAACATACCATGAATGATGGCTCTGGACATGCATTCGGCTGCAGCATGCCCGATATCGTTCATGGCCTGGGCCTTGTGACCGGCCAGAAGCCCCTGGGTATCGGGCAATGCTGTTCTGCCCGTTGCAAGACAAAAAATGGTATCCCCGTCAAACATGGTGTGCGCTGGCCGGACGGCTCGTGCCAGACCATCATGTGCCATCTGTGCGATTTTTTTGGCCTGGGTCTTGGTAATTTTTGCATCGGTGGCAACAAGGCCAATGGTGGTGTTGGCAATCGGCGGTGCCGCCACTTGTTGGGGTACTTGAACCCGTCTCTTGCCCTGCTCACCATACTCATGATTCACTTCCAACTCCCGTTCCCATAGCATACCCGTTTGCGGGTTAACCACCGAACCGAACGAATTGACAGCTGCAACAGCCGCCACAGTAAGTCCCGCGGGCAGCACAAGACTTGCTGATCCCAAGCCACCCTTAATGGCTCCGGATACCGCACCGGTACCAGCGCCCACACAACCTTGGGGTAGAGGACCTCTGTCAGCGGCGTCACATGCCTTGGCACCCCAGTCTGCCTGAATCGGAGGAACAAAATCAGCACCCCGCCCCAGATCACACAATACTGCGGCCGGCACAATTGGCACCACATGTTTTTCATCCATGGGAAACCCGAGTTTTCTATCTGCCAGCCAACGAACAACCCCGTCAACAGCCACTAGGCCATAAGCCGACCCACCGGAAAGAACCACCGCCTGTACCTCTTCCACCAGGTTGACGGGATCCAGAAGATCGGTTTCACGGGTACCGGGAGCAGCCCCCCGAACATCAACCCCGGCAACAGCCCCCTCCTTACACAAAATAACCGTTACACCACTGGCAGCCGCTTTATCCGTGTAATTCCCGGCCATTATCCCGTCTACATCCGTAATCGAATTATACTTTCCCATTATCGCCATGGCAGTTTCCTCGCATGTCTTTTCTATTGATGCCATCCACAAGCTGAATCTATCGCCGTCCTACCATTTTCTTCACTTGATGAAAAGTCCTTTACAATGGACACGCAGTTCGAACACCCCGAAGATATTGTCCGGCGCGGCCTCTACAACCATATCAGCTCCCTGCCCTTCAAAGCCATGGAAATACCTGAATTTGTCGGATGCCGCATCTACGGCGTTAATTCTTGAAATAATATCTTCTTCCTAAACTTCTTAAAAAAATACCACATATAGTACCACGTTGTTCTTGACACACTATATATCTGGCGCTATAGTCTTTTATTCTCAGATGAGATCTTTGTCTCCCGGTTCTTTCTCAATCGAACGTTTGCACACCAACCATGCAAATATACGCCGGGTTCCAACCCGGGTTTTATTTATAAACAACGATAGTTTCTACCAACAGAATGCGAAATAAAATGGAGGATGTTTATGGCTACAATGACAATCAAAAGACTTCACGAACTACTGGAAAACAATGTCGAAAAAGATGTCCTGGCATGGGCCGGGGCCTGCCACGATTGTAAGAACGAAGCCCAGGTAACGGCGACACCAAAAGAAGACGGTATCCATATCCATGGGGGAAGCGTTTACGAACCTGCCGCCAATAAGTTCATGATCAAGTGTGACACCTGTTTTGAAAAAGATCCGGTTCTGAGGGATTATCAGGATTGTGAGGTCTACAGCAGAGTGGTGGGATATCTGCGACCCGTTGCCCAATGGAACGATGCCAAGCAGGCGGAATTCAAGGACAGAAAACTATATGATCCGAGCATTTGCTAAGCCGATAAAATCATGTAACGATTTTATGAAATTACGATCCGTCAGAGACGCTGTCTCTGGCGGATCATTTGTTATCGCTATCCTGGGGATTAACTTCCGACGGTTTGCTTGCCACCTGGCAAGCATTACGTACTCAGGTCGATATACCGAATTTGGGGAGGATATACGCCTGAAGCAATATCCAGACACCTACAATGATAAATAGTATAATGGTTTCTTTCATGGGTTTCCTTTCCTGGCATCATCCAACACAGGGTCGTTTGCAGTTTAAACATCCATATCCATTTAAATTAAGCCCCAATAAAACAAATGTCAAGGCAATTGCATTCCAGGCATCGGCCAATAGATTCCTGAACCGCAACAGCAAACCATTCGTTTAATTCTGGTGCCATGAAACACAAAAAAAAACAATTTCCGATCTTTTTTAGCGCTCTTTTCGGTATTATTTTTCTGTCTCTTCTCTTCACCCGTATGGGCTTATTTGACAGCCCGCCGGCCCGGACGGAAATTACCGACATATCATCATCGGAAATTGTTGTGGATCGGGATACCTGGATGAATATCTTCCAGGGCCAGAACAAGATCGGCTTTTCCCACTCACGATATGCACGTCTGGACCAGGGGTATCGTTTCAACGAAACCCTGTTTATGAGAATCAACACCATGGGGATGATTCAGGATATCGGTCTCAATACCAGCGGCATCCTCCACACGGATTTCTCGTTAAAGTCCTTTGAATTCAAAATCGCCTCTGGACGTTTCAATTTCTCTGCCAAGGGCACCATAACCGACAAAAACTTAGCGTTGAGCACCCAGAGTGCCGGTGCAAAACAGACCTACCAATTGAACCTGACCGACAACATCTATTTCACATCCGGCATTGTCCAGGCGGCCAGCGCCGGCAAATTAGAACCGGGAGACCAGCTCTCATTGAAAATCTTCGATCCCATTGCCATGGGGCAGGAATCGGTTCTGCTCCACGTCCTGGAAGAAGAAGACATCACCATCATGGGGCAGGTGAAAAAAGCGACCAAAATTTCACTTAAATTCAAAGGCGCCACCCAGCTGGCGTGGGTGGATGAAAAAGGAGATCTTCTAAGGGAAAAGGGCATGCTGGGGATCATCCTTGAGAAAACATCCCGTGAAGATGCCATGTACGGTCTTCCCATCCAGTCGAGTCAGGATCTCACAGAAGCCGCTTCGATTCCGGCTAACATCGATATTGACAATCCAGACGAACTGAAACAAATGCAATTCGAGATAACGGGTTCGGGCAATTTAGCAGACCAGCTTCAGGGTGGCAGACAGACCTATCATTCCCCGGTTCTCTCGATAAAAAAGGAGTCCTTGGACGATCTTCCCCAACAGGATCCTCTCCCAGTTCCCACGGAGGATCTCCTGACCTTTCTGGGGCCCAGCCCTTTTATTCAATCGGATCACCCTGCCATTCAAAAACTGGTATCCGATCTTGCTGCCGAGAAGGATCCTCCCCTTGAAAAAGCGCGCAAACTGGTTACCTGGATGCAGGCACATATCAAAAAGCGCCCGGTCATATCTCTCCCGGATGCCCTGTCAACCCTTGAAAACCGCGTAGGAGACTGCAATGAGCATGCGGTGCTCTTTGCAGCCATGGCAAGAGCTGCCGGGATCCCCACCAGAATCGAAGCCGGTGTGGTCTTTCTGCGAAAACGTTTCTTTTATCATGCATGGAACAGCATTTATATCGGCAGATGGATCACTGTCGATGCCCTGTTTGACCAGATACCGGCCGATGTCACCCACATTCGACTTGTCAGCGGCATGCAGAAAGACCAGCTCGACATATTGGGCCTCATCGGAAATGTGAAAATCAGGATCCTGAATGGAACATCAGCACATGATAGAACTAAATAAGCTCACCAAACGCTATGGTGATGTCGTTGCGGTCAACGATCTGAACATCCACATCACCCAGGGTGAAATTTTCGGGTTTATCGGACCAAACGGCGCCGGCAAAACAACGACCATCAAAATGATCGGGGGTATTCTGGTGCCGACCGTCGGAGACATCCGAATATGCGATATCGTCATGGCCGAAAACCCGGAAGCGGCCAAACGCAAGATCGGATTTATTCCCGACCGACCATACCTTTATGAAAAACTCACCGGTATGGAATTTTTAAAATTCATTGCCGATCTTTATCGGATGGATTCCCATGATTTCCAGAAGAAAGCGCCTGAAAAGCTGGAACTGTTTTCCCTTTCAGACTGGTCGGACGAGCTCATCGAGTCCTACTCCCACGGGATGAAGCAGCGTTTAATCATGGCCTCGGCCCTTCTGCACGAACCAGAGGTCATCATTGTCGATGAGCCCATGGTCGGACTCGATCCCCTGGGTATAAAACTGGTCAAGGACCTTTTCAAGCATCTGTCCGAAAACGGCACCACTGTTTTTATCTCTACGCATACCCTACAGGTAGCGGAGGATCTGTGCCATCGCGTGGGCATTATCAACAAAGGCACTCTGATTGCAATCGGATCCCCGGAAAAATTGAAACAGGACGCGCATGCCACCGATGCTGACCTGGAGGATGTGTTTCTCAAATTGACGAATGCGGCTATTTAGCGACGGCTGTCATTTGCTTCGTGTCATTTATAGATAGTTTCAGGTGTTACGTTTTAGGTTTTAGGAAAACCACGAGCTATCAGCTATGAACTACAATGAATAACGCCCTAGGGCAAATGTCGTCCGAAGGACAAATGACGCACGCAGTGCTAATGACACCTGCAGACCAATTATTGCTTTAACCCTTTTATCCGCACGAATTGTGGACAAAACCACTATACAGGCGAATATCCTATGAATGACATCTTAACCCTTATAAGACCCAGACTCTTGAGTTTTAAAAACGCCTCATTTTGGCGGGGAAAAAAACAGGGCGGTTTCATGAAACTGCTGCTGTTTGGTGGCCTTGGATTCGCTTTTTGGGGCGGTATCTTTGCGGTGTCATTTCGGGTTCTGCATTATTTTAAAGGCGTTGAAGAACTGGGCCATCTTCTTGCATTCAAGCTTTTGTCCATGATACTGATCACGCTTTTGTCTCTGCTCATTTTCAGTAGTATTCTCACATCCCTTTCCAAACTTTTTTTGAGCAAAGATCTAAATCTGGTAAACGCCTTGCCCGTTTCCACTTACCGAATCTTTCTGGCCAGATGGATCGAAAGTACACTGGACAGCTCCTGGATGGTTGTCATCTATCTGCTACCTGTTTTTCTGGCCTACGGCATCGTATTCAATGCGGGTCTGTTTTATTACGTCATCGTTGGGTCGGCAATCCTCTCCCTGGCTGTCATCGCCTCCTGCTTGAGCACCATGGTCGTGGTTTCCGCCGTTGTCTTGATACCGGCCAATCGTATCCGAAATCTTTTCGTCTTCCTGGGTCTGCTGCTTTTTATTATTCTTTTTATCGCTTTCCGTCTATTGCGACCCGAAAGAATGGTCAATCCGGAAGTCTTTTCAACGGTGCTGATGTATCTCTCGGCGCTTAAAACACCGAATCTGCCTTATCTTCCCAGCACCTGGGCATTTGACAGCATTCAAGCCGCAATCAATGGATCCATTTCTGAAACCCTTTTTCATATGGGTCTTTCATGGTCATGTGTAGGCATGATGCTGTTTCTGATGATCACCATGGCCGATCGACTCTATCTGGCAGGATTGTCCAAGGCCCAGACGTCACCGACCAGGCTGTTGAAACATAAAATATCGGGTGACAGAATTTTCCGCTTTCTGCCGTTACCTCTGAAAGCATTTGTGGTCAAGGAAATCAAATCGTTTTTCCGAGACCAGACCCAATGGTCCCAGATATTTCTCATCGGTGGCCTGGTGTTGATTTATGTTTTTAATTTCAAGGCGCTTCCCCTTGAAAAAGCTCCCATAAAAACCGTATACTTGCAGAATCTGCTGTCCTTTCTAAATGTAGGTCTGGCATCCTTTGTTTTGATTGCCATCGCCGGTCGTTTTGTATACCCGGCCATCAGTAACGAGAACGAAGCTTTCTGGATTGTCAGATCGTCACCCATCTCCCTGAAACATTTTTTGTGGGTGAAATTTTTTATCTATCTGCTGCCCCTCCTCATCCTGACGGAAATTCTCATCGTAGCCACAAATATCTTTTTAAATGTAACACCTTTTATGATGATTCTATCCACCACAACGATTTTTTTTATGGTTCCCGGTGTGGTGGGCATCGGCATCGGGCTCGGGTCGGCTTACCCGAATTTCAAAGCGGAAAACCCGGCCCAGTCGGTTACAAGTTTTGGCGGACTGCTTTTCATGATTTTGTGTGCTGTGTTTATTGGTGGAATCATCATACTGGAGGCCGGTCCCGTCTATAACCTGTTCATGGCGAATTTTCATCAGCGACCATTGTCCATTCTGGAATGGGTCTGGATCACTGGATCCTTTTTGCTGGCCCTGGTGATTTGCGCGCTGGCACTGATCCTGCCCATGCGTTTCGGCGAAAAAAGACTGACGGAACGTGTTATCTAGTGTCCGTCCAGAAATAGGGATTTTCGCGTTCTGACAAGGCGGGCGTCAGATTTAACCCGGAGGAATAGCGCGCTATTTTGAGGCGTTAAATCATGGCGCCCAACACCGGCAGGGCGTGAAAAGACCATTTGTGGATGGACACTATCTAAGCCGAGCATTCCATGAAATGATACAAGGCTTTCTTAGCTTGAAAACAGGATTCGTATCTTGACAAAAAACCCTCAAGGAGAGTAAATATGACGGTCTCACCGGTCTTCTCAACCGGCAGGCTCTTGAGGACGTTCTGAATCTCGAACTCAACCGCGCCAGCCGTCACCATGAGGCGCTTTCCCTAATATTCTTCGACCTCGATAATTTTAAACGCATCAATGATACCCATGGGCACCTGGCCGGTGACCAAGCCTTGAGAATGGTTGCCAAAGCCCTCCTCACGGAAAAACGTCTGGAAGATTTAGCCGGACGATATGGTGGAGAAGAATTGCTTTTGTTGTTGCCGGAAACAAGCAAAGAGAGTGCCCGGGCTATGGGTGAACGAATTCGAAAAAAAGTGGAAGCCATGACCATAAATTGGAACAAAACCAACATCCGCCTCACCATCAGTGGCGGTCTGTCCTCTTTCCCGGAAGAAGCAGACAGCGTAATATCCCTGCTCCAAACCGCAGACGAGGCCGTTCAGCAGGCCAAAAACATGGGTAAAAACAGACTCTTGTAAATATTTTAGGCGCCTGCGCATCAAAAGTGAACAAATTCCCTGCAACTCGTCAAGAATCCAGGTTTACCCTAACCGCAAAGTTCTTTCAATAGCGCTACTTTATGATGAAGACCGAAACATCCCTGGCCGCATTGAGAACCTTTTGCGAGGTGCTCCCAAAAAAGAAATCCCTTATTCCGGAAGTCCCCCCCCTGCCGATAACCACAACATCATAGCCGTCTTCAGCCTCGTGAATGATATCTCTCGCAACCCCCTCTTGCAGGTCCTCGTGTTTGGTGTCGATGTTCGTTTCCTTGAAACCTTTATTGATGAGTGTTTCTTTGGCCTGCTGCATGGCGGTCTCCACAAGCTCCTTCTTTTTATCCTCCATGGTGCAAAATGCACTCTGTTGGGATTTAAAATAAGGGGTCAGCGCAGGACTGTTCATTTTACACAGGGCCTTCGTATCCATGGCAACGCTGTACAGGGTGATATGCGAATCCCTGGTAAATATTTCCGCTACCGCGTTCACGGCCCTCTGGGCATTTTCCGAGTCGTCAAATGCGATCAAGATCTTTTTGTTCATGCAGTGTCTCCTTTCGATTCCAAGTTGAAGCAGATATAAAAATATTACTTTACTGAAAAAAGTCTCAAGCAGCAACTCTCTTTTTCAAACTGTTTTGACGATCCTTATATTAAAAACAAATGGGGTGCAAAACTGAGATAATTTTGTTATCACTTTTTCGTGTCATAGCTGTCTCTCTGACGTTTATAGGCGTTATCATAGGTATGTTTCGGATGGTTTATAATTTTTATGCGCCCGACGGGCCATCTTTTGAAAAAGGAGCTGATAACATGGTGTCCGGTAAGTATCCCCAACAGCCTGTCATTGCCGTCGGTGCGGTGGTGATGCACCAAAACCGCATATTGCTGATTCGTCGGGGTAAAGAACCGGCCAGAGGAGAATGGGCCATACCCGGCGGGCGTGTCGAATTAGGGGAAACCATGCGTGAAGCAGTGACAAGGGAGGTTATGGAAGAGACCTGTGTCTCCATCCGCCCAGGGGAACTGGTATATTTCTTTGAAACAATTCAGCCCGACCCAGACGGCAGAATTCGGTTTCACTACGCCATCTTCGATTTCATGGCTGAATACCTGGCAGGTGAACCCAGTCCCGGGGACGACGCCATAGACGCCAGGTGGGTATCGGCTGCCGACGCCGACACCTACGACCTGAACATCAAAACCCGGGATCTTCTGAATCAAATCGGAATAACATCGCCCAGCGATGTTATCTGACGCGGCATTGCCGCTCATGCACGTTCCACGTTAGCGAGCACCCTCCATGACACGTAACCGGTTTTTTCGTAAGAAATTCTGTCTATTTTCGATACGCTCGTTGTTAGGGTTCAAGATGACAGCTTGGATGCAATACTTGCCACATGCCTTCCCTGGAATCTGGCTGCTTCCTTGATAGAGAATGCTTATTTAATTTTAATTCAGGCTTTGTCACGCCCATTGCATTTTTTTTATTGCATGTTTTCTGATTCCGGTTATCATAGGGTATGGTTCGTTCATATCCATTCGGACCTGTTAGGTCCGGATCCGATCGAAACAGGTGAATTGGCAAGGGGGATCATGTCATGAAAGAACTCATCACTAAAATTGCGCAGGCGCTGGTCGATAAACCCGAAGTTGTGTCGGTTGATGAAATCCATGGCGAGCATACAACGGTACTGAAACTGAATGTGGACAAATCAGACCTGGGGAAAATCATCGGTAAAAAAGGAAACACCGCCCGGGCCATTCGGACACTTTTAAGTGCCGCTTCCGGCAAGGCCAAACGACGGCATTTCCTTGAAATAGTAGAATAATTATACTGTTTCCCAATTTTATTGAGCCTTTTTAACGCCCTGCTCAGGGCTGGATTGTGCAGCCATTGCTGCAGTGGGCTACCCTTCTGAGCATAAATCGTTTGCTAAGCATGCTATCACCTCCCCTGCGCTGTCTTCTTAAATGAATTTTGCACCAAAAACACCCTTTTCCGACCATACAACACTGGCATCCCGTGTGTTTTCTTCATCGTCGCATGATATGGCAAGACGAATGGTCATTCCCTTCTCTACACAACCAGGTGTTTTCGCAAGGATGCTGGCACCATAGTTGCTCATATTTTCAATGGCGCCATTATAGGTTCTTTCACCCACAAGAAATGTCACGTCTCTCTTACAGACAGTTCTACCAGCAAATCTTTTTTCGTTCATATTGCCATCCCTCATTCTTTTTCACTGTCCGGCCATTGCCTGCATATCTACATAGTTTTGCCTTATATATACTACATCGTGGTATTCTTTTGTCAAGGTTCATACATGGCTTTTTTATTGATTGAAGCGTATCCTGCAGCATGTGAACTCTTGCCGCACGGCAGAACCTACGGGGAATGTGCTGCTATTTCCGTTCAAGAGGTCATTTGACATTGCTTGCCAAAACAGTTTCGGAAACGATCAATCATCGTCAAACCAGTCATATGCCCGGCCATCATCATGACATTCGATATTTCCGATACTTCCGACACCGCAGCTTCGAGCACCGGAGACATAATTCAAATTATCTTGAATCGTCTGATTGGCAGCCTGCTCAAACACAGCCGTATTCAGACCCACAAAATGGCCCGTGGCCAGTTTCTGGGTAGCATGGCACACCGTGCAGAATATGTCTTCCCCCTCCACGTGCTTTCTGTGCTCACCGGAATTGAAACTGTTGTATTGATCGTTTCCACGCTCATGGCATAGCTTACAATCCGTATTCACATCGATGCTACCATTGACCCAGCTTTGGGTGGATTGACCCCCATGGCAGCTCACCCCGCTGCAGGATGCATTGCCGATGTTATAGCTGAACCCACCGGTTTCAGCACGGTAGGTATTGGATATGGCTACATCGGCCGGCATATCATCGTCAAAATGGGCTTCAGTGTCGGTACCAGAGCCATTGTGGCAGGCACTGCACTGCCCGGTAACCCAATTGAGACCGTTGTGAAGCGCATGAGACCCCGATCGGTTGGGCCGCTGATTTCCAGCCAGGGCCATGGCGTCGGGTGGATCGTTGTGGCAGCTGACGCAGTTCTGGTTTACCAGGGGATCTCCGGCCAGATGGCAGCTGCTGCAGGCTGTTCCAACCCCCCCTTCGGCTGCTCCCAATAGATTCTCGCCGTGACAAAGCGTACAGGCAGCCTCGAAATTATCGGCGGCTTTATGGTTGTTGCCAACGGCCCCCATCCAGGGAATGGGATGGGCGGTTCGATTGGAATGACAGTCTTCACACCCCTCTTCCAGATCTCCGACAAAGAGGTTAAAGCGGGGATTGCTACCCGGACCGCCGTCAGAGGGGCTTGCGTGACATTGCTGGCAATAGGTCAGGTCGGCCCTGGCTTCCGGCCCATGCAGCTCCGGGTCTGTAAAGGGAATGTCGTGCGGCTTGGCAGGACCATCCGCATGGCATCCGGATAAAACATTGTCGGCATTCCTGAAGGTATCACTGAAGCAACTGGGCGCTTCTGAATTGGGTGCCGGGCGGTCCTCTGTAAAATCATGACAGATGCTGCAGGTGATACTTTGTCTGCCGGCGTTGCGGTGACTCGACAGGTAGTCCGGGGTCACGTCCGTGCTTCCCTGCCATCGCACGGGATGGGCACCTGCCTCCGGATGGCATCCAATGGCCGAACATCCCGTGGAAGAAAAGCCGCCGTCAAATCGTATGGTCCCGGGTTCACCATGGCATTCCTGACAATAGTAAAGATCTGCCTTGGCCGCGGGCCCATGATCGGCGGCATCTGTATACGGTATGGTGTGCATGGTGAATGGAGGGCCGGCAGGATGGCATTCCAGACAACTGGGAGCCTTCCCAGCGCCCTTAAAATCAATACCGTGACATACCTGGCATCCGGACCAATCATCTTTGGCCTCTATCCCATGGTCCTGGAGATATCCGGCTGGATGGGGTGCGCGGGGTTCCGGTGCTTCCGAGTTGCCTGTGGAACAGGCCACCAGGCCAATCTGAATGATAGCAATGGCAATGAGAAGTCCGTAGACGTATTTAATTCTCAATAAAATCTCCTATCTGATTGCTTTCTTTTATCATTCTATGATCACATGCTTCTTTGATGATACATGGTAGTATATTATATTTGAACCAAAGATGAAAGAGTAAACCATGGTTGAAGTTTATCCTTCCACCGGACTTACCGGCGGACCCACCAGAGGGTTTGTATATTATAACTGTCAATGATAGCAATAATACATCATATCCTAAGATGAGCGATTTTATATGAAAAAATTAAAAGCCGTCATTGCCACCCCTTCCTTTTCAGACTTCTATACCACCGCCCATCGTCTATCGGCTCTGGGCGAAAGAATTGTTGAAACAATTCTAAGACGCCGGGGATGGAACACCCGGTTGCTGCATTTCCCCAAGACGGGAAAACAAGTTCTGCCGTTATTGCCGGCCCTCTCCCATCTTAAAACCTTTCTGATTCCAGGTGAATTCGGTCCAACCGCGTTCTTTTCAAAATATCAGCGTTTTGGTCCCTCCCCTGAAGACAGTGCAACCATCATTCTGGCTGAAAATCCCGATGCTGTTTTTCTTTCCTGTTTTGCCTTTGCCTATGCTGACGACACCCTGTCCCTTGCCGGACATCTCAAGGAACAACGCCCCTCCGTGCCTGTTTATGTCGGGGGTGCCGGTGTCAGCGTACTCCCGGAATATTTCCAAGCAGAAGACAGTATCGATGCGGTTATTACGGGTGAAGCAGAAGCGTCTCTGGTAAGCTTTCTAAAAGAAAACACGGCCCCTGATGACAGTGTCGATTATTGCCTCGACAGCCCGGACAGCATCGACTTTTCCATAGCAATGAACCGGACGACTAAAAAAGGTCAATGGCTGACAACGACTCTCAGCCGGGGATGTCCCCGAAAGTGTCAATTCTGCGCCAACCATCTTACACACGGCAGGATCTTTCGAACCGTGCCCATTGAAACATTTTTATCGGCCCTTCAGACTTTTCCCAAGGATGTCCCCCTGCATATCAATTTTGAAGACGACAATCTTCTTCTGAACAAAGACTATTTGTTTGCCATACTGGAAGCTGTCCGAAACCGATTTCCCCGGGTGGATTTCAGTGCAGAAAACGGCATGGACTACCTTTTGCTGGACGTCAGCACCCTGGATAGACTCATCGCCCTCGGTTTCAGACAGTTCAACCTTTCCATGGCCTCCCTGTCCCCATCTATCCTGAGAGATTCCCACCGCCGGGGCGATCCAAAACACCTGCAGGAGATCCTTTATTACCTGAAGTGCAAAAACATCCCGTCCATCACCTATTTCATCTGCGGCCTGAAACAGGACACGGTCGATTCCGTAATTGAAAACATACGCTTTTTATCCAAACTGCCCACGCTCACGGGCATATCCCTGTTTTATCCGGTACCGGGTCTGCCGGGATTCAGGAACACACAACTTTTTTTCGAATCTGACTCCCATCTCTGCGCCGGAAGTGCTGCATTTCCATGGTCAGGAGCCCTCACCACCGCGCAGATGATCACTGCATTCCGGATGGCCCGTTATATCAATTTCACACAAAAAAAGGATTATCAGCCACATGAGCTTGATCTACTGACACGCATCCGCAATGAAAGGAAACTCTACACCTTCCAGCGAAAGGGCAGGCAGAAATGGATGCTAAAGCCGCCGGGTTTGGATCAAGACATGGAAAAGGCGTTTTTTGATAGAACAGGTTTTGAGCCTTAAGTGTATTATAGCCATCACCTGCATTATACATGGACAATTTGACAATATTGCTCTCGCTTGACAATCTCTTCGTTGTTCATGATAACCTCCTTTTGGTACGTGATGGTTTTAAAAAGCAACCATGTCTATTGGGAGGTTATTTCTTTTATCTATGCGATAATATTTTTTATATGCTATGCTGAAAGTTATAACCGATTGTATTTATATTATATGTCGCCCTATGTTCGGCTGGAACCCATCTTTCCAGATAAATTGGTCTCTGTGAAAAGCTGCATGCGAGGAAAATGAAAAACCAGGGAAATAAGACCGACGTACCACCCAGGACCAAATTCGGAACCTTTGGCGGTGTTTTCACCCCATGCACGCTCACCATTCTCGGTGTCATCATGTTTTTACGGTTCGGCCATGTCGTTGGCCAGGCCGGATTCTTTCAAGTGATTTTGATCGTTCTGTGCGCAAAGTTGATCACCGGTCTAACGACTCTTTCATTGTCAGCTATCGCCACCAACACGCGTGTTAAAGGCGGCGGCGCCTACTATCTCATCAGCCGTAGCCTGGGTTTTGAGTTCGGTGGAGCAATCGGCATCTTTTTTTTCTGGCGCAGGCCATATCGGTATCCATGTACGTGATCGGTTTCACCGAAGCTTTTCTCATGGCCTTTCCGGGTTTGGAATGGTCGTTCCGAACATTGGCCACGGCCATGAATATCGTCGTCTTTATATGTGTTTATATCGGCGCCGGTTGGACCATCAGGGTCCAATATGGAATCTTTGTGATCCTGCTCTTTGCAATCGGGTCATTCTTTGCCGGAGCGGTCTCAGATGCTTCCTGGGATACCTTGCGCGGAAACATGCTGCCTGCGTATCAGATAGGTGATTCTTTTTTCACCATGTTTGCCCTTTTTTTCCCGGCCGTCACAGGGATTATGGCCGGAGCCAATATGTCGGGCGACCTCCGGGATCCGGGAAAATCTATTCCGGCGGGAACACTTTCCGCCATTGCTTTCACTGGCGTGATTTATTTGGGTATGGCCCTGTTGTTGTCTGCATCGCGCCCCCAGAATGTTCTGATCACAGATTCATTTGTTGTGAAATCGATTGCATGGTCACCTGTTTTGATCAATGCCGGTGTGTTTGCAGCAACGCTGAGCTCAGCACTTGGCAGCATGATGGGCGCACCTCGTATCCTTCAAGCATTTGCCAGGGACGATATACTCAAGGGCATAAAAATCTTCGGTCAGGGAAGCGGAAAAAGCAACGAACCGCGTCTAGCAACGGTCCTAACTTTCATCATTGCCCAGGCGGGAATCCTTCTTGGAGATTTGAATGCAATTGCACCCGTTATCACGATGTTCTTTATGATCACCTACGGAACACTCAACCTGGCGTGTTTTTATGAGTCCATTACGCGAAATCCGAGCTATCGCCCGAAATTTCGCCTAAGTCACTGGTCCACGGCACTGTTAGGTGCTTTTGGCTCTTTGCTGGTAATGTTTCTGATAAATCCTTTATGGGCGCTGGTGGCGGTTCTTGCGATGTCGGCCCTGTATGCGTTCATCAGCCGCTCTGAAATTATTTCCCGCTGGGGTGACGTGACGAGCGGTGTTGCTTTCGAACGTGCCCGCAAGGCATTGCTGAAATTGGAAGATGAGAAATATCATCCAAAGAACTGGCGGCCATCCATTCTGGCGCTGAGCGGAGGAGCATGGAAACGCTACCACATCGCGGAGTATGCATACTGGCTTGCGGCTGGACGGGGTGTGTTGACGCTGGGGCATATTCTGACCGGGGATGTGGAAGATCGGCTTGCTCGAAGAGAGCAGGCCGAAAAACTGCTACGCAAATTCATCCGTGATGAAATTTTGGCGGCCTTCCCGGTGGTGGTCGTGGACGAGAATTTGAGCGAGGCGGTCAAGGCTTTGTTGCAGTGCCACGGCATCGGAGGGGTTCGCCCCAATACCGTTTTGATGGGGTGGAGCCAGGATCCGGACAGACAGATTACCTTTTGTGAAATACTACGGCTGTCACGGAGTCTTCACCGAAGCATTCTCATCGTAAAGTGCGACGAAGAGAAAGAACGCTGGTTAGCGCCGCCAGGGACTGTGGATATCTGGTGGCGCGGACAAAAACACGGGGCTCTGTCCCTTTTGCTGGCCCATTTACTGATTCAAAGTCATGAATGGCGCCACCGGCGAATCCGCATTCTGTGCACTGTGCCGCCGAAAGCTGACGCTGAAAATATGGCCCTGGAGCTGCGGGAGCTTCTGGATGCTGCGCGCATCAAGGCAGATGTGCATGTTTTCATTACCAATGACCCCCTGTGGGAAATCACGAAACAAACAGGCGCAAGCGCAGTTTTATTTGCAGACTTTACGCCGCCAGAAGAGGGGGAAGAAACTAAATTTATCGATTCTACTGCAAGCCTGATGCAGATTCCCGCTGACGTGATTTTGGTTTTCAGCGCAGGAGACGTTTCGCTGGAGGCATAGAAAATCAAACAGTCAATGGGAAAATAACATCACGCCTCCATATGCGCATTCTTGAGGGTTTCCAATGCCCTTTCTCGTATCTGATCCAGGGATTGCTGAATACCGGCAGGTATTTCCTGTGGCTTGTGGTTTTCGAGAATCTCCTTGGCCTTGCTGACTGCTTTCTGGCCCCAGGTTTTATGTCCCTGGGCCATCCATGGTTCAAGGGTTTCGCGGTTGCAGAGCTGAGCTTGCCAGTGTTCCTGCTTAAAATAGTTCATGGTCTGTTCGGTTGAAATAAAGGCACCCTGAGGACCCACCTGGCGGATCACATCCATGCCGATATGTTCCGCATCGATGTCAAAACCGCGAATAACACGCCGCACGTAACTGATGATCTCCGCATTCATCACAAGTGCTGCCGGAGACCCCACCAGGCCCTGCCCCAGGTAACCAATGTCATGTATCAGATTGGCACCGTCCAAGCCGGCCATAAGTAAAGAGATAGACCATTCCATACCGGCCTGTTCATCAGGGGCGTGTGCGTCGCTGACACCGGCTGTTCCCCACATGGGAATGCCGTAATAATGATACAGATCCGCACAGGCCGACAAGGCCAGCCTGTATTCCGGACATCCATATACGCATGCGGATGTCCTCATATCCAGAGTGGACATACCAAACCCGGAAATAATCGGCGCACCTTTGGCCCTTAACTGATGAAGAACGATACCACTCAAAGCTTCGGCGTTCCCAACGGTAATGGCACCGGCCAGTGTCACCGGTGCGCTGGCTCCGGACATCATACCGGGTGTATAGTTCACCGGGACTGCATTGTCGGCACAAAAAAAGAGCTTCTGGATGGCTCCTGATGAGTGGAGCAAGGGCGTCAGTGGTTCGGCATAATGGATGTGAATCGGCTTTTCCTTTAAGATCTCTTTACCACCAACGACTGCCGCGGCCATTTCATTGATGATGGCAATGTCTTTGGTCCCGGCGGCCGTATAAAAAATGGGTTTGGTCGCGTTTTCCAGCTGGGTCTTGAAGGAATCGATGTACATCAGGTTGGTGGGTGAGTCATATGGCAGGGCATAGGAACCCAGAAAATCGATTTCTTCGAGGGAATCGGCTATCCTGGCAGCGTTTGCCACATCCGCCAGTCTCGACTCTCTCAACATGCCGGACACCAGGTCATAAGTCTTGATCAAATCCGTCCCCATCCCAAAATAGGTTTTATTGCCTTCCAACAGCATGGCTTCCTGGCCCAGCCGGTTATAGATGGTAATCCGTGAAGGCGCACTGCGGATACAGTCTTCAACCAGCCAGTTGGGAATCTGGACGATGTTGTCAGGCTTTATCCGGCACCCGGCATGGGCCATCATCTCCAGGGCCTCGGAATGCATAACCTTGACGCCGACTGTTTCCAGAAGTTCCAGGGTGGCACAATGAATATGTTTGATCTGATCCCGGGTAAGCACACGATAGGCCGGCAGACATTGCGATTTAAAGCCCGTGTTCATTACCATATGTTTCTCCTCCCCAAAAAAGTCGCCCAACGTATTGTCGTTGCCGAAGCATTTTCAAAACGATATTCTGACCCCTATAAATGAAAAAGATGCAGGTCCTTTTGCAGCACACCACTAAAATCAATCTTTCCCAATGCTTCCATGGCTTCCGGTGGCCCAATAAAGACGATCCGGTTCATGCGGGATGTCATTTTTTCCTTGTGCATGATTTTCTCAAGGTTACCGCGCCCCATTACCCAGTTAAACAGGTAGGACCCGGTGCTGGTTTCGAAAAGGCCCTTGGCCCTTACCATGCCATCGGGAATCAAGGTCATCATCTCTTTAAACTGGCCGCAGTCCTCCCCCTTCCAGATAAAAGATCCCGACACCAGACGATCCGGAGGCGTCATGGACGCACCTGACTCCTGAAGGAGCTTGTCGATGACTGCCTCAAGGGTCTTTTCTGATACCAATCCTGCTCCACAAACATTTCGAATTTCAGCTTCTTTGACTTCCGGTAAGAATTTTGCAAGGGGTATATCAGCAAAGGTAGATTCGTAAAACTCAGGGTCTGGGTGATGTTCCCTGACAATCTGTTTTACTCTCTGAATGGTCCCGGCATCCGCCTCATCGATTTTGTTGACAATAAAAACCGTGGCGGATTCTATCTGCTTTTCAACCGAGACAAAGGTGTCATAGGCGTCTTCAAAATTTCCGGCATCGATAATACAGAACTGTTCTCTGAGTTGAAAACGGTCCTTAAATATGGACAGCTTGAGATCTCGCTTCAAGTCGGACGGATTTGCAACCCCCGTCGCTTCAATTATTAACACATCCGGTTGGATATTCTGGACGATATTCATCAGGCCCTTGATAAAATCGGTCTTGACACAGACACAGAAAATGGATCCCCTGCTGATTTCCAGCATGTCCAGATCATCATTTTCAACCAGCGCTCCATCCACCCCCATCTCACCGAACTCGTTCATGAGGATCATGAGTTTTCGATTGTCTGGAAAAGCATGAATGATCCGGTTGAGAAATGTGGTCTTGCCGCTTCCCAAAAATCCGCTGATCAGATAGACTGCCGTGGTCCCTGTCAATTATAGCCTCCCTTAATAAATTAGAAGCTATCTCAAAAAAGTTTTTTGGCCCAATTTCTGTGTTGGTCCCTTGCTTCAACTCCTCGGAATACTATAGTATGCCTGCGGGTTGAAGCTCGGTCCCGCCTTGAACTTGAACCAAAACCCTTTTTTTGAGATGGCTTCTAGATATCAATACGCAGATTCTTGCCGGAACCGGCTTTATCCAAATTTTCCTTGATATTGTCGAAGTCAAAGCCTTCATCACGCAGGGAGACTAAGCGATCTCTCAGTTCATCGCTGCCTGAGCGTTCTGCCAGCGCATCGATCAGTTCTTCATACTGGGGAATGATGCTCTGGAATACCAGGTCTTCTTCAATACAGATGGTGGGCAACACCTTTCCCTTGCGTCTGGTAAACATGGCGATGCCCTCTTTGGTTTTGATGGACCACTCTTTATATTCAATCACTTGCTGCACATCCACTGGCAACGCAGCGATCGATTCCATCATATATCCACATGCCGCACACTGTACACTGTCCAGGGTAAGAACGTCTATGCGTATTTTATGTTCCATCGCTTACAATCCCCCATATCAGTAATCTTAATGGCTCCTTTGGACCCCGTTCCAACAAAATTCAAAATACGAATATCGAAATACGAAACAAATGCCTCAGATATTTTTATGTATCTGACATTGATTGCCGTGGCTATGGCTCAGGGTACTTGGGATAATGCTCATGGTACCATTCCCTTGCTTCGTAGGCCTGGATGAGATGCTCCGCCGGAACATCGAAGGGGATATCTCAGCCGGGGGCAAATGTAAACCCATGGGTACCACCTGCCGCAAGACTTATCAGGGCATCTTCTCTGGGTGATAAAAGACCCAGGCTGAGAGCAAGGGTCAATTTCAGATTTCCACCAAAACCCTTGCCATATTTTCTTGCAATATCACGGACAAAGTTCAGGTTCATCTGCTCATCGATGGCAAATCCATGGGTACCGACCCTGCAGACATCCTCAATGACTTTGGTGCAGTCACCGCAGATAAAGAAACTGGAGGTTTTTCCGGCATCATGTATGGCTGTGACCGCTTCCCGGCAGTTGGGTGTCACATATTCCTGAAAGGTTTCGGGTCGAATCTGTGACGCTACCGGATCAACGATCGCAATGATGTCACAGCCCATTTCCGAATAAAACCGTGCAGACTCGGCGCATAGTTTCCCGGCATAAGCAATAACAGCGTGGGCAAAATCTTTCTTTTTTTTCACTGCCGTAAAAATCCGCACGCCGGCCAGATGGGAGGCCAGGGTCAGGGGGCCTGTTACCAGGCCGAGCATGGCGCAATCCATTTCATCCAGTTGTGGTTTGGCTTTGGCTGCCGCCTCGAAGATGATGGGCCACCTACCGGACGTTTTGTTAAACACCTCCAACCCGAGTTCTTCCGGTGTTGATTTCTCACAGGGATGGGTCCTCACCGAAGGTACATTGTCTTCCCAGTATTCCAGCTCACACCCGATGGATTCCGCTTCTATGGAGAGATCGAACATAAGGGGGATACCATCCGCGTGATAGGTTTTGGCAGCCTGGACAACCCCCCGGGAGAGAATATCAGGATCCTTGAAATATCTGTCTGCCCGTTCATTGATAAGATAGGCACAGTTGACACCGGCATATGGGACCCAGGGGGCTTTGTCTGTTTTTTTCCCCCTTGTGGCGTCGATTAGCATTTGCTTGGCCATATTTTATCTCCTTTATGATTAGAAGCTATCTCAAAATTATCTTTTGGCCCAAATTCCGTGTTGTGTTCAAGTTTAAACGCCTCAAAATACTTTAGTATTCCTGCGGATTGAAACTTGAACCCGCCTTGACTATGAACCAAAATCTTAATTTTGAGATGGCTTATAGAAATTAGCCCAGGTTGCATAAAAAATGCTGAGCTTTACCTGAAACCTAACACCTAAAACTTAAAACGATCTGTTTCCCCTCGAACCCTTGAATCCTTGAACCCTTCATTTCGGTTGTGTTGATCTAAACTGACAGTGCTTCATCTCGCATTGCAGGCATTTGCCGCCCGAAGGTTTCCGCTGCGCTGAATCACTGTATGTGACAAAACCAGATATGGATTTTGCCGGTTGCATGATAAATGCTTCATTCAGATACACACCGGCCGTGTCACCTCCAAGCAGGTGGAATATCAGCGACTGGCTTTCCAACGCCAGACCGTTCAGGCCCGGCCCCATGCGGCATCCGGAAAAGAGGCCCATCTGTTGTGCATGCACCTCAATCAGGTCATTGCACATCAATCCCATGGCATCCAGCATGGCTGTGCCAGCAGCATCCAAAAGCAGGGACCGGTATATTCTATCGCGTTTTGCTAAATCCCTGCACAGGGTTTCTAAGGCACTACCCAGGGTGCCGACAAAAACAGCAACATATCGGGCATGACCATCCCATCCGTCACCTAGCATGTCGGCATACATGCCCTCTGACAAAACAATTCCGTATTCTTCTTGAATCGTATCCACGGAAATCGCACGATAACAAATAACCGCCTGTACCACCCCGACAGCCTGTTGGATGCCCCGGCATACCCGTTGATGTGTCTCCGGGGTCATTTGATATTTCGGCCCTCCGAAGTAGCGGGCAACGGCCTCGGGTGACGGCCTGATATCTTCCGGGTTTACGTCAATTCTCACCGTCGACGAATCGCCTTCCCCGAAAACTTCCGGCGAAATGACGCTTATCTGCACATCAGTCATATGGGAATGCCCTTTTGACATTCATTCATCAATTGCCCATGCATTAAGCGGCGCAGCCGCGTCCCATAAAATCGCAAAGCGATTTTATTTTAGAACGGAAATTCAATTCCCATGTCTGCAATTTCATCTTTTATCTTGCGGAACATATCGTAATGCTCCTGAGTCGGCACGGCTTTGGCTACGTCGTAGCATTCATGATACTCACACCCGATGGGTGCGTCTGCAGCCTGGTCTTCGTATTTTGCCAGTAATTTATTAGCAATCTCATTGACCTCGGCCCGGGATAAACCCTGGCGCGCGACAGCATGACCCACTTCCATACCGATTCTGGCTTCCAGGGGTGTTGCACGATTCTTATATTTGTTGCGGGCCGAAGCCATCTCCCACAAATGCCATCCGGTTACCGTGGACACCATGGCGTGAACGGCGGTTTCCCTGAAGAGCATCTCTGTCATGGGACCGGCATTGGCAAACCCGTTGGAGGTTTGCAAAAGATTGCTGTTTCTGGCCAGTGCCTGCCCGGCCATGGAGATGGACCACAGCAGTTCCCGGGTAGTATTGGAACCGTAGTTCAGGTGGAATGGAAAGTGCTGATTGAAAATAGCACCGTGAATCACCAGACCGATAAGACTGTAGGCAACGGTGGTCACTGCCGTACCCTCGGATCCGCCGCACCACCCACCATAAATGGCTCCGGTCAGATTCCCGGTATAACATCCATATTGAGCATAATGGAGGGAGCGATTGAGAAGTGTGTCGGCGGTTTTAAATTCTGTCAGTGAGCCCACCAGCCGTGCATCTGATTTCTGAACACCCCATTCTTCGTTCGATACGGCAATTTGACCGCTGTCGTGCTCGGCGGTACCCACGGCGACCATAAAGGTTCCCGGACGTCCCAGCAGTCTTGCAGCCAGTTTCTGATTGGTGATGTGCTGGATACATCCGCTGATTTCGGAAGGACCCGAAGATTCGATCAGGTGACCAAAGGTCTTTTCCAGGATCGGCCCACAAATACCGTCCAGAAGGGGCTCCTTGAGATAGGCCATGCAAATGGACTGGTGGTATTGCTCATCGCAGGTGATATCCGGGCTCATGATGCAGAACGGCGGATCCATGTCTTCAATCTGTCGGTGTTTCCACAGAACAGCGTCCTTTCCGGCCCCTACCCAATATTGATCATGGGCCATATACAGTGCTTCCCGAATCTCCTCATCGGTGACCTGAATTAGCCGATGGGAATCGGTGTTGTAATATCCCACATCCCGGAACAGCTCCCAGGCAGCTTGCCAGATCCTGTCAGCCATAGCATCATCTGTGGGACATGGATTTTCCGGGTCATATTTGATTTCATACTTTTTGATAAGTTTTTTCAGGGTCGGCGTAAAATGCTTGGGGAGAAAATCATCCTCATCCATAAAGGGACCGGTCTGGGATCGCTCAAGAATCTCCCAGTGCCTGTAGGCTGTTGTCATTGGTATCCTCCTAATATTTCCTGGTAATTACTCCGGGTATTTGTTCTATGGTTATGCTTCTATTTCATTTGGAGAAAGGGTCCGAGGGGTCCAGGATTCGAGGGTTCAAGTGTTGGTATTCCGGAAATTTGTTTAATATATGGGATCCGGTTTTATCAAATGCCTAACGGTTTAAACTGCCTAAACATTAAGCGCTGATGCTTTATTTCGTGTCACTTGAATCCTAAATTTGACACAACGCTTTTAGCGTTGTATCAAATTTGTCAATAATTCCGGAGCGCTCTTGGCGTCCCTGCAGTAAAGGTCGGCACCGATCTGGTCGGCCCACATCTGGGAGGTGGGTGCACCGCCGATAACAACCTTGTATTGATCCCTTATCCCTTTTGCATTTAATATCTCTATGATCTCTTTCTGACGCGGCATGGTGGTGGTCATCAGTGAAGAAGCACCGATGAAGTCAGCACCCATGGCCTCTGCTTCTTTGATAAAAGTGAGCGGGTCCACGTTGTATCCCAGATCCTTTACCTCAAAGCCGTTGGTTTCCAGAATAAGTTTGACGATATTTTTACCGATTTCATGCAGATCCCCTTTGACCACGCCGATCACGATTTTGCCTTTGACTTCCTGACCACCCACCTCATCCAGATAGGGCGCCATAACCTCGACCACACCGGACAAGGCCTCTCCGGCCAGCATGATTTCGGGAAGGAATATTTCCAGTTTGGAAAACAAGTCCCCCACGCGTGCCATGGTCCGGGTCATTTCCGCTATCATTTCAAGAGGGTTCACGCCATCTTTCAAAAGGCTTGCAGCAAGCGCCTGAGCGTCCTCTGTTTCACCATCTTCCACAAATTTACTCAATTTCTCCAGCGACATAGATTGCCTCCTTAGCAGTAATAATTTAGGTTGTATATACAACCTAAATGTCTATAAAATAGGAATTTGCTTCTTGTCAAGCCATAATTCGGGTAAGCGCTTTATGAGGCGATGTTTTCCCGTGCCTGGATATTGAAAAAATCAGATGGGTCGAACTGGGGTGAAAAGGTGTCCCGAAAAGCCATCTCGCCCCGCATAAAATACTCCACATAGGTCACAGGATCATCAAATGAATAGATCGTCCGTTTGATGTGGAAAACAGGGTAACCCGGATGCACATCAAAGATGGGTGCCGTCTCTTCTGAAAGAACAATCGCCTCCATACTCTGGCTGATTCTGGTAAGCTGCAACTGATACTTATTCATAAGAATGCTGTGAATCGATTCATTTTTTAAGTCTTCCCAGAGAATGCCGGCGCATATATCGGGCCTGAGATAGCGGATCTCATAACGTACCGGCTTTTGATCGAAGTACCAGAGCCGTCGAATACGAATCAATTGATCGCTGCTTTCCAGCTGTTTGGTGACATCCACGGGTGGGTCCACCAACTGGGCCTCCTGGACTTCAGTGGTCAAAGCAACGTTCAAATCGTCAGCCCACTTTTGGAAAGGTCTCACACGGAAAAAGCCCGTGGTATAATGCTGTTTCTTTTTGACGAAGGTTCCCTTTCCCGGTACACGTTCCACAAACCCTTCCCTCTCTATGGCATCGATGGCTTTTCGAGCGGTCATACGACTGACACCGAATGTTTCTGCCAGCTGATTTTCCGAGGGTACGGCATCTGTGAAGTTTCGTGCCTTGATGCCTTTGATGACATAATCCTTTATCTTTTCGTACTTGGGATACTTTTTTTTCATTACGCAGCCTTGTCATGGAGTCAATAGAACCTGTATATACTGCCAAAAGATTCTCGATATCGATTCGATTGTGGTGTCTTAAGGATGCCTCTTATAAGTCAAAATACTAATTTTATTTCAGATAGATATGTTCATTTCACAGGCGTTGTATAGCCCCACCCAACATGGATTGTCGAGAGCAGATTCCTCTTGACAAGTTCAGGGCGATGGTCATAACTAATCTTTGATTGTATATACAGCTTCATTGCATCTCTGCAAGAAACAATTTTCCATTCCGAATAAAAAGGAGCTTGCATGACAACCCATCCCTTTTCTGACGATACCATGAGGGTCGGACTGGATAACATCCTTCCTGAACCATTGATATTTGAAAAAAAAATTCGTCGGGCACCGGACCGCGGGTTCCGCTTGACACCTAAGCAGACCGAAGTATCGTTGAAAAACGCCCTGCGCTACATCCCCAACGAACTACATGAAACGCTGGCATCCGAATTTCTGAACGAACTGATGACGCGCGGCAGGATCTATGGGTATCGGTATCGACCGGCCGGATCCATCAAAGCCAAACCGATACACGCCTACAAAGGCAGGTGTCTTGCCGGAAAAGCATTCCAGGTGATGATCGACAACAACCTTGATTTCGACGTTGCCCTCTATCCCTATGAACTGGTGACCTATGGTGAAACCGGATCTGTTTGTCAGAACTGGATGCAGTATCGCCTGATAAAGAAATACCTGGAAGTACTCACCGAAGACCAGACCCTGGTGGTGGCCTCTGGTCATCCCCTGGGACTTTTTCAATCAAGACCAGCCAATCCCCGGGTCATCATTACCAACGGATTGATGGTAGGCAGATATGACAACCTGGATGACTGGGAAATTGCCGCCCAGATGGGGGTGGCAAGCTATGGCCAGATGACGGCCGGGGGATGGATGTACATCGGCCCCCAGGGTATTGTCCACGGAACCTACAACACGCTCCTGAACGCCGGCAGGATCAGATTCGACCTGGGCAGAGAGGCCAATCTCAAAGGGCGTCTGTTTGTCTCTTCCGGTCTGGGCGGTATGAGCGGCGCCCAACCAAAAGCCGCTGAAATCTCCGGAGCGGTTTCCATTGTCGCCGAAGTCGATTCTTCCAGAATCAAGACCCGGCATGAACAAGGTTGGGTAAATTGTATATCCGCCGACCTCCAGGAGACATTTTCCATGGCCCACAAGGCCATGCAGGCAAACAAAGCCCTCTCCATCGCTTTTAGCGGAAACATCGTCGATCTGCTGGCGTACGCGGTGGATCAAAACATAAAGATCGACCTGCTTTCGGATCAGACCTCATGCCATGTGGCCTATACCGGCGGATACTGTCCCCAGGGAGTCACCTTTGAAGAAAGGACCCGGCTCCTGGCGGAAAACAGACCGACATTTTGCAAACTCGTAGATAAAAGCCTTCGTCGCCACTATGAATTGATCAAAATTCTCACATCCAGAGGGGTCTATTTTTTTGACTACGGCAATGCCTTCCTGAAAGCGGTTTTCGATGCCGGTGTTACCGAAATTTCCAAAAATGGTGTTGACGAGAAAGACGGATTCATTTTTCCATCCTACTTTGAAGACATTATGGGACCCCATATATTTGATTTTGGGTACGGCCCGTTCCGCTGGGTTTGTTTGAGCGGTGATCATGACGATCTGGTAAAAACCGACAAGGCAGCCCTTGACTGCATCGATCCCCACCGCCGGTTTCAGGATCGGGACAACTGGGTCTGGATCAGGGATGCGGAAACATACCATCTCGTGGTGGGAACCCAGGCCAGGATCCTGTATCAGGATGCGGAAGGCAGGATCAGGATCGCACTGAAATTTAACGAAATGGTAAGAAAGGGAGACGTGGGCCCCATAATGATCGGCCGGGATCACCACGACCCGGGCGGCACGGATTCACCTTTCCGGGAAACAGCCAATATCAAGGATGGGAGCAATGTAATGGCCGACATGGCCACCCACTGTTTTGCCGGCAACTGTGCCAGGGGAATGTCCATGGTGGCCCTGCACAACGGTGGCGGAACAGGGATAGGAAACGCGATAAACGGAGGCTTCGGGCTGGTGCTGGACGGCAGCCAAAGAGTGGACGACACCATCCGGTCTGCCATCTCCTGGGATGTCATGGGCGGTGTGGCCCGGCGAAACTGGGCCCGCAACAGCAATGCCATGGAGGTCTGCCAAAACTTCAACGCAGCCAACAAGGGTGTGGGGCATGTCACCATTCCCTATATACCCGAAGAAGACCTCATAAAGGACATGGTAACCAAGGTCTTAAGGAAAGGGTCCTGAAATGCAGACCATTGTAATTGACAAGGAAACGCTGACCATTGAAGACGTGGTGGCTATCGCCCGGAAAAACGTACAGGTCGAGGCCTCCAGCAAAGGTGAACAACGGGTCGAAAAAGCCCGTGAACTCATCGCCAAATGGGTGAATGAAAAAAAGGTGATCTATGGAATCACCACCGGGTTTGGCGCCTTGTGTAACGTGCCCATTTCGGCATCCGATACCCGCATATTACAGAACAAGATACTCATGAGCCACGCTACCGGTGTGGGGGCGCCTCTGCCAGAAGATGTTGTAAGGGCTGTTATGGCCGTCCGCTTGCATGATCTATTCATGGGATACTCCGGTTGTGCCATCACGACCCTGCAATATTTGATGACTTTTCTTAATCAAGGTCTGACACCGGTTGTGCCTGAAAAAGGGTCGGTGGGATCCAGTGGGGACCTGGCACCCATGGCCCACCTGGGCTTGGTATTGCTCGGCAAAGGCGAGGCCTTTTATCAGGGCGATCGCCTCAGCGGTGCCAGGGCACTGGAAAAGATAGGACTTTCTCCCATCAGCCTTTCAGCCGGAGAGGGTCTGGCTTTGATCAATGGCACCCAGGTAATGACCGGTATCGCCGCCCTGGTGGTTTATGATGCCATACACCTGGCCAAACTGGCTGATATCGCCTGTGCCATGAGTCTGGAAGTTCTCATGGGAAGCAGTTCGGAATTCGATCCCAGAATTCACCAGATCCGCCCCCACCCAGGACAAGTGGCCTCCGCTGAAAATATGCTGCGTCTGACCAGCAACAGTGAAATCATTCAATCGCACGAGGGATGTGCCCGTGTTCAGGATGCCTATACATTGCGATGTTCACCCCAGATTCATGGCGCCAGCAAGGATGCCGTGGTGCATGCCCTGAATGTTGTGGACATAGAAATCAATGCCTCCACTACCAACCCGTTGATCTTTACAGACACACAGGAAATACGTCTTGGAGGAAATTTTCACGGCCAGCCCATTGCCATGGCTGCCGATTACCTCTCCATGGGAATTGCCGAACTGGGAAATGTGTCCGAGCGTCGTACCGAAAGGCTGGTTAACCCACAGCTGAGTGAACTCCCCGCCTTTTTAGTAAAAAACGGTGGGCTAAATTCAGGATTCATGATAGCACAGTACACGGCCGCGGCCCTGGTATCCGAAAACAAGGTACTGGCACACCCTGCCTGTGTTGACTCGATTCCCACATCTGCAAATAAAGAAGACCATGTCAGTATGGGCACCATTGCTATTCGGCAGTGCCGGGAAATTCTGGACAATGTAGCGTATGTTCTGGCAGTGGAAATGCTGTGTGCGGCGCAGGCCTATGACCTTCTCACGCAAGAGAAGAAAATGGAGGGGGGCAAAGGCACCCGGGTAGCTTACCAGGTAATCAGAGAAACCATCCCCTATCTTGATGAAGATAGGGAGTTGTCCATTGACATGCAAAAGATGGTTACCCTGATTCGATCCAATAAATTATTACACGCTGTGGAAAAAGCGGTTGGCGAACTCGATCTCAAGTGTAGTGCTTGATACAGCTGATAAGGTTGATAATGCCAACAGGAAAAATACACGCCATCACCATATTTTTTTTGGCAGACAAACAATGAAAGCAAACTGAATGACTCTTGTATATGTGGAACTTGACCGGTGCATTGCTTGCTTTAGTTGCCAACAGGCATGTCAATTTCAGCAGGACAGCCAGCAAAATGGGTGCAGCCCCAATATATTTGTCCATGTGGACATGGAACAGCGCAAAATTTATACCGGCACGTGTCTGCAGTGTGAAACCCCAGCCTGTATGGAAGCCTGCCCGATCGACGGAATTAAAAGGGACCCTGAGACGGCGGCTGTAATTGTTGACAGGGAGGTCTGTCTTGGCTGCGGCCTGTGTGTCGAGGCCTGCCCCTATGGATACATGCACCTGGACGAATCTATTCAAGCCGCAACAAAGTGTGACCTGTGCGGCGGCAACCCAAAATGTGTGCAGGTGTGTATGGCCCACGCCCTCCACATTGGGGATATCAATTCTCTGGCCGAACTCAAACGAAAACATCCTGACGTTCACCTGGGCATTCGTGCCATTTCAAATCAGAAGGAAAACGATTGATGACGGGCAAGACCGTGACTGACAATGGGATCGTCAAGACCTTGTGCCGTATGTGCAGTAATCGCTGCAGCATTGATGTGCATATTCGTAATGGGCGCATGACGGACATCACACCCGGTCATGGAAATCCCAGCAATCAAGATAAAATGTGCCCCCGGGGGGGCGCTGCCCTGGATATGTTCTACCACCCCGACCGTATCCGGAAACCGTTAAAGCGACAGAATGACGGGTCATTTAAGGAAATCAGCCCTGAAACAGCCATCGCTGAAATTGCTGAAAAAATGAAAAAAATTAGGGATCATTACGGTGCACGGTCCATGGGCATATGGAAAGGTGAGGCGGTCGGTTTTCTGCAACAGGAGGAGTATGCACGCAGGTTTGCACATGCATTCGGCACCCCCAACTATTTTTCTAACGATTCAGCCTGTTACAATGGTCGATACCTGGGACACATGCTGGTCAATGGCTTCTGGAATCCCTTTGCATACTATGCCAAGGCCCGCATGATTTTGCTTTTCGGTACCAACCCGCCTGTTTGTCATCCGCCCTTCATGAATGAGTTTGCCGATGCCAAGGCAAATGGGACCAAACTGGTGATGATTGATCCGCGCCTGAATCCCATTGCCTGCTTTGCTGATATTTTTGCCCAGCCCCTGCCCGGTACAGACGGCGCTTTGGCCTGGGGTTTGATCCGATATATTGTAAAAGCCGGAGAATATGATCATGAGCTGATAGATCACTATAGTATCGGGTTTTCAGAAGTCGTGGATTACGCGGAAAAATTCACCCCGGAATATGTGGAAGAACAAACCGGTATTTATGCCTCCGTTCTAGTCAAAATCGCTCAACTGATTATCGAGAATCGCCCGAAAATCAGCTTTTATATGGGTGCCGGTCTGGAACATCATGATAACGGGGTCGACAATATCCGGGCTCTGGTGATCCTGTCCTGTATCACGGGTGCTTTTGATACGGATTGTAGCCTTTTCTGGCCCGAAGAAATGGTCAGAAACAGGCTGACCCTATACGAAGAACTACCCCTGGAAGCACAAAAGCCCATCGGTGCCGACCGTTTTCCTGTACTTTACGACCTTCGCAAAGAGTGTCATACAATGACCGCCATGGACTATATGTTGGGGAAGGGTGACTACCCGCTGAAAGGGCTCATCGTCACCGCTGCCAACCCGGCTGTAACCAATCCTAATATTGGCAAGGTGGAAAAGGCACTCGGGTCTCTGGACCTGCTGGTGGTCAATGATCTGTTTATGACAAAAACAGCTGAATTGGCACATTACATCCTGCCGGCTGCTTCTTTCCTGGAGCGATCTGAAATCCATATCGAACCAAAATATCAACGTGTCTATCTCACCAGCAAGGTGACGGAAATTCCAGGCATCATGGATGAATACACACTCTGGCATAAGCTTGCCCACAGCCTCGGTTTTGGAGAGCGTTACTTTCCCTGGGAAAATGAGACCCAGGTCAACCAATATATTCTGGAGCCTTCCCATATCCGGCTTGAGCAGCTGCGGGCGCACCCGGAAGGTATTCAATATGGACCGTTGACATCCCAGAAACATCTTACCCAGCCCTTGCCAACAGCTTCAGGAAAAATCGAACTGGCTTCCCCGTATTTAAAGAAGCACGGTTTTTCGGCGATTCCTGAATACGTACCCCCCTATCACCTGCGTGAAAAATCGGATGACTACCCGTTTATTATGACCACCGGTGCACGTAAGACCCTGCTGTATCACTCCCGCAATCAGAATTTCGAACACTTTAGGAAGGTGCATCCCCGGGCCTATGTCGAAATCCATCCCGACGATGCGTCGGATTTAGGCGTCGTTGACCATCAACCGGTTCGTATCATTTCAAAAATAGGTGCGTTGGTGGTGGATGCCAATATTGTTCATAAAAATGAACTCCTGAAGGGTGTGATAGAGATGTATCACGGCTGGCAGGAATGGCCTATCAATTTTACCACATTCGATCTTGTCAATGATCCCATCAGCGGCTTCCCTCTCTTGAAGGGTGTGCCGGTACGCTTGGAAAAGGTCGCGTTGGAGAGTAAAAAGCAAGCACCAAATGACAAATTACAAACCAGTTAAATCAGAAAAGATCTTTTATCACGAAATCACTAAATCACTAAAAAGACCATGAACTTCAAATTAAAATTGGACAAAAGTCCTTGCGGTCGGAGATTCTTTTCAGTTTGCTGAGAGGGTCTTCAAAACTTTCGTGTTTTTCAGATTTCGTGTTTTCGTGATAGCTTTTTTTTTAATTAATTTTTGGATATTGAAATTTTGATATTATTTGGAATTTGTTGCTTGTAGTTTGTAATTTCTGTTTCACCAAAACGTGTATGCGACCATTTTGGAATAAACTGTAATCCTGATAAACAGGTCTGGAGATATTAAAATGAACGCGAAAACAGCCATGGTTATTTTTCAACCTTCGGGCAGACGGGGGCAAGTACCCCTGGGGATATCCATCGTGGAAGCATCCCGGCGCCTGGGTGTTGACATCGAGGCCCCCTGTGGTGAAAAACAGGTCTGTGGAAAATGTAAGATCCGTATCGAACAGGGTTCGTTCCAGAAACTGAACATTGAATCAAGCTGTCTGCATGCCGGCCCCTGGCAGTCCGGGGAAGAAAAATTTATCTCACCAAAAGAAAAAGAAAATGGCTATCGCCTGGGATGTGTCGCCACAGTGGAGGGCGACCTGCTCGTTTTTGTTCCAGAAGCGGCAAGGGCCGGTAAGCAGGTGGTAAGCAAAGCCCCAAGACCCCTTGATATAACGATCAACCCTGCGGTGAAACAGTATTCTGTCCAGTTGGTGCCACCTTCCCTCGAAGACCCTGCCGGTGATTTTGAAAGAGTCTGTGCCGCCCTGGAAAAAGAGTACGGTCTTAAATCACTTTGCATCGATCTTTCTGTGCTGCGCAATCTCCATGACGCTCTGAGTACCGGTGAATGGGAAGCGACCATTACGGTCTGGATGGATCAGGAAATCATCCATGTCCAACCCGGATCAGGATCAGGCATATTCGGATTGGCCATCGATGTCGGCACCACCACTATAGCCGCCTATCTGTGCGACCTGACCTCCGGTCAGGTGGTAGACACGCTTTCCATGATGAACCCACAGGTCAAGTATGGTGAAGATGTGGTCTCCCGGATCTCTTTTCATATGGACAATCCCGATGGACTGAAACGGATGAGCACCGATCTTGTGGACGGCCTGAACAAGCTCATCAGCCAGGCCCTGTCCCGGGAGTATACCCTGTCTTCAACGAATGGAATTGACAGACCCGAACCGGATCAGGTCGTTCGTATTCAGTCTGAGGATATTCTGGATGTAAGTATTGCCGGTAACACGGCCATGCACCACATCCTGCTGCAACTGAATCCGGAACCCCTGGGAGTCATTCCTTTCACCCCTTTGGTGCACCACAGCCTTGACATCAAAGCCCGTGAATTAGGTCTACAAATTAACCCCGCTGCTCACATTTTCATTCTACCCAATGAAGCCGGATTTGTGGGTGGCGACAATGTGGGTGTTATTCTGGCAGAGGAGCCACATCGCCAGGATCAGATTCAGCTGATCATCGACATCGGTACCAATGGCGAACTGGTGCTGGGCAATAAAGACCGCTTGATCTGTGCATCCTGTGCTACAGGACCGGCCCTGGAAGGTGCCCAGATCGAATTTGGTATGCGGGCAGCCCCCGGGGCTATCGAACGGATAACCATCGATCCTGAAACCCACCATGTGAACTTCAAAGTCATCGGCAGGGACCCCTGGCGAAGCTACTCCAAGCCCGGGGATATGAAAACCAAGGGTATCTGCGGCTCCGGCATCCTGGATGCCGTGGCCCAGTTGTTTCTGGCAGGCATCGTCGATAAAAGTGGTGCCTTCAGCAAACATCAATTCTCAGACCGCTTTCAAATACATCCTGAGACGGGCATGAAGACCTTTGTGGTGGCCTGGGCCGAAGAAACCAGTATTGAAAAGGATATTGTTGTTACCCAGCAGGATGTGCGGCAGATTCAGCTGGCCAAAGCATCCATTTATACCGGCTGTAAACTCATGATGAGAAAACTGGGGGTCGAAAGGGTGGACAAGGTCAAAATAGCCGGTGCTTTCGGATCCCATATCGACTGCAAGCTGGCCCTGGTTATAGGTATGTTCCCGGATTGTGCCATTGACAAAATTGTATCCGTGGGAAATGCGGCCGGGGACGGATGCAGGATGGCGCTGCTGAACCGGGATAAGCGGGTTGAAGCCGACTGGATTGCCGACAAGGTTCAGTATATGGAGCTGACCCTGGAAGAAAACTTTCAATGGCAGCTTATGGAAGCCATCCACCTGCCCCACATGACCGACGTCTTTTCCCATCTTCAGGGGATCCTTTAACCCTATGGGTCATTCTGTGCGACCGTTGATCTTTAAGTCCTTTTGCTTTATATTTAAATATTATAACTCAACTTTCGGGATTGGGCGAACGCGAAAGTTGAGTTATAATTTAACAAAGGAGGTCACTGACAATGGAAAAAGAAATTGCACGTGTAGAACAAATTGCGATAACGATGCTGGAGACGGAGGACGGGGAGCGTAAATTTGCTTTGCGGTACTATGAGAATCCCGAAGATAAAAAAGGTGTCCTTCTCATACAACATTTGCTGACGGAAAAAACGCTTACAGACCTGGAGACACTACTTCAACAAGCCCTTAAATATCTCGACAAGCGTTAGGAGGGATAGGGTTTAACTTTTACAGACCGGTTACAATTATGCCGGAAACAGCTGTTATGATTCCAAGACCCTGAAGTTTCGTGACCTTGTCTTTCAAAAAAACAATCGCCATCACGATGGTAACGACGGATAAAGCAGATGCAATGGGCGTAATCAATATTGCATCCCCTATGGTCAATCCAAAATTAACGATTGCAACCGCACCGGCTTCTATAATACCCATCAGTACAAGCATTAATTTTGTTTTGGCACTCGCTTTTGTTAAATAAATCTCTCGTTTCATGAAAAAAGAGATAAGCAGCAGAAACAGAATAATTTCAATTTTCACAAATACCGTTGTCAGCAACCACCCGACCTTCTCAGATATCACTTCGCTTATATTCCAAAAAACACCAAAGAAAAATGCCCCTAAAACGGTTTCTTTAACACCTGATGAAAGTTGAAAGCTTCTATTTTTAATATCGTTCCAGTTTAAAGACGCCAAAGTAGCCCCGCAAACGATCATCAAGACGCCCATAGACTGCAGTGCAGAAAGCCGTTGGCCCATAAAGATAAAAGCGATGAGCATTGTAAACACCGCCCATAGGTTCATGATGGCCGCAACAATAGAAATGTTGCCGATCTCAAAACCCTTCATGAAAAACAAATATCCAACAGAATAAAAAAGGGCGGCGATGGGGAATAAAATGATTGTCAGAACAGGGATGTTGAGGGTCGTTGTAAATACGGGAATAAGCAGGAGGACGAAAAGTAAACCCGCCGACTGCGACCAGAAGAACGTTTTAAAAGGTCCTATTTTTTTGGAATAGACCCCTGCAAAAAAGTCGTATATCCCCCACCCGAACATACCCCCTAATCCGGAGAGTAGACTTAGGATAGCTGAACTCATGCGTGGCGTTTGTCTTCTTTACTTAATATTCTGGCTAGTTGTTCTTTGGTAACGGGCTCTCTATTTTTGACGGTAACGAATCAGGATCATAGTGTGATCGCATTATTCGCCATTGTTCAATTCTTGTTTTTCTTAATTTGATAGGATCTTTCTGGGCAGCAGATTTTATAGCGTAGCCATCTCTCAGTTTGATGCTTAGCGTTTTCTCTCTATCCGATGCACTGAGCTCATACTGTGTTTTTTCAATGACATTGCCATAAGGGTCAAAAAAAAGTGTATCACTAAACACAAATGCTGCTGGATACCATAAGGTAAAAATCAGGAAAGCAAAAAATTTGATCAATAGTGTGTTTTTCATGATGGTCACCTCAGTGTGCATGGTTCACATGGTTAATCATCAGACAAGAATTTTATTTCGTTTGTATCATAAATTTCCGGTTTGCTCTGCTTTTCTTTTTCGCGATGAATAAGATATTCAATAAAGCGCATGGCCTCTTCCAACAATTCCGGCTTGAGTTTTTCTAAGGCAAGCAGCTTTTCTCGTATCGTAAGCCTGTCCACCATATCTATCCTCACTTTCGTGTTTGAACCCTGCCACACGAAACATAAATATGCTTAACATAAAGCATTTTGGGAGCTTTGAAACATCATGTTCCGATCATTGATGGGCCACATCTTACTGATGGTGCAGTTGCGTCCGTTTGCTTTGGCTTCATAAAGCGCCTTGTCAGCCAGCCAAATAAATCTGTCTTCGGGTAAATTGTCATGAGGAAATCCACTTCCGATTCCTATTGTCAAAGTAACTTGGCTATTCACGGGAGAGTTTTCGTGCAAAATTTTCAGCTGGCAGATACAATCTCGAATCTCTTCGGCCATGTGTACTGCGCCATCGAGGTTGGTGTTTGGCAGCAGGATAACAAATTCATCTCCGCCGTAGCGTGCCACGATGTCCGATGGTCGCTGGAGGATGGCATTTATCGCTTGGGCAATGTTCGTAAGACACGTATCCCCCATAAGATGGCCGTAGGTATCGTTGTAGTTTTTGAAATAGTCGACATCACACAGAAGCAGGGTTAGCTCACCTTTTTCGCGTCTTAGACGACCCCATTCCTTATGGAGTAATTCGTCAAAATGGCGTCTATTGGAAACTTCCGTCAGACCATCAATTCGGGCGAGTACCTCGAGTTTATTGTTGGCCTCAAGGAGCTCTTTTTGAGCGGTTTCACGTACAGTGATGTCTTCCATAATTATCACATGGGTATTTTGATTAATGTCTGAGGGAACAAGGCATACATTCAGTATACATTTGTCCAGGGAAACCTTTATGTGCTGGTCTGAAAAATAACCTTTTGTTTGGATAGATTTAATCAGGGAAGATAAACGTTCATCGTCTTCAGCTTGGAATAATTGGCTTACATGACATCCCAGCATTTTTTCGGGTGGCATTGAAAAAATATCTAGTGCCGCGGTATTTGCATAAATAATGCGCTGATTTTGATCGAATTCGATAATTCCGTTGGAAATGCTATCCAGCATAATGCGATAGTGGTGATTGATGTTCAAAAGTTCATTTGTAATGTTGCGTGGTGAAAGATCATCTACACCCAATACACGGTTTCCCAACGTTGAGTCCCATAATAATTGTGGCTCATTTAAAAACCTATTAATCATGATCTCCATTTCAGCAAACGCTACTTTGGCGATACATACGTTGGCGCCAAGTCCAATCGTGTCGATTGAATCCTCGGCAGCGATGGCTGATGCAATCACAATGGGTGTTGTTTTAAACGCCTCTTTGGATCGTATAATGCGACACAGTGCCCTACCATCGATGTTGGGCATCACCAGATCGACGATAAACAGATCGGGTGTATAGGATTCGAGAATATCAATAGCCGAAATGCCGTCCTTGGCTGTCATGACATGCAAACCGGCCTTCTCCAGAATCCGGGTTAGAAATTTTAACATAATCGCGTCATTATCGACAGCGAGTACATTTTTTAGCTTAAAAGAAGGGTTTAAATTGTTCTGTCCTTCGGGCATTTAGTGCATTCCTTTGTTCTTTATGAAATCTGAATCCATAAGATTATGCCATCGACATAACATGATAACCCGAATGGCTCAACATAAACTTATCTCCTTGGGATATCACAACATCGATGATGACACTTTTTCGATTCGCACCGCTACGATCTTCAAATTTGGAAAGCCGCCCACAGGGTCTACATCCCGATCATCCGTGAGACAGTTGACATTGGGTTCATTCCAGCCATGGGGTATTTCAATAAACCCTTTTAAAATCTTGTTGTTCTCCATTATCTTCACCGGAATTAAGATCTCCCCTATTCTGGAAAAGATCCGGACAATTTCACCGTCCTGGATGCCCAGCGCAGATGCATCGTCGGCATGAATTTCGGCCTGGGCGCCTGGAATCGCCTTTTTGAATTTTTCAATCTCATGGAACCGTGAGTGATAGAATATCGCTTTTCGGGTACCACTGATCATCCGCAAAGGAAACTTAGGCTCGCGTGCAGTCAGATAATCAGGCGCTTTATATACCGGGTGCGGCGAACAACCCAGGGGCTCCAGATGGGCCGATGAAAATTCGAATTTACCTGACGGCGTCGGGAATAGCCGGGTTTTGAATTTTTGATGCGTGACCCTGTCATTGATGATCACCCCTTCTGGATGCGATATCAAATCTTCCAAAGAAATTCCAATGGGTTCCAGGAGCCATCGGTTGACCGCGCTTTCATCCTCCCAGGGAAAATATGTTTGCCCAAATCCAAGTCTGTGTGCCAGATCGTGCCAGAAGGTATATTCATCCCACACGCCTTCCACATCCAGGACTTTTCGTGAAAGCGCCACCCGCTGGGCATCCGGATAAAAATGAAGCTCAGAACGTTCTAAAAAGGAAGCTGCCGGAATGATGTAGTGGGCCAGTCTGGCGCTTTCCGTCATAAACGGATCCCTTGCCACCAGTAGATCCAGCTTGGAAAATGCCTTGGCCACCTTGTTGGCGTTGGGGTTGGTCAATACGGGGTTGGTGCCAGAAAAGATCAGGCCCTCGATGGGGTATTCACCCTTTCCCAGCATGTAATCGATACCGGAAAGCGAATGACACTTGCGCATAACATCGTAAAATAGCGGATAGTGCGCATATCCGGCCGGGGCCATCCCTCTGAACTGACTGTCGCTCAAAGGGTTGAGAGGGTTAACCTGGATATCCATGTTCCAGGGTTCGCCACCCTGGATGTCGATGGCTCCGCACAACGCACTCAAACAGGCAATGGCCCGGATGGTGTTGAACCCGTTTGTCTGGTGTTCCAGGGAAATCCCCGCAAAACTGACACACCGTGGAAGGCTCTGCAGCATCAGGTCTTGCATCTGAACAAGAACCTGTTCTGAAACACCTGTCTGTTGTGCCACATAGGGCAAGGTGAATTTTTCTGCATATGCAGCCAGTTCTTCAAACCCATGGCTGTATGACGCCACAAAATCCTGGTCATAGGTCTTTTCATGAATGAGAAACCGGATCAGGCAAAGGGCCAGGGCCGCATCCGTGCCGGGGCGTACCTGCAAAAAAAGATCCGCCTTCTTCGCTGCCACAGAACGCCGGGGGTCCACCACCACCAGCTTGCCACCCCGGCGTCGGGATCGATTGATGCGTTGCATGAACGGCGGATGAGAATAGGCAGGGTTGGATCCCCACAAAATGGTCATGCTGGCCCTTTCAAAATCAGGGGGGTAGGACCAGTACCCTTGACAGGTCTGATACGCCATGAGACGCAGGGCAAAACAGACGGAATCCGCAGTAAAAAAATTGGGTGAGCCAAAAGCGTGGATGAACCGCTGGGCATAGGCTTCCTGCTGAAGAAAACCGATGGCCTCGCCGGTCCAGGCACTCATGGCACGGGCGCCGGACTTCTCCCTGATGTCCATCATTTTTCTGGCAATTTCATCCAGCGCATCATCATAGGCTATGGCCGTAAAATCGCCATTGGACGTCCGTTTAAGACACCCGGTCAAGCGCTCTGAATGCGTTACCCATTGCGGTGCTTCACGCCCCTTTGGGCACACCATGCCCATGTTTTCATGATGGCATTTATTTCCCGAAACCCTTGTCACCCAGCCATCTTTAACATGCACGAATATCCCACAATGGTGCGCGCACTGTCTACAGAGGGTGTGGATGACACCGTTATCGATGACGGTTTTGGAACGCATGAGCGTTATTTTCCTCAGTTATCACACGAGTCATTAACACAACTTTTGGGTTTCACCATAAATAGAGCGAAATGGGTGATCCAATGGCGATTTGCACTGTTTGAGCCGCTTAGGGAACCTTACATCAGCGCATGTTAATGAACAATCCAACATGAAAATACGGTCATTTGGCAGCCATGCCTGTTTAATCATATGGCCAGCGCTGATGTTAGGAGCCCTTACGGCGAGTTTGCAAAGCGACAGGGGATTATTCATTTTGCGTTCGCTGAATCCCGAAAGTTGAGTCATTAATTAATACATGGAACATTAAACGTCCAACAACATTCGATGTTCCATGTTGGACGTTCATCTTTTATCAGACAGAAAACTGTTCGCCCGACAGCCGCACTGATGCTTTTTCAAAAATTGAATCGAGTCCCTTAATGGCCGCATCGGACAAGCGGTCGGGCTTGTGGTTGGCCAGAATATCCAATGCCTTTTCAACCACCACTTCGCTGTATCGTTTCCCATTGTTCTTCTTCCAGGTCTCCGGACTCTGACGGTTGACAAAATGCGATGTCCAGTGCTCCTCTCTGCAATACTTCAGGGTCTGTTCATGAGCCAGAAAATTGCCCCCCGGCCCCATCTCGTGGATAACGTCCAACCCGATCCGTTCCCGGGAGATGTCAAACCCACGCTGAATTCTGCGGACATAACTGATAATCTCACTGCACATGACCAATGAAGCCACAGACCCCACCAGACCCTGACCGAGATAACCGACATCGTGCACCAGATTGCAGCCGTCCAGGGTTGCCATCATGATGGAAGCCATGGATTCCAGGGCTGCCTGCTCGTCCGGAGTTGCAGCATCGCTGCACCCTGCTTCTCCCCAGACCGGAAGTCCATAGTAGTGGTAAAGGTCACAACATGCAGAGTGGGTCAGCCGTTCATCCGGGCTTCCATATACGGTGGTACCACTACGCATATCCATGGGTGTGGCGCTGAACCCGGTTATGGCCGGAGACCCCTTGACTCTCAGTTGCTGGATAACGAGACCGCTGAGCGCCTCGGCATTGGCCACAACGATAGCACCGGCCAGGGTGACCGGTCCACTGCCCCCCGACAGGAGTGCGGGTGAGTAGTTCAGAGGGATACCATTGTCCGCACACATGAACAACTTATCCACGGCACTTGAAGCGTGGACCAGGGGGCTGATGGGCTCGGCATAGTGGATGATAAACGGTTTTTCCCGCAGCCTGTCTTTGCCCCCTACCACACTTGAGGCCATCTCCAGAATCACACCCAGATCTTCGAGGCCAGCGGATGTAAAATAAATCGGTTTGGGCGAAATTTCCATCAGGGCTCTGAATTCGATAATAAAGGCAAGGTTTCCGGGTACGTCCAGGGGAAAAGCATTGGAGGCGATAAAATCAATCTCCTGACAGTAATCGCCTACAATGGCGGAGTCGACTACATCCTGCAGGCAGGAGGGTCTTATTTCGCCAGATTTCAGATCCCAGGTATTGAGAAGGTCGGTGCCCATGCCAAAATACACGTTGGATCCGCCCAGTTCCATGGCAGGCTCGCCGTCACGGTTATACACCGTAACGTGCGAAGGGGCCCGTTGTATGCTCTCTTCCACCAAGCCGGCTGGAATGCTGACGATATCTTCATCAACGAGCCGACACCCGGCATTACCTAGAAGCTGAAGCGCCTCCTGATTCAGAACCTTTACCCCGGTTTTTTCCAGAAGCGTAAGGGTAGCCTGGTGAATCTCCCTGATCTGTTCTTCCGTCAACAAACGGTAGTCCGGAATACATTGTGCTTTAAATGCTGTGTTCATCTCTGCTCCTGATGTCGTTCCCCGGAATTGACATTTGTAAAATGGGACAATTGAGAAAAGCGGACAATCTGCATTCGATAAATCCCAAACACCAACTAACAAAAAACAAACAATATCAAAATTCCAATTTCCAATCATCCAAGCCTGTTTTAACCTGCTACAAGAAATTGACACTGACGCTGTAAAATATAGCTCATTTCTATAATAGGATAGTAAAATTTTTCATCGATCTCCAAGAGTTTGGATTTTTTGATTTGGAGTTTATTTGTCATTTGTGTATTGTTATTTGTGATTTTAATATTTAATTCGAACCATGGAATCCTTGACCACCCTTTCGGCCTCGATCAAAAAATATTTTCTTTTATTACCGTACGAAAGTGATCGATGTGCCGTTTCATGATCTCTTTGGCATCCTTGTGCTTTCTTTTTTCCATGGCCAGCAGGAGTTCCGCCAGTTCATCAAACTGTTCACGAAATTCAGCGGCCGAAAACCCTACCTGGAACCAGTACATGGACATCTTGTAGAGGAGCGATTCAATCATTTCCTTGAGCTGCCTGTTCCCTGAAGCGTCGTATATGACCCTGTGAAACGCCAGATCGATGTCTGATAATTGTTTTAGGTCCTCCATGGTGTTGGTTTTGGCCTGGGCAGCCATTTCGATCAAATGCCGCAGGCTATGGAACTGATCGGGCTGCATATGCAACGTAGCCAGCTCCGCAGCCAGACCTTCCAGTTCCCGGCGCAGCTGTATGGTATCGCGCAAGGTCCGCAGATCCAGGTTGACCACACGCGTTCCCAGCTTGGGTATGATCTCGATAAGGCCGTTTCGCTGGAGTTCCTGAAAGATTTCCCGCAGGGGTGTCCTGCCGATCTGGTATTCCTGCATCAAGGTCTTTTCAAACAACTGTTGACCGGCACCGAACGCATTGGTGATAATCCGGTATCGCAGGTTCTCATATACTTCCCTCTTTGAAAACATCCTCTCCTCCCTGCCGCCCGTTGCTCACCCTCAATCTGTACAGGGAAAACACTTGACAGACCATTGTCGAGCTTATATATATCTTGCATATAACATGCATACCAGCGGGTGTGCAATGGTTTTTTAAAGGGTACTAGGGTCCGAGGGTGATACAAGGGTTCGAGGGTGGCTAAGAGCCAGTAGCGAAAGGCGCCTAACAGCCTACAGTCTAAACCCCTAAAAGGCTAATGAGGGTTCAAGGGTTCGAGGGTGGCCGAAAGCAATTGAGCCATAAGCGTTAAGCTATAAGCGGCTTAGAGCCTAATCCTCATCGCAAATAACAACAATAAATGACGCGCGAAGCGCTAATGTCGTCCGATAGGACAAATGACAGCGAAAGCTAAATGTCGCCCACAGGGCAAAAGGCGCCTAACAGCCTAAACCGCTAAATAGCTAACAAGCATAAGGAGTCTCTTCATGCAAGAAAACATCAACGCCTTTCTGCGTGTCCTGGATGCCACCGACAATTCCACCGGCGGTGGCACTGCGTCGAGTGTTGCCGGTGCCATGGCCGCAGGCCTGGCAGCCATGGTGGCACGTCTTTCCATGGATAAAAAAGACCTCGCGCCCACCCAGACCTATCAAACCATCGCGGCAGAAACGGAAATGCTTTCCACGGAGCTTTTTAATGGCGGGCATGAGGATGCCGCCGCGTTTGACCGGGTCACCATGGCCTATAAGATGCCCAAGAATACGACAGCATCCAAAGACGTGCGAAGCCAGGCCATTCAAGCGGCCATGCAGTACGCGGCAGAAGTACCCCTTTCAAACGCGGCACGATGCCGGCGGGTCCTGGAGCTCTGTCAAGAGTTGGAAGACAGCTACAACAAAAATGCAGCCTCTGATCTCGAATGCGCTATATATCTGGCAACCGCCGGTCTGAAAGGGTGTGCCGCCAATGTCAGGATCAATCTTCCCTATATTAAAGATGAGAGGGTCTGCAAAGTTATTGAGGAAAAACTGGAATCGATTATTGCGTAGACAACCTGGATCTGAGAGTCCGACACTATTTTACCCTTATGAAGGGCTTTATCACCAAGTGTATGAACCAGAGAATGTAGAATACAGAAGTCAGAATACAGAATTTCGGAAAACGCTAAATTGTTTTAATGATTATTACCGAATGAACATCGAACATCTTTAATAAATGAAGGGAGACTCTTCGATGAAAGCATTAATGTGTGTTCCCAACATCAGTGAGGGTACCGACCTGTCCGTTGTGGAAAAAGTGGTGGATGCCGTTCGGTCTGAGCCTGGTGTCATGCTCCTCGATTACTCATCCAATTCAGACCATAACCGTTCCGTGATTACCTATATCGGCCAGCCCGAACCCGTGGTTGCAGCCACCCGGAAACTGGCTGAAACCGCCCTGGGATTGATTGACATGACCGGTCACAAGGGGTCGCACCCTCGTCAGGGGGCCGTGGACGTGGTTCCTTTTATCCCCATCCGGGGAATCACCGAGGAAGAATCCATTTCCATCGCAAGAGACTTTGGCCGCTACGTGGGAGACACCCTGGGTGTTCCGGTCTATTTTTACGAGGACGCCGCCACCCGTCCCGAACGGCAAAACCTTGCCAAAGTCAGGAAAGGCCAGTATGAAGCCCTGGCCCAGAAACTTGAAGACCCGGTCTGGGCGCCGGATGAAGGACCTTGTCAGTTTATACCCAAAAGCGGATCCATACAAGTGTCATCCCGATTTCCCCTGGTGGCGTTCAACATCAACCTCGCCACCACCGATCTTGACATTGCACAGGACATTGCCAAAAGTGTCCGTTTTATCAATGGCGGGTTCAGATATGTCCGGGCCATCGGGCTCTCCCTAGAAGATGCCGGCATGGTGCAGGTCTCCATGAATCTGACCCACTATGAAAAAACACCCATCCCCATGGTGGCTGAGGCGGTGAAGCGCGAAGCTGCACGTTATGGGGTCAGTGTGGTGGGCACGGAACTGGTGGGACCGGTACCTCTGGGCGCCATGGCGCAGATCTTTCGCTATTACCTTCAGGCACATGATTTCTCAATCGACCAGATCATCGAAAATTCACTTATCGGTTGGACAGGCCAATAAAATCGTTTCACGATTTTATAAGTCGCGAAATGGGTTTCACCCATTTCTCTCTATAAAGGATTGTTCTTACACGCGAAGAATCATCAGTTTGTATTTCGGACGTTGATTGAACAAAACGGAACTTTTTATGTTTTTTTTTTCGTGTTTTCGTGATCTAAGAATCGTTTTTTTCACATCCTCACAGGAGTGGTGCCATGAATAAACCCAAAGCAGATCTCTTGATCCACAATGCCTCCGAGCTCATCACCTGTGTTTCAAAAGGAACCGACCCCCTGGGAAGAATTCCAAACGGGGCCCTTGCCGTGGCAGATGGACGGATACTCGCAACAGGCTCACGGGCTGATCTCGAACAACGCTTGGATCTGACCGGAGCCGAAGTTCTGGACGCCCAGGGCAAGATTGTGGCACCCGGTTTTGTGGATTGTCACACCCACCTGATATTCGGGAAATCACGGGTAAAGGAATATGCCCTCAAGATGACGCTGAGTATTGCCGAAATCGAAGCCATGGGACTGAAAACAGGTATTCCCGCCTCTATTGCCATGACCAGGGAGACCAGCGAAGAGGATCTTTTTAGCAGTGCACTTGACCGCCTGGGGCGGATGCTCCTATATGGAACCACCACCGTTGAAAGCAAGAGTGGTTACGGCATCAGTTGGCCTGACGAACGCAAGATGCTGCGTGTAAATCAACGACTCGCCCAGGCCCAGCCAATGGATGTGGTATCCACCTTTTTAGGGGCTCACGATTTTCCGCCGGAAACGGACCGCGAAGATCCCAATCAGCGTATGGCCTATATTCGTGAACTGACCCATGAGATGATTCCCCGGGTGGCAGAAGACAAGCTGGCAGTGTTCTGCGACATTTACTGTGATGTGGGTTACTACACGGCCAAAGAAAGTGAAACCGTGCTCAAGGCAGGCATGATCCACGGTCTGGCACCCAGAATTCACACCGATGCCTACGCCAACATCGGCGGCAGTTCGCTGGCGGCAGCGCTTCCGGCAGTATCTGCCGATCATCTCAATTATACATCTGAAAAAGAGATGCGTTCCATGGCGCAAAACAATGTGGTGGGTGTGGTGTTGCCGGCTCTTGACTTTGCCGTGGCCCATCCAGATCCGTTTGATGCACGACCCATGCTCGAAGCCGGCATGACCCTGGCCCTGGGCACCAATTTGAACCCCGGCAACTGGACCGAATCCATGCAAATTGTCATGCAGCTGGCCTGCCGAAACCACGGCATGTCACCGGAAGAAGCCCTGCTGGCAGCCACCACCGGTGCAGCACGTGCCATCCAGCGTCAGCATGAAATCGGATGTTTACGTGAGGGATACAAAGCCGATATCCAGATATGGGATCTGCCCGGTTTTGAAGATATCATCTACAGAATCGGCAACAACGCGGTCTGCATGGTCATCAAAAACGGTAAAATTGTTGTGAGGAAGACATGACGATAACAGAAATAGACCTAACAGGAAAAGCACTGACCATCGAGGAAGTCAACGCGGTGGCCAATGCAAAGGCGACGGTAAAGCCTCTCAGCCCGGACACAAGGTCCCGCATGATTGCCACGCACCAGTGGCTAAATCAAGCCATTCAGAAACAAGATACCGTGTTTTACGGTATCAACACCGGCTTCGGATCCCATGCCAATGAAACCATCCATCCGGATCAGGCCGGTGTCCTGTCCAGAAATGTCATTCTGGCGGATATCGCCGGCATCGGGGACCCCCTGCCCGAAGCCATTGTCCGGGCCATGATGGTTATCCGGGCCAACACCATGGCCGGTGGACCGTCCGGTATCCGGCCGGTGGTGGTTGAGACCCTTATCAATATGATTAACAAAGGGGTCACCCCTTTTGTCCCGGAAAAGGGTTCCCTGGGAGCCAGCGGTGACCTGGTGCCCCTGGCCACCATTGCGGCAGTGGCAACCTGCGATGCCGACGGGGAAGGATACAGCGGCCAAGCCTGGTACAAGGGTGAATTGATGCGTGGTGAAGAGGCCATGCGCCGGGCCGAAATACCCAGACTCAAGCTGCTGGCCAAAGAGGGAAATTCCATGATCAACGGCACTGCTTTCATGGCTGCCGTGGGTTGCCTGGCAGTTGAAAGGTGCGAAAAGCTGATCCGCCATTCTGAAATTGCCGCGGCCATGAGCCTTGAAGCTTTGCTGGCGGTATCGTCTGCATTTCACCCGTCTCTGCACCAATCTTCAAACCAGCAAGGGCAGATATCCGTGGCCCAAAATTTGAGAAACCTGATCCAGGGCAGCCAACTGGTGGATTCCACGGACAAGGTTCAGGATGCCTACTGCCTGCGGTGTATTCCCCAGGTACTGGGACCGGTTAAAGACACCGTCGCCTTTGCCCGAGGGTACCTGGAACGGACCTTGAATGCCGGGATCGACAACCCACTCATCCTTGATTCCAGTGGAGAGGAGCCATATGTCTGCATATCCGGCGGAAACTTTCACGGGGAGGGTCTGGCTTTCATAATGGATTTTTTGTCTATCGTCATGTCCGAAGTGGCCAATATTTCCGATAGGCGTTCATTCGCCCTGCTCACACCCGCCTTGAATTTCGGACTCCCCTCCATGCTGATACCTGCAAATGGTCTCAACACCGGGTTGATGGTTGCGCAATACGCCGCCGCCGCGCTGGTATCGGACAACAAGACCCTTGCCCATCCGGACAGTGTCGATTCCATCCCCACCAGCGCAAATCAGGAGGATCATGTGAGCATGGGGGCCAATGGTGCCCGTCATCTCTGGGAGATCCTTGAAAATGTAACCAACGTCATCGCCATCGAATTTCTCTGCGCGGCACAGGCTGTGGATCTTCGGGAAGACGGTCCCGAACGCCTTGGCCAGGGATCCAGCATCGCCCATGCCATGGTTCGAAAATTTGTGGATTTTTACGACAAGGACAAGGAGATGTCACCGGATATTGGCCGCTTGGCGCAGTTGATTAAAGAGGGGGCGCTGCTGGAGGCCATTGGCGATCTCTAAAGTCTATAATGCCACCACCAAATAGATGGTTATTGGACACGCTAAAAGGGGAAACAAACAAAAATAGGGTCCGAGGGTCTGAGGGTGATACAAGGGTTCGAGGGTAGCTGACAGAAATAAGCGGTAAGCGACAAGCTTTAAGCAGCTTATTGCTTATTGCTTTCCCAAAATATATTTTATTGTTGTTTAACAGGAGGAAATTCATGAAACCGGAAAAACATGGAATATAGAGAGCTCTTCGAGTTTTCATTTTTTCGTGTTTTCGTGATAAATAAAAAGAGGAGGATTAAGCTGTGAAACCAGAAATCTTATATGAAGTAAAAGCCCAGCGTGGGGATACCCTGCGCTGCAAAGGGTGGAAACAGGAAACCCTTTTGCGAATGCTGGAAAACAATATGGAAAATGCCGAAGCACCTGAATACCTGGTCATCTACGGGGGTATCGGCAAATGTGCCAGAAACTGGGAATCCTACCACGCCATCGTGGATTCTCTAAAAAATATGGAAAACGACGAAACCCTGGTGGTACAGTCGGGCATGCCCGTTGCTATTTTCAAAACCCACAAACTCGCACCCCGGGTGGTCATGGCAACCACGAATATCATGAAAGCAACCTGGCCCACTTTCTACGATCTTCAGGATAAAAATCTCACCATGTTTGCCCAGTATACGGCGGCACCCTGGGAATACATCGGAACCCAGGGGGTTATCCAGGGCACATTCGAGACCCTGGGCGCTATCGCAGACCAGCACTTCAACAGTTCTTTGGTGGGGAAAATTCTCCTTACCGCCGGTCATGGCGGCATGGGGGCCAACCAGCCCCGGGCCATGAACATGCACGGCGGTGTGTGCATCGACGTGGATGTCAACGAAGCCATTATCGACAAACGTATCAAGCTCGGATTCACCGACCTCAAGGCCCAAAATCTGGATGCAGCCATTGACATGGCCAAACAGGCGGCCACAGAAAAAAAAGCCCTGGCCATTGGTGTGGTGGGAAATGCTGCCACTTTGTTCTGGGAAGCCTACGACAAGGGCTTTAAACCCGACATCGTCACCGAAATGTGCCCCTGCCACGATCCCCTCTCATACATACCCGAAGGCTATTCGCCGGCGGAAGCCGAAGACCTCAGGGTTGCAGACCGTGATGGCTATATCGATAAAGCCCGCGCATCCATGGTCAAACAATTGCGAGCCATGAATGCCTTCTCCAAGAAAGAGGGCATTCAGGTATTTGAATATGGCACCTCCATTCGCAAGGAGTGCCGTGATGCCGGTATGCCGGAGGAAGAAGCCATGACCATACCGGGATTTGTGGCGGAATATATCCGGCCTCTGTTCTGTGAAGGCCGGGGTCCTTTCCGATGGACCTGCATCTCAGGGGATACAGGCGATCTCAAACGTCTGGATGATCTGGTTCTAGAGATGTTTCCTGAAGACAAACTCACGGTCAAATGGATTAGCCTGGCCCGGAAAACCCTGCCTATCGAGGCGCTTCCGGCCCGGGTATGCTACCTGGGTTTTGGGGAAAGAAAGGCCTTTGCCCTCAAAGTCAACGAACTCATCAAAAAGGGTGAGGTAAAAGGCCCGGTAGCCTTTTCACGTGACAATCTGGACTCCGGATCCATCGTGAACCCCACCTTTGAATCGGAGAAGATGAAAGACGGCGGGGATCTGATATCAGACTGGCCCATGCTCAATGCGCTTCTAAACTGTGCGGCCATGTGTGATCTCATCGCCATTCAGGCCAATTACTCCATGGGGGAAGCTGTCCACACCGGGGTGACCATGATCGCCGACGGCAGCGATGAAGCTGATTTCCGTCTGGATGCATGTATGACCACCGACTCCGGTATTGGCGTGGTACGCCATGCCCAGGCAGGCTATGAAACAGCCCGTGAAACCGCAGAAGGTCGTGGAAAACTGACAAGTGAGAGCATTAAAGTGCCGCTCTGGTGGAGTCCCGTAGCAACATTCGGCCCCGAGGGTGGACGTCAGTTGCGTCGCAGTGCACATACAAAGGAATAAATTAGAAATTCGAATATCGAAATACGAAACAAATCCAAATATCGAATGCTCAAATAACCTAAATATGGCTCATGGACATAAACCCTGTACTGTTCGTTTTGATCATTTGAGTTTGTGTCATTGGGTATTGTTTCGTATTTCGAATTTCGTGCTTCGGATTTGAATATAAGGAGTTTTAAATATGCCCCAAAACCCACGTCTTCGATTCCTCACCGAAAACGAAGAAAGTCTGATCTATGAAAAGTGCCTCTATATTCTTTCGCATAAGGGTGTGAAAATCGACTATCCAAAAGCGCTGGCCCTGCTGAAAAAAGCAGGTGCCCATGTCAATGACAAGACCCAACAGGTTTGTTTCAGCCGGGACATGATCGAAGCGGCCCTGGAAACAGTGCCCCATTGCTTTACCATCAAGGGCAGCCACAAGAAACACGATTTTGTCGTGCCCCACCCCACAGGCTCATTCTACACCAGCACGTGTGTCCAGACCATGCAGTACCACGACCCGGATATCAACGGGTTCGTGGATGTTACCAGGCAAAGTCTGGCCGAGTGGACACAGCTTGCCGACAGGCTGGAAAACATCCATAAAATCGCCATGCAGACCCCCATGGACGTTCCCTACGAAACCGCCGATGTGCACTCCCTCAACATCCACCTCCAGAACACATCCAAACCCCTGATGGTACTGGCCTACTGCCCGGAAACCGTCAGCTATCTGTTTGAACTGATGCTTGCAAAGGCCGGCAGCGTCGAGGCTTTGAGAAAAAGACCCATGCTCCTTACATATCCCACCTCCCTTTCACCGCTCCAGTTCAAAGCCATGGACATGGAGACCATTCTCCATTCCTGCCGATATGGCGTACCTGTCGTGGCCAACTCCCTGGCCATATCGGGTGCCACTGCACCGGTAACCACGGCTGGAACAGCCCTATTGGCCAGTGTCGAGATTCTCGCCATGCTCGTGATGACCCAGATCTTTCAACCCGGCACACCGGTCATTGGATCTGTTTATACCACCAGCATGGATATGGCCACCGGCAACGCACTGCTGGGGAATACCGAAAGCATGCTGGGACGGGCAACAGCAGCTCAGTTTATAAAGAACACATTTCACATCCCGGTGGAAACGTTTTCCTTCATGACCGATTCCTATCGCTCGGATGGACAGGCCCTGGTTGAAAAATCATTGATGCCGGCCTTGTTGGATCTTGCAGGAACGGATATCCAGTACGGCGCCGGAAGGCTGGGCGGGGCCACGGCAGCCAGCCCTATTCAACTGATTATCGATGATCAGCTGTTCACCATCATTCAAAAATGTAATACCCCCGTAGTGATAAATGAGGATACCCTGGCAGTACAGGAAATTCTGGAAAACACGCCCCATGGGAATTTTGTGACCACCGATCACACCCTGCGATACTGCAGGGACAGCATCCGTCCCAGCCTGTTTGTTGCCGACAGTTTGGATCACTGGCAAACAAAAGGTGCCAAAGGTCTTTACGAACGCGCCGTGGAAAGGTATAAGGAACTTCAATTGCAACTGAAACCTCAACCCGTGCCCGATGATGTTCAGCGGGAAATGGATAAGGTCGTAAAAAAAGCCGACGACCATCTGGTGGGGAAACCGGGGGCGGATTAAATACTCGGATTCATTGGACCCAGTACTGACTAAAACCCATAAGGGTTTGATTTTTAATTACTCGGTAATAATATATTCTAAATTCGAATATCGAAATACTAAACAAATCCAAATATCTAATGCTCAAATGACTCAAACTTAGCGCTTTGCGATAAACATTTTAGACCCGTTTTGATCATTCGTATTTGTGTCATTGGGTATTGTTTAGGATTTCGAATTTCGTGCTTCGGATTTAAATAACTGCTGCCAGCCCGCTGGCCCAACGGAACAGGTTTTGTTACTGGAATAAACCATTCAGATCTATGATAAATTCAACCTATCGATTTATTAAACGGATGCACCTCTTTGATATATCGGCATACCTGTTTCTTATGATTGGCGGGCTGTTTCTCCTCATGAAGGGCGCTGAAGATCAGGGATACTACTGGCAGTGGTTTCGAATTCCCAAATATCTATATACAATTGATGAGGGCCGATTTATTGCCGGGCCCATCTTGAAAGGGCTCAAGATAACCCTGAATCTCACCTGGATCAGCCTTATTCTGACCTACATCATCGGACTGGTTACGGCCTTGATGCGTCTTTCCAACTCGCTGCTGGCAAGAGGTATTGCCCGGGTCTATCTTGAACTCACACGCAACACCCCATTACTGGTGCAGATTTTTTTCATGTATTTCGTTGTGGCACCGATTCTGGATATTGACCGTTTTTTGGCGGGTGTTCTGGCGCTGAGCCTGTTTGAAGGCTCTTATGCATCGGAAATTTACCGGTCCGGCATTGTGGCCGTCAACAAGGGACAGTGGGAAGCCTCCTACACCCTGGGCTTGAGCACATACCAGAACTATCGATATATCATTCTGCCACAAGCCATACGGCGAATACTTCCGCCCTTGACCAGTCAGGCGGTTTCCCTGATCAAGGATTCGTCTCTGGTCAGCGTCATTGCCATATATGAGATGACCATGCAGGCCAATGAAATCGCCTCGGAAACATTTTTGGTCTTCGAGATTTTTTTTACCATTGCGGCAATCTACCTGGCGCTGACCATCACGCTGTCACAAATCGTGGCTTATTTTGAAAAGCGCTACCGGGTAGTGTCTTGAGACCATAGGCAAATAGACTGTCAGACTGTAGGCTGTAGGAAAAGATCGTGAGGAACCATATAAAACTCAGAGCGTTTGAACTGGCTGATGAATTAGCAGTCATGACCTATCGAACGACCAACGATTTTCCCAAGGAAGAGGTTTATGGTTTAACTTCGCAGATGAGAAGAGCAGCGGTTTCGGTTCCGTCAAACATCGTTGAGGGGTGTGCGCGTGAGAGTCAGGCTGAATACCTTCGCTTTCTTGAAATTGCCTTTGCTTCCTTAAGGGAACTGCATTACCAGTTCGGCTTAGCTAGACGTTTGGGGTATTTAGATGAACCGGACGGTTCCAAATGCGACTTGAAAATGGTGGAGGCTGAGAAGGTCCTGGGTGCGCTACTGCGGTCCATGCGCAACACCTAACAGCCTACAGTCTACAGTCTAAACAACCTAATCTTTATGGGGTAAATGCATGAGCGCCAAAGAGTTTGGTGATTACATTATTCACGTTGACGGTATCGGCAAGACCTTTACCAATGGCGTCGTGGCGCTGAAAGATTTTTCCACAAACATTCGCCGCAGCGAAGTGGTGGTTTTAATCGGGCCCTCTGGATCCGGAAAATCGACCTTTCTGCGGTGTCTGAACGGACTGGAAGAGATCGACACGGGATCCATCACCATTGACGGCATTCCCCTTGACGATAACAAAAAGAACCGTCTGGAGATCCGCAAAGAAGTGGGCATGGTATTCCAGCACTTCAACCTCTTCCCACACCTGACGGTTCTGAGAAACATCACCCTGGCCCAGATGCTCGTCCGCAAACGATCCAAACACGATGCCAAGGACGAGGCCATGCAGTTGCTGAATAAAGTGGGTATCTCAGAGAAAGCCAATGCATTTCCAAGTCAGCTCAGCGGCGGGCAGCAGCAGCGGGTAGCCATTGCCAGGGCTCTGGCAATGAAACCAAAGGTAATGATGTTTGACGAAGCCACCAGCGCCCTGGACCCGGAAATGATCGGGGAAGTTCTCGAGGTAATGAAAGCCCTTGCCCTTGAGGGCATGACCATGGTCGTTGTCACGCATGAAATGGGGTTTGCCCGGGAGGTCAGTGACTGGGTTATTTTTATGGAGGATGGCATGAAGGTGGAGGAAGGCACGGCAGATCACTTTTTCACCGAGCCAAAAATGGATCGTACCAAACTGTTTCTGAGTCAGATACTGTAAACTTTGGATCATCTTAGAAAGAGATGATCCAAAGTTAGGGTTCAAGGGTCCAAGGGTGATACTAGGGTTCGAGGGTGGCTGAAGGCTAGTAGCGAAAGGCACCTAACAGCCTACAGTCTAAACCCCTAAAGGGCTTATGAGGGTTCGAGGGGAATCGTGTTCATTGGGTTTGTTGGGTTTCTTGGGTTCTTTGAGTTGATGGAACAGGGGCGCGATGGGTACCATATACCGTTTGCTGAAAGCAACTCAATAAACACAAAGAACACAATGAACAATGCAACTAAGTTTGTAGGGTTCGAGGGTGGCTGACAGCTATCAGCAATAAGCAGCTAACAGCCTACAGTCTAAACCCCTAAAAGGCTAATTATTGTTTCAATTCACCAACAATAGAAAAGGAGACCAAGACAATGAAAAAAAGTATCATGGGGAAAAAACGTGTAATAGCGATTGCTACGGCAGTTATGATGACACTGATGTTCTGCCTTGCAGGATCTGTGGCCGCCGATGATATCAACCAACAACTGGCTAAATCCAGCATCATCGACAAGGTTATGCGTAAGGGTAAACTGCGGGTCGGTCTTTCTTCGTTTGTGCCCTGGGCCATGCAGGACAAAAAGGGAGAGTGGATTGGATTCGAGATCGATGTCGCCAAACAACTGGCCAAGGACATGGGTGTCGAAATTGAATTTGTGCCCACCAAGTGGGAAGGTCTCATTCCCTCGCTCCTGACCGGCAAATTTGATATGATTATCGCCGGCATGACCGGAACACCTCAGCGGGCCCTGAAAATCAATTTCACCAATCCTTACGATTATTCAGGTATGAATGTCGTGGTCCACAAGAATTTTGCAGAAGGCGTCACCGATTATATGGATCTGGACAAGAAAGGAAACACCATTGTATCACGTGTGGGTACCACCGGGGCCGCGTTGGCCAAAGAGACCTTCAAGAATGCCACAGTGCGGTTGTTTCCCGACGAAGGCCCCATGGTGCAGGAACTTCTGAATGGTAAGGCTGCTGCCTTCCTGGGGTCAGCGCCCCAACCAGCCCAGTTTGCTGCCAAGTACCCCGAGACCCTGATATTTCTGGACAAGAACCTGGTCCAGCAGCCCATCTGTATCGGTGTCCCCAAGGGTGACCCAGACACCCTGGCATATCTGAACAACTGGATCACGACCGTTCGCAACAACGGCTTCATCCAGAAGAAAGTTGACTACTGGTGGAAGAGCCTTGAATGGGAAGCTTTGTTAAAATAAATTTGGATCATCTCCATAAGAGTTGATCCAAATTAAGGGTCCATGGGTCCGAGGGTGATACAAGGGTTCGAGGGTGGCTAAGGGCCAGTAGCGAAAGGCGCCTAACAGCCTACAGCCTAAACCGCTAAAGGGCTAATGAGGATCCGAGTGACACATTTAAGGAAAGCGGAAATATTTACGCTGGTGCCGGCAGGAAAGGCCGGCACCAGCGTACTACTGAATAAGCACCAGGATGTTTCATGCTCAAAAAAAATATCCGCTTGAAAAAATCCGACGTTATCGCAGGCGCCATTCTTTTGATCGCCGGCGTGGCCATTTATTACCGGGTGGAAATCGGGCTCAATTACAAATGGAACTGGGATAAAATCCCTCAATTCCTGTACCGCTTTGATGATGAGAGTGGAAAGTGGGTATCCAACGTGTTGATGTGGGGTCTGTTCAACACCATCCGTCTCAGCATCTTTGGCACCATTCTGGCCATTATCCTGGGTACGATCATGGGCATCTGCCGGTCTTCAAAAGTGGTGTTCCTCAGGCTTGTCAGCGGCACCTATGTTGAAACCATGCGTAATCTGCCCCCCCTGGTTATCATCTTTATCGTCTATTTTTTTATCGGAAACCACCTTTTGCCCTACAGCGCTATCGGAGACGCGTTGGAGGGCCGGGACAATATCCTGGTAACCCTTGTGACCGTCTGTCTGGCGCCACCGGAACACCTCACCACATTTCTTTCCGCCCTCTTTACCCTGGCTATCTTCGAAGGGGCTTATATCACCGAAATTGTCCGGGCCGGGATTCAGTCCATACAAAGAGGCCAGTGGGAAGCCGCCCACTCCCTGGGCATGACAAAATACCAGATGATGCGATACATCATACTGCCCCAGGCCTTCCAGCGAATATTACCGCCAATGGCCGGTCAATTTGTTTCTCTGATCAAGGACTCCTCTATTGTTTCGGTCATTTCCATACCCGAACTCTCCTTCCGGGCCAATGAACTCATGACCGGCACCCTGCTCACCATGGAGATCTGGATCACGGTTACGATCATGTATCTGGTGCTGACGCTACCCTGCTCCGTTGCTATCCAGAAGTTGGAAGACCGGGTATCCAGGGCATTGCGATAGCAACCTATCTCAAAAATGTCTTTTGTCCCAATATCTGTGTTGCTCTCTCGTTTCAACTCCTCAAAATACAAAAGTATTCCTGCGGGTTGAAACTCAAGATCGCCTTGATCTTGAAACAAAATCCTGTTTTTGAGATGGGTTCTATAATCGTTAGCATAAGTATGTTCCGTTTGGCTTTTGAATAGCGCTTTGACGTTATTTTCCGAAGAAGTTTCGGAAGGTTGTTCTGACAAACGCTCTAAGTCCGAATATCGAAATACGAAACAAATCCAAATATCAAATGCTCCAATGATTCAAGGCGTGCAAATTTTGTAATCATGGGCGTACTTATCGTAGGTTGAATGATTGCGGAATGCAGCACAACACAGAAGTTGGACTTTTTACGAGACAGCCAAACATCGTGCTTGAAATTGTATGGCCAAGGTCTTGTTTTGATCATTCGAATTTGGATCATTCGGTATTGTTTAGGATTTCGAATTTCGTGCTTCGGATTTAAGCAACTACCGCCATCGGCATAGTCATATATCTCCGCCCTGGCCCAAAGTCCAAGTTTTAATGGATGGAATAAAACCTATCTATTTTCCAAATGAACACATCGGATAAATACATGTCTGACAATTCAGGCACAGGGCACCATGCCCCAGGGCGGCAAGATCCTGGCGAGTGATTTTAACGTCCGCCAGAAGTCTGGGCAGCAGAATATCAAAACTGGTGGTTGTATGAAAAAGACCGCATGCAGGAACGCCAATCACCTGTACATCATTGATCTGAGAAAGGAGTGTCATGGCGCCGGGAAGAATTGGAGCGCCATACAACAGGTTGGTGCAGCCTGCATCAATCAGACCCTGCCGGGTTACATCATCGGGATCGACGGATAAGCCTGCCGTGGTCACAATCAGGTCGGCGCCGGTCTTGATCATTTTCTGGACACCCTCCGTGATCGCCGCACGATCATCCGGGACAATACATGCCTCAACCACAGGGCAAGCAAATTTCTCAACTTTTGATTTTATTATCGGGATAAAACTGTCCTCAACCAAACCCCGGAAGATTTCGGTACCCGTTACCAGTATGCCTATATTCAACTTGCGAATCGGGCGTACTCGAAACAGGCTTCCCGGGCGGAGCACATCCATGGCGCGTTCAAATTCATTTTCATCAAGAAATAGCGGAATGGCTCTGGTTGCAGCCAGGGTGTCGCCTTTTTGGATGACATCAAAACATTTCCGGGATGCGCACATGACCCCGGGGATGTGATTAAACATCTCCAGGCGGGTGATATCGACTTCGAACAATCCTTTTGCCGCAGCTGTCATTTCGATCTTGCCCTCGTGAGGGGTGTCCTGAAACGTGACACCTTCACCGGCCATGCCTGCAGCAAAGGCCAACGCGGCCTGGTCTTCATGTATAAAGCCCTCAAGCGGCCCTGAATCATCTTCAACATATACTTGCTGCTTTCCCATCTTCTGTAATCGGCAGATGTCGCCTGGTTTGAGGATCTGCCCGTGTCTAAAAGCCGGACCTTTTTTTTCTCCGGGGATGATTTCTGTCATGTCATGAAGCAGGCGTCTTCCTACAGCCTTTTCAGCCGCGACCCGCTTAACAGCAGGCGCACGATTTAACGGCTTTTCCATCCCGGCAGTATCGGATATCCGATATGGCGTATCACCTTGGCAAACCCGGCATATATTACCGTGCGCCACGGGAAACGCCTCCCCACAGTCAGGACAGGCATCGATGGCCCCCTTGCTGATTTTTAAAAGGTGCCGGGGTTGGATTGCGATACGCTCAGTCGTCAAAATGCTCTCAGATGCGCTTCGGATATCTCTGTACAAGGCCTCTGAATCCTGCTCGTGTTTGGTTTTTGTTTTGAAAAGCCAGGCATACAACTCCGGCCATTTTTTCACCTCTTGGGAATCGATACCAACCCTCACGCCATTGCCAGTATATTTGTCATAAAGTGCCAGTGCATAGCGTCCCAGATCCATGATTTTCAGCCAGTTGTTGCCAACTGTGCAGAGGGTAAGGATCTGGACGGCATCGGGCAGGCAACTGCGGGTTTCTGTAACTGCATCGAACAAGGTCTTCTCCGGCAGATGGGTCATTGCCAGTGATACCATCCTGACCCCCAAAACAAGCCCCGGGGCAGGATAACCGTGGAACGCCCGCGCCATCTCCATAGATTCCTCAAAAGTGTAGCATGCTCCTTTATAATCACAGCACCAGTCTGACAATGCGGATGATGGGCCTGCTACATCTCTCTTGATTGGATCATTTGTATGTTTTTTGCTCATGACATTCTACCCAACCCGGATAAACCGGAAAAGAAAAGAATCTTTTATCACGAAATCACGAAAGGTCAAAACCTCATTAGGTTTTTAGGGGTTTAGGCTGTTAGACTGTTAGGCGCTTTTCGCTACTGGCTGTCAGCTACCCTCGAACCCTACAAACTTAGTTGCTTTGTTCATTGTGTTCTTTGGGTTTATTGTGTTGTTTAAAGCCATCGGTATAGAGCCTTCAACGCTTTTCCGTTTCATGAACCCAATGAACCCAAGAAACACAACAAACGCAATGAACCCCATTTCCCTCGAACCCTAAATCAGGGCACTAGAACCTTTCTAAGATCTATGCCATATTTTTTCATTCGGTTCCAGACAGTCACCCTATTAACGCCGAGAATACGTGCCGCTTCAGACTTGTTTCCCTGGCTTATTCTCAGCGCTTCCATGAGTGCTTCTTTTTTTGATACCGCACCTTGTTGTATGGATCTGACGGATTTTCCCCCATCTATATTTGACCGGGAAATTTCCTTTAATAATTTAGGGGGCAGATGATCAATGTCAATTGCGCCCCTTTCCGCAATTACAAATGCATATTCCAGTGCACTTTTCAATTCTCGTATATTTCCGGGCCAATAGTATGCCATGATTTTTTCCATGGCCCCCTTGGTCAATCCCGAAATATTTTTATGGGTTTTTCTCTGCATATTACGAATAAAATAATTGACAAGTACGGGGATATCCTCCTGTCTGTCCCTGAGAGGTGGCAGGTAAATCGGGAGTACATTGATGCGGTAAAAGAGATCTTCCCTGAACAAATTTGTCTGTAGCATTTCTTCGAGATTTTTATTCGTGGCTGTAATAATTCTTACATCCACATGAATCGGTTGGTGATCACCCACACGCTCAAATCGTTTGGTCTCGATGACCCGGAGAAGTTTCACCTGGATCGACAAAGGGATGTCGCCGACTTCATCAAGAAAAATATCGCCACTATTTGCAACTTCAAACCGCCCAACCCTGTGTCGAAGGGCGCCCGTAAAGGCACCCTTGGTATGGCCAAAGAGCTCGCTTTCCAAGAGCGATTCATTCAGCGCCGCACAATTCAGCTGGACATAGGGTTTGCCCCTTCTGCCCCCACTCATGTGTATGGCACGGGCCACAAGTTCCTTTCCGGTACCGCTTTCCCCGTATATAATTGCCGGGGCATCGCTTTTAGCGGCTTTCTGGATAACATCGTAGACCCTTTGCATAATCGCAGACTTGCCGATGATACCGAAAAAACCCTCTTCCTGGTCCAGTTGTCTCGAAAGCTGTACAACTTCCCGGTCGAGCCTGTCTAATTCAGAGATGTCCGTCAACGTTTCCACCGAGCCAACGGCAACACCCTCGTCGTCTCTAAGCACGGATGCATTTTTAAGCGCCGGCATATAGGTACCGTCTTTTTTCCTCAGGTTACATCGACAGCGCTTGATACCTTCGTGTCCCGGGTTAAAAAGAGCACACCACGGTTCACTTTTCTCCGGGTTCAATGTCAATTCGCAGGCATCACACTCAAGAATTGTGCATGGTTGTCCAATCACCTCGTCTTTTGTATAGCCGGTATATGTTTCAAAAGCCTGGTTGACCATCACGACAGTACCGTCCAGGGCAATGACCATGAGCACATCGTTCATGGTGCTGATGATTTGTTTCCAGGGAAAACTGATTGCGGGGGGTTTCATATATCACCTGTTTAATTTAATCGCCTGTTTAATTATTTTTTTACAGGTGTTTAAATAGCATATGAAATAATAATTGACAAGCATCAATAAAAACTAAAATACTAATATATATCAGAATGTTAACTTATTGACAGCATCAGTTTATTACATGGCATGAATATTGTATTTATATAAAAAAATTGCACCGATACCTAGAAGTCACCTCAAAAAAAGGGTTTTGGTTCAAGTACAAGGCGGGACCGAACTTCAATCCGCAGGCATACTGAAGTATTCCGAGGAGTTGAAGCAAGGGACCAACACAGAAATTGGGCCAAAAAGCTTTTTTGAGACGGCTTCTAATTTGCAGAGGTGAACATGCCATCAGATGAATTAGATCTCACAGGTTTATTACCTCCGATTGGTCTGCTGCAGTGTAAACAGCAACTGAATAAAATGACATCAGGCAAAATCATATGTGTTTGTCTAAAGGATCGAGCTGTGGCAAAAGATCTTGCGTTGATAATTGAGCGTTCCAGAGACCGGATCGTCAAGCAGCGAAAAGATGAAGGCATTTATCGTATTTACATACAAAAGGGGTGAAACCCGTATCGCTGATCCTGCTGGGGGGAATTTTATGGAAATTAACAGAAGACATTTTCTTAAATTATCCGGATTGACAGCCACAAGTGCTGTTATGGGGAATAAAACCTCGCTCGCGTCAACTGACCATGGGAGTCTTGATGAACAGATTGGATGTCTGGTGGATACGACCTTGTGTGTGGGGTGCCGAAAGTGTGAAGAAGCGTGCAATCAGCGGCACAGTTTGCCCAAACCCAATGATTCATTTGAGGAACTGACCGTTCTGGAGAACGAACGCCGTATGGATGAAACATCCTATACCGTCGTCAACAAGTACTACCCCAAAGACATCGGCACCCTGACCTGGCGACAGCGTCCAAGCTTTGTCAAGTTCCAATGTATGCACTGCAACGATCCTTCTTGTGTCTCGGCTTGCATCGTGGGGGCGCTGACCAAGGAATCCAACGGAGCGGTGGTGTACGATGTGAAAAAATGTATCGGCTGCCGCTATTGTATGGTGGCCTGCCCTTTTCAGGTACCGGCTTACGAATACGACAATGCCCTGACACCCCATGTGAGAAAGTGCACCTTCTGCTTCAATTATATAAAGGACGGTGGTCTTCCGGCCTGCGCCCAGGTTTGCCCGAGGGAGGTTATGACCTTTGGGAAAAAGAAAGATCTCCTGGACCTGGCCCACTGGAAAATGAAAAGCAACCCGGGTAAATATGTGGATCATATTTACGGCGAACATGAAGTCGGGGGAACATCCTGGCTCTATCTGGCATCCGAGCCTTTCGAGACTATCGGTTTTCCCAAACTCGGCCACAAGGCGCCGCCGCGGCTTTCGGAAGCAATTCAGCACAGCCTGTTTCAATATTTTGCCGCCCCCATCGGTCTCTATGCGGTGCTCGGCGGAGTTATGTGGTTAACCGGATTCCTGAAAGGGTCTCAGGAGGAAACCGATGAAGGCCGTTCAAAGAAAGGAGACACCCCATGAACACCCATAAAATTGCTGCGCCGGTTGAAGAGAAGTTTCTCACACCGGGTGTCATGGTAATGATGGCCCTGATGGTTATCGGGGGGACATTTGTGGCTATAAGGTTCATGTACGGCATCGGCACGGTTTCCAACCTGAACAACCAGTACCCCTGGGGGATCTGGATCGGTATCGATGTTGCATCCGGTGTCGCCCTGGCGGCCGGGGGTTTCACAACCGGCGCCATCGCTTATGTATTCAACAGGGATCAGTATCATGCCGTCATCCGTCCGGCTCTGCTCACGGCCATGCTGGGGTACACCTTTGTGGTACTCGGGCTGCTGGTGGATATCGGACGTTACTGGAACATCACCAGTCCCATTTTCAACCACAACGGCAACTCGGTCCTGTTTGAGGTGGCCATTTGCGTGATGATCTACCTGCATGTGCTGTACATCGAGTTTGTTCCCATCGTGGTGGAACGATTTCGCGGACGGGTCAATCTCCCCGGACTGCTCTCCAGGCTCAACACCTTCATTGAAACACTGCTGGACATTGCCGATAAAATCCTCGGTAAGATTATGTTTATCTTCATCATTGCCGGGATCGTATTGTCTTGCCTGCATCAGTCGAGTCTGGGCTCGCTCATGCTCATCGCTCCCTACAAAGTCCACCCCCTCTGGTACACACCGATCCTGCCGTTGTTGTTCCTCCTGTCGGCCTTTGCCGCAGGATACCCGATGGTCACTTTTGAATCCATCCTGGTGTCCAAATCGTTTGGTCGTGAGCCAGAAATGACGGTGCTGACACCCCTGGCCAAGTATATGCCCTTGCTCATGGGGACGTACCTAACGGTCAAAATCGGCGACATGATCGTTCGAAAGAGTTATGTTTACCTTTTTGACGGCACCTACCAAACCAACGCTTTCCTGGTGGAACTGCTGGTCGGTGTGATTCTTCCCTTTTTCCTCCTTCTATTCAGAAGGGTCAGGCGGTCACCTGGGTGGCTCTTTTTCGCTTCCACCATTTTTATTCTGGGTATTTTGTTGAACCGCATCAATGTGTTTGTGGTCAGTTACACCCCCCCGTATAAGATTGTTTCCTACTTCCCGGCCCTGGGCGAAATCTTTATCACTATCGGTCTGATCGCCACGCTCATGTTCGCCTACCGGGTCGCCGTCTTCATTTTTCCGGTGCTCGGAGCCCACCCGAAAAAGATGTCCCCCGCCCTGGTTGCAATCCTGGCGGTGGGAGCTGTTCTGATGACGCAGGGAACCACTTCCCATGCCGGAGAGGGCCCGCTGACAAAGTCGCTCCTGCCTCTGGAGAAGAACATTACCCCTTCGATGGTGCATGCGCCAAAAGTACAAATTCTCAACAGTCCGGTTGTCAACAAATACAGTGATCTTTATGAACCGGTTCGATTCATGCACAGCAAACATGCCAACGTGCTGGACAATTGTACGATTTGCCACCACCGGATGCCCCGGGACGAAGGGGACACCTATGGTGAACCCCTCTCCATGATTGAACTCAGAAAACGAAAAATGGAACCGGTTGCCTGTTCTGAGTGCCATGGTGAGCCTTTTAATGTCAAGGATTTGGGCACGCCGGGTTTAAAGGGCGCCTATCACCAGCTCTGTATGGATTGCCATCAGGAGTCGGAGCAGGTACCCCATGTCCGTGGTCCCATTCTTTACAGTGCCATGGTGAGAGGCCCCCTGGTCAGAACGCTGGATACCAGGGCACCAACCGACTGTCTGGCCTGCCATGCCAAGAAAGTGCCCAACCACAATCAACTGGTAAAACTGGAAAGAAACGTGGACGCCCTTGCGGTGACAAAAAACTGTCTGTCCTGTCATGAGAAAGAAGGCCAGGCCATTTTGAAAACCGTACACTGGAACTGGCATGGCCCTTCACCTTATACTGTTGGTCACGAAAAACGGGTGGATCTGGGGAAAAACCATGCCACCATCAATAACTTCTGTATCAACCTGAACGGGAACTGGGCTCGCTGCACCAGTTGTCATATCGGTTACGGCTGGAAGGACGCGGACTTTGATTTTAACAACATGTCAGCCATCGACTGTCTGGTCTGCCATGACACCACGGGGAAATACAAAAAAGCAGCCCCTGCTGCCGGGTTTCCCGAAAAAAACCTGGATTTGGCAAGCATTGCCCAGAATGTGGGCAGACCCAGCCGATCGACATGCGGCATCAACTGTCATTTCCGCGGCGGCGGCGGTGATGCCGTAAAACATGGCGACATGAGTTCCATGCTCATCAAACCCGATAAAAACCATGATGTACACATGGGCGTTACGGGTGGCGGGCTCGATTTCAGATGCCAGGACTGCCACAAAACCAGAAATCACATGATATCCGGCCGCAGCATATCGGTCCCCGCAGTGGAAGGCGACCTTTCCTGTGAGTACTGCCACACGGACAGTCCCCATGTGGGCGCCGAACTGATCGATCATCATCTCAACAAGCATACCCAGCATGTGGCCTGCCAGACATGCCACATTCCCGTGTATTCAAAAGGCAATCCCACCAAGGTCTCCTGGGACTGGTCTACGGCCGGAAAGGATCTGAAAAAACCCAAGGACAAGTACGGTAAACCCGTATACCAGAAGCAAAAAGGATCCTTCGAGTGGAAAGAAGCGGTCAAGCCAACCTATCGGTGGTACAACGGAACTGTAAAACGCTATATTCTCGGTGATCGTATCAATGAAAAAGGTGTCACCAACCTCACCATGCCGGTGGGTGATATCGCTGACCCAGCCTCACGAATCTACCCTTTCAAGCTTCACACGGGAAAGCAGATCAGCGATGCCGTTTATAAATATCTCATCGCACCCCAGCTTTGGCAGGGATACTGGGAACACTGGGACTGGGACAAGGCTTCCCGGGACGGCATGCAGGCTGCAAATCTTGCCTACAGCGGAGCCTATGAGTTTGTGGAAACAGCCATGTACTGGGGTCTTACCCATGAAGTCGTGCCAAAAGAACAAGCCCTCTCCTGCGCCGAGTGCCATGCATCCCTGTCCAAAGCCCCCTATTGCGGAAAGTGCCATCAGGACCGGCCGGATGTGGACTTTGCAGCACTGGTCAAGAAAGGCGTTGATTTTAAACACATGGCTGAAATGGGTCGCGATGTGGAAGACCTGATCGGCAAAACCAATTATATCGACTACAAGGCCCTGGGGTATGAAGGCGACCCCATCGAAGTGCGGGGCCGTTTTAAAAAACTGGGCTGCGGAATCGCCCTTTCCAAGAATCCATAAAGGAGCTCAACGCTGGAGAATAAAATGCCCCCATCGAGCAAGCAAATAATTTCTCGACGCAGTTTCCTGAAGTTGTCCGGCACGGCCGCCGCTGCGGCGGCGGTGGGTGGGCCTTCCCGGGTTTTACATGCGCTGGTGCCTGGAAAAAAAGAAGGCCCGGAAACAACAACCCATGAGATGTTTTCAGCCTGTGACATGTGCTTCAACAAATGCGGGCTGATTGCACGCGTGGAAAACGGTGTCATAAAAAAACTGGATCCCAACCCGAAATCGCTCAAATCCCGCGGCATGCTGTGTGCCAGGGGAAATGCGGGTGTCAGGCAGCTCTACGACCCGGACCGTTTGAAGTATCCCCTGTTGCGAAAAGGAGGTCGGGGAGACGGCAAATGGCAGCGTCTGAGCTGGGATCAGGCCCTGGACCATGCCGCGGAACAGATGCAGCGTATCGGAGATGTCTACACCCGCTGCGGTTTCCTTTTCATGGCGGGTACCGACATGCAGTCCACATTCGTGCACCGCTTTGCAGAAGCCTACGGTTCCTATAATGTCATTTCCCATGAATCGAATTGTCTCTTGAGCAGAAACCGAGCTTTTCTGGACACCTTTGGTGTGGTCCCCACGCCTGACGTATTGAACTGCAAGTACATTATCATGCCCGGCGCCAACCGTTTTGAAGCATTGGTGACACCCGACAGCATGGATTTGATGACCGCCATGCAAGGTGGCAGCAAACTGGTCGTTCTGGATCCACGCTTTACAAAAACGGCCGCTCTGGCAGATGAGTGGTATGCCATCAAACCCGGCACCGACATGGCGTTCTTTCTTGCCATTGCCCAGGTTCTTATCTCTGAAAACCTTTTTGATAAAAAATTCGTTGAAGAGAAAACAAATGGTTTTGACGAATTTCGGACCCATGTCAACGCATATACACCCGAATGGGCCGAAAAGGAGACGGAAATACCGGCCAGGGATATTCGCCGGATGGCCAGGGAGTTGGCAGCGGCAGCCCCGGCGGCCATGGTTTACCCCGGTCGCCGCAGCTCTGACTACACGGATTCCACTCAAATCCGTCGAGCCTTTGCCATCGTCAATGCTCTTCTGGGAAACTGGGATCGGAAGGGGGGGCTGATCGTACCCAAAAAAATCAAAACCGGCGCCATTTACCACGATGCGCCCTTTTATGAAGACAACCCGGAAGACAGGGTGGATGCAGGCCGGTCACAGATGATGTTCGATGAGGAAGGCTCCTTCAAACATACCCGTGACGCGGTCATCGAAGGCCGGCCCTATCCGATCAAGGGCTGGTTCACCTACAAAACCAACCCCATGCAGACCGGCGCCAACCGTAACAAGACCATCGAAATGATCCACAATCTGGATTTCATGATGAGCGTCGATATCGTGATGAGCGATACCGCCTGGCTGGCAGACCTGGTTCTACCGGCTCCCAGCTATCTTGAAAGAAAGGATCCCATATCGGCCTTTCTGGCCTCTTCCTCATGTTCCGGAGTGATTACCCGTAATCCCATCGTACCCGCCATGTTCCAGTCCAAACCGGTATTCTGGGTTGTTAAAGAGCTGGCCAAACGACTGGAGCTGGAAGCATCTTTCGATTTCACCATAGACGATTTCAGGAATGCCCAGCTCGAAAAATTACCCGAAGTGGCGGAGGCAATCAAAAGGGACGGTGTCTACAATATCGTCGGACCCAGTTACGGACTTCACGAAGGAAAACCCTTCAAGACACGTTCCAAAAAGATCGAGCTCTACAACCCGCGCTACAAAGACAAAGGCATAGATCCCATGCCGATATATCATCCACCAAAACCTGTACCCAGGAATCATTTCAGGATGGTGGTGGGGCGTAACGCCTTTATTACTCAGAGTGCCAGCACCAACAATTCTCTGCTGTGTGAACTGCAGCGGGAAAACATGCTCTGGATACACCCCGCGTCGGCCGGCAAACTCGGAATTCAACAGGGGGACCGGGTCGAGGTGGCCAGCCCCGCGGGTCGGGGCCGCCTGAAAGCACGTGTTACAAAAGAGACACGTCCGGACACCGTATACATGGATTCGGGCTTCGGTGTAATTTCCAAAGGCTTGTCCAACATTTTTGGTAAGGGCGCCTGTATTGCCGAAGTCCTTGAAGATCATGCGGACAAAATTTCAGGCAACATGGCGATGCACGAGACCTTTGTTACCGTTCGACGGGTTTGATACAAACCGCTCAGCGTCCTGATGCTGCGTTCGCGCTTTGTATATCATTGTATTAATTGATCTTGTTTTTCATACTGAAAAACAAAAAACTGTCATACTCTTTTTCGTGATTTCGAAGTTTCGTGATTTCGTGATAAAATTTTTTTTTCTGTAGACCTTAAAGGATTGAAACATGAAACAAAGCAAACCCAAAAAATACGGAATTGTTATCGACGGTTCCAAATGTATTGACTGCAAGGCCTGCATGATTGCGTGCAAGGTTGAGAACACTGTTCCGGAAGGCTTCTGGAGAAACTGGATCCGGCCGTTGCAAAACATGAACGGAAACCAGAAAGGCGAATTTCAACCCGGACAATGCATGCAGTGTGACGAACCTTCCTGTGTGGCGGCCTGTCCTGTGGGTGCGACATACAAACAGACGGACGGTCTTATCACCATTGACAAAGCCAAATGCATCGGTTGTGGCAATTGCATTACGGCCTGCCCCTACAGTGCCCGGTATCGTCATCCCGACAAAAAAATTGCCGACAAGTGCGACTTTTGCGAGCATCGCTTAAAACAAGGCGAAGAACCTGCCTGTGTTCAAACCTGTCCTACGAAAGCACGTATTTTTGGGGATTTGAACGATCCTGACTCACAGGTCAGCCAGCTTTTGGAAAAAGAGAAACTGATCCAGATACTCGCCCCCCAAATCAACACCAAACCCAACATCTACTACTATGCGGGAACAAAGATTCTGGACTGGGCCAAAGAACCGATGATGCCGGGAAATATTCACATGCCGCGGGAATTTTGGAAAACAGAAAATCTGAATACATAAAGACAAGGGTAAATATCATACACATTCAGCGTGTGATAAATTCTAAACCCGGATATCGAAATACAAAACCTGGATAAACCGGAAAAGAAAAAGATTTCTTATCACGAAATCACGAAACTTCGAAACCACGAAAAAGATCATGAAACATTTCGTGTTTTTCAGATTTCGTGTTTTCGTGATTGCTTCTATTTTTTTTGCCAGTAACTCGAATGCTCAAAACAAAGAGATAACGTTCAATTCAATGGCTTGTGCTGGGGCCATTTTGGATATTTGAATTTTGAATTTGTTTCGAATTTCGTGCTTCGGATTTTCGCCAAGTTCTCATCAAATATTCGGGTTAACGATTACCGGCCGGGGCTTTTTTTCAGCAGGCTGACAAGATGCAGGTGAGATGCAAGGATGGCCGCCGCAAAGGGGTAAAACGGGCATGTTGACCCTCCTGTCAGGCGGTCTCGAAGCAGGGATACCCATGGCAGCATAAAGGCTCCGGCAAAAGAGACGGCTTCATCCACAGCCTCATTGTCCTGTTTCGTCACGCCAAGTTGAAGCAAAAAATACAGGTATTCAAGTTCTATGGAGAGATGATCGGGAGGTTCGTTAAGACTTTTGTCGAGAGACAAACCTTTGGACATAAAAAACTGACGCATCAAACCCGCCGGCTCCCTCATTAAGCGCGGTTGGGGATCGGTCTGTTCCGTCTCCTGGTAACATGAGTGGTACAAGGGTGCTGCAATGCCGTTTTGTGCATTGACAAAAAGACGCACATAAGATTCTTCAAGAAATTCATAAAGCGATACCGCATCTGAAAATCCGCTAACCGTCTTTTTAAGGGTTTTGAGCGCATGCGGCGGATCATAGGTCAACAGCCCATCCAGCACGCTAAAGGAGAGAAAGAAGTCATCCGCAAGTATTTCCCGGCATTTCTCGAGACTGGGCCCCCAGAAAACACTGCACAGCTTTTCAATAGATTTAAGAAGGGCTTCTTGTTGGGCCCTGGTAAGATATGATTGGGGTGTCATACGATCCTCACCATAATGAATATCAGTAATTTTGACAATTCTTATTATACATTTCCTGGCATGACAAGCACCAAACAAGGGGATCCCGGTTTATCTACTTGTTTGTTATTCGATTCTCTTTATTGTTCAATAATTGACCCGAGAAGAAAACATCTGTATGTTGAAACTGTCGCAACAAAGCGGCTCTTCATTTTCTCTCACCTAAGATGAGCGTCTCAAGTAGATACCCGGGTCCAAAGGGTCCGGCACTGATTCAACCCTATAAGGGATTAATATTATGCACATTCAGCGTGAGATAAATTCTATATCCGAATATCGAAATACGAAACAAACCCAAATATCAAATGCTCAAATGATTCAAACATAGTGCCAGAACTTTTACGGCGAGGTCTTTTTTTGATCATTCGAATTTGGATCATTCGGTATTGTTTTGGATTTCGAATTTCGTGCTTCGGATTTAAACAACTACCGGTTTTCCAAGAATGATAGCAGCAGATAATTATGTAATCACCATTAACAGCGATGTGTTGGACACAGCCATCGCCCCCGGAGTGCTCTATCCCAGCCCCGGGGGGTTGACCTTTGATGAAACCATTGATCTGATAAAGGGTATTTCTGCAAAGGGGCAGATCGTCGGGATGAACCTGTTCGAAGTTCGACCGGAACGGGACATCAATGAATTAACCGCCGCCACCGGCACACAACTCATCCTTTATTATATTGGCATGTTTGCCCATGGAAGGTGACGACTCCCATAAAACATAGAAGTTCAAAACAGGTCGTTTAGAAATTTTTACACAAATGGATATTCAGACAAACGGTAAGAGACCCTGGGACATACAGGTAGACAACCCAGACTTCTTTAACAGGGTCTTAGGGGAGGCTCTTGCTCTGGGGGAAAGCTACATGGATGGCTGGTGGCAGTGTGAAGCCCTTGACCAGTTTTTTGACAGGATCCTGAGAGAGGGGATTGACAAGCAGGTAAAAAAGGAAAAACACATTTTATCAGCTATCCTGAGGGCGAAAATCATCAATGCCCAAAGCAAGTCCACGGCTTATATTACTCCGGCGGATAAATACCCGCAGGTTGTCATTCCCGCGAAGGCGGGAACCCAGAAGAACACTGGATGCCGGATCAAGTCCGGCATGACGGAGTTGGCTATTTAATCGCCAGGTTAATATCATCGGGAAGCGACATTACGCCATCGGCAACTGCCTTTTTCCCATTATGCTGGACAAGCGGATAGACTATTCTTGTGGCTATTGGGAAAAAACCACGACACTGGATCAGGCCCAGGAAGCCAAGCTGGATTTAATCTGTAAAAAATTGATACTGAAACCGGGTATGACTGTTTTGGACTTCGGGTTCGGCCGGGGTGGGCTTGCCAGGTGGCGGCTGAAAAATATCATATCAAGGTGTTATCGTCTGTGGAGCTACTATCTTCTTTCATACGGCGCTATCTCTCAGATACCATTCATAGGTAGCTGCAATACCTTTTCTCAATTCAATCTTGGATTGCCATCCCAGTTGGGTCAAACGCGATACGTCCAGAAGTTTCCTGGGGGTACCGTCAGGCTTGTTTGTATCGTATTCAATGGCACCTTTAAAACCGACGATATCTTTGATGGCGTCAGCCAATGCTGCAATTGAAATGTCTTTGCCACTGCCGACATTCAAGTGAGTAACCCCCTGGCCATATAGTTCGGGGGCCTGCACATGGTTCATGACAAACAGGCAGGCATCTGCCATATCGTCTACGTGCAGGAATTCCCTGAGAGGTTTTCCGGAGCCCCATATGTTGACGGTGGTATGCCTGGGCCCTGCTTTAGGCGATGTCTGCCATTGCAATTTGCCTTCATGAAATTTTCGAATCATGGCGGGTAAAACGTGCGAAGATTCCAGGTCGAAATTGTCATTGGGGCCGAAAAGGTTTGTGGGCATGACAGAGACAAAGTTAGCCTGGTGCTGCTGATAATAGGTCTGGCACATTTTGATACCGGCAATTTTGGCGACCGCATAGGCTTCGTTGGTGGTTTCGAGCGTATCGGTCAAAAGGTATTCTTCCTTCATGGGTTGCGGGCAGTTTCGCGGGTAGATGCAGGAACTGCCCAGAAACAGCAGTTTTTTGACACCGCTTGTATAGGCACAGTGAATGACATTGTTCTGAATCATGAGGTTCTGATAGATAAAGTCGGCCGGGTAGGTACTGTTTGCCAGAATTCCCCCTACTCTGGCCGCAGCCAAAAAAACATAGGCCGGTTTTTCTTCCCTGAAAAAAGTCTTCCACGTCCTGCTGGCAGATTAAGTTGAGCTCCTGACGCGATCGCTGCACGATATTGTGGTAACCGGCATTTTTCAGTGCCCGGCAAATAGCCGATCCGACCATTCCGCGGTGTCCGGCCACATATATTTTGGAATCCTTTTCGATCGTTGCTAACCTTATTATTTGGTCTTAACCCTGATTGGGGCACCGATCAAATTAACTATCGTGCCCTACTATCAATATTCTTTTTTAGTATTTTTTATTAATACCACATAATGAGACATTTGCACAACTCCTGAAAATTATTCTTGCGATCAGCATTTTCGAAAATGCGCTTCTTCTTCCCTTAACAAAACTCCCCGACCTTTGAAATAATTGTAAGAGTTTTTCTTCACCGAGGCTCTTGGATCATTTTTTGCCACTCAAAGATCGATGGAATAATTGGTTCGATCTTCTCATGGTTGATGGCCAAAGGAAGGAACTGATTGATTTTCTCAACTGCTGGTTTCCCAAGTCCAACCTTTAATCTGCCATTACCACCGTACACACGATTGCCAATCAATTCGATGCCAATGCAGTCAGCTGTCATGATGGTCATAAAAGGTGAAATACCGTCTCTAAGGATGAATGTATTGCCTTTGATGATATGATCAAAGCTGGCATCCTTTGCAAAGACGCCACCGCCCTTTTGTACGTCGAAGCGGTTGTAAACAATAAGCCAGTTCTCATTCATGCCGCCCATCCACAGTCCGGTTCTCTCGGATGAAATTATACAGTTGTATACAACGTTCCTGGGACCATTTGGTCCATGGGCATTGTCCTCAGGTGGGGACGCCCACAAGCCGAAGCCGTAGCTACCATACCCTCGCTTGGATTCAATAACACATTGCTCTATCAAATTTTCGTGCGTCCAGCCTGAATGCCACTGACCGTCACTGTCATGGAATGTAGACTTGCGGATGACATTACCACTAGCTGCCCATTGGAACAAAGGGCCATGTCTCATGCGGAAAGTTTCAAGGTTTTCAGTCAGACAGTCCCAGCTATTATCCCATCCTGCATAGGCCGTACCACCACCGCCATTGAACCATGAATCCTCAAATACAGAATCTCTGATTTCGCACCACTTAGCTTGGTGGCCGTATATTGGGTAGCGACCACAGTTTTTGATCTTGACATCGCGTGCCCAGCAGTTGACTGCATTGTAGAAATAGCTGCTTGTAATCCACAAGTTGGATGTTTGTTCAAGATAAAGATTCTCTAAACCACAACCTTCCAGCAATTCAATCTTTTGCACAAACGAGCCGTCAATCGTTGGAAATTCAATCCGAAGTGGTTGGTTGATGGTAACTTTATTACCCTCGATTTTTATAATCTTCAGGATGTTCCGGCGGTAAACTCCCCATTTGCAAAGATTGTTAGTCAGCGATTTCCAGCGATTGGTTGCCGGGCCTTCAATCAGTATGTAATCACCGACAATAAGCCCATCAACGGATTTCAAAGTCAACACAGAATCTCCGCGATTCCCAGTTAAAGTTAGATGTATTTTGTTACCTGACTGTCCATTACCAAGGAAGGTAATTATCGAGCGCAGAGGTTCTACGGGAGCGGGATCATGAAATGTGGCATCGGCATCAATCTCGATCGAACAACTTGCCTCACTGCCATCTTTCCATCGTGCAACACCTCGCAGTATACATTTTCCCGGTTCGATGTGCTTGAATAGTTTCCAGCCGTTGATTGCTGTAGCAAACGTGTTGCCAGAGTGTGTGCTACGCTTCCATTCATGGATTAATTTATCTCCTACAAGGATCTGCATGCTCTTCAGCCCTTTAGGTTGACAATGAAGTGCGATGCGGCTGTTTTTCCCAATTTTCATTTTTTCTTTCAGTCCATAGAAAGAAATTCTTGTTTTGGGGACATCATAACGAAAGATTAAGCGGGTTTTCTTCTGCCCCATTCCACGGATGACTACACCATCATGCTGAACGATGACCGGTCGATCCAGTTGGAACACACCCGCATCAAGCAGAATTGCACCACCACCGTCCTGTCCCACGGCATCAACCGCTTTCTGCAGCGCTTTAGAATCATCAAGTTGGTCATTCGGCTTTGCCCCAAAGTCAGCAGCTCTAACCATGACTGGTACCTCCGGAATGCCTCCTTGAACACCGGCATATCGCCAGTCAGGATAAACCAAACCGTCAGGTCCTACAAAATCTGCGGCAGTAAGTTTCTCTTTCTCATGGGGACGGATCTTGTACTGTCCCTCAAATGGCGGTTTAGTCTTCCCATCGCCCAAGTCAGTCAATTGAATGTCATCAATGTACGCTGCAACTTTTGCAGCCTCATAGCTATGGATCAAAATCTGGATAAATGGCGTGTCCTCGGTCACAAGTAGTCGTTTTCGATATGCTCTCCATTCCCCCTGATACCCCTTCAAATCGAAGTGAAGTGTCTCTATCCTTTGCTGGGTCGAATCCATTAAATGTAAATAGAGTCCTATACCACGGCCGGACAAAAAATGAACTCTGCACCTGAGTTCGTAGAGTCCGGCTTTAACGTGTACAGGTTCAGACGTAGCACTGGAGCCCTGTTCGGAGTGTGTATCTTTTATGAAAAGAGCTGACTTCCCGCTTGACGCGGTATTGGTGATTCGGGTCATAATGATTTTTTCGTTGATGCTCCACTTATCCAGACCCTGCTCGAAATCACCATTTGGGATCGAAACAATACCTTTATATGAGACACAATTAGCTGTAATTAAAAGCAGAAAAAGGAAAGTAAGAAAGTATATCTTAAACGAGTTCGTCATCTTGGAGTCTTTATTTTGCAATCTTTTAGGACATAGGAATAGAATCATTAAGCACATTTCAGTTACTGGATCACATCGCTCAGGTACGACGTGGGTAATAGGGCTGACACAGAATGTTGAACACTTCCTTTTCTTTAGAGAAAACGCTGGTTAAGCCATCTTCAATGTAGCCATCAATTTCTCCGTTGTTAAAAGATGGACATTGCTTTACATCTCCACTTTGCAAGATAGACTTGACTTGACAGTCCAGAATTATGCTATCTTTTATAACGTCAAGGTGGTAATGTTTCCCATAAATCAAAGGTCCCAGTCAAAGTGACAATTGCTCTCTGCCCATACTGAAAGGAGACCCAAATTGAAGAAACTAATAGCTGTCTGTTTGGCGTCCTTCTTCATCTTTTGTTGTTCCGATCAGATGGCAAAACTTCCTGATTACTGGGAGTATGCACCGGGAAGATGGATTGCATTTAATAATTCCATTGAACTCGAATGGCGGTATACAAAGCCACCAATTGATAAATTCAAGGTGGATAGAGTGAAAATGAAGCTTGAGCGTATTGAAATTAAGGAAATTATAAGGTTAATTAAGAAGAATAAGATCGACGAGTTACTCGCGAAAGAGAACGCATTAGGAACAAAAATTAGATGGAATGAAATAAAGAGCGATTATACATCAAAAGCCGAAATGAATTATCTTGATAAAATTGAACCAAAACCAACTTTTGGTGAAATATGTTTTTATCAAATAAGTGCCATAAAAGGCCACTCTACTTCATTACCTGCAGAGCTTAGTGTAATTTTCTTGGACAGATCGAAATATCAGAAATTTTTATAATTGAGGCAACTGAAAATATTCTATATAAAATCCCCTGTCGAACACATAGCGATAAGTACGATTATTATATTAACCTGGCGACTAAATAGCCAACTCCGTCATGCCGAACTTGATCCGGCATCCAGTGTTTTTCTGGATTCCCGCCTTCGCGGGAATGACACCCGTGGGGTATTTATCCGCCGGAGTAATAGTATTATAAAAAAATAGTTGCGCACAAAATGCAGGTTTATATTCAGTCAAGCTTCCTGTAGGCAAACAAAAAAGGCAACTGAATACTAAAATCAAAGGGTTCTAAATCTTTACTGAAAGGGCTTATAGTCCGCACCAGGCAAGGGAGGGGCATGACAATAGGTACCCTGTAGTTTGCTGTGGAGTAGTTTATTTAGTTTAAGGGGGACGCATAGTGAGAATAGATGTCCTTTTTATTTTCCATAAAAACTTTAAATATTGTCGTAGAAATTTAAAAACATTGAGAAAGCTCAATAAAGATTTGAGAGTTTTTGCATTATATGGTGGCCCGTTATCGGAAGCGAACAGAGCCCGTAACGTGTTACAAAACTTGGTGGATGATTTTTATGTTTACATGAACGAAAAAGATCCTCACTGGAAGTGGAAAAATGGAGATCAAATAGTTACTGAATGGTTTATCGATAAAGGGCAATATTTAGAATGGGAGACGATTTTTATTATGCATTGGGATATGTTAATTTTATCTCCACTGCAAAAGCTTTTCTTTGGGCTTCAACCTGGTGAAATCTTATTATCTGGATTGAGGCCAATAAATACAGTATCCTCGTGGTGGCCATGGGCAAAACCAAATGACCCCGATCTAGAATCATTTAAGAAGCTATTACTCGATGAATTTAATTACGAGGGAGAATTATATGCTTGTCTTTTTATTGTCGTATGTTATCCACGACAATTTTTAAAACAATATGTTTCCATAGGGCATCCTGAAATTGGATTCTTAGAGTATAAAATACCGACTATGGCAAAAATATTTGGTATTCCTTTCTGTAAAAACCACGTCTTTAAACCATGGTGGGCATCAAATCCGTCCACAAAAAATGTTCCCATGCGTGAACGATTACTTAATGCGGTTTCGCAAGAAGTGCCCCGCCTGGTGGTCTTGAAGGAACTGGCAAGGAAAGATGGTTACAGATTATTTCACCCTGTTTTCAAGCGTTATCCCTACTGCATGAAAAATAGACATATCGCCTTGGTATTTTTCTATTTCTACCATTGTATTGAAATAGTATCGAATGTATTAAAAAAAATAAAATCTCATCTATACCACATCATTCGCAGATTGAGAGCTATGAGGCATCATTTAGATTAAGTCTTTACTGAAACGACTCACAGCCCGAACCAAGTCTGTGGGAGTTCCAGTATCAATATATTCGCCATCAGCAAAGAACAATCCATAGGTTGACAAACCCGCCTCTATTCCCGCAAGAAATATTTCCGCCAGAACAATCTCACCACCGTTTGAGAATGATGATTTTAAATAACCATGCATGAACTCAGAAAATCTGTGCCCCCAAACTCCGCAGCCCCATGTATTCATGATACTAGAAACCTTCGGTTTGTCAGTCATTGTTAGAACTCTATCCGTCTGATCAAGTGTTACAGGGCATAGTTTTTCCGGACTATCAGTGGGGAAAATGCCTAAAGTTAGATCTGCTTTGTTAGTACGATGTTGCGACATCAGCAATGCGAAGGCATTTCTGGGGGTAAAGATTGTGTCTGGCATACCAAACAGCACGGTTCTCTCCTTTATCCAGGGCCATGCCACATCCAACGTCCACGGCATGCCACGAACGTCGTCGTCTATTAGATAAGCTAGGTGGTTCCCATATTCTTTTTGTCTGCTGAAATACTGCATGATGTCCGTTTTTTCCCTTGCCAATATCATGAAGATTTTATTAACCCCTGCTTGAAGCATGTTGTCAATGAGGTATTGGCTTATCACTTTTGGACGAAGCTGCATATTTCCTCCAAATTGAATTTTTTGAAATCCAATAGGAAAAAGCTCTTTGCTGCTCGGTAAAGGTGAAATACGCGTCCCACTCCCTGCGGCAGGAATCAGACCTATTAGTTCGTTGCGCATAATTGTGTCTCCCATATCTCCATAAAAAACGTACAGGTCTGTCGCTTATCTGTTGGCATCCATCCGCCACTTCCTAATACTGTAAGTCTCATTTAAGGTTTTACATCTCCTCTTTCCGGGGCAAAAAGGAAATAACAGCAGGCTTAATCTATCTCTAACTCTGGGTCTACATTCTTCACTTCGAGTTCTTTTTCTGTAATATCAAATACTTTGAGATTTTCAACACTCGGCTGCATCTCAATTTTATAATACAGCGGTTCCCGGGCAAGGCGAAAGCCGATGGCATTGCTCCTGACATCGGGTTGAAAATTCACGCGTGCTGCAGATCGACAGCTTACGGCGGTATCATTATAGGAACAATTACGGCTCACCCTATCAGCAACAAAATCCAGGTCCTCTATATCGCCCGATAAAATCTTGGCATAATTTGTTACATAGACATCCTGGCACCATTCAGACACATTTCCATGCATGTCATAGACCCCCCACTGATTGGGATATTTTTGTGCTACAGGGTGTGTTTTACCGTGCGAATTACAATGATACCAGGCGATCTCATTTAATACATTGTCTTTATGGCATTCAAAACTGACAAAATCACCACTCGAAAACGCTGTAGTACTGCCGGAGCGACAAACTAATTCCCACTCAGCCTCGGTTGGCAGCCGGTATCTACTGGATGAGTCCATTTGACTTAACTTTTTGATAAAGTTTTGGGCATCCACCCAGGACACATTTTCCACGGGACAATTTTCTCCGCACGCAGAGAAAACCGAAGGGTTGTCTTCCATCACATTTTCCCACTGTCGCTGCGTAACTTCAGTCGTCTGAATATAAAACGGCTGTTGAATGAAAACCTCATTTTGCTCTTCAAAAATAGTTCTGCCCGGCTCTTTAGATGGACTTCCCATGATAAATTTTCCGGGCGATATTAAAACAAACTGCATACCTAGTATATTCTTAAATACGGATTTTCCATGACCCGTTTTGGAATCATTTGTCGCAGCATCTGACAGGGTTTCTGCAGCAATGTTTTCCCTTTCGCCTTCAGCAAATGCGCTACAGCTGCACACCCATTGTACCACCAGCGTTACAATAAAAACAAAAAATATTATTTTTCGATTTTTTTTAATCATCACAGGTTTAAAACCAAATACTTTCTCGCCCGAGAAAAAATGCCTGGTCCCAGAAGGCCAAGCATCATTATGTTAATTCTAATTTGTTATCGAAAAATCTGTATGGCCTTAAAATTTCGTTTCCCCAAAGATTGTGACAACTTCACTGGATACCGGCTCGCGCCGTAATTCGTGGGAGTTGGCCGGGATGACGAATTATTACACAGTCTTGAAGGTATAAATCTGGTCGTTACTTGAGCGGACCCATTGAGAAGTTATAAATATTTCAGATTGACCCGTTTTCCGCCCTTTTCCTAAATTGAGCGATTGTCGAGGTTGCCTTAGCTACAAGAAAGATGTCGTTCCGCAATAGTGGACTATGCGGACTAACGATATCTGAAGCCGTAGATGCGGTGGGATCAGCAATCCCAAAGGGTTTCATAATTTAACAACTCAAATGGATAGAATCTTTGACAAGTCGTGGGATAGCACTATCTGTTGCAGTTCAATGTTCTTAAAATTTGAAACGCTCACTTTAGGTTTTAATTACTGCTATTATACCGCCACCGAACATCAATATAATGGTTATGAAAAGCATACCGCGTATAATACCGCTATTAGAGCCCAGCAAATTACCTATAAAGCAGGACCCCACTTCATCTGGCTGTTCAGCACTACCACTGTTTCTGGAAGCGCCCCCTCCACCACCTTCACCCAGCAACGCCGTCTGGATCCCGGAAAAATGGTATACCTTGAACTCGATTCTATTTTTCCCGTTTATCCGTGAGCCAGGCACCAGCCAACCATTCAAATTGGGAGATTTTCCGGATGTATCACAACCCAGCACCCACTCTTTCCCATTGTGCACATAAATGCTGAGAGCTTTCACGCTGACATCCTCAGGAACAGGAACAATGAGCTTTCACCGGCACACTGAAAATGGTTGGGGGTCCCAGGTTCATGGGTACCCCAATAGCATTGGCATCGGTCACATCAAAAGGCGGCAAATCTTCCAGGGGAGAAATCTCAGGTGTAACATCAGAGCTATGGTAGATAAGTTTGGCCCCTGTCGGTTCACTTGGTGTTAATTGGAAACCACTGTCATAGATATAGTCATCATCGTCAAAATCGGGATCATCCCCTTCAAGGACTCTGTATTCGGGCATTCGCAAAGGATCGGTTGCATCATTGTGCTCGTTTTCTGTTTCAATCTCAAAACGATAGGATCCCTCCACAACATCATCCACATTGTTTGCCACGCGGACAGATACATTTACGGCACCTCCAAATGGAAAAACGCCGTATCGATCATCCATGGCCCGGTCATATACTGCCCACAGCTGTGTCACCGATGTATCCAAATCGTCTTTGTTCATCTTTATGATCCGCAACACGTCTGTGTCACCCAAATCGATCTGATAGGATTCGTTGGTGCCATCATCGACCGTAAACACCACGCTGGTCTCAGTGTTTATGTCAATTCCTTTTCTGTCATTAATCAAAACAGCAAAAGATGAATTGTCGGCAACCCTATAATCATCATCGATCCCGGCATTGTCATGCGGAAGCACTTCCAAGATTGCCGAGTGCGACGGGAAATCTTTACGATCTGCCGGATCGGTTCGATTGATATACTCGTCATAGTTACTGTAGCCGTCATTGTCAAAATCACCACCGCCACCTTGTCCGTCTGATTCATCCGCGCCTGTGGGATCCAGCCCAACGGCAAGCTCCCAGTCATCCGGCAACCCGTCTGCATCGTTGTCGTTGATCAAAATGGTTGCAGGCTCTACACGGTGGCCGTCTGCATCGGTTATCTCTTCCCTCGCTGTCATTGTGAAAATGGTATACTCGGGTACCAGGACAAACGAAAGGCGGTAGATGTTTCTGTCTTCAGTGCTGTTAATCTGCCGGATAGCGTTTCCCGGATCTGCAAATGTCAGGGCTGGCGAAAAGAGATAATTGGCCTCCACCGCCGCGTTTTGCATATTCAACTCGTCAAAGGTGATTTGGATGGTATTGTTGACGGTATCAACCGTTGGATAACCCGCCTCCGGATAGACGATGATAGATGGCGGGTTCCCATCGGATGTGAGCGTATTGTATTCATTGGAAGGGTTCTTGTCGTTGAAGCTGGTGTCATAGTTGTTACCACTGGCGTCCGTTGAACTGACACGAATATAGTACAGCGTGCTCGGAGATAGACCGGTAATGGTGACGCTGTGTTCGGTTACCATCTCGGCATCATTTTCACCAAACCCGTACCCCTCCCAAAATTTACTGCTTGTATCGTATCGCACCTGGCTATTGCCCGGTTCGTCCGTCGTCCACTCTACTAACGCTGTCTCATCGTTTACAGGGGTGATTCTCACCTGGCTAATGATTTGTGGTGCGGTAATATCGGGACCGGTAGCAGATGTAAACGTCCTTTCATCGGACGGGTTGCCTTTCTTGTCTACCCTGTTATTCAACCATGGCCCGTTTCCCACAGCATCGATGGAACCGGCACGAATATAATATTGTGTGTCGGGCTGCAGGCCGGTAATGGTGATGCTGTGTTGCCGTACCATGCCCGGGTCACTTTCCTCGAACGAGTAACCGCCCCAACCGCTGCTGGTCAGCCCGTATTGAACGAGGCTGTTACTGGGTTCGTCAGTGTCCCATATAATCAGTGCGGTGGTATTTGTGACAAAAAACACCCTCAAATTGGTGATGTAGGGTGCAATTTCATCCGGGCCCTCTTCAGTTAAGAAGCTACCCAGAATGGAAGGATTGGTCGTGTCCTGATTCAATTCAGGGCCATTTCCCAAGGCATCGCTTGAGCCTACCCTGTAATAGTAGATCGTAACGGGCTGAAGACCGCTGATGGTAACACTGTGAAGGGTCACTAATTCAGAATCGCTCTCACTACGATACGTAATCATATCGAGCCGATTCCCATCTTCGTCTACAGGATAGCATTCTTCAAGCCATCATCATCAAAACATTCTTCAAGTCCGGTGTCGGGTGTTCCATATGTCAGTTCAAACCAAGTCCGGGCAGTAGTATCAAACCTCACAATACTGTTGCTGGGTTCATCTGTTTCCCACTCAATAATGGCTGATTGGTTATCTTTTGCCGTAACCGTCGGACCCGAATATTATCTTGGGAGCCCTCTCGTCCCCGGCAATTTCCGTGTAGAAAAAATCCTTGGTAAAGGGATTGTTGCTTTCAATGTCATCCGGGTCCGGACCGTTTCCACCGGCATCTGTTGACCCCACCACAAAGAAATAGCGTTTCCCGGATTCCAGATTGGTAAGCGTTACACTGTGACGGGTAACCATGGCCTTGGTGTTCACCACTTCCAGGCTGCTATCTCCCCAGATAAGGTCGGGCTCAGCGTCTGATTCAGGAGTTACCACATATTTTACCTCGCTGTTGCTTGGCTCATCTGTTTCCCACTCCACAGTGGCCGTAGAATCCGTAATGCCTGTTACCGTGGGTGGCAGGGTAATCCTGGGTGACTCCGTATCTACTAACACATCGGTTGTGAAGAAAGCCTCAAAGGATGATTCAGGGCCATTACCATGTTCATCCACGGATCCCACCCGGAAATAGTATTTTTGGCCAGGCGATCAAATTCACCAGTACCACAAAGTGCTCGACGACCATTTCTGGATTGTTTTCAATCAATAGATAACTGTCCCAATCCCCTGAAGCCGTGCCATATTGCACAATGCTGGTGGAAGGTTCATCGGTTGACCACTCGATAATCGCCACGCTGTTGGTTTTAGCTGTCACGGTTGGCGGTGCTGTTATCAGGGGTGCCGAAAAATCGGGATCGGGTTCCGTTATCACGGATATCTCCGCCGAAGGGTTGTTGTCCTCTGGATTCGTGTCCGGACCGTTGTTATAGGCATCTGTTCCCGCGACCCTGAAAAAATACAGGGTCTCGCCGTCGAGCCCTGCGATTAATGACCGATGATTCGTAACCCCCTCTGGGTTGAAGTAATTCAGTGGATAATTACCCCACAAACTGCTAGTTCTCTCCATATTGGATAATACTGTTGCTCGGTTCATCCGTAACCCACTCGATGGTCACTGTCTGGTTTGTTTTTGCTGTAACAGTGGGTGGAGAAATAATCTGTGGTGCGTCTAAATCCGGCCCTGCTTCCGTTACAAAACTCGATTCAAAGCTCGTTGTGGGACCATTACCATCTGCATCGCTTGACCCCACCATAAAGAAATACCGGCTCTCTCCAGTCAAATTGGTCAATGTCACTGCGTGTTGGCTTGTCAGTACAGAAGTGTTTTTCGTGTATTGATAATTTTCCCAAATTCTCGGTTCCGCCCAGCTTTCTTCCCAGTAGCGAATCGTGCTGTTTGCCGGTTCGTCCGTATCCCATACAATGGTCGAGGTAGTGTCACTTTTGGAGACAACGGTCGGTGTTGTAGTAATTTTAGGAGGGGTAGTATCCCGTTCTTTGGCTGTTGTGAATGTATATTCAGACGATATGGCTTGATTCCAGGATGGATCTACAGTACCCGCACGGAAATAGTAGGACGTTTCTGGTGTCAAATCGGTAATGGTTAAACTGTGATTGAGCATGAAAACTCCAAAATACTCTAATTTTGAAGGATATGTTCTCCACGTTGCACTCTCCTTGCCATACCGTACTTTGGTGTTACTGGGTTCATTAGTTGTCCATTCGATGGTCACCGTCGTGTCTGTTTTGGCGGTGACAGTAGGAGGCGATGTAAATACAGGTATCGTAGTATCTGCAGTGGTGGATGTTGTAAATGTAAAATCAGCAGAAGAAACCGGTGGATTCCCGGCCGCATCTTGCGACTGGACTTGAACATGGTATAACGTACCGGACTGTAGAGAAGTTAAGTCGACACGGTGAAAGCGCGTGTAGTTACTATCATCAGAAACAGTCTGACCATAGGAAGTGGTGTTACCGAACATCACAACACTGTTGGTAGTCTCATCTGTTTCCCATTCTATGGCTGCCCTCGTATCGGAAATGCTCGTTGCATATGGCTGTGTTAGAAACTGCGGGGATTTTGTGTCCTGCTCTGCATCGGATGCTGTCATAAAATCGTAATCTTGTGATGGATTGGTGTCATTTTCTTCTAAATCCGGGCCGAATCCGAGAGCGTTTGTCGCCCCCCCTCGATAATGATATATAGTCCCAGGTAGCAGCCCGGTCAGAGTAAGACTATGCGATGTCACTTCCGCGTCTGCAATTTTCAACTCTGGATAACCATTCCATTCTGCTGAGCTAAATCCGAATCGAGCTTCACTGTTTCCGGGCTCATTTGTTTTCCATTCAATGGTTACCGCATTATTTGACAGGTAGGTCGGAACAGGTTGTGAAACAATCTGAGGCGCCTTGATCTTGACCTCATTGGAATAACCGCTCTCTTCCTCACCGTCATAGGCTGAAATCACAAAATAGTATGCCCGGTTGTCATCTAGACCCGAGATCAGAAATTCCGGATTTCCCGGATCGGCAATCTGGGATAGGGGCACTTGTATCGGCGAATTACCCTGGTCGGCTCCCGTCCCCTGATAGGGGGCGCAGCACGTATCGGGTTTGTAATAGATGTAATACCCTAATAGTTCCGGTTCTGTGTTAGCCGCCCAATCCAGAGTTACCTCTTCACTGAAGCTGTATGGGCTGAACATCAACAATATTGCCACCCCAATCAATATGTATGTATTTTTTTTCATAAGAATTAACTTTCTTTCTAAAGAATCAAAATCGATACCAATAGCAACCATCTATTAGAACCCTTGAAAGATGCAGATTTCAAAATCTCACCTGCATGGATGAAAAGAATATTCTTGTTGAGGATAGAGATGAACACTTTTAACCACGCAAGCGCTTTTACTTGTATTTAGACAAGACCCGATAAGAAATATTTATTACTTACTCCAGGCTATCCTATTAACCTATTAAAACTATTATGTAATAAGGTTAAGTAAAAGTCAATCTTTTCCCTTCACCTCCTACTGTTATATCCATTTGGTTGCAGGATTTCTGGTTTTTTATTTAATAATCCTGAATCCATCAACTTAATTTTTTTTCTTTGCAATTTACACGCAATATTGTGGTATATGGCATATATTATGCTCTTTTTCCTAAAGATAGTCGTTAAATCATTTATCGTGCCACCCGGCCTTATTGTTCTTCTGCTTTTGTGTCTTGGGTCCTGGGTGTTTTGGCACAGGCGATGGAAAGTAGGCTACGCGATTATCTCCATAGCTGTTATTGCCTGGTTGCTTTCCATCTCTCCGATTTCCGATGCTATGCTGGCACCGCTTGAATCTGATTTCAACATCCCTGTTAACCCAGAGGGTGATGTCATTATTGTATTAGGCGCTGGGGTAAGCACACAGATGCCTGATTTATCCGGCGTTGGTGCACCTTCACAACAAATGCTTTATCGCATGGTGACAGCTGTTAGGCTCCAAAAGCGTTTAAATATCCCCCTGATGCTATCGGGTAGAGGCGATCGCTCCACTGGAAGAGCCAGTATTGTACTGCGCAGGTTTTGCTTGGATATGGGTGTTCCAAAAGATCAGATTATCATAGAAGATAAGAGTAATGACACGATTGAAAATGCAAAATACGCTTCTCAACTGTGTCGTAAAAAAGGATTTTCAAAACCCATTCTGGTTACTTCGGCTTATCATATAAAACGCGCGATCTGGTGTTTTGAAAAGCAGGGATTTCCTGTAATCCCTTTCCCTGCTGGTTTTGAAACTTGGAAAGGGAAAACGTATCATTGGATATCCTATTTGCCCGGAGACTTTTCCAAGACCGCCATTGCATTGAATGAATATTTCGGATTGGTTATGTACCGTTTGATGCATAACAATGAATAATATACGTCATATTTTCCTCTCAATCTTGGATATTGTAAATCTATACTTACCAGATGAAGTAGGTGAAATAGTATTGGGAAATTTATAGCCTACATCACATTCTTTACCCATAACCAGTTGAATTTTTTTTGTCATTTCCTTGAGTTCATTCGAATATGATGTATACGGATCCGTCATCTGATTTAATAAAACGATTCTAACTAATATATGTTCATAATCCTCTTGAATAATTTGATATTTTTTTATCCAACCCTTATTTAGAACTACACCAATAAGATGAATTAAATACTCTGGAGAGATAATACTCCCATCACGCCGAATAAATGTATCAGTTACCCTACCACTTACCTCCTTCAGTAAAGGCCATCGCCTTCCACATGGGCACACTTCCGAGTTCCACGAACCCATATCTCCAATTCGATACCTAATTAGCGGCATAGAAAAATTAGTAAGACAAGTAACAATGATTTCACCAAGTTCCCCAGGTTCAGTAGGCTTAGAATTTTTATCTAATATCTCTACAAAATGAGTCATTGGTGATATATGAAGTCCATTGTGATATTCACACTCACATGCAATATCACCCATCTCTCGGGATCCATATCGATTAAAAACAGGCGCCCTAAATACGTTTTCAATAGTTTCTCGCATATACGGATAGAGTGTACCGGCAGAGGTCATTATGGATCGAGGTGAATGAATTTTTATGTTTTCTCCCTGTAAGAAACAAGCTATCTCATACATACTTTCGGCATACGCTCTTATTTGTGTTGGTTGGCGATTATTTATTATTGAGGCGTAATTTCGCATTTTTTCAGGCGTCATAAGAAATGCATTTAAAACCGTAGAATTTCTCATCCATTGTATAGCTCTTATTCTAAATGTTTCCTTTCCTACAAATAAATCTCTTTCAGATCCCCAAAGTATAACTTTTCTATCTCCCAGGTTGCAGCCTGACCAGCTATCATAAAGCAATTTTACAGCTTCTCGCCAGTTAACGTAATTTTTATCCTGTATAAATTTAACTGGGATACCAGTTGACCCGCCAGAGGTATTATAAAACCATTTTCGTGCTTGAACATCTTCAGATGTCAGATTTTCCAATTGGGCGTGAAGTGCCTCTCTACTTAGCAACGGAATTTCAAAAAAGCGATCTAAATCAACCTCACCTGATTCTTTTATCAGTTTTTTTTCAAACAGAATTTTTCTATAATAGGGAATATGATTGTATGAATGTGACAAAATGACTTTTAATTTTTTCTCCATAGCCACATTTAATTGCTCATTATTTAACCACTGCCACTTCTCGCCTTTCTTTAGATTTTTTAAACTATCTGCTTGAGATTGAAGAAATACTTTTTGAAATAGTTTTCTCATATACAAATTCCTTCTACTTATAAATAGGGTCAAAAATATTTAGGCACAATCTATGGCATCTGTTCTCATATATTTCTGATAGTTTATTTTATTGGATTGGTAACGGGGAAATAAAACTTGAAGTTGACCCTTTTATAGAATGTTGAACCGAGTGAATATTATAGAATGTTTAAAGGGTATGGGTGACTTCGTACTCATAAGACCGCCCACCTTGAAGTGTGAATGTCACACCCTGTTTTTGCTTTTTTGAATATTCATCAACGTTTTGATTCTCTTTTCCATGCTGTCCTTGAGCATCTTAAACAGCTCGATGACAACGGTATCCCGCTCTTCTTTCTTTTTTTCCAGCCAGTGCAATCTTTGATCAAAACCATCGATTCGGTTCTCCATCAACCGGAGCCTTCTCTCCAGATCGGAAAACTGATGGGTCAGCATATTTGCGACCGGCAACTCAGATTGATCGGGTAAAGCATGATGGAGGTCATCCTCCCGAACATCTGTGAAAAGCCCACCATCTTCCCTTTCCTTTACAACGTTTTTAACAACGCTTTCATCGATAATCTTTAGATTATCGGCATATCCATGCACAAGGGCTGCATCACAGAGAACATTGATAATTCTTGGAATACCACTTGAATACTTGTAAATTGTATTGATGGCACCCCTGTCAAACAGGTCATTGTCTTTTGCGCCGCCGATTTTTAATCGATAATGAATGTATTGCTCGACCTCTTTTTCGCTTAAACCGTTCAAGTGGCAGTTGACGGTCACACGCTGGACAAACTGGACAAGATCTTTTCGCTGCAGCTTGTATTTCAGCTCAGGCTGCCCCACAAGGATCATCTGGATGAGGTGGTGCTTTTCCGCCTCCAGATTGGAAAGCATGCGCAGCTCTTCCATGGTCTTGGGAGTCAGGTTCTGGGCTTCATCAACAATGAGGATAACTCTCTCTTTGTTGGAAAACTGTGTAAGTAGAAATTCGTGCAAATGGTCGACCATTTCAGCCTTGTCCAAGCCCTCCACCTGAAGTTCAAAATCCTGGCAGACCATTTTAATAAACTGTGTGGGGGTTACATAAGTCTGGTTAATGAGTCCGATCTGGACCTTTTGTTGGATTTTGCTGATAAGATAGTTGATCAGTGTGGTCTTTCCGGACCCTATTTCTCCGGTTACGATGACAAACCCTTTATTTTCCATGATGGCATACTCCAGATGGGTGTATGCGTTCTCGTGCCCCTGGCTCATGAAAAGATAGTCTGGATCAGGCAGAATGTTGAAGGGCTTTTCTTTCAGACCATAAAATTTTTCATACATGGTATTAACTTCTTTGTGTTTGGTGTTTGAAAACGTTAGATGTGATCTTGGACAGGCAAATAAAACAGCTGCATTGTCATGACTAACAGAACCATGAACAATTTATATGGGGGTGAATTTGTTGAGCACGGTTCCGAGAATGACCCTGTCTTTCAACAGGTTCATTACTTTTTTAATATCATCTCTGGTCGACTTTTTCGTTTCCACCACCAGCAGAATACCATCCACAAGACGTGCAAAAGCCAATGGATCACTGATAGTCAAAATTGAGGGGCTGTCGAAGATGATGATACGGTCTTTGCCGTATCTCTCCTTCATTTCTTTAACAAGCATTTCCATTCTCGGGGAAACCAATAGTTCAGCCGAGTTGAGGATGGGTTTTCCCCCGGGCAGAATCGTGAGCTTATCGATGCCTGGGTTCAAAAGAACATCTTCCAGATCCACTTGCCCCAAAAGATAGTCTGAAAGACCCTGTTCGATTTCAAAGCCAAAAAAATCGGAAGCAAAGTCAAAATGATTGGTTTCCGGTTGCCGCAAATCACAGTCAACCAGCAAAACACTACGGCTGAGTTCCTGTGCAATACTGATTCCCAAGTTGATGCTGGTGAACGTTTTCCCCTCCCCTGGGTGGGCACTGGTGACCATCAAGGTGCTGCCGTTAATCTCTCCCAGTTTATATAACAACTGCGTACGCAAGATATTGATCTGGTCGGTCATTCGGTCTTCTTTGATATGGGAAAATATTTTATTTTTCTTTAATTTCCGGGTATCGATATCCAATATCTTCGTCCGGGTATAGGCAATCTGGACCTCATGGGATTTAGAATTTTCGGACTCCGGTTTTGCCTGCGTATTTTTTTTTGCCTTTCCAAGCTTGCTCTCATCATCCTTTTCGTGACCTTCTCCAGACCTGGCCTGCTTTGCCCGTTCCAGTGCTTTTTTCAATTTACTCATTGAGCATCTCCCCCACTATTTCCAGCCAATTACTTTTTATGAGACCGTCACCTTTAACCCGAACATTTCATAAAACTTGACGAATAATTCTTTCGTTACTTTTATATAATTTAAATGAAGTCTCCCCGCGGCAAGCTGCAGAGAATTGGACCCTAAAAAAGATTAAATCGCCTGAGGGCAATACTCCATATCTCTTCTAACGGCATAAACCAATGATTGACCATTGCCAAGGTGATCATGATCACTCCTGTAAGAATAATCACCCAAACCAAGCGTTTGATACGTCTTCTACGTCTTTCTTCATCTGTTTCTATCATGGAAATAAAAGAAAGTACTTTATTGTCGGTTATGCTGTTGAGTTCCTCTATAGTCTTGATACCATGATCCATGCTCTCCTGAATAACTGCCAGTCCGATTCCGGCACCAATGGAAAAAATAAAGCCCAAAAAGATAATGGCGATTCTATTGGGTTTGTACGCTTTTTCTGGAAGCGCTGCAGGATCGACAATCACAAACCGCTCACTGAACTGGCTTTCTGCCATGCCTTTTTCCACCTTCGCCGCCATCAGCTTGGAGGATATATCATCGTATTTACTTTTAGCACCCGAATAATCCCGAGTGAGTTCAATATACTCCTTTTCCACAAGGGGCGTCGCCTCAATTCTCTGGCGGTACTGTTTGATAGCCCGCTCGGTTTCTTCTCTATCCTCGGAAAGGTTTTTCACCTCTGCTTCAGCGACAAAAATTTGGGTTTTGAGATTGATATAGGTGGGATTGTCTGGTTTCTCTTCAGACACTTCACCTTTAATCCTTTCTGTCAACATCTGATCGACTTCTGCGGAAAGAGTTTCAATTTCTTTATTCAACCGAATAAGGTCCGGATGTTTTTCCCCAAGCTTTCCCTTTGCAATCGCATACGCTTCTTCCAACTCCTTCAGTCGTTTTATCTTCGCAACAGCTTCGTCCGACCTTCCGACCTGCTCCTCCAGTTCCCGTATTTCATTCTTGAGTCTTTTTATATCCGGATGTTTTTCTGATAACATTGTCTGCTTGGTCATCAGTTCCAGATACAATCTTTTCAAACGCTCGCCGGGATTGATAACAACGTTTCCCTGGTCGGTTTTTATGGGAAGCAATGGATCGACAGTCATGATTTGACCCTCCAGAAACATCTTCCTTTCCTCGAGGGTTCGAATCCGGCTTTCAATACGATCGAGCTCTCTCTCCAGCCTATCGATGGTCCGAATATTGTTATCGTAGTTTTCCGGTAACTCTCCGACGTGCGCCTCCTTGAATCGACGTATTTTTTCCTCATAGTTGCGTATCTGCTCCTTGAGGTTTTCCAGTTCATCTTCAAAAAAGGTGGTCGTTGCCACAGCACGCTTGCCTCTTGCCTGCTGTTCCAGCTCAATATAGAGAGAGGCGAGTGTATTGGTCACCTTCTGAGCCTTCAGAGGATTTCTGTTCTCGTAGGAAAGCTTAAAGGCCGTATTGATGGCGGATGTCCGGCCGGTCCGTTCGTTTGCAACTGTTGCGTACAATGTCTCGAGATTAATGGCAGTCCTCATTTCATAAACAAGTTCCCCCATTGATTTTCTGGCACGCATTTCCGGATACAGGTTGTACAGGTTGATAATGTTAACCAGATTGGATCGGCTCATGACCTGCTGGGTTGCCGCATCCAGTCGTTCTTCTGCATAGCCGGAATCCGTCCGCAAATAATCCTCAGAGACCTGTTGTGATTCCCTCAAAATGGTTGTTTCGGCCTTATATATGGGAGGAAGTACCACCGCAATCGCTATGGACACCGGGAAAATAATGATGAAAGAAAAAATTAAAAGTTTTTTCCGGCGTTTGATAAAATCTACTATATCACCAATCCCAAGTTGTGATTCCATTTATTTCCTCGATCGTGTAACGTTTTTATTTTTGCACAGGATACTGAAAAACGAGATTGAGTTCGATCAGATTCCGTGTTCTTTCCTGATTTTCCAATCCTGTCCGATCTTCTTCATATGAATAGCGGTAAAAGGCATTTAATACATGGTTTTCAGTGATATCATATGACAATTCCGGCTTGACATCGTAAAATACGCTGTCGACCGAATTAAGCTTCCCTGCTGGTCTATTTCCGTAAATACTGCCATACAATTTGGCTGAAAGTCTTTCCGTTATTTTTTTATTAATATAGCAGTAGAGCCGGTCGACTTCTTCAAGCTCTCCATCGGCATTTAAATTGATATTGTTTCGAATACCGATCCTGAACGAAAATATTTCGCCTGTCCGGGTTATACTGAGATCGGCATTACCGGTCCAAGTCGAGTCCTGATTACCGTTTTCTTTGGTAATCGTTTTCCCGTATCCGATAAAATTCCGCATCGTCAATGTCTCGCTGAAAATATGCGTCCAGCCAACAGACAAATTATAATACTCGATGTCTCTGTTATCCTCAGTATCTGCTATTGTGTAAGAGGGACGCAGTGTCACCTGGTCCAGTCGATCGTTAAACCATCGTTTGTAGGAAAGACGAACACGGTTGGTGGTGCGATCGGTACTGCTCCTGGATTCGTATTCTGTCGACCGGTATTGGTATTCCATATCGATCTCTGAAATCTCGTTCAGACCGTAGGATAGTGTTCCTTCTCCTTGATACCGTTTCCTATCTTCACGATCCGCGACACGACCGGTTTCCTCCAGTTCAGAGTCGAGCGTTGTGTCCTTAAGATACATGAAATCACCCGATATGTTCAGTCGTTCGGACAGTCGATACCTGCCGCCCATGTCATGTCGGTAGCTCTCGTAATCGAGGTCCTTTTCTTCCGGATAGCGAAATATTTCCGCATAGGTATCGAAACCCAGGTCATATCTATCGGAAGAAAGTCCCAGTTTAATTGCAGGCCTGACACTCGTGTAATAGGCATCGATGGCCTCTGTGCTGTTGAAAAGGATATTGTCATTGTAACCGCCATTTAGCCTCAATGATGGTACCATTTCCAGACTTTGTGCGGCAGCGGGAAGAGAAGTAGAAAGAAATAGAAGTATATAGCCGAAACACAGGTATTTCAAACCACTACTTTTCGGGTATCGCGAGGTTCTCCATCTTTGCATATTGTCCCGTAACTTGATTATAGTGTGATCTTCCACAGTTTATTCTTAAAAATGTAAATTAATATTTCTCGTCAAGTTTCATTAAATATTGGGGTTGGGTTTGACGATCCCATAAATAGTCGAAATTAGATGATTTCGTAATAAGTTTAAATTCAAGGCGTGCAAGTTTTGTAATTATGAGGAGTACTTATCGTACGTTGAATGATTACGAAATGCAGCACAACACAGAAGTTGGACTTTTTACGAGACCGTCAAACTTCAGGGTACTACCACAACATCACCTCTTTGCAGGACGATATTCTGTTCAAGGTTGTTGCCCTTCTCAACCTCTTTGTAATTAAAAGGTATTTGAACCGTGACATTTTGGCGACGCCGCAGGATGGTGATATTCCCGGCAGCTGCAAACGGATTCAGCCCCCTCGCCATGGCAAGTGCCTGCATCACTGTCGTATCCATTGTAATTGGGAATTGACCCGGATTGTTTACCTTTCCAATGACATATACCCGCAGACTGTCAACTTTTTTTAATATAACCGTTACAGTAGCATCCGGCACATATTCCGAAAGCCTAGCGGTAATGGCTTTTCTAAGCATCGTTACTGTCATGCCGGCAGCTTCAATATCCCCAATCAAAGGGTATGAAATCACGCCGTCAGGTGGGACACTGATTTCCCTGTATAGGCTTTCATCCTTCCAGACGGATATTTCAAGCACATCTCCGGAGCCGATAGTGTACTTGCGCTCATCCGCCAAAATAGCGGTGCTGGAGCACAACAAAACAAGCAAACCAATTGATATCCATAGAAATTTTCTCAATTTTTCCTCCCTTGTTTTACACATTTCAAAATTGATAAAGTCGTAAAGAGTCGGAATCAGACGGTTTCGTAAAAAATTCAAATTCAAGGCGTGCAAGTTTTGTAATTATGAGGCGTACTTATCGTACGTTGAATGATTACGAAATGCAGCACAACACAGAAGTTGGACTTTTTACGAAAACGTCATAATTTAAATACCAAAATACCCCCTGATAATGATGACAATCAATGCTATCGAAATATAGGGCGCCAATTTATGTAGATCCGTTCGAAGCTCACCGATCAGCACCTCAAAACTAAAATACATGGCGATGGTCTTTGCCGCGATCAAGCCCATGTGGAAACTCTGAATATGCTCGTCCGGAAGATTCGGTACCACCAGTGCAATGAACAGAATCAAAAAATCCATGGGTGTGCTTTTAAAACCCTGCCGCCTGGAAAACTTCAGTATCAATAGAATCAAAATTACCAGGACAACAAAGGAAAGGTTGTATATCCTCAAATATTCGGGCTGCACCCAGCGTGCCACACTCTCCTCGCCCAGGTAGATGATAAATGGAATACACAAAAAAAACGGTATTCTTACAAGAAACGGTTGCCAGTTGATCTTTACAAATCGATAGAGCAAGATGATGCCAAGCAGAAATGCAGCAAACAGGGCAACATAGTCAGGGATATTTTCAGGTATCAGGCAGGTAACAATCAGGAGGATTGGAAATCCCACTTGTGCTGCTTGAAAGGAAACCTTAATAAAAACGTTTCTATCCTTTAGAATCCGAAGTCGTCCTTTGATCATGTTGTCCAGGAATTGATGCCGTTTTCGATGCCACCCTCTATTATCGGCTATCCATAAAATACACATGGCACATGCTGAGAACGTTAGGTAATATATCAGTAAAAACCATTCCGAATACATCCTGAATAGAAAGCCCAGCGTAACAAAAAATGCATGACATATGTAAATAATGAGAACCGATTCATTGTGAAAAAAACCCAGCGCCAGGAGCTTGTGGTGCACATGTTTTTTGTCTGGGTGAAAAGGCCAGCGCCCTTCCAAAATTCTCTCAACCATCACGGTTATGGTGTCGAGAATCGGAAGCCCCATTAAAACAAGCGGTAGAAATGGATTTAAATTCGAGCCGTTCTGTGTGAGCCCCAGAGAAAGCGTGATAAACAGAAACCCAAGCAGCTGGCTCCCGGTATCTCCCATGAAAATAGATGCGGGATAGTGTGTTATACCGCAGAAAGCCGATAATCGCGCCGATGATGGCTACTGAAAGGATGATCGGGTCCTGGTACCCCTGCCGGTAAGACAAATAACCCAGGCAGATAAAGCTGAGAAGACAGATTCCGCCGGCCAGTCCATCCAGGCCGTCCGACAGGTTGATGGCATTGGTCACACCCACAATGACCAGAAGTGTTAAGGGAATCGATACGATGCCGGACAGTTCGAAATCTGGCGGCAACATTCCTCCCAGCGTGTGAATTCTTAAATCGCCATAAAAAACAACGATCAATGCCGCAGCAATCTGAGCGGCAAATTTAATCTTGTAGTTGATATTTTTATAGTCGTCGATAATTCCAAAAACAACGATAACCCAGGAAGCCAAGGTGACGGATCGGACAAAATTATTGACCGGCGCCCACAGCAGAATCGGAATGATCACACTCAAGGCCATGGCAATCCCGCCCACTTTTGGAATGGGGAATGTATGAACTTTCCTTTCATCCGGAATGTCCATGACGTTAAGTTTTACTGCCACACCGGATAGTATGGGAATCAAAACGATGGTCGTGAACATGGATATGAGAAATGTTGTCAGGTAAATCATATATCTGCTTACTCGTACTGATTGTAAGTTTTAAACCCTTTCCGTTGAAAGTAGTCATCTTTTTCAGCTATTATAAGATCTTCCTGTACCATGAGTTTTACAAGCTCCTGAAATGATATGGAAGGTTTCCAGCCTAGTTTATCATTGGCTTTGGAGGGATCGCCCAATAGAAAATCAACGTCTGTGGGTCGAAAATAATTGGGATCTACTTTTATCAGCGTGGCCCCTGTTTTGGCATCTTTTCCAATCTCCTCTATGCCTTTTCCTTCCCACACGATTTTCATACCTACTTCTTGAAATGCCAAGGCCACAAACTCCCTGACGGAATGGGCTTCACCGGTGGCGATAACAAAATCAGCGGGTTTGTCCTGCTGAAGCATCAGCCACATGGCCTGTACATAATCCTTGGCAAATCCCCAATCACGTTTTGAATCGAGATTCCCGAGATACAACACCTCTTGAAGGCCCAATTTGATCCTGGCAACAGCCCGCGTGATCTTTCTCGTTACAAAGGTCTCACCCCTGATGGGGGACTCATGGTTGAACAAGATACCATTGCAGGCAAACATGCCATAGGCCTCTCTATAATTGATGGTGATCCAGTATGCATATACCTTGGCAGCACCATAAGGGCTTCTGGGGTAAAAGGGTGTTGTTTCCTTTTGCGGGATCTCCTGGACCTTTCCAAACATTTCACTCGTGGAAGCCTGGTAAAAACGGGTTTTGGATTCCATTCCCAAAATGCGGATGGCCTCTAAAATCCTGAGTGCGCCGAGTGCATCGGAATTGGCCGTATATTCGGGTGTTTCAAAGGAAACCTGAACGTGGCTTTGCGCTGCAAGGTTGTATATTTCATCCGGCTGAACTTCCTGGATAATACGGATGAGGTTTGTTGCGTCCGTAAGATCTCCATAATGCATGAAAAACCGAACATCCTGCTCGTGCGGATCGATATACAGATGGTCCACACGGGATGTGTTGAAAGATGAAGATCGGCGTTTTATGCCGTGGACTTCATACTCTTTTTTAAGTAATAACTCAGCCAAGTAGGCTCCGTCTTGCCCTGTTATACCTGTAATCAATGCTTTTTTCATCGAATCCACTTTTTTAGTATTATTATGTCCTAATTCTTAGTTTGTGTTCGTAATGTCTTAAAATCGTCCAACAAAATTTCCCATATCCTCTCTGATGCTTTCCCATCCCATTTGGGAGGAACAGCTATGATTCGATCTTTTTCTTCGATGCTGTTTCGATATGCTTCAATAATGTTGTCCAGCTGTGTACCTGCCAACTGGTTTGTCCCCATGGTAATGGTAATCGGTCGTTCAGTGTTCTCCCTAAGCGTGATGCATGGCACACCCAGTGCGGTCGTTTCCTCCTGCAGGCCACCGCTGTCTGTTATAACAATCATTGCATCACTCCATAAAAATAACGATTCTTGAAAACCTAAAGGGGATAAAAGAAAAATATTATCTGATAGGTTGATTTTGAATTTCTTTAACATTTTTCGGGTTCTTGGATGAATCGGAAAAAATATCGGAATTTCTTTTGCAATATAATTGAGTGCCGCAATGATTTCCGCCAACTTGTCTTTGGAATCAACATTGGACGGTCTGTGCAATGTTAAAAAAGCATAGTGATCATGTGCTGATTTCAATTTAGCAGACGGAAAGCTATCAACATCCTCTGTTTTCAGTTTATCAAGTTGGAAATATAGATTGTCAATCATTACATTGCCGACAAAATGCACCTTGTTTTCATTTTTCCCCTCGGACAACAGATTCCTGATAGCACTTTCCTCTGTCGCAAAAAAATAATCGGAGATAGAATCTGTAACAAGTCGATTCACCTCTTCCGGCATCGTCATATCACCACTTCTCAACCCAGCTTCAACATGTGCAATTTTAATCAGTTCTTTTTTTGCAACAACACTGCAGGCAAGGGTTGAATTGACATCACCGACGACGACGACAAGATCTGGTCGTTCCTTTTTACAGATTTCTTCAAAATTTATCATTATATTTGCTGTTTGCGTCGCATGTGTTCCAGAACCGGAATTTAAATAGAAATGAGGTTCGGGCAACTCGAAGTCCTCGAAAAAGGTTTGTGACATATCATAATCATAATGCTGACCCGTATGCACAATTTTACATTCAATCTCTTTATATTTAATAGATTCTCTATAGATAGGAGATATTTTCATAAAATTCGGTCGAGCGCCTGCAATTAGAAATACTAACATGTTGTTGTACCTTTATTAAACTCTGTTATTTTGAAATCAATTGAATATGTCTGATTACACTTAATTTCTGTTGAAAAAACGATGCTATGAATGGGCTCCCAGTGGCCATAAATAGTCGATCGCCACCCCAAAAAAGGAACCTTGGAACCATAGTATATTTCTAATCGAAAGTCTAAAGGGAAAAGAATCGATAAGGCGATTTCCGTATTCAATTTCACATCAATCCTATTTTTGTCTTTACCAACGCCCAAACATTCTCCAATATGAAATGCGCCTCTTATTTTCACACGCTTCTTTCCCTGGAATGAATCAGTGATACAGATGTTTTCCGGTTTTCTCCAATCAACACGCCTTTTGTGTATTAGGGCATACTTTTTAAAATACCCATTATGTTCCGCTTCTGCAAACAGATGAGGCTCGGAACCTGATTCAATCAACGATGTTTGATATGATTTATCCCACAAAAAGGGACCGATAATTTTAGATTGGTTTTCACCCTCAATTTCAATGGTGTTATGGGCAATCGTTGATCTAAAATAATTTCGTATGTTCTGATCTCCGTTGTATTGCCCACTTCCCAAGTCAATCAAAATCGGTGTGTTGTCCCAATAAAACAAAATGGAAAGCGCGTCAGCATGACCATGACCGCAGGTATTGCCCAATCCCAAAGGCGCATGTCGGAGCAGAAGCTTACCCTTGCCATTCTGCAGCCAGGTCATACCCCCGTTCGGATAAGTCTTCAAACGTCCCTTTGTTTCAAGGAAAAGATCTTGTTCTATCGGAACTTTATTTGAGGCTGGTAGTGCATGTTCTGTCCAGAAAAATAGTCGCTGCTTGGCTAACATATCGGATCTGCGCCATTGATCCTGCTTGAAATAAAAAGCACCGATGTTCAGCAAACCTGAAAATGGGGAAGAGTGGTATTGATTCGGTAAATGAAAGATATATCCATCATCCCTATCCCCGTAGTCCGGAAATCGATGATCCTCAAGTGTTGCGGTGTGAATCACTTCCAGGCTTTTTTGGACTCTTTGTCTGACCTGAACTGGAACCTGATCTTGTTCTTCCAGTAAAAAATAATGAAAGACGGCATCTATCACGAATCCCAGATACCAAAATGTCTGCTCCTGGTTGGTTCCATCCGGGTTGATCTGTCGACATATCTGCCGATGTAATATTGACCTGGCCTTCCTCAACCATTGCCGTCCTATTTTGCGGTTTTCCAACGCCTTGCCAAGCCAAAAAAGGCCGACCGCTTCCACGATTAAATGGTTGCCTGCGGATGAATGGGTGGAAAGATGTTTTTCGATAAACTTCCCGGAAGCGATTGCCAATCCAACAATTTTTTTCTTGAGCTTGACACCTATTTTGCCTTTAATAATGCAAGCTGAACGATATATGGAAATCCAGCGAATGGCTACCTCCATAGAAGAGAGATATGCCGGACCGTATTGAAATGGATTTTTCCGCAACCAATCAAGGAGGATAGATTGGGCTAACTCGCCATCCGATACGGCCAGAAAAGGAAGAAACTGAAGGCGGTTCAACTCCCAGTTGATACGCACATCACCGTAGGGGTTACCCGGGCGATAATTAATCTTTGAATAGTGTATCAAAGGCCATTTTTTACCGGTTACATCTGAAAAATGCCAGTCGATCAAATCTTTCAGATTAAATGCGTGGTTATAAATCCAGTGACGCTCGCAATCCATCTCCACGGCTGTATAGGGTAAATCGTGATAAACCAGTGCCAACTGATCGGCAAACCGCTCATAAGGCCATTTCTCCGGATCCGTATATTTGATACGCAAAGCATAATGGCTTAAGGTTTCAAAAATCCGCTTGAAAATCTCAGCGGCACTCATCTTCTTCAAGCGGTTAAGGTACCAGGTTGGGTTCATAATGCGAAATGTTCATCGATGAGTTTTTTTGTTTCCGCAATATGGCTGCGGCTGGACGCGCCAAACACAACAGACTGAATCTCGGGTTGGCGGCACACATACGCAATAGCCTCCTCAGGGCGAATGGCCCCGGACGCCAACACGGACATGGCGATCGGTCGAAAGGGTTTCTCCTGAATCACCGATTCATAAGCCTCGATACTGGGATTCATAAAATACCCGGCCTTGTTGATAGCCGAACAAACAATTGGGTTTTCAATACCACAGTCGAGAAGAAATTCGACCAGCTTGGGAAGGTTCATGGACACAAAACCTGGTTCAACGCCAAATTTTTCTTTGATGTAGGTGTGGTAAGCCACGAAAACCTCTTTGACGCCAAACCCCAAGAGCAGGTCTGTCACAATATTTTGGAGAAAAACGACCTTTACGTTCAGGTCACGAAAGATTTTCATCTCCAGATCCACCAGCATCTGCATAACCTTGATCATATCTTTTTCAAACAGGGTGGCACCGCCTTTTGTCAGCATACTGAATATTTCTCCTGTGGTGCTTCCGGCGAGCAGGGTATCTTTTATGGCACCGAAAATACCTTTCTCCGCAACAGCATTGGCGTACTTATGAGCATAGGGCATGGAAGGATAAAAGCAAATGTCCGCATAGCGCACGGCATCGGCTCTGAAATAATCACAAATTGCCTGGGCCCGCTCATTGGTATTCAGCATAAATGCCCGAATCCCGCAATCATATGCGGTATCCATTACGTCTGTTATGGCCTTCAGGTCTTTAAATTTCTCTGAAAGCGCCTGGGCTTTTTCTTCCGACATATGATTGATGCCGAAAAATTGATTGTCGCCGAAAATGATTCGATCAAGCATGCTATCTCCTCGAAAACAGGCTCTTTATTTTGGCCAGAATGGTTGTTTTATCGGCAGGTGTATCAATAAATACTGGTGTGTCCGTTTTAATGTCATCCGCTTGGGTATTCCTGAGCGCGTCCTTTTGAATAGCATCAATAAGCTCATCGGTAATATATGCATCAGTAAAGCTGGAAATGTTTTTAGCACCGCCATCTCGAACCTGATCGATAAAATAGTCCAACTGCCGGGTAAATTCATTTCCCCTAACATAAAATCGAACATTTTTTGCAAAATCGGTAATATACCGTGTATTCCATCCCTTGTCGAAACCAGCTGCTTTGGACGGTTCTCTTAAATAAACTTTATAAGCGTGTTTGTCGGCAATAATGCTCCCTTTGGTACCAAATATTTTAACCACATTGGTCGGCTTCCGATACGATTCATCGCTCCAGTTGACCATGATATTGCCGTTGAATCCTTTGTCATAGACGAACTGCGTGCCGACAATATCCTCAACATCACTGGAATAGACGGATTGGAGGATACTTCCCTTTACCCTGTCAGGCTTGCCGAAAAGATATACTGCCAGATCGATGCAGTGTGAGGCGAATTCATACATACATCCGCCACCTGCTTTTTTCTTTCCACGCCAGCTTGATCTGGAATCTTTCAAGACCGTTGCCCCATACATCTCAGAACTGTAGTGCTTTATTTCACCAATCAGCCCAGCACCAAGCTGCTCTTTAACCGCCATGAACACTTCATTGAAACGATTCACGTACCCAACCTGGTTGACCAGGGTGGGCATTTTTAGTTTTTCCAGGATCCGGGTTCCATCCTCAGGGTTTAAGGCAAACGGCTTTTCTGAAAAAATATGTAGCTGGTGACTCAGGGCATCATCGATAATTCTGGAATGGGAGTCCGTCGGGGTGGAAATGACAATAAAATCTAGATCCAATTCATCTATCATTTTATTGTAATCCGTATAAGTAGCGACCCCTATGTACTTCTTCACGATACCGAGCATTGTACTCGAGCTGTCGCAAATAGCAGCAATTTTGACATCAGGGTGTGAATTTAAGATGGAAAAATGGGTAATTCCCATCCTGCCGAATCCGATGAATCCACCATTAAGCATTCTTCAAATTCTCCGCTCGTACTCTTTGTATGCATTTCATAAGTTTAAAAGACCAATCTTTTCCGAATCGCCTGATATGCTATCAGAAATCATCGGGTCTGTATTGAGGAAACATAAACCGAATATCACCAACCAGTATTTTTAATAATAATTTCTGCAACTTTCGAGATGGGATTGCATTCATTGTGGTTACTTTTTTCATTTTCGAAGCATCGTTTGTCCGATCAGACTCTTTTTCATCAATTCATAGGCTGTTTTGCCTTTGGCAAGCAATTTAGTATTCGGCTTTTGCTTTTCTTGTTTTTTAATGAATTCAATTACGAACTCTGGCGTCAAATCCCCTTTATGAATCATTAAACCTGTTTCGATTAAATATTGATCCACATCCAACAGCTTTTCCTGATAAATTGAAATGGTTGGAACGCCAAGCACCGCCGCTTCACGAGTCATCGTACCACCGGCACCGATAAAAAGGTCACAATCGGCCATTATAACATGCAGGTCAATTGATTGACGCTGCACTTCAATTCCATCGAATTTTTTTCCTTGATAATAGTGTTCCTGCTCGACACTCCTTGGAAGAATTATGATCCGATACTTTTCCTTAAGTTGAATCAATAAGTTATCAATGAAATTTTTTGCTCCTTTATAATACTGAGCTGTCCATGGCTCCGGTCTGATATAGATATTTTGAATTCCTTTACTTGTCTTCAGTCCAATTCCATCAGATTTTCTCTTTTTGCTCATCCAAAGATAAATGCCTTCTTTTACACCGGGGTATCTTATTATCTTCCAATCACTTGCCCACTGATTCTTAACTTTTTTGATGTTCAAATATTCGGGTATCATGATTTTATCGGCAAATAAGAAAGAGATACGATTCCCTTGGGCATGCTCATTGTCATTCATATATATGCACTTTATTTTTAGGATTTTTGAAACGGCAGGGGAGTAAAAAGAGCTGTGTGATATCGAAACGTCAACATTTTTATTTTTCAGAAATATAAACAGCTGGGTAATTCTAATTAAAAAGCCCGATATTTTATTGAGGGGCTTTTTCCCATAATGCTTTCCAACAATAGTAAAGGGGATATTTTTATTTTCCAGCAATCCCTTCGTGTTAGCCAATGATCGGCATGTGATGATTATTTCATGCGCGTCTTTCAGTTCCCGATAAAGCCCGGCAAACAAATTTACATGAGGTGAATTTGTTATATCGATCCAAATTTTCATTTTTCTATATTTATGGAATCCACGATTGAGGAAATAGATTTTTCAGATAATTTTAAAGTGCTGATGTTTCCCACTTCATCCAATCCCTATATTATTAAATCTTTTGCTTTCAGGTATAGAATTCCCTATACCACATTGAGATGGCTTATAGTTGCTTATTATTGATATTACCGGGTATTCATATTCAGAAGACTACACTTTCACCCTTCCTGATTGAATCCAGAATTTTAAATGTAACAAAAGAAGTCTCGTATAATTCTTTGAACGATATCACATTCCCCTGACCGTTCAGAATGGATTCTATAAACAGTTTAACCTCTTCCTTTTGGCCCTTGTTTTGCGATAATAATCTTTTCTGCCTGATTTTACCTTCTTTATGAATGGATAGCTTTTTGAAGTCTTCTATTATCGCTGTACAACCGTTTGAGTAAATCTCTATTCTTTCTTTGGGAACACTATTATCACCATTTGCAAAATAGGAAATGGTACCAATAGAACCGTTCTTGTAGGACAATGAAATAGAGACAGTATCGTTTGTATTGTTGTGGTCTTTCATAAGATTAGCATAGACTGATAATGGCTGAGCCCCGGAGATAAATGACAATAAATCAACAAAATGGCAGACTTCCCCCAGGATTCTGCCACCTCCAATTTGATTGTCCTGAATCCAGGAATCAGCTGGAATCGAGCCTGAATTGATCCTGTAGTTAATTGCCATCGGTCCTGCGCCAATTACTTTTTTAACCTGTGTTATTAGGGGGGAAAACCGTCTATTATACCCGACCATGAGCATCTGTGCTGATTGGTTTGACAACTGCCTGGAATTGTAACAGTCCGATATCTGTTCCAACTCTTTCTCGTACAAGCATAACGGCTTTTCCACAAAAACATGCTTACCGGCATTCAGGGCTTTCAATACAAATCTCGCATGTGAATCATGACGTGTTACAACAAAGATCGTATTTATGCTGTCATTTTCCAAAATATCTTTCTCATCGCTTGTGCAGAATATAAAACCAAAGCGCTCTGCAACCGATCTGGAACTGACTCCGGTAGCCGTCATGATGCCGCTTAATGCTGTATTATTGCTTTTTGGGATATTTGGCAGCAAATGGCTTTGCGCATAAGAGCCAGCACCAATGAACCCGATATTGATGCGTTTAGGTGGTCTTTTGCTGGATGGTGAATTCACATAAACCCTTTCGTTTTTCAGTTCCCTTGCTGAGTTATATTCTAGCAGAATACCTATAAAAAACTCAGAGTTCACCATCATTATTTTGTAAGCTTCCTTTGCATTATCAATATTGAAAATATGCGTCGTCAGATAAGAGAGATCAATTTTCTTGGAATAAAGCAGTTCTTGAAAGGCCGTCATATTCCGCTTTTCTGTCCAACGAACATAGGCTAGAGGATAATCGATTCCCTTTTCTTCATAACTGGGATCATATCTACCCGGTCCGTACGAACAGGACATTTTTAACTGCAGTTCCTTTTTATAATAATGGGGCTCCCTGTCAAAGCCCGTCGGCACAGCTCCAACCACAACGATTGTCCCTTTTTTTCTGGTTATTGCACCGGCAAGGTTAATGGGATCAGTCGAAGTGGACCCGGCAGTAATAATCACCGCATCGCACCCAAGCCCGTCGGTAAACTGCCAGATTTCTCCATCGATGCCATTGTCATTTCGATTCAAAGCCAAGTCAACGCAATTGGAGCCAGCGATATCAACCATCTTGGAATCAATATCTATTCCAACAACGCGAACGCCAGAGGCTTTGAGTAAGAGAGCGGTAATTTGACCTAACAGCCCCAATCCAATGACTCCACAAGTTTCTCCAAGTTTTAAATCCGCCTGTCTGAGCCCCTGCATGGCAATCGCTCCTAAAGTATTGTAGGCAGCCTCTTTTAGGTCAGCATCATGCCTTAGCTTGACACATAAATTTGCAGGTACGCTAACGATCTCCGCATGGGAGGCTGTAAAGCCCCCACAGGCAACAAGGTCTCCGATATGAATATCATCGACATCAGTAGCAACGTCAATGACTTCACCGGCGCAGGAATATCCGAGCGCTGAATAAGCATCCAGTTTTTTCATTACTGCCCTATAGGTGCTGACAGGGCCTTGTGATTTCAAAGTGTCTATTACCTGCTTCACCTGCTGAGGTCGCTCCTTGGCCTTTCCTACATAACCCTTTCTTGCAGATTTCACGGAACTTGTTTCCGTCCCCGCGCTAATAAGGGAGTAATGGTTTCTCACGATGATCCTTCCACCCTGCGCTGCAGGCAAAGGAATCTCCTTAATCTGCATTTGTCCGTTTTTCAATTTCTGTGTCAATTGCTTCATTTGTCTGTCCAATTAAGATAGCTCTTTGAGGGATCGTATTTTCAACTCTGCCAGGTTTTCGTAAATATCCAGAATATGCGACACACGTTTATCAAATGACAATATTTCATTGGCAACAAAACTTTGATCTTCTGTATATTGACCTGTCGCTAATTTTTTCTTGATTATTTTCTTGATGACGCTATTAAACCCATCCGGTGTTTCATCACAGAGCAAGCCGATTTTATATTTTTGGAACAGTTCCTCGACATCACCGGTGGGATTGGTAATGATGGGTCTATCTAAGCAGAGGTAATCGCCTATCTTGTTAGGCCACCTTCCCATGTTAATATTTGTTTTTCGATATGGCAGAACGAATATATTGCACGCGCTCAGATATTTATTATATGTATCGAGATTGACCCATCCAGGATGGATAATTCTATCGCTCAGCGAATACTTATTACCGATGTCATCGATATACTGTTTGTCGGGCCCCGTCGCTATCAGATAAATATTTTCATTTTCCTCACACAACCTGCTGAACCCTGAAAAAAACAGGCGATTGTCCTCGTGATCAGACTGTATGACGTTGCTCATACCTACGATAAAATGATCGGGCTCTAAATTAAGGCTTCTTCTGGCCTCCTCTATCGTATAATTTTTCAGGATGTCGATCTCCGCCCCTCCGTGTAATACCGTAATACTATTACCTTTCTCAAATCGATTTTTGAGGGTCGATGTAATCGCTATGATGTGATCGAATATTCTTTTTAGTCTTAATTCAGACCATGCATCATACCTAGAAATTATTTTTCCCAGCAGGCCTCTTCGTGTTTCCGAAAAGCCGCCCTTTCCGATCCACTCCCAACATTCGTCAACGATTGAAGCATTTCTGAGAAATTTACCCACAAAACTCGGTGCAAACTGGGCCGGCCGATGTCCATTAGTAACATGTATGACATCAAACCGATGTCTTAAACAAACCGCGACTTTATACAGACAATCGGTCAGACTAAAGCCACCGGATCTGAACCCGATCGGCAAAATGCCCGGTGTCGTTATAGCCCTGAAGTTGCCGTTGACAATCCGATTTGTGGCAAAAACCGTTTGATTACTCGCTGGGGACATAAAAAGAACCTTGTGACCCGCCTGCGAAATTTTGAGGGCCGTCAAATATCGAATTCTGAAAGAGGCGATGTCCTGATACCCCTCAATATAGTCTGATAAAATGAGTATTTTCATCGGTATCGTTTATACTGCTTGGATCCGTTCGGTATTATGGAAGCTCCTTTTTTTTTGGTGGCTGACACAGACATGGGTCCCTGTTATCCGTATAGAGCATTCATATCCGCACGGATCATCGTACGCACGTTGTTCACCTTTTCCGTCATTGAAAATAGATTTAAAACTCGCTTTTTCCCTCTTTTTCCCATCTCTCTTGCAGGGCCTTCATTCTTTAGCAGGTAAACTGCTCTTTTTATGAAATCGATCTCATCACCTTTCTGGATCAGGTATCCTGAAACTCCGTGTTCGATAATTTCCGAAGCCCCTCCAACATCATTGGAAATTACCGGCAGTGCCAGGGTTTGTGCTTCGACCAGAACATTTGGAAAGGATTCGCTCTCCGAAGTCAATACCAGTATGGTTGCCATGCTTATCAAATAAAGACAATTGGATCGACTCATGCGACCGGCATAGATAACTTGATCATGTAATCCGTATTCCGCGGCCTTATGCATTAGCTCCTCTTTTTTTTCTCCTGTGCCTATAACTAAATAACGGACTTCAGGTAGGTCTTCTGATATTCTGTTTAAACATTTTAACGTAAACATCTGATTCTTAGTTTCATCTATCGATCCTACTTGTACGATCACCGGGAATCCATTTATATTATCAGCCAATAATTTGATCTGTTTGTCGGGTATGTGTTCGTAAACATCCTGCATCTCTTCCATCGATATGCCATTGTACAGGGTCTTAACTGAATAGGAAGGCACTATTCTCCTTATCTTCTCGGTTAATCTTTCAGAATTTGGCAAAAATCTGAATTTTCTGTTTTTTTTGACAGATGGAACAATCCTGTTTAAGCCCTCGTTTAATATATCAAAATATTGTCCATCGCGCTTTGGCAGGTTGTAGAAGTTTTCAAATGTGTTCAAAATACTGTAAACGATCTTTACCCCACAGAGCAATGCACAAATTCTTCCAAAAAATAACGAGGCTCCCATTCCTAAAGTGATGATAACATCGAAATGCCCTTTTCTTACACAATGATATAACGGCAATAATTTCATAATATTATACGTTCCAGCATATTTATTGGAGAATATGCTGATTGTCTTCATCTCCAGAAACTCAGGAAACTCGTTCGCAGAATTCGAAAATCTGAATACGCTGATATCTACAATTTTGGACAGCATCTTGACAAACCCAAACAATTGTTGTTCGGCGCCTCTTCGTTCCAGATTATTGACAATAAATAAAATTTTTATAGGTGCTTTATTCATTAGATGTATATGCTCGAACCAATAGGTTTTTTACATAGTGTTGCTGGTTGTATGGAATGATTTAAATATAATGGCAAGTTCAACTATTTCTCAAGTACATATACAATCCGATGGTTACAGAATTCGGAAAATACAGGTATTTTTGTGCCTACTGAAAAAATAAAGGTTAAAAGCTTCAACAGAGGATATTTTTTAGTAAACTTACCATAAGATCCAAGAGGTCTCGGAATATGTTTACTATTTTTCCATGGTTGTTGATCTATAAACTTCTGAAAGGTTTTTAGAGTTAATCCGTTAATGATATAAAGCTTCTCCCAAGGCTTAAGGCTTCTAGGATGTTGACCTATTCTATCTCTGTACTCAGGATTTTCATCAAGTATATCGTGATATATTTCTAATAATGATGCTGGAGAGTAGAACCAATGAATGCATGGTGCAATGGTAACTGAACTGAGATGATGCTCTGTTGGGTGATAATACGAAGGAAATGCGATAAACGCCTTGCCACCATACTTTAGCACCCTGTAACATTCATTTAAGGACTGGAGAACATCAGCAACATGTTCAAAGACATCAAAAGATATTATAGCATCGAAAGATTCAGTTGGAAATGGTAGGTTCTCCGCAAACGCTCTCTGAAAATGAAAGTTGCATGTAACGCCCATCTTTTCAAAAAATAATTTGCTTACTTCTGCTTTTAGATCTGTAGTATCAACTCCAGCAATCGATTTTAGATTATAATTTTGAAAATAGTACAATGAGCTTCCACCATGATTTGAACCTATTTCTAATAGGTCTTTACCTTCTAATAGGAGTTTAAAATCCAACCCGAACATATCATCCAATCTATTTATTTTGTTCTCCTCATAGCGGGCTTGAGCAACACCAAGGAATGCTTGTTTTTTTTCTTCCTCTGATGAGGGCAATCTTGCTTTTATATAGCCTTGCCATGGACCTCCTTGATAATTAATCCGAGAAAATCGCTTCATCCAATATTTTAAAACTTTCTTTCTTATGTTCAAAATAGTATCTCCTTCCTTGCCAGAAAACCAGAGATAGTCCAAGTACAGATACATAATTAGAGTTGTATCAATAGCCCCGCCCTCAAAAAAGCCGAAGCGTCTATCGAACCTACAGTCTAAATCTAAATATGCTTGCTTTAATAATTGGTCGCGGGATTATTGATACAACTAATATGTACGAAGCCGATGTTTGGCTGTATATTCCCCTACTCCCGACAAAAATAACTTGTCCTCGACTGTTTCTTTGGCCTTTCCCAGATCGGGTGATCCAGCTATTTTCTTTGTTTGTAAATCGGCCAGTTCTTCAAGCGATAGAAATTTTTCAAAATGTATATTTCTGTTTAGTACATCTACCCAGTATTGGAAATGGGAAATATATCGTTGAACAGGTTCTCGAAAGATCGTTATGTAGTTCAACTTGCATATAATCTTCAAAATTACTGAATGGGACAACGCTTTGTCCCGCAACGAGCTTTAAAAAGAGATTGAATTAAAACAAAATATTTAAATCTGTTGAGCTGGAAACGCATTTGTGTTTTTTATATAATAGCACCATTCTGCAATGCCTGAGGAGGAAGTTGTTCTCCAGTATCCGAATAAAGGGTTTGGCCAGCGGCTTTTTCAATATGGAGATAAGACAGTATATTATTATTTCGCATTTATATTCCAGTTGTAATAATTCTGTTATTTTCCTCCATCGCACTTACTTTCATTAAATGAATTTCAACTTCGATAGCAAATACTCTGTCACTGTAATTGATGCTTTTGAAGTTAGGTGGATTCCATCGCTTGTCTCTGTTTCAGAAGCAGAAAAGTTTTCAATCCACAAATATTCTTCTCTGGGGAATTTTTTCTCTAATGTCGATCGTATCATGTTCATTGATGGTGAATTCTGTAGCTCTTCATGAATCGGCATTTCAAAAAAGACAGACTTAACACCAAGTTTTTCTAATTTATTAAGCAACAAACCCAGTTCATCGAGTCTTTTCAGGAGCATCGTCTGGTCGGGTAGCTCCGTATACTTTTTTTTCTTCCTCGAAAGGCTTTTTCAAATCTTTTTTTATCGTAAGCATTCAAAACACGGGTGTTGTTCGAAAGGTTCATTAGGATGTTTATCAAAACATTTATCGGTTGATATTCGTCCCTGAGAGCTGGAAATATTTTTTTTAGTCTATAGGGCATAGGTGATATCAATTTTTGCAAAAACTCGTCTTTTATGCTTGATTGAATCGTGTTTATTTCTATAAATACTTTTTCAGGTTTTGCGTTGCTTTTAGTGATTAAAGAAAGCCCGGTCATTGGACCAAACCCTCTCAGGGAAAGATTATAAATCCTGTTTTTTTTCAATATTTCATTGTTTAATTTTGCCGACAAGGATGACCCAACGATAACAAATGGACTATTTGAATGATCATAGAGGTATCGTTGGGCAGTCGAAATGTTGTTCTTAAATTGATTTTCAAATATTGTAATTCTGGGTGGTTTGGCACATATGTAAATGTTGTAAGTCAAAAACAAAATCAAGCACAAAAACAAGCTATTAATAATAAGTCTATTACTTTTTGACTTAGAATTGGAAATAGATAAATTCACCTGCATCTCCGCTATTCAAAATGATAAAAAGCAGCAAGATTGAGTAGGTCACAAATTCATATTTTTTCAAATTTAATTTCACCCTGTCTCCTGCCAAATACAATAAATGATATATAATGACAGGAAGAGAATATATTATGCACATGGCTATTTTCAGAAAACTTTCGCGAACAGTCACATTTTCAATAACAGAATTAACAAACAATATAACATGAGAAAAATTATTAAGCTTAAAAAAGATCCAAGATACGGTAACAAATGAAAAAACAAATAATATCTTCAAGAACTTGATAAATATCGAATACTCCTTTTCTGATATTTTTACTGAACCATCTTTCTGCGGCCAAAGCCAAGCCGTGCCAGGTTCCCCAAGCAGCGTAGCTCCAAGCTGCACCATGCCACAATCCCCCTAAAAACATAACAACAAACAAGTTTCGATATGTATTGACAGTCCCTTTACGGTTTCCACCCAGAGGGAAGTAAAGATAATCTCTTAACCAAGAGGATAAAGAGATATGCCATCGCCTCCAGAATTCAGAAAATGATTGGGAAATATATGGAAAATTAAAGTTTTTAGGCAATCGATATCCAAATAAGGAAGCAACACCTATTGCAATCAAGGAATATCCTGCAAAATCCGAGAATATCTGCATTGAGTAAGCAAACAACATCATGACAAGTGTTGTTGAAGAAAGTGTCTCAAACCAGGGAAATGCAATCCAGAAAGTCTGATCTTTGAGGTTGTCAGCCACAACCATTTTCAAAAAATATCCTATGGTTAAAGCCCTAAAGACATGCTCAAAATCAATATCCTTGAAATACTTAGTTTTAATCTGGGGAAGAAACTGGTGTGCCTTCACTATTGGTCCGGCCACAAGTTGTGGAAAAAAACAGATAAAGAAAAACGTTTTTTCTAAATGAGATTTGAACTTTTTATCGACCATCATTTGCCCTAGGCTATTGTCTTTTTTCTTCCGAAAAACATCCAAGATCAAACTGATGCCTTGAAATGTAAAAAATGAAATACCTATCGGCAATGGGATTGAAATGATGAATTCCGCAATACCTGAATTTGAAGTATCAATATCAAAAAAAGTATTGAATAAAAGCTTTGAATATTTGAAAGAGCATAGTACAGCCAAGTTCAATATTACCCCCATAGCTGCATAGAGGTGTTTATGCTTGAAATAGTAGGCTAAGTAGCTGAAAACAGTATTAATTGATGCTGACAAAATAAGTAGAAACAATAAATAAGGTTGATTGCTTGCGTAAAAAACAAAACTTGATAAAATTAATATTGGAATCTGGAAACGCCTAACCAATGGCAAATAATATAAAACAATCGTTATCAAAACCAATAAAACAAAATCGAGACTGTTAAATAGCATTTAATAATACTCGAATAGTTTGATCCGGGTGACTTTAGGAAAATTATAATACCAGGATACCACTTAATTTCTACCTGGACTTGGAAGGAAGAAGATCTCGCTACTTTAAATGCGATATTAAAGAGGAGAATAGCATTTATTCTTTTATTTTAAATCTTTCGGAGGGAAAATCAACCCCTCAATGGTAGGTTCCATTGTTTGAAAAGCTTGATGGTTCGGAACAAGCTATAAACCCAAAGAAATTGAAAAAAGAAAAAGGCATCAGGCCTTGTTGTAAAAGTGTGTAACATCTTTAATAATGGCACATTGCGCCAATCATGGTGGCACTATTTAGGCAACCATTGACAGTAAGATTTATTTTTTTAGTATTAAATCTTTCGGAGAAGAAACCGACCTTTCAACAGCATTTGCCATGGCATGAAGCCATACTTCGAGATTAGTATATTCTTGTACACCTGAAGAACCATGTGGATTATTTGGTATATCAAGTTCGATCTTGTTGTTGTCTAAAACTGGCCAACCGCCAACATCATTCTGACTATGAATTAATCTTCCACTAGTATGTATAACGTCATTTACAATGCGATTGTCTACAAGATCGCGTTCAGCTGGTCTTGCCCCTGCAGAAACTAAGACTGCTTCCTCAACCTCTTTAGAGGATATTGCGGTATAGTTTTCAGGCCATAAAGGAGGTACGCGCACTGAAAATAATCTTATTAGTGACTCCATAGTGTAATCATTAGCTCTATCGTATACAAAAGACCAATCGTCCTGATCAGTTTGAGTACCAGCCATTGTCATATTATCCTTAAGATATATTTTGGTACCTTCAAAAGGTAGTTTGATGTCTGGTATATTTCTGCCTGCCCTTAAGTTTGAATTTGGACCAGCTTTGACTACATTTCCAACAATACTCAATAGAGAGGGGCCATTCGTTAACTCTATTGTAGTATTAAAATCTTTGGGGTTATAAATTAAATTATTTGAAACAACCACCGAATTTTTCCCATATACAACATATGGGTTTCTATGGACACTGTGCGCCATTAGATTGTTTAATATGGATATATTTTTACCGGACCCGATTATTAGATTCTTTGCAGCGTGGCCTTCGCCACAAATATCACATTCATTTAGCCCCTCTGCAATTATACAATTACTTACAGTTACATTAATTTCTGGAACCAATTCAGTATTAATCTCAAGTGCATCCAATACTGCTACCCCCATATTTTCATCAGTAGCCCAACTCATTGAGCAATGATCGACCACAACATCGTGAAGATAATTCTCTGCATAAGAAGTAATATTAATACCATCCCTTTTATAATGAGCAACGCCTACCTCACCATCCCCCACTCTAACTCTTAAATGCTGTACTAAGATATTGTTACCGCTTATTCGAAGAACACAGTTCCTCAGTGTAATACCTGGATAGGGAGCAGTCTGTCCAGCAACTGTGACTCCATTGTTATCTATATTTAAATTATCATTAACAAGTATTGTTCCAGACACTTCAAAAAGAATAACTTTGTTGTCTACATCATAGTTACATGCTTCACGGAAAGATCCAGTTTTCACTGCTACTCCATTTCGTGTACTATTCCCTGGGGTTCCATCTTCATTTGAGATATTAGTCACAATGAAAATGGTAGGATTTATTCCATTTGCATATGCCGCCCGGGTTTCTGTCCCAAAACCTTTTGCACCAGGAAAAACAGGCATAGCGATGGCATTTTTGAAGATAATAAATATACTAATTGTAATAATAATTAGTTTTAGGGAAAAAGAATTATTCAATGTCACAGTTTACCGTCCTTTTAAATAGGCCCTGCTTTATCCATTTAAAATTTCATTAAAAAGTAAAGCATATTTATCAATTATTTCACTGGAATGATTTTTATTAAAATAGTTTATTATGAATTTCGAATCCCACATCTGTTTTGTAAGAAAAAATCTTAAATGGTTTTCCAACTGAATTTCAGATTTTGCTACATAACCTAATTTTTCTTTTTCGATTACATTATCTGGATCAAAATATGAGATTACTGGAACACCTCGGCTCCATGCCTGTAAAAACGTATTTGGAAAACCTTCATATTCCGATGTATTAACAAATACTTTGCATTGATCAAAATAGGATTCTGTAATATGAAATGGTTGAAAACCTAAAAAGCTTAAATTCTTTATTCCTTTTACCCTTTCTTTAACTTTATCGAATAAATCCCCTTCCTGGTCAGTTGATTTACCACCGATCATGATAAATTTTTCTGAAGAAAATTTTTCTGCCAACCTAATAAAATGTTCAGGTCTTTTCCATGATCTAATTGTTGAAACCCATAATATGTATTTTTTATGGATTTTAAAACTTTTACTTGGCTTTTTTGGAAAAAAATTTTTGATAACTTTCCCATATAAACAGAAATTCTTAAAAAGCAATTTCTGTTGCTCATTAGATTGTACAATTATTTGATTAGCATGTTTTAATCCTATTTTGTATAGTATCCTCTCATGTGATCGATTTAGCCTCAGATTATTCGGTAAAAAATTGGTATTATGAGAAGCTGCATAAATGTAACGTTTCTTGTTTAACTTGCAAAATAGAAATAATATTCCAGGAAGATATGTAGCGCATCTGACATAGTATATATCAGCGTCAGCCTTTCTCAATGTTTTTAACAGATTATATATTTTTGCTACGAAGGATAAAGCTCCATATTTTCTATCATTTATGTCAAATGATTTGTAAACTGTTATACCATCAATATACTCTTTATCATTTTGACCATAATCATAAGATATGAATGATATTTCATACCCTTTTTTTTTTAATCCTTTTCCAATAAGTGACTGCTGTAACTCAGCACCTCCGGCAGTTTCAACAATTCTATCTGCCAATAAATAAGGGTATATGCGCGGTGCTAAAAAACAAATTTTCATTGATTGTGTCAATTCTATTAAAATCCTTATTTATATGATCTTGACTATAACAGAGCTTTGATAACAGCCTAGGCTCCTATCATAACTTTCTAAGATTAGATTACTAAGTTCCACAGGATTGTGATTCAACTGTTTAATTACATCTAAAAGAATGCGAATTTTGGTTGAATTGCCGTGATAAAAACATATAAAACGTGGCTAAAAATGCTCAGCATTCCTGCTATGGTCGAGACTTTTTGTTTTTGCTAAATATAATGAAATGTTTGTATAAAACAAAGACATACCGAGTTGTGAATAAAACAAACCCCCGGAAAACCAGCCGCTTATACTGAATGGAACCAAGGATACAATACAAATAATAGCCATACTGTTCAGGTATTGACCTCGAGAATCATTTGTCTTCTTCCTCAATGTTTTTAAAGCCACTACCAGCGGGTAAATGAAAATGGCTATAAATGGTAAAAAACCAAGCAAACCATAATTGGCCAAGGCAGTAATGTAAATGTTGTGTGCGTCATATTTTTCCTTATAAGCATTTGGATTAAACCTACGATAATTTTCATAATACCCCTTATAACCCAAGCCAAAGACAGGACTGGTTGTAAACATTTTCAACCCAGCCTTAGACATTTTCCATTTGTCACTCCAATTGGTCATAATTTCTTTGTTTTCAAATCGTTGGGTTATAATAGAATATCCTGAAACAAATACTGATAGAATGGCAAACCCAATCACAACTGCGATCATTCTTTTATATTGCTTTCTCAAAAAATAATAAGTGCAATAGCATAGGACCATTGTTATTATCCCTTTCCGAGAAATTGTACATCCGATACCCACAATCACAGATGTATTTACAATCCAACCAATCATTACAGAAATGAGATTTTTCTCTATCGCATAAAGAATGCAGGGAATCGTAAGGACCAATACGACCGCAAGTAAATTGGGGTTGCTGAAAGTGCCAGTTGCCCGGATTGATGTTAATCCTCCCATCAAACCCATCACCATTTGAACTACGCTCATAAGTGACATAATAAATGCAGCCACTACAATATTTTTCACATAAAGATTTGTGGTCTCTTCTTTCTCAAAAAGGTTTATTGCAACAAGAGCCGTTAAATATGGAATAAATACCGAGTTAAATAAATCCTGAAATGTTGTTGAGTCATATGAATGCACTGACCATGAAATCGAAATTACCACAATTACATAGAAAATTAACAGGATAGATAGCCATGCGTTTATAATTCTGATATCTTTCTTAATTACGCCATGAATAATAAAAAATAGAAATAGTAAAAATGTTCCAAATCTGAGCGGTCCGATATCAGGTATTCCAGCACCAAAATTCGTACGCGGCAGAATTGAATCAACGATGGGAAGATAACAAACTAAAACAATGAAGAGGAAAAGCACCATTACATAAACTCAACAATTACTCTAATAAAATTTCAATTCAAACTTACTTCTATTTTTCAAGTGGACGATGGCAATTTTCAAGCATTTCTTTCACCAACTTAAAATATAACAAACCTATCAATATAGCCACAAATATTTATACCCATGTGAAAATAAAAAAGGCCTTTGCACACCTGCTGAAAAATGGATTAAGGTCCTTATTTTGCTGATTTCACTCTTCAAAATATTCTCAAACATAATCGAAGCCAAAAAACGGGAAGTTATCTACGTTATTTCTCAACCTGACCAGTATAACTTATCCGGGTCCTCAACCAGCAGTGGAGGGCTTAGATCACAACTAAATCATCCTCGCATCATCTTTGAGTATTTTATTCATGCGCGAAATGATAAAACTGCGTAATAGAATCTTGGAATATTTTATTTTTGGTTTAACGATCCTTCTCTTTGCAGCCCCCAGCAAGATCTTGACATTCCTTGGTAGCTTTTTCAAAAAGACTGAACTTGACACTTTTGAATTTGATAGGCTTCCAAGTCTATTTAAAGAAAGATCATGCAGAATACGCTTTGTAAATTTACTCGGGAAAAGATTCTTTGCGTTTGCTGAAGACAGTTCATCAATTATTATATTTCGTATTTCCTTTCTGATTAGCAAATCACTTGTTCCTGGGATGCCGGCTCTGCTGGCAATCGGAGTTTCTGGCTCCAATATCTTAATATATCTCTTAAATACGGCCTTATCTGTTCGCAATCTATCCGGCATCGTCCTTACCGCCTCAATAATCCGCCTTGACAAAAAAGGACTAGCCTGTTCGATATAGCTTAAACGAGATTCAGACAATCCTGCCAAAAAAGTCGGAATACGATACTCATGATAGAGTCGATCCCGCCACGTGCTTAATGTCTCACCTTTAGCCTTATGAAACCTCTCTGGAATAACCTTTGGTTCAAATTCTTCCACATTAAACCCGTCAACATTTGCATAGTCACGAAAATCATAGAACCCGTGAAGAAGCGGCACATCTGTACTTAAAATAACCGGAATCCATCCGAAGCCAATGTCACCCCGAATCAAACCATTTATACCATTATCATGCATATTTCTATAGCGATCAAATCCATCCATGGATGCATTGATATGATCAACCCGACCCTCACTAGCCTTTAAAAACCGATCCATTAGGCGTTCTATTGCCTCCATCGAACGATCCGTAAAACAGTACTCATGTACAAATCCATATTTGCGAGCAAGTTGAGGCGCAATATTTGTATCGGTGCCGTCTATGTTGATTGTTTTGCGATCCCCCCATGTTACACACCTCATAGAGGTCCTATTTTTCAACATGATCAGTAAACCACGACTGTCATATCCACCGGACAGGGCCAAAACCCAACGCTCCCATTCCAGATCCATCTTTGCGAAAGAGCCATGAATGGCTTCAGCGATATAATCCATGTGCTCTTGATCACTTCTTTTTGCTTCTTCAAATACGATCGGGCCATTGAGCTCTTTTATTTTCCATGTATTACGGTTCAAGACAATTTTTGAATCCGCTTTTACTTTTTGTATCCGTCGGTCCCAAGACATGTCCGGCCCCAGATAACCATTTGTCAGGAACCATGGAAATACCTTGGGATTGGATTCGTAGGAACCCATACAGGCAACAATGGCACGTTGTGACGTAGAGGCCAAAAAGAACGTCTTTGTTTTAATGAACCAAAGCGTCCGGGAACCCACAATGTCACTGACCAATTCAACGGTGGTCCCGTCACTCCGAAAAATAGCAAATGAACCATCCGGCACAGGTCCCCCCGGCTTCCACCATTCATTTTCAGCAGTGTGGAGACATCCCAGAGCAATGCTATTGTCCTGCACATAGATCGATTTATTAAATGGAACAATCGAGAATATGATTCCATCCTGGTCGGATTTTGTATAAACCGACGCTGAAATATGATCGGGAACCATTCTTTGGCTGACCCGTTCGATCTCATCTTTAGAATAATTTAAATCAGTTCTATCGCGGTGACAAATGTAAATCACTTTGGCCAAAATTCATCCTCCAACAACATCTTGTTTCAAACGACGGCGTTATATACATTTCGAACAGCCTGCGCATGGCTCTTGATTGTAAACCTGCTTTCGACACTTTCCCGCGCAAGTTGCCCCATTTGGTTCATTTTTTTCGGATCAGATAACAAGGCTTTCATAGCGTTTGCCAGAAATTTTGAATCTCCCATCGGTACCAACAAGCCAGTTTTCCCGTCTTCAATGATGTCATATACCCCTCCTGCAGCTGTTGCTATCACAGGTTTGCCAGCGGCCATTCCCTCTATTATTACCCGACCGAAGGGCTCAGGACGTGTGGAACAATGAACCACAACATCCATTGCCAAAACAATACGTGGGATATCCTCCCTGAACCCGGTGAAAAGAATATTTTCAGCAATCCCCATTTTTTTTGTCATCAATTTCAGGTATTGATAGAAATTCCTTCCAGACATTGTATTAGGAGGTTCTCCAACAATAACCCCTTTAATTGAATTGCCTTTTTTCAGGGTCATAGCAATGGCTTCTAAAAAGTGTATATGACCTTTCCATTCAACAAGTCTTCCTATTATACCAAAGACTTTATCATTTTCATCAATACACAGCTCCGTTCTTGTTTTGGTTGTATTGTAGTCTGAATGATAATCTTTTAAATCCAGTGCGTTGTTAATAACTATGCCTTTTTGAGCTGGTACACCTATTTGTTTGAAATGCTTTTGCACCGCCGTAGAAATATAAATAAATTTATCTACCATCCTGATGAATATTTTTTCAAATAACGTCCATTTTGAGAACCAGCGGCAATGACATACAATTGGAATTCTACAATAAAGAGAAGCTATAATAGCGCCCTGACCGCATCTCAAACCGCTGTTAAGATGAATCAACGATATGTGCTCCTTTCTAATCAATTTGATTATTGGCAGTATCATAATCGAATGATAACGAAAAAACTCAAGGCACGATTTGGCGGCTAAATAAAATGCAAGTCCAGATTTACCGAAGCGATTTTCAATTTTTCTGCTGATAGTTAATTTCTTTTTTTTAACATTCACTGAAGAGCCATCGTTTGGTATCGTTTCTGCATGGAGTTTCTTTTTCAAAACGATAGTTGTGACTCCCATCTCACGCAGTTTTGATGGAATTAAGGGGTGGTCCTCACGAACAAAGAGCACAGTAGGGCGATAGCCGTTACTTTTAATCCCTTTCACAAGATTAAAAAGGCTGAATGCAGACCCTCCCCTAGCTGTTTCAGCAATATACAGAATATTCTGTTTTTTTTTCATCTTCAGGTCTTAGCGCTTTTGTGAAATTAATTTCCTGTAAACATGGTTAGTTTCTTTTGCAATACGTTCCCAATTGAATCTGCCTGCCAGAGTCAGGTTGGCCAATCCCTTTTCCTTTAAATGGTCCGAAGCGGTTGAAGCCGCCTCTTTCAGAGCAAGATCAAGAGTATCTCCCTCTTTATCTGTAAATAGAAAATTTTCGGTATCGCTCAATGTGTCTGAAATACATCCCAGGCACGGTGCTAAAATCGGCTTGCCAAATGACATTGCTAAAAATATCCCTCCGGATGTAAAAATGTCTCGATATGGAAAAACCATAACATCCGATGCATTGATATAAATCTGCAAAGATTCGTCAGGCACATAACAGAAATGGGTAATTATATTATCTGTGTTTGCAATTCGTTTCATGATGCCTTTGTGGATTTTATAATCATGAGGTCTGCCGGCAACAACAAGTTGTGTTTTCTTATTGTCTAATAGCTTAAATGCATCGATGAATTCTAATATGCCTTTGTAATAGCGAAGTTCGCCCAGAAATAAAAAGGTTCTTTTAAAAGTCCGAAGCCCAAGCTTCTGCATGGCGGATTCTCGGTCTATCACGTTTGGGTAGTAGTTTAAGAAATTACCATGCGGAATAACGGCTATTTTATCACCGCCTTTCAATTGAAAATAGCTCTGAATCATCTGTTTTGCCGATTGGCAATGGGCAATCATCACATCCGACAGGTGAGCCAGCTTTTTTGTATATCGCTTTTCAATATCACGATAAGTTTCCTCATGCCTTTTGAGATTATGGACCGTCCATATCAGTTTTATCCCCAAAGCTTTCAAACATAACAGTTGTATTATGAAAAGACACGATTTTAGATTTGATTTAAGCCGACTACCGTCTACGTTGATAAATGAACCTTGCCAATGCAGATGTATAATATCCGGTTTCCAGTGTTTGTATAGCAGAGAAAACAGGCTGAGATTGAGAAAAGAAATGCTTTTGAAATGGTGAACAGGAGCCCCCTTGACATCAATTCCGCATGTCTTTAAACCATCAGAAAGCAATTTTTGATAGGGATTTCTTTTAGAAAAAGGGATGTGAACAACTTTTAGTGATTTCTTCATATATTAACAGAATGTGCTAATTTCACAGAATTGCTGCCCGTTCTTGAATTTTTTCTGAAACATGTTCATTTGATACTTATTCAGTCTGTCGGCATTGAAATTCAATTGATTGAACGACCTGTTTCATCACATCTTCAAATTTCTTCTCCGAGTATCTCTTTTTTACTGTAATTTTAGCGTTTTGAACCAGCGAAGAATATGTATCCTTTTCTTTTAATTTTTTATAGCAGCAAATAAATTCATTAGCTGTTTCAAATATTAGTAGCTCCCTACTGTTTTTTAAACCCAACCCTTCAGCACCTTTGGAGGTTGAAATGACCGGCCTATTGGCCAAAATTGTCTCAAGTATTTTTATTCGGGTTCCACCTCCTGATAGAAGTGGTATAACAGCTGCCCTGCATTGTCTGTAGAATTTCTTAACATCGGGTACATTTGTATAGAGATCGACATCAATGGAGTCTTCGCACATTTTTTTTAATGGCGCCGCGGGGTTCCGTCCAACAACTATTAGTTTTCCATCAGGGTATTCTATTCTAAAGTGGGGGAATATATGGTTGATAAACCAAGTAAGTCCTTCGCTATTTGGTTTATAGTTCAATGTTCCTACAAATAAAATGATATTTCTTCTTGTATAGCCATCTCCAAAATCATATTGATCAAATGATTTACTATTAAAAATATTGGGTACCACAAACGATTGATTGTGATGCTTTGTTTTGGCTAGTTTTTGCAGGTCCTTTTTTGAACAAAAGAGCGACGTCCCTAATTTTATGCACTTTTTTTCATATCTTACTAATAATTTTCCTATTTACGCTCATAGCATATTTTTTAAACATACCATTAATGGAACCAAACTTAGCTTCATACACCGTTCCTGACAGAATGTCGTCCACATCAACTAAAATTCTCTTTCGATATTTATTCGGCAATTTGAAAAGGCAACTACAGCTGTGAATATAGCGCGCAACGATGTAGTCATAATCATTTTCCATTATCAATGACAAAAGAAAGTCTTGGGATCCGGTTGTAATATTATTCACTGGTATCGGTACGCCTGAAATAACGCCATTGATTAACTGCCGTTTAAAATATTTTGATCTATCAATAGGCTCTAACAAATACTTATTTTGAAATATGGAATTTGCTTTTTCTGCTTTTGATATGAGTCTGGAATATGCAATGTCTATTGGTCCAAACTGCATGAAAAATCGGGCAAAGTTCATTGTTCGAATATTACCCCCACTATTCTCGGGCAGTGGATATTCCGGACAAATAATCAAGGTTTTTTTCATATGTTAGGATAAGTTGCTTTGATATTTTGCGGTTCATAGGTCAATACAACCGCCACTTTGGTCACTGGCGCTGCATCCTGAGCTCTAATCCCTTTTCCCAATCACCCGGGCCGGGTTGCCGGCCGCGATCGCATATTCCGGAATACTGTGCGTAACAACTGATCCGGCACCAATCACTGCGCCCCGTCCGATATCAACACCATCCAGAACAATCACACCCACACCCAGCCAAACGTCCTCATTAATAAGAATACCACCTTTACTGGTCAATGGTTGGTCCTTTATGTTTTCATTTTTATTAAATCCATGGTTATAAGAATAGAATGAGCAGTTTGGTGCTATTAATACATTTTTTTCAATTTTAATGGGTCCGATGTGGGCAAAAAACTGACATCTCGGATGGACAACGGTTTCATCTGCTATTTCTATTCTACCCCCTTGTCCAGTTTGCATGATGGTATATCTATATATTTTTGAATAGTTTCCTATAGAGATTGGTCCACCATCAAAATCTTCAAAAATGGTAACGTTATCATCAATATATATTTTGTCTCCCATCTTTAATTTAGAATGATATATATCTGCAGAAGGTGAGATAAAAACTTTTGAACCCAATCTGTTTAACAACTTAACCCTGGCGATAAATGGCGGAAGAATAATCGCTAAAAATTTAGACACTGCCTTTCCCCATAAGGGATGATCACAATACTTATACAAATATTTTAAAAATCTTATTTTAATATTTGATAACAGCATGTTATTTCCTATTCAATTGTCCCCATGCTTGAGAGGATTTTATCAGTGCCTTAATCCAAAGTTCCGGATTTTTGTGCATGCGACGATATATGCGGTATCTAAGCTCTGATTTAATAATTCCCTTAACAAGAATTATTTTTGCCTTATAAGAAGGATAATTGTTTTTTCCATAACGTTGTAAAGCCTTATATCCTCCCTGCCCTCTGTGATACCAACGGATATATTTGATGGTTTGACGACTCTCCGGAATATAATGCGTTACTAAAGCCTTAGGGACCCACCTTCCTTCTAATCCATCTTCAAACATCCTTTGTATTACGTTGGTCTCTTCATATCCGATTTTCGTTTTCGGTCCAGGCCCAAGATCGGTATCATATAAATACCTCCTTTGATCTTCTATCCGTACAGCCCAGTTGACGCCATAAGGCTCTTTACCCATGTTCAAACGGATTGGTTTTGTCCCAAGATCGATGGCTGCGTATACATCTCCGACCTGTGATACCGATAAAACATCCAACAGCCAGTTAGGGGGTGCCCCAGCCAGGAATGGCTTTACAGGGCCGCCAAATAACGATGCTTTCGGCCATTGCTCGAATGCTTCGGCGTAATGAGCGATCCAGTCCGGTTCAACCAATACGTCGTCATCCGTCCAAATTATGTAATCGCCTTCAGCAGCCTGGCTGGCACAATTTAATGCAAACGTTTTACCCTGCTGTGGCTCGGAAAGCCTGCGAATTGGTAAATGGGCTTGATGTTTGGTGATAACTTCATCTGTGGTGTCTGTGCAATTATTGTTTACAATAATAAGTTCCCAGGAAATTTGCGTTGGTATGACCAACTTGCCCATCGAAGTCAACGTCTGATCGAGAAGATCGGCCCGATTCCAGGTACAAATTGCTACTGAAACTAACATTACTGTAAGATTCCCTGATATTTCGCCCAGGCGAAAGTTAAATCGACTGCTTCATCAAATGATGTGCGTTGTTTAAAATTTAATATTTTTTTTATCTTTTCATTTGAAAAACGACTTTGAGATGCGAAAAGCTTCACCGCATCTTCGCTCTGCGTTGCCATTTTATCTCTTGTCTCAGATGGCTTTCCGGGGATGTTTTGATTGGGTTCATTGCCTTTAAGCGTAGTATAAGAATTTGGAAACTGTTCTTTAACAAACCGCATCCAGGGAATCTGATACATTTGACGTGCAACTTTTGTTGAATTGAGACAAGCCCGCACCATAAGGGGCATTAAAAGTACCGGACGAACCAGCCAGTTGTAGAATGCATTTGGCGCTTGCCTGCTTTTTATCAACGCATTGACTTCCTGCTCCGATTTCATCACAAACGGCGGATGTAATTTTAATCTTTGTGCGTAAGCTTCATAAACCTGCTTCCATGTCAGGCTGTCCTCATCAACGACAAAAAATGCTTCACCATTTCCGGCATCCTTGTCCAGTGCCAAAAAAACTGCATCGATTAAATTGTCCACAAAAACCAGATTGGCGGCACCGCTGCCGCCATTGATTAAAATTGCACCTGATTGAATATCTTTGATAATGGGTTCGGACCACAAATAATCATAGGGCCCATAAATAAGTGGGGGCCGGAATATAACTGTGTTTAGACCATACTCTGCGTGATACTTCCAGACGCATTTCTCTGCTTTAATTTTACTTTCCCGGTATACTTCCGTGGTTGTTTCATATGGCGCTGATTCTGTAACCACTGGGCTTGAAGGCGCTATACCGTGGACAGATGCCGTGCTGAAATAAACAAGCTTATGAACCTTCTGAGCAACAGCAGCTTTTAGAATATTTTCGGTGCCGTTGACCGTGATCTCCCTGCGCTGATCCTCCGTACCCGCGCGACCATATGCCAGATGAATAATGGTGTCACAACCATCTGCTGCCTCAAGAACAGCCGCCGGGTCCAATATGTCCGCATTCACCAATGTTACCGGCAGCCGACAAAGACGAGCCAGACCGGGTCCCGAAAACCTGTGTATCAGGGCCCGAACCTGATAATCAGAGCCCAATGCTAATCTTTCCGCTAAGCGGCAGCCGACAAAACCGGTTGCACCGGTAATTAACACGCGTCTATTTGGCATTTATTTTTTCCCTGAAAAATAATTCCAACCATTTTTTTTCCCACGGTTGCGGATTTATCTTTCTTAGTTTATAGCAATCTTCGATCAGTTTCATGGGTGCAAGAGCTTGTTCCGCAGGCACATATTTTACTTGATTCTGTGTGATTGAATCGGTAAAGTTTATAAGTTGCTGAACAAATTCATCGTTTCCCATTGGCGGGTTATCATCTGTTTCTTGCACAGTAAGCCCTTTTTTTTCATATCCCTTGGGGTAGTAATTTATTTTTTTACCGCCAATAATAGGGGCTTCAAGCATACCATTTTCTCCATAAATTCGAATTGAATTATGGAGCATTCGGGTCCAGCTGAATTCAACCTGCCCGAGGATTGTGCGTTGGGCGTTTTCAAATTCAAGGTCCACTACCGCATTGGCCTCGATGCCCCCCCAATTGTCATCTTCACATTTTTTTACCCTTGCCGGAGACCGATTAAACAACCAAAAAAGCAGATCAAACACGTGGGGCCCGATATCGCTGATAATACCGCGATGATTAGGATTGAGAAAGACATGCCCGGTACGTAAAGGCCAATTGTACTCGTAGCCTTCAGCGGCGTCAAAATGGGTAATATCGCCAAGCAGATTGTCGTTGATAAGCTGTTTTAATATCCTTGCACTCCGGCTTAAGCGTCGGTTCATGGCAACCGCTAAATGAATATTGGTAGTTTTGCCGGTTCCAACCATCTCGTTAGCTTCCGCCAATGTCAAGGCGATCGGCTTTTCACAAAGTACCGGGATAGACGCATTCATGAAATCCATGCTTATCCTTGAGATGAGAGCTCGGAGGCGTCGCAACCACAACACCATCAACCTTTCCGAACAATTCATGATAATCGCTTGTAGCTATGGGTATTTTAAAGTCCGCGGCCACCTGCCTGGCACGCATCTGGTCAAGATCAACAATATGGGTAATTTCCAAATGAGAAATTAGCATTGCTGCGGGCAGATAGCTCTCTTCGGTAATTGCACCGGCTCCGATGATGCCTATTCTAAATTTTTTTTGATTACTTTTCATAATGGTCATCTATTTTCAGTATTGTCCGAACTATTCGGCAAGTCTTTTTTTACGGGTCAGTGATGGGTGAAACAAACGGCGAACAATTTTATTGACCAGTACCTCCAAGGCTCCGACGAACAATTTGACTCGATTGAATCGAATATTTAGTTTGTCTAATCCCTTTTTTTGAAACTTCCAAAATTCTTTATCTTTTCTCTGAAAAATGCTGGCTGACAAAAATTTGTAAAGTCGATCCACTGACTGCTCGAAACGCTTTTTATGCTCTTTCTCTTCAAAATAGACCGGACCATAATCTTGCATCAGCATGAGTTCTTCAATGATTTCTCGATTGTTTTCATTGATAGAGGTAGTTACCGACTGGTGATGAACACGCGAATAGGTCAATATCTCATGGATAAAACCAAAATCTTGCTGCTGTAGCAAATAATAGCATAGTTCCTGGTCAATGCACATACGGTATTTATCGTTGTAAAGTGGTTCCCGATTGCGGATTAAATCAGATTTAATCAATAAGGAAGATGGCGAACCAAAGACATAAATACGTCCCGGAGCAGATCTAATATTTAACGATCTTTGACATAGTTCTCTTCCGGTAAAAACAGTTTGGGGATAAGAAAGTCCATTGCCCACAACCTTATTGCCCTGCAGGACATATGAACCGACGATGCCTACGGATACGTTTGATTCCGCCAAGGTCACCATCTTCTCTATACAATTGTCAAACATTAGGTCATCTGAATGGATAATTTTACAATACACACTATCGGGTGATATCTTTCTTGCAGCGTGATTGAAATTGGCAATTGCGAGAAGGAATTCGGAATTCGAGAAGATGCGAATTCTATTGTCTTTTTCCGCATATTTTCGCGCGATATTCAGTGAATTGTCCGTACTGCAGTTGTTGACGATTACATACTCAAAATTTGTATATGTTTGTCTTAAAACACTTTGAATGCATGCTTCTAGATAAGGCTCACCATTATAGACCGGAGTTAATACGCTTACGAGAGGATTTTTCCTATTCATATAACATCACTTTTTTGAGTGGAGTTTACACTAATATAAAACGAAACATAAATCGGCATATATGAGTATTTTTTGGAGGACCACAACACAGTATGTGTGTGTGTTAGATGTTCTTTTGAAATCAATTCTGGATTCATTTTGTCTTCCTACACTATATTTTAAGGTCCTCTCTTCTAATGATATCTTGAATAATTGCTTTGAATTTATTAGCATACACATCTTTTGTATAGTTTTTCCGAGCGTGATTCCATGCTTTTAAAGACATTGATTTCAATTTCTCTTCCGAACTGTTTGCAATTTGCCGCAAAGCATCTTCAATATTCTCAATACTGCATGAATTCAGTATTATACCGAAATCATGTACATCTACCCCACTCTCATAACTTACAATGGGAATCAAACCTGCTTTTTGACATATAACAACTACTCCTGCCTGCCCTTCAGAACAGGAAGGATAAATTAATCCTATGCATTTATCAATGGTCCTAAAAAATAACTCACTGTTAATATCAACCCATCCAAGCGTCTCAATATTTGAAGTTTTATACAATTCTTCTTCATATACCTTCTCAAAATCCTTTTCAGCATCTATAGGGCCACATACATATAGTTGTAGGTCTTTCGTTTTCTTAAAAGTTTCAAGAACAAGATCCAATCCCTTATGCACAAATCCAGCGCTGCCTAACCATATAAAACCATTTTTGCACTCTTTAAAATTTTTTTTTCCCGGGGAGTTATATTCAGTATGTGTTGGAATTGGCAGTCGATAAATATCTTTTTTCTGATAGCCATATGTAGCAGCCGTGAAATCATTTCCCAGTATTGTTGCATAATCTGCATGTTCTATGGCCCAGTTTTGTTCAACCCACTTTCTATCATAAAGGACAACTTTTTTTCTTTCCTTTAGTGCATACAACCTACCATAAGAAGCATAGTTATTAAAAAGCCAATGAGCAGTATCAAGATGAACAATTTTTATACAATTATCTTTCAAATGCCTTGCAATACGCTGAAAATTCGTCCGCGCAGAAACGAAAAATGAATAATCTTTTTGCGGGATAAATTTACTATCTCTATAGTCTATTATATCGACAGTGAATCCCAATTTCAAAAAAGTTTCCACTATCAAAACGGATTCTAAAAAATGAGTATGAGATCTGGAAATATTGCCTTCACTATCCGGCAAAAATGGTTCAATAATATAGGAGAGAAGAACAGTTCCCCTGCTTTTCCCTGAATTACTCTTTGTCACAATCAATGAATTTACACTTTTTTTTCTCTTAAGCTCATATCCCAATTTATTAATTATTTTTTGTATTGCCGTTTTCATGTGGATTGCTTTTTTAATATGTTACTCGGTCTAATTCCAAACATTTTTTTTATTTCAAAAATAAACTTATCTCGGATAGTTTTCTTTTTCTCCTCCGGAATATTGACATTTATCATATTGATAGGGAAATTATGGCCATACTGATATGGTTGGTCAGCACTGCCGTATTTGATAAACGATTCTTCCCTAAAAAACTCCCAATCATCGTACCAGGTCCAGCATTCATTTTTTTTATAGATTTCTTCAATAATCTTTCCTGCTCTCACATCCGTTTTCAAAGTTAAGTACGAATAATTTTTATCTGCAATAAGGCTTGTCATGAATTTGATTGATTTATTACTGCAATAATTCGAATACCAGATATTATATCCCAACTTGGCCTGCAGGACCTCAATGGCCTTAAAGACTTGTACATGTTCCTCATGGCCGTACTCACCCCAAGGATTATGAGTGAAAATATCTTGGCAACCTTCCAAAAGACCGCAAAGACTCTTTTGGAGCATCTCAAAATTATTTAAATATATTTTATACGCATCATCCACGTTTTGTATTCTGATTCCATATTTGACAGGTTCAACATCATTCCAGTTGCTTTGATTGAATACCTCAGACTCATCAAAACCTAAATTATAAATATTTTTCAACGGATATTCGGTCAAAGAACGTCTCCTGCCTTTACTCCATTGAGGTTTTGATTTTACGTCTAAAAAACATACAACAATCTTGTTCACTTTTTTTATTATTGAGCTGAACCATAATATCTCGTCGTCAGGATGAGCCACAACAATAGCAGCATGATCAAAATTCATTTTTCGTTCTGATATTATCATAAAGGCGTTTGAATGAATATTTATATTGAATGTCTTAGTTATTAGATCCTAATAATATCCTACCTTTTTCATCACTTCACCAAATGCCTTTTCAATTTTCCCAGCCGTATTAGCATTTAGCTCTTCTTTCCAACCATCAACTTTTCCTTTTCGAATAAATTTACCTCTGTTGCTTATTTGCCCAGGATAGGATTCAGCACCATGCTTTTTTTCATCAGCCTGCATGGAAGAAAACTCTCCCCGTTCAATAGCTTTTTCGATGAGCTTTTCCGGGCAGTCAACTTCGGAAAATTTAGCGATTCTTTCCACAGTCGTTCTCCGGTCTGCAACGGCATCCTCGTACTTCACTATCAAAGTGTTCTGATGCCGGCTTTGCTTGTCCAACCAGAAAAGAACTTGACGATCCCACCGCATGACCGGTTCCCAGCTTTGGATATATCCATTAGATAGATACTCAGTCACAAACTCATCTAAGCTTACATCATTTCTATTAAAATATATCTTGAACATATTGTAATACGATACCAGAACAGCCCTTGGATCTCTTATCAGATAAATCGTTTTCGGGTAGTACTTCTCATAAACCGGCCATTCGTTTCTGAAAATACGCGTGTTGGTAAAAGATTTGCATTTTACGATGTCACTGTCCCTGCCATGAATTACAGGAGCGTACGAACCGATGTTGGCAATATTGATCTTGTTTTGATAATCTGAAAATAAGATAATTGCCATCATGAAGGTTATCCATGTGTTTCCTGATTTTGGATGCCCAACGATGAAAATATCCGAACCCCGAAGATTTTTTATAAATTTACGTTTATCTCTCAACCTACGTAGTGGTTTGAAAACTGGCATCAGGAGCCTTTTGCTGGCATCCCCACCCCACAGCAATTCATACTCATCTGGAAGATAGGGTGCCACCATGGGTTGGTAAATCTCCTTTTTGATGGTCCTCTTGAGTCTAATTAGAAGACTACTATGCGTCATTTGTTAGCATTACCTCCCAATTCAATATCGGTGTAATGATACCCTGTCTTTCGGGATTTAGCTTGTAACCTATGGGCGTAATTTCCAAACTCATGATATAATCGTGCCAATCGTAAAATCTCTGCTTATTGTTGAAAGCGCCTATAGACACCAAATAGATTCCAGGTTTTAACATGCTTCCATTAACCCTGCATGTCGAACAGTAGCTTCCAGCAGAGCGCGCCCTGTTCTTCAGGTCTGTTGAATCAGTATCCCACGAAGTGAAAACAATATTTCCATAGGTATCGCTTATTCGGCACACGACAATCGTGTCGGAAAGTTCTTTTTTGACATGGTAAGCTATTTCTATATTAAATTCCTGATCGTAATTGATGATATGGGTTTCATCGCCTTCCAGAGACAATATTCTCACACGGTTCAGCTTGATATCATTTTGGCTGTTCTCTTCCGGACAGTACCAAACCGACATTTCGTTTGTATTTTTTGTCAGATATGACGTAATGACTTCCTCAGGCGTTCCTTCATTTATCGCCTGGCCGTTTTCCAATAGTACCGCCCGGCTGCAAAGCTGATTTATAGCACTCATATTGTGGCTTACAAACAATACCGTTCTGCCCTCCTTTGCCACTTGATCCATTTTACCCAGGCATTTCCGTTGGAATTGTACATCACCCACAGCCAGTACTTCATCGATGATCAATATCTCCGGTTCCAAATGTGCGGCAACGGCGAAAGCCAATCTCACTTTCATTCCGCTTGAATACCTTTTGACCGGTGTATCGATAAATTTTTCTACACCGGAGAAATCAACAATTTCATCAAATTTGGAATCGATCTCACTTTTGCGCATTCCCAGCACGGTACCATTTAAATAGACATTCTCTCTGCCGGTCAGTTCTGGGTGAAAACCTGTGCCCACCTCCAACAAGCAAGCCACCTTGCCATAAATTTTAGCCGTACCCGTCGACGGGTGGGTTATCCTGGAAAGTACTTTGAGGAGGGTTGATTTGCCGGCCCCGTTACTTCCAACAATACCCAAGGCCTCTCCTTTCTTAATATCGAAGGATACATCCTTAAGGGCCCAAATGATGTCATCCGGGGCGTTTTCAGAATCCCGACGTTGAAGGACATCCTGTTCATTGAATTTATACAGAGATCGGTATTTGTGAAAATTCGTTACAGGTTTCTTGATAAAGTCGGAGATGGCCACGATCAAACTGTCGTGCATTTCCCTTTTAACGCCGATTCGATAGTATTTGCTGATATTCTCAACGTGGATAGCGGTATCGCCGTTATGCATATTCAAACCTTTTAGCCAGTTCAATTAATTTTGTCATTGCCGGAAAAGTGCCGGCCCACCATGGATGCGCTCTATATAACATCCACAAACACGTGTTCCATTTTTCTAAAATAGAGTATTCCGGTAATGAAAACAATAAATGTGCCCAGTATGCCGGGCACAACAAACTGCCAGGGTATCGGAGTTCCCAGGAGGCAGGCACGGTACCCTTCGATCACGCCTACAATAGGATTCAGAGAATACAGAAGTCTGTTCTTCTCGCCGATCGCTGCCGCCGAGTAGACAATGGGTGCTGAATACATCAGCATCCTGATGACAAACGGCATGGCATGCCGGATATCCCTGAATCGGACGGCCATACCCGAAAGCCATAAGCCGACACCGGCGGATAGCATCATCATGTACATCACGAATAAAGGAATCGCCAGGATGTTCCAGGTTGGATACACCTTGTAATAGATAAGCATTACCAATAAAATGATCAAAGAGATTCCAAAATCGATCAGTTTCGATAGGACAGGAGTTAGTGGGAAAATGAGTCTTGGAAAGTACACTTTCCCAAGCAGACCCTGTCCTGCAACAAGGCTCTGACTCGATGTTGACATTACCTGGGACATGTAGGTCCAGGGAATAATCGCCACGCTGGAAAAAAGAGCATATGGAACGCCTTCCGTGGGCACTTTTGCAACTTTTCCGAACACGACAGTATAAATTATGATCTGAATAACGGGGTTCAATAACGCCCATGAAAAACCCAGTATGGTTTGAGCGTAAAGCACCTTGATATCCCGCCAGACCAGAAAATAAAATAGGTCCCGATACTCCTTCAGTTCCTTAAAATTTATAAACTGCCAGCGTGATGCCGGCTTGATAATGGTAATGTTTTCATCTACGAATTTACTATTTTTCATTATGAATTTCTCAGTCAGTTATTATGTGATGGCTGTTTATTTTTTTCGATGGCTGCCGTCATTTCGAACAGTGTGCCAATGTCGACAAAGCAAGATGCCGGGAATGCAAAAGAGTTGACCGCCGGTTTTTGGTTTATCAGTGCTTGTACCAATCCACCGTTATACGCAGTCCTTTTTCCAGATCAATGTCAGGTTTCCAGCCAATCATTTCATATGTTTTTTTTACATCAGCGACCCTAACTTGTTCCATGGGCCTGTCTGGAATACTTCCAAATACGGGTTTGGTTTTACCGCCAATTATTTGTTCCAACTTGTTAATTGTGTCTTTGATTGAGAACAGAAATCCCGAACCCAGATCAACGGTACAACCCTCTACATTTTTCGATGCGGCTAAAGATAGAAGCCCTTTAGCAACATCTTCTACATAAACCCAATCAATCTGTCTGGTACCGCCGGTGAGTTTGGGAATTTGTTCCCGGAGCAATGAAAGCGTCACATATGGGATAAGCTTACTTAGATCGTTTTGTCCAGGTCCATAGACCATAAAAACCCTGGCTATCGTTACCGGTGTATTGTATAAGGCGTGAAACATACGGGCATAAGCGCCGGCAGACCACTTCGCAGCAGCATAAGGAGAACTTGGAACCACATTCCCTTTCTCGGGCTCCTCCTGAGAACCAACCAAAACAATTCGCTTACACCCCAATTTTGTCGCACAAGTCAACAGATTCACCGTTGATGATAAATTGCTTAGGAATGTGGGAATAACATTTTCTAAATCTCGGGCGCCCACGACATAACTCGCCAGATGAAAAATATAATCCGGTTTAATATCGTTTAAAAGATGATCAACGTCAGTAAGTTTCGATAGATCGCCTTGCCACCACTTAGTGCCGGCAGTATCAATGGTGCGCTTATCGCGGGACACCCCATGAACTTCTACGCCAGCATTATTTAGGAGATTGCATAGATGAGAACCAATAAAACCACTTGCACCCGTCACAAGTGCTTTTTTATTTTCATAAACCCCTTGATTCACCATAATTTATGCATTCCTTTAGGGCTTGTCTTATTATTATGATCGGCAATGTTTCAATAGTTGGTATTCGACGAGTAAATCTGCAACACCTTTGATCAATTCAAAATCTAAACCCGAACGGTCGGATATGTCCAATAAACTGTGGTTGCCATCAGAAAAATTCAAAACCCACAGCATGGCAAACTGCTTTTCCTGACTCTCGTTCCCACCGCCGATTTTATCATACAGCCCTCGCTTTCCAAGAAGAGGTTCACATTTCGGGTTTTGATTCATGTAGTAACGGTTGTTGTCAATCGCATGTGCGATTGCCGTGCACACCAGAAGAGATTCATACAGATATTGGGGCTTGATAAATTCCAGATTATCTGCCGATGTATGGTATTCCGGGTACTGGCCATAGGGTGTTCTTCCGAAACATCCAACGGGAAGATTGAATCCCGGGGAACAATATTGCCGCTCATCGTAGCCGTAAGGAATAAAATCAACAATTTCATGTTCATGACCCAAGTGTTTCAATACATTTCTCGAAGCTTGGTCAATCTCTGCGTCCCCCCTGCGACTCCTCTTGTAATGAAACTTACCCGAATCCCCTACTCCAGCAATAACCAGACCGTGCTTTATCTTCGAGACATCAGGCTCATTCAGTCCCAACCATGTGATTGATCCGATTGTGCCGGGAATAAATAAAAATCGGTAGGTGTGCTCATTGGAAATATGCGCTATGTATTTTGCGAAAAAGGTCGCTAATGATATCCCAGAAAGGTTGTCATTACAAAGAGAGGGGTGACAAATATGGCATGATATCAAAATCTCGTCCCGTGTCCTACCTTGGACAACATACTCACCGTAGGTTAAAGACCCCTCTTCGAGTCTTGAGTCGATGCACACCTCATAATCATCTTCCTTCAGGGTTGAAAGCTGATTTTGACTCATGCAAAATCCCCACGTCTCATCGTAATAGCTCGTCCGATAAGGAATCCAGTCAGGGTGATTCGGCAATGTGTAGATGTGGTCTTTAAGTTCGTTCAGGGACATCTTTTTTTGTATGGGAATGCTGTAACTCAATACATGGAGATTGGATGCTTTAAAATCAATAACACGTTCGCCTTTTGCATTTTTTATATATGCATCGTTGATGTTCCACTCTTTTGGAACGGTCCAGTCAAAAACCCTTGTTCCAGTAGGGACCTCTCTTTTAGATATCGGTATATGTTTCTGAATTTCTGAAAGTGTCTCTCGAAGACCGTTTCCGGTGATGCTCCTGCATATCGGATAAAGCCTTTCGATGAACTTATACATCTTTTCAGCTGTGTCTTCCTCAGGGAACATTTTTTTAAATTCGATCAAACTCATGGATTCTGCCGTCAATACTGAAAATCAGGGAATTGTCTGTCCTTTTCAGATATCGTCCTTTCGCCCTCCGGCCATTGAATATTGAATTCCGGATCATTCCACCTGATTCCGCTCGCGTATTTCGGATTATAAAATTCCGACATCTGATAATATATTTCGGTATTGTCTTCAAGCGTTTGGAAACCATGTGCAAATCCCTCCGGGACATACAACATTTTTCCATTGTGTGCCGTAAGCTCGACCGAAATCCACTGTTTGAAAGTTTCAGACGAGGATCTCAGATCTACAATGACATCAAAAATCGATCCCAGTGTGCACCTTACCAATTTTGCCTCTTCATGTGGTTTTTTTTGAAAATGAAGTCCCCGAAGCGTTCCCTTTTTTTTATTGAATGAAAGATTGCATTGAACAACACGCGGGTTGAGTTCATGCATCTCGAATTCGCGAGAGCAAAAGGATCGTGTAAAAAAGCCTCGTTCATCTTCCAGTTTCTCCGGCTCGATGATGAAAGCACCTGTTAGTTTTGTTTTGCTGAAAATCATGAATACTCTTCAACCTCAGGGATGAATGTAACAAATTTACCGCCCCATCGCCGGATGAAAGCCATCTGATCGATGATTTCATCCTTGAGGTTCCAGGGAAGAATAACCACAAAATCCGGGCGGGTTTCCTTGATTTTTTCCGGGTGATAAATGGGAATGTGAGTGCCGGGCAAAAAATGATTCTGTTTGTGAGGGCTTCGATCCACCGTATAATCGATAAAATCAGTTCGTATGCCACAATAGTTCAGCAAGGTATTTCCTTTTGCCGGGGCACCGTAACCAACCAGTGATTTTCCTTGCCGTTTTTGCTCGATAAGGAAAGATAAAATCTGCCGCTTTGTTTCATATACTTTCGGCGCAAAAGTCAAATAGTGTTCCAATCGACCATAGCCGAGGGCTTGTTCTCGCTGGAATAAAGCCTCAACCCGTTGATTGGTTTTTTGATTCTTGTTTTCAATATGACATGCGTAAAGTCGTAAGGATCCTCCATGAGTCGGGAGCTCCTCCACATCGAAAACGTTCAAACCATGTTCGTTGAAAACACGGTTGACACTGATAAACGAAAAGTAAGAAAAATGCTCATGGTAAATGGTGTCGAACTGATTCTCTTTCATCAAACGCATTAAATGGGGAAATTCCATGGTAATGATACCATCAGGGCTCAGGATGATTTTCATGCCTTTCACAAAATCATTCAAATCCGGCACGTGCGCCAGAACATTGTTGCCCACCAGAAGATCGGCCTGTCTGCCTTGCCTTGTCAACTCGGCAGCAGTCTCGACCCCGAAAAATTTGACCAAGGTCGGTATGCCGGCCTGCACGGCAACCGCAGCAACGTTTTTGGCCGGTTCGATACCCAGAACGGGAATGTCTATTTCTTGAAAATACTGTAAAAGGTATCCGTCGTTGCTTGCCAACTCTACGACAAAGCTGTTTTGGTCGAGCCCAAAACGGTCTGTGACCATCCGGGCATAGGATTTTGAATGGGAAAGCCAGGAGTCTGAATACGAAGAAAAATAACTGTATTCCGAAAATATATTTTCGGACGTTTCCATGGCCGGGAGTTGAACCAGAAAACAGTTCCGGCAAACGTAGGCGTGCAGCGGATAGAATGGTTCCATCTCCTGCAAGGCCGATTTGGGTACGTAGGCATTGGAAAGAGGTGACATGCCCAGATCCACAAAGGTATCTGCAAGGGACGTCCCGCAAGACCGACATACTGTTTCAATCATTGATTTAAATCCTCGTAAGATGTAACCTGGTTTTCGGCAATGTTGCGAATGTCCATTCCCTGATGATACCCTGCGTACCACTCATTGATCCATTGCAAGGTTGTTGTTAGATCGAGTTTTGACGACCAGCCCAGCATCCGTCTGGCCTTGCTGCAATCAAGCTGCAGGAAATGAGCTTCGTGCGGGTGGGGCCCCTGGTCGATATGCCATTTGAACCGATCCCCCCAGTAGCGACTGACGGCTTTCACGATCCAGGCAACAGATCGACAGTCCGTGTCCGGTGGTCCAAAATTCCATGCTCCTGTGTAGGTTTCATCCCCTGTCCACATTTTCTCGGCCAGTCTCAAATATCCGCTCAGGGGCTCCAGAACGAACTGCCACGGCCGGACAGCATTGGGATTGCGAACCAGCAGCGGGTCCCCGCTGAAAATGGATCGAAAAATGTCGGGCACTATGCGGAAATCGGCCCAATCCCCCCCACCAATCACGTTCCCTGCCCGTACGCTGGCAATGCTCACATCCTCTCCGGATCGACCACTGGCATGGAAGAAAGATTTTCGATAAGCCGCCGTAACCAATTCTGCACAACCCTTGCTGTTTGAATAGGGATCGTGCCCCCCCATAGTATCCACTTCCCTATACCCCCAGACCCATTCCCTGTTTTCATAGCACTTGTCGCTGGTGACAATGATAACGACGCGGATGCCATCCGTCCGGCGAACCGCTTCCAGTAGATTGACCGTTCCCATGACATTGATATCATAGGTTTCCAGGGGGTTTTCGTAGGAGTGTCGAACGATGGCCTGGGCAGCCATGTGGATGACAACGTCGGGCCGATGGGTTTTTATGGCCTGATACAGGCTTTCAAAGTCCCTCACATCGCCGGTCAGGGAAATCATATTGCCGGCAATCTTCCCACCCTCGAAAAAACTGGGCTGTGTGGGCGGTGGCAATGCATATCCCACGACTTTCGCGCCCATTCCCTGGAGCCAGAGGCTGAGCCAACTGCCTTTGAAACCGGTATGTCCGGTTACCAGAACAGTTTTGTTTCTCCAAAAATCTTTGTTCACAACCATATTTTCCAAGGAGCTTTTCCTGAAACCCATAGATCTTCCAGCATGTTTTTTTCCTTCAACGTGTCCATACACGACCAGAAACCATCATGTTTAAAACCCATCAATTGGTTTTCACCGGACAGGCTTTTGATCGGCTCCTGTTCCCAAGCAGTTTCCTCATTATCGATAAAATCTATGGCTTTTTTATTCAGAACAAAGAACCCACCGTTTATCCAGCCCTCGGCTTCCTTCGACTTTTCATAAAACTGTTTGACATTGTCTCCTTCAAAGGAAATTCTGCCGAACCGGGCGGGTGACCGGACAGTTGTTACGGTCGCTATCTTGCCATGAGATTTGTGAAATTTGATAAGCTCCTGCAAATTGAGATCCGTAACCCCGTCCCCATAGGTGAACATAAATGTTTCATCTTCATCAATCCATTCTTCCAAGCGCTTGAGTCGTCCACCCGTCTTGGTGTTGAGTCCGGTATCCACGAGATGAACCGTCCAGTCTGGCTGTTTACCGTCATGGATGGTTTTTTTTCCGGTCGATAAATCTATGGTGATGTCATTGTTGATGGCATAAAAATTAAGAAAATACTCTTTTATGTGTTCCCCTTTGTAGCCGAGCGCAATGATAAACTCCTTGATGCCGTAATGAGCGAATATATTCATAATGTGCCACAACATCGGCTTGCCCCCGATTTCAACCATTGGTTTTGGTCGCATGGTTGTTTCTTCTGATAGCCGGGTGCCAAATCCGCCAGCCAAGATGATTGCCTTCATTCGTTCGTTATCCTTTTTTTGGAATAATTTTCTTGCTTAGTGATCCGGTTTGGATACAAGAAATTCTTGAATCAAAATATGGTCCGTTTATGAGTACATTTCTTAAGTTGTCAATGCATCTTTACATATCCAAAAAACAGCCATATGGTGTAATGTTAACAACATATGGCTGTGTATAAGGAATTAATTTTTACCTCAGTGATTCAATAAAGCAGCTGCCGCCACCGCCACCGCCACCATTTTTATCTTTATCGTCATCGTCAGGAATTTCAGCGCAATATGACAACTCATCATTGAAATGTTGCAAGATCTCATCAGCTGTCAATACCCTGCCGTATATGGCAACCTCGTCCAGTGTGCCTGTAAAGTGGAACCCTGCAAGCAGATCGAGCCAACCGATGTTGAGGTTGGCTGTTGCAGATTCAAATCCTTCTCCATTGTTGTAAGCGATGATTGCCGTATCATTTAATTCGCCATCTACGTACAGCCTGTTTGCATTATTGCCAGAATCTCTTACCACAGCAATATGATGCCATATTCCATCTGTTAAGTCATCGTTCCCTTCAAGAAACTCTCCCGTCCCAGTTGAACCAGTTCCTTGGCCATCTGTAGCGATTAAAACAAAAGCAGCCTTGCCGTCAGCCCACAATCCAGTCCACCATTGCATGTCGCTAACTGCACCATCATCCCTACCCACAGCAACTTCTGCGATAGGATTACTAAATGCGTCGCCCCCTCTTCTCATCCAATATTCGATTGAGAAACTGCCATCAAAGGCCCAATTGAAGGAATCATCTGCCACCACATCAATCCCTGTGCCACCACCATCAAATTGTTGTGCGCCATCCACTATCCCGGCAACTGCGGTGGGGCTGAGAGCGCCCGAACCATCGTTGAGGCCTACAGAGTCTGAGTAGACATCACCGTTGTCCTCATCTAGTGCCCATAAAGAAGTAATGCCATCTGGACATTGAGCATACGCTGGACTTGTTACAAGAAGAACAACTCCTAGCACACTCCCAATCAAGGATGTATATAAGGTAGCTCTCCATTTTTTCATCATCATCTTGTCCTCCTTTATAAAATATTCAGTTAATAAAATTGGAAACTCCAAACAATAATTCCAACAGTCGTTAGTTGGTGATGGCACTGATAAAACACGTTGAACCACTACCGGAATCATCATTCTCTGGGTTTGTATCTTGGGGAAGAATATCCTCCAGGCTTGCGAACCATACATCAGCCATTTTACCATACCCCGAATCCACGACAAATGGATCCACAACAAGATCTGGATGGAGATCATCATACATATCTCCACCATTCACTGTTAACGCATAAATGATGCCGGCATCATTCTCCATGTCTACCAAAATTATTTTGTCCCCATCGGCGATACGGTTGTTTGCAAGGGTCTCAAGATTATTATTATACGTTGTCGTATCTTGGCTGTAATCAACACGATTGATAATTTTTGCGAGAATAACCGTAATCTGTTCACTGTATTCATCTATTTCGTCCAGAATATTTTCGACACCTGTCGTATTGGTTTCCAGGCCGTTTGTGCCGATATGAAGCAATATCACATCTGGAGGATAATACGGTAAATATGGCCCCCTTGTAATTTCTTCACCGGTGAATTGATTAAAACCGGTTTCCAGTAAAACCGCTAGTTGATCTGCTGTAATTCCAGGAAACCCTGCATTATCGTAATCAAATGCCGGCAACACATCTTGACCTGCTTTTTCGCTGCCAACAAAATCAACATTGAAGTCCGCATTATCCAACCATAACCACAAGGGCCAACGATAACCAGTTCTTTCCGCTGCAGTTCGGGTTTCACCTGAATGGCTATCATACGTTATTGAATCTCCAAGCGGCATTATTTTCACCGGCGTATTATTCTGACTGCCTCTATTCGTGACCCCCTCGAATGCAAAATAACCCCTGGAAAGGTAATAATGCATTTGAATCTCATTTATGGTCAATACGCGTCGATAGATAGCAATCTCATCCATTGAACCGTTAAAGAAGGAGTCCGGAACGCCTCCATCTAAATAACCCATATTGATAGGTGCTGTGGATTTAAATTCTGAGTTGTAAATGATATTCTCCGAAACTTCTAGTGTCCCATCCACATATAGGCGGTTTTCACGATTTTCAGCGTCCCTTACAACAGCAATATGATGCCATTTCATATTGTCTAATATTTTGTTGCCTTCTATAAGCTTAGACTCGCCGTCAGCGGAAGTTAAAGAGAAAGCAGCTTTACCGGACGCGTTGACAGAAAGCCACCACTGCATACTTGTTTGAGCATCGTCTCTTCCGATGAGTACCTCTCTGCTTAAAATGTCTGGTGACCTTTTGACCCAAAGTTCGATGGAAAAACTGTCCGTCGCACCAAAGTCATAAATAGTGTTTGCAGGGGCATCGATACCGGTATTGATGCCGTTGAATATTTGGCTACTATCAACAACTCCTTGGCTGCTAATGATAGGGCAGTTATTTGAACATTTGCCTGTATTTGCGTTTCCTGTTTTGTCTAAATAGCCTTTGAAATCCTGGCGCGTTGGGTCTTCATTTAGTTCCCAATAAGATACCATTTTTTCAGGGTACAGGGCTTTTGCAGTACCGATGTCGATAACCGCCCAGCAAAGGAGAACTGAAAAAGCAGCCAATAATCGATTCATAGTATGATATTTCCTCTAACGGTTGCAGACAATAAGTTTGCAGAGATCTTTTCTTCTTCAAACTTATTAAATCTTTTAATAATATAATCAAACATTTTAATGGTTACGGTTTATGTGCGCAGATAGCTCCGCCCCTTCAGTTACAGGTCGAGACCTTTGAAAAACACCCCCTTTCGCCCAATTTCAGCGTCAGGCTCAAATCTTAATCCTCAAAATACTCAATGTATTCCTGCGGTTAAAATTTTCGCCTTCCTTGAGCTAAAACGAAATTGGACATTTTTCAAAGGTCTCAGGTCAAAGCCATTTTTGTACTGATTGAAAGCAAACGTTGATAAAACGATTAACCTACTAAGCAATTAATGTGCCACAAACCGTTGCAGCTCACTTTCGGATCATTTCATAATCCTAAGATGAGCGTTTCAAATTTTAAGAATATGGGATTTAGATATAATTTCAAAGGATCTGATTCATTTGAATTCTTAAAATTTGAAACCCGTTGGGATTGCCGATCTTACCGCATCTACGGCGTCAGATGCCATACCGCATAGTTTACTATAGCGGAACAGCATCTTCCTTGTGGCTACGGCAATCCCGACAATCGCTCAACTTAGGATAATATAATATATGTCATGTAAAATAGTTAGGTCTTGGTATATTTATTTGCTCATTCTATCAGGGGCGGTTGGCAAACGCATGGAAATACAGATATTGAATTTCTTAGGAAAATTACGCCAGAATTGTGGATTTTAATTCACAACAACTATATAATTTTCTGCCACATCATGGCAACGCCTGCCAAACATCCTGATATAACTATGCGAAAACTTATCTATTCTTATGCATAATTTATGCATAATTATATGCTTTTTATAAATAATGCAAGATAAAAGTTGTAAAAGAATGAGGTGGATGATAAATTTTACCCAATATGAGCGTTTCAAATTCGATTTTATTCTGGCATGAAAAATGCTATATAGTATTAACATTAGTCCCTTGGTTGTAAAATTTGTATATTTTGTGGAAAAAATAATATAAACAATCACGAAATCTGAAAAATGCCAAAATTTTAAAGACCCTCGCAGCGGGTTGCGGGGAGTGTTCTGCCGTGCAGCAGTGCTTCGCAGCGACCGTAAGGAATTCTGTCTATTTTGGATTTGCGGTTCATGGTCTTTTTCGTGATTTCGTGATAAAGGGTCTTTTCCTTTTCCGGTTTATCCGGGTTAGAATTCAAAGTAATTATTTTGAGCCGTAAAATGAAAAATTCTAAAAACAAAGACATCTCCATATCAGACCTGGTCGATGAATTTCATGTCAGCAAATCCTCCATAGAGCTTTACGGTATCCACAGGTTGCTGCTGCCGATTCCCGACCAAAAAAGCAAGGCTGCCTATCGCCTCCTCGACAAGGCACGCTTAAAATTTATTATTAGAGCTAAAAATGCCGATTACACGATCGGCAATATCAGGGACTTGATCGGTGCCATTGATTTAGAAAAAAATGAAGCTGATCAGCTTGAAGAAAGCCTGGTCTATGGCAAACAAAAAGCCGCTGATCTCACAGAGCGTCTGGAAGATCTCGATACCTTGGAACGAATTAATGCCACCTGTGATCTGGAGCTTCTGGAAGCATATATAACCGATCTGAAAAATCTAAAATATGGATTGGATATTACGCCCATAAAAGAAGCGCTGCCAAAACCTGATAAAGAAACTTCCCACGCGAAACCCAGAACCCTTGTGTACAGCCATATTGCCGACCAGATAAATGACAGTGTACCGGCCATTGCCCCAAAAAAGTCACGAATGCCCCTGTTTTTTGTTGCGGGAATCTTCCTGGTTGCCATAACCGCCTATTTATACCTTGGCGGTGATCTTTTTCCTGACATCTCAAATGATCTGGCAGTTGCCCCTCCAGTGGAGCCGATCGAGATGACGAGCACATCAGCCAATACAAACGAAGCCGATGAAATATCTCTATCTGAAACAGATACAACTCCTGTTGAAAATAGTGACACACTGGCCAAGGAACCTGATTCAGATGAAATAAGTCTGTCTGAAAAAAATTTGAATCCAGATAAAAATATAGGCCCCCTGGCCGATGAACCCGATTCAACCGAAGATTTGTTATCGCTGCTCGATTTTCCGGCATTAAAAAATGAATTGAATTCTCCATCTGCCGACCCCATGGAAAGCGAGCTCGAAACTTATTCAGCCAAACTGACACAAAACGCCAAAAACACCCAGGCTCTAATGGACGGCATCAACGAATCCGGGGAAACAACACCCAAACCTGACATGCCTGAGAAAGAAGAGACGGAAGATATCTTTTTCAAGCAACTGGTTGCCGATTTGAAAAAAAAATATGATCAACAAGCAGAGGGCCAGAAACCGACCACCAATGACAACACAAAAACAAATGCTGCATCTGAAAAAATGAGCGAGGGAGATGAAACCCAAAACCTCGCAGCTTTGGTCGTTCCAAACACCGATTCCCAGACGAGCAACACTACAACCGCCAAAACAAAAACATCCCCGATGCAAACTGACTTGGCACCGCCAGAAAAAGTTGCACCAGCGCCCGTGACTCAGACACCCTCATCTATAATTACCGGCACATCATCTACGAACGCGGGTGCACCGAAGCAATCTGCACCAGATCCCAAACCCGCATCATCGACTATTAAGACCGGGTCTTCGACTCAACAAACAACGGCTTCAACAAAGAAAGCTAAAATATCAACGCCACCAAAACCCAAAGCCAAGCCGAAAGCCAAACCTAAAACCACACCTGAACCTAAACCTGAACCCAAACCAAAGATAGTTCCCCAGAAACCGGCCAATCCAGAAGCATTGAAATGGGCTCAGAAAAGCTATGAAAGCGTGATATCCGGAGATGCCGGCGAAGCGATTATCGCAGCGTCTGTAGCGATCACACTCGATCCGAATCTGGTGAATGCCTACATCAATCGGTCATGGGCATATAGTAAAAAAGGACTATTTGACAGAGCCATTCAGGATTGTGATAAAGCACTCAACATCGACAATGATAATGCGCTGGCCTACAACAACAGGGGATTGGCCTTTCAAGGTAAAGGTGACATGGACAAGGCCAAGGCGGATTATGATCGGGCATGTAAATTGGGCTTTGATCTCGGCTGCAAAAATTATCAGGAAGTTGTGGGAGGTATGGCTGACAACTCCTAAATAGTGCCCATCCATAAATGATCTTTTCACGCCCTGACGGTGTTGGACGCCATGATTTAACTCCTCAAAATAGCACGCTATTCACCCCAAGGGCACTTCCTTCGGGCGCCTCCGGATTAAATCTGACGCCCGCCTTGTCAGAACGCGAAAACCCCTATTTCTCGATAGGAACTAATTAATTGATAAATGACAGCATGGGCTCAAACATGATAATAAGTAAATGGCCGATCCTTCTTTTCTTTGTTTTTCTCTTCTTGCCTTTTAATTCCTGGAGCCAATCATCCCCCGCAAAAACGCTAAAGACCATAACGATTCAAGTGGTATCTGTTAAGACTGTAGAGAAGGCCGAACAAGCGTTGGCGCGTCTCAAATCCCATGGTTTAGACCCTTTTATGCGACATGAAGACGTCGGTGATAAAGGAATGTGGTATCGCATCTTTGTAGGACGGTTTGAGGACAGAGATGAAGCCACAAACTTTGCCCAAAAGATTAAAGATCGAGGAATCATATCGGGATTCTGGGTCAAACGAATTGAGATTTCTGCTGATCCGGAAAACCCATCGCAAACGACAGTGAGTACAACTGGAAAAACCGAAACAAAAATCGATACGGGACATGAAAAACCGGGTCCCCCGCCCATCGTGACAGAAGTGCCGAGGACGGTTATTCCGACAGAGACAAACCCAGCACCCGCTCAAGCCTCGACCGAGAAGCCCAAGACCATCACGCCGCAAAAAACGCAAGAACCGATCTCCACGGCAAAAAAAGAGGCAAAAGAGATTTTCCCCGCAGAGGACATTCATGAGAAGGAACCCATCTCACCGGTCCAGGGTATCGCGGTTCAGGGTCCTGACAATTGGACAGATAGCAGCAGATTTTCATTGGGGGTCAAGTCAAGTTACTTTATTGCGTCAGATACAGAAGACTTCAAAATTAAACAGTCCAATGGAGGCGACCAGCAATCCTGGTCGATCAAAAATCCAAAGATATACAACTCACTGCTCTCAAGCTATCGATTCAATCCAGCAATCTCAATCGAGGCGGGAATAGAAAGGGCCTTTTTTACAAAACTCGATGTCTGGCATTTTAATATGGGTCCAAAATTTGAATTCAAAAAGATCGATAAGTTTACTCCCTATGCAAAAGGCAGCCTGGTTATCGGTCATCTGAAGTGGGACGACATCCCCGGGGATTTTGACACGGCTTGGGGATGGGAAGGTGGGTTGGGTGTTTCTTTCACCCGATCGAATATGCAATTCGGGCTTGAAACGTCCTACCGCGCTATTAAATATAATTACAATCGTCCGTCTGACAACGGCGTTACAGCAACGGACAGCCAACTGGACTTTTCAGGATTTGCACTGTCAGGAACACTGCGTTACCAGTTCTAACCGCTACACAGCAATTATCGAAATTGACAATTATCCAGTTGTATAATATAGTCATCCCCATCTGCCCTCCCACAAAATTGTATTACGGAAACATATGGGAAACGCTGAAATACCCCCTGACGCTGGATTGAAAACGACAATGTCTTCAGAAAAACAAATTAGTTTCCTCTCAAATCTTAAATACCTCATTGTTATCTCTAAGGCCTATTTAAAGAATTACCAGCTTGATGATGATAGAAAAAAAATCACGATAAAAACGGCTAATGCGGTTTTCAACGAATGCAAAAGCTGGGAAGGCTTGTTTGATAGATATCGATCCCCTTTCAAGAAAAAAGAGATACATGCAAACGATCATTTTTTCTATCAACGTGCCATATTGCTGGCTGTAATGATAAAATCTTATTGTATAGGAAATTTAATGGGAAATAACAGGAAAAAATCATTAGACAAAACAACCGATTATTTGTGTACCGCGCTGAATACTAAAGTGAGTGATGAAGATTTTGAGAATTATGGTTTACTGCCCCAAACTGAAGAGATATCTCAAAATGAACAGCAGATTCATGGCATCAAAGACAGGAGAAGGCACAAAAGAATAAGTTACATTGCAAGTGTGAGCCTCACCTTGGACAAGAAAAAATATATAACCGAGTTATTGGATCTTAGTCTTGGCGGTGCCTTTATTTCTGCTGACAGTATCCCACACATAGAAACAGGAAATCAGGTTTCTATAGCGATTCCATTTGTGAATAAACCAAATGAAATAGAACTAAAAGGGACTGTGCTGCGGCTTTATGGAGAAGGGGCTGGGGTTGAATTTTTCTAAATTGGATCAACTCCAAAAGAGTTGATCTTAATTAAGGATTCAAGAATTCCAGGGGTCCAGGGTTCGAGTGAGATGAAGTGAGGATCCAGCTAAATGCTTAAACGTTGTAACGAGTTAAGAATTTGGGAAAAAGTACATAAACTTTGCTTAAATATATATACCTTATCGAAGCGTTTCCCAAACGATGATATCCGGTGATTTGGATTATATAAAAAGGAGAAGCTTCAGGAAATAGTAGAAAGAATGCTAAAAGCGATAATCAAATCCCTGGAAAACAAACACTTGAATCCTTGAATCCTGGACTCCTTGAACCCTTTCTCTTTAAAATATATTGAACCGGTAGGATATTTCTAAGGAGACACCCGAAGTGTCGAGTTCATCATTTGTGGAATACCCCTTTTCAGGCCCGTCTGCATCATGTTTAAAAAAACCGTAGAGTAACCTGACTTCCACGTTTCCTTTTTGGAATCCTGTACCGATTAAAAATCCGAACCCGGGATCATAGCCGGAAACATAATCAAAATCGCTGTCAATAATTCGGTAGCCAAAGCCTGCCAGCACCAGTGGCCGCATGGCCCCTATCCATCTCGGGTTGTATTCTTTCGCGTAATATACACCAGATAGAGAAAAGGTGTAGCCGTTTAATTTGGAATCGCCATCTGAAACAGGATCGTCTACATCTCCGCTGTAAAAATCGTAAGCAAAGGTCAACTCCACTGAAAAAGTATCTGAAAATTCATAACTAGCTCTCAGGAAAGGATAAACAGCGCTGTCGACTTCATTGGTAATGGACTCATCTTCATAGGAAGCCTTAACCTCCGACCGGATATATGTGTAACCAAGACCGCCGTGTAAATACCATGGTTTTCTCTTTTTTAGAGAAGAAACCGTTTCGGTACTGCCGACTGCCACCGGGGTATATTCACCCTGTTTATTTTCGAGTTTCCTTAACTGCTCCAATGTTGATTCCTCTTCTTCAAGGGGTGTCGGCACACCGACGGCAGGAACGGTTTCGCTCGATTCGGTCTGGGGGGGCGCCCCGGCCGCAGCACCTTCGGCTGCGTACGAATTTGAAGCAAACAAGGCTACCCCCAGCAGGATCGCTGTTACAGCCATCAGCATGCTAAGGCGATGACGGTTAAAACGTTTCAGGAAAAAGATAGAGACAACAACCAGAAAAAAAAAACCGATACGCTTTGTTGTCGGGTTCGATGGCCCCTCTTTTGATCGCGTGGTCTCGATAAAACAGCCACCGCCACCACCATACGAGTCCTTACTACTACCTCCCCCCGAGGAACCCGGTGGATCTGTAACAAAAGGAACAGGAGCCCCATATACGGTATCTACGACATTGGTAGCATATGCCCTGACATAATAGGTGGTATCAGGCGACAAACCTGTCATTCTATACTTAAATACATAAGGCACATCATCTGAATAGGGCCCCAAAGATCTAAAGCTGATTCGTCCACGGTTGGATTTGGATCCGTGCTCCAACAAAAACCATGATCATCGGGTGAAGGTTCTCCCAAGTCTGTAATACTTCCATTCGCCGTTGCCTGTGTATCACTGATAAGGTTGACGGCAAAGGTGGTCACCACTGGTTCAATGTGTGAGGTAAATTCTCTCTGACTTCCATACACAGGTGTTCTATTTCTATCTCTGGCAAATGCTCTGACATAGTAAATCGTTCCTGGCACTAAATTAGATATCGGTACAGAAAACAAGCCGGTTTCAAATGGAGGATCTATATCATTCGTGCTGTCGCTTATGGTTGGCTCCTGTTCATCACTCCAGCAAATGCCAACTCTTGTGGGCTTAGGCTCGCCAAGCTTAAGGATGTCGCCATTCCCGGTGGCTGATGTCTCATCAATTTCGGTTACATCCTCGGTCTGGACAAAAAAATTCCCGGTTACCTGCACCGTCACCCTCGCTGTATCGGTGCCACCGTTGCCGTCAGAGGCCGTGTAAGTAAAGGTATCTGTCCCGTTGAATCCCGTATCGGGGGTATACCTAGCATCATCACCGTTGTTAATGATCGTAACCGATCCATCACTACTCCCAGTAACCGCGCTAACTTTCAAATCATCACCATCCACATCTACATCATTGGCTAATACATCAACAACCACCGATATATCTTCAGCTGTCGATGCCGTATCATCATTGGCTACAGGTGTATCATTGACCGCTCCGACCGTTACTGTTACCTCCGCTGTATTTGTACCGCCGTTGCCGTCCGATGCCGTGTAAGTAAAGTTATCTGGCCCATTGAAGTCTGTATTGGGGGTATATCTAACATCATCGCCATTGTTAATGATGCTCACAACACCGTAACTCCCATTGGTCTTACTACTTACTCTCAACGGATCACCATCAGCATCCGTATCATTGGCTAATACGTCAATATTCACCGCTGTATCTTCATTTGTCGATGCCGTATCATTGTTTGCCACAGGTGGATCATTGCCCGCGCTGACGGTGACTTCTACCGTCGCAGTATCTGTCTCACTCCCGTCGGATACCGTGTAGGTGAAATTATCGGTCCCATTAAAGTCTGGATCGGGGGTATATCTAACATCATCGCCGTTGTTAATGATCGTAACCGATCCATCACTACCTTGGGTAACTGCACTCACTGTCAACGGATCATCATCCACATCTGTATCGTTATATAATACGTCAACATTCACCGCTGTATCTTCATCTGTCGATGCCGTATCGTTGTTTGCCACAGGTGGATCATTATCCGCTCCGACTGTGACTGTTACCGTCGCAGTATCTGTCTCACTCCCGTCGGATACCGTGTAGAAGAAATTATCGGTCCCATTAAAGTCTGGATCGGGGGTATATCTAACATCATCGCCGTTGTTAATGATCGTAACCGATCCATCACTACCTTGGGTCACATTACTCACTGTCAACGAATCACCTTCCGCATCTGTATCGTTGGCCAATACGTCAACAACCACCGCTGTATCTTCATCTGTAGAAGCCGTGTCATCATTAGCCACCGGGCCATCATTGGTCGCTCCGACTGTGACTGTAAGCGTTGCAGTATCTGTTGCACTCCCGTCGGATACTGCATAGGTGAAACTATCAGTCCCATTAAAGTCTGGATCGGGCGTATATCTAACATCATCGCCGTTGTTAATGATCGTAACCGATCCATCACTACCCTGAGTCACATTACTCACTGTCAAGGAATCACCGTCTACATCCGTATCGTTATCTAATACATCAACAATCACCGCTGTATCTTCATCTGTAGAAGCCGTGTCATCGTTGGCCTCTGGTGCGTCATTTACAGGATCTATTGTGACTTCTACCGTCGCAGTATCTGTCTCACTCCCGTCGGATACCGTGTAGGTGAAATTATCGGTCCCATTAAAGTCTGGATCGGGGGTATATCTAACATCATCGCCGTTGTTAATGATCGTAACCGATCCATCACTACCTTGGGTAACTGCACTCACTGTCAACGGATCATCGTCCGCATCCGTATCGTTGTTTAATACGTCGATATCCACCGCTGTATCTTCATCTGTCGATGCTGTATCATTGGTGGCCACAGGTGGATCCGCATAAGCAACCATCGGAGCAAGAAATAACAAAACTATTAAAAACACTTGAATCAATTGTTTATTCAATTTTTTCAATTTCATTAACCCCCATTATGAATATACGTGAATACCAAGCATTCTTATTTTTTTCTATGATTACAGCATGTTATAAATTAAATTATATGAATATCACAAAAGCGTGCATTTTACTACCCATATTATTATGGTAAACGATTACCTATTTACAGCACAAAATTGCATAATTCAATGGCAATAATTTATTTAGTGTCCGTCCAGAAATGAGGATTTTTGCGTGAGATCAAGGCGGACGACAGATTTAACCCGGAGGAATAGCGTGCTATTTTGAGGAGTTAAATCATGGCGTCCAACGACGATATCGCGGAAAAAGACCATTTGTGGATGGGCACTATTTAATGATTTAGCATAGAGCTTCAGCTCTGATTTTACACCATTTTGGCAGGTCTGAAGACCCGCGCTGCATACCATAACGACAGGTAATATCTCAAGTTAATGATATTGAGTATCGTTATCGCCTACGCCGCTTGAAATAGATAACTGCCAGGGCAATCCCAGAAAAAACAATAACGCCATGCATTAAAACCATATTGACGGTGTTCAACGTTTCGATAAAACAGAACCCATAATCATTTCCGTCAATACCAGCAGATCTATCCAGATTGGTTGCGGTCCTGAACGACACTTCATTGCCATAAGAGGTGCCGGCTGTGTTGGTTGCATAGGCTCTTACATAATAATTGCTGTCTGATAAAAGCTCTGTCATAACATATGAGAAAGGCCCTGTCTGATTAACGTCCCCCAGCTCGGTTATGGTATCACCGAGGTCAGGCATGCCGGTTGTGTTCCAGCAAAAACCATACTGAGTTGGATCGGGAGCGCCGATATCGATAATCGTTCCATTCACCAAGGCATCGGTTCTACCTATATCGTCTACGTCCTGTGTGCTTACGATGGGTGGAGAAGTGCTTGTTGAAAATACCACCTCGTTTCCATAGGCGGTCCCTTCAGGGTTGGTGGCATACGCCCGAACAAAATAGGTCCGGTTGCTTTTGAGACCTTTTATCTCAGTGGCAAATGAGCCGGTTTCATAAAGCGCTCCTTCCTCGGTTTTTTTGTCATCGATGCTAGGATCACCATCGCTGTTCCAGCAAATGCCATGTTGTGTGATATTAGATAAGCCAAGGTCTACCACGGTGCCGTGGCCCAGGGCTGATTTTGACTTGATGTCCGTGACCGACTGGGTCGTCACTGTTGGCATGAACCTCGTTGTGGTAAATTCCACGACACCTCCGTAAGATACGGCTCCCCACCATTCCCTGGCATAAGCCCTGACAAAATATCTTGTCCCGGGCGCCAGACCGAACATTTCAGACGAAAAATTGATATTGCTGTTTGTGGCGCCCTCATTAGTGCTGTTATCCCCCAGTGTGGGCGCACCCGTGGTGTTCCAGCAAACCCCATATGCGTTAACAATAAATGGATTCAAAACTCTGCCGTTGCCCGTGGCATTATTATATGAAATATTTGTAACATTCTGCGTTATGGCAGTGGCTGCGATGGCCGTGCCGTGGAAAGCAAGCAGAAACAATAGGGTCGTGGCACAGCAACTAATTGATTTTAGAATTATTTTCAATTTGTTCAACTCCGCTTTTAATATCAAATGGTTATACGGTTTTATGAAATGCGCTGCTGTCACTTTTTACAATAGATTTACCCGCTGTTATATCACGTGCTGAAATCTTGATCTACGATCATTCAGTATATAATATTATACAAGAAGCATGCCATGCCATATAGTACACGCTAGCAAAACAGCATCTTCCCTGTAGCTACGGTAACCCGACAATTGCTCAACTTAGGTAGGCGAAAGAGATATCCATGGAGTCGTGGCGAGGAATGCAGATATTAGCAATTGACAAATAGTACTATTTCGTATAAATATCAATATAATGAAAATCAAATTACTGCTCATCATTATATTGGCATTCTTAATAGTAGCTTGTTCATCCACACCCGAAAAAGCACCTGACATGGATTTGTCCGAGCAAGCGTTCGAAGCAATCTCTGCGGGTGATTATGAAAAAGCCGAAGGCCTTCTTGAAGTCGCTTTGTCAATTAACCCTGACAATCCTTATGCACTGCTCAACTTGGGTGTAGTATATCAAAATACCGGTAGAATTGAAAAAGCCCGAGAACAATATGTAAAGATAATTCTTTTAGACGCCAAGGAAAAAGTGGCCAGAAGCAATGTAAAGGGAATGGAAGGCAAGTCATTGGTGGATATCGCCAAAGAAAATCTAGAAAATATGTGACCCGCCTGCTGTCGTTTACACCTATCTCAAAAATGTCTTTTGGCTTAAACCCTGTATTGGGCTCTCGTTTCAAATCTTTGAAATACTGCAGTATTCACGTGGGATAAATTCTAAATCCGAATATCGAAATCATTTCCTTCGGACGATGAGCAAACCAACCAGACCCGTTCCAAATAAAAACCCGAGGGTCATCAATCGCCGCTGGTCTATCCACGCAGAGTCCTGAGAATCGGAAGAAACCAGGTTAGTAGAAAAAGGTTGCGGTGCAACACCTGACTTGTCCAGGTAGTCATTATCGATTTTCGCTGCATTACCGATAAGCCCGACAAAAACGATTAAAAGAAATACGATGATAAAGAGTTTTTTCATTATATGCCATCAAATATGATTTTATTTACAGTCCAACAGGCTCTGACAATCCGTCACTTACTGCAATAGTCCTGTTTGGTCTATTTAAGAATGCACAACTGATGCCATATTGAAATATTTTTCTTATCTAATTGACTTTATAGCTAATTCGAACCAAATCCCATGGATTCTCGACGCAAATCAATATTAACTATGAAATAAATGTAACAATTAATGGGCAATTAATTATACAATGAGCTTAAATTATTAATCTTCTCCCAATTGGAGATGATCCATTAATCCGCTTCAAGCATGATTCTTATATCGTCAATTTTCGCCTTTGCTTTGGCATACCCTTCTTCAATGGTATGCTCGACCTGATCGAAATCAAGCATTTTTAATTCTCCAAGATGAGGCCGTATCAAGACGTCCGGTGGGTTCACGGCATGATTAATGCGGGTTATCCGATCCTGCATGATGTTGATGGAAGTTGTAACCGTCTCTATGATATCCGGTGTAAATGCTTCTTTTTTAAACAGGTCGTTGATTTTGCTTTTAAAGCTGAATTCTGCGGTTTCATAATATGCCGACAGTTTTTGAATGAGCTCATTTTTATGAGGCGCTTGTTTCACAGGTGTCTTTTCGCTCTGCATTTTCTGTTTTTTGCGCTTTTTCTTTGAGAATGTTTCGCTGCTGAGATCCACGGCAATGACGATATCCGCTCCCATGGCTCTGGCAACACTTACGGGCACCGGGTCCACCAGACCACCGTCCACAAGCCAGCGCTTATTCACGTTTGCCGGTGCAAAAAGCCCAGGCATGGACATGCTTGCTCTCAGGGCTTCCAGTATATCCCCGGATTTCAACACCACTTTTTTCCCTGTTTCAAGATCTGTGGCAACCACCATTACGGGAATTTTCAATTCTGAAAAATCTTGTACATGGGTGTGTATTGAAAAAAGTTCTCTCAGTCTTTTGGTACCGTCTAAAATACCGGACCGCGGCAGCACAATATCAAAATAGGAAAAGATTTTTTTGCCATTCATTTTGAGAACAAATTCCTTGAGGCTTTGGATGTTTCCGCTGGCATAGATAGTCCCCACATAAGCGCCAACACTGCATCCCACAATGAAATCGATGGGGATATGCGCTTCCTCCAAAGCCTCAATGGCTCCAATATGCGCCCAACCGCGCGAAGATCCGCAACCCAGAACAAGACCAACTGTTTTTCTCTGTGACATGATGTTAAGCCATAAGGAAGTTTGCTTGGCGAGTTTAGTTTTTTGTCGGTTTCGTTATCAGTGTTTTAAGAATATCTTCTTTACCCACAATACCCACCAGTCTGCCTTCATGCAGCACGGGAATCGTATGTAAGCCGCTATCCACCATCAGTCCGGCCACCACCTCGATACTCATGTCCGGTTCTACAGAGACCGGATCAGACGTCATGGCCTGGGCAACCGTGATGGCTGCTATCTTCTGGACCTGTTTTTCCATCTGTTTTGCCGACGATGTTGAGAAAACACCATCCATGAACGTAAAAAAAGAGGGTATCGGAAGGCGCTTCTGCTGGGCGATCAAATCACTTTGACATAAAATCCCCACTAGTTTTCCCGTTTCATCCACAACAGGAATCCCATTGATACGCTTCCCTAAAAGTAGTTTGGCTGCCTGCACGACTTCCATCTCCGGTGATACGGTAATGAGTTCCGTTGTCATAATATCTTTAACTTTAAGCATGGCACCTCCTCGGTACAAACTGATTATCCCTATTCAGCGCAGTTACGCGACTGTTTTCGAACTGAAATATCGTTGTAAACCCCGTTCCGAATGCCCAAGCCAAAGTGAGGCTTACGATTGGGCCTCAAATGATGGTATTCGGTCATTACCCCGAGATCAAGCCCTATTTCGCACCCTATCAGGGGACGTTGTTTACAAATTATACAAAACTATTCTGATTTATGATTTATTCCGCTTTAATATCTGTGCGACACCAGAGGTAGATATGCCCAACCGCCTGGCCGTTTCTGCTAATGAAACACCATAACCATTGACCAGTTTCGATGCGATAGCTTTTCTCAACTTCGGCAGAGGGGGACGTCGGCTACCGGATTGAAGCATGGATATGCTAACCTTTTCCTTGCGGCAATGTGTCTCCACCACCCCATTGATGCTATTCTGCAATTCCAGAGCAGGCAGCTGATATTTTACCTTTTCATTTGCATTGTTAATTACTGCTGATACAAAATCACCGCTTCCAAGTATCCTTGCATCACTTTGTTCGTTGATGCCTCTGTTTCTCATGGCTTTCACAATTGACCACCCGCCCATGGATCGAATTAATCCACCACCGGTCAATTCCGGTCTTTTCCCAAGGGAGATCCCTTTTTCGACAAATTCTTTATACGATTTTTTAGCGTGATTTTCCTTCTCGCCAAACCCTTGCAGGACATATTTTCTGTCTTGCCAGTCGTTGGGATAACGATTCATGATAACGGAATGACCGCACCATCTGTATCGCTCGAGCTTTGTCAATGTTTCAACCATGCCAGCTCGTAACGGGTTTAAATGAATATATCGCACAAGTTCCCTAAAATAGGTATCTTCCTCGCAAACGATGGATTTATATCGGTTTTGAAATAGGTGCCCATAACGTTTGTGTCTTAAGTTATACAATATAGCATAACCCGAAAGAAGCCGACGCATGAATGTAGGCAGACCGACAGAACTGCTTCGGAGCAAAATATGGGCATGATTGGTCATGAGCGCCCAGGCATAAATAGATGTTCTCGTATCCAAGGCTATAGCCCCCATGCGGGTTACAAAGTCTTCACGATCTGTATCGTCATCAACAATCTTGCGCTTTTCAATCCCTCGAACAATCACATGGTGCAATGTTCCCGGGGCGTCAAGCCTGGGCCCTCTTGGCATATCAATTCCCCTAACTTATTTCCTGTTATTGATATTTCCACCTGTTTATATCACCCATTCCTCTTAAAACTATTTTTCATTTTAATATCATCCTGATAATCGGTTTTGTTTAATTTGTCAACAACGTCCCCTATTGTTCCTTTTTCCTTCTAATGTATCAGGAACATGCCAAGACTCACTGCTTGACATACCTGAATAATCTGTTTTAATCCTATTCAAAACGCATGTCACGAAATTGCTTACCGTCTTCACGATAAAACACTGATGAAATAGAGGCTTTCGATGCCTGACAATAAAAAGGAGTCGACAAAACCGGAATTGCCCCAAGACAAGCCTGTCTTTATCTTCAACCGGATGGAGTTTGCCGGATCGCTGGGAGATCTGGGCACTCTACTTCCCATTACCATTGCCATGATCGTCCTGAACGGTCTGAATGCCACCAATGTCATGTTAACCGTAGGTCTGTTCTATATTGCTGCCGGTCTCTATTTCAGGGTGCCGGTCCCGGTTCAACCCATGAAAGTCATCGGTGCTTATGCCATTGCCATCGGGCTTACACCGACACAGATCATTGCTGCCAGTCTCTGGATGGGCGTTATTGTTCTTCTTTTGGGCACCACTGGCCTGATTCATGTAATCGCCAGATACACACCCAAGAGCACCATTCGGGGTGTCCAACTCGGTGTCGGCATCATCCTGATGGGCAAAGGGTTGAATTTTATGATCAAACCGGACCCCCATTTGGCCATTCAGACCATCGGAATGGTGAACACAGGAATCATTCTGGGAATCCTCGGTTTGATCATGACATTTGTGCTGCTAAACAATCGGAAAATTCCAGCGGCAGTCTTGATCGTATTGGGTGGTATTGCCGTGGGGCTCTTTATCGGCAAGCCGGTGAAATGGGAGGAACTGAAAATCGGTTTCCATCTACCCCATTTTTTCCCCTATGGCATGCCCTCATGGAACGACATCTTCTGGGTACTGCCGGTTCTGGTTCTGCCGCAAATTCCCATGACCATCGGGAATGCCATACTGTCCAATACCGATGTCATGCATGAGTATTTCGGCAAGCAGGCTCAACGGGCATCCTATCGCTCCATAGCCAATAGCCAGGGAATTGCAGGCCTTTTCAGTTTTGTAATGGGGGGGATCCCCATGTGCCATGGCGCGGGGGGGTTGGCCGCCATGTATCGATTTGGGGCACGAAGCGCTGCTGCTAATGTGATAATCGGCGTGATTTTTGTGATCCTGGCCATCCTGTTCGGTCAGAGCGCACTTATCATATTAACGCTGCTCCCCTTATCGCTGCTGGGGGTTCTTCTGATTTTTGCCGGGGCACAACTGGCCCTCATGGTTAACGACCTTACCGAGCGCAAAGACCTCTTTGTGGCGCTGATCATGCTGGCCATCACCCTGACGGTGAATCTTGCTGTGGCATTCCTCTGTGGTATTGTCATCGCTTATGTGCTCAAGAGCGATAAAGTTGGCGTATAGCCGAACAATAAACCGGTGCATACAACGAATGAACATCGAACATCGAACGCCCAACATCGAATGTTGAATTTGATATATGAAGAAACAGACATCGGTATTGAACCACAATAGTGAGCACATTCCCCATGGTTTGTCAAAGATCCCGGTTTATAGGACTGTGCGGGGTTCTTCCAATACTCGTTTCATTCGATGTTCGATGTTCAGCGTTCGATGTTGGACGTTCATCTTTAGGAAATCATCACCTGACCATGCTCAACAACTAGGTATCCTACTCTGGAATGAACAAGCCCCTCAAAGGTGCCTCACTCTGCCACTGGTCGCTGATTGAGATCAGTGTCTTATCTATTCTTCAACTGCCGTAGTGTTTCCTTCAGAACAGGGAGACGTCGCTTATCCTTGGAATCCTTAGAGATTTTTTTAAATTCAACCAGTGTTTTCAAATCCAATACGCGAAGCACATGACCCCTAAATTCAATTTCTATTACGTGTTCAAGAAGGTCATTATATGCTTTCCCTTCCTCTATAACAGCCAATACATCAAGAGGCCCTAAACGGGTTGCAAAAAGAGCATGACCCATCCCCGCCAAATCCTCCCTATTGGGCTCTATTACTCTGTCGTCCAGCCGCCGATAGAATGCACCTGTTGACTTTAAAAAGGCCATTAGCTTAGAAATATTCTCAGGAGATTGGCTGTGTACAATGTCCACATCCATCGTTGTAACCGGCGCGCCTTGAATAACTGCAGCAAGGCCTCCAACCAAGATAAATTGAATATCTGCTTCTATAAGCCCTTCAAGCAGTGCACTTAGATCCGGGCCTGACGGTGCTTTGCTGTTTGTAGGCATTTCTCAATTCCCATATAGCGCGGGCAGCGTTATCATTTGCCCGCAAGCGCTCCTCTGTCGACATTTTCAGGAACAGGGCGACCAGACCTTTATCAACATCCGATGCATCTTTGGGTTTCATTTTTTCCGACATCGAATCCCCATAGCACTTCAGCATTAAGCCTTCTTTCTAAAATGTTCCAAAAATATAGCAAGCATACACGGCAAAGTCAAAATTTATCACCGCTAATGGCCGCTGACGGTATTTTGTATTTTCTTTAGGGAAAAAATAAAATCGATCACGAAAATACGCACAAAATATCCGTAAAAGACAAACCTAAAAAACACGAAATTTTTATTGCCCTTTTTAAGGATGGAAATCTTTGCAGGATTTGCCGTTTTTATCTGGGTCTATAAAATATCTATTGCCCTGAAACTTCAAACAAAACATCTTTTGGCAGGGCCAGCCCGGCAGCAATATGTATGGCTTTGCAAACCGCGGCAGGTACGACACAGGCCTCGCAGCAGCCTTTTTTTATTAAAACAGACCGGGAGACTTCCAGGATAACACTCTCGTTTTGGGGGCTCAGCTCCTGATAGGCATTGATCGGGGTTTTTTCTTTGTAACAGGCGGCAAGCTCTTTTACGGTCTCACAGGGGCTGACAACCTTCAGTTCCACATGCATGTTATCTTCCGAGGAGGCTGTAATTATGGTTTTGAATCCACAAATCCCCGCATCCACCTTGATCTTTGCTTCCATTCAACCAATCCTTTAGGCTATTAGGGATTTAGGCTGTAGGCTGTTAGGTGCTTTCTGCTAATAGCTGTCAGCCACCCTCCAACCCTTGTATCACCCTCAACCCCCCCAACCCTTGTAAACTGGGAGGCTATGAAGCCCGGAAGCTCGTAGGCTGCTCATCGCTGACAGCTCCACTCCACCCCTTCAAACCTCAAACCCTCCAACCCTTGTATGCTGAAAGGCTATGAAGCCTATAAGCTCGTAGGCTGCTCATCGCTTATAGCTTACAGCTTAAAGCTCACCCTCAGCCCCTCAAACCCTTTTGTTTTATTCTTTCGAATCCATGAGCGCCTTGAGTTTCAAAGCCAGATCACTCATGGGCTCTGCCTGGGTGTTTTGTGAATAATCCTTCCAACCGCTTTCATCTGATGCGTCACCCGGAGCCAGGGTAATCTTCCTGTCACGCGCATGTATCTCCATAACACTAACGCTGATGGGATCGCCGGGTTTGAGTTGTTCCAGGTGACCGGGTTTTTCAGCCAGGCTGAATTTCGATTTCGGCAGCAGACCGGTAATCCCCGGCACCAGGGTCACGAAATAACCAAAGGCTTCTTTATGTTCCAGTGTTCCCGTAATAACCTGACCAACCTTGAAAGTATCCGACACCTCAAGCCACGGATCCCCCTGGGTGTCACGCATACTGAGGGATATCCTGCGTTTTCGTGGATCGATATCCTTGATTAAAACGGAAACGCTTTCCCCCGGCGTAACCTCATCTGCAGGCTTTAGCACACGCTTTACATAGCTCATCTCACTGATGTGAACCAGTCCTTCTATACCCGGTGCAATCTCCACAAATACACCGAAATCCATACAACGGGTTACCGTGCCGTTAACCTTGTCTCCCGAATTAAATTTTTCCGACACCTGGTTCCAGGGATCTTCTTCCACCTGTTTCATGGAGAGAGAGATTTTTTTCGTGTTCTTCTTGTCACCGTCCGTGATGCCCATGACTTTTACCAGAACCCTGTCGTTGGCTTGAATTACCTGCTCGGGTTTTTCCATCCGGGACCAGCTCAATTCCGAAATATGTACCATGCCTTCCAGACCCGGGACCAGTTCGACAAATGCCCCGTAAGGCATGAGCTTGGTAACGCGCCCCTCCACAACATCATCTTGCTTCAATGTACTCAAGAAAGATGCTTTTTCTTTTTCCATGGCCTTGGCCAGAATCTTTCGCCGGGAAACCACGATGTTTTTGCCGTTATCCTCAAATTGCGTAATTAGAAATTCATACCCCTGACCCACATAGTCTTCCGGTGTTTCAACATATTCGACATCCATCTGACTGATGGGGCAAAACGCCCTGCGGTGAAGGATTTCCACGTTGAAACCGCCTTTGCAGGTGGCCTGTACTTTTCCTTCCACGGGAATGGCGCTTTGAAACGCTTCCCTCAGCATTTCCACACCGCCGATGCCGGAAATCGCTTTGGAAAGACGTATTTCATGGTCATTTCGTTCCACCACATACAGTTCGATTTCATCGCCTTCCGCAAATAACAGCTTCCCGTCATCGTCGAGCAGTTCGGATCGCTCTACGGTGCCGTCCACCTTGGTGCCAACATCCAGAAAAACGGCATCCTTTCCTATGGATATGATCTTGCCGGATACTTTGTCGCCGAGCTGAAGATCGTCACGCATGCCTGCACTGTAGGATTCAAAAAGGTCGGCAAAACTTTCCTCTTCCGGCTCATTTTCTTCATTTTCAAATTGGTCTGACATGTTTCCACTCCATAAACAGGTTAAAATTTTTTGATCTTCTCCCAATTAGTTGGGAGAAAGGGTCCAAGGGGTCCAGGATTCAAGGGGTCCAGTGTTTGTTTCCCAGGGATTTGATCATCGCTTGTTAGCATCCTCTCGACATCCTCGATCTCCTCTCTTATTCCTAAAGCCTCTTTTTTTCCATATATACAACGAAATGGGTGATCCGTGCAAATTTATCAATCGAACCGCTCCCCTTTTTGCCGTACAAACGCCAAAAAACTTTCTCTTTTCGGAACGTCGAAAGGTATGTCTTCCAAATTCTCCGGGATGGGAAATCGGCCATAGGTATGACACGCCGCCACAGCCGCATGAATATGATCCGAAGGGGTGTCAGCAGGGATCTGGTTCAGGTGAATCATACAGCGCCCGTCTCGCGCCATCTTGTCGATATAGAGCTTGATGCGTTCCACAATCGCCTCAACCGGACCATCTTTCAACAGTGTTGCATCGATACCCGCAGCTACAATGGCATTGTGTTTATTTGCAAATGTCTTTACCCTTTCGGGTCCGACATCATAAAGATCCGGATCCAGCACACTCAGGGAACCGGAACTGCATTTGATTTTTTGCAGAAAAAAGCGCTCAGGGTCTCTGCTTTTTGCATCGCCCCAGTTCCCTCTTGTAATCACATTTTCGCCTAATATGTTTCGCAGCCGCTCAGTGTAAGCAACCACATATTCATCCATCATATCAAGGGTGATCATCGGAGGAGAAGCCCAGGCATCACGTCCATCGATGATCAGTTCATCATTTTTGACCTCGCTTTTCATCACCTCGACAAAAGGTGCGATGACATGGTCACACAGAAATTTAAACAGACGATGTACAAAGCGCGGCCGATCGAATATATCCGTGACCAGGTTTTCATATCCCCTAATGTTTGCAGCAATACTGAACGGTCCGGAAAAATAGACCCGTTCAAGTTTTCCCGTCATTTCCAGATAATGTTTATTGACCTCCCGGACCCATGGCATCCGGCCGGATTTATATGGATCCGGTGGTATGATTCGATCCAGATCCGATGGTGTACGGATAAGCGGTCGGGTGCGGTCGGCATCTGGTATTCCCCCGGAAGGATAAATGACCCTTTGTCCCAGGGCTTCGGCTTCTATGTTATAAACGTCCCAGAAATTACTTACGACATCGAACCGGTAGTATTCGGTAACGAGAAGTTGTACACGTGCGAATGTGAGAGGGTCTGTGAAAAACTGTTTTGAGGAAACGCCGGCTATATGGGCTGAATGGTCATTGCTTTGAGCTCCGATAGCAAGATGGGTTTCTTTGGTGGTTGGACGCATACGCATACGGGTTCTTATCTCTTTATGCAAAAAATGGGTTCAACATACATAGTAAGGCTCCATAGCATCATCCCGGCCGGTTGTCATTCAATATTCCAATGGACTCCCCAGGTCTCCACCACGATCCCACAAAATTTCGAACCTATAAACCAAACAAAGACGAGGCTCCAAGACTGATGGGTGATCCCTGAGCGGCTGTGAAACTGTCTGAGTTTTTCACGGTTGAACAAGGAGTATCCAGCGGTCGCAATACGCCCCTGCTTTCTATTTATAGTTTTGATAATTTTGGATATTATATCTTGACAGTAGCACATCCGGTTCGTAATCTCCTTTCAGAAATAATGCAATCAATATGGCCAAGCCATTCTCATCCGCAATTACGCATCATGCACCCACACCGATAGAACGATATAGCTAAAAAAAACAATTTGTTTTTTGGGAGGTTGATCAATGATTCAAAACTACGAAAAACTCGGCGCATTTTATCTTGGCAAGGAATATGATCCGGCCACCCGCACACTTAAGGAAAATCTGATCCTCTACGATTCCAAAGACCTCAACACCCACGCCGTCATCATCGGTATGACCGGCAGTGGTAAAACAGGACTTGGCATTGGTCTTCTGGAAGAGGCGTTGATCGACAATATTCCCGTTATAGCTATCGATCCCAAAGGAGATCTGCCCAACCTCCTTTTGAACTTTCCGGATCTTAAGCCCAAGGATTTTCAACCCTGGGTGAACGCCCAGGATGCCCTGAACAAAGGGCTCAGCATCGACAAATTCGCTGCCAAGCAGGCTGAAACCTGGCGCAAAGGACTCGCCGATTGGGGGCAAGCACCGGAACGCATGGCACGTCTGAAAGCTGCGGCAGATTTTACCGTGTACACCCCGGGCAGTCATGCAGGAGAGCCGGTAAGTGTTCTAAAGTCCTTTACGCCCCCGCCGCCTGCAATTCAGGGAGAACCCGACCTGTTTCGCGATTGTATCCAGACGACAGCCACGGGTCTTCTGGCTCTTTTAGGTATTGAAGCAGATCCCATCACCAGCCGGGAGCACATCCTGATTGCCAAGATCCTTGAAGCTGCCTGGTCTGACTCCAAAAGTCTCGATATTGCCGGTCTGATCCATGCCATCCAGACGCCGCCGTTCCAACGTATTGGTGTAATGGACCTGGAGATGTTCTACCCAGCCAAAGAACGATTCTCCCTTGCCATGCGTCTGAATAATCTCCTGGCATCACCGGGTTTTGAATCCTGGATGGAAGGCTCCCCCCTCAACATTGGACAGATGCTTTACACGGCCCAGGGAAAACCCCGCGCTTCCATCTTTACCATCAGTCATCTATCGGATACCGAACGGATGTTTTTTGTTTCCATGCTCTTAAACGAAATTATCGGATGGATGCGAACCCAGGCCGGCACTTCCAGCCTACGTGCTATTTTGTATATGGATGAGATTTTCGGCTATTTCCCCCCCATTAGCAATCCACCCTCCAAGACACCTCTTTTGACCCTGTTGAAGCAGGCACGTGCATATGGGCTGGGTGTTGTGCTGTCTACCCAAAATCCGGTGGATCTGGACTATAAAGGACTTTCCAATACCGGTACGTGGTTTATCGGTCGTCTTCAGACCGAACGTGACAAAGGACGGGTTCTGGAAGGTCTTGAGGGGGCTGCCGCAGGTGGTGGATTTGACCGCAGCCGTATGGAAGAAATTCTGGCGGGCCTGGGTAAGCGGGTGTTTCTCTTGCATAACGTGCACGAAAATGAACCCGTTATTTTCCAAACCCGCTGGGCCCTGTCCTATTTGCGCGGCCCCATGACACGGGAGCAGATCAAGACCCTGAAAAAAGAAAAATCAAGCCGGGCAACAGCCGTCAACAACCTGGCTGGCGCGCCTTCAGCCGCCGATCCGCCAAAAACGGTTGAACCTGTTCAGCTTGCATCAGGCCCGCAAACAATGCCGCCGGGTATTGAAACCTTCTATATGCCCGTCTCCGGCGCCGGTCATGGTGTGGTGTATTATCCGGGGGTTATCGGTCGTATGGATGTCCATTATACCAGCGCCAAATATAAGGTGGAGACCACCGATACACTGGCCCTTGCCGCCCAGCTGGAAGACGGCCCGGTTGCTCTGGACTGGGACAGCGCGATAGAGGTCGATCCTTTCGCTCTTGAAACCATGCCCATGCCTGGAGGGCAGTATGCAGATCTGCCTGCAGCAGCATCCAAGGTCACCAGCTACCGCAAGTGGAACAAGGACTTGTTACGCTGGGTACGTCAAAACCGGCCAAAATTGCTGTTGCATTCAAAACGTTTTGGCATAACCAGTCAACTGGGTGAATCCGAAGGCGAGTTTCGATCGAGACTGGCTCAGACAATGCGTGAAAAACGCGATCTGGAGGTTGAGAAACTGCGCAGAAAATACAGCAAGCGCTTCACCACCTTAAAAGATCGGCTGATGCGCTCCGAGCAAGCCATTGACAGAGAATCCGAGCAGGCCAAAGCCTCGAAAATGCAGACCGCAATTTCCTTTGGCACCGCCATTCTGGGTGCATTTCTGGGCCGCAAGGCTGTGAGCGCCACATCGGCTTCACGGGTTGGAACCGCTATGAGATCCGCCAGCCGCGTTAAAAAAGAAAAAATGGATGTGGCCAGGGCCACAGAGAGGGCTGAGTCTATCCGTCTGCAATTGACTGAGCTCGACGAACGCCTGCAGGAGGATATCGATACGATTGAGCTGTCCTTGGATACGGATGTCGAAAAACTGGAGGAAATCAGCATAAAACCCAAAAGCACGGATATTACCCTGGAAGTTTTTGGGTTGACCTGGATGCCATTTAGAAAGAATGCCGGCGGCGGGATAAGCCCTGACTGATATTTGCTAGAAGCTATCTCAAAAAAGTTTTTTGGCCCAATTTCTGTGTTGGTCCCTTGCTTCAACTCCTCGGAATACCACAGTATGCCTGCGGGTTGAAGCTCGGGCCCGCCTTGAACTTGAACCAAAACCCTTTTTTTGAGATAACTTCTGTCTGTCTGGGTTGGACCCCGGGCTTATCGCTGGCTGGCTGTCAGCCCTTGCTTGCCAAAACAACCATACGGTTGGTCATACAACCGTAATCACCGAGTTTGTCCCGGCGCATAAAATCGGTTTTGAATCGGACATCATGAAATCCGACATCCTGTAGCATGTCTTGAATATGTTGTTGACTGTATAGTCTCGTACAAAAAACATTGTCGCGAATACAATCATTTGAGGCAGTTATAACCTTCTCGCGACAATAGATAACATCCTTTTCCAGTTTTCGTTCACGGCTGACTTCGAGCTGATTATTGACCCTGTGATGCACATGTGACTTGAAATTATCTATAACATGATTTTTATCGGGCAGATCGAGTAATATTAATCCCTGTGGCATGAGCAGACGAAAAGACTCCGTGAGAATTTTCCTGTTTTCACCTTCGCGTATAAAATAACCAAAAGAGCTGCCCATGAGCATGATAAAATCAAAACCGCCCTCTTGTAATCCAATATTTCGTGCATCCCCGCGGATAAATGTCACCGCCAGGTTTTCTCCGTCAGCATTCTTTTTGCCGTTCAATAACAGATAGCCTGAATAATCGAACACGGTAATATTTAAAAACCCCCGTCGTGAGAGTTCCAGTGCATGGCGCCCCTGGCCACCGCAAAGATCCAGTATCCGCGAGTGTTTGGAAATATTAAGACCCTTTTCCAAAAAGTTTACTTCTTCGCAAGTCAAGTGGTCGTCACACACCGAGCGCGCGTCCGTCTGCAGGTAAACATCATCAAAAATAGACATCCACCAGTTTTCATCGGTAAGGTGTTTCATGATTGCTTATGGGCTCCAAAGCTGAAAATGCCGTCTGAAGCAAGAATGGCTGGAGAACCTCCCCATGGCTGTGATCTGGCAATGTCGAGCTCTTCGGCTTCGATGTTGATGATGTTCTCAAGGTCGCCGCCAAGCCACATCTTTTCCAATGTAAGGCAGTCTGACCATATGCCGGAACAATACTGCTTCAGGTATTCAATTTGACCCGATGTAATAATTCTGGGTCTCAAAGCCATTTTTACCGGTCCGAGAAGATAGGTAAATTGTTCACTGATGGCCAGTTTTTTTTGAAGTTCCACAGCTTCCAGAACATCCGAAGGGTCCATGTTCAGGATCGCTTCATTCACACGAAGGGTCGCCTCCCGGACGGACATGTCGGCGTTTAAGATCGCCATGGGCTGAAACCCGCCACCACTCCCGACGTTTGTTGGGACAGATCCATATCTACAAACAAAGCCAAACATGTGCCTATCTTCGAACAGACACCGGAAATCCGTCTGGTATTGGATGGCCTTGATGATACCCTCGTCTTGATCAAATTCCGGCATGTCCTCTGCCCACAAGGAGAGTGGAATTTTTTCCTGGACAATATAGTCGCCTGTTTCCAGCGCCAGGTTGATGGCTTCGTCTGCGTCAGGGTTGACACCCCCCACACGAACACCTTTTCCGGAATATCCGCGTTCGGGCTTGAGTACCAGATTTTCCCAGTTTTGGTGGGTCCACGAAATGAGATCGGTAATCTCCCTTTCATCCCGGTCTTTGGTGCGACGATCGTAAAACTGCCTTGTCCATGGTGTGCGCAGGATGGTCTCTTTGTGAAACCGGGAGTTTGTTTGGGGATCGGTTAATATTTCAAAAACGCTTTTGGCATTTATCGGTTCGGTTCCCCTGGGGTTGATAACCCTGTTTTCAGCCACGGCTTTCAGGACCGGTGACAGATTTTGCTTACGATGCAGATTTAAAAGTACATCGGTGTTGAAATCCATGAAAAGAACGGATACTGGCTGCCCCTTGTAGCAAACCCGGTCATTTTCCAACGCCAGTTCATGCGGTGCCATGAGGGCGCTGGAAATACCATCCACTGCCTGCAGGTGCTTTGCCAGGTTAATATTCTCGATAACATCTGCCAATGTTTCTTCTTCGGCTACAACTGCTATCAGTCCCGGGTTTGAGCCTTCTCGCACTCGGTGTGCTTTTAAAAGCATGTCTACAAAACTGTGGACGGGATAGAAAAGTGGGTGCTCAAAATTCAATTCCACACCCAATTTGTATTTCCTGGACAGCTTGTCCCAGACTGCTTTGCCGATATCCTGCGTTATGCGCTGATAATCCCATCCGCCTGGGCTGCCCAGGTTCCATTCCGAGTGGTAACCAATCACGTCATTCCGGTTCAATGGATCCTCCTTGATGTGAAAAATTCTAAATACGAATATCGAAATACGAAACAAATCTAAATATCAAATGTTCAAATAACTGAAGAATTTCTCAGCAAACTGTGATGAATGTCCTTCCGTGTGGCAGTGCTTCGTATCTCGGTAAGAATTTTACCTTTTTGATTTGCTCGCTATCACCGTTCATGGTCTTTTTCGTGCTTTCGACCTTTCGTGTTTTCGTGATAAAAATTCTTTTTTGTTCAGGTTAAGGTAAGAATCCGTTCAAGATCTTCGAAATCGATTTCACCGTGTGACACAGCGTGCTTGACAAACCCTGTCAAATTGTCCTGACCATGTGTCTTGAACAGCGTTGAAAACCGTTTGAATCCCAGAGTGTAGCATAGTTGATAACCTGGGTTCAAAGGGTATTTACGTACCACGGCGGCGGCGTCTTCTTTATTGATGCCGGTTTTCATCAAGTATTCTATGGCTTTGGGAAAATCCATAGTGCCGGTCTGAAGACCCAGATCCACTTTTCCTCTCACGGCACGCCACAGTCGCCGCCGCGCCAGTAGTATCTGGTCCTGTGTGTTGTGGAGATATCCGGTCAGTTGCATGAGCTTCTCTGCAAAACAAGCCCAGCCTTCATAGAAAATAGGTCTTTCAATACAACGCCTGAGTGGTCGGCTGAGGTCTAACCGGGCCGTATCTAAAAAGTGATGCCCCGGATAGGTTTCGTGTGCAGTAAGAATTTTAAACTCCCGCTGATATGCCTTGTGGGATTCCGCTGGATTGTCTGCATTGATGACATAAAAGATGCCCCCTGTCGGTGGATGATCGGGCTGAACACTGTAACTGGATGCCGTTCTGATGGCAGATAGAAAAAAGGGCACGGGAAGTACCTGGACCGGGCAGTTAGCCAGAGTACTTTCAGATAATATTCCGGTGGCCAGGCAGTGTTTTGCAAGCTGCATGACCTGGTCACGGTACATGGCCACGAGTCCTTCTTCCGGAACTTTCGGCAAAGGGATTTTCTCAACCGCAGCTTCCCATGACAAACCTTTCTCAATGGTCGCAGCAAGTTTTATGAGCTCCGACTGCATGTCATGTATCTCCGAATCCAGCAAAGCCTGTATTGAAGGGA